>OY781078.1:0-1620847 GCA_963676575.1 uncultured Methanocorpusculum sp.
TTTTGAAATCGTAGGTTGTGTGTTAAGATAGTTTTGCCGATATTCCTGAGTATATCTATTAATTATATCTGTATATCCGGCAATTTCATCCTTACTAAGACCTTCAGGATGAGCTATTGTAAATAGTAATAAGTGATAGGCCGAAAAATCAAAAATTTTACTATGATTTATATCAGTTACACGTGCAGCAAATTGGAAATAGGACATCCCGCTATTACCGATTGCTCTGGCAAAATTTTATTTGATCATTAATGCTTTAGAATAACATTCCAAAGCTGGAATCAGTCTCCCGCAACTTATAAGAACATTCGCATAATTTACGTAGAAGCTTGATTTTAATTCATTAAGATGTTTATATTTTACAAAATCAGTTGATTTTTCTAAATCCCGCAGGAAATCACTACATTTATGAAAGTGCAATAACTTCTGTTCAATATTTTGCTCTCTCTTTTGGCATTGCTGGTGTTAAATCACCATATATAGTTCCAAGGAAATAATGCAGATGGGCTTGAGAATAAATATCAATATTTGGGAGAAGGCTGTTTGCTTTAGCCAATATAGACTCAACATCGGGCTCTCTCTTTTCATCGAACGCTTTGTCAATTTCTCGCCCAATATCCCAAGCCTCATTATTAATATTTTTTGGAAAAGGAGATTGCATTGAGAACATATTCAATCTAACAATATATTAATGGTTAACCCCCCTCACACCAAATTAAAGTGGATTTAATACAAAAAATCTCTTAACTGAATCCAAAAATAGGATTCCCCGCCGCGGGCCGCTCCGCGCCGGGGTCGCTAGCCTTCGGCTTGCTCAAGGCTTATGTCGCCCCCCTCGCCAGTCCCCCTCCCGCGCCCCCCTTCCCGTCAAAAGTTCCTTATCCCCAAAAACCAATACTCAATAGATAATGGCAGCAACTACAGACTCCCCGTTCACCATCACCAACACCATGATCGAACGGGTCGGAGAAATCAGCCGGCGTATCGGGACACTCATCGTCGGAATCAATATGAGCAGGAATCCCCGTCTCCATCACGCCAACCGGATTCTCTCCATCCATTCCTCCCTTGCCATCGAAAACAATACCCTCACTCTTGAACAAGTAACCGATATCATCCAGGGGAAACATGTTCTGGGACCCCCTAGTGAGATCCGGGAAGTCAAAAACGCTTTTCAGGCATATGAACTCCTTCCCTCCTTAGATCCCTACTCTGTAGATGACTTTCTGCACGCTCACAAACTGATGACAGCAGATCTCATCAATAATGCCGGCAGGTTTCGGACTAAAGGCGTCGGCGTATTCTCCGGGGATACTGTTGTCCACATGGCTCCTCCCGCCTCGCCCGTCCCACAACTCATCAGCAGCCTCTTTGCCAGGGCAAGATCCTCAGATGTTCACCCCCTCATAAAAAGCTGCGTCTTCCACTTCGAGCTGGAGTTCATTCACCCGTTCATCGATGGAAACGGCCGCATGGGAAGATTGTGGCAGACACTCATTCTTTCCAAATGGGAACCGCTCTTTTCCTGGATCCCGATCGAATCCCTCATTCACGAATCACGTCAGCAGTATTACGATGCTCTGGGCGAATCCGGGAAAAAAGGCAATTCAACATATTTTGTCGAGTTCATGCTCTCCGTCATCAGCAATGCGCTGAACATGTATGAAACGGATCTCAGCAAGCCGAGCGTCCCGTTAAGTGAAAAAGAACAAACCATTCTCAATCTCATCAAAGGAAACAGCAGGATAACCATTGCCGAGATCGTGGAAATAACCGGATATCCGCGAAGTACGGTTACCCGAATCATCAAAAATATGTCGGACAACGGGATAATCGAGCGTGTTGGTCCCAAAAAGAACGGATACTGGGCTCCGCTTGCCAATTACTAATTTTCATTTATAGTCTCAGTCTTCCCCGATAAAACGCCCCGCCCCTTTTCGTGACTTTCGACCAAGTCGATAGACTTGCGAAGATGGTAACACGCAAAGAATCCCGCCAAAAAATAGCTCAATATCAAAAAAAGTATGAGTTGGTTCAGCCGGATCGCAAATCAAAGATTTGGTCGCTAGGCAAAGCCTTGCTCGGCTGAGGTCACCCCTACGGGGTAGCCAGCCTCAGCTAAGATCGCCGGCTACGCCGTCGATCCGCCAGCTCACTTCACCAGGCACCAGGACAAGAAGCTCCGCATTCTCGATAGCGACATCAGTATGGTTTACCATCTGTGCTGCCGCAATCGAATATGACCGGGATTTCTCCGCAAGCGGGTTTCCTTCCACACCCACATCCACGCACACCGTCTTGATCCCGACACGCTCATCAGAATACTGCGTGATCTCAAACGTTCTAAACTGCTGCGGGAAATCCCTCAGTGATGCCGTCTCCACGACCCAGAATCCATACTCGGGATGCTCCGGATCCGGCGACTCGATCGGCATGATCGTATTTCTGTGGTTATGTCCTGAGACCCACATCAGCAGATTCGAATACTTCTGCAGCTCGGTGATCAGTTCCTCTTGAGAAACCTCGGAGTAGGTACTCCAGCCCGAAGGTGAACCCACCTCCATCGTCGCGATCGGGATATGTGCCGCGATGATCATCAGAACACCTTCATCCTGTCCTTTCTGCAGCTCGGCCTTCAGCCAGGCGAACCGCTCTTCATCAAGTGAACCGCGGCCGTTTGCCCAGATATCGCCGATCGTTGAACCGTTCACGGTTGTGTCATCCAGCATGATGATCCTGATACCCTCCACCGGGTCGAACGTATAGCATGCAAAGTCGTCCGCGATCATCTCTTCCGTATATCCGTGACCATAGGGAAGGGAACTCGAGTTCAAAAACTCCTGCATGAACCCGATCCGGGTTCCATTCTCCGCAAGAGCATGACGGTCAGGATCTGCGATCACTGTTGGAGCTGACGCAAATTCTGAAGCATTGCCTATCCCGATGATGGTACTGTTCGGGTCCGATCCATTAAAGAAACCCATATAATAGCCGGTAAGCGACGGGTCTCCGGTCGCCAGCACGTCGAGCCGCATATTCGCAACCGTATCGCCGCGATACATCTGGCTTATGTTTTCATAGATCGCGAACACGCCCGTAAAGAACTGATCGTGATTCCCGATCGTCTGATACCAGGGCACATCCAGACCTTCTGCCGTAAACGTCTTATGATAATAGATATCTTCCTTCCCGGCATTTCCTCCCGAGGTCGGATCGATCGTTTTTCCATCAAGAACATCAATGAACCAGCGCAGTTCATTATACTGATCATTGTTCGCTGCATCTCCAAGGGACAGAACAAGATCCAGCTTATTCTCTTTGTTAATGTTGTTGATCGTCTTCACTGTGGCATCCAGCACCTGGGTCGAATACATCGAGACCGGTGAATATGCCGAAGGGAAGGGGCTGAGATAGCCAAGAGCGATCACCTGTTGCGGTGACTCCTCATCGGTGATGTGGATATCCGAGATCGTTGCAAACGAAAGAAACGTTGTGCCCTCGCCCGTCGGAGTCACTCCGTCAGTGATGTCATCTCTCACGGTCATCGGCACGCCGTCACCGTACGTCCATTCGCCAAAGCCGTTGTAATGGTAAATACTGAGATTGTTCGGCGTAATGGTCTTATTCGCTCCCGGATCGACCGGGACCACGGTACGTTCTGTCGTATTGGACGATACTATTTGACTCACACACCCACTGAAAAATACCAGCAGCAAAATGAAATGTCCAAGTGTTACTACCAAAATTCTGGACATAGTTTTATCCTAGTTGTCTGTCTGAAGTATAAAAAGATGTCTTATAAAAAAGAATTAAAAGATCGTGTCAAGTCTTCTTCCGATGTTTGGCACGAAGTCTTTCTTTCGTGAAACGACTCCTGGAAGATGCATGGTTTTTCTCTCCCAGTTCATGGCAAGCATCGTCGCATCATCCGCTGCCGCAAACATATCCGATCCCATCTCCGAGACACTGGTATATAATGCAAGATAAATGTCCGGGGTATGCGGCTGCCGGAGCTTTGCATCCAGCGCTGCAAAGATCGCCTCCTCATTGGTCTTCGCATATACATAAGACGGCACGAGAACCTGGGAAATGATGACCCGTTTTCCCGACAGATTATACTCCTTTGTGTCCCGCTCCAGCAGTTCTTCCTGCGAGACCCCGGAAAGGGACATCCCTTCCGCGATCAGTTCGTTTGCGTAGGCGATCGGATCGACCCCGGCGATCTCCGAAAGGAACAAGACGGCGTCCTCATCCTGTTTTGTGGTCGTCGACATCTTCAGACCGAGCGTATCCGAAAGGATACCGGAGAGAAGGATCCCTGCCACCTCCTTTTTGGGTTTGATACCCGCTTCCATGAACCGTCTCGTTACGATCGTCGAGGTCGAGCCGACCGGTTCCATATCGAAACGGATCGGGCGAAGGGTCGCCATCGCTCCGAGCCGGTGGTGATCGATGATCTCGATGATGTCTGCGGTTTCGATCCCCTCGACCGCCTGACTGTACTCGTTGTGATCGACCAGAATCACTGACTTCGCCACATCCTCCATCAGCGAGTTCCGGGAGATCGTGCCGAGCAGTTTTCCATTCTCGTCCACGACACAGGCCGTCCGGTACTTCGAGTTCGAGACGATCTGTTTGACATATTCCATCGTGTCCGCTATGCGAACGATCGGCACGTCCTTTGTCATGATCGACTCGGCGGGCAGGGTCAGGTGGATCATCTTCGCGACTCCGAACGCGTCGACTTCGGTCGAGATGACCGTGACGCCTTTCTCTGTGGCCGAGGCAAGAAGCCGCTCGCCGACCGGGGCAGAATCAGCGATGATCAGCGCCGCGATCCCTGCCGAGGTCAGTGCGAGCTGGGTCGGTTCGTCATCTCCGACGATGGCGATATCCTTTTTCGTGATGCGGGAGAGAATCACATGCAGGGCGTCGATCGAAATATACACGGCCCCTTCAAGGACCGTATGATTCTTCACCCGCACCGTCCCGTGCAGGATCCGTGCGAGCGTATCCACACTCACGGGGGAAACGGAAAGCGCCTCCATCTTCGTATTCGAAACATATGCCCGAGCAAGACCGTGTTCACTCACGAGCCCGATAAGATTTCCTTTCGCATCCATGATCGGCAGATTCCGCAGATTGTTCGTATCCATCAGTTCGATAACATCGATCGTAGGTGTTTCCGCATTTGCACTTTCCGGGTGGGTGAATGGGATATCTGCTACCGATGGCTCGACACTCAGAACAAGGGCAGGTCCTTCGACATCGAATTTTGCGAGAGCATACTTCGACTCGGCGTTCAGGTCGCCGCATCGTGCAGCGATATAAGTGTCCGCACCGTCCCTATTGAGAAATGCGGCATAGCCGATGGCACTGCAGATACTGTCCGTATCCGGGTGCCGGTGACCTAATACATAGATGGATTTCAACTCTTCCCAACTCCCGACGATATATGCCTATATTTGGGTGGAGGATTAGATAGAACTTTTTGCCTGCCGAATCTGAAGGCACGCAAATAATTAAGACATTTCCCCCCGTATATATTTAGCATCATGCACAAGGAAGAATTACTTGAGCTTCACCAAATATTTTTTGACATAAAGGTCTACTACGAGTCATTAAATCCCGATCTGAAGTTCCCCCAATACAATGCACTGAAAATCACCCCGGATATGGTCAACCGGAGTAAACTTGAGCACAAATATGCAATATTCATTCTCGGCTCCGAGATTGCATCTGCCATGAAAGAGATCGAGACCATCTCCTCGCGCGGGACGCCGTTACGTATGAAGGAGCTTGCCGAACGTACGCTCAAGGAAATGGAATCCGAAAAGGTACAGTAAAAAAAGGGGATTCCCCCTCAACTCTTTTAGCTTCTCATAAATTCGATTCCGATCACTGTTCAGGTATTTTCGTCACTTTTCATAACAAGCGTGTTCTGCTGGGAAAATCCTGATGCCGCGATTTCAAAGTACATCTTATAATTGAGATTGCTTGATTTGGTCCTGGTGAAATCAGATGTGAGTTCTGTTCCCATACCTTTTACGGTGACTTTTCCGGTCCCGTCCTCGTTGAAGACCATTGTGTAATACTCATTATCTCCTTGTGAGGTGAGTTTTTTCGCGGTCCAGGTCCCAAAGATCGGATCCAGCTGTACGGGGGTCTCGGTCTCGATCCCGGGAATGTCTGACGTTGTTATACAGCCTGCAGTAATGAGGCACAGAAAAATAATTCCCGCAATAAGGGATATAAAAAGATTTTTATTCATACCAGAAATAGAGTCTGGTATTATTTAATCATTTCCTGCCTTCTTTGTCCTGACGTATCAGATAGTCTGCAAGAAGTTTCGGGATTGGTGCCGTCATGCAGTGCCAGTTCGGGGTGCCGTTCACTTCGAGGACAGTATACCCGCCGTCTTCGAGCGGGAGGAGATCGACCCCGCAGTAGTCGATCCCAACCGCACGTGCCGCTCCTTCTGCTGCGTCAGCCATATCCTTTGGGATCTCGACTGCCTGTCCGCATCCGCCCTGATGGATATTGTGGGTAAGATGTGCGGATTCGCGTTTTATCGCCCCGACCGCTTCATAATCGATGACGAAGATCCGGTAGTCACGGTCGTTTTTCACATACTCCTGCACATAGTACGGCGGTTCTTCTTTGATCTCATCGGCCGCGTGGAACAGATAGATCCCGTTTCCGTCATACCCGTAGACTGGTTTGTAGACCGCTTTTCCGCCGTGTGCGTCGATAAATTTCTGGACCTTTTCTTTGCTGTTCGTGAAGCATGTCGCCGGGCTTGGTGCTCCGGCTCTGAGTATTTTTGCGGTCGTCGTGACTTTGCTTGCACAGATTGCGATAGCTTCGGGGGAGTTGATCACATGATTTTCTAGTTCAAGAGCTTTGAGGAGTTCGAACTGGACCCCGTCCTGTTTTATCCCACAGGCCCAGATGGTTTCGCCAAAAACGGGGAGATCGAACGGATCGACGGATGCAATGTCAAGGGTCACAAATGGGACGCCCCGCCGTTTGAGTTCGGCCTTGACCATGCCGGTGGAGTTGTCGGTCGGCGTATCGGTCGGTTTTGGAATAATATGAATCATTAATTTGTGTTTGCTTTGGGGATGTAATAAGTCTGCCGTGATAATGCCGACCCCTTCAAAAGTAACGTCCTGCGGTGAAAAAATATGAAAAATATTTGCGGATGGATGCGAATGATCTTTGTCCCTTTTTTTCCCGGTTTCTTGTAATGGATTCTTTTAGCAGAGAGGAGGAATATCCGTAATAGATGAGCTGCTCGGATCGTTCATATGTTCCGAAATTAAGATATTTCCACCGCGGGACGCTCCGCGCCGGAGTCGCGTCCCCGCACCCCATTATCAGGGGGTAGAATGCCTATCTCTCTCATCCGCCCCTGTCCCCCTTTTCGTGAATTTCGTTGATTTTCGGAAGTTTTGTGTGGGGGACTGGGGAGGGTGTCACATGTATATCGCCTTCCAGATCTTTTTCTTTTCGTGTTTTTGTGATTATTTTTGTGAGTTTCGTGTGATGAGTGGTACACCCCAAACCATACCGTACACGAAACCGAAGTACAACCAAAAAGGTCAGCATCGAAAAACATCCACGACTCGACAGACTTATCTCGGAAGTTTAAAAATCAAACAGCTGTGTTTCAAAAAATTATAAAAAAAGAATTATGAATACATTCCGTCAGGTAGGGATGTGATCTTCTGATTGCGTCCCAGTTTGACTGCCTGAATCGCTTTCGTGAAGTCGTCGCCGCTGATCTTGGTCTTTTTATTCCTGACGGCATTCATGCCGGCCTCGACACAGATCGCCATAAGCTCCGACCCATTCATATCCGGCGTGTTTCCGGCGATCTTTTCGAGCGACACGCTCTTGTCGAGATGCATCTTTCGCGTGTGAATTGCAAGGATCGTCCGCCGTCCCTCCTCGTCCGGAAGCGGGAACTCGATGATCCGGTCGAACCGTCCTGGTCGGAGCAGAGCCTGATCCAGGATATCGTTCCTGTTCGTAGCCGCGATGATCTTCACATTGCCGTGGGTATTGAATCCGTCCAGCTCGGACAACAGCTGCATCAGGGTCCGGTTCACCTCGTGATCTCCGGCAGAGTAGGCATCGGTACTTCGGGAGCCTCCGATCGCATCGATCTCGTCGATGAAGATGATCGCCGGCGCCTTGTCCCGTGCAAGAGCAAAGAGTTCCCTCACGAGCCGTGCGCCTTCGCCGATGTATTTCTGGACAAGTTCGGATCCGACCACCCGGATGAATACGGCGTTCGTTTCATGGGAAACTGCTTTTGCAAGCAGGGTCTTTCCGGTCCCGGGCGGGCCGACGAGGAGAACGCCTTTCGGCGGTTCGATGCCCACTTTCTCGAACAACTCCGGATTGAGGAGCGGGAGTTCTACTGCTTCCCGTAAGAGGGTCTTCTGGTGTTCCAGTCCGCCGATATCCGCGTAGCTGACGTCTGGTGCTGTTTCGACTTCCATACTTGAGATGAGGGTGTCGTATTTATTGGGCAGGACCTCGAAAAGGACGAATGACTGGGGATGCAGGGCACATTGTCGTCCCGCGATAAGATCTGCCGGGTTGACGGTCTCGCCAACCTTTGACAGGAACTGTGGACCGGTGGTGCTCCTGACGATGACCCGGTCTTCGGATGCGAGCGCTTCGATCGTCCCGATCACGAGCGGAGGCGTGCGGTATTGTTCCAGTTCACCTTTGATCTTTTTTGCCTCGCGTTTGAACTGATCCCGTTCAGATTCCGTTGCCGCGGCTTGGAGTCTGAGCTGTCTGACCGTTTCCCGTAACTCATAATTGCGGCCTTCTAGGGCAATGTTGGTTTTTCTGAGTTGTGCAAGTTCCTCTGACGAAATAATCGGTTCTACGGACATGGTCGGTTTGACCACATCCTGATTGTCATCCTGCCCTGATTCAGTCATAAGAATGCCTTATGATTGGTATATCTGATGAATTCAGTAAAGTAGCTTTCGGAATAAGACCTCGGCGGTTCCGGCAGTTTTAGAAAATACCGTGTTCTCCGTTTCCCGTCATTCAAAGATCTCACTTCTTGCCGGATAGGAAAAGGGTTAATGTATGCGAGGGGAAATATAGATGAGTGAGTATATCATGCAGACAGAATATTGTGAGTTATGTGGGGTAGCACTGTCAAAGAAGGGCAGATTGGTGCAGATTGAGGGAGCAAAGCCGATGAGAGTTTGTGACAAGTGTGCCAAACTCGGGACCGAAGTTCAGGCTCCCCGTGCTCCAGTTATGTCGTTCGGCCGCCCGGTTATTACGACGAAGGCACCTGCTCAGTCTCGTGGAGCTCAGCAGGCGAACCGCAAGCGGGATATGTTCGATTACATCGAGGGCGATATCGTTGAGGATTACCCCCAGCGGATCGCAACCGCAAGGCTCGCGAAGGGCTTTACCCAGAAGGATCTTGCATTCGTATTGAAGATGCAGGAAGGCGATATCAAGAAGTTCGAGCGCGGCGACCGTGCCCCGACAGAGGACGAACGCAAGAAGCTCGAGAAGGAACTTGAGATCGTTCTTCTTGATTTGCAGGACGATGACGACAAGCTTCAGGCGGGCGGCGTCGCATCGACGACTCTCGGCGATGTTCTTCAGGTGAAGAGGAAATAATGTCGTCCCCGCTTATTCTTGTAAACTTCAAATCATACCGTGAAGGGGCGGGTAATGCGGCAGGACAGATAGGTTCGGCCGCAGAACTTGTTATGCAGGAGTCAGGGGTGACGATAGGCGTAGCTCCGCAGTTTGTGGAGCTTCACCCGTTTTGCAAACATTACGAGATCCCGGTGTATGCCCAGCATATCGATGCGGTGGAAGGAGCTTTCACCGGGCGGATCCCTGCGTTCACTATCAGGGCGGCAGGCTGCGTCGGTTCGCTGATCAATCACTCGGAAAGGAGACTCACGATCGCCGAGATCGAGGCATGCGTGGAAGCGGCCAAGATCAACCATCTGGAGTCGGTGGTCTGCACAAATAATGTGACGGTCTCGGCAGCTGCGGCGGCATTTTTGCCGACATATGTGGTGATCGAGCCGCCGGAGCTGATCGGATCAGGGATCTCTGTTGCAAAATCGAATCCGGATATCATCAAAAACTCGGTTGCTGCAGTGAAACGCATCAGCCCGGATGTGAAAGTTCTCTGCGGCGCCGGGATCCAGTCGGGCGAGTGCGTGAAGACAGCCATCGATCTTGGAGCGGACGGCGTTCTGCTTGCGTCAAGCGTAGTGAAGGCAAAAGATCCGGAAGCCGTGCTCCGCGATCTGGTGTCTTTGCTGTAATACCCCCCCAAAAAAATAATAATTTAATATCTTTTGATAATTTCTTTTTTTCTACAATTCTCTCTATACTTCTTTCCAACTGAAATTCTCTATCCCTTCCCCGATCTCGAAATGATATTTGACGATCCCGATATTAAATTTGGAAAAGAATGCGGCAAGCGGTTTTGCGGAGACGGTGTTTCCACTCTGCGTTATGGTGAATTTTTGCTGATTCATCGCTGTCGGAGCAAGCATTGCGGCCTCCATACCCTTTTTGAACCAGTATTCCATCTCCCCTTCGACTTTGCAGAGCTGCATCATGTCCTTTGATTTATGTGGTTTACCCGATGTATTCCCATATCCGAGCGCAATCACGAGCTGGATCTTTTCGCCTTTGTTCAGGGTGCAGGGTGCTTTCGATTTGCTGTATGTCATCCCGACCCAACACGTGTTGAGTCCGAGCTGCTGTGCTTTCAGTACGAGTCTCTCACCGTAATATCCGCACTTTTCATCGGTTCCGGCGATGCCTATGAGGGCGATGTAGTTTTTACAGTTTTCAAACTTCCCGTAGTGTGCCCGCATGCCGCCGAATGCATTGGGCTCATCGAGACATAACTGAATATTCAGTCCGCTTTCCCGATTGCATTCTTCGATTTCTTCCTGAAGGGAGGATTTTATGTCCCCTTCGATCATTTTGTCTGTAAAGCTGCGTAATGAATGACGTGCTTTGATCGCTTCGAGTAAATCCATTGTATTTTCCACTGCATCCACCTTCATTTTCTTTGCAGAAACGCTCCCCCGTCAGGTACTGACGTTCGACGTTTCGTTAAACGTTATTTGGCATTTGTATGATAATTAATGTATATTTCCCGGACTTCAATCAGTAATTATCTCTATTATTTCGGGATTTTTAGGGATTTTTAGCGGGTATTTGGCGGGAGATGTGAAAGGTGCGGGGTTTTGTATATCACCCCAGCGCCTTGTCGTTTACCTTGTCCGGAAATCCCAGGATTTCGAGCATCCGATCCCGGATCCGGATCAATTCAACTTCCGGAGATGTCCCGGTCTTTGCCGAAGGATCGACAAACGGCAGGGCGAAGACCATCCTGCCTCCGGCACCTGCCCCGCCTATGGACAGCGGATTATGATCACTAATGCCCGGCAGGAAGATCAGCCGGTCAAGGTGGAGACTGCCTGGAGATTCCAGTATGTCGATCCTTCCGACATTTGAAGGCACAAAGCCGGGCAGGCTCTGCTCATAATTGCGATTGAACGAGAAGGCAACATTTCTGGTATCCTCGATGAATCGCTGCATGGTTTCAGTACGGGTATATGCTTCCGGGATTTTATCTGTGAATAGACTAAACGCCGATAATGCATCGATAAACGAAGGTTCGAATTCCGGGATATCGAGACATGACGGGTCAAGGACATCTATTCTCGCGTGGATCTCCTTATGCAGATCCGCTGCGTTATCCCAGAATGTTTTTTTCACGGACCAGGATAACGGGAATTTTACCCCGCCGTCGCAGAAACAGAAGACATTCCCGACAGGCGGATCCAGCCTGGGTCTCAGGTCGAAGGGGACCATTACCGTCTGCTGTTGTTTTGGAAATTCCCCGATGATATCATTGCGGGCTGCCAGACATGTTGTGGAGCGTGCCGATCCTACGGTGATCCCATGACTCCTGCAGGCTGCAAGAAGCTGTGCCGATTCATCCGGATCGAACTCCAGAAGCACAAGACCAGGTTTTCGCTTCTCCCAGTAACACCGGTACAGGGCAGTATATTCATCTGCTCCGAAGTAGTACGGGTTCTTATTCCACTTTCGGTTACCAACCCCGGCAAAGAACCGGGCAGCAATCCCCTTTAGGGATATGCCCGGTTGTATCAGATCAAGAACGTCTGAAGGGTCCAGCACGCGGACTTCCTGTGCAGGATCGTCATACAGGCAAAGGATGTCCCGGATGAGATTTGCTATCGCTATGCCGTCGCTTATGCCGTGATTAGCAAAAATGAGGAGGTCTGATACCTCTGGTGACTGCATGAGGACCAATTTAATGAGCGGTCCGCTGCCGATATCGAACGGCACACATGCTTCTTCTTTCAGTTCTTCGAGCCACTGCTGTTCTGACGTTCTCGTCACGATCCTCATTGGGACCGGCGGGACGCCTTGTGATGAGAACCATGCCTCATGCCTTTCATCGAAAATGACTTTTGCACGCATGAGCGGGTGTTTTAGCGATGCAGCATCAAGCGCCGTCCGTAGCCGCATTGTATTTACAGTGCCGGTGATTCGGGCTGCCATGATTATCGTGAATAATGGACCCATGAAGAAGAGCCGTTCGCATCAGGACATCTTACGTATACAGCCCGGGATTCCTGGATTTTTCTCGTTCTGCATATCTGTTTGAGGGTGGGTTCCGGTCATTGTTCCGGCCGGGCCGGTTCGTTCCCCGGATGGACCCGGGGTTATGGTTGATTGCATTTCTGATTCTCGTTTTGTTCTGAATTGTTCTCAAGGCCGATTCATTGAAGTTCATGGACTAGGGAGGGTCAGGCTGCCGGCATCCATTCATCCATCCATCCTTTTGAGTTGTCAACACAGAACGCACCGGAGTGTATTTTCCACTGCTAATGACGTTTATCGATGATACCCTTTGACATCCGGAACTGGGAGGGGAAGATGCTGGAACCGGTATGCACTGTGTGGTGAACCGGTTCCGTTAATGAAAAATCCCGGAAGATACAGCATTATTGGCTGCACTATTCTGCCTTCACGTAAACGTCAGACTGCACTACTGTCTCCGGGCATGAACTTCCGGGAGATATTTTCATTCTGGAAATTTTTGTCTCCCGCTCGTTCAAATTATAAAAAATGCATATCTCATATCTTGCGTGAAACTTATTAAATCCCGATGTCCGTTTGCCTTTTCGGGTCGGGCCGCAGTCGCAAAACCCCTGCGGTGTTTTGCTCAGTTAAGGGCACTTCGTGCCCCACAGTCGCAAGTTTTCGCTTCACTCAAACTTGCTCCGCTAAAGCCGAGCCGTTGGCTCGGCCCGCGTTCCAAATCATTCATACCCTTTCAAGAACAACATATTCCCAATATGGTCTCTCCGAAAACACTCACTCCTGCAATGGAACAGGTCAAAACATTCAAGGAAAAATATCCTGACTGTATCCTTTTCATGCGGATGGGTGATTTTTACGAGACATTCTTCGAAGACGCCGAGATCTGTGCCCGCGAACTCGACATAGTCCAGACCTCCCGATCCAAAGACCCCGACGGGATCCCGATCCCCCTTTCCGGCATCCCCTATCACGCACTCGACCTCTACCTTCCGCGGATGATCCGCAAAGGATACAAAGTCGCCATCTGTGAACAGGTCGAAGACCCCAAACTTGCAAAAGGCGTCGTAAAACGGGACGTCGTCCGGGTCGTCACCCCGGGAACCGCGATCGATGCCGACGTCATCCCCGGATCGACTGCCCACTACCTCACGGCACTCTGTCCCGACACGAAAAAAACCGTTATCGGGCTTTCATTCCTCGATATAACCACGGGTGAGTTTTTCGTCCGCGAGATCCCCTTCGAATCCGGATTCTCCGCACTCGCCACCGAAATAGAACAGTACAACCCGCTCGAGATCCTCGTCCCGCAGGGGATCCCCGCCGATCTCATCTCCTTCCTCGCCTCCACCTGCAGGGTCCTTACCCCGGGACGCTCAGGCATCTTTACCGACGGCGTCGCTGAACTCACCGCCTCGTTCGGGGTCTCGTCCCTCGAAGGATTCGACATCAGCTCGGCTGAATGCACGAACGCCGCGGGGGCAGCTCTTCGCTACGCAAAGGAAACGCAGAAGACCGATCTGCCCCACATCCACGGATTCTCCAGGAAATACTCGAACGACGCGATGATCCTGGACGCGATCACTCTCAGAAACCTCGAGATCCTCAACCCCCTTCGAGGCGACCGAAACGACACCACTCTTTTCGGCTTTCTCAACCGGACCAAGACCCCGATGGGGAGCCGTGTTCTTCGAAGCACCATCACCCGGCCTTTGACCTCGCCGGAAAAGATCGATCACCGTCTCGACGCGGTCGAGTTCTTCACCCAAAGACCCGTCCTTATCTCCGGGGTCCGAAGCATCCTCTCCAGATTCACCGACATCGAACGGATCGCAGGCAGGATCGCCTACGGGAATGCCTCGCCCCGCGACCTTCTCGCCCTCGCTTCAAGTCTGGCCGCTATCCCCGGACTCACTGCCGAACTCTGCGGTGCAGAAGGACTTCTCAAAGAAGAACTTGAACAGATTCCCTCCTTCACCGGCGTCGCCGAACTGATCCTTTCCGCGATCGTGGACGAGCCGCCTCTCGTCTACAAAAACAGGAATGTCATGAGGAAAGGTTACGACCGGGACCTTGACGAGATCAGAAGCATCGTCACGAACGGCCACGACTGGATCGCCGAACTCCAGCAGACCGAACGGGAACGAACCGGGATCCGTTCGCTCAAGATCGCCTACAACAACGTCTTCGGCTATTACATCGAGATCACGAAAGCGAACCTCCATCTCGTCCCCGAAACCTACGAACGCAAACAGACCACCGCAAACGGCGAGCGGTTCACGATCCCCGCACTCCGCGAACGCGAAGCATTGATAGCACAGGCGGACGACCGCGTTCTCGCTCTCGAGATCTCGCTCTTCGAATCCCTTCTTACGCATCTCGCGGAGTTCGTTCCCGCACTTCAGCAGGCGTCCCGATCCATCGGCACGATTGACATGATCGCCGCATTCGCCGACCTTTCGCTCACCGGTGCCTACGTCCGCCCCGAACTCGTCGTCGGGACCGATCTTCTCATCCGGGACGGCCGTCACCCGATCGTCGAGAACACCGTTCCGGGCGGCTATGTGCCAAACGACACCGATATGAGTTCGATCGAACAGCAGATTCTGATCCTCACCGGCGCAAACATGGCAGGTAAATCAACCTACATGCGCAGTGTTGCTCTCATCTGCATCATGGCGCAGACCGGCTGTTTCGTTCCGGCGAGGTATGCACGGATCGGGATCGTCGACCGGGTCTTTACCCGGGTCGGGGCATCCGATGATCTTGCCGGGGGGCAGAGCACATTCATGGTCGAGATGCTGGAACTCGCAAACATCCTCAACAACGCGACCGATAAAAGCCTCATTCTCCTGGACGAGATCGGGAGAGGAACGAGCACCGTCGACGGGTATGCGATCGCCCGATCGGTCCTTGAGTATCTGCATGGGAAAGGGGCTTCCGGTCCCCGCACGCTCTTTGCGACCCATTTCCATCAGCTCATCGGGATGGAGTCCGAGCTGAGGCGTGTGCGGAATTATCACTTCGCCGTGAAAGAGGATCAGCACGACATCACGTTCCTGAGGAAACTCATCCCGGGAGCGACCGACCGGAGTTACGGTATCCATGTCGCGAAGATCGCGGGCGTCCCGAAAAAGGTCCTGGTCCGGGCATCGGATCTTCTCCGCGAGGCGCTGTCCGAGGATGCGTTATCCGGCGGCAAAAAATACTATACGCAGATGCTTTTTATGGATGCCGAAGAGCCTGTCTCGTCCGCTGTCGAGGGACGGATCCGTGAAGCTGATCCGAATATGATGACCCCGATGGAGGCTCTTATGTTCATCAACGAACTCAAAGCCATGCTGGAGAAGAAATGAACCGGGTCAAGGTTCTGGACGAGGAGACGATCAGCCACATCGCCGCGGGCGAAGTGGTCGAACGTGCCGCGTCGGTCGTGAAGGAGCTCGTCGAAAATGCCGTGGACGCGGACGCACGTTCCGTTCGGATCGGCATCTCGGCCGACAAAACCGGGATCGCCCGGATCTCCGTCACGGATGACGGGGTCGGGATGGACTTCGATGACGCTCTCCTGGCGTTTCGTCAGCATGCGACAAGCAAGATATCCCGCCCCGAAGATCTTGACGGGATCACCACGCTCGGGTTCCGCGGCGAGGCTCTCGCAAGCATCGCGGCGATTGCGAAGGTGACGTTCACGACAAAAGAACGCGGCTCCTCTTCGCCTGAGGCGACCCGCGTCGTGATCCACGGCGGGACGCTGATCTCGCACGCCGTTATGGGGGCGCCGGAAGGAACGAGTATGATCGTCGAGGGTCTCTTTTACAATACTCCCGCCCGGCGCAAGTTCCAGAAGACCACGCCGACCGAGCTGTCCCATGTGTATGATATGGTCGAGCGGATCGCTCTTTCGAACCGGGATATCTCCTTTGTTCTGCTCTATAACGGCAAAGAACGGTTCCAGACCTTTGGGACCGGGTCATATCCTGATGTGATCGCCGCGGTGTTCGGCTCCTCCTTTTCCCGGGAGCTGACCCCGGTCGCCGGGAGCTTCGGGCCCGTGAAAATCGACGGCTGGATCACGAGACCCGGTTCCGAGATGAAAACGACCCAGACACGGTTTTATCTCTCGATAAATGGCAGGCAGGTGACGTCCCGGCAGCTGCAGTGGGCGATCCGCGAAGGATACGGCACCCTTCTTCCAAAGGGCATGTATCCGGCAGCATTTCTCGATATCACTCTCGATCCCCGGGACGTTGATGTGAATGTGCATCCGACAAAGCGGGAGGTCCGCCTTTCCCGCGAGAGGGAAGTTATGCGTTCGATCCAGGATGCTATCTATCCGTCCCTGCATGAAAAGCGTGTCTTTTCCCCAGCGGCGGGCTCTGCGCCGAGTCACAAACCTTCGGTTTGCTCAAGGCTCACGTCGTTTTCACTCCCCTCGTCAGTCCCCACCCGCGATTCGGTCACGACCCTTCCGGCGGATATCGTCGGGGATCCTATGCCTGCATATGCCGGAAAACGGGAGGCCAGACTGGCTCCCCTGAAGCAGACGGAGAAGCAGCTTCGGCGGACCGAGACCGGGGATCTTCCGGAAACGGATCAGTTCGTTCCCGAAGTCCTCGGTCAGATCGGCGATACGTACATCCTCGCAAAGAACGAAGTCGACGATCTGATCGTCGTCGATCAGCATGCGGCACATGAGCGGATCATGTATGATCAATTGATTGCCCGTTCATCTTCAGCGGAGTCCGGTCAAGAACTCATCGTTCCGCTCCCGATCTCGCTCTCCAAAAAGGAGATTGCTGCTCTCCCCGATCTGTTGGATGTCCTTGCCGCTGCCGGCTATGTTCTGGAACCGTTTGGGAAAGACGTCTGGATGGTCCGCTCGGTCCCGGTCATCTCGGCGACGCTCGGCGACCCGGAGGTCATCCATGCTATCCTTGCAGCGGCTTTGGACGGGGTCGGCAGCACCGACGAGGTCCTTGACCGGGTGCTGAAGACCGCCGCGTGCCGTGCGGTGGTGAAGGGAAATACGCCGCTTTCGGTCGAACAGATGCAGCGTCTCTTACGCCAGCTCATGGCGACAAAATCGCCGTACACCTGCCCTCACGGACGACCGACAACGATCGTTCTTTCGAAATCCCGGCTTGCAGGAATGTTCCTGAGAACGTGATTTGCATGAAGATATGGACTATCTAAAGGCTTTTGATGAGCTGTGTAAAAAACACTATTAGGTCGCGTAATTTTCAAAATAAATCGCAAATATCTCGATCTTTTTTTGATTCAGGGGGTGCGGGAAGGCGACTGGCGAGGGGAGAGAAAGCGACGTAAGCCTTGAGCAAGCCGAAGGCTGGCGACCCCGACACGGTGGAAAAATCATGTTTTCAAGACGTGTGTGAACGGTTAAGACGGCTTATCCATCGCAGAATATTCAACTAAAAATTGTGAGTAAAAAAAAGTTCATCGGGCCGTGCTGAATTTTGCAGCTCCCGATTGTTTTTTTCAGTTTGCTGCAGGCGTTTCTTCGCTGTCGATCCTCAGCTTCTTCTTCTTCTTCCAGCCGCCGCGTGTGTAGAAAAACAGATCGAAACAGAACATCACGAAAGTTCCGCAGACAACTGCATACCAGATGTACTGGATCGAATATCCGCTGAATGCAAAGAATACTGCAAGGCCCACCTGCACGATCAGCTGACCTGCAATGGCTGAGTACATCCCCGGACGCGTCATAACCGGCACCGTTCATCGCAAAACCCATGGTCATAGCTATGGCCATGAGGAAGTAGGACAGCGGTACGATCTGCATAAATAGGGTCCCGTCAGCGAGTGACTCCCCGGTTGCTCCGAAGAACTTCAGGAACTCCGTTGCAAAGATCAGATAGAGCGCCGCAACACCCAGCATGAATGCCGCATTGATCGCGGCTGCATATTTGACCGCCTTTACTGCCCGTTCAACTTTTCCAGCTCCAAGATTCTGACCCACCATGACCGCGACCCCTGTACAAAGCCCCATCACGATGATCAGCCCCATCATCTCCAGACGCAGACAGATACCGTATGCCGCTACCGCGGCCGTCCCGTAAACGGCGATAATCGTTGTCCTGGAAAGGAAAGCGACACTTCAGATACCGCTCTGGATCGCCGAGGGTATCGCGACCACGACGATATCCTTGATGAGCTTCGGCTCGAACGTGAACTTTTTTGGGAACTTGACCGGACTGTTCTTTTTCGAAGGGAGAAGATACATCACACCGATCAAAAGGAGCACTCCAATTGCCCGCGAGGTAAGGGACGCATAAGCCGATCCCGCGATCCCGGGACCCCTTCAAGACCCATGATAAGGGTTGGGTTAAGGATAGTATTTACCACATTGACCCCAAGCATCACATACATCGGTGTCCTCGAATCGCCTGTGCTCTGGAAAACCGTTGTCAGCGTCATCAAAATCACCATCACAAACAGACCCATCAGCATTGTGGTAAGGAATCTCGCTCCCTCTGCCGCGACCTCAGGATAGGCTCCCATCAGCAAAAGCAGATTCTCTGAAAAGAACATACCTATCACTGCCAGGATCGCTGAAAATGCGAGTGCCAGATACAGGGAATGCAGCAGGATCACCTGAATACGTTCATACTTCTCTGACCCGTATGCCCGTGATACAAAGGCCGCCGTGGCCGTCACAATACCAAAAATCACTGTGGTCAGAACCATGAGAACCATTATACTCATCGTACCTCCGGCGATGGACACATCACCCAGTTTGCCGATGAAATACATGTCTACTCCCTCCAGCACGCTCTGAAGAAGATTGCTGATAATGATTGGCAGTGCCACTATTAACAGGGCTTTACCGACCGGTCCTTCAGTAAGGAAATTGCAGGAATTATTCATCGTCACAATATCATATTGAAGGGATTTGAACGGTAATTAAGATTAATGGATTTAAATTTATTTCAGCCGTTTGAATAAATCTCCTTTTATGGATGGCATATCCTGCACGAAACATATCGTGAAATATGATAATGAACAATCGTGTAAAAAAAGAATTACTGGGATTCAGAAAGTTCCGTATTTTTGTGCTTCTCTGGGTTCTTATTATCACTATTCTCTGTTAAAAACGACGCAACATTCCGGTCCTCACGCCCGAGATAGATCATAGCGACTGTAAGTCCGAGGATAACTATCGTGGTTCCTACGATATCAACAAACGTCAGATCGGTCACCAGAAGTCTTCTGACCATGGTCGTGACGCCCGCTATCAAAATCGGTCTGACAAGTACGCGCCCTGTACGCACATAGGACTGGACCATATCGATCAGGGTCGCTATAACGATGATCAAAAGGATGCTCTGAAGCGCATTCGTCAGAGCGATCTGGGTTAGATTTTCCAGAGCAAGGCAAATCATCTTCAGGGTTTCAAATGTACCAATAAGAGCGGTAATTACCAAAAGAGCCGCAATAAGGACGTAAATTGCAATCGTGACCAGGCTGCACCCTTTTACCAGATAACGCTGGGTCCGTGGAAACATATCCATATCTGCCATATTAAGTATATTATAGTTCAATTTCCAAGTCAATAAAACAATTCCTAAGAAGAACCGGAACTAGTTGGATCAAATCGACACCTCTAAATCTGGAAAAGTATTATTTTATTAACACAGTCTCTTAGATGGGACTCCACGGGTAAGTAATTAAGAAATTGCTGCTCCAATATACTATTAGATTCATTCTGTAAGGGATTGGAAATGGAAGTATAAAAGCGACATATTTATATGTTTATATGTCATTCTATTACCGATGTTTCCTAGATGAAACACAAGGGCCAGTAGATCAGCCAGGCAGATCGTCGGACTTTTAATCCGCAGGTCGGGGGTTCAACTCCCTCCTAGCCCGCTTCACGCCTTCGGGTTTTTTGATAAGGAACATGTTTATAGTATGTCTTATCTCATTTTATTCGATGCGTGTATATCATCCATTACCACACCACCGGCGAATGCATTCCCATTGGGCCATTCAAAAGCCAAAGAACCAGACTTTTAAAAATTGAATCAGCTACCTGACATAATCAGCAGCAAGACACCGTATTCACACGAATCTGATTAGGAGCTACATGACAAGACTCAATGTATTACTGCATGAGATGGTCCCGGACCATCAAATCATGACCGACGAAGACGTAATAGCTCTTCTCGTAACCTTCGACATCTTGGAAGATCACCTTCCGAAAATCTATCATGATGACCCGGCTGTAAAAGCCTGCGGCGCAAAACCAGGAAACGTCATTACGATCGTAAGAAAGAGCCAGACTGCAGGCGAAGCCACGTCCTACCGCCTCGTAGTAAGAAGGCCGAAAAAATAATCGGAGGAAGAGATCATGATTGACAGAAGTGTATTATCAGGCGCGTACTTTTCCCAGGAACATGTTGCCCGCCACCAGCTGGATTCGTATAACAATTTTGTCCAGTTTAACCTCCAGAAAGTCGTAGACGAACAGAGAGTCGTCGAGACCGAAATCGTTAACAGAGGAAAGAACCAGGAGGCCGTATGGGTCGAACTGGGGAAGATCCGTGTTGAAAAGCCGATCGTCCGAGAAGCAGACGGATCGCAGAGCAAACTCTATCCGGCCGAAGCACGCTTAAGAAACCTTTCCTATGCAGCTCCGATGATCCTTGAGATGACCCTTCACCAAGGTGATAAGGTCTATCCGGTCCAGGAGACCACCATTGGTCAGCTTCCTGTAATGATCGGCAGCCAGGTCTGTAACCTTTGCGGCCTTTCCCAGCAGGAGAGGACCGAACAGGGTGAAGATCCAAGTGACCCCGGAGGATATTTCATTGTTAACGGAACCGAGCGTGTTTTAATGACCCTCGAAGATCTTGCAAGCAACAAGATCATGACCGAGTTCACTGAGAGATATAGTGAACAGATCCACGTATCCAAAGTGTTCTCCCAGTTCAGGGGCTACCGTGCACTTGTGGTCGTCGAGAAAAATAAAAAGAATCTCATTGACGTCTCCTTCCCGAGCGTTGCCGGTCACCTGCGGTTTGCAGATCTGATGCGCGCCCTTGGACTTGAATCTGATGAAGATATCGTATCCGCAGTTTCCCTTTCGGAAGATGTCCTTACGTACATGATGCAGAACCTCGAAGAGAGCGAATGCGCTACCGTCGAAGAAGGTGTCATGTATGTCGGTAAGAAACTTGCACCGAACCAGACAAAGGATTACCAGAGAAAACGTGCTGAGTTCGTTTTAGACAGCTACCTTCTCCCGCACCTGAACCACTCCATTCCGAGTACCTTGAAACCCGGAGAGGAAGGCTACGAAGTGTATGCTAAAGACGTCCGTATTGCAAAGGCAGAGTTCCTCGGCAGGATGGCAGAGGCATGTTTCGATCTCGCCCTCAATAAAAGGAGGATCGACGACAAAGATCACTACTCCAACAAACGCCTGAAACTTGCAGGTGACTTGATGGAAGATCTGTTCCGTATTTCGTTAAACAGACTCACCCGCGATGTCAAGTACCAGCTTGAACGCGCGAGCATGAGACACAGAGAGCTTGCCATCGGGACCGTTGTCCGTGCAGATGTCCTGACCGAACGCCTTATCCACCCGCTTGCAACAGGTAACTGGGTCGGCGGAAGGACTGGTGTATCCCAGCTTATGGACCGTGTCGACCACATGTCGGTCATCTCCCATCTTAGAAGAGTTATCTCCCCGCTCTCCAGATCCCAGCCTCACTTCGA
The DNA here is from genome assembly GCA_963676575.1 of uncultured Methanocorpusculum sp. Taxonomy (GTDB): domain Archaea; phylum Halobacteriota; class Methanomicrobia; order Methanomicrobiales; family Methanocorpusculaceae; genus Methanocorpusculum. The sequence goes on from OY781078.1 coordinate 22,405, forward strand.
AGCTCGTGATCTGCACCCAACCCAGTGGGGACGTATTTGTCCGTCCGAAACTCCGGAAGGACCGAACTGTGGTTTAGTGAAAAACTTTGCCCAGCTTGTTGAGATCAGCAAAGGAACCGATGAGGAAGAGATTCTTCGCGTGATCCGGGGTATGAAGATCCAGCCAATCAGGAGCGAATAAAATGGAAAAGAAAATGGCACGTGTATTCGTGGACGGCGCTTTGATTGGAAAAGTCGATGATGCCGCAGGATTCACCAAAAACTTCAGACATATGCGCAGATCCGGGCATGTCTCAACTGAAGTCAATATTTCATACAAAGATTACAGTAATGAGATCGTTATCAATACCGACCGCGGACGGGCCCGCCGCCCCCTGATCGTTGTGGAAAACGGTATCCCCGCAGTCACCCCTGAAGATATCGAGATCGTCAGATCCGGTGCAGAGGACTTTATGGCCCTGGTTTCCCAGGGAAAGATCGAGTTCATTGATGCTGAAGAGGAGGATGACCTCTTCATCGCTGTGCAGGAAGAAGACCTGACCACCGAACACACTCACCTTGAGATCGATCCGTCCCTTATCCTCGGTATCGGAGCAGCACACGTTCCGTTCCCGGAGCACAACGCATCGCCGCGTGTTACTATGGGTGCGGGTATGATCAAACAGGCATTAGGATTTGCCCAGGCAAACATGAAGCTGAGACCCGATACCCGCGGTCATATGCTCCACTACGCCCAGGTCCCGATGGTCCACACTCAGGCTGCCGAGCTTATCGGTTCCGACAACCGCCCGCAGGGTCAGAACTTCTGTGTGGCGATCATCTCCTACGAAGGATACAATATTGAAGATGCACTCATCTTCAACAAAGCCTCAGTCGAACGCGGAGTTGGTCGTTCCCACTTCTTCAGAATCTATGAAGGAGAGGAACGCAGGTACCCCGGAGGACAGGTCGACAGGATCGAGATGCCCGAAGAGGATGTCCAGGGTTCCCATGGAATTGGTTCCTATGCAAACCTCGATATCGACGGTATCATCAATCCGGAGATCGTTGTCAATGAGAAGGACGTTCTCATCGGCAAGACCTCTCCGCCGCGTTTCCTTGAGGAACCGACCGGAGAACTCATCGCCGTTGAAAAACGCCGCGACACCTCCATCACTATGAGAAGTAACGAGACCGGTATCGTTGACACCGTCATCATTACTGAGTCCGAAAACTCTTCCCGTCTCGTCAAAGTCAGAACACGTGACCTTCGTATTCCGGAGATCGGCGACAAGTTCGCATCCCGTCACGGTCAGAAAGGTGTCTGCGGTCTTATCACTCCGCAGGAAAACATGCCTTTCACCGCTGCCGGTATCGCGCCTGACCTCGTCATCAACCCGCACGCAGTTCCTTCACGTATGACCATCGGTCATATGCTTGAGATGATCGGTGGAAAAACCGGTTCTCTCGAAGGGTCCCGTGTCAACGCGACATCATTCAGAAAGACCCAGGTCGAGAAGATCTTCGACTCATCCTTTGCCCAGAATCGTCTGTTAAACGACATAGAGATCGGCAAAGATGTGAAGTCCAGCAAACTGACCCGTGAACAGGTCATGAGACACCAGCTCGCGGAAGCAGGATTCGCCCACAACGGCCGTGAAGTCATGTACGATGGTATCACCGGCCGTAGATTCCAGGCTGATATCTACATGGGTGTCATCTACTACCAGAAACTGTATCACATGGTATCTACCAAGATGCATGCACGGTCCAGAGGTCCGGTCCAGGTCCTTACTCGACAGCCGACCGAAGGACGTGCTCGTGAAGGAGGTCTTCGTTTCGGTGAAATGGAACGTGATGTGATGATCGGTCACGGTGCTGCAATGGCACTCAAAGAGCGTCTCCTTGATGAATCCGATGCAGTGAAGCAGTACGTCTGTGCACGCTGCGGAATGGTTGCAATGTATGATGCTAAGCAGAAGATGACCCGTTGTCTCGCCTGCGGTGCAGAAACCGATATTTACGAAGTCGAAATGAGTTACGCATTCAAACTTCTCCTTGATGAGATGAAGAGTATGGGTATAGCTCCCAGACTGAGACTGGAGGATATGGTATGACCTCGCCAAAGAGAATCGGCAAGATCGAGTTCGGTATCCTTTCACCGAAAGCAATTCGCGACATGAGTGTCTGTAAGGTCATCTGGCCCGACACCTATGACGACGACGGATTCCCCTACCCGAAAGGTCTCATGGATCCGAGTCTCGGTGTTATCGACCCCGGACTCCGCTGCAAGACATGCGGTCAGAAACAGGGTGACTGTCCCGGTCACTTTGGTCATATCGACCTTGCGAAACCGGTTATCCACGTAGGATACACCCGTCTGATCAGAAAACTTCTCCGTGTCACCTGTCGTGACTGCGGTCGGCTTCTTCTTGATAAAGAAGAGATCGAACGCTTCTCAGCACTTGAAGAAGACCCCTACTCAGCCGAGACCATCGGTGAGAAGGATATCAAGAAGGAACGTATCTGTCCCTACTGCGGTGATCAGCAGTTCAAGATCAACTTCGAGAAACCGACCTCATTCGTTGAGATCGTCACCGAAATGGGTGAAGACGGCAAAGTCCGCAAGTCAGAACGCAAACTGACCTCGGCCGACATCCGTGAACGCCTCGAAAAGATCCCGGACGACGATCTCCGTCTTCTCGGTATCGACCCCGATGTAGCAAGACCCGAATGGACCGTTCTTACCGTCCTTCCGGTCCCGCCGGTAACCGTCCGCCCGTCCATTATCCTTGAAAACGGTCAGAGATCTGAGGATGATCTGACCCACAAGCTTGTGGATATCATCAGGATCAACCAGCGGTTTAAGGAAAACCAGGATGCTGGTGCTCCGCAGCTCATTATCGAAGATCTGTGGGAGTTACTCCAGTACCACGTTACCACCTACCTCGACAACGAAGTCGCAGGATGCCCGCCGGCAAGACACCGGTCTGGCAGACCGCTCAAGACACTCTCCCAGCGTCTGAAAGGAAAAGACGGCCGTTTCCGCGGTTCCTTATCCGGTAAACGTGTCAACTTCTCTGCCCGTACCGTCATCTCCCCCGATCCGAACCTTTCGATCGGTGAAGTTGGTATCCCGCTTGCGATCGCAAACGAGATGTCTATTCCTGTAAGGGTGACCAAACAGAACCTTGAGGATATGCGTGTCCTGATCCGGATCGGTCCAAACAGACCTACCCTCCGTGATCCCTGCGGTGCGAACTATATCAACAGACCTGACGGCCGCCGTATCAGACTGATCTCCGGTGAAGAAGGCAACTGTGACACCGTCGCAGAAATGATCGAACCGGGATGGAAGATCGACAGACAGCTGCGTGACGGAGATATCGTTCTCTTTAACCGTCAGCCCTCTCTGCATCGGATGTCCATCATGTCCCACCACATCAAAGTCATGAACGGCAGGACCTTCCGCCTTAACCCGGCAGTATGTCCCCCGTATAACGCAGACTTTGATGGTGATGAAATGAACCTGCATGTTCCTCAGACCGAGGAAGCACGTGCAGAAGCGGAACTTCTCGTTGCCGTTCAGGAAAACATTCTCTCACCGCGTTTCGGCGGTCCGATCATCGGCGGTCTTCACGACCACATCTCCGGTATCTTCCTCCTGACAAATCAGCTGAAGTGGTACACGAAATCCGAGTACCTCTATCTCCTGAAATACACTGATGTGGAACACCTCCCTACCCCGGGCAAGATCGAAAACGGTATCCCGTACTGGAGCAACAAAAAGGCATTCTCCGAGATCCTGCCAAAGGATATCAACATGTTCTACAAAGCGACTTGTTGCCGGAACTGTGATCTCTGTACCAAAGATACCTTCTGCCCCAACGATGCCTTTGTCAGGATCGTTGACGGAGAACTCCTTTCAGGAACCATCGACAAAAAGTCTGTCGGAGCAATGGATGGAGCAATTCTGAACAGGGTCATCCGTCTTCACGGTAACCAGCGTGCAAAAGAGTACATCGACGACCTGACGAAACTCTCGATTCGTGCGATCATGCTTTACGGATTTTCGTATGGTATCAACGATACTGACCTCGGTAAAGATGAGTACAAACAGATCCGTGACGTGCTTGATACCGCAGAACGTGATGTTGCAAACCGTATCAATATCTTTGAACTGGGACACTTAGAACCAATGCCGGGAAGAACCCCTGAAGAGACCCTTGAAATGCAGGTCATGAAAGAACTGGGTAAAGCCCGTGACCGGACTGGTGATATCGCATCCCGTCACTTAGGTTTCGAAAACTCAGCTGTGGTCATGGCCGTTTCCGGAGCTCGTGGTTCTATGCTGAACATCGCACAGATGGCCGGTTGTATCGGTCAGCAGGCGGTTCGTGGTGAACGTATCGTTCGTGGATATGAAGATCGTACCCTCCCTCACTTCAAACGCAGTGACAAAGGTGCCGATGCACACGGATTCGTTCGTAACTCGTACAAGTCCGGTCTCAGCCCGACCGAGTTCTTCTTCCATGCAATCGGTGGTCGTGAAGGTCTTGTGGATACTGCAGTTCGTACATCCCAGTCCGGTTACCTCCAGCGCCGTATGGTCAACGCTCTTCAGGATCTGAAGGTCGCTTACGACGGTACTGTCCGCAGTACCGGTGGTAAGATCATTCAGTTCGTCTATGGTGAAGACGGTACCGATCCGGCAAAGTCCGCATCCGGTCTGCCGGTCGATGTGAAAGGTATCGCCGAATCCGTTCTTAAGGAGGAGATCTAAAATGGTTCCAAGCAAAGATGAGATCGAGGATGATTTCGAGACATTCGAGGATGTTATCGAAGAAATACCCGTTAAAACCTCAAAGAAATCCCTGATGGAAAAGGTCGAAGAAGTCCTTGAGATCGATTCGGCCCCGGAGACCCAGGACGAGTCTGCAGAAAAGAAACCGCGGGCAAAGAAGGCAAAGAAAATCGAAGAGGTCGTTGAAGAGCCTGAATCTGTAATCGCAGTAGAACTTCACAGTTGGAATCTTCCAAAAACGCTCTTCCAGCAGGTAAAAACCTGGCTTGAAGGCAAATCCGAAGAGGAGCTTGAGGCCATTGATCTTGTCAGCCTGAAGTCCCGCGTCCGCAGGCTTGTTGATGAAAACATGCCTGTTTCCACAACCACGGAGCTCACGAAGATCCTCACATCAAAGCATGATGCCGGCAAGGAAGTATCCGACGAGAACTTCGAGAACATCGTTACCAGGATCAATTCCGAGTATGAACGTACCCGTGTCCAGCCCTGTGAAGCGGTCGGTATCAATGCCGCCCACTCCATTGGTGAACCGGGTACCCAGATGACCATGCGTACCTTCCACTACGCAGGTGTGGCTGAAATCAACGTTACCCTTGGTCTGCCGCGTCTTATCGAAATCATGGACGCCAGAAAAGAGCCGTCAACGCCGACCATGACTATCTTCCTTGACAAGGAATACCGCGAGAACCGTGATAAGGCTCGTGAGGTTTCCTGGAAGATCGAAGCAGCTCCCCTTCACGAGTTCGGCGATATCGAGACCGATATCGCAGAGATGTGCGTTCTTGTTCAGATCAACAAAGAGGTCTGCAAGAAGCGTAAGATCCCCGTATCCGAAGTTCTTGCCCGCGCTCCGCAGAAGATCAAAGACAAGCGTCACTACCGTGACTTTGAAGTTGAGATCAACGAAGCGAACGGCGTCTTAAAGTTCCTCCCGAAAAACGAGGACTCATACCAGAACCTGTTTCAGCTCGCAGAACATGTCCGTCAGGTCATTGTTCAGGGTATCGATGATATCAAGAGGGTCGTTGTCCGAAAGGAAAACGACGAGTATATCCTCCATACCGAAGGATCCAATATGAAAGATGTCTTTGAGATCGACGGTGTGGACTGTATGAGGACCCGTACAAACAACATCTCCGAGATCGCAAGCACACTTGGTATCGAAGCTGCCCGTTCGGCTATCATCTTCGAAGCATTCTCCACTCTGAAAGAACAGGGTATCGCGGTCGATCTCCGCCACATCATGCTTGTCGCAGACATCATGTGCATGGACGGAGAAGTCAAACAGATCGGTCGTCACGGAATTGCCGGTGAGAAGGAATCTGTCCTTTCCCGTGCAAGTTTCGAAGTCACGGTCAACCACCTGCTCGATGCGGCGGTTGCTCATGAATTCGATGAACTTTCCGGTGTTACGGAAAACGTCATTGTCGGTCAGCCGATTCTTCTCGGTACCGGTGATGTCAAACTGATGGTCCGCCGCGTGGCACCTCAGTAATCTTTTTTTTATCATGGTTATTCCAGAACTCTTATCTCCTGCGGGTTCGCCCGATGCTTTGAAAGCTGCCGTATTTGCCGGATGCGATGCTGTATATCTCGGCGGAAAACTCTTCGGGGCACGCCAGTATGCGACCAACTTTTCAAATGAAGAGCTGACCAGTGCGGTCGTGTTCGCTCACCAGTACGGCGTCAAGGTGTATGTGACCGTCAATACGCTCGCATACGATGATGATATGCCAGTGATCGCCGAGTATCTCCGGTTCCTCTCGGATATCGGCGTCGATGCGTTACTGATCCAGGATGTCGGCGTCCTCTCTCTTGCCCGCGAGGTCGTACCGGATCTCCCGCTCCATGCAAGCACGCAGATGACGATCCATAACGCAGCCGGTGTTCGGTTCGCCGCCGAGCACGGCATCTCACGTGTGGTCCTCGCCCGCGAGCTTCCTCTTGATGACGTAAAACTGATCGTCGAAGTGGCAAAAGAGGTCGGCGTCGAGCTGGAGATCTTTGTCCACGGAGCGATCTGCTACGCATATTCCGGGCAGTGTCTTTTCTCCTCAGTTATCGGCGGAAGGAGCGGGAATCAGGGGGCCTGTGCTCAGCCGTGCAGAAAACCCTATTCCCTGCTCGCAGACGGCGAGCCAGTTCCTACGCAGGGCGATTATCTTCTGTCGCCGCGTGATCTGTGTCTGTATCCGTATCTCGAAGAGATCTGCAGCGCAGGTGTTGCCTCGATAAAGATCGAAGGCAGGATGAAGACCCCTGAGTACGTCGGGATTGTCACTGATGCATACCGCCATGGACTGGACACTATCGCTGAAGGCAGAGATTTCATCCCCGAGAATGAAACGATGGAAGACCTCGCCTTTGCGTTCAACCGCGGGTTTACGAAAGGATATCTTTTCGGGGACAAGTGGGGGACATTCATCAATGCAAAAAAGCCGGACAACCGTGGTGTCTTTGCAGGATTTGTTTCCGGACTCGATGAGTCACGCGGCAAGGTGATCGTCAAGATCGAAGGTCCGGTACCTGATACAGGTGACGGGCTTGTTTTCAAGATCGCCGGAAGGGAAAGCGGTTTCGCTCTGAATAAAGAGCCCTATATCTTCCCGGAAGGAGACGCATACAAGATCCCCGCTCCGCCGGATGTCGTTCTCGGCAGTGAACTGTGGATCACCCGCCGGATGAAGACCGAACGAAAAGCTGCGGCGATCCTTGCAAAATCTTCCGGAGGACGGATCCCTCTCGACATCGTTGTTTCGCTCGACAGATCAGGCAGGCTCACCGTCTCCTCTGATTCGACCGAGGTCAAAACCGAGATGTCGATGCTTGAGGCTTTGAACAAGCCTGTCTCGCAGGAGTCGGTCGAGACCCAGATAAGAAAGACCGGCGGCACACCGTTTTACGTCAGAAACCTTACAATGAAGTATGACGGAACGATGTTTTTGCCGATGAGCGTCATCACCGATCTTCGCCGGAAATTTTTGGATGAAGCAGCTATGGCACGTAAGCCTGTCCGAACGACCCGACCGTATCAGGAGAAAGGCTCCGCGGTCCCTGAGCGAACGATCCCGATCGTCCAGATCTATACTGATACCGTTGTCGGGGCAAAAACCGCCCACTCTTCCGGTGCTGGTCAGGTCGTGTACGCGGGTGTCGAGGAGATCTATGATCTCCCGATCATCTACAAGCTGCCGAGGATAGTTCAGGAGCATGAGGTCGCCGAGGCATTTTCGAAGATCCCCGCAAGTGCTGCCGGCGTGATGGTCGACGGTGTCGGTGCTACCGAGCTGATCAAGGGCATTCCAAAATACGGAGGCTCAGGTCTCAACATCACGAATGCCCGTTCAGCCATGGCATACGGAAAGAGCTGCCGTCAGGTCTGTCTCTCGCCGGAACTTTCCGGGAAACAGATTAGAACCTTGATGGAGCAGCTTTCTGCATATGCTCACCTTCCGAAAACCGAGGTGATCGTTCAGGGCAGTCTTGAGGTCATGATCACCGAGAACTGTATTCCGGCAACTGCGCAGGGGTGCAGGAGCTGCAATCAGTCCTGGGCGCTGAAAGATAAAACTAACCGGATATTCAAGGTCAGGACCGATTCGCAGTGCAGAGGTCATATCCTGAACTCTTCTGAGACCTGTCTGATCGAGTATGTTGGAAAACTCGCGGCAACTGGTGTTTCGGTCATCTCGATTGATGCCCGCGGCCGTAGTCCTGAGTATATCCGGCGAATGACGGCTATCTATTCTGCGGTCGCCTCTGGTGAAGGCGATCCAAAAGAACTGAAAGAGCAGATAAAAGATATCGCCTCAGGCGGCATCACGGCAGGACATTATCTGCGTGGTGTCGTCAGGGAATAATTCTCTCTCCCCTTTTTTTTGACTCATTGATTTCCTACAGTTTTTTTCTTCTTCGAACAGCTGGCTTTTATCTTAATACGTAATGCAGGATGTAGTGAGAGATTGCAATGAGTAAATTATATTGAATTAATATTGTTATTATGTACACGAAAAATATTTATTGGAATAAAGATGAATATTGCATGTAGATAACCTGTAGTCAATGATGTCTGGAAGAGAGCTGTTTCCAAAGCGGGCATCATGAATTCAGGGATGTCGTACACATATGTTCTCGGTGGATTTTCGTATCAGCTTTGGAAGGTTGAAAGCGTGTGATCGTTATCACCAATGTGATCAACACCAAGGTAAATGATTTTTATCCGATTACAAATTCGAGATTAAGGGGGGACTTCTCTCCTCTTTCGCATAGATAGACCTTGCGGGATGGTAGTTCTACACCAGCGACTTCCCGCGTATTTTTTTCTCGTTCCTTATGATGCATGTATGTTTGTCTGTTTTTCTCGAAAAAACTCCAGTTATGTATATTAAATTTATTTAACTTATTCAAAATATAAGTAATAATATATTTATGCTGATACTAACGAATATTGATGGTCGATAACCTGTCATTCGTGGAGCGTCTGTTATAGAGTCAGCTAGTGCGGGCAATATGGCCATATTCCTGCATGTCCATAAAATGGTTTCAGACGAATGGAACGTTTGTTCTATCTAAAAAGTATTTTTCAATTTGAGGGATTCCCACATGGTATTGAGTACAATGTATCCTAAATATTCCACGAGAAAAGAGGGAAAGACCGTTATCATGGAGCAGAAACTCCTGAGTAAAGTATCCCGTCTTCTCTTAGATACTGCCCGGTGTGCCGGGTGTGGTATCTGTGCTGACGCATGTCCGAAGGAAGCAATTTCCCTTGGTATGGTCGGTGCATCGATCCGCGGTGCAGCCGGTGGTGACGCACCAATCGCTGTCGACCCCGCAAAATGTTCATATTGCGGTATCTGTACGATTCTGTGTCCGTTTGACGCACTTCTCGTAGAAGTTGACGGTGAACCAAACATCCTGATTCTGGAGCAGGAAGGTTTCCCTGAGTATGATTTTACTGCTGAAATCAGTGAGGAGAAGTGTGTCCGCTGTACATCCTGTCATGAGGCCTGCCCGCATGATGCAATTGTCCGGAAAGTACCCATTTACGAGGGTGAAGTTGAGGGAGGCGTGCAGCGTCAGACCGCACTTGGCGGTGATGTCGTATTTACCATTGATACTGACAAATGTAATATTTGCGGTATCTGCGGTACATTATGTCCGGCACTCACGGTTGCCAGAGATCCGTTCTATCCAGGTACAATGAAGCCGACCGGTGAGGTTCTCTGGGAAAAGGAATGCTGTAACGCGTGTCAGATATGTGTGAATGCCTGCCCGACGAAAGCACTTGCCGTACAGCGTGAGGTACCGGATGAGCAGAAGCTTCCCGGCTCCGTCTCGATCGACAAATCCGAGTGTATCACCTGCACCTGGTGTAAACAGGTCTGCCCGAGCGAGGCCGTCACCATCACGAAATTCTTTGAAGGCGAAATTATTGTTGATGCCGCGAAGTGTCCCGGTGGATGTTCCACCTGTGTCGATGTATGTCCGTGCAATGCACTGTATCTGCCGACTCCCATGCCGGCAATCGATATGAAAAGAGACAGCATCGAGGCCAACATTGCTATCAACAATTATCTTTGTATTCTCTGTGGTGCATGCGTGAATGCATGCCCGTCTGAAGACGCCCTCACGATGAAAAGAACCGGTATCCACGTGAAAGGACCGGAGACCGACCTGTACAAAAAGATTGCAGCTAAACTGTGTATTCCGCGTACCTCCAAACTCGTAGAATCTACCTTTGGTCACGTCGAAATGAAAAATCTGGAGTGAACAAATATGACAAGTGCAAAAGCATACAAAGATGCTGCCCTTGCAGCACGTCTCTCTGACCGGTATTACCGTCCTAAGGAAGATAGCGACCCGTCGTTCACTGCCGAAGTAGAAAAGATTGGCAAAACTGAAGCTCACATCTGTTTCCAGTGCGGAACCTGTACAGGATCCTGCCCGTCTGGTGCAAGAAGTAGCTACCGGATCAGAACCTTCATGCGCAGAGTTAATCTCGGTATGAGAGATGTCTGTATCAACGACCCTGATCTCTGGCTGTGTACAACCTGTTATACCTGTGCTGACCGCTGTCCGCGTGATCTTATCCCGACCGATGTTATCATGGCAATGCGGAACATCGCAGCCAAGCAGGGTATTGTTCCCAAAAACTTCCTTGCAACGGTGAACTTCATCTACAACACCGGTCACGGTGTGCCAAACAGCGATGCAAACCGTGCTGCCCGTGTCAAGTTAGGTCTTGAACCTGAACCGGAAACCACCTGCAAATACCCCGAATATCTTCCGGCTATCCGGAAGATCCTTGAGGCATACGGCACCAAACAGCTCGCAGACAAAGTCCTTGCGGAGGATCAGTAATTATGTCACACGACATGCACAAATACGCATTTTTCCTTGGATGCATCGCCCCGAACCGGTATCCGGGTATCGAGGCCTCTGCAATCCGTACTGGTAAAAAAGTTGGCATCGATCTTGTTCCGTTAAAAGGAGCATCCTGTTGTCCGGCGCCAGGAGCATTCGGGTCCATCGACCTTAATGTCTGGTATGCTATGGCTGCAAGAAACCTCATCTTAGCTGAACAGATGAATATGGATATTGCTCTGATCTGTAACGGTTGTTACAAGTCCATCTGGGAAGTCAACCATAAACTGAAACACAACGACGAACTCCGTGACTCAGTCAATGAAGTCTTAAAGGAAGTAGACATGGAATACAAAGGTACTGCCAATGTCTACCACCTCGCGGAACTTTATTATAATGACGAAGTCTGCGGTCTTGACAAACTCAAAGACAGTGTCACCACGCCTCTTACCGGTGTGAAAGTTGCCTGCCACTACGGCTGCCACTTACTCAAACCCGCAAAGGACCGTGAGTTTGCCGGAGGTTCTATCGGCGACACGGAACACCCGATGTGGTTCGAAGAACTCGTCGGTGCTCTTGGCGCAGAAGCCGTTGAATATCGAAATAAAATGCAGTGCTGCGGTGCCGGCGGCGGAGTCCGCGGGTATGATATCGCTCACGCTCTCGATATCACCAACGAAAAACTCACCAATATGACCGCTGTCGGTGCTGACGCGATTGTCGACACCTGTCCGTTCTGTCAGCTGCAGTTCGACCGCGGTCAATTCGAAATCGGTCAGAAGTTTGGTGTCGAATGGCACATCCCGGTTCTTCACTTCTGTGAAATGCTCGGTCTTGCTCAGGGTATGTCGCCTGTTGAGCTCGGTCTCGATCTTCACCAGACTTCATGCAAACCGTTCCTTGACAAACTGAAGGGAGGACAGTAACATGGCATATACAGGTAAAAACGCAGCTTCATCCCCTGCAGCCCAAGAGCCGAGAATCGGTGTCTTCATCTGCCACTGCGGTACCAACATCGCAGGTTCTATCGATGTCCCGGCGGTAAAGGAATATGCAGAAACCATTCCGCACGTCGTCGTTGCCCAGAACTACGCATACATGTGTTCGACCCCCGGTCAGAACATGATCAAAGAGGCAATCGAGCAGTACCACCTTACCGGTATCGTTGTCGCCGCATGTACTCCACGTCTGCACGAACAGACCTTTAGAACTGCCACGGCAAACGGCGGTCTGAACCAGTTCAGATTCGAGATGGCCAACATTCGTGACCAGGGCTCCTGGGTCCACATGCACGACTGGGAAGGCGGAACGGCAAAAGCCAAAGACGCCATCCGTATTGCCGTTGCGAAAGCAGCATTACTCGAAGACCTTTATCCGATGGCCGTGCCGGTTGAACACCGCGCCTTAGTTGTCGGTGCAGGTATCGGTGGTATTCAGGCATCCATGGATCTTGCAGCTGCCGGTATCGAGACCTACTTAATCGAGAAGGAACCAACAATCGGGGGTCGTATGTCTCAGCTTGACAAGACCTTCCCGACCCTCGACTGTTCCCAGTGCATTCTGTCTCCGAAGATGGCAGAAGCCGGCAGAACGCCGAACATCAAACTCTACACCCTCGCTGAAGTCGAGCATGTTGAAGGATACATCGGTAACTTCGATGTAACCATCCGCCGCCACGCCCGTGGTGTCCTTACCCCAACAGAAGCCGCTGCAAAAGGCATCGTTGGCGGAGGATGTACCGGCTGTGGTGACTGTGCAACAGTCTGCCCCGTCGTAAAACCCAACTCCTGGGAATTCGGCATGGCACCCCGCAAGGCAATCTACATCCAGCACGCACAGGTTGTCCCGCTTATCTACACCATCGACTTCGATGCATGTGTGAAATGCGGTCTCTGTGTTACTGCATGTGGAACCAAGCTGGCAGTCGACCTTGAGATGGAAGACGAACTCTTCACGATCAAAGTGGGAACCGTCATCATTGCAACCGGTTACGAAACTTTCCCGATCGAACAGAAGAAAGAATGGGGTTACAAACTCTACGACAACGTCATCACCTCTCTCGAGTTCGAACGTCTGATATGTGCATCAGGTCCGACCATCGGTCACCTCGTCCGTCCCTCTGACGGTGAGACCCCGACATCTGTCGCGTTCGTTCTCTGTGCAGGTTCCCGTGACAACACCGGTGTCGGCAAACCGTACTGCTCCAGATTCTGCTGCATGTACTCGCTGAAACACGCCCACCAGATCCTCGAAAAGATCCCCGGCTGTAAAACCTACATTTTCTACATGGACATCCGTTCCTTCGGTAAGGCATACGAGGAGTTCTACTACCGTATCCAGCACGAAGGCGCCAAATTCATCCGTGGACGTGTTGCCATGATCCAGGAACTTCCCAACAAGAACCTCCTCGTTATTGCTGAAGATACACTCCTTAGCATGCCCGTTGAGATCGAAGTTGATCTTGTTGTCCTTGCAGCTGCTATCCAGCCGACTGCAGAAACGGAAGTTGTCCGTAGACACTTCGGTGTCTCCTGCTCGATCGACAAGTGGCTCCTTGAAGCCCACCCGAAACTGAACCCCTGTGGAACCACCACTGCTGGTGTGTACCTCGCAGGTGTCTGTCAGGGTCCAAAAGATATTCCTGACACCGTAGCACAGGCAGAAGGTGCAGCATCCGCAGCATCCATCCCAATCCATTCCGGTCAGGTCGAACTCGAACCATACTATGCCCAGTGTATACAGGAAATCTGTGCCGGGTGCGGTATGTGTACCAACCAATGTCCATACTCTGCTCTGTCCATGACTATCGTCGACGGCAGAACTGTCATGGAAGTCACTGCAGCAAAGTGTAAAGGCTGCGGTACCTGCGGTGGATTCTGCCCCGGAGGAGCAATCAAAATGCAGCACTTCACGAGCCCGCAGATTCTTGCTCAGATCGATGCATTCTTCCTTGGAGGTGAACAGTAATGTCTGACGAGTGGAAACCGAAGATCATCGGTATTATCTGTAACTGGTGTTCCTATGCCGGTGCAGACGGTGCAGGGTCAGCCCGTACTCAGTATCCGCCTGACATCAGAATTGTCCGTGTCATGTGTACTGGTCGTATTGACACCCTGTTCGTCCTGAAAGCTTTCGCTGACGGCGCAGATGGTGTTCTCGTGTCCGGCTGTCACTTTGGTGACTGCCACTACCTTGCAGGCAACTTCAAGGCAGCAAAGAGAATGTTCCTCGTAAAGAGTATTCTCAGCAACATGGGTATCGAACACAGACGCTTCCGTATGACCTTTGTGTCAGCATCGGAAGGCGCTAAGTGGGCAACAGTTATCACAGACGTGATCAACACGATCAAAGAGATCGGCCCATCGCCTATCGGTGAAGAGAGAAAACGCAGAGGACTCTGAATATTCTTTATTGGGAAAATCCGGCGGGAGTATCAAGATATGAATCCAGCATCAGCTAACATCCCGCCTTTCATTTTTTATGAGTAATGCTCAACTTTAGAACAGGCTGTTCTTATCACTCCCGCCACATGATATCCGGCGGATGACGGCAATTTATTCTGCGGTCGCTTCTGGTGACGGGGATCCAAAAGAACTGAAAGAACAGATAAAAGATATCGCGTCCGGCGGCATCACGGCAGGGCATTACCTGCGTGGTGTTGTCAGAGAATATTTTTTTTTTCATTTTTGTTCCATCTGCAGGAAGCATTGCTAAGTATGGTAAATTATTATATTATTCTTCTGAAGGTTGATCGGTCTTCTTTTAGGCTATATCTTTTCTCAAGAAAATATAATCCCTGTTCGGTAATCCTATACTCACCTTCGGCAGGTTTCATCCCGTACACATAACTCCCGCTCAAATATCCCTTTCTCTTCAAGTAATCAACTTCATCGTCAAGATCGATCTCGGAAACGCACAATTTGGCTGCAAGACGCGCACATGGGCAAAAATCCGCATGCCCTTTGCTATTAGTATTGGCCTGATAAAATCTTAGAATCTCAACTTTCAATGAAGTATTATCCATAGGTCATTATGATAGCATGTGATTTTTTGAATAATTAATCTATTGACCGGGGTAAAAATATGAAAAAAAGACCCTACCCTCTAATAGGGTAGGGGTTGATATTTGTCTGCAGGTCACTTCACTTCTCTCGCCAGACGATATCCGGCGTCTGTAAAATTACATTCGCTGTTTTTTCTCCGACGCCTTTTACTGCGAGGAGTCTCTCTTTTGAAGAAGCCATGATACTGCGGAGAGATCCGAACGCACGCAGAAGATCGCGTGCGGCTTTTGGTCCGACGTCGGGAAATGCGGTCAGGATGTATTCGACCGCTGCCTTCCCTGATCTTCCTGTCTTCGCTTTATGGAGGCCGCGAGGTGATCTCTCAGTTCCAAGCTCCCGCCTTGCGAACGCATGGATCATCTCCGCCGTCTCGTTTGCGTCTTTTGTAAACAGGATCGAGACATCGAAATCCACGGCGATCGATGCGAGCGTGTTTCGAATCGCGTTCGGGTGCAGATTCCTCAGATCATACAGATCTGCGAGGCTCCCCCCCTCTACGATCAGGACCGGGCGGATCGATGACTCGGCGAGATCCTTCATCTGACCGAAGAGATCCCGGTCGACCAGCGTGTCCACGAAATCCTGTGTGGTCTTTCGTTCGATCAGGATACGGTCGCCGATCGCGTAATCCCCGACCGGCAGCTGCTCGAGGCTGATCTTCACGCCGAGATTGCTCAGATACTCGGCGACCCGTGAATGGGTCTCGCGGTTGTCAATGATGACGGCAGGCCGCTCGTCATTGTCTTCCGAGACTGCCCGGATCACTGCATCGGCGAGGGTCAGCTGACCACCTTGAGGAGCAGCTTCTCCCGCAGGCATGATCTTTGGTATCGATGAGACGGGGACGTTTCCGGTCCGCATCGCCTTCACGCCTTTCTGCATCTGCTTTTCGCGGGAACTGCTCACCCAGCGGTAGGTTTCGTCCGTTGTTCCGCGGGTGACGAGGACGATGATCTTTCCGGTGGCATTTCTGCCGGTCCTTCCCTTTCTCTGGATACTGCGGATCTCTGAGGGGACCGCCTCATAGAAGATCACGAGATCGGTCGACGGAATGTCAAGTCCCTCTTCGCCGACCGAGGTCGCAACGAGGACCGTATATTCACCTTCACGGAATTGCCGGATCGCCTCGATCTGTTCCTTCTGCGAGAGACCTTTTTCCGCATCGCGTGAAGCCTGACCGACGAACCGTTTTGCCGAGATCCCTGCTTCGGCGAGATGATCGACGAGCATCGAAACGCCGTCCCGGTAGGTCGCAAACACGATGATCCGGGAATCAGGTGCTAGGATCAGCTGTTCCTGAATGACCCTGACGACTTCTCCGGCTTTTGGATGCAGTTCTCTGTTCCAGTTCTGGCAAAGTGCAAGGAGTCGTTTGAACCGTGCATCTTCATAGATCCGTTTCGAGGCTTTGCTCCCGGCACCGCCCGCTCCTTCGTTTTCGAGCCGGAGAAGGTAGGCTTTGAACGCGTTTGTTCCCTGCGACTCGGCAAGCGTGACCCCGTGTCTGAGCTTCATCAGCTCGGCATGGATCGAGATCGCGGCGTATGCCGACGCGTCTTTCTCCTGCATCCGGGTCTGGATCTGGGCCATGAGAGCATTGAGTGCTTTCATGGAAAGGGCCTCGCGTTTGGGCACCCGGTAGTTGAGGGCACCGAGACTCGTGAGCCGGTCATCGATCATCGTATTGAGGACCGAGACCGCAAGCCAGAGATCTTCGGGAAGATCGACCGTCCGGTATTCGATCTCGCGTTCATGGACATACGGCCGGACATCAGGATCGGTCTCGATCCGGCTCTCGACGATCGCGATCGAAAGATGCTGACAGATCTCCGCCACCTGCTCGGCATCCGAACCCGGCGAGGCGGTCATCCCGAGAAGAAGTGGGTCACGTGCCTCGGCATTGTATCGCTCGGCGATGAAAACATAGGCATAGTTTCCAACTGTTCTGTGGCATTCATCGACGATCAAAAGAGCGACGTCCTTGAGATCGTATCGCTCGGCGATCAGATCGTTTTTGATAACTTCCGGCGTTGAAATGCAGAATCGTGCTTTTTTCCACAGATCGACCCGTTTAGCCGGCGGCGTCGTGCCGGTGAACATGATAACCTCCTCAGGGTCGATCAGAAGATTTTTAGAAAAATAGCGAAGATGCTGCTCGACCAGAGGTTTGGTCGGAGCAAGCATCAGGATCTTTCCGGATGGGATCCGCTCTGCCGCGACAAGTAAAGCGACAGCGGTTTTTCCCATACCGGTCGGAAGAACGACGAGCGTATTTCCCGAAAGGGCATGTTTTGCAATACTCGTTTGATATGCCCGTTCTTCCAGCGTGTTTTCAGGTATATTTTTTCTGCAGATATAACTCATAACGAGGATTTATCGAAGGCAAGTTTTCCTTTGAGGAGATTTGGAAGCGCTTTAAGGACATCTGCGGCGGGCCCCCTTATCTGTTCCATCGAGTCGCGGTCACGTAGCGTTACTGTAGTATCATCTTTGGTGTCGTAATCGACCGTTATACAGTATGGGGTTCCGATCTCGTCCTGTCTTCTGTATCTGCGTCCGATCGCTCCTGCGTCGTCGTATTCGGTCTGGATGCCTTCACCCTGAAGTTCAAGGACAAGGCTCTTCGCGATCTCGTCGAGTCCGTCGCGTGCCATCAAAGGAAGGACTGCGACCTGGATTGGGACAACACCTTTCTTGAATCGCATGACTGTACGGGCTTCTCCATCCGCGACGTCTTCAGCATAGGCATGTTCGAGGACCATGTAGCACATCCGGTCGATACCATAGGAGGGTTCGATCACATGGGGCATCACGTCTTCACCGAAAACATCCACGATCTCGTCTTTGACGGTGTACATGTCCGGTGTGATAAGGATCTCCTCGCCGTCTATTGTGAGATGGATCCCGTCAGCTTCGGGGGTCGCGGTAAGCATCTGTTCAGAGATCGGCTTTGCCTCTCCTTTAAAGGAAGGGCCGAGTTTGCCGAAGTTCGGCACGATCGCTTTGTGGTGGACCTTCTTTGCTTCCGGATACTGGATAAAGACGGTGTTTTTCTGACCAGAAACCCGAGCGTGGGCTTTCAGATCATAGTCGGTCCGGTCGGCGATACCGACGATCTCGACCCAGCCGAAACGGTCTGAAAGAGCTTCGGCGTCCCAGCAGTCCGTTGCGTAGTGAGCACGCTCGTCGGGCATATGCTGCCGGAATCTGATCTTGTCGGGATTGAATCCGACTGTACACAGAATATCGTGGGTCATAGCAACGTAATACGCAACATATTCATTTGCAATGGTCCCTTCATCGACTGCTTCCCGCATTGATTTGATGACCGCAGGCGTTTCCTTATCCTGCTGATCGATGCCCCACAGCGGCATTTTGTAATCTGCGTACCGGGAGAAGTTCGGGTGATCCTTTTCTTCCGGGTGGACGAAAATTTCAGCTTCTGCCTGGGTGAACTCACGAAGACGGATCATACCCTGACGAGGGGAAATCTCGTTTCTGTAGGATTTTCCGATCTGGACTGCTCCGAACGGGAGGTGGTCACGATAGAATCTGAGGAGTCTGGGAAAATCGACGAACATACCCTGGGCCGTTTCCGGACGGAGGTAGCCTTTTCTCTGTCCTCCGGGACCTATCGAGGTGGTGAACATGAGGTTGAATTCAAAGACCTCTACCTCGCCGAGAACTTTTCCGCAGGCCGGACACTCTTTATCAACGAGGACATCATGAAGTGCCTCTTTCGACATGGTCCCTGCATGCGGGATACCGAATGCTTCGGCAACATGGTCTGCCCGCAGGAACTCCTGACAGTTCGTGCACTGGAACATTTTATCGGAAAATCCGCCGACGTGTCCGGAGGCAACGTAGATCGGCTCAATACCGACGGTCGGACATTCTATTTCATAGTATCCTTCCTGTACAACGTAAAAACGGCGCCAGATCGATTCGATACGGCGTTTGAGCATTGCTCCGAGAGGGCCGTAGTCGATAAAACCGGCGACCGATCCGTATATTTCAGAGGAAGGCCAGACAAAACCTCTTCTGCGTGCAAGTTCAATGACCTTTTCATAGGTGTCTTCGTATTCTGCCATAGGGATATCTGGATATTTATGGGCTTTGAATCCATATAGAATATACTGTGTTTGTCAACATGTCCTTTGGACGCTTCTATCTATAGAAGCGGATCCCAGGAGGCTGTTTTGGAATGGGGAGTATCATATAGTTTTCGTTGGTATTAATTATTTGCATTACGGTGAATCGATTCTTCGTTTCCCGCTTCAAGTCATAATCATTATATGGATAAAGATACATGTTGAAGGGATAGTCAATATGGAGGGATACTAAATATGGCGCCAAAAAAGAGACAGAAGGATTTGATGCAGTTATTTTCCAATCTGACGCAGAAAACGAAGATTGTCGAGCCAATGAAGACACTTCATGGGACACTTCGTGACCAAGATGCGGTAGAGCGGGAAATTGCTCTGATTATGCGGGAAATCCAGGAACGCGGTTTTTTCAAAACAAAACTTGAGCCGATCCAGCTCGCGCGCCTGATAACCTCCTTCTATGCGGGAAAGAATGATACGGAGATCGCCCGGGAACTTGGCGATGAGAAACTCTCGAAGACCGTGGCCCGGGCCCGAGTACAGCTGAAACTGTTCAGAGATCTGGATTTCAATATGCCGTTCGATCAGGAACAGATGAAGACCCTGATGAGCACCGATATGACCATGAAAGAGATCTCCGAAGAACTTGGGATCTCTCCGACAACTCTGCGTGAATACCGGCATGTGATCGAGCAGAAAGAGGATACGACGCTCGATCCGTTCCTTGAGAGGATCAAAGATGTTATGGAAGACCGTGATTTGACGGAAAAAATGACATCCGGTCTTCAGGAAGATACGCTCGGCGAGTCCATCGACGTTGCCGAGTCGACGGATATGACCGAACTTAACTAACCTTATTATTTTATTTTTCAAACGCTATTATCTACATATGCATATCAAATACGTCGGTCACTCATGTTTTATCCTTGAAGGCTCGAAGAAACTTTTATTCGATCCGATGCCGCTTGATGACCCCGCGGCCGCAGGGGCCGATCTGACCCTGATATCCCATGCCCATGACGATCATCTCGGCACATCTCCAGAACGGTTCTCCAAAACGGTGGCCGTCCATGAGCTGTCTGGATATCTGAAATTGGTCGGCGTTGAAACGATCGGGATGAACATCGGCGGCACGGTGGAATTTGATGGAGTAACGGTCCGTATGGTCCCGGCCCAGCACTCCTCCTCAATCCGTCAGGAGGACGGAACCAGTTTCTACATGGGTCAGGCCTGCGGATTTGTCGTCGAGATAGACGGGCATGTGATCTACTATGCCGGAGATACCGGACTTTTTTCCGACATGAAACTGCTCAAAAAACTCTACCATCCGGATATTGCGATCCTCCCGGTCGGCGGTTGCTATACGATGGGGCCCGAGGAGGGTATGATCGCCGCGGAATGGATCGGGGCGAATACGATCATTCCGATGCATGTGAACACATATCCGGAGATCGAGCAGGATCTGTCGGCGTTCAAGCGGGCTATCGAATTGACGACGGTCATGCATGTCGAGATCATGAAGCCCGGTGATTCTCTTGAACTGCCGGAAGCGTGATCCGGTTTTTTCAGGGTATCATACCCGCCGCATTCTTTAAAATGAAAAACCTACTAATACATAGTTATGAAGAATGGAGGGAATAGTAACACCAGGGAGACATATCTCTATCATACTATTCAGAAACGTAAACTGCTCGTTCTGGTCACGCTGTCAATCATCCTCGTCATCTCCGCTCTTCTCGCGATCGGTATCGGTTCGGTGTACATTCCTCCTGCGGACGTTCTTGCGGTATTTGGTCACGCTCTTTTCCCTGATCTCATTTCCTCCTCTGATGATGGGATGGCAGACCTGATCGTAATGAATTACCGTCTTCCAAGGATCCTCCTTGCGATCCTTGCGGGGGTCGCCTTAGCGACTGCCGGTGCCGTAATGCAGGGACTTCTCAGAAATCCGCTCGTCAGTTCGTTCACCCTCGGTCTCTCATCGGCAGCATCATTTGGGGCAGCTCTCATCATCGTGCTCGGTCCGGCAATCTTTGGATCTATCTTTGCCGGCAGTATCCTTCTTGCGGGCGTCACCTTCTCGGTAAAATCCGTTCTTCTCATCCTCTCGGCCTTTCTCTTCGGCTGGCTGAGTGTGATCCTCGTCTATCTCATCTCCAGAACGAAACACACATCCCAGGCGATCATGATCCTTGCCGGAGTTGTCATCGACTATCTTTTCCAGGCCGGACTGCTTGGTCTCAAATACATCTCCAATGACGATGCTCTTCGGGATATCGTCACCTGGCTCATGGGAAGGATGTGGGGTGCGACCTGGCAGGCGATCGCGATCCTTTTTCCCGTCGTCCTCATATGTTTTTTTCTGGTAGAAAGAAGGGCCTGGGATCTCAACATCCTCTCCAGCGGTTCCGGATCACCGGTCTTTTAATTGTCAGCTTCGCTGCGTCCGCCTGCCTTGCATTTACCGGGATCATCGGTTTTGTCGGCCTGATGGCCCCGCACATCTGTCGGATGCTCATAGGGAATGATTATCGGTACCTTCTGCCGGCATCCGCCCCTCTAGGAGCCCTCATCCTTCTGATATCCGACACGGTCGCCCGGGTCATCCTTGCCCCAATCGAGATCCCGGTTGGGATCATCATGTACATCCTCGGCGGTCTCTTCTTCCTCTTCCTAATTACTAGAGGACACGGGAGGTACCTTGCATGAACATCTCGGTCGCGTCTGTTTCTCAGAAGTACGGCAGTCAGGTCGTTCTCAAAAATATCAGTTTCGAGTCAAGATCCGGCGAGGTTCTCGCACTCCTTGGTCCAAACGGTTCGGGAAAATCCACGCTGATAAAAACCATCGCCTATATCCTGACCCCGTCGTTCGGGTCGATCACCATCGATGGGGTCGACGTGCAGAAAATATACCCGATCGACCGTGCAAAGATTATCGGCTACGTTCCCCATTACTTCCATTACACGCCCTTTACAACCGTTCTCGACACCGTTCTTATCGGGCGCCGTCCGTACATGAGCTGGTCCGTCTCTGATGAGGATCTTAACGTGGTAGACAATGCCATGTCCACGATGAACATAACTGATCTCTCCGACCGATTCGTGAATGAACTCTCCGGCGGTCAGAGGCAGCGGGTGTTCATTGCCAGGGAACTTGCTCAGGATCCAAACTTTTTTTCTGTTCGACGAGCCGACCAGCTCCCTCGATCTCCGGCATCAGCTGGAGACCGTCTCGACCATGCGGGAGATCGTCATAACGGATAACTCCGGCATGATCATCGCTTTGCATGATCTGAATCTGGCACTTCGGTACACCGACAAGGTCCTGCTCCTTAAAGATGGGGAAATGTATGACTACGGTCCCCCTTCGGATGTGCTCACGACCGAGTCGGTTCGTGATGTGTACGGAGTACATGCTGAGTTTGTTGAAAATGTACAGGGGAGATTCATTCTCTCCTATGCTCCATCATAGAGGTTTGTATGAAAAAACTACTGATTATGTCAGGCATTATCCTGACTATGCTTTGCATCGTCTTCGCCGCAGGCTGTATCTCCGACGAATCGTCCGGTACGATCGTTATTACCAACTCGGACGGGACGACCGTGACGCTGAACCAAACTTCCGAACGTATCGTTCTTATGAACTCGAATGCGGGTGAGATCCTCTGTCTTCTTGGCGATGCCGGGAAAGTTATCGGTATCTCCCAGTCGATAGCAAATAATGCCGAGCAGGTGAAGATGTATCCGAATGCGACGATCGTCGGAGCCTGGAACGAGCCTGATGTGGAGTATCTCCTTTCGCTTGATGCCGATCTGGTGATCAGGTATGCCTCTTCGAAGCCGAAGAATGCCGAGGTCCTCGCGTCTGCAGGCATCCCGATCGTGTACATTGACTGCACAAAACCTGAAACTATGGCGCAGGATATTGTCGAGATCGGAAAGATCTCCGGCAATGTTGAACAGGCTCAGAAGATCGCGGATTATTATGATGAAGTCATTGCCGAGGTCGAGTCAAGGGTCGCTCCGATCTCTTGGACCCGCACGGTCTACGCAGAAAGCTACACGGCTTACTGGGGACAGGGAACGGACACGGGGATGGGTCAGCTGATTTCGATCGCCGGCGGGATCAACATTATGACCGATGCCGGTTCCAGAAAGATCTCCGACGAGTGGGTGGTCTCATCCAGTCCCGAGATCATCGTGAAACTCGTGAACAATATGGATGATCCTGAGGCAAGCTATAATGAACTTGTTACACGAACCGGATTCAACACGATCACTGCGGTCAAGGATGATCAGGTCTGGCTTATCAGAAACGATCTGACCTACGGTCCGAGATCCTGCGCCGCCGCAGTCGCTCTTGCAAAAATGCTCCATCCGGGCATGTTTGAGGATATGAGCTTCGAGAGCGTTCTGACCGAGTTCAACACCCGCTTTGGAACAGATTTCGATGTGACGGGACTGACCTATCCAGAGCTGTAATCTCCGGCAAAAAATCTTTTTTTATTCCAGTGCTTTTCTAATCGTTAGACTGCAGGGACTCGAGCGAAACCCCCCTCGATCTTTCGCCCGCATTTTTTGCAGTATCCATCTTCAAGTCCCGGCTCAGCTGAGGAAAACCCGTTTCTATCGATCAGCACCGCTCCGCACTCCGGGCAGAACGTTTTCGAGCCTTCGGCATGGGGCATATTCCCGATGTACGGATAATACAGCCCATGCTCCTTTGCCTGACGGTAGATCCGGTCAAGCGTCGAGAACGGGGTCCTTGGAACATCCTGCATATGGTACATCGGCATGAACGCCGTGAAATGATGCGGGACAGCCGGTCCGAGATTTGTCATGATCCAGTCCAGCATCGAATCGATTTCCGCCTCACTGTCGTTATATCCGGGGATCACCAGAGTTACCAGCTCCAGATGGAGTCCGAGCTCCTTTGCAAGCAAAATCGTATCAAGCACCGGCTTCAGTCTTGCTCCGCAGACTTTTCTATAAAATTCATCCGTGAACCCCTTCAGATCGATCCGGATCGCCCCAAGATACGGGGCAAGTTCAAGGAGCGCTTCCTTTGACATATACCCGTTCGTGATGAACGCCGAGGTCAGTCCGTGCTCCTTTGCAAGTTTCGCCGTATCATACACATACTCGAATGAGATCGTCGGCTCATTGTACGTGAACGAGATACTTTTCGCTCCAAGCGAGACCGCTTCTTTGACGACTGTCTCCGGCGTCACATACTCAGTGGAGATCTTCGTTGTCTGCGAAAGCGTGTAGTTCTGGCAGTGCTTACAGGTAAAATTGCAGCCGAAACTGCTTATCGAAAATGTGGTTGTCCCCGGTAAAAAATGATACAGCGGTTTCTTTTCGATCGGGTCAAGGTTTGCTGCCGTAAGCCGACCATAGGAGTCTGCATACAAAATACCGTCCGTGTTTTCCCGAACGCCACAGAATCCTCTCTCACCTTTCGCGATCTTGCATCTGCGGGCACAAACCCCGCATGAAATCTTATCGCCGGAAACTTTCCAGAGACGTGCAGGTTGTCGGGTCATTGACGAATATATGATTCGTCAGAAAAAAAAAGAGTATGGGTTATTCAGCTGCCTGCTCTTCAGCAGGGGTGCTCTCTTCTTCCGTCTTGTAGTTCGGGCGTGGGAAGGACTCGATGAACTTGACGTTCTCGATCTCAGGGAAGACAAGGAATGCTTCCTGGGAAACCATATACTGGGTCATAAGCCAGTTCTGGTTGTACATTGCCATCATTGCGGGGATCTCGATAGTAACAAAGGTCTTGTCCTCTGCATCGACCTTTATGTCGCGGCCGGTAAGGAGTTTGATCATTCCTGCGAGCTTCTCGGTTCCATCTTCGACGACACCTTCGATGGTGTAGACGTAGGCAACATCCTGACCTGCAAGCGGGTGGTTGAAGTCAACGATGTATCTGCTGCCGACTTTGTTTACGACGACACCGTCACGGCCCTCAAGCTTTACACGCTCGAAGAGTTCGGGTTTCTTCTCGAAAGCTTTCTTGTCGACTGCTTTCATTTCCTCTTTCTTGTGCTCGCCGAATGCCTTTTCTGCGGGGACAACAAGGACATATTCTTTTCCGATCTCTTTACCTGCAAGATCCTCGTCCATTCCCTGAAGGAGATGTCCTGCGCCGACTTTGACGATGGAAGGACCATACATTGCATTTTCACGGAAAATTCCTGCGGTCTTTGCAACTTCAGCGTCGGTTGTATCGAAGGGAACACCGTTTACAGATCCGGTGTAGCTGAGTTTAATATATGTATCATTTTCGATAGCCATACGAATTCCTTAATATATGTGCCTTCATTCCTTATGAGAGTTGGGTAATGCCTGCGGGATCAAAGATAAAAAAAGGTTAGATCTTGGTGTATGTATCGCCGTACTGATCTGTGAGGGTCTTTCCATCAGCAGATAATGTGTGAGGATAGACCGTTGTAGTGTCTGTTGAGTAGGCGAAGACATAGGTTTCGTTGTCATTACCCCAGAACATGTCGATCTTCTCTGCGTCAGCTGTACCTGCCTCCGCGATCATTGCGTATCCGGTATTATCATCTTTTATTTCATAGATGATGTAGACCTCTTTATCATCTACCGTGTAGGACTGTGTGCTCTGCCAGGTTCCAACTATCGAATCAGTTGTACTGGTGACTGTACTATTGTTTACTGCCGGTACATCCGGACTTATACATCCGGCGCAGGCTACAATGAGAACAGCGAGTAGTCCAAGTAAGACTATCAACTTTTTCATGTAAAGTTTATCTTACCTTAATTGTATAATAAGTTCCCGCCGTTTCAAATATGCAAATGCTTATGACATTTCCTCGTGCACATAATTATTCAATGGCTCTGGAAATAGAAATAAAAGTGAAGGTCCCCTCCCTTAATCCGATCAGAGAAAAGCTCCTGAAAAACGGAGCGGTGCTCATCGCTGACCAGGATGAACATGATCTCTATTACAACGCCCCCCACCGGGATTTTGCCGTGACAGACGAAGCGCTCAGGATTCGGTATCTGGCTAACCAAACCTGCGGCAAGGCTATGCCCCCGAATGTGACCTACAAGGGTCCCAAAGTCGGGCGTGAGGGTTTCAAATCCAGAGAAGAGCTTATCGTCGATCTCTCTTCGGCCGAGGAGTACTGCACAATCCTTGAGCGGCTCGGCTTTCATCTGACCGCCGAGGTCGTCAAACACCGGGAAATATATCAGTGCGAAGGAGCGATCGTTACGCTGGATGAGCTGCCCGGGGTCGGGACGTTCTCGGAGATCGAAGCTTCCTTTGACCCTTCAGATGATGAAGCAATTGCGGTTATCAATAAAACAGCAGAAATGGCAGGCATCGAAGGCGAACGGCTGACCAGATCATATCTGGAGATCATGCTGGATTCCAGAAAGAACTGATCTTTTCTCCTACATTTTTCAGAGGGGCGGTCCGCCGCAGAAGATAAAAAAAAGATTATAGAGATTATTCGGTGATGGGGTCCAATGGATCCTGACTGTTTTTCAGAACGATCTTTGGTTCATCGTCATCCTCGTCAAGAGTGATGACCGCGTAGTTTCCTGCGTATGCCGGTCCGGGATTCACGCAGATCCGCTTTTCCAGTTCACAGATCCCTCTCTGTTCATGAATATGTCCGCAGCAGATGATGTCGAACTCTTTCACGATCTTCGCGATCGGGAACGCTCCGACATGTACCCCCGGGGCAACCTCATCCAGCGCTCCAAAAGGCGGTGCGTGGGTGACCAGGATATTCCGCCGGTTCTTTCCAGTTTTCGCCACCACCTCCTTTGTGATCGCCTCAAGTTCCTCTTCGCTGTGTTCGAACGGTGTGGAAAACGGCGTGGCATTCGAGCCGCCGATACCTGAGATGGTGAGCAGTCCAAGATCGATACTTTTGCGGTGGATCGGAATTGCGTCGGATGCCTCGAGCACGGGGAGGATATCCCGGCTATCGCAGTTTCCGGGAATCACAAACGTCGGGGCGAGAATATCCTCCATAAACGGGATCACGCCGTCCAGCGTTTCGCCAAGGTCGGTGACATCCCCGCCGATGAGCACATAATCCGGACTCTCCCTATTGAAGATCTCATAGACGATATCGAACTTCCCGTGGATATCAGTGATGAACACAATTTCAGTCATTTGTTGTATATATTCCAGTCATAGAATATGAACTTTGCAAATTGGGTCCTCCTTCCCGGCGATGGTTTTTATCTGATATCACACCCAATTGAAATAGCAGTATATTATGGTAGATACCTATCGATATCATCCGGCAGAGTTCCCTGAACCGCCCGTTCGAGTCAATCATATCACCGCTACGTTTGATATTACGGAGGAACGTGTCAGTGTCTCCGCAGAAACGACGTTCACCGTCCGTACCGAAAAACTGAGTGAACTTGTTCTGAATGCAAAGAATCTGGAGATACAAAGCATCCGGCAAAATACCCGCTCGATACATTATGTCTATGAAAACGACCTGATCAAGATCACTCTTCAGCGTCCGCTGTCCAAAGGGGCGGAGTTCAAGATCGTGACGCATACTATCTGCCGTCCGAATTCCCATATTCTCGAAGGGATCTACTTTGACATCACTCCGCCTGGTCTGCCGCGGACCATGATAACCCAGTGCCAGCAGTGGGGATTTCAGCGTATGGTTCCCTGTCTCGACGACATGCGGGCGAAATGCACCTGGACAACGACCATCATCGCCGATACCAGATACACCAACCTCATATCGAACGGAAACGTCATCCGTGAACGGATGCGGTATGATGAAAAACGCGATACCATCACCTATCAGAACAACGAACCGATGCCCCCGTATCTCTTCTTCCTCGGCGTAGGGACCTGGGAAACCTTCGCACGTGATTTTATCTATCCTGACGGCAAAGCCATCCAGCTCCAACTGCTTGGACCGAAGGGTTCGGATTCGTCATCGGCGAAAACCGCTCTAGGCATCATGGCGGATTGTGTCCTCTGGATATATCTCTACACCGGACCGGAACGCTACGAGTCCATCGATCTGAGAAATGAGATCTACCGGCTCTGTAAAGTCCGGGACGCCATTGCACGCAAGTCCGGTCCCGAGGAGCTGGAGGAGGCGATTGAGCCGGTCCAGCGGCAGATCGCTTCCCTCATGAAAAATCTGGTCTGCGGATATCAGTACCCCTACGAAGTATACCGGGAGATCGCGATGCAGAACTCGGACTTCGGCGGGATGGAAAACACCGGCAACACGACGATCATCGCAAGCCGGATCATGCCTGATATGGAGATAACGGATTCCTCATATGAGTATCTGATCGGTGTCAAGCTGCATGAGTTCTATCATAATCTCAACGGTTCGAGTGTCACCGGGGACACACCGTTCTCCATCTGGCTCAACGAGGCCGTGACGGTCATGATTGAGGATGAGTATCTCGCCTTCCTCTTTGGAAAAGAGTATTTCCGGCTCCAGAACATCCTGCAGCTGTACACCCCTGGTACCGGAACGTTTTCTCTGGACACCAGCGTGGTCGCCATGCCGATCGAGCCGTCGGGTTTCAATGATCCAAACGATCTCATCTCCTCAGTGACCTATGTGAAGGCCCCCGAGTTCACCCGGATGATCGAGACGATGCTGGGCAAGCGGGCGTTTGCCTGGGCCCTTGATCTGTATCACAAACGGTTCGCCGGAGATAATGCCTCTCCCCGCGACTGGCTGCATGCTATGGAGGATGTAGGTCGAACCGACTTCTCCTTCATGGCGGACAGATGGCTGAAACAGACCGGTTATCCGGTAGTTTCCGCGTCAGCCGGCTATGATCCCGATACCGATACTGCCGAGATTTTTGTATCGCAGAAGGTCCCGCCTGGAAAAAACCCATGGATCTTTCCCTTCACCGGCCGGCTCATCAACGATAAAGGCGAGGTCGTTGCCGAGTTTATGAAAAAAGTCGATTCAGAGCGGCTCACCTTTCAGGTTCCATGCAGAGGGACCTTTTCATTTGCCGTATGGAACCTGGATCATGCCGCGTACCTGCGGATGGAGACCACCGCTTCTGATGACGAACTCTATCTGCATCTCAGGTATGATACGGATGTCGTGATCTCGTTTTTAACTCACTGCACGCTTTTCGAGCGTGAGATGGTGAAGCTCTGCCGTGATGAGACCGCAGAGGTTTCACAACGTCTGGTGGATGAGTTTGTCAAGGTCCTCTCCGATTCTTCGGCGATGCAGCGTGTCGGTGCTTTGGCTCTCACGCTCTTTGAGTCGGTGAGCGACCCGGAGTTTACGTATGCCTATACGAAACTTTACCTGGCAAAGAGACGGTTCATGTCCGCCGTTGCCGGAACTCATACATACAGGCTGTATGCCCTGCTCGCTGCATACTCCCTCTCCCCCCCCAAGACCTCTTTCCCCTCTGAACTTGCCAGAATATTCAAGGCACGCAGTGTGAAGAATCTGGTTCTTTCCCTTCTTGCAACGCTGGACACCCCGGATATCCACGCGATGCTGAAAGGGAGGTATCAAAAAGCTGTCTGCTCGACCGACCGGATGACCGCCTTATCTCTGTATCTTTCGAGCAGTGCTTTGGACCGTATGGAAATCCTGAATGCCGAGCTTGCGCGTTCAAAGGACAATCCTATCGCGTTTGAGAACTTCATTGCGGCGGTTTCCGGGACCTCTTCGCCTGATACAGTGCAGTATCTCAAAATCATCGAGTCTTCAGCGAACTTTGATCCCGAACAGACGGCGTCGAGCCGTGCCCTGTATCTCAGGTTTTCCCAGAACAGAAAGATCTCGATCGAGACCGAGGTCGGCCGGGAGTTTCTGGAAAGCTCCCTCCTGCGTCTTGCACCGGTCAACGAGTACATTACCACAGGGATGCTTTCCGCCTTCTCTCATCTGAACGAGTATGCGGCTGATGTGAGGGAACCTCTTCTCCGGATCCTTGAACATCTGCGTGACACGATCAGTGAGTCCGATGCCCCTTTAGTTCACCTTACGGTGATGCAGATCCTGGATATACGTACCGCAAATGCGTAAGAGAGGATCCGTTTCTCCGGCACGTTATTGAAGGGGACCCCTGGATCCCCGCTATATTCTTTTTTGATTCGGATCAGTGTGTGTTTACCCGGAGGAAACCTGCCAAAATAGATTAGTTAATTATCAACTCCGTATCATATACCTGTATTATGCCGACAATATCACTTAAGGTCGATAGTGCCTACCCCGAAGATCAGGGAAGCGGCAAGGCACGTCTTGATCCGGTGTCCATGCAGGCGCTAAACGTCAGTCCAGGCGATCTTGTCAGGATCATCGGGAAATCGGTAACCGTTGTCAAAGTCTGGCGCTCCTTCGAAACTGACTGGAATCTGGAAAAGATCCGGATCGATAAATATACCCGGGTCAATGCTGGTGTCAATCCGGGAGATCGGGTCACTGTCGAAAAGATCGAAGAACAGATCCCTGCGACCTCGGTAACCCTGATCCCGCCAAGCGAATTGTCCCCGGTATTTCCCGATGAAGATGATGAGTATCTCCTCTCCCTCATCAATTTCCCGGTTTCAGAGGGTGACATCATCCCGGTGAAAACCTATCACCCGGGACCGCCGATCGAGTTGAAAGTGTGCGAAATCGAGCCGGAAAATGCCTGTATCCTCACAAAATCAACCGAACTCATCTTTGAAGTGGATGAAGAATTTGCCTCCACCCAGTCGATAACCTATGAAGACATCGGCGGACTCAAGGGTGAACTCCGGCGCGTTCGGGAAATGATCGAGCTCCCGCTCCGCCATCCTGAACTTTTTGAGACCCTCGGTATCGAGCCGCCAAAGGGAGTTCTTCTCTACGGCCCTCCGGGAACTGGAAAAACCCTCATCGCCAAAGCCGTTGCAAATGAAAGCGGCGCACACTTCATCTCCATTGCCGGTCCGGAAATCATCTCCAAATATTACGGCGAATCCGAGCAGAAGCTACGGGAAATCTTTGAAGAAGCAGAGGAAAATGCTCCGTCGATCATCTTTATCGATGAACTGGATTCCATTGCGCCAAAACGGGAAGATGTAAACGGCGAGGTTGAGCGGCGTGTTGTTGCCCAGCTTCTTACCATACTTGACGGTATAACCGAGCGGGGACAGGTTATCATAATCGGCGCGACAAACCGTCCGGATGCGATTGATCCGGCGTTACGCAGGCCGGGTCGATTTGACCGCGAGATCGAGATCGGTGTTCCAAGCGATGCCGACCGGATGGAGATCCTGCAGATCCACACGAAAAACATGCCTTTCGAAGGTATGGCGAAATTAAAGTCTCTGCGCAGGAACAATCCAAGCGAAAAAGTGCTTGAACGCGAACTGGCACGGTATGAACTCGCACGTGACAAACTGCTGTCCGTTCTTGCCTCCAGCTCCAAAGGATTTGTCGGCGCCGATCTGGCATCTCTCTCCCGTGAAGCCGCGATCCGTGCTCTTCGCCGGCAGATCGATGTCGCGAACCTCGAGACGGAAAAAATCTCGGATGAGATCCTTGGAAAACTCGAGGTCACCACCGCCGATTTCATCGCCGCTTCAAGAGAAGTGTCCCCATCCGCCATGCGCGAGATCGCGCTTGAAACTGCGGACATCTCCTGGTTCGATATCGGGGGGTGCCGTGCGGCTATCCGGGATGTGCGTGAATCGGTAGAGTATCCGCTCACCAAAAAAGATGCCTTCGAAAAACTTGGGATCAAACCTCCAAAAGGAGTTCTCCTCTACGGTCCACCCGGTACAGGAAAAACCCTCATAGCCAAAGCCGTGGCACATGAAAGCGGTGCAAACTTTATTGCAATAAAAGGTCCGGAACTTTTGTCAAAATGGGTGGGCGAGTCTGAAAAGGCCGTTCGTGAAATTTTCAAAAAAGCCCGTCAGGTAGCGCCGTCGATCATTTTTTTCGATGAACTCGACTCCCTCACTCCGGCACGGGGTTCCGGGGAAGGCAGCCGTACCAATGAAAATGTGCTGAATCAGATCCTCACGGAAATGGACGGTATCGAAGAGCTGAACGATGTTGTGGTTTTGGCGGCATCAAACCGCCCCGATATCATCGATCCGGCGCTTCTGCGCAGCGGACGTTTTGACCGTCTTGTCTACATTCCTGAGCCGGAAGAAGCAGATCGGGCTGAAATTCTCGCAGTTCACATGCAGAACATACCGATCGAAGGGTCGGTGTTTGATGAAACGGTGACTTCCTTCTCCGGACTTGACGACGCTTCGCTTGAGACCCTTTGTACACGTTTTGCCGGAAAAACGGTGAGCGGCAAACAGCTCGGTTCAGCTGCGAAAAAGTATGAAAAAGGCTCAGATCTGCCGTTCAACGAAGAGAAAAGGCGTATATCTTCTGCATTCCGGCGGCATGAAATCATGCTTAAAGATCCGGTAAAAACAGAACTCATCAAAAATCTTGCAAAGGACACATCCGGGTATGTCGGATCAGATCTGGAAGGTCTCTGCCGTGAAGCAGCGATGCATGCCCTCAGGAACGGTGCCGTGATCGTGTCTGCTGATGATTTTGCCGAAGCAAAGAAACGAGTCCATCCAACCATGAACGAACGGGTGCGCGAGTATTACCAATCCATCTCGCAGAAGTTCAAAGGCGGACTGCCAAAAGAAGTACAGAATCTGATCGAGTATCAGTAACTCAGATCTTGTACCGTAAGAGAGCGGCGACCCCGCCAAGACCGACGAGGCGGGTGCCCGGTTCGAACTCGGTCGAGAGAACGATGACGTTCGCGCCGAGCCGTTCCGCCCCCTCGATCATTCTGGAAACGGCCCCGTCCCGAACAAACGAGTCGGCAACAAGGATCGTTTCGGCGGCTCCGTAATCGATCGACTGCCGGACCTCTTTTATCCCATAAGCAACGGCACCGTTCTGCCCGATCCTGAGAAACACCTCCTCCATGAACGAGACTTCTTTTGCGAGCTGCAGATCCTCGGCAACGCGTGCAAGAACTCCGTTACCGATAGCCTCCTGGACCGCGCCGTAGCCGCACCGCCGCGTGTCGGCGAGAAGCATGCGTTCGGCGATCTCCGGCGCCTTGGTTTTTGCGAATTTGACGAAATCCTCTTTCACGAATCCCGGTCCGGCAACTACGATGGACCCGGTGACTTTTTCCAGAAACGACAGGAGTTCGACGAACAATGCCTGTCTTGAATCCAGCTCGGCGGATTTTCCGCTGCCGACCGTCATTGTCGTTATCCTCTCGGGTCCGTACTGTCTGACCCGGTAGAGTTCGGCCTCCCCGTCTTCGATCGCCACGATATGGACCACGCCATGCACCGAGGAAGAGACCGCCCGTTCCAGACGGGCAAGATCGACCGATCTCCACTGCCGGACAACGCTGATCTCATATCCTGCCTCGATGTTCAGCGTGTGATGCTGGCCCATATCCGGTCCGTAACTGATGAGCCCAAAGACCCGGAGCCGGAAAGATTCGGGAAAAAACTCCACCTTATCACATTTTACGCCGATCTTCACCGGACGCTTCTCAAGTTTTTCCGAACGTAATTTATCGGTCGGTCCGTCCACTGTTCGTAGTGTTACTGCGTATACGGTGTTTCCCGGACTGATCAGATGCGAAAGATGCCATAGATCGTCGATCGACTCGGGCATGAGTTTATACTCGCCGAATCCGTCTTTTTTCAGCGGTTCGGGCATCTCCGCTTTCATTCCTGATCTTCTTCTCCGGTCGAGGCGTATTTCAGATCAGAGCCTCCCGGCGGCACGAATGCTGCGACCCCTTCGGTATTCAGGATCGCTTTGAGTGCTTTCTGTTCATTCTCAGGGATCGTCTCTTTGAGTTTTCGAAGGACCTTCTTTGCGACATCGTTTCCTTCAAACGTCCCCGGGACCAGACGGACCGCGTGGGATGTCAGGGGTTCGATCGCGGAAGGCGTCCCTCCGATCACCACTAAGACCGGTTCGGTCCGGATGCCGATCGAGATCTCGAGCGGCACATCTTTGTAGATCTTTCTCTCGCCTCTGATGACGAAGGATCCGTGAGAAACATACTCTCCAGATTCCGGCGTCTTGCTCACCTGACTTGGATTTGCCGCGATCACGTCGGCGGACGCTCCGCCGCCGGACCACGCACGCGAGTAGGACGCGGCAAACTGCGTTGCCTGATCCATGCGTTCGGTCGCTCCCTTGACGATGACCACTGATGCACCGAACACATCCGCGTGGAGGAAGGTATCTTTTCCTTCCATGTATTTTTTGATGAGCTCCTCGTTCTGATCCGCATTGCGGCCGCCGATCACAAGGACCCCGTCGGATGTCTCCATCCACCGGAAACGGTGATACCATTTCGGCTTCAGTCTTCCGGGTCCTGCCGCCTTTCTCTTCTCAGGATGGATGATCCCCGCTTCCATTGCCAGCAGTGCTCCGGCCTTCTTTGCACGAAACTTCTTCACGACCGCAAAGTACTTGCCAACATTTGCCTCAAGACTATCATGCACGAAGATGGTGACTTTGTGATTCTCCTGCAGATCGATCATCACGGACGCATCCTTCGGGTTCACCGAGATGATCCGTTTTGCAGCCTGGGCCTCACTTTGTTTGATGACCGCGGCGATCTCCTGCCAGGAAAGTTTCTGACTTGCGGCAGAGAGCACATCGATCGTCTCCTGGACCTCTCCGTAATGCGAGTAGATGATCTCCGAGATCTCGGTCGCCTCGGCGATCTTTTTGTCGAAGGTGATGATCGCCGTTTCCTGTTGTTTGCGGATCCTCTCCTCTTTGGAGAGTTTTATTTTCTGTTCAATGACCTTCTCGGCTACATATTTTGGATAAAACGCTTCGAGTGCCTTGGAGAATGTTGCAAAATGCTCTTTGGGTTCCCGTGCGAGCGAGGGGAACGGGAATGCCCCTTTTGCATCGATGACCGGATCCTGTCCTTCGGTCAGCCGGGCGATCCAGGAACGCATCGCCTCATAGACCGGACGGAGCTGAATATCGGTCGAGAACTGACAGGGCATCGATTTCGACACCCCCGCGATCTGACAGATGTCTTCGGACGGGATACCGCCAAGCTGCATTTTTGTTGCAAGGGCACGCACGATCTCGCCTTCATCTGTGGTGATCTTTTCTTTGAACTCTTCGAATGTCAGCTTTTCTGGACAGACAGCATCCATCGAGTATTCTGCGCCGCCGACGATCTCCCTGTCACGGAACCTTCTCTGTGAAAGGACATTGATGATCGTATACTTCTCGTCCGTTAAGATGAGGTTTCCCTCGTCAAAAAGTTCGATGATCAGTTTGTAATCGGACGGTCCTTTGCCGATCGTGATTATGAGGACCCGCTCGATCGCCTTCTGTTCGATCGCGAGCACCTTTCCCCCCTCAATGTATTTTCGGAGGTACATCGAAAACCCGGACGGATTTTTTGGTGCTGGCGGAAGTTCGGATACGAGATGCGCCCGAACGCCCCGTACCATATAGAAAAGATGACGTGCCTTCTCCTCCCCGTTTAAGCGGAAACCAAACGAGCTGTTGTCATACTGATATATTTTCCCGATCCACAGAGGTAAAAGCGCGGCAAGCTCCGCTGTCATTGCTTTTACGTCTGCCCCGCTCATCCCTGATATCGTCGCCATTCTATACTAACTATATAAGACGTGCAGAACTATAAACCGACCATGCTTCCACCCGTGCGGTCACGGATTTTTCAAACAGCGGCCCGGCAAATCATGCTTCATGCGGCACTGCGCGCCTGATGATTTTCCGGGACCGAACAGATAACATAGATAAGACCTGAGTACTAATATTATCAGACTGAAAAATCGCGGAGATATCCATAATGCAGGTAGCCTATATTAAAAAAGAGAAATGCAACACGGCGATGTGCAACCGCTGCGTGAAGTTTTGCCCGGCGTCACGCAAAGATCAGCCGGTTATTTTCATCGGACGAAATAAGAAAGCCACGGTCGTTGAGGAGTTATGCAACGGTTGCGGAAAATGTGTGAGGATTTGTCCCGAGAAAGCTATCGAGATGGTCACGCGGCCGGATAGAAAACCTCTCGATGTCGAGATCGACGAAAAGATCGACGAGATCGAGGAAAAGACTGAAGAAGTCACCAAACAGACTGCTCCGACAAAACGCAAGGAAACCCCTGAAGAGAAGGTTGCCAATAAAAAGGCGCGGCACGCCGAGCGCGTTATTCGAACCGCGATTGCCTGCGGTCTTGGTATGGTCGCAGGTCTTGTCTCCTATTATCTGGCAGGCACGCCGAACCCGATCAACGACTCGATGATAGAGGCAGGAATAGCCGGTGTACAGGCAAATCCGATCGTGGGTGTCCTGGTATTACTTGTTGCCATCGTTCTTCAGAACTCCCTCTTTATGGTTCTCAAGATCGACACGTCCAAACTCGGTAAGAAGGACTGGTTCTATCAGTCATTCCTGACCTTTGCCACCTGGTATCTCTCCTGGACACTCATGCTTTCGACCTCCCTCCTCTCCGTATAAATGAGATTAGCCATCGTTCATAAAGATCGATGCCATGCCAAAAAATGCGGCAAAGAGTGCATCGTGTACTGCCCACGGGTCCGTACTGGTGATGAGACCATCATTATAGGAGAAAGCGGCCGAGCAGAGATATCCGAAGAGCTTTGCGTAGGTTGCGGTATCTGCGTCAAAAAATGTCCGTTCGAGGCTCTGGATATCATCCAGCTCCCTGAAGAACTCGATACGCCGGTGACCCGGTACGGGCCAAACGCCTTCGTCCTCTACGGGCTTCCCCAGCCGGTAGCGGGAAAAGTAACCGGTCTTCTCGGTCCAAACGGTATTGGAAAATCCACTGCGGTCAAGATCCTTTCCGGACAGCTCAGACCGAATCTCGGTATCTTCGATCACGAGGTCGAGTGGGCGGAGATCCTGAAGCATTATGCCGGGACCGAATTGCTGGATTATCTTAAACAGGTCGCCTCGAAAACGATCAAGGCATCCATAAAACCCCAGTATATCGACTTCATCCCGAAAGCGTTCAAGGGCACGGTCAGAACCCTTCTGATGCAGAATGATGAGCGGAAGAAGCTTGATTATTACGCAAAGGAACTAGCTCTCGATAAGATTCTCGATAAAGATCTCTCATATCTTTCGGGCGGAGAACTTCAGCGGGTCGCCTTAACGGTCGCTCTCTCGAAGGATGCCAACTTTTACTTCTTGGATGAAGTGACCCCATTCCTTGATATCTATCAGAGAATGATCGCGGCACGTCTGATCCGGAAACTCGCAGCCGAGCATCCGGTCATCCTGGTCGAGCATGATATCGCGATCCTCGACATGGTCGCCGAAACGGTTCATATTGGGTATGGAAAGCCTTCCGCGTTTGGTATCATTTCCCGGCCGAAAGGTGTCCGTATCGGTGTGAATCAGTATCTTGAAGGCTTTGTCGCCGAAGAGAACGTTCGTATCCGTGATTATCCGGTCCTTTTCGAGACCCGCAGTCACGAGAGTGATGTCGACCGCGAGGTGCTGATGACGATCCCGAAGATGACGAAGTCGTTCCCGGGATTCAAACTCACGGTCGAGGGCGGAGAAGTTCGCCGTGGTGAGGTTCTCGGTATCGTCGGAGCGAACGGTATCGGCAAGTCGACGTTTGCGAAACTGCTTGCCGGCGTGGAGACGCCGGACGGCGGGAAGAAGTTCGATACGGTCCGTGTGTCCTACAAACCGCAGTATGTGACGGCCGATTCATCCGATACGGTGGAGTTCATGCTTCGTGCGGCGACCCGGCGGTTCGATACATCGTATTATCAGCACGAGATTTTAGAGCCGCTCGGTCTTATGCCGATCCTCCAGTCCGAGGTGAAGAATCTTTCCGGCGGAGAACTTCAGCGTGTGGCGATCGCTCTCTGTCTTTCGTGTGAGGCGGATCTCTATATCCTTGATGAGCCTTCGGCGCATCTGGATGTTGAGCAGCGGCTTGTTACGACGAAGGTCATCAAGCGTGCGGCAGAGGATAAGGGGGCAGGTATCATGGTGATCGATCATGATATGTATTCGATCGATATGATCAGTGAACGCCTGCTGGTGTTTGATGGTGAGCCGGGGGTTGCTGCTACTGCCTGCGGTCCTTTTGATATGAGGGAGGGTATGAATATGTTCCTTTCGAATCTGGGTATCACGTTCCGCCGGGACAAGACCGGCCGGCCGCGGATCAATAATCCAGGATCTTATCTCGACCGGGAACAGAAGGCGGCAGGCGAATATTATTACTATAATGCTGCCGAGTCTGCTCTTGCGGTCGATCATAACCCGGAAGAGTAAATCTCTTTTTTTTAAGTCTGTTGAATCGCGGATCCTGTGATGTCCATCCGCCGTCGTGTTCTGCTCCGGGTTATCGTTTCCGTATAAGGATGACTGATACCCCAAGAACGGTAAGGAAACCTAAAACCGGGGCAGGAGAAGCCGGGGTCTCGGTCTCTAGAGGTAGTGATGAGGTCGGGGTCGGAGTGGCTGTCAGTGTTTTCGTGGGGGTGTCAGCTCCTTCCAGCGGGAACCAGAGTCCATCAACATTATATGCGATAATGAACGGGGAGAGGTGCGTCGTCGTGACCGTGAACAAGTATTCGCCTTCGACAAGGATGAACGACTCTATCGTCATGAGGTGCCAGGCTTCGTCAACGTAGTGGAGAATGGAAATATCTTCAGCTGTCAGACCTTTCGTGGTGAGTTTGGATGCGTTGACCTTGAATCTCAAAGTCACGGATGTTCCTGCCCCTGCAGTGCTGTGGACATCATATACTTTGAGATAGGAAACATCCACGGGTGCCGGCACGTTGTTGAAATAATCCGGGAATATCGTGATAAGATACGAGACCCCGGCAGCATACTGCAGGGTCAGGTTCCCGTCTTCCGATACATAGGTACCGCTGGCGTTGGTGGGTCCTGCGTCTGCGTCGGGAGTGTTATCTCCGCTCCCGGATGAGGTGGGCGTCGGAGTCGGGGCTACAGTCCAACATGCATACAAGTAGGTGTTTGCCTTCACCGTGTCTGCGGTAAAGTTCCACGGTGTTCCGGATGAACTGCCTTGATTCCAGCTGCTGAAGATATACCCTGTTCGTGTCGGGGCAGCAGGAGAAGTGAGGGTGGCATCATAGGCGACGTCCGTCAAAGTGCTATGTGGGGTCGTGTCCGAATCCGCGAGATAGTATTTGATGGTGAAATTTGTGTCAAGGGTCAGATTAGTCCCGGAAAGTGCCAGATCCATATGATTATCCCGGATCCACGTAGTGTTCAGCGCAAAGTAGGTCTCCCAATTCCCCCGGATAGATACACTACCATACTCAACCACCGTATCACCACTCAAAAAGTTGTTGAGAGTCATATTTGTTGTACCCGCACCCGGGTCAAGAGGGTCTGTTACGGTGATGTTATTCACCGTATCATTCAGACAGACATTGTTTCCCGGGTCGATCGATACCGAACCGGAGATCTGGAACACATTGAGATTGTACACCTCGGATCCAAAGAGCGATGCAATGTTGTCGGAGATATGACCCCCAGACATCGTGAAGTTTCCTGCAACAAACACCCCGCTGCCGGATTCCGCAATGTTTTCATTGATGGTCCCGCCGGACATCGTGAACGTGTCGCAAATTACAATCACTCCTCCGCCGGATTCCGCAGTGTTTTCATTGATGGTCCCGCCGGACATATTGAACATACCGCCGCTCCACACCCCGCCGCCCGAACTATATTCGGCTGTTGCATTATTTCCGGAAATATCAGCATTTCCGGAGATGTCGATCGTTCCTCCATCACTGAGGATCCCTCCGCCATAGAATGCATTATTGTTTTTGACGATCCCGCCGGACATCGTGAACGCTGAGTCTGGATCCACCCATATGCCGCCGCCGCCGTCGCCATCGGGCAAGCCTGGCGCGGCATTATCGGAGATCGTGCCGTCGGACATAGAAAATGTGCTGTTAGTCAGATAGACCCCGCCGCCGGACCAGTTCGCATCGTTTCCCGTTATGATCCCGCCGGACATGTTGAACATACCGCCATCCACATACACGGCCCCTCCTTCTTCGATAACGTCACCTCAAGTGAGAGTGAGTCCGTCTTCTAAGGTGAGGAGACCTGTGGCATTGATATAAAAGAGACGATTACTGTTGTTTGCCATTAAGGTAGACGGGCGATCAGCTATGATCGTAATATTCTTACTGATCGTAATGTTTGCGGTTATGTTTAAATCGCAGGTGATAATAAAAGTGTCATTATCTGTTGAGAGGGAGAGATTATCGAGGAAATGTGCTTCCGAATCAGCGTAATATGTATCTGCACTCGCTTCGCCAGCGAACAATAATGCAGCTAGAAGAAAAACGGAGATCAGGATTCGGTATTTGTACACAGATGGCCTTTGGAAATAATGTTTATCTTGAACTTTCGTATTAAATAAGTGTATGTTTGTCTGTTTGGAACGGATCTCGGGAAGGATGTGGTTGGGTGTGAACACCTGAGAAAAACAACCGCGAATAAGCGGATGACTATTTCATGTGTCCACACGCAAAATAGAACTTCGACGTATCAACTCCTCCCTCCTCGCTATAACAGCCCCCCTGCTCCCTCGGCCTCACCCCGCCGACTCTTTTTTAGACAAGCATACTGATTATTATTTTACCTTATCCCGACGAATAGTAGGATATGATTCTGGTAGACTGGGAAATTGCAGACCATATCAAACGGGGGTACATCGGCATTGATCCATTCGATCCGGCGCTTGTTCAGCCCAACTCCCTTGATATCCGCCTTGGTAATCATTTTGTCTGGTACGAACCATGCGATGATGTGATTGACCCTTATCAAAAAGAGACCCTTCACACCCATACAAAAGAACGAAAAGGAACCTATTTTGATATCCAGCCGGGACAGTTCGTCCTTGCGGAAACTTTGGAAACCGTGACGCTTCCCGATAACATCGTCTCCTCGATCGAAGGGAAGAGCAGTGTTGCCCGTCTGGGCATCGCACTCCATCAGACCGGCGGCTGGATCGATGCAGGATTCTCCGGAACCATCACGCTTGAGATGTGCAACTCGAACTGCCGTCCCGTCCGCGTGTATGCAGGAATGCCGATCGGTCAGCTCGTATTCTACGTGACCAAACGCTGCGAATGCCCGTACAATAAAAAACCGGATGCAAAATATCAGAACCAGAAAAACGCCACCATCTCCCGTTACGATAAAAATATGCTGAAAAACGTGGAGTGATCCCGTTTTTTGAAACGGTATGAACGCTCTTTTACGCCTGCCTCTCGTTCCCTCCCTTTTTTTTCGACGAACCCTAAAACACGGGAAATTACGAATATCATTTGCTCGAACCGACCATAATATCCGGGTTAAGCACCTGATCCCCCGGGCAGGATGCATGTCTTTCCTTACGATATCATACACTCTAAATAACTTTCCCGCCAAAATAACATAAGAGCAAATCAATGCGGTATCATTACACCAGAAACACCCTCTATATCAGGGGCAGCTTCCATGCGGTCAGTACCGGAGTTGACGGCGGACTCCGGCATGTCTCCACGCTTCTCAATCACACCGTTGAAAAGGACTTTGATCACAACGACCCTGTTGTATTCATCCAGGGTCTGCTTGCTGATGCAAAGTATGCGGATGATGCGTTCGGGCTTCTCACCGCGGTCTCCATGAAGGATCTCTGCCTCCTTCAGTATGATTATATCACCGTATTCGTTACGGCAGGTGTCTCCAATCCGAATCCGGATCCGACCAAGCCGCATACGATCAATATCATCGTCACCTCAAACGAGGGTTTTTCCGACGCTGCTCTTCTGGAAACAATAATCACGGTGACTGAAGCAAAAGCCCATGCACTGCGGCTTTTGGGCAGGGATTTTACCGGTACCACCTCCGATGCAGTGATCGCGGCATCCGACGGCGATGTCATACATACCTATGCAGGAACCTATACCGAGCCGGGAAAACGGATCTATGCCGCGGTCCTGCACGGGGTCATGGAGGCAGTTAGACGGCATGAAGACACGGTTAAAGTGAGCGAACCCACCCACTTCATTTACTCCAGATATAATGATCACGGCTGGTTTGAATGGAAAAAAGAGGGATGCCCCTATTATCCCTGTCACTTCCCCGGTCAGTCCTGTGACTTCTGTTACTGCCCCTTCTATCCCTGTCATGATGAATCCCTCGGTGAATGGATCGACAGCTCCTCAAGCGGTCAAAAAGTCTGGGCATGTACCAACTGCCTGCTCCTCCATAAACCGGAAGTTGCCGCCTATCTCAAAAAACATCCGGATGCATCACTGGATGAACTGAAAATAGTAAACGAACAGATAAACCAATAATTTTTCCTATACTTTTTTACCGGTCCTGATATTTCCCGCAGACAGATGAATCTACTTGCGATTTTTTCCGGATGAAAATAATAAAAAATAGTGAAGGTAATTACCGGGCGTGGTCTTAGACCCAGCCGCGGACTTTCATACCTTCAACTACACGTGAGACTGCAACAACGTATGCTGCCTGACGCATGTTAATCTTATATTCTTTGGATGCTGCCAGGACTGCGTGATAGGACTTGGTCATAGCTGCATCGAGTTTTGCGTATACATCATCGAGAGTCCAGTAGTGCATATACATATTCTGGACCATTTCGTAGTAGGATACCGTTACACCGCCTGCATTACACAGGAAGTCGGGGATAACATGAACGCCGTTCTTGTAGAGGATCGCATCTCCTTCGGGAGTGGTTGGGCCGTTTGCGAGTTCGCAGATGACCTTTGCCTTGACGGTTGGTGCGACCTTCTCGTTGATTGCTCCCTCATCGGGTGCTGCGGCGACAATGACGTCAACTGGGAGTCCCATGACTTCATCGTTGGTAAGAGTCTTGAGACCTTTGTAGCCGACGACAGATTTGGTCTGTAACTTGTGGGCAGCAACTGCGTTGATGTCAAGTCCTTTTGGATCGTAGATGCCGCCTTTCGAGTCAGTTACTGCGACAACTTTGGAGCCGAACATCTCCTGAATGAGCGTTGCTGCAAAGGAACCTGCATTTCCGAATCCGAGAACTGCGACTTTTGCCTTCTTCAGATCAATGTTAAACTCTTTTGCTGCTTCACGGAGTGTGAATAATCCACCTTTTGCAGTTGAATCACCACGTCCGAGGGAACCGCCGATGACCAGCGGTTTGCCTGTCAGAAGACCAAACTGGTTCTTTCCGTGGATGATAGAGTACTCGTCCATCATCCATGCCATGATCTGACCATCAGTGTATACATCAGGCGCCGGGACATCGGTGTCGGGACCGATGTTCTTCCAGATCGCACGGATATATCCGCGGCTCATACGTTCAAGTTCCCCCTTAGACATCTCCTTGGGGTTGCAGATGATACCGCCTTTTCCTCCACCGAGCGGGAGGTCCAGCACTGCACACTTCCAAGTCATCCATGCTGAAAGAGCACGGACTGTGTCGATAGTCTCTTCAGGGTGATACCGGATTCCTCCCTTATAGGGGCCGAGTGCATTGTTGTACTGCACACGGAATCCCTGGAAAACCCTGGTGGTGCCATCGTCCATCTTGACGGGGATAGATATCTGAATCTGTCTCTGCGGTTGCATGAGGATATCAACAACGCCCTGATCGAGCTTGAGGATTTTTGCACAATCCATAAGCTGATGCTGGGCCATTTCAAACGGGTTTACCTTCGACATGGTTTTTTTCCTGCCAATCGCACGGAACTTAGGAGTTCAACTGCGTTGTGACAATTAATATTTGGATTCTCATATATAATACATATCGTATCATTTCTGATTCAAA
This sequence comes from uncultured Methanocorpusculum sp., assembly GCA_963676575.1. Taxonomy (GTDB): domain Archaea; phylum Halobacteriota; class Methanomicrobia; order Methanomicrobiales; family Methanocorpusculaceae; genus Methanocorpusculum. Next base: position 66,573 of record OY781078.1, read on the forward strand.
CCAATATTCTTGATGCATTTCTAAAAATACTCTATAATTGCCGGGATTTTTATTTCGGGCTTTGAGCGTGGTATTTGTATGTTACGTGTTAGCATGGCACCATGAATTCAAACCGGGCGAAGATCAAATAGAACGGAAAACGCGCACAAAAAAGGGATTATGAATATTAATATTTGTACCAGCGCCCTTTCTCGTCATACGTTCCCTGCTGACTTTCCTGTGACGGCTGAGCGGGAAGTTTGAGAAGGTTGCGTTTAAAGAAACACGTTTTGTAGGATACAAAGATCGGCACAAATACACTGGCACAGAAGGCAAGGGCGAGACATCCGGATGAAATGATCTCTGGCGCGGTAAATAGTACAAGGAGTTCCGTCTGGGATAATAACATAATCTCCGCCTCGGTCATCTGTGAGATCGGTGTGAGTGCGTCGATTGCGAAGAGCGACCATACTGCGGAAAATATAAAGGATGCCGCAATAATGAGCGCGACGTTGAAAAGATAGAACGCCGTGACCGAAATCGAACCTGTGGTTATCCGGAGTGCACTGTCTTTTATTGCTCGGAATGCCGCAAGGTTGTTGACCATCGCGGTAATATCTGCGAAGTAAAAGAAGAAGACCAGCGGGATGATCATGAATATGCTGACATAGAATGCCAAATACATGGAAACCCCGATCATCAGCAGGACATACGTCAGCGTGTTGGAAAGCACATATCCGATCAAGAACACAACGATGTTCGGGATCAGACATCTGAAATAGCCGTATGCAGCATATTTTCTGAAGTCGGAGGAGGCTGATTTATCCCCGATGATGATCCCGTAGGTGCCTGCAAGAAATGCCGGGAAGATCATGAGAAGGGCAATGCCGCACGCGAGTGCCGCCGTTACTCCAAAGAGCGTGTACATATCATACGTAAACATTATGGCAAATGCGGCAAAAAGTCCCGGCATCCAGACGAGTGGCTTTTTTACGAGCAAACCAAGTGCTTCCGATAATGATTTGAGCGCCATCTCAACGGTTCCTTGGCATCGCAACAAATTCACGGATCTGCGGATCGAAGAAGGCTGACGTGCGGGCAGGCCTGATCACTACTACCGTGTCAGCCCCTACCGCAGTTCCTCCTACTGCTATGACCTCATCAGAAATGGGAATCGCTCCCTGGTCTGCTGCGATCAAAACACACTCGACTGCAACCTTCATTCCGATGGAGACGGTCCGTCTGAATGCTTCGGCGACCACTTCGGTTCTGCTGCTTCCCCCGAGTTTCGGATTTCTTGAGATCGCCCGTTCCAGTCCGGAAAGGGCATGCGTGCCGCAGACGATCGTCACGCCGGCTGCTCTCAGTTCTTCTGCGAGTTTTGGATCAAAGTCCCAGACGCCGGATTTAGCAAATCCTACTGCATGGGACACGACCACGAGATGGAGTCCCGTTCCCTTCATTGCCTCAAAAAAGGTTTTTTCCGTGTATCCTTCGGAACTTGCCACAACGATTTGGGTAAGCCCAAGTTCCTTTGCACGCTGCACAGCTATCTCTGCACAGTCTTGGGTGTTTTCTCTCCCTGGTTCGTTAAAATACGTGATGGTTTTTTCGATTCTCATTTTTCACTCCCGTATTATTGTAAAATCAGTAAAATCGGTCAGAACATAGCCGGTGCATTTCAGATCCCTGATGATCGCACGCGGGCAGGAGTATGTCATGGCGAGGAACTTTTCGATGATGATGTCCTCCCCGGTAACAAGAACCCGGACCTTTCCATTGGATAGGTTCTCTACTTCGCCGCACAATCCCAAGTTTAATCCTGCATTTCTTATGCAGGCACGAAAGCCGACTTTTTGTACTCTTCCGGAGAAGAGGATCTCCATTGTCTGTTTCATGATCGTCTGACCTGGTTGTTATCTTAAGTATGTCATTTGATGTTTAATAACTCGTTTGTATAACAAAAACCCTCTTCATCTAAAAGCGCAAACATTACTAGTCAATCATGCTCGATATCAAATTCGTCAGAGCCCACCCGGAAGTAGTTCTGGCAGATCTGGAAAAACGCCAGGATGCCGAGAAACTTCTCTGGGTCGATACGGTTCTTGAACAGGATAAAATTTTCCGCGAACTCACGGCAAAAAACAATGAACTTCGTGCCAGAAGAAATCAGATAGCAAAGGAGATCAATGCCTACAAAAAAGAGGGAAAAGATCCGTCCCCTCTTTTTGCCGAAGCAAAGGCTCTGCCTGGACTGATCAAGGATAACGACGATATCATGGAAAAGGCGACCGAACAGGTAAGATATTACCTGATGCGTCTGCCGAATATCCTCCACGAGAGTGTCCCTTACGGGAAAGACGAAACGGAAAATGTCGTCGTGAAGAAAGTTGGCACGCCGAGGATCCTCGATTTCGAACTGAAGAACCATGGAGAACTCGCTGCAGAAAACGGCTGGGCCGACTTTGAACGTGCCACAAAAACGAGCGGCGCCGGCTTTTATTTCCTGAAAGGCAATCTCACTCTCCTTGATCTCGCCCTGCAGAGGTTTGCTCTGGACACGATCATCGCCAAAGGCTATACTCCCATCATCCCGCCGTACATGATGAACAGAAAATCCTACGAGGAGGTCACAGACCTCGGCGATTTCGAGAAGGTCATGTACAAAATCGAGAATGATGATGCCTACCTCATCGCCACCGCCGAACACCCCATGGCAGCCATGTATCAGGACGAGATCTTCGAAGAGAAAGATCTTCCTCTGAAAATGGTAGGTATCTCACCCTGTTTCCGGCGTGAGATCGGGGCTCACGGACTTGACTCCCGCGGTCTCTTCCGTGTCCATCAGTTCACCAAGATCGAACAGTTCATCTACTGTATGCCTGAGAAGTCCTGGGAAATGCACGAGGAACTATTGGCAAACTCCGAAGAACTGTTTACCAAACTCGGTCTTCCCTACCGGGTCGTGAACATCTGTACCGGCGATATCGGCACGGTAGCTGCGAAAAAGTATGATATGGAGGCATGGATGCCGCGGGACAACGAGTACCGCGAAGTCGTCTCCTGTTCGAACTGTACCGCATATCAGTCGGTACGGCTGAACATCCGTGTCCGCGATGCACATGAATTCGAGTCCAAACAGTGGCTTCACACGCTCAATTCTACGGCGGTCGCCACCTCACGTGCTCTGCGCTGCATTCTGGAAAACTATCAGACCGAAGACGGCATGGTCGAGATCCCCAAGGTCCTTCGCCCGTATATGAACGGTCTGGAGTATCTCTAACCTCTTTTTTTTTGCTCAGTTCTCTTCCCTCTAAAGGGCATCTTGCACGTATTTAAATAAGAGCCGCACCTTATATCTCTCTATGATAAATGTAGGTGTACTTGGCGCGACCGGAGCAGTTGGTCAGCGGTTTGTACAGTTGCTCGCAGACCACCAGTGGTTCAACCTGACCACTCTTACGGCATCCGATCGTTCGGCAGGAAAAACCTACGGTTCGGTGGTAAACTGGCGGCTCGACTCACCATTCCCGGATTCTGCAGCTGAACTCATCGTCGCTCCGACGACCGTTGACGCGGTGAAGGATTGTGATGTGGTGTTCTCAGCTCTGCCGGCCGATATTGCCACCAAACTCGAAACCGATATCGCCGATGCGGGAGTCGGAGTCTGCAGTAACGCAAGTTCCCACAGAATGGAAGCCGACGTCCCTCTGATGATCGCCGAGGTCAATCCGGAACACGCCGCGTTGATCGACGTCCAGCGTAAAAAGGGACGGGACGGGTTCATTGTAACAAACCCGAACTGTTCGACCATCATGCTGGCTACGGCCCTCGCTCCCCTGAGGAAATTCTCCTTCTCGAACATCAATGTCGCAACCATGCAGGCGATCTCCGGTGCAGGTTTTGAGGGCGTGTCCGCATTCAGCATCTATGATAATGTGATCCCCTACATCGGCAGCGAAGAGGAAAAAATGTCCCGCGAAGCAAACAAGATCCTCGGGACCCTTGACGGCGGCAAGATCACCGGCGCTCCGTTCTCGGTCTCCGCGTCCTGTAATCGCGTGCCGGTCATCGACGGACATACGCTCAATGTATGGATCGACATCAAGGCAACGCCGACAGAAGTCATCGACGCATTCAAAACCTGGCAGCCCCCGTTCTCCGGTCTGCCGACCCAGCCGGACCATACCGTCCTCTATCTCGATCAGGAAAACCGTCCGCAGCCCAGGCTTGACCGAAACCGCGGCAATGCCATGACCGTTTCCGTCGGCAGAGTGCGGGAAGGTATTCGGTTCGTTGCGATGGGACATAACACCATCCGCGGTGCGGCCGGCGCCTCCGTCTTAAACGCAGAACTTCTGCGTACGATGAAATATATCTAAGAATTCCCTATATACTACACAAATGGACGACAACACAGTACTAATCGGCACAAAACCTTTGATGAGTTATGTACTTGCTGTAGTCACACAGTTCAACAACGGCAATTCAGAAGTCGTGATCAAAGCACGGGGAAAAGCCATAGTCCGGGCGGTCGATACAGCCGAAGTATCGACCCGCCAGTTCCTCACCGGTGTTGTCAAAAAAAGTATATCCATATCTACGGACTCGGTTGAAACAGATGACGGACCTACGAACGTCTCTTCGATAGAGATCATTTTGCATAAGTCGTAACCCGTCATGGTCCCGATTGCCGTCTGGATCCTTGCAGTTGTTTTCTGTCTGATTGTTGTGCGGCGTATCGGACAGGTCCGTCTCCCGATCTGTGGGATCATGACCGCCGGGGCTTTTGCCGCCCCGGTTCTCGGGACGATCACGATCCCGGATGCGTTTTTTTCGATCAATTTTGATGTCCTCCTCTTTTTGCTGGGGATGTTTGTTCTCGGCGCAGCTCTCGAAAAGTCCGGTCTCCTTCATATGGTTTCGCTGAAGGGTTTTTCCCGTGCACAGACGAAGAAGGCCGTGTTGTTCTGGTTTATTCTGCTGATGGCAGTATTTTCAGCATTTCTTATGAACGACACCGTCGCGATAATAGGGACCACGGTCGCGCTTTTCTGTGCGGCAAGATATAAGATGCCGGTCAAAACAATGCTGTTTGCGCTGTGTTTTGCGGTGACGTTTGGGAGCTGTATGACCCCCATAGGAAATCCGCAGAATCTACTGGTGGCGTTGTCAGGCGGGGTCCCGAATGCTTTTCTGCAGTTTACCCTGTATCTCGTGATCCCTTCGGTTATCTGCCTGTATGTTCTCTACCAGATCCTTCTGCTGACGATCCCCGACCGGGATTCTCCCATGGTGCAGGAGTTCGAGGAGGTGATCTTCGATACTGGTCTTGCCAGGCTTTCAAAGATTTCGTTAGGGCTCGTTCTTCTGATGATCGCTCTCCGGATCGTGCTGTCATTTTTCGGTATTGAACTGCCGTTCGTGTTCATCGCGGCCGTTGCGGCGTTGCCCCTCATCCTATTTTCGAGGAGGCGGGTCGAACTTCTGCGAGGGGTGGACTGGTCGACGCTTTTGTTCTTTGCTTCGATGTTTGTCCTGATGGCGGCGGTATGGAACTCTGGTTTTATCCAGACCATCCTGCCGTCTTCAGATCTGACCTCCATTCCTGTCTTATTTATATCTACGGTCGTCGTGTCCCAGTTCATTTCGAATGTGCCGTTCGTGGCACTGATCCTGCCTGTCCTTTCCGGTTCAGGCATTCCTCTGTATATGGCACTCGTTGCCGGATGCACGGCCGCCGGCTCGCTTACGATTATCGGTGCTGCTTCGACCGTGATCATTCTTCAGCATGCGGAAAAAAGCGGCGAGACCTTTTCGTTTATGCAGTTTTTTAAAATAGGGCTGCCCATGACCCTGATCGCGGCCGTGGTGTATATCGGCTGGATCCTTGGGGTCGGGCTGCTGGTTACCTGATTTTTTCAGATGATCTCAGATCGATCCGAAGGGGTCATTCAATCAGGTATCCCTGAGCGGATGAACGCAGCGTACCTTTCGTCCGTCGATATCCCGGAGGACCTGCATCTCCTTACATTGGTCATCGCGGATGAAATCTGCATCCTTCCAGCACCTCGATCATTGACGGGGACGGGCCTGTGATCGGATGCATCCCGCGTTCCGGCAGGGAGTCGAGCAGGGCCTGGGAATACGGATGCAAAGGTTCTCTGAAAAACATGTCCGTCGGAGCGATCTCAAGGATCTCTCCGCAGTAGTTCACGGCAATACGATTTGCCATCGCTTTTGCAAAATCGCTATCATGCGTTATCAAAAGAAAGGCACATCCGCCGGCGGTGACACGCCGAAACGTTTCCGTGATCTCCTGTTTTTTGAGGGAATCCACCCCCTTCGTCGGTTCATCCGCAATAATCAGCTGAGGGTTGGCCGCCGTTCCCATCGCAACCATGGCTCGCTGAAGCATCCCTCCGCTGTACTGGAACGGATACTCGCGGGCCCGTACCTTCCCTGGAACGATGGAAAATCTCTCCAGAAGCGAAACGGCTTTTTCCCGGGCCGCCTCCGTTGTCATTTCGAGATGTGTCCACATAGGTTCAGCGATCTGGTCCCCGACCCGGATCCCCGGATTCATAGACAAATACGGATTCTGGAAAATCGAACCGATCGTTTTACCGCGGATTTTTTGCATCTCTTTTTCAGACAGATCCGTGAGCGATGTTCCCGCAAGCGAGATCTCTCCCGAAAAAACTGCATTATCAGGAAGCAGCCGCAGCACTGCAAGGCCGAGAATAGACTTTCTTAATCCGGATTCCCCGATAAGGGAGAATGTTTCATGCTCTCCGATAGAAAATGAGGCATTGTCCACTGCCCGGACCTCCCCGTTTTCCGTAGAGAGATGAACACAAACATCCGTTACTTTCAGTATACAGTTCATATCCTTCCCTCCAGTTCCGTATTGTTCATCTTCTGATCGAGAACATCACGCAGTCCGTCGCCGAAATAATTGAACGCGAAAACGGTTATCATGATCATAAGGCCAGGGAAGATTATCAGATACGGGTGACTCGTAACATATGTCCGACCCGCGTTCAGTATTGCTCCCCACTCCGGAGTGAACGGCTGGACGCCAAGTCCGAGGAAACTTAAGCCCGCAGCTGCGAGGATCACGTTCTCGACTCCAAGAGTCGCCATAATTAGGACCGGCGAGATGATATTCGGCATCAGATGCTTTACCATGATATAGGCATTGGAGCCGCCGACCCACCGGGCCGCGTGCATATACCCTTTTGCTTTGATATTGAGTGTTGCCCCGCGGGCGACCCGGGCAAAGGAGGTCCACTCGACAATGATCAGTGCAAGTATCATGTTCTCTAGGCCCTGACCAAGAAATGCCGTTATTGCGAGGGCAAGAAACATCGATGGGAATGCCAGAAAACTGTCCGTCAGCCGCATGATTACTTCATCCAGCCAACCGCCGTAATATCTCGCAAGGATCCCAAGCGAGAGACCAATCGCAAGTGACACCCTGACAACGATGAATCCGACCGAAAGAGAGGCACGCGCCCCGTATATTGCCATTGAGAGAACGTCCAGACCCAAATGATCGGTCCCGAACGGATGTGCGAGAGATGGACTTTGCAGGCGTTCCGACAGATTTTTGATCGTGTAATCATACGGTGCGAGGACGTCTGCGAACAGAGCCATACAGATCAATGCTCCAATAATGATGAGAGAGATCACGATCTGCCGGTTCCTGAGAAATTTACGCAGTTCAATCATACCGTATCTCCGGGTTTGCCCAAACATAGAGCAGATCGACAATGAAGTTGACTATTAAAAAGATGATCGCGACAAAGAGGATAGATCCCTGGATCATCATATAATCATACGAAAGAATCGAATTCGCGACCAGATTGCCGATACCCGGCCAGCCGAATATCGTCTCGACCACTACGGAACCATTCAGGAGGAAACCGATCGAAAGACCGACAACGGTGATGATCAGAACAAGGGCATTTTTCAGCGCATGACGCATAAGGACCGTCGCCTCGGAAAGACCCTTTGCCCGTGCAGTCTGGATCTACTATTTTCCAAGCACATCAAGCATACTGGATCTGACCATACGCATCATCACAGCAGCCGAACTGGTCCCAAGAACGAGAGCAGGCATGATCATATAGGTAACATCTGTTCCGTGCCCGAATCCCGCTCCGGGCAGCCAGTGAAGGATGACGGAGAATACGATGATCATATGGTAGGCCTGCCAGAAGTTCGGCATGGATACACCATGGAGGGCTCAAAACCGGCAGATACTATCGACGATCGTGTTATGTTTGACTGCCGATATGATGCCACGCGGGATCGCGATAGCAAGTGCGATGATAAGTGCCAGAACCGAAAGGGTCAGCGTGTTTTTGAATGCATTGAGTACGGTTTCAAAGACGGGCTGTTCGCTCATGTAGGAGTAACTGAGATCGCCGGTCGCCGCGTTCTTCATCCAGGTGAGATACTGGACGATGAACGGCTGGTCAAGACCGTGGGCTACACGGAATTCCTGGACTGCCTCCTCACTGAATCCTCCGCCGGGTCACCCGGTGCGATGTAAATGAGCGAGAAACTCAAAAAGGAGATGAAGATGAGTATCGGAATCAGATACAGCAGTCTTCTGATGAAATATTCTCTCAGCATGTTTTCTTTGCAGAGACGATGTAGGGGGTGATCGTTGTTTCGCCGGTGTCGATTGACTTCAGGAATGCCTGATAGTCATCAAGATAGCGCCACGTTGATCAGTCCCGCGTCGTTCTGGGTAATGTTCTGGATCTCATCGTAAAGTTCTGCTCTCTCGTTCTGATCAAAGGTCGTGCTTGCTTCAAGGATGAGCTCATCGACCTCTGGGTTGGAGTAGTGCAGCCAGGTGGATGCATAAGACGCGGTTGAAAGGAACATTCTGCTCAGGAAATAATCCGGGTCACCGGTGGGCATGGTTGACCAGGCAGCTATGGTCATGTCGTAATTTCCGGCGGCTACATCGGATTTTATGGCACTGCTTTCCATGATCCGTGTGGTAACGGTAATGCCGAGATCTTCATACTCTGCGGCAATAACTTCCAGTGTCGGCGGGATGGCAGCGCGTTTGAAATAGGTCGTTATTTCAATTGTGAACGGTTCGCCGTTGTAATACAGTTTGCCGTCATCCCCAGGCAGGATTCCTGCTTCTGCAAAGAGAGCAAGTGCCTTTTCCTTATCATATGCATAATCTTCTATCTCGTTGTTTGCGTTCCAAGGCGAGGAATACGAGAACGGACCGACTGCGGGAATACCGCCTACGCCTTCAAGTGCCGTGTCGACGATCTCCTGACGGTTCACGGCGTAACTGAATGCCTGACGAACACGGACATCATTGAACGGTTCTTTGTTTTCGTTCATGTACACAAAGTACGTGCGAAGCATCGCTTTCGATTCGACATGGGTGTATGAGGCGTTACTCACCGCATTATACTCACTTGGGAGAATGTCCCGAACAACATCTGCGTCACCTGATTTGATGAGGAGCGTGCGTGAGGTCGCATCGGGGATGTAGGTCGTATACACTTTGTCGAGCCAGACGTCGCCGCCCCAGTAATTCTCGTTTTTCACGACATCCAGGCTTGCACCGGATTCAAACGAAGAGAAGACAAACGGCCCTGTGCCGACTGGTTGTTTATCGACATCGACGATGTTCGGACTCACGATCGACATTATCGGATCAACGAGTGATGCGATCAGCGGGGTATAGACATCATTGGTCTCAATAACGATCGTGTATTCGCCGGTTTTTCGGATCTCTTTGATGAAAGAATACTCGGCAGAACGGCTGTTCGAGGGGTCGAGGACCCGGTTGAGTGAATAAATCACCGCGTCGGCGTTGAACGGCGTTCCGTCGTGAAAGACCACGTCCTGATGGAGCGTGATTTCCCATTCTGTGTCGCTCAATGCAGTGTAACCTGTTGCCAGTTCAGGTTTGAGCTCCATGTTCTCATCGTTATAGAAAAGCGTCTCATAGAGGCCTGCTTCCCGCACATACCAGCCTTCCCAGCCGTTGACCGAGTCGAGACTGCCGCTTGTGTCAGGGCCTAAGTTCATGACGATACGAAGCGTGCTGTTATCATTGCCTGACTGCACACAACCGGCGCAGATGACTATTGCTCCAATCAATACCGCCACAATACAGAGTGCGGAAAAACCGTTGATGGAGAGACTTTCGAAAATACGTTTTTTTCATGTTAACACACCATATTTATGATTAATTTTATATTTGTAATACTATATTAATACAATCGGCATAATGGCGTGTTACAAATATATTATAATTTTATAAACATAAGATTAAAGAAATAAATAGAATGCGTGAGTATTAATACTCATCTTCAGGCGAATCAATGCGGGGGGCATCTAATTCTAAAATAACCGGGGCAATAAGCGGTCATTTTCTGATCGATCTGTATACCCCGATCCTGCCGGTGATCCTCCCTCTTCTCATTGTTAATCTGGGGCTCTCGTATTTCCTTGCGGGCCTTGTCATTACCGTATTCAATGTGGTCTCGTCGGTCACCCAGCCGTTCATCGGGCTTTACGGGGACAGAACTGGCAAGTGGGTCAGCGTTCCGCTCTGTGTTCTGATCGGCAGTGTGGGTATTTCTCTCTCAGTTTAGGCGAACAATTACCTGATCATCCTGTTCCTTGTCGGAGGAGCTGCGGTCGGCCATGGCTCTCGTTCATAAACTGAGTCCGCCTGCAAAAAAGGGTTTGTATAATTCAATCTTTACGATAAGCGGGAGCATCAGTTATTCGATCGGTCCGCTGATCGCCGGGCTTTTCATCACGTTCGGTGGTCTGCCGTCGGTCGCCTGGATGATGGTGCCGGGGATCGTCGGGGCGGCATGGATCTACCGGAACGATCGCCGGACGGGAGATATCGAGCCGATCAAGAAAGCCGCGGTCGAAAAAAAAACAGGTCACCGGAAAATACTAGTGGATACCTGCCGGACTTGTCGTGACGGTCTGTATTCTGCGGGCATGTGCGTATGTCTGGGTCATCACGTATCTGTCGACGCTGCTCATTTTATGGTATAATGACATAGATACGCTGACTAGCTCGCTCATCATTACGGTCATGCTGTTGTTCGGGGTGGTCTGGCAGGTGGCAGGAGGGTATCTTTCCGACCGATTCGGGCGAAAGAAGGTGCTTATCATAGGTTTCATCTGTGCGGTCCCGTGCTTTTGCCTGATCTTTCTCTCGACCGGATGGTCGATGTATGCCGGGATCATGCTGTATTCGTTCTTCGCCTGCTTCTGTTATGTGACCTCAGTGACGATGACCCAGGATCTTCTTCCGGGAACTGTCGGGTTTGCTTCCGGTCTGACGCTCGGTCTTTCGATGGGGATCGGCGGGGTCGGTGCGGCGTTGATCGGATGGGCTGCCGATGTTATGGGATCACTGCCGGATGCGATTTTTTTGCTGATCGTGCCAACGGTCCTATGTCCGATCCTCGCGCTGTTTATCAAATACTCGGATAAGCCTGCAGAATCGGCTGAGCCGTGAGGCAGCTTCTCATTGGACGCGGAGCATTTCTTTCCGTCTGAGATAAAATTTATCTCCAAAAAATACCATATACAAAATAATGGCATTTGATTTTGTAGATGACGATGACAACTCCATCCGATTTGCAGATAAGACCGACACAAAGAAATTTAGTGAGCATTTCCCGAAAAAATCTGATATAAAAGGCATGAAAACCAAGAACAAGCGAAAGTGATTTTCCTTATTCTCTAAACTCTCTTTTTCATCGACAGACCGTGCCTTCTCTCCGATGCTGTATTGAAATTATTCCTGTCTGTTTCAAAAAAAAATTTGAAGATCAGTGGATCTTCGTACCTTCCGGCACATCCTTCAGCGGAATAAGGAGTGATGCCTCATCGCCTGCGGCAAACAGCATCCCGTTACTCTCCTCGCCCCGGAACTTCGCCGGTTTCAGGTTCACGACCACGATGATCTTTTTATCCACCATCTCTTCAGGCGTGTAGACATCGGCGATGCCTGACACGATCTGTCTGACCTCGGTCCCGATATCCACCTGGAGACGCAGAAGTTTCGTCGTCTTTGGGACTCTCTCCGCTTTCACGACACGGCCGACACGGAGATCGAGCTTTGCCACATCGTCTATTGTTATGATCTCTTCCGAGATTGGTTCTATTACTGCTGTCATGGTATCTTTTCCTGCTGCTTTCTTCTTCGAATCCTCGGCCCGCTTCGTAAGCAGAGCCTCCATATCCTCACGCTGTTTATCCTCCATTTGGGCAAACAGCGGCTTCACATCGCCGAGTGTCGTGTTCTCGAACGGAACCATTGCGTCGCTGATCGGGTGGCTCTCGACCAGATCAGTGTAGCCGAGCATCTCCCAGAGTTTCTGGGAAGATTCCGGCATCACCGGCTGCATAACAAGAGCACATGCCTTCACGATCTGGAGACAGTTCTTTAATATTTGTGCGGCTGCTTTCGGATCTTCCTTGATCAGCTTCCAGGGTGCCGCATTCGAGATGTATCCATTTCCGTATGCTGCGAGAAGAAGGATCCCGTCGACCGCTGCCTTGAACTCGTATGAACGGACCGCCTCTTCGATTGCGGCAAGCGAGCGTTCGATCTCGGCAAAGATTTTCGCGTCGACCGGCATCTGCGGCACGTCCCCGAACTTGGTTTTGACCAGACTCATGCTCCGGTTCGCGAAGTTTCCGAACGTGTTCACGAGCTCATTATTGATCCGTGACTGGAACTCTTTCCAGGAGAAGTCCAGTTCGCGGGTGTGACTCGTGTATGCAAGGAGATAATACCGCAGATAGTCTGCCGGCAGTCCCTTGTCGAGATAATCCTCTTTTGTCCAGACGACGTTCCCTTTCGATTTCGAGAACTTCTCGCCGTCGATCGTGACCATGCCGCTTGCAACGACTGCTGAAGGCGGCTGATATCCGGCGCCGTGGAGCATTGCCGGCCAGAAAACGCAGTGGTGATAGATGATGTCGGAGCCGATGAAATGCACACGGTCTCCCTCGCACCAGTATTTCTGCCAGCTGTTTCCGGTGGCATTTGCCCACTCTTCAGTGAATGAGATATACCCTATCGGGGCATCCACCCATACATAACAGACGAGTTCGTCGGATCCCGGGAACTTGACGCCCCAGTCCATCATTCTGGTGATACACCAGTCTTTGAGTTCGTTTTCGACCCAGCCGATGGCGTAGTTCCGTGCGTTCAGCGTTCCGCCGAGCGTCGGCAGGTATTCCAGCAAATAGTCCCGGAAACTGCTGAGCTTGAAGTAGTAATGCTTCTGCTCGCGGAGTTCTGCCTTGGTTCCGCAGGTTGCACAGACGGGATCGAGGATCTCTCCGGGTTCGAGGTGCCGGCCGCATCCGGAGTCGCATTCATCGCCGCGTGCATGTTTGCCGCAGTAGGGGCAGGTGCCTTCGACATACCGGTCGGGAAGGAATCGTTTGCATTTTGGACAGTAACTCTGCTGGATCGTCTGTTCGTAGACATATCCGCGGTCGATGAGGGTCTGGAGGATGGAGGTGGTCCGGTGGTGGTTGGTCGGATCATCGGTCATGCCGAACCGGTCGAACGCTATGCCCATAGATTTGAAGACTGCATCGAAGTGGGCGTGATATTCTTCGGATACGGCACGGGGCGTGGTTTTTTCTGCCTCTGCGGTGACGACGATGGGGGTTCCGTGGTTGTCGGATCCGCAGATGAAGACGATATCTTCACCGAGACGTCGGAGATAGCGTACGTAGAAATCGCCGGGGATGTACGTCCGGAGGTGCCCAAGATGGCAAAAGCCGTTTGTATAGGGCAGACCACACGTAACGACAGTGAGCTTATTAGTCATGTGGTAATAATTGGCGCGGATGAGTATTAAATCCTTGATTGGCGGGGCGAGCCGCCAGGCTCGCCCTTAGCGGAGCAAACCGGAGGTTTGCGTGTGGGCGGGCTGCCCCGAATGGGTTGCCTCAGCTGAGCAAGTTTTCGAAGGAAACTTGCGTGTGAGCGGGGGTTATGCGGGGGGATGTTGTCTAATCGGTATGCCGGTGTGAGGGTGGAAATAATTTGGATCGGGAAAAAAGATCTGGATTTGGGATGGGGGTATGCGGTGTGGTACCGACTGGTAAGATAACGTACTCTTAGTTTGTACGCTGCATTCGTGTATGGCTGGGTGTGGACGCATGAGATAATTTAACCGCGAATCTCCGCGAATTCACGCGAATCGCATTTTCTTCATCCAGCTCTCTTGACCTGCTCACTTACGTATCGCAGGTTCGTGGTTCGTCGCTCCGGTTCATCGCCTACGTGTTTACGAACCGGCAGGATGGAAAATGCTGTCGGAAAAACCGGCGTGCCGGTTTTTCTATTGTATAGTTCTTTGTTAGATTACGCAAAATGAGGTATAATTTATGAGACAAACCGGTACGCCGGTTTTTCCGACAGCATTTTTCCAGACGGCGTGCGATTCCTGCGCAGGCGATAAGCCGGAGCAGAGCACGACGGCGCAAGAAAAATGCGATTCGCGAAGATTGTCGGAGATTCACGGTTAAATTTCACTTGTATCCGCACTCATCCCGGCAGGTAACCTTTATGTTATCAAATTGACATACTAATGTCTACAATAATGGTCACCATCGAAAGCAAGAAACAGCAGATAGGATTTCGGATCAGTCCTGAGTATTACCATAAAATCAAGGAGCTGTGCGAAGGGGATGATGCCCCGTTTACCTCGATCAGCGACTATATGACCTCGCTCGTGGTCGCAGATATGACCCGTCGGGAGATGGGCGTCGACGATATGAAGTTCAGGATCCTTGAAGCTCTGGAATCGCCGGAAGTCCAGATGATGCTTCGGGAAAAGTTTGTCGGGAAATAACCGGCGACGATCCTTACAGATCTGGCCAGGAGAGACATGGGGATCGATGCGGAGAAGGCGAAGATGCTTGCGATGCTGCAGGATCCAGAGATCCAAAAGGAGCTGTGCAGAAGGCTTATGTAATTTTTTGGGTGACGGCCGGCGTGCATGTGTCCCTCACCCGCAACTGATTTTTCTGCATTTTTCGTAACCTATCTCTCTGAGTGAGAACGGCATTTTTTCCCTGTTCGGAGGCATTGTCGCACCGCACGGTCAGGGGTTTATATTATCTGAACTCAAAGGTTGATTATATTCCTGAAGATATCTATGTAATAATATTGGAGGTATATGGTGAGTAATGACAAACTTTTTGGATTTTTTGATGCTGCTTTTGAGGAATATGTCGTAAAAAATATTGATATAGATCTAAGTAAAGAGGATTTATTATCCAAACTTCAAGCGGATTGTGCCAACACACGCTTGCTAAATGCGATTGATTATATAACAGATGATGTTATAAAAACGGTTGAGGAAAATAGATTTTCCCCCCTTATAGAAGAAAGAAGGAATACTAATGCCTTTTTATCTCGTATGGTTCTTGTATGGGGAGATTCTTTCTCTGTCTTTGAAGTAATGTATAATATAGTGTTGGAAGCAACTGAGCCCTGTTTTGTCGAAAATTACGATGATAAATCTGATAAAAAAATCAACATATTGCTTTACGTGAAATTCAAGGAAGAGCTTGTCAGCAATATCTGGAAATATTATGTTTAATGCAAAACGGATTTGCTGATAGGGCGTGTGCAAGATGGCGTTCTCTCTACGAATTGAGTGTTGTTGCATGTTTTATTAGTGAGTCTGGTGAAGAGGTTGCCAAATCATATTTTGAATCTAATGAGTCATCAGATACTTATTATAATTGGGCAAGACCAGCAGATTGTTTCAAATCTTTTAAAAAAAGTAGGCATATTAATTTTAACGAGATTTTAAAAAATACTCAAAGTCTTGCAGTTAAGGAGAATAAACAGTATGACTTATCTCACATGATAATACACGCAACTCCGCAGGGAACCTTTTGTAGATTAGGAAATGCAACTTCATCGAGTCAAATCCCTTGCGGCAGGTCAAATTACGGATTTCCATCTGTGGCTATACACTCTGCGCATTCCTTGGCAGTTATTACTGGTATTTTTTTGCTCTTATCTCCAACATATGCAAGAATCGCATATTCAAAATGTATTTGGAAATGGGTTGACGTTATTAAAAGATATATCAATAATACTGAAAAAGAATATTTTTCAGAATATATGGATGATATTGGAGACGATAAAGATCAGTCATAGATATCTTAACTCAATTTTGTGAAACACATTTAGTTGGATATTGGGTATCAAAAAACTCTCAAAGAAGAAATAGATAAAAATCTCTCCCACAAACAAAACATGATTACCCCCTCCTCCCAATACTATACCCTGGATCCGATACCGCAGGCATCATACAATCATCGCCTCACCATGAAAGAAGAGGACTACCTCGAAGCGATCCTCAACGTCTCCCTCACCAAAGGATACGCAAAAAGCCGTGACGTGGCGGCAGAATTGGATGTTGGTCCTTCATCCGTCGGGGAAATGTTTGCGAAACTGGATAAAAAAGGTCTGGTCGTGTATCGAAAATACGAAGGCGTCACCCTCACCGAACCGGGAAAGATCATCGCCGAACAGGTCAAGTTCCGTTACGATGTCCTGGTCGAGTTTCTGGAAATAATCGGGGTACCCGGGAACATTGCGAACAAAGACGCCTGTTTCATGGAACATGAACTCAGCACCGTGACGATCCAGAAGATCCGGGAATTCGTCGCCGCAAAAAAACAGAAATAAGATTTTTTTATCGTTCATTATTCTTACACAAGCTGCAGTTTTTACATGCTTTCGCTCCGCAGATTCTTTTTTACCGCCCACAGGAACAGAAGAACGATCCCTCCGGCAATAAAAAGAAAGAGGATCGTCCAGAATGCTTCAGGCAAAACCAAGAAGAACACCCCCCTGATACACGATGAAGGAAACGATCCAGGCGATGGCACACATACCAAATGCTGCAAGCCCGGTCATCTTCCAGGAACGTGTCTCCTGCCTGATCGTGAACATCGCCGCAAGACAGGGCATGTAGAGCAGGATAAACACCATGAACGAGTATGCCGAAAGCGGCGTGAACACGTTCATCAGCACATCGTCAAGTCCCTCCTCGCCCACACCATACAGCGTGCCGAATGCCCCGACCACGATTTCCTTTGCAAGCAGACCCATAAGGATTGCCACGGCCGCCTCGGCAAAACCGAATCCGAGCGGTGCAAAGATCGGCGCGATCGTTGACCCGGCAATACCTATCAGCGATTCCGACGAGGCATACTCAACACCGAACGGAAGCGAAGCAAGTAGCCACATCAGCAGCACTGCCGGGAAGATAATGACCCCGGCTTTGCGCAGAAACTCCCAGGACCGTTCGCCTGCATGGATCAGCACGCCCTTGATCGTCGGGATCCTGTAAGGCGGCATTTCAGGGACAAATGCAGAAGATTCTCCTTTGAATAACGTCTTCCTCAGCAGAAGCCCGGTAATCAGCGCAACAAGAATGCCCAGCAGATACAGGGAAAACATCACCAGTCCCTGAATCTCGGCGGCGAAGAAAATGCCAACGAGCAGTAGATACACAGGAAGTCTCGCTCCGCATGACATAAAGGGCGTGATCAGGATTGTCAGAAACCTTTCACGCTTTGTTTCCAGAGTCCGGGTCGCCATGATCGCCGGCACACTGCACCCGAATCCGAGAATCATCGGGATGAAGGATTTTCCGTGCAGACCAAGCCTGTGCATTATCTTGTCCATGATCACGGCAACTCTTGCGAGATAACCTGAGTCCTCGAGGATCGCGAGAAGCAGGAACAGCAGGAAGATATTCGGCAGAAAGATCACGACCGAACCGACGCCGCCGATGATACCGTCACAGATCAGAGATACGACCCAGTCGGGAGCGGCGACTCCGGCAAGACCTGCCGAGGCAAACTCGGCGAGCAGCCAGAAACCTTCATCGATCAGATCCATGATCGGAGCGCCGACGGTGAACACGACCTGAAAAATCAGACACATCACGGAAAGAAAGATCGGGAACCCGAACCATTTACTGGTCACGACCTTGTCGATCCTCTCTGACTGATTTTTGCCGCCCGCTTTCATATGATCTATGGATTCGTGGAGAATGCCGGCGATGAAACCATACCGCTGATCAGCAAAGATCTCTCCCGGCTGAACGCCGTAGATGCCGGCGAGATGGGTCCTGATAGTTTTGACCGCAGCATCCGTCGAGCCGTGGATGAGAGCCTGGATCGCGGACCAGCGTGACCCGGTGATTGCGGTCACTTCACGAATATGTTCCTCGAGTTCGCGATCATACCGGATACTTTTCTCCGGAGGGGTAGGCCGTGCAAGGATCGCTTTGATGAGATCGTCCTTTCCCGTCTCATCGATCGCTTCGATCTGTACGACCGGGATGCCGAGCATCTCGCTGAGGAGTTTGGTGTTGATGACAACTCCCTCTGCATCCGCATACCTGTTCATATTCAGCACAAGGACGAGCGGCACGCCGAGTTCGATCAGCTGAAGAGTGACATACAGATTCCTCTCCAGATGTGCGGCATCCACGATATTGACGACGACATCGGGTTTTTCGTTCAGAAGATAACTGACGGCGATCTCCTCCTCGAGAGATCTCCCACTCAGACTGTAGGTCCCCGGCAGGTCGATGATCTCGAGCGTTGTGCCGTCATAGATGATTTTCCCTTCTTTTCTTTCGACGGTTACGGTCTTACCCGGCCAGTTTCCTACATGGTGATGCATCCGGGTGAGATTATTAAAAAGGGTCGTCTTCCCGCAGTTCGGGTTTCCGGCTAATGCAAAGGTTATCTTTTTCATGCGGTGACCACTTGGATATAGGCTGCATCTTCTTTTCGTATGGCGAGCTGGCATCCCTTGACTGATACCATCATCGGGTCGCCGAGCGGAGCAAAACCAGTGACACGAGTCCGAGTTCGAGTAATCTGCTCTGAAAGCCGAAGTTTGTTCCATCGATAAATCCAAAGATCGATGCGGATCTTCCATTCGGAATATCGCATAACCGAACTGATTCATTTTGCATAAAAATCACTCTCTTTTTCGGCACGTATATCCGGGAGCCGAAGGAGTTTTGGACACTTTCCACCGCCCGGAAAAATTACGGCTGATTGGGACAAAAACCGGAATTATGCGCAGGATCAATGGTCTCTGGAGGAGTTTATATCTCCAGAAACCAAAATATAACCATCTTTCATGACCGCGATCATTTTAGACCCGTTCCGTCAGAAACTGCTCCTCATAGCTGTGGGCATCACGGTCTTCATGGACGCGCTCGACGGCTCGGTCGTCAACATTGCTCTTCCGGTCATCGCCGCGGAGTTCGGGGCTGATACCGGCACGATCTCCTGGGTGAGCGTCGCCTATCTTCTGACGCTCGCCGGTCTCATTCTCATCTTTGGAAAACCCGCGGACCGCGGGTACGTGAAGATCCTCTTCATTCTGGGTTTCATTCTGTTCACGCTTGGGTCGATCGTCTGCGGGTTATCACCCGACCTCACGCTCCTCATCATCTCACGGGTCTTCCAGGGAGCCGGGGCTTCGATGATCGCCGCGTCCACGCCGATGATCTGCATCAAATATCTCCCGTCAAAGATGCTCGGGGTCTCGATGGGTGTTCTCACCGCGGCAAGTTCCATAGGGTTTGCTGTCGGTCCGACGATCGGCGGGGTCATCACCCATTTCCTCTCCTGGCACTGGATCTTCTTCATCAACATCCCGATAGGGATCTTTGCCGTCCTGTTTGCCCTCAAAATCATCCCGCGTGCTTCCGTCCCGGAGCGTTCCCCCTTCGATTTCACCGGTGCGGTCGGTCTATTCTGTCTGATGGTCTCAGGCGTGGTTGTCCTGGAACGCCTGCCGCATCTGGGTCTTTTTGATCCGCTGATCATCGGCGCACTGTGCGTCTCTCTTGTCTCGCTGATCCTTTTCTGTGCAGCTGAACTGAGAAGCAGTCATCCGATCCTCAACATCCGCGTTTTCAAAAAGCGGCCGCTGACATTCGTGGTGACGGCGTTTCTGGTCAGCCAGATCACCAGTTCTGGTCTGTTCTATCTTCTGCCGTTTTATTTATCGGCAGGGATGCAGTTCGATTCGGCAACGAGCGGTCTCCTTCTCTTCATTCCTGCCGCGGTCACTGCAGTGCTGAGTATCCCCCTTGGTCACTGGTCGGATATGACCGGAAGACGCGGGTTTGTTATCGCGGCGTTTGGTGTCATGTCCGTGACGAATCTGATCTATGCGTTCATCGTCACTGAATGGGGGCTGATCCCGCTGATCGGCAGCTTGGTCCTGATGGGAATGATCTGGGGTATCGGCGGTGGGGCAGCCTCCAGCCGGATCGTAGAGCATATGCCGAAAGGCGAAGAGGGAACTGGTTCATCACTGATGATCACAACGATGTACTTCGGCTGTGTGGTCGGGATCGCGCTGTATGCCGCGGTCTTCACCGCTCTGACATCTGCGGTGGGCAGTGTCGTTTCATTTGCCGATCTGGATTACTCGGTGTTCATGTACGGATTCCATATCACGAATGCCGTAGGTATCCTCATCGCAGCCGCGGCGCTGATCTTCTCGGCTGTCGTGAAAGATCCGGCACGGGACAAATAGAAAAAGTTCGGCGTTTTTCAGCCGGCAAAACCGCAACTTAATAAAGAGATGACAGCCAATATTAGTGGAGCAAGGGGCCGTAGGGTAGCCTGGAATCCTAGGAGACTGGGGGTCTTCTGACTCGCGTTCAAATCGCGGCGGCCCCATACCTGTTTTGGAGTATTTTTATGAAGTTAGCACCTGAATGCAGGACTTTTCTGCTGACAAAAGTCCGTTCACAATCACAGATCGTAACAAATGACGAGGAGGTTTTGGCCAGGGTCGATGCCGAATGCACGGAAGTGTATGACCGGTTTGCAGAACTCGACTCTGGGGTGACGATCGCCGCCGGCGAAGTTCACCGAACCTGTTATGCCGCGATCGGCTCAGACGATCCGTATGCTGCTATGAAGAAAGAGGACAACGCCGCCGCGATGCGGGTGGCTTCGGCAGTTCGTCCGAAACTGCACACCCTTCACGATTACATGACCGCCGCGATCATCGGCAACACCATTGATTACGGCGTGACCGGACACGAGGTCTCGGCAGATCTGGTCGCATTCTTCGACCGTATGCTTGCGCAGGGTCTTGCACTTGATGACTCGGACGAGTTTTTCCAGCTGGCTGACCGGGTGGTCTACTTCACCGACAACTGCGGCGAGATCATCTTTGACAAATTATTCTGCGAAGAATTACGGAAGAACGGATCACACGTGACAATGGTCGTAAAGGAAAAACCGATGCTCAACGATGTGACGGTACAAGAGGCGGCAGATATCCGTCTCGAGGATGCCGTGAACGCTCTCTATCACTCGAGCGGCGGAGCGCAGCTTGGAGCACATCCGGAGTACTTCCCGCCTGAAGTCATCGACGCGGTCGAAAAGGCCACGCTGATCATTGCAAAGGGTCTTGCAAACTACGAGAGCCTGACCGAGTATTCGATCCGGCCGCCTATCGCGTATCTGCTGATGGTAAAATGCGACGCGGTCGGCAGGGATGTCGGCGAGCCTGACCTTGATCCCGTGAGGATGATTTGGGGAGTTTGTCAGAATATCTGCGACCCGCCCAAACGTCAGCGTTCCCGTTCCCTGATCTTTTTTGAGAATTATCGCCACCGCATCCCCCGGATGAATATTACTGCGCAGATTTCCGTCTTTCATAGTACACCTAACTAGTGAGAAGCCTGGGTAAAAGTAATATCTCTATCGTATTTTTTCTCGTAAGAATTTCGGCAACTGCCGGCATATCAACATTTTCAATTATTCCAATTGTCTTAAATTGAGAGAATACTTCGTATCAGTGGAACTAAGTTGACTAAGATAGGACACGTTTTCTATAGTCTCGATCGTATCTTCCGGGATATTTTTCAGAACATACTGTCTAAATGTATCACATCCTTCCTCTTCGATCTGTATGCGGAACCGTTTTCCTTCACAGGCGAATCGTCGGACCCAATCAAGAATACCCTCCACGACCAACATCGCTGATTCCTGCGTAGAGATCGTGGTGAGATAACGTGCAAGATGCGGGAAGCGCCCGTGACTGCCGCCGACCATTATCTGATAACCAAATGGTTTTCCGGTTATCACGTTGAACTGGCAGGTATGGATACAATTGCCGCAGGTCGTACACAGACCCTCATTGAGAATGACCGCACCATGCTTAACGAGGAGTGCCTTTTCTTTACAGTAATCAACACACGTGCCGCATCCTGAGCAGAGGGTAGGGTTTCTTATCGGCTTCTGGACGCCGATGATACCAATATCACTGACCCAACTGGAAACACAGGAATTCGGGCAGGATGATACTGCAATACGTATGCGAATCGGAAGTTCCATCCGGAAAAAGCGTTTGTCGATTTCTTTGGCAAGAATACTGCTGTCGATATTTGCAAGTTTGCATCGGTCTGTACCTGGACAGGCGACTACGTTTACCACTTCGGTAAATTCCGCTCCGACCGGTGTCCCGTTTTTTTCCAGCAAAACCTCCATTGCTTCAAGGTTATGCGGGTTAACATGGGGGATCTCTATTGACTGACGGGTTGTCAGATGGAGAGATCCATTGCCGAATTTGCTTGCGATATCAACAAGACCGGCCATCCTTTCCGAGGTGATGTCCCCTGCCGGAATCCGTATCCTTACTGTACAGAGATCCGCATTTTTCTGGGTGATTACCCCTCCCAGAGTATGAACCTCCGGACCGCGGCGTTCATAATGTATGCTCATAGGAAATCAGAGATCCTAGTAACTATTCCAAAAAAAAGAAATGATTTGGACATCATCACTTCTTCAAATAGAGTTTCGCGTAAATTGGCTGACCTTTACGTGTGGGATGACGTTCTCCATGATCTCCTTCATAGATCGTAAATACCGCAGTTGTCCCGCTGACGGTGAGTTCAGTTTCGCCGGCCTGAGCATAACCCGGCATCATTACATCAACAGTTCCGAAAAGATAGAGTTCTCCTCTCGATGCCTGTCCGCCTAATCTGCTTTTTGCATTGCCGTGGATAATGACCTTTCCGCCGTCGGCGTGGGTCATAACATGGACATCGATATTGCCGCCGATTTCGACATTGCCGCCGGTCATGAATGTCGCACAGTCACTGCCGACATCACCGTTCACGGTGATTTTACCCTTGCTCATCCCCCGCCAGTCGCCGCGGTAGGATGCTCCAAGATAATTTCCGGCGTTGCCGGTGATAGTCAGATCGCCGCCGCTCATCGCGGTCGCAGCAAAGTGACCTACACTGCCATTCACGATGATTGTCCCGCCGCTCATCCAGGAACCAACGTACATATCGGCATCGCCGTTCACGACGACTTCACCGGCTGACATTTTCGCTCCGATGTATTTCACTTTCGTGAGATCGCCGTTGAAGATAAGATGCGTTTCAGCCGCGGTTGGTCCTGCTTCCCCGGAAACGGTGAAATAGTCGCCAATCTTCTCCACCGTTTTACCGATGAAGACAGGGAGTTCTTTTATCTCATCCGCTTTTTTTCCGGCAAGTGCATCTGGCGTGAAACAATCAGCTTCCAGATAGAGATCCGGCTGCTTTTTGATGGTAATTGTTACTGTATTCATACGTATATCTCCTTATTGTACCGCATCTATCTTCACGGCACACGGGTTTTTCATGAATTCATGTTCAGTGACTTCGTAGTTGTTCTTCGTAACGGTATAATACTTCACAAACGTCCTATCGATGTCACGCTCAACCTGACGGTTGGGTTTGGTTGTCACATCGACCCAGTAGGTTTTCTTATTGCCGTTGCTTACAAGCTCCCCGTCGTTGAGGATGATTTCACCTGATTTTATCAGGTATTTTGCATGAGAAAATGCCCATTCGATCTTTTCCGGATCGGATTCGGTCTCGGGATTATAGGGATACACGGCGACGTCAGCCTGCATTCCGGGAGTTAAACTTCCGATAGATGAGCTAAGACCCAGAGCTTTTGCCGGTCCAGCCCTGGTCATCTGAGCAATTTCATAGAGCGTCAGTTCGCGGTCGATAGAACCGAGCGTTGATCGGTCACGGACTTTGTCTTCGTTTTTCATCGATGCGAGAACATCGTTTCTCGCTTTCTCACTCATGAGCCATTTCATGACTCTCGGGTATCTCCAGAACGGTCCGGCATTCGGGTGGTCTGTCGTCAGGTGACAGCGCATATGATCTTTTGCGAGCAGAGCCATCTCAAGACCGATGGACCACTGGACACCGCAGACATAGACATCTTTGCTGTAAACATACGGCACAATACCAGAACCGCATTCCAGTTCGACATCGGTGTTTGCCCACTTCAGATGATTGAGTTTGTTCAGGTGGTACTCGAACGGACCGTCTCCAGTCATGGTTGTCGTCTCATCCAGAGTAACGAATCCGATATCACAGGTGACGGCCGGATTGTTGTTAATGTAGTCCATGACTTCTTTGCCTTTTGACTCGAAATCGGCCCAGGTCATTCCGCCATAGGAGTGGAACTGGATATGCGTGTGATGCAGCACCTGTTCACGGTTGAATTTGTTGTTCGTTTTGATACCTTCACTCAGTTTCAGCGTATCAAGGGTAGTCGTATAATTGCCCGGGTTACCAAGATTATTGGAATGGAGATGCAGCGAATGAGGGAGATGCAGAGACTCGTTGACTTCCATAAGACCGCTGACAATCTGTTTTGGCGTGATGTCGAAATACGGCACCGGATCATCAATACTGAGGCAGTTTAATCCCCAGGCCCATGCTTCGGTACCTCCGGGATTCACACATTTGATTCCGTAACCTTTAGTTGCTCGGAGCAGCCATGCAACGTAGGCGGAAGCGTTCTCTATTTCTCCACGTTTGAGATAATCGAGAATGAACCAGTTATTTCCAAACATAGGCAGGGCGGCCTCGTCAAGGATCGGGGTGTCACGCATTTCTTCGTGGGTATGGCGTGCATAGAGAGGCGGCATTGCCGCTTCAATTACGGTCGTATATCCCATATCAGCATAGGCATAGGCTGTTTTGAAGACTGTCGGCACAGATGTGCCGCCGGCCATGTGACGAATGCCGTGATACGGTTCATAGGTCGACTGCCTTTTGTCTTCAGGACGGAAATTCCTGCCAACGTTAACTTTGGCCCCTGCTACATGGGAATGGATGTCAACTCCGCCGGCCATAACCACCATTCCGGATGCATCGATGGTTTTTTCAGTATGCGTAAGGCTTTTGACGATTTTCCCGTTCTCTATGAAAATATCTTTTTTATCTCCATGGATACCATGTACAGGATCGATAACAAACCCGTTTTTAATCAGGATCGTGGTCATTTGGCATCTCCTTTTATCTGGTTTACTTCTTTCAGAACAAGATCGAGGAATTCAGCATCTGTGAGCATCCCTTCCGGGGGATCGATAACTTTGCGGGAATCAATTGGCACGTTATCCATACGATAACAGGAACCTCCAACCTCGATTCCAACTAATGCTACCGGAACGTGACATTTGGAAATCGCTGCCGTCGGCGTCATGTGGGGGTCGACACATACTGTTGGGATGGCATGGATCTTTTTCACCGATCCAATCGGGAAATGTGATCCCGGATCACTGCCGATAACTAAACATCCGTCGACTTCACCACGCATCAGAAGATCATTGGAACTCGTCTCTCCCGGATTATATCTGGCGAAGCCGCGTGAAAGATCAACACAGAATGGGAAACCAAACTGCCATCCAAGGACCTGACCGGATCCAGTGACATTATAGTGCCCACGCATCGCGATGATGCTTGCTTTCGTATAGTTGTTCAGATCTGCAGTCAAGGCAATGGCCATGTCGATATTATGGTTTTTCCCAAGAGAATGGGTGACGCCCATACCAAAGAAAATAACTACAAATCTCCCTTGTTTCAGGATTTCGACAAGTTCATATATCTTTTCGCTTGGAACTCCCGAAACCTTGCCCGGCAGCGGGGAACCCTTGAGTGCAGCACGGAAAGCATCGAGAAGTTCGTAGTCGCGTCCCTGTTCAACCTGAATATACTCATCTGCAAGAGATGCACTGTCGGTCGGACGAGGATCCACGACAATGATTTTTCTGCTCTTCGAACCTTTTCCGGTGAAGTATCCGCGGGAATAGATCGAGTAGCGGGACATGTGGCGCGGATGTGCGTGTGCCGGGTTACATCCCCAGAAGATGATTCTGTCAGCACGGTTTTTGACTTCACCCAGCGTACAGGAGGGAATGCCAACATCCTGCATAGCGATGAGAGTTGATCCATGGCAAACGGTTGCTGTGTTGTCGAGGACACCGCCGACCTGTTCTCCAATCATGTGCCCAATTGACTGAGCTTCACAGGATGTGGACGACCAGCCGTACATCAACGGTTTTTTTGCATCGCACAAAATTTTTGCCGTGTACTTTGCAGCTTCATCATAGGTGATTTCATTCCAGGATCCATCTTCCTGCTTCATACGCGGGCGAGTGATCCGATCAGGTGACTGGACATGAAGGAATTTCTCGGATCCGATAGCACATGCATTGTACACTTCTAGGATCTGTTTGCCGTCATCGCTGACGTCAATTTCAATATCATCACAAAGAGTACCGCAGAATGGGCAGATAATATCAGTTAATCTTTTACTCATTTTTTCCTCTACACATCATTACAGGATTTCAATACAAGATCGATAGAACTCAGAACATGCTCATTCTCAGCGGGTTCAACGGTTATGGCTGTACCTTTGAATGTTGGCGTCCCGGTTGAGTAGGTATTACTGTCCACGAGCATATTAGCCCAAGGTCCCATTGGTATCCAGCCAAGACCAGAGTGAGGACCCTGTGTTGCGAGAATGGCCTTAACAACAACACTACCAAATTTACTGGTAACCCGGACATTGGTATTTTTCATAATACCCAGTTGATGTATGTCGGCCTGATCAAGTTCAATTAACCCGCAGGATGTCATATAGTTCTCTTTCTCTTTTCCGGCTTCCATCGAGACTCCTTGCTGGATTGTCCGGCCAGAAATTAAATTAATGTTGATTTTAGTCAAGTTTCAATTCTCCAGAAGATTCACTTTTTTGATGAGATACATTGGATGTGGTGTGCGGGTCAAATATACTGTGAAAAAGCAGTTACAATTATTAACCATAAAATCGAGATGATTGTTCCAAATACCGTCGCAGAAAGGTTGAAAACAAAGCGCCACCTTTGATCCTGCTAGTTATGCGTCATTGGAACAAATTTGGTATTTGTTCAGATATCTGTCGAGCATCGCGGGTCACGACACATATTTTAAGTATGTAACATTACTTCATCCTGTGAATACAACTAGGACTCATGTGCCGGGCACGATAGCTACAGAGCCAATACCTCATCCTGATTGGTCAATTAATTATATGCAAGAAGTAATTTGACCTTATAACCAATGCATCGTGTGCAAATAGTTACAAATCAACGTTCAATTCTGAGCGTATTAATAGATTGTGTTCTCAATATGTAAATTACTTTGTTTTTATTTTTAATATAAGTTAATTTTTTAAAGTTAACCAAATCTGGGGTTAGTTAGGCTCTTATCTAACTAAGATTAACATGACCAACAATCGAAGAAAACGCAAATTTATTTGGTTTTTGGGTCGAACGCGCACTTGGTTAATTTTTGCATATTGTTAAATTCATTTAATTAATATAAAAAAAAACATGTGGTTTCTTATTGACAGGATCGCCGAAAGTAAATTACCTGAAATATGTATGGCTGGGTCGTGTGTTACCTGGACTTTGATCCCGTGCGACACGTGCATGATTCTGAATACTGGTTGGATTCCGGAGAGAAAAGTACCGTCTGTCTGTCGTTTCGGAGGCGGAGTCCCTCGCTGAATCGGATCCCTGCCGGGAATAAGGGGTGTTTTCAGGATAATTCCAGGATATTTTGAAGGAAACATCCCTGACAAAACATTACCCCATACAAACAATATTAATAGAGGAACTCCTATTTCATGGTTAATGGAGTTATTATCAACATGGCCTCAAATAAATCAAAAAACAACAAAAAGGCGAGTAAGGAAGTTTCCAAGCAACTCGTGAAGAAAACAAAAACAGCAAAGAAGACGTTGAAGCAGCTCAAGAAGGAGCAGCAGAGCGCCGAAAGTATGCTCAACTACTGCAAGTCTATGGGCAATTACTTTGCCGAACAGACAGCGTTGGAAAAGATGCTGGACGGTTCACTCGATTCACAGGCAGACGAAACGATTTGTGAAACCAGAGATAAATTTCTCAAAGGCTTCCATGAATCCAAGGAGTATGCATACGCTCTTACAGCTTATCGCACCAAACTCGATGAGGATAACCTCATCTCATCCGTGGAGAATCCTGAGGTCCAGCCTGAAGAGTCCCTCCCGGAAGAAGAGTCTGAAAACCTGAAAACCTGATTTCCAGACTATCCATCAACCATTTTTCTCAGCCCGATATAGTGCCGCAAAACGATTGAAACGGCAAACTGCGTCACTGAATCCTTTTTATCATCCAACTAATTTTATTTTCTTCTGAAAAACTGTCGTCAGAATGTGCGCGCAACTTCGACAAACGTTGAAATTCCTCGTAGACGATCGCAGAACAAATGCCTCAAACCACAGAGTATATATCAAATCTACATGATAAATAATGTATAATTCAGATTCGTGGGAAATGACTCCTGCGAACGAGAAACCTACTGGAGTACCGACACATGTCAGTCAAAGCTACCAAAATGCTCTCTGAAGCGGATGGATATGATCTTCTGCGTCAGTTTAATGTACCTGCTCCGGCCTTTGAGGTCGTCCAGACACCGGACGATGCTGCAAAAGCCGCAACAAAAATCGGTTATCCCGTAGTAATGAAAATTGTCTCCCCCCAGATCATCCACAAAAGCGATGCGGGCGGAGTGATTGTCGGGATCAAGACGGATGCTGAAGCAAAAGAAGCATTCAATAAAATCGTAAAATCTGCAAAAGCCTATGAAGCCTCCGCAGAGATCAAAGGGGTCATCGTCGAAGAGATGGCAAAACCCGGTCTCGAGCTGATCATCGGTGGCAAGATCGACCCGGCATTCGGTCGTGTTCTCACCTTCGGTCTTGGCGGCACCTTAGTCGAGTTCTATAAAGATGTCGGGATCCGGCTCTTACCCTGCGACGATGATGATATAAGAAGTCTGATTCACCAAATCAAAGCATATACCCTTATCAGAGGATACCGCGGTCAGGCCCCTCTCGACGAGGAGTTCCTGTTCCAGACATTAAAGAATGCCTGTGCATTCTTTGAGAAGAACAATACCGTTGTTGAGTTCGATATCAATCCCCTGCAGCTCTACGAGAAAGGCGGCTGCGCAGTCGATGCACGCGTCATTGTCCAGGACGAACCGGTCGAACTGCCGGCGCATTATGATCCGGCAAAGATCGTTTCGCTTGACTACTATAAGCCAAGAAGCGTGGCGGTCATTGGGGCATCCGATGATCCGACCAAAATGGGATACGCGGTATTCCGCAATATTCTCCAGTTCCCCGGCAAAGTCTATCCGGTGAACAACAAACGCGACGAGATCCAGGGCGTCAAATGCTACCCGACTCTCTCAGATATCCCCGGCCACGTGGATATGGTCGTTATCACCGTTCCTGCTCAGCTCGTTCCGGCGATCATGAGCGAGTGCGGTCTGAAAGGCGTGAAGATGGCGGTCGTTATCACCGCAGGATTCAAAGAGATGGACGAGGACGGACGGGCGCTT
Organism: uncultured Methanocorpusculum sp.; assembly: GCA_963676575.1. GTDB lineage: Archaea > Halobacteriota > Methanomicrobia > Methanomicrobiales > Methanocorpusculaceae > Methanocorpusculum. Next base: position 96,413 of record OY781078.1, read on the forward strand.
GAGACCCGTATGGTCGATATCGCCAAGAACTACGGCATCCGTATCGTCGGTCCGAACTGTCTTGGTCTGATCCTTCCGCCCTACAAACTTGATACGACGTATGTTTCCACCTCGCCTCTGCCGGGCGACATCGCGTTCATCTCTCAGTCGGGAGCTATCGTCAACGCAGTCGTGGGTATTTCTCTCTCTGAAGGCTCAGAAATGGGATACTCCGAGGTCGTTTCGGTCGGAAACCAGTGTGATCTGGACTTCCTCGACTACATGAGTTACGCAGCGCGTGACCCGCACACCAAATCGATCATCCTCTACGTTGAGGAGATTAAAAACGGTGTGGCATTCATGGAAATGGCAAAGCAGATCACACAGACAAAACCGATCGTTGCCATCAAGGCAGGTTCGTCCAAGAGAGGTCAGGCCGCAGCAGCTTCGCATACCGGTTCCCTCTCCGGCTCGTTTGATGTCTACATGGAGGCATTCAGAAAGTGCGGTGTTGTTCCGGTAAAGACGCTTCCTGGAGCATTCCAGGTCGCAAAGGCCCTTGGCGATCTGAAAAAGCCGCTCACCGGCCGTCGTGCCGTGGTTATCACCAATGCCGGTGGATTCGCCGTTCTCTCCAATGATTACGCCGAGACCTGGGGTATCGAGATCGTCGATCTCCCAAAGCACATCATCGATGAGTTGAACACCCTCCTCCCGCCGTTCTGGAACAAGAACAACCCGATCGACCTTCTCGGTGATGCCACCGAGGCACGATTCAGAGGAGTGTTCGATGTTCTGTGCAAAAATGCGGATATCTGGGATATGGCAATCCTCGTCAACTTCCCGAACAAAGTTCTGACACCTGACCGGGTGGCCCAGATCCTGATCGACAACGCTAAACGCACCGATAATCTCCTCGTTGGGACCTTTGTCGGTGGAAACTGCTTGAAGCCGGGTGTGGATCTTCTGAAAAAGAACAACATCCTGGTCTTTGAGGAGCTGGAGTTCACCTACCGGGCACTCGGGCACCTGAGCTGGACTGCAGACCGCTGACCGCTGAATTGCGAAACCAGGTCTGCCTCTCATTTTTTCTTTTTTCGTATCTGTTTCTCTGCAGCCTGAATTTGATAGTTGACGAATATTACACATAATGACCCCTCTGAAATGATATTCGAAAGCAGTGTAAAACACACTCTCAAGGCACGTATTTTTCAAAGTACATCTCTCAACTATCAATTCTTTTTCTGATTTAGGGGTGCGGAAGGGCGACTTCGGCGCGGAGCCTGACGCGGTGGAAATATCCTGTTTTTTATTCTCACACATTCTCCCAAGCGACTCATCTGAGTGGAATATTCAAAATACCCGTTTTGAGAGGAGTTGGTTATCAAACTGTCAATTTCAGGCGGTAGAGATAGTATATCAGCAAAGTCAAACGTCAGCGAAACGTTCGCGTGAAAAAAAGAATTTAGTCTTTTGACTCTTCAGTCAGAGAGTTTGGTACATCCTTTGGATGAAGGTACATGCCTGTGTAGGTTATGTCAAGCGCCTTCTCGGAGTTCTTCTTCGTCAGCAGACTGAATATGATCATCGCGGCGATCGAACAGGCCAGTGAGTAGATCGAGAAGTGCATCGGCAGTTTCTCCACAAAGTTGTAGTAGGCTCCGAATGCCAGACAGGTGATCAGACCGATCAGCATACTGGCGATAGCGCCTTGTGCGGTCGCTCGTCTCCAGTACAGACCGGCGATCATCGGCACGGCAAATGCACTGAGCATCAGACCGATACCAAGCCAGATCAGGAATGCCAGCATCTCCGGCGGATTTATTGCAAGGATCAGCGAGATGACTGCGGCGAGAAGAACGCATATCTGACTCACGAGCACCACCTGACGCTCGGATGCTTTCGGCCTGAGCATGGTCTTGAAGATATCCCAGGAGAAGGTCGTTCCGACCGTCAGCATCAGCCGATCGGTCGTTGACATGACTGCCGAGAGCACGATCACCGCAAAAAGTCCGGTGATCAGGATGCTTGGACTAGACGCCTGAATACCGTACATCATGGCAAAGTCTGCGGCGCTCCCACCATCAGGCACAATGCCCGAGAGGAGTCCGTCTGCCTGCATGGATCTGACTGCCATACCACAAATCTTGATGAGGAGCATGATCACGAGGTAGATCAGGAATGCCACCTGCGGCGCCCACTTAAAGTACGACGTTTTTTTTGCAGCAAATACATTCGAAAGAACGTGCGGCGCACAGGCCAGACCGACGATCAGCAATACGCCAAACGAGAACAGATACTCAGGCGTACAGTAGGCATAGGCCGCGGTACTTCCCGACGGGAACCAGGGCATTACCAGGTTTGGATCGATCGTCGCAAGCACGGTATTGATATGCTCGAGACCGCCTGCATAGGTCAGGATGAACGGAGCTACGAGGATCACGCCGAAGATAAGGATCAGACCCTGAATGAGTCCCGTCCATGAGACGGCATACAGACCGCCGATCACTGTATATGCGGTGATGATGACTCCTGCAATCAGCAGAGCCTGCCAGTGTTCAATACCAAATGCCCAGATCAGAACGATACTGATGGCAGTATACTGCCCGACGAGATATACCAGTGAAACAGCAATACTTGCAAGAGCAGAGAGGGCACGAAGCTCCCTCGTATTTTCATATCTGAGTGAAAAGTAATCCACAACAGTCATGCACCCTTGTTTTTTACCGATTATATTGAGTTTCGATCCAAAGAAGATGATACAAAATGCTGCCGCCAGCGGAACGAAGATCTGTTCCCAGATGCCCGGCCAGCCTGATGCAAAACCAAATCCGCTGGTTCCAACGAGGGTCATACCGCTGCAGATCGAACAGACGATCAGGAGGGTAAACAGCCAGAACCCAAGACTTCTACCAGCGAGCATATAGTCTTCGGTATTTTTGATCTTCTTTGAGGCCCAAATGCCGATACCTAGTAAAACTACAAAGTAAACAGCGATGAGAGCAATCGTGATAATTGTGCTTTCTCCGGCAAGTGCCATCTCAGTCTTCATTCTCCTTAGGGAATGTAATACCCCAGATCAGTAGGAGGATGATACATAAAATGATGGCTCCGCCCACAGCAAAAACTGTAATGTCGGGTAATCCTAATATCATATCAATAGTATGACACGTGTTGACATATAACACGATAGGTTTTGTAATGGCCGGCCACTGAGTGAATAATGGCTGAAGAGCGAAAAAAGAGGGATTGACGCTGACTTCTTCGTGAGGTTTAGGGATCTTCACGCCGAGCCGCGAATGATCGCGCGGGAGTGGGAGTTACAGCAGCTCCCGGCCGGGCTGGATCTCATACTGCTGGAGAACACTTTTTTTCAGGTCGATCACCGCTTCCCTGAGAGGAACGACGAATATGAACTTCGGCACATCGGCAAATCCGTGCAGACCGAAAATGACGTAGAATGGATTTCCCTCAGCTTTTGCATAAGCAAGATATTTGTCGTAGATCTCCTGTGTCGTCCAAGGCAGATACGTCTCGCCGTCTTCACCGATAAACATCCTGCTCCGATAACAGGTGACCAGATCGAAGCGGATCTCGTCGGTGTTTCTAAGGGCGAGAAGATCCGGTTCGCCCAACTCTCGCTCTTCGCGGCCGGTCGCCGACAAGCCGCTTCCTAGCCGGTTGATAACATAATCACGGAACGCCAGAGCTACCAGTGGATTTCCGTCATCGGGCTCTGTGTCCTTATCCGGATACCAGACGCCAAGTGCACGTTCAATGTTTCCTAAAAATCCCATACTATCAAATCAGTTTATGTGTACGTAGTGCTCTACGCATTCGATGAACAGGGTCTCGTCGCGGAGGATCCTTTCGGAAAGAGTCTCGTCATTATATGCTCTCAGCTTTTCTGCCTGTGCATCGATGACTCCCGGCGGGAAGATATCATCTCTCTCAAACATTTTTCGTTTTGCAATGAGAGCATCAGCTGATTCTGCACAACTGGCCGGCAGCCGGCGAAGCGTTTTAAGGAACGGCGTGCACTCCTCGTCGAAAATGTTTCTGGATGTGTAGAGTTCATCCGCTTTGGTGAGAGTGCCGTTCATGCCAAGACCGTGGATCGCTCCGCAGATCAGACAGGCGACCGTTTCGTAGATATTGGCCGAACCGTCTGCAACACGGTATTCGAACGTCAGCCTGGCGTCTTTGTCGGTTTTTCTCTTGAGACCGAAGTTTGCTTCTGCGGCCATATCGGCCGAGTCGATCCAGCCGAGCGGCACGCGGATCACAGCCGACCTGTTGTGATCTCCCCAGAAGATATAGGTTGGTGCTCTCTGATTAGGAACGAGTCTCAGGTATGAGACGGGAATAGTGTTACCGAATGCGGTCACTGCGTCGCTGACATCCAGAATGCCGACTATCATCCTCTTTGCCGTGTCGGAAAGCTTCCCGTCTTTGATCAGCACGTTCGTACCGTTTTTCTCTGCGAGAATGTGGATATGGAGACTTGAACCTGCTTTGTTGATGGCGATTTTCGGAGCGAAGGAGACTTCAACACCGTACTGGACACTGAGCACACGAAGGATCCATTTTGCAATGAGGATCTGTTCGACGGCGAAGATCGGACTGGTCGGCAGAAACTCGATCTCATGCTGCTCATAATAGTAGCCGTCTTTGGTGAAGGAGTCGACTTCGGAGTGTCCGTATTTGATCTTACAGCCAGCACGGGTGATCATGAGCAAGGCTTTGGTCCGCATCTCACAAAACTTGCAGAATGGGGCTGATTCGTGATATCCCGTCCTGTTGCTTCCGTGGTAGAATGTATCCTCTTTGGAGATGACATAGTATTCAAGTTCGCCAAGACATTTGAACTCCATGCCTGTGTGTTTCTTGAATGATGATTCTGCCTGACGAAGAATATGTTCCGGAGAAGAGGCAAGCGGATGTCCGGTACTGTCGTAGTAGGAACAAAGGATGTTTAAAGTCGGGACCCCTGCGAAAGGATCCATGAAAGCTGTGCCGTATCTTGGAACGACAAAGAGATCGGAACTTGGGGCCTCAATGAAGGAAAAGAGTTTGCTGCCGTCAACACGCTCACCATCGGAGAGGATGGTGTCGAGATACTCCTTTGACGAGACAGCAAAATTCAGGGTCTTGAGTTTCCCGTCACCAGCAGCGTAGCGGAAGTTGACCATTTCAACATGGTTTTCTTCACAGAAACGGAGGATGTCGTCTTTTGTGAAATACTCCGGACTTTTTTTCAGAAACTGTACTAAGTCGTTTGGGTTCATCAGGACCTCCGTATCATTCATAATACTGTATTATGTACTTTTTTGGTACTTAAGGGGACTGGATAGATTACGGGGCGGGGCCAGTGCTGCGCTGTGCATTCAAAAAAATGCAAAAGAAAAGAGGGGTGAAATAATTATTTGAGAAGAGCGACTGCTTCGCTCAATCTTTTATTTTCCACGGTGATCGCATAGATCGCATTGCAGAATTTGACTGCATCCCCCAGGGATTTCTGGTGGATGTTTCTGCCGGTCGCATTTCCTGCGGCTCCGCCGATATGGATCTGATCATAGAGTTCGCTGAGGAACTTTTCTTCCGTGGTGGTCGAGCCCCCCGCACAAACAAGTTTCGTGCGGCCGGCGGCACGAACCGCTTCCTTGAGGAGTTCGGGTGAGGATTTTCCGTCTTTTTTGGGTGCGTTGACCTTGACGAAGTCACTGCCGAGACATGCGGCGACACCTGCAGCTCCGGCGATGAGGTGGGGATCCTTCTCGTCACCGACGGCTTTTCCTCTCGGGTAGATCCAGAGCACACTGACCATGCCGTAGAAATGTGCTTCGTTGATGATCTGGGCAGCTTCTGCAAGCATATCTGCTTCGTTTTCGCTGCCGAGATAGATCGTATAGCCCACACCGGCGATCTTTATGCAGGATTCTTCTGCGATATCGGCGATCTGCTCAACACTCCACAACTGCGGGGAGACCGGGTCTTTCTGGGAAACATTCACCAGATGCGACTTTGAGTTCATCTTCACGAGATAGGGGACGGAGGGGTAGTCTCCGGCATACCGCACGATAAGTCCCAGCTGAGTTGCCAGAACGCCGATCTTTGCTTTGGATGCGATGCGGAAGAGATGTTCAGGATCGGCATCATCTTCGGAGATCCCTGCACCGTAGAAATCGTCGTTCAAGTGTTCTATTTTCTGATCTCCGGCAAAGAGCATCAGGCGACCTGATCCGGCAGTGATCAGATCATAATTGGAAAGATATACGTCCCGCATGGCAATGGGGACGTCGAGGGGGACCGTAATGTCGGACATGATTGTATTACTTTCTGTTTTTCGACAGTGATTAACTTTATCTTTACGTGAAATCACAAAACAGGGATTTTCAGCAGGTTGTTTTCGGCAATCATCATCTTGATTTCGTTCAATGCCGATGCGACCGGGTAACTCACCTGGTCTGCCCATCCAAGACTTGCCGGCTGGATGCCGATGATCATGATTTTGCGTGAGGGTTCGGCTAAAAAATCGACCAGATGATACAGAGGAAGCGTATGTGTTCCGACCGAGGTGTCATGGATCTTTTCCGGCGGAATGATCCGGACCGATCCCGGCGGAAGTCCTATTTCTGCGGCGTCTGCGATGATCAGCAGCTCAGGATTGAGTTTGCGCACAAGTCCGGTGAAGTTCTCCGGAGCGGTCCCGCAGTTAAATGCAGTCACGCCGGGGACGCCCGCAAGTATATCCGCAAGCCGTGGGCCCGCCCCGTCATCTGCGTGAAGAGGATTGCCGATCCCGAGAAGAACTATCGACATACCGGTCCTAACAGAAAAATCATTTCAAATCACCAAAAAACAGAATGCATCGACCGGGACTCGAACCCGAGTTTAGGCGTTGGCAACGCCTAGTGATAACCACTACACTATCGATGCTTGCACTAATTACAAGGACGTATAAACATTAAAAGGATTCGATTTGGAGTTCTGAGAGCTTACCCAGAACCCCTTTTTTGCTTATTCTTTCCCGTCCCAGTATTCTCTTTCTTCCGCGTCATATGCCTGACCTGGATGTTTGAGATGCCACTCGGTCCTGCGCAGGATCCCGTGCAGCGTACTTGCTTCACGAACAGTGAGTTTGTTTCGTCCAAGGACCCGTCGTGCAATGAGAAGGGTCGTCTCGCGTTTCTCGACCGGGTGCCTGATTCCTTCCAGATATCGTCCAAGGTGGGCGTAAAGTGATTCCATCTCGATTTTGCTTGCGAGCTGATACTTGCCCCTCTGAAGATGGGCGAGTTCATAACAAACGATGCCGACCGCGTGGGAGATGTTGAGGATCGGGTATTCTTCGGCTGTCGGAATCGTGCAGACAATATCACAGCGCGCGATCTCTTCGTTGTTGAGTCCCCAGTTTTCTCTTCCGAAGAGGATGGCTATCCTGCCGTCGACGTCTTTGATCATCTCGCGAAGTTCGGCGACTGAGTAATACGGCATCCGCATGGGGCAGGTGACGGATTTTGCGAGACCGCCGGTTGTCGCAATACAGATATTGCTTCTGGCAAAGACCTCATCAAGGGTGATCCGTTCAGCATTTTCCAAAACATCTTTTGCATGAACTGCACGCGCTTCGGCCTCCATGCTGAGTTTGGGCGGGTTGATGAGAACGAGATTATGAAAGCCGAAGTTTTTCATCACGCGGGCGGTGAATCCAATGTTTCCTTCGTACAGCGGTTCCACTAGAACGATATCGATCTGCAGAGGATCTTTATTGGGTTTTTCTGAGGAAGACTGGGTTGTTGCGAGATGCATTATCTTTCGTTTGGGGCGCTGAATATTCAGTCTTGTGTTTGGGTGAGTCCGCCCGGATGAAAATGAAACTCTGCGTTTGTTTGATCCGATCAAACGTAAAAAAGAACAAAGCCTAAGAATCTATTTTCTCAGTTTTTCATCGATGGCGATAGCCGCTTCCTTTGCGGTCCCCATCGCGAGAATCACGGTGGCGGCTCCGGTCGCGACATCTCCGCCGGCATAGACTTTGGGGATGCTCGTCTCGCCAAGACAGTTCACGGCAACACTGCCGTTTCTATTCCGGGTGAGGTCTGGCAGCATGCGGAGGAGCAGCGGGTTTGGTCCCTGACCGATAGCCTCGACCACGACATCCGCCTCGATCACAAACCCGCTTCCCTCTATCGGGTAGAAAGAACAGCGGCCGTCGTCTCCGGCCGTGCCGAGTTTCATCTTGATGGCCTCGACCCCGGAAACGGCATTGTTCTCGCCAAGGATCGCGATCGGATTCGTTGCGGTCATGAAGAAGACGCCTTCCTCTTTTGCATGACGAACTTCATCGAGCCTGGCCGGCATATCGGCTTCGCCTCTCCGATACATGAGCGTTACGTCAGCGCCCATACGGCGGGCGACACGTGCCGCATCCATCGCGACGTTTCCGCCGCCGATGACCACGACCTTTTTGCCGACCTTTACCGGCGTATCGTTTTCAGGGAACTTGTTTGCCCCCATCAGATTCACGCGGGTCAGGAACTCGTTTGCCGAGTACACGCCCGGCAGATTCTCTCCCGGAATGCACATGAAGTACGGGAGGCCTGCTCCTGTTCCAAGGAACACGGCATTATAGCCGAGAAGCTCCTCGACCGAGACCGAACGACCCACGATATGGTTCGTTCTGATCTCGACACCGAGTTTTTTCACCTGGTCGATCTCATACTGCACGATATCCTTCGGCATACGGAATGCCGGGATACCGTACATCAGAACGCCTCCTGTCTCATGCAGGGACTCAAAGATCGTTGCAGAGTGACCGCGGCGTGCGAGTTCGGCTGCACAGGCAAGACCTGCCGGTCCCGAGCCGACGACCGCCACTTTTTTGCCGGTCGCCGGGGCACATCTTGGGCACTTCGCTCCCCTCTTTCGCTCGAAGTCGGCGACGAATCTCTCGAGCTGGCCGATAGCGATCGGCGTATCCTTTATCCCAAGGATACACCCTCCCTGACACTGGGATTCCTGCGGGCAGACACGTCCGCAGACGGCAGGCAGCATATTGTCTTTCTTGATGATGTCCGCTGCCTCCTGGAACTTCTCGTCGGCGATCGCCTGGATAAATCCGGGGATGTCGATCCCCACCGGGCATCCGCTTATGCATTTCGGTTTTTTACACTGGATACACCGTTTTGCCTCGGCAATGACCTCCTCTTTGGAGAGTCCGAGATCCACTTCTTCGAAGTCGGCTACTCTGATATTTGCATCGCGGTCCATTTACTCCACCTTCCTGCAGTGGCAGACGTGATGTTCGGCACGATAATCCACCGACTGTTTCTCCTCGGCAAGATACATTCTTTGCCGGGTCATAAGATCGTTCCAGTCGACCTCATGCGCATCGAACTCGGGTCCGTCGACACAGGCGAACTTCATCTCGCCGCCGACGGTGACCCTGCAGCTCCCGCACATCCCTGTGCCGTCTACCATCACCGGGTTTAAGGAAACATAGGTCTTGATACCGTATGGGCGGGTCACTTCGCTCGTGACCTTCATCATCATGCCCGGTCCGATGATCCAGACCTTGGCGATCGTTCGTCCTGATTCGCAGAGATCTTTTAAGGGGCCGCTTGCAAACCCTTTAATCCCGTAAGAGCCGTCATCCGTCGTTACATAGAGTTCGTCGCATATCGCCCGCATATCGTCCTCGAAGATCAGGAGATCACGGTTTCTCGCACCGATGATGCCGATGACATAGTTGCCCGCGTCCTTTGCCGCCTGGGCAAGGATCAGGGTACAGGCCACACCGACTCCTCCGCCGACGATGACCACGGTCTCGCCGATGCGGGCGACGTCACTCGGCATTCCGAGAGGACCTGCAACATCACGCAGTTCGTCGCCCGTTTTCAGGGCTGCAAGCAGTTTCGTTGTCGTTCCAATGGCTATGAAAGCGATCCTGATATTGTCTCCGTTCGTTCCGGAGATCGTCAAAGGAACCCGTTCACCCGCTCCATCCGCGTGGATAATGCAGAACTGGCCGGCCTTTGCATGGCGTGCGACCTGAGGTGCATGGATCCACATCTCGAAGACAGCTTCTGATAGGGCTCGTGCCTGAACAATCGTGTAATTTCCCATAATATGTTCCTTTGAGGTATGTGAATGTACATTTGCTCTGACAGACATTAATAATGACGCTCGGTCTCCGGTTTGGTCGCCAGATTCATCACTCTTGAGTACAAAATCATAAAACAGATGAGCAACGACTTTGAGCGGGAGATGGTTCTCTGCATGAACCGATTCTTTACCGAAAACAAAAAGAAAGGGTTTGCCTACCGGCTCAAACAGTCTCACTTTAACACTCAGTATGTGGACATCATCGTCGATTCGCTGGATCCTGTCTACTATCTGGCGATCGAATGCAAGTCCCTGAACGGAAAAAGGCTCTACTTCACCAGCAATTTCCACAAAGATAAGGATGGTGTGCATCAGGTCGACAACATCTCCGGATTCGTCAAGTACACCGGCCGCTGTGGGTATCTCGCCGTCGAATTCCGGGGTCAGAGTCCGAAGAATGAGGCATATCTTATGCCCTGGACGACGGTCCTGGAGTTTTTCGGGACATCTGCCGGGATTCCGATCGAGGAGTTTCGGAAATGCATTGCACTCGAGCGGGTGCAGGGAGGCTACCGTCTTCCCTGCCTCAATCTATTATAGTAATTAGGAGTGAAAACCAATAAGTATAGAATTCATGACGGCAGCTACAAGATTCATATCAATAAACGGAAAGCCTGTCAAAACCCCGATCGTGATCGCGTCAATGGCAGGAATAACCGATGCGGAGTTTGTTCTTGCCCGCAGTAAACATGCCGGCGTTGCTTTTATCGGCGGATACAATACAGATGAACCAAGCAGGAAAGCCTCGGGTGCGATGGAAGCAGACGGCCGTAAAGAGTTCGATGCGGGCTTTGATGAAATAGCTACCGAGATCGATATCCTGGACGGGGCAGATATCATCATCGGTCTCAACCTGAGAGGAGCGACGCCTGAGGGATTTGTTGCCGCGGCAAAACGATTCGGTACTTCGGTCGTGTATGAGATCGATGCCCACTGCCGTCAGCAACCGATGATCGACGCGGGATGCGGTGAGTATCTTCTTCACAATCCGGAGAAGTTGTGTGCGATCGTTTCGGCCCTTGCAGCCGAAGGTGTGACCGTCTCGGTCAAGACCCGTGCGGGTGTGGTGGATGACCGCGAGTTCGCACGGATGCTCTGGAAAGCCGGAGCTTCGATTCTCCATGTTGATCTGATGGATACAGGACACACAAAAATCAGACAGATCAGAAACAGCTGTCCGCTGATCATTATCGCCAACAACGGGGTCAATAGTCCTGATAAGATGATGGACTACTTCGCTCACGGGGCAGATCTTGTCTCGATCGCCCGAAGTGCAAGCGTCAGTGTCCTGCAGACCCTCGACCGATATATCCGGGCCGTCGCTGAGGAGAGCGGCTGGTACAATGCACCCAAACAGCTGTGCAGGGGAGGAGATATGCGCTCGCTCACGTTTTGCTGTATGCCGGTGAAACAGTGTCCGCTTCTTCCCTCTCTTGAGTCGTTTGGGATAAGCCGGGAGGAGTATCTCTCCCTGAAAAAGGGGGCGACCGTCGAGACGCCTCTATCACAAGGCAGTCACACCTGTTTCGGCAGTCTTGCCTTTTGCTGTAAATCCTCAACTCCCTGTATGTTCCGGGATATGACGCTGAAGTCTATTGATCTCCCGATGAATGAATATATAGCTCTGAAACGTACGCTTTCCGAGAAGATCGTGAAGAAAATCTTTGAAAATGTCTAAGCTGTCTCTTGCTGAAACTGCCGAACTATCGATGCTCCTTGAAGTGAGCGCCAACATCAAACCGGGAAATATCGACCGGTTTCATGATTACGAGGATACGAAGTTCCGGCATTTTCTGGCATCGGCAGTGCTCGCCCGTGATGTTTTTGAGAAGGTCCCGCAGCTGACGCTTGGCGAGGCGATGTATGCGGCCGTCGAACACACGAACGGTCATGCGGGGGGGAATACGCATTTTGGAGCGTTTATCCTCCTTTTGCCGCTGATCAAAGGCAAAGGTATCGCTGGGGCGTGTGAAGCCGTCCTGCAGACGACGGTCGAAGATGCCGTTCTTTTTTATCAGGCTTTCGGTAAGACCCAGGTTCGGGTGAACAAGGAGGATACTATGGATGTACATGATCCCGCTTCTATTGCAATGCTCCGTGAGAAACGGATGACCATGCTTGATGTAATGACATATTCGAGTGAGACGGATATAGTCGCCCGCGAATGGACGAACGGTTTTTCCCTGACCCGGAAAGCCGCCGATATCCTAAAAGAAAAGGACGGGGCCGATTTAATTCAGGAGATGTTTCTGCGTTTGATGGCCGCATATCCTGATACGTTTATCGCGAAGAAGTTCGGGTATGCCCGGGCGGTTTCGATCATGGAACGGGCACAGCTGGTTCGTGCAGGCGGACTTTCGCTGAGCAGGTTCGATGAGGAGTGTATCCTTGGCGGGGTGAATCCGGGATCCCTTGCGGATATCTGCATCGCAGGAATCTTTACCGCGCTTCTGGAGGGGTGGCAATGGGACTGTTAGGAGAAGGGATCACCGAAGTTATCGCGGTGACGAAGGATAATGCTGCGCCGATCGGGATCATCGTGCGGTCGGGTCAGGCGCCGAAGATGATCCTTTTCAAGGGGTCGAAGACGACGGAGAATGTGGCGGAGTACGGCTGGGTGACGGCGAACTTCGTGAGCGATGCGTATCTGTATCCGCAGTATGCGTTTTCGGATGTGGCGAAGTCGAGTCTCCGGAAGGTGTTTGTCGGGGGGATGGTTATGCAGCTGCTTCGGGATGCGGATGCCTGGATGGCATTTACCACCCGGATCGTGAATGAGACGAAGGAGGTGTATTTTGTTGAACTTGAGCCGGTGGCCTCAGAGTATTGCCGTGATGAGGTGAGGCCGGTGAACCGCGGATTCAATGCAGTGATCGACGCGACGGTCCACGCGACGAGGTATGTGATGAATCATGATCCAGAGCTGCGTGATCTGATCGAGTATCATCTGGGGATCGTGCGTAAATGCGGGGGAGCGAGGGATCTGGAGGCTGCAGCGCTGATCAGGGATGTCTGCGGGCTTTAGTTCTGTATTATTTTAACACAATATATCTGTCAGCCCGTTTGCTTGTGTCAATACACCGGGATCAGACCCGTATTGTCCCCGGTGATACATTCCCCGCCGTGAGGCGTCACGATAAACGTATTCTCGATCCCGACCATTCCTACATCTTTTATTCCCTTTTTCGGCTCAACGGCGAGCGTCATATTCTCAGCAAGCGGCTCGTCAAACCCTTTTGCGATAACTGGCATCTCGTCAATTAACAGACCGATCCCGTGACCGAGGAATTTGACCAGCCGTTCTTTATAGCCCATAAAATTTTCTTTGAAATCCGCATCAAGACCGTCCATTATCGTCTGATAGATCACCGACGGGATCTCACCCGGTTTCAGCATCGACGTAACTGCATTCTGGACATCTACACATTTATAATGCATATCCATCACCTCTTCCGGCTGTGATTTCCCAAACATATACGTCGTCGTCTTATCCGTCTGATACCCGTGATAGCCGCATCCCACATCCAGATACACCAGATCACCGAATTTCAGCTTCCTATCCGGACTTCCGAGCACCGGAGCGTACGGCCCGATACCCCTGTTCCCGCTTGCACCGTTAAAACACGACGAATATAACGAACTCTCGCCAAACCCGATATGACCCATTATCATTTCTGTGTCAAACATCCCGAATCGTACGAGCCCCTGATGCCCTCCTCAACAAAAACCTTGTAAAGGTCTGTTCCGAACTCCGCCTCGTTCATCCCTTCTCTGAGCATATCGGGAACCAGATCCTCTTTCACATGGAGATGGATCTGCCCGGATTTTTTTATGAGCGCAAGCTCATACTCACTCTTTATTGATCTGAGATCGGCGATCGTCTTATCAGCTGAAACTATATTTTTGAACGGGAAATATTTCAGAAATCTCTGCAGGTGTGCGTAGGAGATAAGTTCCGTTTCTGTGTAAACGGTTTCACTCGTGATTGCCGATTCTCCCGCAGCATCACGGAAACTTCCCATCGGTCGTATATCTTTAAAGTTGGATTCATCAAGAGCACGCGAATAACTGTTTCTCACCCAGAATACAGCGTCTTCATCGCGGGGGATCAAAAGCACGCCGTCCTGCATCGTGCCGGTAAAGTAGTAGAGATTGACCTTGCCAAAAATTGCGGTATATTCCCATTCGGGATTTTTGCAGTCCATGTGTGCGTGAAACTGATCCATGCGGTTTTCAAGCTCAAAGAGAGGGACATTATTTTGCATAACCTGTTTATTCAGAATAAGGGGATAATACTTGGTATAGCTCATACAGGATTTGGATGAATGCAGGATGCGGTCTTCCCCGAAAAAAAAATCTTTGTTCTCCGATCAACGAACCTCCTATCTTTGTCCTCCCTCATCCCAAAAAATATAATTCAACAGGCGTTGTACGTTGTACCCACAAGGGAATGCCATGAATACACCATCGATCATAACGTTTTTGACGGAACATGCAGACAAAAAACCCGTCTCCTTTCACATGCCCGGCCACAAAGGCTCCGCCGTTTACCGGCGGTTCGGCTACGATGACTTCCTCCAAAAGATGATGGACTGCGATATCACCGAGATCCCGGGCGCCGACAATCTCTTCCAGACCGAAGGCATCCTCAAAACCGCACAGGAAAAATATGCCCGGCTCTACGGGGTACAACGCTCCTATCTCCTCATCAACGGTACAAGCTGCGGCGTTATTGCCGCCGTCATGGCCTCCGTTCCCAAAGGCAAAAAACTTGTCATGGCCCGCAACTCCCATAAAGCGATCTTCAACTCCCTCGTCCTTGCCGACATCCAGCCGGTCTATGCCTACCCGGAGATCATCAGTGAATACGGCATCTCCGGCGGCATCACCGCTGAAGAGATCGAACGGTGTCTTGCCGAGAATCCGGAAGCCGAGGCAGTTATCCTTCCTTCCCCCAACTATTACGGGATCTTCTCCGATATCCGTGCCATCGCCGAGGTAGTACACCGCCGTGGCAAGATCCTCATCGTCGATCAGGCACACGGGGCCCACCTCAGATTTTTCCGTAACGCCGGCTTCACCGACATGCCAGAATCTGCCGAAGAGCAGGGTGCCGACATCGTCGTCAACTCGATCCACAAGACCCTCGCCTCCTTCACGCAAAGCGCTGTGCTCAACCTCAACTCCGACCGGGTCGATCATTACGTTCTGGAGGACAAACTCCAGATGCTTGAGTCCACCAGCCCCTCTTATCTCCTCATGGGGTCCCTCGACATAAACGCCGAGCTGCTCAAAGAGCACGGCACGACCCTCATGACCGAATGGCATGAAAGCCTCATGCACTTCTATCGGGAAGCGCATACCGTCAAAGGCCTCCGGGTCATCGGCAGTCCTCTGGACGCTGACGCAGGCCTCAATATGGACATCACAAAGATCAATCTCGACATGAGTGCCGTCGGCATCGACGGGGCACGGCTCGAAGAACTCTTGATGGAACGCGGCATCTTTGCTGAACTCACGACCGGGCCTATTCTCATGTGCATGACGGGGATCGGCAATACCCAGAACGACAGTAAACGGCTGATCGAAGCCCTGAAAGATATCAGCGCATGCTGCAGTGTCACGACCGCCGCCTCTCCCGCAAAAACCGCGGTCACTGCGGTCCTCAAAGAAAAACTCCGGCTTTTCCCTGTACCGCAGGACAAGGAACGCATCCCGCTGCTTGCCGGCGCCGGAAGGATATGTGCTTCATCGATCATCCCCTACCCGCCGGGCATCCCCTTCATCTGCCCCGGTGAACAGCTCACCGAAGAGGTCATACAGTACATCAAAAAACTGAGAGATGCCGGAGAGAAAGTCATCGGCATCAACGAGATGGGTGAGATCACCGTCGAGCGGCAGCTTCGATAAACCGCCTTTCGGCAAATATTTTTTTACTATTCTTATGCGCGTATATCCCCCCCTATTTTTCTAAAAAACCGCTGACGCCCAGTCACCCAAAACTATTCAACCCTCCTTGTGACATAAATGGAAAATCCGGGCATGTATTTGGTTTTTTGAAGTCCATGGATATCGACCAAAAGTCCATAAATCAGGCAATTCTCCATTTTTTTACGAGGGACACCTTTAAGCCTAGGGGGGGCAATTAAGTTTAGTAATCTCAGAGCCGCCCGGTTGCGGGGCTAGATTTCCTGTACTTTCATACTAGCTAAAAAGGAGTGTGGTCTATGGGTCTTGAAAACACAAATGACGTCTTGATGGAAACAACCTTATTCGAAGAATTCGAAAGTAACGTAAGGTCGTATTGTCGGAAGTATCCGGTTATTTTTTCAAAAGCCAAAGGCTCTTTACTAATTAATCAGAACGGGATCGAGTATATCGATTTCCTCTGTGGGGCCGGCAGCTGTAATTATGGTCATAATAATGACTATATCAAAGAAAAAGTGATCGAGTATCTTCAGAACGATGGGATCATCCATGGTTTGGATATGTATTCCATTGCCAAGGGTGAGTTCATTCAGTTCATGCAGAAGTATGTTCTGCAGCCGCGGGGTCTAAATTATAAGATCCTGTTTCCGGGACCGACAGGGACCAATGCCGTTGAAGCTGCTTTAAAGATCGCCCGCAAGGCGAAAGGCAGATCCAACGTATTGGCATTGATGGGCGGATTCCATGGAATGACTTTGGGAGCTTTAGCTCTCACGACGGAGAGAACGGCACGGGAAGCCTGTGGTGTGACTCTCGGAAATGTAACGCATGTTCCTCATCCGTCGATGATGAAGAATCTGGACACGATCGAGTATATCGATATGATCCTGAGTGACGATCACAGCGGTGTTGACAAACCGGCGGCCATTATTGTCGAGTCTGTACAGGGTGAAGGCGGTATCAACATCCTTTCTGAGCAGTGGCTCAAGGACATCCGTGCCCTCTGCGACAAGCATGACATGCTGTTGATCCTCGATGAGATCCAGACAGGATGCTGCAGAACAGGTTCGTTCTTCTCGTTCGAACGCGGCGGTATCGTTCCCGATATCGTGGTCATGGCAAAATCCATCGGCGGCATCGGCATGCCTTCCGCGATCGCGCTGGTGAAACCTGAATATGACGTACTTATGCCGGGCGAACACAACGGCACATTCAGAGGCTTCCAACTTTCGTTTGTTGCAGGAAAGGCCGCTCTCGAGTTCATGCTCAAGGAGCACATCGAAGAGGAGACCGTTCGAAAAGGCAAGATAGTTCTGGATTATCTGGCTGCAAACCTGCCGCTTATCGACCCGGATCTGACCTTCCGGGGTCTTGGACTGATGTGGGGTATCGACTGCGGCGCATATCCGGCAGGGACTGCCCAGCAGATCAGACATCTGTGCTTTGAGAATCGGCTCATTCTTGAGCTCTCGGGCAGAGAGGATTCAGTTGTGAAACTGATGCCCGCATTAACGACTGATGATGCTATGCTGATGCAGGGTCTTGAGATCGTGCGGAATGCGATCACTCAGGTGGTCACAGCGGTAGTAGCTTCCCAGACAACGGGCGATGAACAGGATAGCAATAAGTTATTTGCCTGAATATTCAGACACATTTTTTTTGAAAGTTGTTTTGTTATGCGCACAAATGTGCTGTGAAAGTTTGACAATTCATTGTCAACTCATCAAACAAACCAGTTTTATTATTATATTCTGATATCTGCTCTACCATAATGTTACAGGACATTTGTGATTGATTTTTTCATAAAGATATTTTGAAAAATCGTTACTGAGAAGAGAAACATACGAATGCCAGTGTAATTTACTGCTTACTGCCGGATGCGGAAGTGAAACAAAAATCTGTTGCGGGCTAGTGAACCGTTCAAACAGCGGGTCACCCACAATGATGTCATAACACCCTTCTTCGATAAGTTTTTGAAGATGTACTTCATTTGAAAGTTTGATGTCTCCTTCACGTGCGAGAGAACAAAAAAATGCAAAGAACGTGGCGACATTCACCGTAGAATACTTCAGGTCTTCAATCAGAAAATCATGTATCGTGTTCGCAGAAATCTGTTCCCCAATCACAAGAGCTTTTCCAGAACAAGCATGAGGGGCAGGAAGTTGCGGCGTATAATCTTGTAAAAATGCCTGCATTTTCTCTTTGTCGTTAGTAGTTCCCGGAAGCATTGCGCAGAAAGGAGTGCCATATTTTTCCATCATTTTTTCTGCAAGAGGAATTGCTGCCGCTGACACCACAATATTTTTTTCTGCATTGGGTGCTTTGATAATCGTCTCCAGATCATCTCCGGGGAGAAAACATAAAATCCGATAACCACAGGAACGTACAAATGATTTTAGAATCTGATCGTCGCCTGAAAGGAAAAAATCTAAGGGGGTGTATCCGAGGATTTTTACTGTTTTTGGCTCTTTTACTTCTGAGTCCTTCATAAACTGTTCTTCGATCATCAGGAGAGCTTTTTTGATACCATCATCATAATACTGAAATCCTGTCGTATTCTGTCCAAATGCGGGAATTTTGACAGCATCAAATAATTCCGCCGCAATTCCCGAGATATCACAACCGATTAATGCAGGGACTGGTGTTCCAAGAATTGCAACAAATTTGGGATGATGACTTTTGCATTCCTGAAGAATTTTATCGAGAAGAATCGAATCATCACCCATCGTTGCCTCCTCCTCACGGATAAATGAACTAAATACCATCTCTGGAGCATGATACCAGCGGGGTTCATCAAATCCGGTAAAATTACCCATACATCCTGATGGTTCATGGATCACTACAAGCCCGCCCATATTATAAAATACCGAAGCGGCGCCGGAATAATCCGTTGCAAATGACGGCAGATGCACAAACAGATGGCTCATTTATGTCACCAGTCCATATGCTTCGATCATTTTGCGCAGATCCTTTGGATGAGATACACTCTCTATCAAAAGATTCATCAAGAGTTCTATCCCATAGTAGCCAAACATCCCTTCATCACCAAGCAAATCGACTACACTTTCTGCACCTGCGAAATATCCTGCATCATATCCTACTGCAATTTCCGCAATACCGCATTTTCCAATTTTATTAATCATTGCAGGATCTTTCGTATCCACTCATACGCTTCGCATTCAAAGGGCACAACGTCTTTTCCGAAAATGTCCGTGACAACAAAGCCATAGATTATCAATGCCCGAGCAAGACTAAACGGTCTGCATACCGCAGATGCTCCGACTGCGATCGGCTTTTTTCCCACTACATCTTTTGCTTTAGTGATCGCTTCCCGCACACGTTTTTCATACTCTTCGAGATCGCATCGTGCAGAAAGCATCAAAAATATCTCTTCATACTGCTCTCTAATCTGAATAATATCATAAGATACCGGAACAAAGCGAAATTCCATTCGGGAACTTAGACTTTTTGCTGCAAGAATCGCTTCGGGACGACCCACCAGATTCCATTTTTATCGCCCCATTCGTCTAAAATCTTCAACTGATGTCTGTTCAGATACATGAAATGTCTCTGTAACCCCACAGTTGTTCAGCACTTCATAAATTTCGCTGTTGGAATTGATGGGCACATTATTCCCAATAAAATTGAGCGTGTTCAGTTGTGATGAAGAGAAATCCAGTAATGAGTACATCCTCTCCTGCATAGTCAGTCCAGGTGGACGTTTCGTATCTGCAGACACCGGATTCATCAGACAAATTTGAAATACAATGTCGGGATTTCGCTTTTTCAGCTCATCAATTATGCTTTTTTCATCAAATCCTGCTAAATAAAGAACGCAGCAGATATATACCAAAAATACTTTAGGGCGTTGTATCTGAGGTAGAAGTTCATCAATAGTATTACAGAGCTCATCTTCAACCATTCCAAGAGCAAGTTCATGCTCATCAAAGAAAAGATAACTGATCCTATTTTTATACTCCTGCTGAATTGTATTGATGGATGTGTGCCGCCCGCATGAGGGCGGGCAGACAAACAATAGATAGCTTTCCGGAATTAAAGAACCGACTCTAACAATCCCATACCCTCCATAGGTGGTTAAGCAGAAACAGAGTTTATTCATATTTAATCCTCAAGTAAAATTCCTGCAAGTTTTCTATACAAATCTGCTTGAGATGAATCCGGTGCATATTCCACAACGGTCATGCCGGCATTTTCAGCCTTTTGGACAATCGGGTCACGGTTAATCCTGGAAAAAAACCTTTGTATTCATTTCTGCAGCTGCTTTTTCCACAATCTCATCTTCATTTTCAATATTTTTTGCATTGAATATGAGTCCCTTCAATGCTGCATAGCCGCGTTTCGCATTATTCTTAACAGCCTGAGAGATGTTATCCGCCGCATACAAGGACATCATCTCACCGGATGTTACAATACAAACCTCATCTGCATATCCATGACGAATCGGCAGGGCAAACCTTCCACATACCACATCTCCCAAAACATCGTAAAAAATAATATCTGGATGATATTTTTTATAGGCCCCAAGGTCCTCCAATTGTTCAAACGCAGTAATAATGCCGCGACCTGCACAACCCGATCCGGGCTTTGGGCCCCCTGCCTCTACGCACAGAATTCCGCTGGATCCACAATAAACAATATCGTCCAGACAAATGTTATTCTTTTTCTCCCGCATAACTGAGAGAACAGATGGAATCGGATTTCCGCGGGTAAGATTTCTTGTTGAGTCTGCTTTTGGATCGCAGCCAATCTGCATGACCGTGAATCCCTGTTTGGCGAGAGCCATAGATATATTTGAGACACAGGTTGATTTTCCGATTCCGCCTTTTCCATAAAATGCAATTTTTTTCATTCATAACTTCTTATTTTCTGATGGATATTGGTAATATGTATTGATGGATTTTGGTTCCGTCTGAAACTCCATATTTGATTCAGGTTCGTCCATAATCAATATTTTCGGCTCAGTTGCAAGTGCCCGGGCAATTAAAACCAGTTGCATTTCTCCCCCAGAAAGTGTTTTACAGGAGCGGTTTGCTAAATGTGTGATTCCAAGAGTTTCCATGGCACGTTCGGTAATTTCCATGTCAGAATCCCCTGGTTCTTTGAAAAAAGGAAGATGGGCACTTCGTCCAAGCATAATCATGTCGCGAACAAGATAGTTGAATGCCGATGACTTTGCCTGCGGAACGTAAGATACCTGCTTCCAGAATTCTTTGGACGGCAGTGTTGAAATGTCGGTCTTATCCAGATATGCATGTCCTTGTTTCCAAGGAAGCATATTCATAATACATTTCAGTAACGTTGTTTTTCCAATGCCGTTTGGTCCAAGAATTGCGAAGACATCCTAGTCATTCACCGTGAAATTAATGTCTTTAAACAAATAATCATCATGATAGCCAAAACATCCATTTTGAATTGTTAGTTTCATAGCCATGATCTCGCTTTTTTAAGAAACAGATATGCAAATAATGGCGCTCCAATCAATGCTGTCATAATAGACAACGGAATTTCAGATGGTGATATTGTTCTGCAGAGCGTGTCGATTATCAGAAGATAGCAGGCTCCAATGCTGATGCTTGCTGGAATAACGTAGCGATTATCAGAACCAACCAGTAATCGGGCAACATGAGGAATTACTAATCCAACCCACCCAATTTGTCCGCATAGTGATACTGTCGCTGCAACAATTAATGTTGCCGCGATGATTATTGCCCACCTAGTGCGTTTTGGATTGATTCCACATGATTGGATTTCCTCCTCACTTAACGCAAGGATGTTTAAACGCCATTTCATTATCCAGATAATGATGATGCCAAGAAGTAACAGTGGTGCTGCAATCACAATTTTTTCATAATTTGCCCCTGCCAAACTGCCCATGAGCCAAAAGGTAATTTCAGGAAGTTTTAGCAGAGGGTCGGCGGTATATTTTACCAATGAAATCATCGCTGAAAAAAATCCGGAGACGATGATGCCGGCAAGCACTATCATGAGGATCGAATCGGTTTTTGCCTCTTTACTTAAGGCAAATGTAATCCCAATCGCTGCGAGACCAAGAATGATTGCAAGAATCTGAACAATGAACATATCCTCAAAGAGCAATAGACCAAGTGCTGCGCCAAAGGCAGCTCCCGATGAAACCCCGATGATATCCGGTGAAGCTAAGGGATTTGAAAATGTTGACTGAAAAGCTGTGCCGGCAACGGCAAGACCTGCTCCTACAAGGAGGGCGAGAAGGATTCGCGGAAGCCGGATGTTGAGAACAACTGATTGGATGGTCGTTTCAACGGGATAGCCAAAAAATGCCAGAAACGCTCTATAGACATCAATGGGGTTGATCCAGTATCTCCCAACACAGAGGGCAAGAAAAGCGACTGCTATCGGAAGAAAAAATAAAAAAATAAAAAATGATTTTTTTGAGACTGTTTTCATCTTAATGGAGTCTTACTGCAATGTATTCGAGATTCAGGAATCCTTTGATGTCTTCATCTGTTGCAGTATAGTTGAAAAATTCTTTGAAGAAGTATGAGGTTTCTTCTTCCATGTCAAGATCGGCGAACAGGTCTGGATGGTTGATCTGTGCCATCCACTGAAGGACGAGTCCATCTTCGAGAGAAGGTGCATAGGATATGTAGGTTGCATAAGGGAAGATGTATACCTGTTTGTTTTTGACTGCACTTACCTGACTCCAGTCGTAACCGGCAATAGTATTGTTGTAGAGGTCGGACGGCAGAGCATTCTGGGAGTTAGCAAAGTAGATAATGTCAGGGTCCCATGCAATTATTTGTTCCATGTCAACTGATTTGAGTCCGGATAGTTCGGAAGCAACGTTTTCTGCTCCGGTTGCATTCAACCAATATTCTGAATAGTGCCCGCTTCCTGCTACCTGCAAGGTTCCTTCTTTGCAGGTAAAGATGATTAATGCCCACGGTTTTTCATTGTCAGTTACCGTGTCGATTTTTTCAGCGACTTTTTCCTGAACTTCGTTGTTATAAGCGATGAGGTCATCGGCTTTGTTGGTCTCTCCAACTATTTTTCCTAACTGATTGAGCCATAGTTCAAGTTGGGTAAAGACATTGTAACCAGTATCGCTAAGTGAGGTGGTGAAACCAACTGCTGTAAGATTTGCACTGGAGAGAATATCGTATTCATCCTGACGGGACCCAGTATAGATAACGACATCTGGATCAAGTTTGAGAATTTCTTCGATGTTGATAACTGTTCCCTGAACAAATCCTGTTTCCACAGAGTCAAGCTTCGGATAAATCTTAAACATGACGCCAGATTTTGCGTAGGTGATGCCAGCAGAGTTCGCACCAACCAGTTTATCGGTCCCATTCATGTAGTAAACATAAATCGGCACCATCGGCGACATGGAAGTGATAATCACTCGATCAACTGATTCAGGGATGGTGACGTTGTTTCCTGCAAGGTCAGTGAACGTTGTGCCAGGGCCAATGGTTGGCTGACTTGTTCCAATACATCCGGTAATTGCGCATATAGCAATAATAATCACTATGATCACTGGAAGATAAACATTTTTTTATGTGTCATAATATTATCTAAAATATTGTCGGATGTATTTGATATTAATAAAATACTATTTAATATTACAATGTATTGCAATATAAAAAAATAATATGTGATATATTTTAATGAGATAAAATGTAGTAATATTTTTGGGTAATCTCTTTTTGGTAAATGATTGCAGAGTTGACTGAATTCATGCTCTCCTTTCTCCTAACAGATTCCTGGAAATTTTTATCATAACTAAAGTGTCACTTTTCTTGCTTTTATATTCAAAAAGGTGTTAACAGTATTTTCCAAGTGTTGGACTCTCTTGTCCGTCATAAAAAATGACAATCAGTGGTAGTTTATAATCTGCAAAAATAAATTATATTATATATGACTGAACTACCTGACTATTGCCAAATCTGGGATGAAACCTATACACGTGCTCTTGAAGGAAAACTCAACCCGGGCGATACAGAAGACAGTTTCTGGTCGGACCAGGAAAATGTTGACCGGTTCGTCAAACATCTTCTCAATAAAAAAGGCGGACGCATCGAGGATAACATTGCATCAATGAACATCCCTTCAGGATCCACCGTCCTTGACATTGGTGCCGGACCCGGGACACTCGCAGTCCCTCTTGCCTGTGCCGGCTGCCGGGTCACCACTATCGAACCATCTGTTCCCATGGGAGAGGCGATGGAGAAATACCGGATGCATATGCACGCTCCGGAGATCGCCGGGATTCGCAAACGTTGGGAGAATGTAACACCGGAAGAGGCAGGTAGTCATGACTATGTGATCGCGTCAAGATCGCTTATGTTTGGCAATCTCCGGGAAAACATGCTTAAGATGGACGGTGCTGCAAAGAAAGGTGTCCATATCTACTGGTATCTTACCTCCAAATCCTCATCATGGGGACATGAAGATCTCTGGCAGAGTCTGCACGGAAAACCATATTACAGTGCGCCGAATGCATCCGTGCTCTGGAATGCATTGAATCAACTTGACATCTATGCAAATATCAACCTGAAAGCCGAGACAAAAGGACATTTTTATCCTCTATCGAGGAACTGCATGAGGATTATTACGGCCGTCTGACGGCATCGGAAAAATGGCAGAAAGATCTGTTTGATGCGTATTTGGAGGAAAAAATTGAAAAAACTGATGAAGGAATTCATGTTCCAAGCACGTCGTAACTTGCCCATATCTGGTGGGAAAAATAGACTAAAAAAAAATACCTCAGAAAAAATGTGAAAAATTTTCTTTTTTTTTTATACGAACAGCATTATAAGAATGCACATGGCTACGATCTGAAACAGCCAGACAGCAATGCCAAATGGAAGCAGCTTTTTACCGGTTGAAAGCGTGTCTTTCAGATTCATCGATAGGCCAACACCTGCCATTGCGATCGTCAGAATAGTTACTGAAATATTTGTGATAAACGCCTGGATCGCTTTTCCCGGATCATAATAAAATAAATCACCAGGCTCATCAGAACAGCTATTATAACGAACATTATCAGGAATCCCTGAATTTTGGCTTTTTCCGTAGGACATGACCCGTTCACCTGTTTCGTCTGGCGTCTGCAGTAAATCCAGCCAAACACGGTTGCAACTACCACCAGCATGGCAACCCGGATCATCTTATACGCAAGTGCCAACGTCCCAACGTCAGAACCTTTGATCGAGTAATAGAGGTCTGCCGCCGGGATGACATTCCCGATTTCATGCAGAGTCCCTCCGATAAAGACCTCTGCCTGCGTGGGAGTCATTGAAAGAAAAGATGCGATTGCCGGGATGACAAATACGCCGACGATCCCTAAAAGGCTGATAACGCCGACCACTGCATCAACATGTTTCTTGTCGGCATTGATTATCGGATCTACCGAAAGCGTCGCTAAAACGCCGCATACTCCATTTCCGGTGCCGGTGAGGACGGATGCATCCCATGGAAATTTAAAGCCTTTTCCGATGAGCATTGCCACAATCAAAACCCCTGCGAGAACGCAAAGGATAATGATGAGACCTACAAGTGAACCGGTCATCAAAACATCATAGGTAACTCTGGCACCCATCAGGATGATGGCGATACGCAGGATGTATTTCCCGGCGTATGACCCTCCTGCTTCGAATTTCCCGACATTGATAAAAATGCAGATGATGAGGGCAAGGACGATCGGTCCTATTTTTGAAAGGAAATAAAACACCGGATTATCAGTGAACAACTCTGCCGGAAGAATCCTGAACCCGCCTTCCCAGAGAGTACCCCGTGTAAGGAGATATGAAACGAGAGCAACTATGATGCAGACGAGAATCCCTGGAATCAAACCCCGATGGAATCGGAAGTAATCCCTGAAATCTTCCCGATATGAACTCATAGAATATTATTGTACTGATACAGGATAAGAATTTGGAAAGTGAAAGTTTCATTTTCCCTTGCAAACTATTCCATTTGAAAAACTTGGATGGTGATGACATTGTTTTTCCATCCCTCAGACATACAAAAACCCGTTATATAATCATGGATAATATATGGTCATATGAAAATCATAGGATTATGCGGATCTGCATCTCCGAAAAGCAGTACAAAAAAACTGATCGAAGCGGCTCTCGAAGCTGCAATGGAAAAAGGCGCCGATGTGGAGTTCATCAACGTTGCGAAACTGAACATCAAAGGATGTATAGGCTGCACAGAATGCAAAAAGGATCAGACCAAGTTTTGCTGCCAGAAAGATGACATGGCAGGACTCTACACCAAACTCAATGAGGCGGATGTGATCCTGCTCGGATCCCCGGTTTACTTTGGGGATATAAGCGGACAAAGTAAATGCTTCGTTGACCGGATGTATGCATTTCTCGGTCCGGCAGGTTCCAGGCTTAAGAAAGGGAAGAAAGCTGCTGCGATCATAACCCAGGGATTTACAGACGAGACCCATTATCTGCTTTTGGCAGAACACCTGACCAAAGGCTTTGACAGCTGCGGCGCAGATATCCTTTCGCCGGAATTTTTTGGCGGGCTCCACAATGCAGATGAGATAACGGATGCACAGCTCGCACGGGCAAAAGCATTTGGTGAAAAACTCACTGAATAAGGAAAAACTCCTTTTTTTCATTCTCTGAACGCTGAATAGTCTCCTTTCAAAAGGTACCGAAACTGAAAAGCCAAAAAGAGATCCAATATACCTATTTACGATATCGGGTGTAATAATATAATCAGAAGATATTCAATTATCCAAACAGTTTGGTTTTGAATAGTTATTCATTTACGAAAAAATAGCGAGCTATGATCATTCTATATATTCTCATAATCCTCCTTGTTGCGGCCTCGCTGTATCTTTTTTTACTCTATCCCGGGAAAACCAGAAAGGAGAGGATGCTTGTCTTTGGGCAATACCGCATTGCACACAGAGGGTTATTCGACAATACAACGTCAGCTCCGGAAAATTCATTGTCCACATTTCAAAACGCGGTCGATGCCGGTTTTGGGATCGAATTGGATGTGCAGCTAACCCGTGACAACGAGGTGATTGTTATCCATGATGAGGATCTGGATCGCACTTCTGGGGTCAATACAAATATTTCAGATTGTACCTATGCTACGCTTCAAGAGTACAGGCTGTTTCACTCTGATGAAAAGATACCCAAATTTACGGATGTTTTATCTCTGATAAACGGGACCGTTCCTCTCATCATTGAACTGAAAAACTCTTCTTTATCTGATTATGCGAAACTATGTAAAAGGACGGTTGCATGTCTTGATACGTATCATGGGTTATTTTGTATCGAATCGTTCAACCCCATGATCGTTCATTGGTTCCGAATCAATCGACCGGATTATTTACGGGGATTTTTAAGCACGATTTTTTTAAGGAACCATCATCTTTATCCTGGATAGAGAAGATTATCCTGACCAACTGTATGACGAATTTTCTCACAAGACCGGATTTTATTGCCTATAACTTTCAGTATAGAAATCAATTGTCCTATCGGATCTGTACCGGATTATTCGGCATAGTTAAAGTCGGGTGGACGATCCGCAGTAAAGAAGAATTGGATACAGCAGAATCATCTTTTGATGTGATCATCTTTGACTCGTTTCTGCCTTAATGCAAAATGAGCGTTCAGCACGTTTTTTCCGTGAAGATCCGGTCCAGATATCCGAGTCTAGGTATAAAGAACTTTACGATAAGGCCGACCAAAACTACCGCAGCGATCGTTCCTTCCCGCACGCCCACCAGATCGGCAAACAGCATCCATGAAACGATGGCTGCTATCAGTATCATCGTGCTGTCAAATCCTATTTTTGTATAGCCGAACTGGATCTTTGAGACCAGCGATAACGCTCTTACGAGAGCATCTCCTGCCATCATCAGAAGGTTTGCTTTCAGAAGGAGGGCAATGCCGAATCCGACCAGAACACAACTCATGAGACAGAAGATCCATTGGAATACATAACCGATAATGATGAGATCTACCTACGAGGATCATCGCGAGATCCGTGAATACGCTGAATACGAATATAAGAGGTATCTGCAGCCACTGATATGTTTCAAATTTATCTTTCAGCAAAAGATACTGAAAAATAACA
Source organism: uncultured Methanocorpusculum sp. (assembly GCA_963676575.1). Classification (GTDB taxonomy): domain Archaea; phylum Halobacteriota; class Methanomicrobia; order Methanomicrobiales; family Methanocorpusculaceae; genus Methanocorpusculum. The sequence goes on from OY781078.1 coordinate 124,604, forward strand.
AACAGACAGTTCATGAGAAACGTGAACGTTCCAAAGGACAGAGGAAATCCCTGGCTTAGAACATAGGGTACGCAGGAAATGAGTGTCGTCCCAAGGCCTGCTTTGGTGGAAACGGCAATGTCGAGCGACATGATAAACAGGCCAAGGATCATCACCGTTATCCGCCTGGCTTTTTCTTTTTTCATGATGCACGGAAGTTGATATAGGTTGATCGGTCTGGTATTTATGCGGGACGGGATGATCGTATTTGCATGAAAATGCGGGATCTCTACGGCAGCAAGGATACTACTATAATTCGGTGGGTCTATATTTACCATATGGAAAGTCGTATTGCAAAGGAACTTGGAGGTGCATTTATGCCGATTGTGTTTCTGCGGACAGATACCTGTTCTTCAGACGCGATTTCCCCAAAAGAGGAGGCACGAAGAGGATGTGTGATGGGATTTATTTCGTATGTTATCCGTGATAGGAAGACTGCAGTTTTCACGAAAGAGACATGTCTTTGTGCCGGGGCGACGGCGGGTCTCTGTTTTGGGAACGGTTACGCGGCAGCTATTGGAGGCGTTGATACATTTGCGGCATTTTTCTCATATGGCCTTGAGTCGGCGAAGGATCTGGTGATGTATCAGACATTTTGTGAGAGGATGCCGGAAAACACCCGCAGAAAGTATCTGGAGGGGGAACGGATGCACGCATATTTCGAGATGGCAAAAGCGTTCATTAATGATGAGGTCACTGCGATACCGCTGATCTCAGGGAAATATGCAGTGTTTAAGCCGCTGGAGGATCTTTTGGATGGAGAGATCCCTGTCTCGGAGATCTTTACGGTGAAGCCGGTCGAGCTTGCAGCTCTGATGCATCTCGCGGGTTCGCTTCCAGGCGGGAACGGGCTTTCTACGTCGTCAAGGATGTCGGCGTGTCAGGCACTCGGAAGCAAAGTTTTGCAAGAATCAAAGAAGGATGCGCCGAACGGCGTTCTCGATATGACTGATCTTGCAGGTCGTGGGCATTGTCGAAATGTTATCCCGAATGAGTATTTGACTTACGCGGTTCCCTGGGAGATGTTTCTCGCAATGGAGGCTGTAGCGCCGAAGAGTTTTTTCCAGACGATGATTTGGGAGAAGTTCAAGGAGTGAAGGGGGAGAATTAACAGACTTGAAACTCTGAGATATCGAGTATATTTTTTTCTTTTTCGCGGGATTTTGCATATATTTCGCGTAAGGTTAACTGTTGACGCGTTTTTTTATGCGTCTACACTACTTCTTCTTCCCCGAATCTGACATATATTTCTTCCCCCGCTTTCCCGGGTGTTCAATTAATCAGGAATATCACTGATTTTCATAGAGCTCCGCTCAAAGTTGACCATAATATTCAACTTTACCTGTATTTTTAGGAATTATTATATACAAAAACCTCTAAAGTCATACACATAGGGATAATCAGATTATTTTGTGATAATAAATCAAGAGAACGGATTCCATGGCCTAAATCATGCCTGAAAAACAATCTATCCCAAAAATGATTTATTATCACTGGATTCCCAAACAGTGCCTTAAGGGAGTATTATGTCAAAAAAAACCTTTGATTAGTTATAAATTATCACTAACAGCATTTATGCTGATTACCTTCGCAGCTATCATGAGCATACGTAACTTCCCGACGCAGAGTGAAGTGGGCTGGCAGCTGATCTTCTTCTGCCTCCTTGCGTTCATTGTATACCTAATCCCTGCATCCCTGGTTTCGGCCGAACTTGCTACCGGATGGCCGCAAGAGGGAGGGGTCTATGTATGGGTGAAAGAGGCATTTGGGGAGAGATGGGGTTTTATGGCCATCTGGCTGCAGTGGTTCCAGATGACGATCGGGATGATCAGTATTCTGACCTTCATAGCCGCAACATTCTCCTACATCATTAACCCGGAACTTGCAAATAACAAGATCTATCTGTTCATTTGCATTATAATCATCTGGTGGGGTCTGACCTTCCTGAACTTAGGGAGCTTAAAGCATATACCAGAATCAGTTCGATCTCAGTTATCTTAGGAACCTTCATTCCGGCAGCCATACTTCTTATTGGAGGAGCGTGGTACATCTTCTCTGGACACCCTGTCCAGCTCACTCCCCAGCCGACGCTCTCAGACCTAATTCCTGACTTTTCATTCCTCTCAAACCTGACATTGCTTGTCACATTCGTCTTTTCATTCATTGGAATTGAGATGACGGCAAGTCATGCGCAGGATATAAACAATGTCAAGAAAAATTACCCGCTTGGAATTTTTACCGTTGGCTTGGTCATCACAGGGGTAAGCATCATCGGTGGACTCATCGTCGCTTTGCTTGTGCCGTCCGGCAACATCAACCTTCTTTCAGGCATTATGCAGACCTTTGATGTAATCTTTACCGGTCTGTTCTCATGGGTGGTCATGATCATCGCCCTGCTATTGCAATAGGGGCTATCGGTCAGGTATCGACATGGATCTTAGGGCCGGTAAGAGGTCTTTTTGCGACAGCCAAAGAAGGGACGCTTCCTCCCCTCCTTCAGAAGAAAAACAAAAACGACCTCCCCGTAAATATGCTCATCCTCCAGGGAGTGCTCGTCACCTTCTGGGGAGCGGTTTATGTCCTTGCCCCCGGAGGAGTAAACAGCTCTTTCTGGATGCTCGTTGCCCTGACGACAACGGTTTACATTGTCATGTATTTCCTGATGTACGCTGCAGCTATCAGGCTCAGATACACCCGTCCTGATGTACCAAGATCATTTAAGATCCCTGGTGGAAAGGCCGGAATGTGGCTGGTCGGAGGATTTGGATTTCTGATGATGATCCTGCTCTTAATTGTCGCAATGCTGCCTCCAAGCCAGATTTCGGAGGGCGCCGGCTATGTGGCGTTTATGATCATCGGAACGCTCGTCATCGCGATCATACCGCTTATCATCTATGCATTCAAAAAGCCTGCGTGGAAGCTGACCGAACCTGAGACTAAACAGTAATTATGGAGTAATATTTATGACAAACACAGAAAAAAACAGCACGTCCCCTGACGTAAATGAAGAGGCCCTTAAAGTGAAGGCTCTCTTCCTCGGCCCCAAGTCTGAGAACCGCGATTATTTCAAGAATATGCTCTCCTTCCTGATGGATGAACATATGCACTGGAGAAGTGACCTCCATCCTGAGGACAGGAAGATCTCTTCACCAAAGGAGATGAGAAGCGAGGAGTACCAGACAACACTTGACCGCACGTCTGAGGTGCTCATGGAGTTGTCGAACAAACTTAAAGAGACCTCGATGCCCTGGTTTTCAGCAAAGTACCTCGGTCACATGAATTCCGACATTCTGATGGTGGCAAACCTTGCCTACATGGCGACAATCCTCTATAACCCAAACAATGTGGCATATGAAGCATCAACCGCGACGACTCCGATGGAAATCGAAGTAGGCAAAGACATGGCCACGATGCTGGGTCTTGATCCCGAGATGTCTTGGGTCATATCACCACTGACGGTACCATTGCAAACTATGAGGGTCTGTGGATGGCACGCAATCTCAAATCGTTCCCGCCAGCGGTCAAAAAGATACGACCTGACCTTGTTCAGGGACTTGATGACTGGCAGCTCATGAATATGGGTACCAGCCAAGTGCTTGACCTTGTCGGGAAAGTGAAAGAAGCAGGCTGTTTCGACGAAGTAAGAAACGAAAGCGCCAGGGGTATTGGCGCAGGTGACGGTCGTCTTGGTGTAGTACTGGTCCCACCGTCCAAACATTATTCATGGGTGAAGGCTGCCGATGTTCTCGGGATTGGAAACAAGAATCTTATTCAGGTGCAGGTAAATGACCACTACCACATGGATATCGACACGCTCAAGAGCATCATCGATGATCATGTCGCACGAAAGGTCCCTATTCTTGCACTCGTCGCCGTAGTCGGAACGACTGAAGAGGGTGCTGTCGATGAGGTCGACAGAATCGTAAAGTTACGCGAGGAATACGAAAAACAGGGTATCAACTTCTACTTCCATATCGACGCAGCGTTCGGCGGCTATTCACGTTCCCTCTTCCTTGACGAAAAGAGTCGTTTCATGGATTATGGGGAGCTAAAAGAACGCCTTTCCGCTGACGGCATATTTATACACGAGCATGACTACCCTCTTAAAGGCATCTACGAATCGTACAAGGCAATCTCGGCTGCTGATTCGATAACTATCGATCCGCATAAGATGGGCTATATTCCATATTCCGCCGGAGGTATTACCATAAAAGACAAGCGTATTCTTGACCTCATCTCGTACTTTGCCGCATATGTCTTTGAAGCTGGAGAAGGGGATTCACCAACCATGCTTGGAATCTATATTATGGAGGGTTCAAAGGCCGGTGCCACGGCAGCTGCTGTTTTGGCCGCTCACAGGCTGATCCCGCTTAATGTAACCGGTTACGGCAGAATCATTGGTCGGAGCATTGAGGATGCCCAGATGTTATCCAAGGCCCTGATGGAGAAAAAAATACCTAACTGTCAATGGCAGAAAATTCCAGGTGGAACCTCTTACGGAAAAACCCGACTTCAATATCGTGTGTATGGCCTTCAACGAGGTGGGCAATACTGACCTGGATTCCATGAACAATCTCAACCAAAAAATCTACGACGAATCTTCCTACGTCAGTGGGCCTGTGTATAAAAATGACTGGATCACCTCGAAGACTGACCTCGCCCGGGAAGACTATGGCGATGCTCCGAAAAACTTCGTGAAGCGGCTCGGAATCCCGGAAGAGGAATGGAAACGTGTTGGATCGGTGTATGTGCTCCGTGTCTGCCTGCTCAATCCCTTCATCACCCATGATGAGCATTTCGATGTAATGTGGGCCAGATTCCTTGACATCCTCAAGGAAAAGCTTGCTCAGACAATTACCTGCGATGCAAAGTGCTGATCGGTATCAGCCCGGCTGTTTCATGGTCGAGCATTTTGTTTTTTTCGTTATGCAGAAAACCCTTTTTTTCCCAATATTTTTAACGTCCCCTTCCCCTTCGATAAACTACCGGTAAACTTTTCGGGAAAGGGCTTTCAGGTTTTCTTGTGCCTGATCATATTTCCATACTTGATGCCGCTGTCTTCTATGGAAACGATTTTGCCGAAAAGAGGCGGGAAAAATACGGCACGAACATAAACTCAAAGTATCTGAAAAAACGTAAAAAACCAGTGGACCGGGCGGAAATTGAACCCGCGGCCTCGTCCATGCCAAGGACGCGATCTACCACTGATCTACCGGCCCATCTAACACACATACAATATGTGCCTTAACTAATAGGGCAGATATCAATAAAAAGATGTTGTTTTCTCCGTCAGAGAATCCTCTATATTTTCACCTTGTGGTCACCGAAACCATGATACCTTACAACACACTCCATACATGAGAGATATATGACCGCTGTATTCGATCCCTCCCTCACCGGCATTTTCATCTTCGGCCTTCTCGCAGGCATCTGTCCATGCAACAGTGTCATCTGCCTCGGGCTAATAGGTTATCTTACCAGCGGTAAAACCACCCTCACGCTTCCAACAACACTCAAACTTGTCCTTGCCTTCTGTACAGGGACTATCCTTACCCTTCTCCCCTTAGGACTCCTCGCCGGATTCCTCGGCAAGTATATTCTCTATCTCAACAGTTCGGTTGCCTAGATTCTTGGCGGGATCCTCATGATCGCCATGGGACTCCAGCTTCTCCATCTCTACAAACCGCCTATCCGGCGTATCTTCAACCGGTTCCGTCTCCCAAACGCCTATACCCTCACCGGGGCATTCCTCCTCGGCCTTTCGTTTGGTGCGATAACTGTCGGTCGGGGCGCTTCGATGCTTTTAATCATCCTCACCTACATTTCCCTCTACCAGACCCCATTCCAAGGACTCCTCACCATCTTGATCTATGCCGTCGGTCTTAGTATTCCTCTGATCATCCTCAGCTTGATCGGCGGCTCTCTTGGACAGAAGATCAGGAAAGTCACCAAACTCAGCGGGAACACTCTCGACATCATCATCGGGGTCGGGATAATTTTGATCGGGATCTACATTATTATCCTCGCCCTCCTCTAAAATCACGCGATTGAACCGACTCTTATATATCTTCGACGGAAAATAATAACTCTGAAAATGTTAGGAATCATTGGGGGGACAGCCTTCCTGCAGGCACGCCTGCCCCCTCTGGAAAAAATCCGTGTATCAACACCCTTCGGCCCGGTCCAGGCTCACGTCGGTCGGATCGTCTTCATCAGCCGCCATCAGAATGACACCCCTCCTCATCGGATCGATCACCGTGCCCATCTCGCAGCTATGAAGATCATCGGCGTCGACCGACTCATCGTCATCGGCTCGACCGGGAGCATGCATGACAGTCTCCCGCCGGGGAACATCGTTATCCCTGACGACTTGTTCTCTCCCTGGGATATCCCCACCCTGCACGACAACGACATCTTTCACATCCCGCCGTCGATCGATGCAGGGCTTAGGGAAGAGCTTGCCCGCATCGTCCCGGAAGGGAGGGGAGGCACCTACCTCCAGACCCGTGGTCCCCGATTCGAAACACGGGCGGAGATCGCCTGCTTTGCACGGGACACCGATATGGTCGGTATGACTGTCGCAAGCGAACTTACTCTTGCAAACGAGCTCGGGATCCCCTGCGCTGCTCTTTGCACGGTGGACAACTATGCAAACGGTATCGGCGGGGCATCGGCCCCGGACTATGACGAGATCGTCGCCATCTCCCGGAGAAATGGTGACCGGATTACGGATATCATAACAAAAATCGTGGAAAAACTCGCATGACAGAAACAGACATCTTTGGAAAACAGGTTCAGATTCTCATCAGAAACGTCAGCCTGAACGGAAAAATACAGGAGATCTACCTTGACGGCACAGGAATGATCGGGGAGGTCGGAGAAAAGATCACCGATCACGATGCCGAGTTCATCATTGACGGCGACGGGGCGACAGCACTGCCCGGTATGATAAATATGCACATCCACTCGCCGATGGGTCTGCTTCGCGGATATTCGGACGATATGCAACTCTTTGAGTGGCTTTCCACCAAGATCTGGCCGACAGAGGCACATCTCACCGAGGATGACATCTATTGGGGAGCGAAACTCGCCTGCCTGGAGACGATCCGAACCGGAACGACGACCTTCAACGACATGTACTTTAAAATGGAGCAGGTCGCCCGTGCCGTCGTAGAGTCCGGGATCAGAGCATGTCTTTCGTACTGTATGATCGACGGCGGGGATCATGCGAAGTTCGAGTCTGAGGCCCGGGTCATGGAGTCGACGGTCAAAAACATCAGGAGTATGAACAATCCACGGGTCATGCCCGGCGTTTCGCCGCATGCGGTGTACACTGTTTCAGAAGAGGGTCTGACCTGGTGTGCGGAGTTTGCCAAAAAGGAGAATATCCCCCTGCATGTACATCTTTCGGAGACCGAGCAGGAAGTTACTGACTGCGAAGCTGCTCACGGCATGAGACCGCCGGCATGGCTGGATCACTGCGGTGTACTGTCCGAGCAGTGTGTGGCGGCTCACTGCTGCTGGCTGGATGCGGATGATATCTCGCTTCTTGCAAAGAGAGGGGTGACCGCGGTCCATAATCCGGTCAGCAATATGAAGCTTGCCGGAAACCGTGCCCTGCCCTATCCTGAGCTGAAAGCGGCTGGCGTGAACGTGGCTCTTGGAACGGACGGGGCGTCCTCGAACAATGATCTGGATATGTTTGGCGAGATGAAAACTGCGGCGATCCTGCAGAAGTTTTTCTGGAACGATCCAACCGTGATGCCGGCCGCCGATGCGCTCAAAATCGCGTCCCTTAACGGGGCAAAAGCTCTGTGCCTCAATGCAGGCGTGATCGCTCCCGGCCGTCTCGCTGACCTGATCCTCATTGGAAGAAATCCGCTGAATGTGCCGGCATTCAACACGGATTCGAATGCGGTGTACGCGACAAGCGGTCTCGCTGTCTCAACGACGATCTGTGACGGCGTAATCCTGATGCATGACGGCGTAATTCCGGGTGCGGAAGAGATCATGATGAAAGCCGGAGAAGTTGCCTTGGACCTCGTCAGACGGGCAACCTCAGCCTAACCACACCATTCTTTTTTTGTGAATATCTTTTACCCACAAAGATTTGGCTAACCTCCGTCACTTAGTTAATATCGGATATCGATATTACAGTTAAGAAATGGATCAGCACAAATTCCTCATGGAAAATCCCGTCTGGATTTTGTCTTCAGACGTTTTTGATACTGTGCTTTAATAGTTAATTATTTATATTTTCGCGCATATGTGTACTATTGTTATGACACAGCAAATCAAAAAAATTGCTATTGCGCAGGACGGGAGCCTGGTCTCCCAGCACTTTGGCCACTGTATGAGCTATGCATTGTTCAATTTCGAAGACGGCAAAATGACCCGGCTTCCCGATTTGGAAAATCCCGGTCACGAACCCGGAAAACTTCCGCGCCTGCTTGCCGCTGAAGGTGTCAATATCGTCATCGCCGGAGGCATGGGTCCGCGTGCCATTGACCTCTTCGAAGAAAACGGCATTCAAGTAATTCTTGGTGTCTCCGGCGATCTCGGCCGTGCTGCTGAGGCCTTTGCAAACGGTACTCTCACTGCCGGTACGAGTTCATGCTCTCACGACGACCATGCATGCGGCGGCGAAGAGCACGCCGAACAGGATCATCCCGCCCACATTGTCTGTATCAGTTCAACAGGGACCACTCTGGATTCCCCGGCGGACATGAAATTCGGTCGTGCCCCCTACTTTGCTATGATCAATCTTGCCTCCAATACTACCTCCATGATCCAGAATCCCTTCACCGATGCGGAAAGCGGCGTTGGTCCCAAGGTCGTCCAGCTTCTTGCCTCCAACGGCGTCTCGGTCCTTATCACCGGACGAAGCGGAGCGAATGCAAGTGCGGCCCTGAAAGCCGGCGGAATCGCTGCATATGAATTCACCGAACCTATCACGATTACCGAAGCCCTTCAGAAGTACCTTGCTCATGAACTTTCACCCCATCTCTAAGTCATGAAAATCGTCATCGCAAGCGGGAAGGGCGGTACAGGAAAGACCATGGTCGCCGCTAACATGGCTTATGCCGTCTCCCGGCAGGAGCACGTCTCTCTCGTGGATTGTGATGTGGAAGAACCAAATCTCCATTTGTACTTCCCGGGCGAACCGCGGTCTGTTCCGGTGAAGATCCGCATCCCCGTGATCGACCGGCACGTCTGTACTTTGTGCGGGGCATGTGGCAGATTTTGCAGATACGGTGGTCTCACTGTCCTCAAAGACCGTGTCCTTTTCTTTTCAGAGATGTGTCACTCCTGCGGCGGATGTATGATTTCCTGCCCGGAACACGCTATCACTGAAGAAGATCATTCCATAGGATCCGTGGAAATACGAAACATCTCGGATACCCTCACGCTCTACAGCGGGGTCATGGATCCGGGGCAGGTTCTCGCCCTCCGAATCATCCGTGCAGCAAAGGAGCAGGCGGCTTCCGGTCTGATGGTCTGCGATGCAGCTCCCGGTATAGCCTGTCCGGTGATTGAAGTATCAACGGATGCAGATTTCATCCTGCTGGTGACCGAACCCACGCCGTTCGGCGTTGCCAACCTTTCCCAGATGGCCGAACTCACCCGGATGCTTGGAATTCCTGCAGCTGTGGTGATTAACCGGAGTTTTGGCGACGATGAGATCGTTCACGCGTTCTGTCGGGATGCAGGTCTGCCTGTATGGCTGACCATCCCGTTTTCGCGGGAGTTTGCCGCTGTGCAGAACGCGGGCGGTCTGATCTCACGGGTGTTTCCTGCCTGGGAGAAACGGTTTCTCGATTTGTATTCCGGGGTCCGGGATCAGGGTGATGCTTCATGAAGATCGCTGTTGTCAGCGGGAAGGGCGGGACAGGAAAGACCACCGTCTCCGCTGCGCTCGCGGATCTCTGTGACGGCCCTCTTGTCCTTGCGGACTGCGATGTGGATGCTGCAAACTTCGGGCTCGTGTTTCCGGCAAAGGGCACGACGTCGATTCCGTATGCCGGTCGCGATGTCGCCTGTATTGATGCAGATCTCTGTACCGGCTGCGGGGCCTGTGAGGATGTCTGCCGTTTCTCCGCTGTTTGTGTCAACGGTGATATGGCAGAGGTCAAGATACTTTCCTGCGAAGGATGCGGCACCTGCACGCTGGTTTGCCCTACAGACGCGATAACGCTGAAAAAGATGATCTCCGGCGAGATCTTCTCCGGAACAACCGCAAAAGGGCCGCTCGTCTCAGCGAGACTTTTTGCCGGTTCCGGTAACTCAGGCCGGATGGTCCATGAAGTGAAACGTCGTGCCCTGACTCCCATATCGGGTTCTCTCGTCATCATTGACGGCCCGCCGGGTATAGGCTGTCCACTTATTGCGACGGTCGGCGGCGTGGATGCTGTTCTCATGGTCACGGAGCCCGGGATCTCTGCGGTCCATGATCTCAAACGTCTTGTTACGGTATGCAAAGGACTGCATATGCGGATGTTCACCGTAATAAACCGGTGTGATCTTTCCAATGATCTGGTTTTGGAGATCAAGCGATATTGCGACGCAGAAGATATCCCGGTAATTGGAATGATCCCGTTCGATGAGCACGTGGTGACCGCCGTATCGGCATGCATGCCATTGACTAGGATCCCCTGTCCTGCGACGGATGCGCTTCTTTTGATGAAGGAAACGCTGTTCGCCCGGATGGGTCCGGTCTAAACGTCTCGAAAAAATGCAGGCGGTCAGAGATATCCATCCCGGCCGCTCTCTTCTTATTGCGGGGATATCTTGTTTTAATCTACGCGCGTTGTTAATGTATTTTGTCTAAATACATTTTTCAGTATAACGTATTATGTTTACAAACCCACTTTTAATAATCAAAAAAATGAGAAAATGTAGTTTAGTTAACATCACTATTAAATGCTGAAAAAAGTGACCGTTTTTATGGTAAAATCATGCTGATGAATTATGTGACCACCATATGCCCGTACTGCGGTACAGGCTGCGCACTCAATCTCGTTATTCGGGAGGGGAAATCAGTAGGGGTTGCTCCCTCTCACCGTTCTCCTGTCTGTTCAGGCAAACTCTGTTCCCGCGGACTTCACACTGCCGTTGCTCTTGATGAAGCGAGGATCGAAAAACCCCTAATAAAGGGAGAGCCTGCAGACTGGGAGACGGCGATCAGTAAAGCGGCTGAATTAAAGAATTTTGCCGCTGGTGAGACCGTTGTCATCACCTCGGCTCGTCTCACTAATGAAACCCAGTTCCTTGTACAGATGTTTGCTCAGGCACTGGGTGCCGTGATTGGTGTTGTAAACGGCGGAACCGGAGTCCCGGCCGTCACGCTCAACGGTATTAGGGACGCTGATGTCATCCTTGTTCTCGGTGATGTGATGAAAGCACTCCCACTCACAGGAAATCGGATTCTTCAGGCTAAAGAGAAAGGCGCCCGCGTTCTCTATCTTGGTCCGCAGAGCTACACCGCCGTCCAGGCAGACAAGGTTGAGATAACTGATGAATACACGGAACTACCGCCTGGATTCAGTGCACTTCTGAAGAATGCTGCCCATCCGGTGGTCGTGCATCTGGCAAATGACCAGATAGCAGCGACCCTCGCCGAGGGTCTCAAGATCGATACTGCAGTATTGTACGATACGAATAACGGTCGGGGAGCCGCCGCGATGGGGATCGCACCTCTTTCTCTTCCGGAGAACGTCAAAGCTGCCTTCATCATCGCCGAAACGCCGGTGATGGAACAGGATATCTATGCTGATCTCCTCGAGAAACTGGACAGCCTTGAGCTGACTGTTGTCGCAACTTCCTTCGAGACCTCCCTTTTCAACGTGGCCGACCTTGTTTTGCCGATCGCTGCACTGCACGAAAGTGAAGGGACTGTAACCAACTGGGAGGGTCGTCTCCAAATGATCAAACCGGCCGTCGTTTCACCCGATGGTGTGAAAAAACTCGACGCTGTCCTCACGGATCTTGCCGGAAAGATGGGACTCAGTATTCCGTCCGGCACGCCTGAGGAGCTCTTTACCGCTCTCAGCGCCGAAATTCCGGTATTTGCCGGTGCCGAATATGTTCAGATCGCCAAACCTGAAGGTGTCTTTCTTCGTGAGGCCTGATAATGTCTGAAAAAGGCGATATGTTCTATGCATGGACCAAGTCCGATGATATCAAAGGCGAATGCGGAGGGGCGGTCATCTCCATCCTGAAGTATGCTCTGGAAGCAAAAATCGTCGATGTTGTCCTGACAGTTAGAAAAGGGTACGATATCTACGATCCTCAGCCGGTATTCATCACGGATCCTGCTGAGCTCGCTTCGTGTGCGGGATCACTGCACTGCGGAACGTTCCTTCTCCCGAAACTGATCAAAAAATATCTGAACGGCGCAAAAGATCTGAAAGTAGGGATCACCGTCAAAGGCTGCGACGCCAAAGCTCTCTATGAACTCGCCAAACGTCAGCAGATCAACATGGACAATGTCCTCTCTGTTGGTCTCAACTGCGGAGGCTCCGTTTCACCGACTGTCGCCCGTGAAATGATCGCCGAAAAGTACGGCATTGATCCTGATGACGTCGTCAAGGAGGAGATCGACAAGGGACAGTTCATCGTCATGACTAAAGACGGTCAGCACAAAGGCATCAAAATCGATGAACTGGAGGAGGAAGGCCTCGGCCGCCGTGCAAACTGCCAGCGCTGTGAGACCAAGATCCCCCGGCAGGCGGATCTTGCCTGTGGTAACTGGGGTGTTTTCGGCGATAAAGCAGGCAAAGCGACCTTTGTCGAAGTATGTTCAGCAAAGGGTGCCTCCGTTTTCGACGGGGCAATCAGTGCCGGCGCAATCGATGTTTGCGCTCCCGATCCGAAAGGACTCGAGATCCGCGGAAAAATCGAGACCGTCATGGTCAAGATGGGTAAAAAGGCTCAGAAGAGTCAGTTTGCAACTCTGGGTGAAGGAACTGAGCGGCTCGCCAAGATCATGCAGGATTCTTCCCGCTGTATCACCTGCCGTGCCTGTATCGAGAACTGTCCGATCTGTTACTGCGTCGAGTGTTCAACACTGAAGCCGCATCTTGTTGATCAGACGCAGACGCCTCCTGACTTTATGTTCCATCTGATCAGATTCGCGCACATTGCCGACTCTTGTGTGAACTGCGGTCAGTGTCAGGAACTCTGCCCAGCAGAGATCCCGAACGCCCTTTTCATGCATGCCCAGCAGGTCGAACTTGAGAAGATGTTCGGTCACACGCCGGGTATTGACATGAGTCTCCCGGTTCTCGCGTTTGCAGAGGAGAGTGTGGAACGCCAGCGTCTGCATGATACAGGCTCGGATATGATCTTCGAAAATGTCTTCAAGGAGTGATAGAAAAAAAACCTATCTTCTTTACACAAAACTGAAATGCTGACCAGCTTTTATTCAGTCCAACCCTCGCACATTCATCAACCCTTCATATTTTTTTGTCATATTCTGATCTCCGGTCTGAGATCATTTACGTGTGTCTTCTCTCTGTCTCCTTTAAGTATCGTGAGTGACAATACCTCTGAACAATCAACTTTATCAGTGACAGGTGACTTCCCCTTATGAGTATAAAAAATGTAGTACGTTCCGTAAGTGAAACGCGGCTCGCTCCATTTCTCATCATCCTTGCGACGATATTCTGGGGGACGATCGGTATTTTTACGCGGGAGCTTCTGGCATCCGGCTTCACCACGGTTCAGATAACCGGGGCACGGTGTGCGGTCACCGCTATCTGTCTGGTGGGATGTCTGCTTGTTATAGACAGAGAAAAATTAAAAATCAATCTCAAGGATCTCTGGATGTTCATCGGGACCGGGATAATGAGCATCGTATTTTTCAATATATGCTACTTTACCTCTATCCAATATCTGACACTTTCGATGACGTCGTTACTGCTTTACACAGCTCCTTTTTTTGTGATGCTGATGTCGCTCTTTTTATTTCATGAGCGCATGACCGTGCAAAAAGGTTTAGCTCTCATTCTTGCATTTGGCGGCTGTGTTCTGACTGCCGGCATCATTGGAGGAGATATAGGGACAATTACCGTTTTCGGCATTCTGGTTGGGCTTGGCTCAGGGTTTGGTTATGCGCTGTATACGATATTCGGACGAGTGGCACTGAAAAAGTATCATCCTCGTACGATCACGACATACACATTCGTCGTGGCTGCTGTGGGGATCCTTCCTTTTTGCAATGTTGCTGAGATGGTAGGTCTTTCCATCGAGAATCCCGGTGTTCTCCCATATATCCTGATTCTGGGAATACTGTGTACGGTCGTTCCTTACTTCTTGTACACGAAAGGTCTGAAACATGTAGAGGGAGGAAAGGCATCAGTCATGGCTTTTGTTGAACCGATGGTAGCGACACTTATCGGGATCTTCCTTTTCCATGAACAGATGACCCTGTTGAATATGACAGGTGTTGTTCTGATCTTTGCAGCGATCGTTCTGCTGAATAGACGATCCCGGTCTTCAGCCGCTCCTGATGTTCCCAGATTATCGTAGGTACCTGCGGCAGGATGCCTGCGCGCACGTTATTTATCCCTGAATTTTTGTATAGTGTAATTCAGTATTTTTTCTTGAAAAAATTTCAAGCGTAATGTGGGTTTTATATTAAAATCCATTCTCAAAATACCTATAAATATTTATTTCATGGACACAGGTTGCTTTAATATTTAATTGAAGGGCATACTGGGGTAAAAATGACAATTCCTCGTTAAAATGAGATTTTTTGGAAATGGGTCATTTTAACAAAGATTAAAAACAAATACTAAGTCGGAGGATTTCGTTATAGTTGAAATTGTATGTAGCGGGGATTCGCCTGATTCGCAGCCGATCGTTCGTGTACGTGGTCTGACCAAAGTCTTTGGTCATGATCCGGAAAAAGCTCTGGAACTTCATCGTTCCGGTCGCTCAAAAAAGGAAGTCCACGATGAAACCGAGGCTACGATCGCTCTGCATAATGTCTCATTCGAGGTTATGCGTGGAGAGACCTTCGTTCTTATGGTCTTTCCGGGAACGGAAAATCAACTTTTCTTCATTGTATTAATCGTCTTATTGATCCGACCGAAGGAGAGATTGAGATCGAAGGCGAGGACATTATGGGCATGGATCACGAGGAGCTGCGGCAGATCCGCCGACGCAAACTAGGGATGATCTTCCAGAATTTTGCTCTTCTTCCGCAGAGAAATATTCTGGACAACGTCGCCTTTGGTCTTGAGATCATGGGGGTCTCTAAAGCTGAACGTAATCTGCGGGCCGAAGAGGTCCTCGAGATGGTTGGCCTTGGCGGCTACGGGGCTAGTATGCCCTCCGAACTTTCAGGTGGGATGAAACAGCGGGTTGGTCTAGCCCGTGCGCTAACCAGCGACCCTGATATCCTTTTGATGGACAAGGCATTTAGTGCTCTTGATCCGCTGATCCGCCGTGACATGCAGGATGAACTTCTGGAACTCCAGGAGCGACTTGGAAAGACGATCATCTTCGTGACCCATGATCTTGATGAGGCACTGAAGCTCGGTACCCGGATTGCTCTGATGAAAGACGGGGAGATCGTGCAGATCGGTACGCCGGAAGAGATTCTGACAAACCCGGAGAATGCCTATGTCGAAAAGTTCGTCGCCGATGTTGACCTAACCCGGTTCCTCTCGGCAAAAGACGTAATGCGTCATCCCGAACCGGTTGCCCAGTGTACCGCCGGACCCCGTGTGGCTTTGCATCTGATGGAAGAGCATGATATCCCGATGATCTTCGTCATCACCCGTCATCGTAACCTCTGGGGTCTGGTGACCATGGACCATACAATTGGAGCTGTCAAGGCGGGAAAGAGCCTTTCGGATATTCTCAAAACCGACATTCCAATCGTTGCTCCCGATGCATCTCTTTCCGATATTATCTCTATGATTGTCGACAGCCAGTATCCCATGGCGGTTGTAGATGAGAACGGCAGACTGCACGGAGTGATTTCCCGGGCATCCATCCTGGCCGCACTTGCCCGTAAGGGAGGTGATGCATAATGGAACTGCCTAAAATCCCGATAGGTGATGCCGTAGAAGCAATAGTTGATTGGATCGATTATTACTTCTCATGGCTGCTTGATGCGATCAGCGATGGACTCCGTGTTCTCGTGAACGGGCTTAATGATATTCTTTTCGCAATACCAGCCCCGGTATTAATCGTCCTTATGGGTGTTATCGTCTGGTTCGTTACGCGTCATGACATCAAAATGACAGTCCTCACGATGCTCGGTCTTCTGCTGATATGGGATCTTGGCCTCTGGGAGCTTTCGATGCTCACTGTGGTCCTTGTTATCATTGCAACGGTGATCGCGCTCGCGCTTTCGATTTCCGATCGGTATCGCGGCCGCGAGAAGCGACACACTGAACACGATTCTCCGACCATTTCTGGATTTCATGCAGACGATGCTGTCATTTGTGTATCTGATTCCAGCCGTGATTTTCTTCGGGCTTGGCAGTGTGCCCGGCACCATCGCAACAGTGATTTTTTCCATGCCTCCCGCCTTACGTCTCACGACACTTGGCATCCGACAGGTTCCTGTTGAACTGATCGAGGTGGCTGATGCATTCGGCGCAACTCCCAGACAGAAATTGTTCAAGGTCCAGCTTCCGGTTGCACTTCCAACGATCATGGCCGGGGTCAACCAGTGTATCATGCTTGCTCTTTCGATGACCGTTATCGCCTCCATGATCGTGGCAGGCGGCCTCGGTTATCAGGTTCTTGTGGGTATCCAGCGTGTGGATATCGATATGGGATTCGAGGCAGGGCTTGCGATTGTTATCCTGGCAATCATCTTTTACCGGATCACTCAGAACCTTGTGCTGAAGTACGGGAAGAAGTGAGGTATAACCCCACTATCCTTTTCACAAAACGAAATCCCAAAAAACTCTGATGAAGGGGGCACGGTGCTGTGTCCGCAATTATCTCTTCCTTCATTTAGTCCGCGTATTGCCGCACACCGTTGTCCGGGGTGGGAATTTCGTCTTGTTGTGGCGAGGCGAATTAATCTATGGTAAAAATCATGATTCAAAAGAAAAAAACTTTAACTCTTATCGTAATTGCCGGGCTTCTCTTAATGCTCGTTCTATTCACTGCTGGGTGCACATCTCAGACGACAGAACCTGCAAAAGAGATCAGCATCGGATATGTCACATGGGACTGCGCTATTTCCAGTACCAATGTGATGAAACAGGTTTTCGAACAGGCAGGATATGATGTCACGCTGCTCGCGGTCGACTCAGGCCCGCTCTATCAGGCACTTGCCGACGGCGATGTCGATTTTACGACGACCACATGGCTGCCTTATACGCATGAAGGCTACTGGGACACCTACGGTGACCAGATCGATTACGTTCATGAAAATATCAAGGGCGCTGCACGCATAGGTCTTGTTGTCCCGTCCGATGTGACGATTGACTCGATCGATGAATTGAACAGTGTTGCTGACAAGTTTGACAACACGATCATTGGTATTGAGCCGGGAGCAGGTATCACCCTCAGAACTGAGCAGGCGATCGATGAGTATGATCTTGACTATACTCTAGTCACAAGCAGTAGTGCCGGAATGGCCGCTGAACTCGACTCCGCTATCGGAGACGGTGACTGGATTGTTGTGACCGGATGGTCCCCGCACTGGATGTTCAGCCGGTATGATCTCAAGTATCTTGAGGATCCAAAAGGTGTTTACGGCGGCGCTGAAGATATCGTAACGCTTGCACGTGTTGGTCTTAAGACCGATGACCCAGAGGCATATGGTATCCTGAGCCGGTTCGAGTGGACTATGGTAGATATCACGTCAGTTATGAATGCGATCGCGGGTGGAATGTCTGAGACGGATGCTGCAAAGGCATGGGTCGACGCAAACCCCGATACCGTAGCATACTGGATCGGGACTGCCTGATCCTCTTTTCTTTTTTTATCGCGCAAATTCTATATTCCAATTTTCCAGAGAGGGTTGCCGCTTCCATCGGATGGTTTGAAATTGTTAAAAAAAAGGGTTAGATAAGTTTCATCTGTTGTTCATGCGTCACCTTATTTTTGTCCATGGGAATGAGGACAAGAAGCACAGTGACCGAGAGGACGACTCCGACGACCAGCGGGTAGAGATAACACCAAGGTGAACTGACGAGAGAATCTACTCCGAATAGTGCATTACAGATGCCAAGCATTTTTGATTCCGCCGTGTGGCAGAAGACGGTCCAGAGAAGCCAGCCTCCGGTACCTACCGCCATACTCCATTTTGCTGCGAGATAGGATGGATTCTTTGCGGTTATCCCATGGACGAAGGCCGGGAGAAATTCTGCTGTGCAAAGACCCATAAACATGGCGGTTGCTCGTGCAATGATACTTCCCGGCATCATCACCGCGAGTATAACACTGGCGATCATCATTACCACGATACCAATCTGGTTTGCCCTGATCGAGTAGCGAACCCCTTTAATTCTGGCAAAGATATCTCCACCGAGTGTGGTGCCCATAGTATGCAGAAGGGACGACAAGGTCGACATGGCAGCCGAAAGCAGCGTCAGCATGAAGATGATAACAAACAACTCAGGCATTGCTGAGTTGATGAAGAGCGGAATGATCAAATCTGCATTTCCGCCGGCAGCATCGATCGCCAGCATCCCAACCGTATCCATGAAATACACATTCGTCAGAGGTCCGACGGTGAATGCAACTCCCGTCATCATCACGATGAATTTACCGTCTTGTGCCGTCATAAACCTGACCGCAAGCTGAGGCTGGGCAAGGACACCCACTCCAACGCCGAGAACTAGCGTCGTGATGACCTTCATCCAGATCGGAGATCCAAACTCCGGCATGGAGGTCCAGCCGGTCATGCCCATTGAGGAGAGTGTGCTTGGTACGAGGGAGCTCATTGAGTCCAGTGCACTGTTCGCCGCTGTCACTCCTCCGAGATAGATGTAGGTCAGCACAAGCAAAACACCCATGCCGACGAGCATGATTGCTCCCTGGACTGCGTCGGTGTACATGACGGCCATCAGACCGCCGATGACGACATATAACGCAACAACTCCGGCAAAACCGAGCAGGGCAGTCATGTACGGGATACCCAGGGTCGTTTCAATGAAACGTGCCCCGCCGATCAGCACGGCCGCTGTGTACAGAGGCATTGCTGCGACAAAAATCGTACCGGTAGCATAGATGATCTTCTTCGATCCATCCATCTTTCCGAGGAGTTCGGGATAGGTCAGGGCCCCCAGATCTTTCCCGATCCGTCTGATCCGTTTTCCCATGAAGATGAACGCTATGATCACCCCGACCACGATACACAACACTGTCAGCCACATCAGACTCATTCCGTATTGAGCGGACGTCCCTCCAAATCCGATGATGGCGGATGTGCTGATGAAGGTGGCACCATAGGACAGGGCTATTATAACCGGATGCGTATTTCGCCCGGCAACCATGTAGTCCTCTACCTTTTTTTTTCGTCTATATCCGTAATATCCGATACCTATAATCATCACAAGGTAGAACGCGACGATGCCGATCGTTAGCTCAGTGCTGACCGCCATCATCATCACTGTCCTTATTCCAATTTATGTATCCATAGATTCCGCAGAATAACAGTGCTATCAAGCAGATGAGGTATGTTATCCATACCCACGGGTCACTGATGCCTAACATAGAGATTCACCAAATTTTAGGTGATTCGGGCGTTTTCGACACCGTACGGTTGCTGTATCAAATCAGGTGGAGAACCACGATACGCGAACGTAACGGTGGTCCTCCTATCTAAAGAAGAAAAAGAAAACGTGGAACGTAGATGGAATGCCGCATGAATTACTCGTGCGTTCTGCGTCCATGAGAATCGATCATTTGGTTTAAGTTTTACCTATAAATAATAAGTGTATTGCCTAGGTTTGTATGATATCAGCAAAAAATGTGGTTTCTTAGAGGAAACTACCTGTTCTCCGAGTCACTTTTTGCTTAATACCGTCGGAAATACAATGAGGATATGTACTTGGAGATTGTTATGAAAAAGAGTTTCAAACTGGAAAATCTTGACTGCGCACATTGTGCAGCTGTTATGGAAAACGGGATAAAAAAGATCGAGGGTGTGCATGAAGTGAGTATCAGTTTCATGACCAGGCGACTTGTTCTGGATGCGGATGAGGGGCGTTTTCCCGAGATCCTCAAAGAAGCGAGTGTCATCTGCAAACGTGTTGAGCCTGATTGTTTTATTAAGGAGTAACCGAGCAGTTTTATGTCTGTTACCCTGAACAAAAAACAGCGTCGATTTCTATATAGGATAATCGCAGCGTCGATTTTCTTTGCCTTTGCCGTTTTGCTCTCAGCGAATAGTGTCTTTCCCGAACTCTATTCATCCTATGCTGAGTTTTTGCTGTTTCTGGCTGTTTATCTTGTGATTGGCGGTGATGTGCTTCTGCGTGCCGGCAAAAATATTTTTCACGGCAATGTTTTTGATGAACAATTTCTGATGTCGGTTGCGACGATCGGGGCATTCTGTCTCGGTCAGTATCCGGAGGGTTTCGCTGTGATGCTCTTCTATCAGATCGGTGAGCTGTTTCAGAGCTATGCGGTGGAGAAATCTCGCAGATCGATCGCCGAACTGATGGATATCAGTCCGGATCATGCGTATATCGAGCGCGAAGGAGTGATAGTCTCAGTCGATCCCGGCGAACTGCAGGTCGGTGACCATATCGTGATCAAAGAAGGGGATCGGGTCCCGGTCGACGGCGTAGTGATTGCCGGTTCATCGGAGCTGGATACCGCTTCACTCACGGGAGAGTCCCTTCCCCGTTACGTAGGTGTAGGCGATCAGGTGATCAGCGGGTGTATCAATATCAGTGGCGTGCTTCATGTCCGGGTAGCAAAGCCCCTGAGCGAATCTACCGTCACCCGTATTCTGGAGCTGGTGGAGAGTGCGACTGGTAAAAAGGCAAAAACCGAGCAGTTCATCACGAGATTTTCCCGGTATTATACTCCTGCCGTCGTGGCCGCAGCAGTAATTTTGGCGGTGATACCGCCGCTGCTTTTCGCCGAGCCGTTTTCTGTATGGGTCGAGCGTGCCTTGATCTTCCTCGTCGTTTCCTGTCCCTGCGCCCTTGTTATCTCGATCCCGCTGAGTTTCGTTGGAGGGATCGAGGGGGCTTCCCGATCTGGGATACTCGTGAAGGGAAGCAATTATCTGGAAGCTCTGTCAAAAGCCGACACGATTGTTTTTGATAAAACAGGTACGCTTACCAGCGGAAGTTTTTCCGTAACAGAGATCCACCCGGTAGGTATGTCAGAGAGTGAGGTTCTGGCATATGCCGCACATGCAGAAGCATACAGCAGTCATCCTATCGCCGTTTCGCTACGGGCGGCATATCAACAGACCGTCAGCACTAATGATCTGACGGATGTTTCCGAACATGCTGGTCATGGTGTTACTGCCGTGTATCTTGGTCACCGGATTGCCGTAGGAAACGCCGAACTTATGCAGAAACTGGGGGTCAACCTTGAAAAGGATTCTTCGTCAGGACACTGGATCCATGTTGCTGTGGATTGGAAGTATGCCGGCTGGCTCGTGATCGCCGATACGGTGAAACCCAATGCTGTTTACGCAGTGGCGGAGTTGAAAAAGCTCGGTATCAGGCGTATCGTTATGCTCACAGGGGATTCTCCGAATGTGGCTGCATCAATAGCCCGGGAGCTTGGGGTCGACGAGTATTATGCCGGTCTCTTGCCTCAGGACAAAGTCTCAGTGATGGAGGAAATCCTGACTAAGCAGAGATCAGGCAAAATGGCGGCATTCGTAAGGGATGGTATCAATGACGCTCCTGTTCTTTCACGTGCCGATCTCGGAATCGCGATGGGAACTCTTGGGTCTGATTCGGCGATCGAAACGGCTGATATTGTCTTGATGGACGATGATCTGATGAAGATCGTATCTGCGATTGGGATCTCGCGCAGGACGATGCATATCGTTTTCCAGAACATCGTGTTTGCTCTCGGCGTAAAGTTTCTCGTGCTGATCCTTGCGGCATTTGGTGTCGCGAATATGTGGGAAGCGGTTTTTGCTGATGTAGGGATCGCGTTCATCGCGATTCTGAATGCGATGCGAACGCTGAAAATCATGAGATAACAGGACCCAGCACATACGGTCGGTATTTGTTCCGGTTGTTTGTGTAAAACTTCCCTCTTTCGCGGCGCGGCGGTGTCCTTTAAGTCCCTGATGGATCGGGAGCGCATAATCTCATCTGGATTCTTTGCAGGATGAGGGCCGATCCGTCGAGTCTGTCCGTTGTCTGCGCGGGGATTTTACTATATTTTGTTACAGAATTTCTGCGGCTCGTCTTGGCAGCAATCTACAAAAAAAGCTGGAAAAATTCCAGCATTGCCAGAAATATACATTTTTAACGCTAAATAAATCATGCAAGCGGTATGAAGTCGAGAGGGGACGTGATATATTCTATATAGAATCATCTACACCGCTTGCATGAGTTTTGTTCATGATTACAGGACAAAGACGTCATGCCGGAAATCCTGACCCTCAAAGCGGTTCGAATATTAAAAGAAGCAGACACGGTTTTTGTGCCGGGTGGCATTGCTCTTGAATTAGTCAAACCCTATGCAAAAACCATCGTTACGCTTGAATTCCCCATGACCCGGAATGAAACGGAGATCACGAAATGCATGCAGAGAAACGCCGAAAAGATCCTGCCTGCAGCAAAAAGCGGCAATGCAGTGTTTGGACTTATTGGGGATCCAAATTATTACTCTACCTTCTCACGCCTTGCGGAGATGGTGAAAGCACTCGTGCCGGACCTCGTCGTGGAAACGATTCCGGGAATAAGCTCAATCACCGCCGTGGCATCCCATGCAAAAATTCCCGTTAACGGTGCATTTCTGGTGACAGACGGTCCTGTCATCCCGTCGACTAAGATCCTGATGAAAGTTACACGACCAAGAAATGCGGCTGAGCAACTGAAAGCTGCATGTTACAATGATTTCATCGTTGTTGAACGGATGTATATGGAGGGAGAGAAGGTTCACCGGGGTGTTCTTCCCGAGAAGACCAACTATTTCAGCATCATGATCGCGAGGAAGGTATGAAGTATTATATTGTCAGTGCCGGCTGCGGTGATCCGGGACTTATCACGGTGAAAGGAATGGATCTTCTGAAACGTGCCGAAATCCTCATTTCCGCAGGCTCGCTCGTAAATCCTGAGCTTGTCGCCGCATCGCCTGCGTCGGTAAAGCTTGACTCATGGGGGATGAAGCTCGAAGAAATCACCAGAGTTATCGAAGAAGGTGTTCGGGCCGGTCGTTTCGTCGTCCGTCTTCATTCTGGCGATCTACGGCTCAATCGTTGAACAGATCGCTCCTCTTGAAGAAAAAGGGATCCATGTTGAGATCATCCCAGGTGTCTCTTCGATGTTTGGCGCGGCGGCAGCACTGCAGACCGAATACACCCTCCGCGGGGTTTCGGAATCGGTTATCGTAACCCGTTTTGCAGGGGAAACGCTTGAATCTGATCAGATCACCGAGCTCTCCGCTCACGGTACAACGATGTTCATCTTTCTTTCAACAGGGCACATCGACACCGTGATGAAAAAACTGCAGCGCCCACCCGAAAAACCGGTCGCTGTGGTCTATCATGCTTCATGGCTCGACCAGATGATCATAAAAGGAACGATCGAGACCATCGTTGATAAAGTGCATGATGCGGAAATAACCCGCTCGGCACTGATCATCGTCGACGACATTGTTTCAGGTATCCACGCAGCATATACCAATTTCCGCCTGTACGGATGAAGATCGTTGTTGTCATTCTGCCCAGATTCCAAGAAGCCGGAATGCGCATCGCGAAATTTCTGGAAGCGGAGTCTCTGCCCTACTCGGAAAGCGTGTTCACCGAGCTTTATGGAAAATGTGATGTCATCATCTGCATTATGTCTGCAGGGATCGCAGTTCGCGGATGTGCTCCGCTCCTGACTGACAAGTGGCATGACCCTGCTATAGTTGTGGTCACGCCGGATATGCGGTACGCCATTCCCATTCTCGGCGGTCATCATGGAGGAAACGAAGTTGCGAAGCGTCTCGCCGATCTTGGGATCGAACCGGTCATTTCAACCGCGACAGAGGTAATGGGCAGACCCTCTGTCGAAGAAACAGCAAGATCAGGCTGGTTCACGATCGTCAACCGTTCATCGACGAGAGAGGTGAACGGTGCGATTTCGTCCGGCTTGTATTTGCCGAAGTTTTCTGCGATGACGGCGAGTGCCTCATCCAAGGTTGCTGGTACTTGTTTTCCGTTCTTTTTCACGAGCGGAGTCTTTAACCGGTCGGGTGAGTTGATGAACTCAAAGCCGAATACACCTTTCGGACAGAGTTTCCCCTCATTGACCGGAGAGCGTTGACACGGCTGGGCATCAATAATTTTGCCATTCTTCACGACAAGGTTGAAGGAGCAGCTAGTCCCGCAATACGGGCATGTTGTTGTTACGTACTTTATTTCCATAGATAAAACCTTTTTTTGTGCCCCAATTTCACACCTTTTGATAGCTATACCATCCGTGCACACCTATCCTAGTTTGGGGGGACAGTTAAAAATCTAAAATACAATCTATTAAAATGCATGCAAACTTATCATTTTATTTATATAATTTGGTGTGAGATAATACTCTAATATTAAGATTCCTGTTGAGGACATGTCAATAATTTAATATTTACATATTCATAATGATAAATTATGTAAGATTATGGCGC
The DNA here is from genome assembly GCA_963676575.1 of uncultured Methanocorpusculum sp. Classification (GTDB taxonomy): domain Archaea; phylum Halobacteriota; class Methanomicrobia; order Methanomicrobiales; family Methanocorpusculaceae; genus Methanocorpusculum. The sequence continues at coordinate 149,426 of OY781078.1, forward strand.
GCGAATAAGTTAAGTTAACCACGTTACCAAATGTCGTCGTCGGCGCAAATCCTTTTGGATAAATCTGCGGGATATGATGTAACGGAGAAAATGGGGTGAAATGATAGTTTATCGGTTATATGGTAATGCGGATCATGCATTATACTATCTATAGACAGAAATGATTTTTGGGAGGGGTAGAGAAAACAGAAATCCACGTATTAATACATCGATTATATATTTTCCAGAGGAAATGTATTCATATGGATACGCTTGTTTGGAGTATCGAACTCCCACCCGACAATGGCTCATGTTACACTGCAGTTGATTATGTCATCAATGATCTTGGGATCTTTGCAAAAACCGAAATAAGATCGAAAAAGAGCGGGACGACGGCCCAACTGTGGGGGTTTCGGGTCGGGAAAAACAAAGTGAAAGGAACCGATTATCTGGCACAGGTACAAGGTCGACAGGCTCTTCTCTGGCAAAAGGTCACTGAGATGATATCAGGCGATCAGCAGATAACCGTGTCTCACCCAACCGAGAAGGGGCCGAGTCCCGAAGCAGCCGGCTGGTTGTGCTGGGAACAGGATGAGGACTGGGAAGCTGGTGAATCTCTGGAGGAGATGGTCGAAGCTGAACGAAATGGGAGTGAGCGTTTCATCGAGGACGAAATCATTGCAGAGACGGTTCTACGATAGAAATGAATATATCTCATCATACGTAATAGGAGAGGATTATGGGTGCATTTATCGATAGCCTGAAAACTAGTGCCAAAGTCGGCGCTGATGAAGTAAAGAAGTCAATGAGAATCAACCAGCTTCAGGTGAAGATCAGCCAGCTGGAGAAGAAGCAGACAGAAATCTATGCCAGTATCGGCAGGGTGGCAGTCGAGTCTGATGGATTATATAAGTTTGGGGATGTTGGAACGGAACTCGCCGGACTGCAGGATGAAGCTGCTACAAAGAGAGCTGAGCTCAATGAGCTGAAACCCCCTGCAGAAGGATCAGCAGACGGCGGGGATGGTTTTTGCAAAAACTGCGGTACAAAGTACATGGCAGGAACCAAGTTCTGCAGCTCCTGCGGTGCGAAACTCACCTGATCTTTTTTGGATGGGGATACGGATGTAGAAGTCCATACATACCCATTCCTTTTCCCAGCCGATTCCACCGATATTTCTGACTGGTGTGCTGGTGGTACTGGGGATAGGCGATACCGATGAACACCAGGGCTATTCCTGCATACTGGATCCATAACACCGACTCACCAAGAAACAGAACGGCACAGATGATGGCCGCCGGGAGCTCTGAAGAGCTGAGGATCGTTGTTGCTCCTGTTGATATCCTCGGCGCAGCTATCGCGAAGAGGACCATCGGCAAAACACAGCCTGTCGAGCCTAGGATGATACCATACTGCCAGATACCTGTGGCGAAAGTGCCTTGGATGAAGTAGGCAGGTGTAAAGACAACAGTCATGAGCAGGAGCGAACAGCTGAGGATAAGAAAACTTCTGTTCAGCGGGTGCATCCCGATCTCGACCCTGCCGAGCATGAACATATACAGCGCATACATCAGGGCAGAGAGGAGAGCCAAGATCACGCCTGTCGGGTTAAGCGGCAATTCCAGTCCGGCGAAACCTGCAGCAAGGAAGGTACCTATAACCAGGATCACGACCGAGATGATCATCTTCGGCTCCGGGAGCCGCCGTTCGGTGATTGCCTGGATCACGACACCCATCCAGGTAAACTGGAAGAGAAGGATCCCCGAGATGTACGCGGGCACGGTCTGCAGAGAGAGACAGAAGGTCACTGTAACGAGGGCGATGCAGGTGCCGGAAAGTGCTAAGCCCGGTACACGGCGCAGAAGCGGCCTGGAGTTTTTCGCGGGCATGATCGATTGTTTTCTGATGTGCTTGAAGATGATGAACCCGGTGACGAGGGCAAACAGGATCAGCCATCCGTAAAAGTATTGGCTCATAACCACATCCTTCCAGGAATATCCGGCAGCATATGCTGCTTTTATCGTGAACGATGAAGGTCCGTAACAGCAGCCGCCAAGGAAGACAAGGATAGGAAATATGAGCAAACGCAGGTCCATTTCAGTCCATTATTATTAGCTGTTCACACAGATTAAGACAGCAGGTGACCCAAAAATCTTATGAAATACTACGTCGAATCGTGCTTTTTTCTAGCAATAAAAGGGATATTTTGATCTCCATATCAGGTGAGAATCCGCCGATACTTCCATCGGATGCGACGACCCGGTGGCACGGTATGATCAGCGGGGTGGGATTTCGTGCCATAGCGTTCCCGACCACACGCGGGTGTGTCCCGGCAACCTCGGCAATTTCACCGTAACTTCGTGTCTCTCCGTAAAGGATCTCCAATACTGCACGGTAAATCTGCGCATACGTCCCTTCACCCAACACCGCAGATGAGGTCAGCGGAGCGAACCCGGATCCTTTTCCCGCAAGGAACCGGGTGAACTGTACCGGGACTGGCCCCTCGGGTGCCGCCCGCACGAACCTGACCCGATGGATCACCGTCCCTTCGTAATTGACCGCGACCTTCCATAGTCCAAAACTACAAGCGCCTTGATGCATCACTGCCCCACTTTGCAAGCTTGTTTTTCACCGTGTCCACGTCACACTCCATAAGTTCATCCTGCATCCATGGGGAAAGACCGCTGAAGATCTCGCCATCCAGGAATCTCTGGTCCCCGAGGATCAAAACACCCCGGTCGCTTTCGGTTCGAAGGACCCGACCTAGGGCCTGCATCGATTTGTTGATCGCAGGAAGGGTGTAGGCGATGAACTCCCCTTCCGCTCCGAACTTGCGCCGATAGTAACTGTTGACCATCCGCCGGACCGGGGTGAATGGAGCAAGCGGGAGCCCAATCACCAATGCGGCGGTCAGCTGATCCCCCCGGTAGTCCAGACCTTCGCTCCATTTTCCGCCGCAGATGGCGAAAAGGATGCCGGATTTATGCTGTCCCGGCAGGGAGATAAACTCTTTCAGCACCTCGTTTGCCTCGTCGGACTCCCGCGGTTCGATGAACACCTGTTTGTTACGGATTTTGCTTATGCATGCTTCGGCGAACCGGCTCTGCAGCTGGTAGGAGGGGAAGTAGACCGCGATGTTTCCCGGGAGTTTTGCAAAGGCAAGGACATACTCCTGAATCGCCTGGGTGTTATCGGCATTCTGCCGTTTGGAGAATGCAGTGGTGATGTCCCGTGTCCCGAGAACCATCCGGTTCTCTTTTGGGAATGAATTTGCCAGCGAGAGGGTTTTGACCGGCATCCCGCCGAAGTAGTATTTTTTGTATGAACTGACCGGCGAGAGTGTACCGCTGATCAGAATGGTTGCGGCGTGTTTGGAGACGAGTTCCTGAAGCCGATCGGCCGGATCGATATTTCTGACTTCGAGTGTGATGACCTTGGTATCTCTGGTGTAAACCGTCAGAAACGACGGATCGGTGGAGGAACGGTATAGACGGATCAGAAACTCGCAGAGTTTTTCGATTGCCGACTCTCGGTAATCACCACGCTCGATCCCGCGGTCCCGCATCGCCTCTTTGATGGCAATGATGTCTTCCAGCATCGCCTCGGGTTTTTCGTAGAGTGAACCTTTGATGATGAACCGGTTGAAGATCTGCGGGTCGAACCAGTCTTCCGCCTCGTTCGAACGCTGGAGTCCATCGATGAACTCTGCTATCCTGGGAAGGATATGGCGGACTGCTTCGGAACCCCTTACCTTGTCGCTGAGCGAGGCGATCTCGTTTGCTGCGGCTTCGATGTCGGTGTCCCTGATCTTTATGCTCTGGATCGTCTGGATGACGTCGCCTAAGTTGTGGGCTTCATCCAGGAGGAGCATGACGTTGTGTTCCTCGCACTGAAGGTTGACATATAACTGTTCCCGGATGTCGTCGTTGAAGAGGTGATAGTAGTTACAGATGATCGCATCGGCACCTTTAGCCGCTGAGAGCATGAGGTCGTAGGGACAGACCTTGCCCGCGAAATTCAGGAGTTCGCTTGGCCGGACGATCTGTTTCTGGGCAATATCGGATTTTCGCCTGAGTTCAGGTGAGGGGATCATCCGCCTGCCGCCTTCATCGCTCTGGACGAAGACCCGACTGTTGACAAAGTAGGGGCAGATTAGGGGATGTTCCCGGTCCTGCTTTCTGATCTGATCAAGGATCTGCTTATCGGTCGCGGGGTCAAAGGAGCCGCGGTCGGCCCTCTGCTGCATAAGGGAGGAGGTGAATGCTTTGACGCCTTCACATCTCCGGTACACATCCCCGTATCCGCCGAGCGGACACATGTTTCCTTTACCTATAAGGTAGACGAATTTGAGGGTCGGTTGTTTTTTTTGCCTGATGAGGTCGAGTTCTCTGATGAATATCTGGAGTTGGGAGATCGTCCTTACAGCGACGAGGATCTTTCGTCCATTGGCTTTGGCGAGGAGACTTGCGATCACGCTGGATTTTCCGCTTCCGGTCGGTGCGTCGATCAAGAGGATGCCGTTTTGTTCGGCGGTTTTCTCTACCTCCTCGAGCATTTCCTTTTGGTTTTTCCGGTAGGTTTGATAGGGAAAATAGTCCGCGGTGTCTGCCATGAGTAACGTATTATTTGTCTGGACCCATATCTATTAAGTATGCCTCTTTCGATCCAGACTAAAAATCAGATACTCGCGCTTCTCGCAACGGTGGAGGTATGTTCTCTTGAGGGAAGTTTTGCCGGGTCCGAAAAGATCATCGCGCCGGATGTCATTGTGTTTGCTCCGGGTCTGGATCATCACGGCCGTGAGGTTTTCTCTCCCAAGCCTATGACGTTTAGCGGGATGGATGTGAAGGGTGAGGGCGTGATCGCCTGGGTGTCGGGCGAATGTACCTATGGCGGGGTCGCCAGCCGATTCACGGCGGTGCTGCGGGGGACAGGGCATGCCTGGGAGCTTGTGCAGCTGCATATCGTGTGAACGTTTTCCAGAGGAAAAAGTACTCAATCCAAAATATTAATACGAAGATTGTTCTATGCTGAATCATCAGAGGAGAGTTAGTATGACGAATCATCAAAGAATAGCGTTAGTATGTGCAGTGACGGGAAGTGTCTTAATGTGGATCCCAATTGGTTTGATGATAGTGACCGCTTTAATTGGGTCAATATCTGCCGGGAGACTGCTGATGGATTATTTTATGCCGGCCGAACTTTATTACCGTGTGCTGGCTTACCTTGTGCTGGCGGGTTGGATCCTGCTGGTCGTTGGTTCGGTGCTTTCGCAGAGAATGAGGATTCCTGTGGTGAGTATCGGAGTGATAGCATTAGGGCTGTTTATTGGGTGTCAGATTATTCCGGCTGAGGGTCTTGGCTTGTATCTGGTGTATGGTATGCTGATCCTCTATGATGTTCTGGTGATCGTGCTGGGCATTATCGACATTCGCCTTTCACATGCGGTGAAGACGGGTGTGTGATTTTTTGCGAGTTGCTGTCTTCCATATATATCCCTTTCACCCTTAATTTTCGTACCCCATCTCTCTCAATGAGACCCCCCGTTTTTCGTATCAGCTGGGGCATTGTCGCACCGCGCGGTTTGGGGTTTATATTCCCCCATACCGATACTTACATGGAATGTCGGAACTCATGCGCAAGATCGAGCTGATTACCAGTTCGCAATTCTTCGATCAGACGGGACGAAACGAAGGAAAAACCCATCAATGCACCCAAATGCGTATTCTTCTCGAAGGCACCTGCTCTTTTGACTGTGCCTACTGTCAGGTCTGCACAAAAAAGACCGGCATTCACTTCACCCCCGAAGAACTTGCCCACGGCTTTCTGCAGCTTCACCGTCAGGGAAGAGTCGACGGTCTCCTTTTAAGTACCGGGATCCCTCGCGGCGATGTCGATCTCGGCATGGAAAAACTTACCGAAACAGCAAAAATCATCCGGTATTCAGGATACAACGGATACCTCCATCTCAAAGTACTTCCTGGTGCAAACCGCATCGATATTGTCGAAATGGCAAAGTATGCCACACGACTCAGTATCAATCTCGAAGCACCCGGTTCATCCTATCTCTCCGAACTTGCCACCGTCAAAGACTATGCATCCGATCTCCTGACCCGGCACAAATGGCTTGCCGAGATTATGCCGGGCAAACATTCCACCCAGTTTGTTCTTGGAGCCGCTGGAGAAACTGACGCGGATCTTCTCCAGACGGTCATGACCAGCTACGAAAAGTACAACCCTGCAAGGGTCTACTACTCTGCATTCTACGCTGTAGCCGACACACCCCTGGCAAATCATGAAAAAACCGCTATCTGGCGTGCAAACAGATGGTATCAGGTCGACGCCCTTCTCCGACTCTATGGATATGCAAGAGCCGAGACTTCTCCCGTCTTCGATGAAAACGGCATGCTCATGAACACCGATCCCAAAATACTTCTCGCAAAAAATCTTCCCGAAGTGGACCCGGCAACTGCCGGGTACGCTGACCTTCTCCGTGTCCCGGGAATCGGCCCGGTTTCAGCAGAATCCATCCTCAAAACCCGGGATGCCCGAAATGTCAAAAATCCCGACATACTTCGCGAATGCGGTGTCATCATGAAATGGGCGATGCCGTACCTCTCGCTTGGCCGCACCCGTCAGACCACTTTTGCCTCCTGGTGCTGACCCCTCCGACTCCCGCAACAAACAAAGCTATTTGTCAATACACAGAGAATAACTAAGTAACTTTTTGAATAAATCATAAGGAGAAACGTATGAACAAAACCATCATCACCGTTGTCGGAAAGGATGCAGTCGGCATCATCGCAAAAGTTTGCACCTATTTATCGAATAATCATATCAATGTCGAGGACATATCACAGACAATCGTCCAGGGATACTTCAATATGATGATGATCGTCGACACCGGAAACACCGCCGTACCATTCGGCGACATGGCCCGCGATCTTGAACAGATCGGTCAGGAGATCGGGGTCCACATCAGATGTCAGCGTGAAGAGATCTTCGAAAAGATGCACCGCATCTAAGGGGCATTCATGATAAACATCTTTGAGGTAAACGAGACCAATAAAATGATCGAGCATGAGATGCTCGATGTCAGAACGATCACGCTCGGTATCAGCCTTCTTGACTGCTGCGACACTGACCTGGACCGGCTCAACACCCGTATCTACGAAAAAATCACCCGTGTGGGAAAGGATCTTGTCGCCGTCGGTAAGGACATTGAGCGGGAATACGGTATCCCGATCGTTAATAAACGCATCTCCGTAACTCCGATCGCCCTTGTCGGCGGCTCGGCATGCCGCTCGCCGGAGGATTTTGTCACCATCGCACAGACCCTTGACAGAGCCGCAAAAGAGGTCGGCGTCAACTTCCTCGGCGGCTACTCGGCACTGGTATGCAATGGAATGACCACCGCGGATCGGAATCTTATCCTGTCCATCCCTCAGGCACTTGCCTGCACCGAACGGATCTGCAGCTCCGTCAACATCGGATCCACCAAGACCGGGATCAATATGGACGCAGTCAAACTCATGGGCGAGATAGTGCTCGCGACCGCAGAAGCCACGAAGGATCAGAACTCCCTCGGCTGTGCAAAACTCGTTATTTTCTGCAATGCGCCTGATGACAACCCGTTCATGGCAGGAGCTTTCCACGGCGTGACCGAAGGTGATGCGGTCATCAACGTAGGTGTCAGCGGCCCCGGTGTCGTCAAGCACGCTCTCGAAGCCGTTCGCGGCAAAAACTTCGAAGTGCTCTGCGAGACCGTTAAGAAGACTGCGTTCAAGGTCACCCGTATGGGTCAGCTGGTCGCACTTGAGGCATCAGAGAGACTGGGTATCCCGTTCGGGATTGTCGATCTCTCTCTTGCACCGACCCCATCGGTCGGCGACAGCGTTGCCGAGATCCTGGAAGAGATGGGTCTTGAGTCCGTTGGTTCCCCGGGAACGACAGCGGCCCTTGCTCTTCTGAACGATCAGGTCAAAAAGGGCGGTGTGATGGCCAGCTCCTTTGTGGGCGGCCTTTCCGGCGCATTCATCCCAATCAGTGAAGATCAGGGTATGATTGATGCGGTGAACAGAGGGGCTCTCACTATAGAAAAGCTCGAAGCGATGACCTCGGTATCTTCGGTCGGTCTGGACATGATCGCGATTCCCGGAAACACCCCGGCGACGACGATCTCCGGTATCATCGCTGACGAAGCGGCGATCGGTATGATCAATCAGAAGACGACCGCTGTGCGGCTCATCCCTGTGATTGGTAAGGATGTCGGCGACACCGTCGAGTTCGGCGGTCTTCTCGGCTATGCACCCATCCAGCCGGTGAACAAATTCTCCTGTGCGGACTTCATCAACCGCGGTGGGAGGATACCTGCACCGATCCACAGTTTCAAAAACTGATTTTTTTTGGCATCATGCCAATTCCCCCTCTTTTTGAAAAGAGAAAAAACCCTCATTCAAAACAGGAATGATCCGAATGGGTGGTCTTGGAACAAAACCGCTTTCCTTTTATTTTCCATAATCAACAGATGTTGTCTATACCATGGATAGGATTTTTCCATATCTTCCAAGTGTGATCCGGTTCAAAGCCTTCATACGTATTAAAAACCAATATGTAAAGCATTATGTGCTTAGAAGAGGTGAACCCGGATGAAGGTGGTGATAGCAGACATGTTGAGGGGTTACCTCCTTCGCGGTCATCGAGAATTTTTTACTGGGCTTTGGACACTGATAATTAGTGTCAGTCTTTCCTTCATCGCGGGTATTTACCTTGGTTATGTAAGTGCAGTTCTGCTTCTTATCCCGGGGCTTATGGTGCTCGTCACTCCGTCAATAAATATGCGGGGAGCAATTGCCGGCATCCTTACGTCACGACTTTCCTCCTCCATGCACCTTGGAGCATTCGAGACAAAGTTCGGACGAGACACGGAGCTTGGTGATAATCTGCGTTCCTCGATCATCCTGACAGTAATTATCTCGGTCGTTCTGGCGATTTTTGGCAAGATCATCTGTTTGCTGACCGGAACAGAGGTGATCGGCATTGTTGAGATGTTCATCATCTCGGTCTTCTCGGGGACCCTGGCAGGCATCATCGTTACAGCTGTAGGCATACTGATTTCGGTGATCTGCTACCGTAAGAGCTGGAATCTTGATATGGTAGGAGCTCCGGTGGTAACCACGTTTGGCGATATCATGACCCTGCCGCTCATAGTTGTAACCGCGATCGTGGTGATGCAGCTTCCGTTTATTGGTAAAGCAGTTCTCGCGATCATCGTACTTGTACTGATCATCTGGGCGATCATATCTATGCGCTGGGCAACCAAAACGATGAAAGATGTGCTGCGTGAAGGCCTGCCTCTTCTTACCCCCTTGTGTCTTCTGGGCATCATTGCTGGTGTTTTGTATACGAATCAGCTCGAGAGTCTGATCGCATCTGCTTCCGTTTTGATTCTCATTTCTCCTTTTATGAATGGATGTGGATCGATCGGCGGGATTCTGACCTCACAAATCGGGACAGAGATGCATATGGGTCTCGTAGAAGCGAAAGATATCCCGCAGGGCGTTGTGTGGAGACATTTTTTCGCGAATTATGTGTATGCCCTGCTGCTCCTCCCGCTTATGGGCATACTTTCACATGTAGCCGCAGTGCTATGCGGGATCACGACGCCAGGACTCGTGTCGATGATCCTCCTCTCTCTGACAGCGGGTCTTATCGTGGTAACCGTGCTGAATCTGCTTGGCTATTATACCGCTGCCGTTACCTATCGTCTTGGGTATGATCCGGATAATTTTGGTGTCCCGGTCATGACAAGTTCGATCGATTTGATCGGAGCAACTGCCTTGATCCTAGTTATGGCAGTAATGTTTGTGTAATGGAATGCGAAAATTTCTCAGTTGAGCAGAGAGAGTTCTGCAAACTGACTTCCATTTTTGAGAACTCTGCCTCAGATGTACCTGGGAAAGACAGTATGTCACTTGGATCCTATTTATGAAATGTTGCTGAAAAAAGGAAAAAAATGGAGATTAGTAGGTGTAAACGATCGAAACCGTTGCCGTTGTTTTGATTTCGCCGGATTCGATGGTGGTCTGTGTTCCAGCAGCTGCTTCGGTCTTCAGTAAAGAGACATCCATGTTCGTGTAGGATACTGGAGTGTAGCTCTGGTCGACATTAATGGTCCCGGTTCCCGAAATCGTCAGACCAAGTGCTGAGGAGACGGAATCTGCATCGGCACGTGCTGACTTGACAGCCGAGAGGATCGCAGCATTTCTCTCAATGATCAGCTTCTCGTCGGAAAGACCGAACTGGAGACTGTTGACATTGTTTGCTCCTGCAGCGACCGCAATATCGATGTATGATCCGGTCTTGTCGACATCATAGGAAACGATCTGAACTGTGTTCGTTACTTTGTAGACTGTGGTTCCGTTTGTCCACTGGCTCGGATTATACTTGCTTGTTACATAGGAGTAGATGTTGTAACCAGTAGTCTTGATGTTCGCATCCTTGATGCCGGCATTCTTCAGTGCAGCAACAACTTTTTCCATAAACTCGGCATTGCTGGGATAGCGAAGAGTGCGAAGACCACAAAGAGAAGGAGGAGTGCAAGTACATTCTTTTTCATTTGTATCACTACAGTAATTCTCGTTATTATGACATATACCTATCCAAAACTACGAAAAAATTGGTAACTATGATTATCCATCCTGCGCGCCCAATGGTTTTCTGTATTGTGAGTCTATAAATAACAATCTGTGCTTCCGATTTATATTGCCTCCAACCATACTTTAAATAGAAGTTTGGAATGACATATATTTATAACAGATTAGGAAGTGAAAAATGTCAGACAGTATTAAAATATCATTAATTGTGCAGGAGGCAGACCGCAGTGAAGCGGGATCCGGATACGCGAGAATAAACAACGACGTCATGGCAAAAATCGGTGTAGAGCCGGGCGACTTTGTCAAGATCACCGGAAAACGCATCGGCGCAGCCAAAGTCATGCGTTCTTCTGTATCCGGTTCGGGAGGGATCGCCATCTATGGGTATACACGTGATACAACCGGCGTGGGTATCGGTGATACCGTCATTGTTGAGAAGGTCATTCCAAAGACCGCTGCAAAGATCACGCTCCAGCCGATCTCGCAAAGAAAACGTCTCGACAGCCGGGCACTGGAACAAACGATCCTAAAATATTACGCCGGTCGTCCGATCACCAAAGGTCAAATCCTGACCTTCGAATTCCGAACAAAGGACGAGGACCCAGTATATTCCAACTGGAGAGGATTCTCCAACTACAGCACCGAACAGATCGATTTCGCGGTGTCGGAGGTCTCGCCTGGTGATGTTGCGATCATAGGGTCGGAGACAAACGTCAACTACAAAGACGGTGTCTATAAACGTGAGGATGCGTCCAAAGGAAAATCCGCAGGAAGCCTCCATTACGAGGATATCGGCGGTCTTGGGAGAGAACTGACACTCGTTCGCGAGATGATTGAGTATCCCTCAGGCATCCCGAGGTCTTTGAGAAGCTCGGGATCGAGCCGCCAAAAGGAGTTCTCCTCTATGGTCCGCCGGGTACAGGAAAGACCCTGATTGCCCGTGCGGTGGCAACTGGGGCGGGAGCTTACTTTGACACCATCTCCGGCCCTGAGATCATCTCAAAATACTATGGTGATTCCGAGGAAAAACTTAGGGAGATCTTCGAAAAGGCCGAGGAAAACGCACCTTCGATCATCTTCATCGATGAAATCGACTCGATCGCTCCAAAACATGAGGAGTCGAAAGACGAGGTCGAACGCCGTGTCGTTGCCCAGCTGCTTTCCTTAATGGACGGCTTAAAGAGCCGTGGGAAAGTCATCGTGATCGCTGCAACAAACCTTCCCGACTCGATCGACCCGGCACTTCGCCGCGGCGGACGCTTCGACCGTGAGATTGAGATAGGGGTCCCGGACAAAGACGGTAGAAAAGAAATTCTTGCGATACACGCACGAAAAGTACCTATCGATTCCAGAAATTGTTATGATAAAGCACTTTCACTCTCTAAAGGAGAGAATAGAAAGAGCTCTAATCAACATGTAATGGGAAAAAATGCTGAGACACCTATCGATGAGAACTCTGAAGAATTCAAAGAGAGGGTTTTAGAAAAATCCAAGTCGCTCTTCCTTGATAAGTATGCAAACACCACCCACGGATTCGTCGGAGCAGACCTTGCTTTGATGGTAAAGGAAGCGGCAATGCATGCTCTCAGGAGGGCATTCCCCGGGATGAATCCCGACGAGGCGATCAGCTCCGAGAAGCTCGAAAACCTGAAAGTCACCGCCGAGGACTTCGAAGCTTCCCTGAAAATGGTGCAGCCAAGCGCCATGCGTGAGGTCCTCTTCGAAGTACCGGATATCCACTGGGCCGATGTCGGCGGGCTCGACTCTGTCAAAGAAGAACTGCAGCAGGCGGTCGAGTGGCCGCTCAAATATCGGGAGGTCTACAAACAGTTTGCGACCAAATCCCCGAAGGGTTTCCTGATGTTTGGGCCGCCCGGGACTGGCAAAACGCTGCTCGCGAAGGCAGTCGCAAACGAGTCGGAGTGCAATTTCATTTCGGTGAAAGGGCCGGAACTTATGTCGAAGTGGGTCGGCGAGTCCGAGAAGGGCATTCGTGAGATCTTCCGAAAAGCCCGGCTTGCCTCGCCGTCGATCATCTTCTTCGATGAGATCGACTCGATCGTCCCACGCAGAGGAAGTTACGAAGGCTCCTCCCACGTGACCGAGAGTGTGGTCAGTCAGTTCCTGACCGAACTCGACGGGCTGGAGGAACTGAAAAACGTTATCGTGATCGGGGCGACCAACCGTCCTGACATGATCGACCCTGCTCTGCTGAGACCGGGATGTCTTGAGCAGCACATCTTCGTCCCCCCGCCAAACCGCGAAGGAAGAAGGCAGATCTTTGATGTCTACATCACAGAAATCAGCTCAATGCTTGCTGAAGATGTGGATCTGGATGACCTCGCCGAAAAAACCGAAGGGTTCGTGGGGGCCGATATCGAGGCACTCGTTCGTGAGGCAAAGATGGTCGCGATCCGCGAGTTTGTGAAAGTGATGACAGGTCGCGAAGCGGCTGAGATCACGCTTGCCGTATCAAGCGTCAAGGTCTTCGGCAGGCACTTTGATGCCGCGTTGAAGCGGGTGAGACCCTCACTTGACAAGGCAGGAAGAAGAAGGGCTGAGAGGGAGTCCTGGCAGTACAGATTCAACGAAGAGGAAAGAAAAACCCTCGAAAAGGGCATTTCTATCCTGGATATGGCCGAATACAAGGATGCGGAACTCACCCCCGAACTCCGTGAACTTGACGAACTGCTGATGTCCCAGCAGAAAGACTTTAGCAGAATCAAAGAGATAATTAAGAATGCAGATGCGTGAAGAGAGAAATCTCTTCACCTCGGAGAAACAGAATGCCGGAAACACCAGATGACGCATACAGGGAATTATTGGATATCATCCACAAAATATTGATCAATCACGTCTCTGAAGAAAGTGAGGGTAAACTTCCGCCGGTCGTCGGTGTGAAGTTTGTCCTTGCCGGCGGTAAAATTCATCTGACACCCGATGAGATCCAAAATAAGACGATTCCAATCGAGATGTTTGAGGATAAGGGAACAGTGATCATCCAGACAGAACTTCCCGCTGAATGTCAGGATGATTTCTTTATCTCCTATCAGGACGGGAAACTCCAGCTCAATGCCGGCACGAACCGTGAATACTTAGCAGTGATCCCGGTTGCCGGCATCGATCCGTCACAGACCCAGACACATCTGAAAAACGGTGTGCTGGAGATCATCTGTTACAAGAAATTAGCACAACTGGCTGAGCAATAAATCTCTCAGCCCTATTTTTTTATTTTTACATCGATTTCGTATTATTACGTGTCGGCACTTCTTTGATTGTACATCGTTTTTTCAGCCCATGCTCCGCAAGTCATTAGACGAATAAACTTTATACACTCAAAAAAAAGATTATGGTATTTAATTCCCCTTTTCCGCTTTCAGCTCTTTGAGCGACATCACGAACCGCTGGATCGCCGTGATATGACCGAGTAAACCGTATATCACCAACATCCAGCCCAAAAACGGCAGACCAAACAGGAACGGCGTTGGATAAATGAACTCAGCAAGACCGAACACCATCAAAAGAACCAGACGGTCGGCACGCCCGAGGACCCCGCCGTAGTTTCGCTTGAGACCAACTGCCTGTGCCTGTGTCCCCATATAGGATGAAAGCAGAACGCCGGTGATCGCAAAAATACCGATCACCCATGCCGGGACCTGGGCCTGCCAGGTCTGGACCCCGTAAATGATGATACCGGTGACGATAAACACATCCGCATACCGGTCGAAGACATGATCCAGATAATCACCGATCGGGCTCGCTAATCCTGTATACCGGGCGAGGGCTCCGTCCAGAACATCTAGAAATGAGTTCAAAATAACAAAGAGCACGCCAAAAAACGGCTGACCGAATGCGAAAAAAACTCCGGCGATAAATGCACATATCAGAGAGATCACACTCCACATATTCGGCGTTATCGGAAGTTTGGAAAACGCTTTGGAAATGGGAGTTAATATCCACTGGATTTTCAGACGAAGTGACTCAAGACTCATAGGACATCTAAAACATATGCGGACCAGTCGAGCAAACCAAATGATGCCGGGATTTCGTCTTTCACGAATGATAGAATCTGACTGATCACTGACTCTATACCAATACTTGTAGTGTCTATCTCATAAATCTGTTCCGATGCAAAAATATCCGATGTCTCGATAAGAATCACATCTAAAGCTTCAGCTTCGAGATTTTCACAGATCTTTTCCTCAGAATAGCTGCGGGGAGCGAGACGTTCCCTGAGGACATCGGGACGACACCGGAGAATAATGATCTTATCGCAGGGAAGATAATGGGCGAACGCTCCTTCCACAAATCCGTCGGTGTAGGGAAATGCATCGGCCCATGCATCCACGTCCACGATATTCGAACCAGATGCGTCGTCATGTTCCAGAACAAACGGGGCAACGGTGGTTTTCAGATCGAGAACCGGATGACCTATGTCCCGCAGAAGTTCGGCAACCGAGGTCTTCCCGCATCCGGGAGTTCCGGTTATGCCGATCATCATAATTTTTTCACCGCTGAAAGGAACCGTTCGTTCTCCCAGACGTCACCGACACTCACACGGATGAACGTATCCCCGAGTCCCGGGAAACTTGCACAGGAACGAACGAGAACTCCCTGCTTTGCAAGGGCTTCCATGACGTCGTCACCCAATTGCGGTGCAACATTGATCAGAACGAAGTTCGCACCGCTGGGAGATACCGGGAACGGGATTTCTTTGATGAATTCCTCACGCCATTTCCTGACATGAGCGTTGAAATTATCTTTATAGACATGATCAAAGACCGCTTCTGCGGCTGCGGCTGCAGAAACACGATTCAGCGTGAACGGAGTTGCTGCAACGTTGTAGGGACCTTCGAACCATTCGGGAACGAATGCATAACCGATACGAAGACCCGCAAGACCGTAGACCTTGGACATAGTCCGCCCGATAATGAGATTGTCACGGGTGAGGAGTGGCAGATAGTTGACATCCGAAAACTCGACATAGGCACAGTCCAGGAAAAGAACGCCGTCGATCCGGTCGAGAATATATTCGATATCCTCGATCGGGGTGACGGTCCCGGTAGGGTTGTTCGGCGTACAGAGAAAGGAGATTTTCGCATCCTTCGCTTCACGGAGGAACACGTCCAGATCCACGGTGAAATCAGATTTTCGGGGAACATTTACCACTTTTGCAGACGCTGCTTTTGCAGCGAGGCCATACATGGAAAATGTCGGTGTGGAAATGACGACTTTTTCACCCGGAGCTACCAGTGTCCGGATGGCAGTCTCGATGACCCCGTCCATGCCAAGCCCTGATGTAACGACCGGAGCGTCGCAGATATTCGCACGAAGCGCTGCATGATATTCTGCGGCCTTCGGGTCAGGATATCTGTTTACGCCGGATAAAGCCTCCTTTGCTGCCTTCATGACCTTTTCTGACGGAAGATAGGGGTTTTCGTTGCTCCCGAGGAGGGCAACTTCAGAGAACCCGTATTCCTTTGCAATATCCGCAGGGGATTTTGCAAAGACGTACCCTGATTTGATGAACTCAGATCTGACCCGCGGCTTCATTGATCACTCCGATTGCATAATTGATTTCGTCGGCCGAGATTGTCAGAGGCGGGACGATCCGAATGTTGCCTTCACCGGCAACGTTGATAAGAACACCCTTTTCCATACAAAGTTCGGCAAGTTTCGGAGCGGAGTCGCCGAGCGTGAACCCGACCATCAGACCCCGTACCCGCGGGTTGAATGCGGCAAGACCTTTCTTGAAAAGTTCGCCTTTTGCAGCGATGCCCGACAGAAGTTTTTCGATGATGCCAAATGTGGCGTTTCCTGCAGCGCAGGCGATAGGACCGCCGGCAAAGGTACTGCCGTGTTCGCCTTTGGTGAACTCGAGTCCTTCCCGGGCGATGATCGCACCCATCGGGATTCCTGAAGCGATCCCTTTTGCAATGCTGATGATATCGGGCTGGACAGTGGAGTGCTGGAATGCGAACCATTTCCCGGTCCGTCCCATGCCGCTCTGGACTTCGTCGCAAATCATTAGAGCTCCGGCGTCGTCGCAGATATCCCTGATTCCCGGCAGGAAGTCCTCCGGCGGGATGATGATGCCGGTCTCTCCCTGAATAGGTTCGAAGACAACGGCTGCAGTATCTTTATTGACGGCAGCTTTGAGACCCTCGAGGACGCCGTAGTCCGGGAAATCACAGTGGATTCCAAGCGGCTCGAAGGGTTCCCTGATCTGGGGTTTGTGGGTGACGGCGAGGGATCCGATGGTCCGTCCGTGGAAATCGTGGTTGAAGGAGACGAAGTTTTTCCGTCCGGTGCGGACTTTGGAAAGTTTGAGAGCCGCATCTATTGCTTCTGCCCCGCTGTTTCCGAAGAAGACCCTCCCCATTCCGCTGGCTTTACTCAGTTTTTCTGCAAGTTCGGCCTGACCTGGTATGTAGTAAAGATTGGAGCAGTGGATCAGTTCGTGTGCCTGACGGCAGATCGCATCCGCTACTTCCGGGTGGCAGTGACCTGTACTGCAGACTGCTATGCCTGCGACTAAGTCGAGATATTTGTTCCCATTATCGTCCCAAACAGTGCAGCCTTCTCCTTTGACGATCTGCATCGACCGTCCAAAGCAGGGCATGTAGTATTTTGCATCAAGTTCTTTGTAGGTGGACATGATTTTTTCTCGCTGATATTTAGATAAATATTTGTCGTTCTGTGTATTGAAACTGCATGTCGGCCGGGGAAAAAATACGGCAAATTCGAGGGTTTTTCTATGGATTAGCGCTCCGGGACGGGAGGTCGGAGATACATTCCCTGAATAAATACAAAAAAAGAAATGAGGGAGAAAATATTACTCGTATTCGATCGTTGCCGGGGGTTTGCTGGTGATGTCGTATAAGACACGGTTCACGTGCCGAACTTCATTGACGATCCGGCTCGAGACCTTTTCGAGCAACGGGAAGGGGATCTGGGCCCAGTCGGCGGTCATGAAATCGGTCGTCGTGACAGCACGTAAAACGATTGCATAATCATACGTCCGCTCATCACCCATCACACCGACACTGCGCATGTTCGTCAGTGCCGCAAAATACTGGTTGATATCACGATCGATTCCTGCTTTCGCGATCTCCTCACGGTAGATCGCATCAGCATCCCGCACAATATCCAGCTTTTCCTTCGTGATATCGCCGATCACCCGGATAGCGAGACCCGGACCCGGGAACGGCTGACGCCAGACAAGGTTCTCCGGGATGCCGAGTTCGAGACCTGCACGGCGGACCTCATCCTTGAAAAGAACACGCAGCGGCTCGATGATTTCCTTGAAATCCACATGATCCGGCAGACCGCCGACGTTATGATGGCTTTTGATCACCGCAGCCGCTCCCGGCCCCGACTCGATCACGTCAGGATAGATCGTTCCCTGCACAAGGAAATCCATCGTGCCGATCTTTTTTGCCTCAACTTCAAAGACACGGATGAACCCCTCACCGATGATCTTGCGTTTCTGTTCAGGATCGCTGACGCCGGCAAGTTTCCCGAGGAACTGGTCCTCGACATTGACCCGGATCAGATTGATATCATACTGCTTCCGGAAGATCTGCTCGACCTCATCCCCCTCGTTCTTTCGGAGAAGACCGTGATCAACGAAGATACAGGTCAGCTGTTTTCCAACAGCCTTGTGGACAAGGACCGCAGCAACGGATGAGTCGACTCCTCCTGACAGTGCACACAGGACTTTCTTGTCGCCGATCGTCTCACGGAGCTGCAGGATCATGTCCTCGACAAAAGAGGACATCTGCCAGGTGCCTTTGCATCCGCAGACATCGTAGAGGAAGTTTTTGATCATCGTCATGCCTTCAGGCGTGTGCATGACTTCGGGATGGAACTGAACTGCGTAGATCTTCTTTGCAGGGTTTGCCATCGCAGCGACCTGACATACGGTAGTCTGAGCCTCTCTCGTGAATCCGGCAGGGACCTCGCTGATGTAATCCGTGTGACTCATCCAGCAGGTGGTCTCTTTCGGGACGTTTTTGAACAGGACAGACTCCTCCGTGGAGACGGACGTTCTGCCGTACTCGCGGGTCGTCGCTGAAGCTACTTTCCCTCCAAGGAGATACGCCGTGAGCTGTGCGCCGTAACATATCCCCAGGATCGGGACACCGAGATCGAAGATGCCGGCATCAACTGTCGGAGCGTTTTTCGCATACACGCTCGCCGGTCCGCCGGTGAAAATAATTCCCGCATAGTTCCCTGCTTTAATCTCTGAAAGAGGGATCGTACATGGCTTCACTTCACAGAAAACATGTGCTTCTCTGACGCGGCGGGCAATCAGCTGATTGTACTGGCCGCCGAAATCAAGAACTAAGATCGATTCCATGTTACTCCTTTCTCTGAATATCGCGGCAGGTTTTTACAAAACCGATGAACGGTGCAGAGGGACGTGCGGGACGTGATCTGAATTCGGGGTGGAACTGGGTCGCAACAAAGTACGGGTGGTCATCCAGTTCAAGTGCTTCCATACGTTTGCCGTTTCGACCGACAAACTTCATGCCCTTTGCTTCGATCTCGCTAATGTAGACAGGATTGACTTCATATCTGTGCCGGTGACGTTCGATGATCTCGGTCGCGCCGTAGAGGTCCGCGAGGCGGGAAGCCGGGTCAAGGGTGACCGGGTAGTCGCCAAGACGCATCGTTCCGCCGAGGTCTTCAACGCCTTCCTGCTCGGGAAGAATAGCGATCGCATGGGTGCCCGGACCCATCTCTTCACTTGTCGCATCCTTATATCCGACAACATTTCTCATGAACTCGATGACACAGAGCTGGAATCCAAGACAGAGACCAAGAAGAGGCTTTTTGTGTTCACGGGCATACTGGATCGCAGAGATCATTCCTTCGATACCGCGGTTGCCGAATCCGCCGGGTATCAGGATGCCGTCCAGATCGGCGAGGTCTTCAGTGGTATAGAGTTCTGCGTCGAGCCAGTGGATGACGACCTCGGTGGAGAGAAGACGGCCTGCGTGTTTGAGGGCCTCCTTGATGGAGATATAGACGTCCTCGACTCCGTATTTGGTGATGATACCAACAGTGATACGGTTGGTGTATTCGCGGGAGATTAGTGAATACCAGCTGTTGTCCGGTTTTCCCGACTCAAGGTGAAGCTGCTTTAACAGGACCTCGGCCATTCCCTCCTTTTCGAGTTCCATTGGAACGAGGTAGGTATCGGGGGCTGTCTGAGCACTGATGACGGCGTGGACGTCCACGTCGCAGAAGGAGGAGATCTTTCGTTTGGTAGAAAGGGAGACAGGAAGGTTGCTTCTCCCGACGATGATGTCGGCTTCAAGGCCGAGTTCGCGAAGAGCTTTGACGGAGTGCTGAGTTGGTTTGGTTTTCAAATCACCCATAGTATCGGCCGGCAGGAGTGTGACATGGACGAGGGCAAAGTCGCCGTTTCCATACTCCCAGTGCATCTGGCGGACAGCTTCCAAAAACGGCATACTTTCGATGTCGCCCACGGTCCCTCCGACCTCGACGATACAGATCTCGGCATGGTTTCCGTCTTTGTCGACCCATGACTCAGCTGCGTATTTGATCCGGTCTTTGATCTCATCAGTGATATGAGGGATGATCTGGACGGTGGCGCCCAAATAATCCCCGTGGCGCTCTTTCGAGATGACCGAGGAGTAGATCTTACCTGTGGTCAGGTTGTGATCACTGGTAAGTTCGATGTCCAGGAACCGTTCGTAATTTCCCAGATCGAGATCTGCCTCCCCGCCGTCTTTGAGGACAAAGACCTCGCCGTGCTGGGCAGGGTTCATGAGCCCTGCGTCGATATTCAGGTAGGGATCAATCTTTACGCTGGTGACGTGATATCCCCTGTTGATGAGAATGCGGCCGATGGATGCAGCAGTGATGCCTTTTCCCAGTCCGCTCATTACTCCTCCGGTTACTACTACATATTTCATTTTTTGCCCTTCCTTTTCCGAAATCAAATAATATTTATTTATTGATCCTGAAGAGTATTAAGAATACGGGAATGATAGGGAGATGAGGCTTTCACTCTTCGAAGAATCATTCCGGAGATACTCTGACACACGCGCACCACATACCCCCGGTGAATGTATTTTATGCATTGCAGGGAGCACTCCGCTCAGATTCCAGTTTGCAGAATTGCCGGCGACGGTTTTTCCATGCCTTAATCAGATAAAATATAAATGCTCAATCCCAAACATAAACAGTATTATATGGAAGAAGAGATAAAATCCCCCAATACCGGTCGAACCCGCGAATCAAACATCTCCCCAAATGCCCTCGACTTCGGGGACCTCAATGAGCAATACGCCAAGTTACACGAAGAAGCACTCTTCCTGAAAAAAGAGAACGATTCTCTCCATAAAATAATCAAAACCACGAAAACCGAGAACGAGTCGCTCAGGCTGGAAAACAACAAGATCCGGATGGACAATGCCCAGCTCAAAAAGGAGAATGCGCAGCTGAAGCGTCTGCCGCTGTTTGTTGCGGTCGTTATAGAGAAACTCGAAGAGAATGAACTGTATCTGCGTCAGCTCGGCAATAATCAGGAGTATGTGACCCAGGCAAATCCTGTGATCTATGCCGAAGTGAAGGCAGGGACCAAAGTCGCGGTCAACAATACCCTTTCGGTCGTGAAGATCCTTGGAAATACCATCGATGAGCGGGTCCGCGTGATGGAACTTGAGGAAAAGCCGACGATCACATTCGCTGATATCGGCGGTCTGAAGAATGAGATCACCGAGGTGCGCGAAGCGGTCGAGTATCCGCTGACAAGGCCCGAGTCCTTCGAGAAGTTCGGGGTCGTTCCACCGAAAGGCGTGCTTCTGTTCGGTCCGCCCGGTACCGGCAAAACGCTGATCGCAAAAGCGGTCGCAAATAATGCCGGCGTCCCGTTCCTGAGAATGGCAGGCTCCGAGCTTGTGCACAAGTACATCGGTGAAGGCGCTCAGCTGGTCCGCGATCTCTTTGAGATGGCACGTGATCTTGCACTGAAAAACAACGGTGTTGTGGTCTTCATAGATGAGATCGACGCGGTCGGCAGTATGCGTACCAATGACGGAACTTCCGGCTCGGCCGAGGTCCAGAGAACACTGATGCAGCTTCTTTCCGAGATGGATGGGTTCAACAACCGTGGGAACATCCGAATCATGGCGGCGACGAACCGCCCCGATATGCTGGATGCAGCGCTCCTCCGTCCCGGACGGTTCGACCGCCTGATCAAGATCCCCGCACCCGACAGCGAAGCGAGGATGCAGATCTTCAAGGTCCACATGAAGAAGATGGAAGCAGCAGGCTCACTCTCCGGTATCGATTACGATGAACTGGTAAGAATGACCGACAATCTGACCGGTGCGGAGATCGAGGCGATCTGCCGCGAGGCGGGAATGCTTGCCATCAGAAACAATGACGATATGATCACCGGCGTGAACTTCACGCAGGCGATCCGCAAGGTCAAGCACCAGGATAAGGATGATGACCGTCGGGATATAATGTATATCTAAGATGCATCTGGTCTGTATTGGAAAAGCAGGGGTGGATCTCTATCGGACCCTCTCGGATTCCGAGACGAGCCGGCATATCCTCAGATTTTATCATCCAAAAGAGACAGTATGGGGCTTGACGTTTCAAGTGGCGACCGTATCAAGCGGTCTTGCTATGGCGAGCGAACTGCGCTGGTATATCATGCGATATATGAAGGAAGTGCTCTTTGAGGATACGGAGCATGACGTCTATCTCACCCGTGATCTGGCACGCGAGGTGTATGAGACCAGGTCGGCGGCTTTGATCGAAGGCTGGAACATCTCGTTTCGAGTCGTTATCCTGGAGAACGGGACATCGGCACGCGTGCCCGACGGCGTGCCCGATCCAGCGGGCGTTGTGCAGACGTTTCATGTATGGGGTCTCGCACAGGAACATCCATAAGTTAAAATTAGTCGAAATACTAATGGAGTAGTAATAGTATGGCAATTCATCTTTCTTTTACTCTGGATCCCGAGCTTGCCGAGCGGGTGGATATTTTTGCAAAGAAGCAGGAGCTGGAGAGGAATGAAGCCCTGCTTCGTTTGATCGAAGGGGGACTTATGCAGGAGGAACAGGCAGGGATCGTGCCGCCGCCGAGAGAGAGGAGTTTTAAGGAGACGATTCGGATGCAGAAGAACATCGATATGCTGGTCAGAAATATCGATGAGCTGAAAAAAGAGGTGCGGGTCATGCACCATCTGCTGAATCTGCAGAAGGATACCGCCGCGGTCAAACCTGCACGCCGCGGGTTCTTTAAAAGATAATTATTCTCTTTTTTTATTCAGTCACTACAACACGGTTTTCCAGTAGGAACGGACTTTTGCGTAAGGAGAGGGAAAGAAGATACAGGTAGTTTCTGCTCAGATATTCCATATGTTCCAGCCATGCGGTCGTGAGCTGACAGTAGACCCGGTTCACATCGCCCGTAAGGTGGGCGAGATCGGTTGCCGGCAGAGTTCGTAGATCACTTCGGCTTTCGAGTTCTTCTCCCAGATGGAACAGATCCTGCAGGAGTTTGGAGACGGTGTTGTGTTCAAGAAGTACAGGATTTTCGATCAGACGAAGCATGAAGTCATGGTTTCTTATGAAGAGTTCCCGGATATCGTTCAGATCGTCGGGACTCGGGACCGTTCGTGTGAATAATTTGGATGCGTGATCCTTCGCCGCTGCATACTGCCCATTAGTCCAGGTATTTTTGACCATCATATTCTCGCGAAGTGTTTCGGGTGATTTGTCCCACTGCACCATCTTCCTAAGAAGAGTGTCGCCCATTTCGGAGAAGAACAGACCGATAACCATGCGGGTTTTTTCTTGCTGTTCGCGTTTCGCCCGCATGGTCAGGAGACGGTTGATGATCAGCGTCACGATCAGGATATTGATCGGCAGAAATCCGAGACTGTTAAAGATATATGAAAGTGTGTTACTCGCACCGTTGTCTCCGAAAAACAGGAATTTTACTGCGTATATGATGACGGATACGGCGATCAGCAGACAGGCGAGCCGGATCTCCCAGGTGAAATTTTTCAGTTTCACGAGTAGACCCTCTCTCTCAGCACATTCAGACTTTGCTGTGCTCCTTCTAGGGTCTCGACTTCGATGACCGGGTGGCTGACATTGTTTTCCCGAACTTTGGTCATGACCTTATCAAAGTCGATATTACCTTCACCGATTGCCGAGTGGCTGTCATGTTTTCCGTCGTTATCATGGAGATGAACATGGGAGAATGGGACCTCCAGGAACTCTTTCAGCGTTCCGCACTCATTGGCGTGGCCCACGTCCAGACAGAAGAGGGCGCCGTTCAGGAGTTCAATATCAGTCGGGATCTGGAGATAGAAGTAACCCCAGTTCCCCATATTTTCAATAAAGTACGTCACACCGAACTCGGCAGCATCCGAGCGGATCTGCGCAAGGGACGCACGGAGATTTTTGCCGGCGAGTTCCCGCTCGTACTCCCATGCAATATAGCCAGGGTGGATGACGACAGGGGCGTCGACCTCGGCTGCTATTGAAAAGGTGTCATGGATGACCTCCACAGCGGCACGGCGTATAGGTTCAAGGACCGAGGCAAGGTTCACGCCGCGTGAAGGGGCATGGATGCTGTATTTGTATGAGTATGAGAGAAGGAGTTCTGCATCTGTTAGAAAATGCGGTCCGTCATCCATGATCTCAACATGATCCGTGTGGGGGGCGAGTATTTCCAGCACATTATGCAGCGGCGTTGAGTGCATGCAGTGCGTCGAGAGAGAGTAGTCCATATTGCTAAGTATTGCAGGTCCGAACAAAAAAATGATTTGCACGCGCATACCGGAGAGGGTCCCGCCAACTCTTTATCATCCACGCACAAACAAATAGACATGAATACAGGAGAACAGACGAGAAAGGAGTGGATATATCGTATCCTGAAACGCGTCTTCTTTCTGGTCGTCCCGATACTGGTATATCTCGTTCTTCTTGGCGTTTTCTGGTTCGTGTATCCGCCAGAGACTGGTGTGTTCACGCTTCCGCCAAGAACGGAATATCTCGCACTAATCGGCCTTTTGGGCGCTTATCTCGTCCCGCCGTTCGGGAAAGAAACGATCGTCCCTCTGGCAATAGGTCTAGGGTATCCGATATGGATGATCTTTCTTGGGGTCGTCGGCATGGACATCGTCACGGCGACGTTCGTTTCCTTAAACTTTGATCTGCTGCTGAAGGTCCCGCTTGTTGGCAGATGGATCAGATGGGTCATGCGAACTGCTGATAAGCTCAGGAAAACGAAGCCGTGGATCGAACAGTTGTCGAGTGCCGGACTGCTGCTGTTTATGTACATCCCGCTGCAGGGATCGGGATCGATAACCTGTTCGGTGCTCGGGCGGCTGCTTGGGTATAAACCGGCTGTGAGTCTCGGTCTGGTCGTTATCGGGAGTGTGCTTTCCACGCTGACGATCGCACTCGGCGCTTCTTCGGTTATCCAGCTGTGGTATATCCATCCGCTTCTGGGTGTTGCCGCCGCAGTTCTCATCATTGCGGCGATCCTCGTGATCGCGTACTTCTGGAGCAGATTTACTAAGAGGTTTTACCGTTCGGAGGATGTATGAGCGAGGAGATTTCTCCATATTATAAACCGCAGCTGAAGACGAGGGTGGTGATGACGTTTGGGATGCTGGGCATTCTTGCCGTTTTCATCGTCTGGCTTTCGACCAGTTCATTCTCGGGATCTCCCTGTTTGCTCTGTATATGGCGCCGGGTGCGGGAAAAGAGAGTGTTGTCCCGGTGATGATAGGGTTTGGCTATCCCGGGTGGCTGGTCCTCGCCGGGATCGTAACGATCGACATGACGCTTGCAGTCCTGATCTCCTTAAACTTTGATCTTTTACTGAAGATACCGGTACTTGGTAAGGTGCTGATGTTTTTTACGGAGAAAACGAACAAGATCCTGCAGAAACGGCCGTGGATCAAAGGTCTTTCCGTAGGGGGTCTGCTGATTTTCATGTATGTTCCATTTATGGGGGGTCAAGTGCGATCGACACTTCGATCGTCGGGAGACTCCTTTCGATCAACCCGAAGATCATCCTGCCGATCGTGTTCGCAGGGAGTATTCTTGCGACGCTGACGATGGCGTTTGGTGCGAAGGCGATCATCGATCTCTGGTTAGTGCAGCCAATATACGCAGTAGGGGCAGTGGCGGCGGTGGTCGCCTGCGGTATTCTGATCTATCTCGGCTGGCAGAAGTTTACTGCCCGTCGGTTCCCCAAAAAAGAGTGAATGACCCTTATTTTTTCAAATATATTGTCCAGCCGATACCAATTCCCATCACCGCAGTGATAATATAGAAAGCCAGATAGATCGGGGCCGAGTCATTGTAGTAGAGATACAAAGTAGGGATGAAGGCAATTCCTGCGATGAACGGGTGAAGGATGGCGGATTTTTTTAAGCCGCAGACGAGGCCAAACACGATGCCGGATATGAGGCAGGCGAGGGGGTTAATTACGAGGAGAAGAAACCAGGCAGGCCCGCCCGCCAGAAGAAAAGGAGCGGGAAGGAGATAATAGATAAGGCCGAGGAAGATGAGTGTGCCGAAAAAGACAGGGATAAGCGGTTTCATGGTCTATTTGTTGAAGAGAAGGAGTGCTACACCATAAAGGGTTACGCCGATGGAGAGCATCAGGATCGCGGACTCCGGCTGGATCTTCTGCATGAGGGAAAGGACAAGGACCGCGATACCCATGTCAAGATCTATGGCTGTGCAGATAAGTTTCGGGTGATTGACCGGTACATTTTCCTGTGTCATGGATATTCATATGTTCCTTCTTCCATATGAAAAGAACGGGGTGTTTCTGCAGGATCGCGTCATACAGATGATCTGGACAATATGGGCTCTCTGCGCTCCCGGGATCCAGGAGGGGGTTTGGGTAGAATTCCGGTGGGCTGTGAGGCATACTGGGGCCGAAAACCTCCAAAGACTCTCGGTTTTCACCCGATGAAAACGGTGGCTTTATAACTTCCGAGAGGCTATTTAGTAGAGCACTTAGTGTGCAAAACTCAAGTCCCGGTAGGGTAGAGGATATCCTAGAAGCCTGCGGAGCTTTTGACCGGGGTTCAAGTCCCCGCCGGGACGTATCAGCCGATCCATCGGGGATCGGCAGCGTCCATTTTTTACATTTTATTTTTGATATAAACTACTCGTTAGCTTTCGCGGTCGGATTTTTTCAGATCCAGGAAAGAAATTAAAAAAGTATGAGAGCGACCACTTCACTGCAGTGTCAGCAGTGCAAAGGAGACGGTCAGGGCGGAACCGTTGAGGACAGCGCCGTATTCTCCACATCACGGCCCGCTCCCTCAATAAGTATTGCCGTCATAAGCGAACAGACAGGAGCGATTCAGAGAAAAATACCTATTGACGCCAAAAGTTCCTGTATTAGCTCGATAGAATCGATCCGATCGTGCCAACTGGATTCAGGTACCGATTTCTGCTCGCGTTATGTGTTTTGCTTGTGGCTGCATGAGCATGTTGCGGTTCTGTATCTGCTTATGCTGATATTCAAACTGCACAGCAGCTCTCAGATGCACTTAATAATACAACAGACTCAGGTGCCGGAGCGACGTATGCAGTTAGGAACACCGTGTATCTCCAAAACGACGTTAATCTCAATTTCACTATCATCATCACGGCAACAGATCCCATCACTCTTACAACAGTGAGCACTGGCACTCACACGATTTCCCGTTATGTGAGCGGGGATTATCTATTCAATGTGAGTTCCGGCACGTTTATTTTGCAAGGTAACAACGGATATAATCTCACTATTGACGGAAATCAGACGACATATTCTCTTGGATCTGGCGGATCTACCCTCGTTTTGGTACGGTCAGGTAGTACATTCAATATGAGTGCGGGGTCTGTGCTGCAGAACAGTTCTACAGGAGGCTACGGCGGCGGGGTGTATACCACTGGCACGTCCTGCACATTCGTTATGTCCGGTAGTTCCACCATATCAGGTAATTATGTAACAAACAACTTAGGCGGCGGGGTACTTGTGGGCAGCACCGGGCACGTTCAATATGAACGGCTCTGCAACCGTGAATACTAATAATGATGTGTATCTGCCCTCCAGCAAATACATCACCGTAACTGGTGCTCTTGGCACAAGTGCCGGGGCACTTAACATTACACCGGTATCTATGGTTAATGGCACCGTCCTCGTAACATATGGTTCTTTGCTTATACCCGATACCTGGAACGCCAATTTTGCGTTGAACCCAACGTGGGCAAATCAGTATTCATTCAACCTGGTAAATTCCAGCACTGATCTGTTACTTGTTACAAATTGTACCGTCAGATTCTACAATGAAACCCATGTTGTATACACTACTCAGTATGTATCAGCCGGTTCTATAATTACAGAACCATCACCAACTCCAACGAAAACAGGTTATACGTTCAGTGGATGGAACAACACGACAAGTGGTAATAATACCCCGTGGAACTTTAGCACAAATGTAGTAACGGTAAACCCTACCAACCTATCTGCAAACTGGACGGTCAATACAACTCCAACACCGACACCAACCGCGACCATGGTGCCAACCAGCAGTAGTGGCGGAGGCGGAGGAAACGATGGGAATAACGCGGACTCCGGTCCCGTCTCACTCAACCTTCACTATCCTGCCGGATCATCCGTTATTGTAACCGTGTTCAAGAATTATTTCAATAGGGCAGCGGCACCGTCCGGCATCTCATACCTGAACGTGTATGATGTTCATAGCACGGCAGCTGCAGGAACGTTAGTCACACTCGTGTTCAGGGTAGACGCATCCGAACTCGAAGCAAAGGGACTGACCCCTGAGGATGTTTCCATTCTTCACTATTATGACGGAGAGTGGCACAAAATGACGATCACGTCGATCGAACTTGTCGATGGAGTATATCAGTTCACGATCACGTCGACCCATACATCGCCGTTCATGGTCGCATATGACGTTGACCAATTCTCATTCCCGATAGAAGAGACAGCAACGACAACACCAACGTCGACTCCGACCACCGGACCGACAGTAATTTTTCCAACATCAACGACCACTCCGACCGAAACACCGTCTTCACCCGTGCCGCTGGTTGGTATCATTGCAGGACTTGGAGCGGTGACTCTTCTTCTGAGAAGAAGATGATTCGTCGCTGAAAATATCTAACAACAATTATTTTTATGCCGTATTTTTTAAATCTTAGAATCATTTCTGCTTCAAAGTAGCCTCGCATCACCCCTCTATCTTCGGGGTGCGGGGCATCGGTGATATAATCCTCTTTGTTTGAACAGATTTGTGCCCCTCGCTTGATCCAACAATCATCACGATGACGTAAGGGGCAGTATGGCTGATTACTCCTCGCCTTCTCTATCAAACATGATTTTGCCAAAAGTGCTCACTTAAATGAAGATAGCAATAAAACTTATCCGGAATATGCTGATTCGCTAATTCCTGTGCGGTATTGCGTTTATCTTCATCCAAAGAAAAATAATACTTACGACTTTCGATTTTCCAATCATTGGAGATAAGTAATATATTTATGGAATCAAAACCAGCCGTTTTGTCATCGCTGATTTTACAGATATTAATACTGGAATAGTAATTGAAAAAAGAGTGAACATCCCTTACCTTCGGCCGTCATCGTCCCCATCCGGGCACTGACCGGACAACCGGTATTGATGTTCAGATTCCCTGACGAAAAAAGCCTCATCCGTCATTTTATCCATGATTCGCCGGACACGCCCCGGATCCTCGTTCATCTCTTTTGCAAAAATCTCCGGGGTCCCGGTTTTTTGCACAAGCATCTTTTTCAACACTTCGCCGCGGATCTTCCGGTCTGAGCCTATGAAGGTCTTCTGTTTCGTGTACTGTTTACTCCGCTGGTTCGGGTTTTTTATCGATGCTTTCAGCGCAGTTCCGAGATCCATTAAGGCCCAGTACCACTCCCGGGAGTTCTGCGGGAGCATGGCTGAGATGAGCGGCAGCAGCTCGCCATCGTCAACGACCACGCCATCTTCGAAAAAGTAATGGATGAACACTCTCCTGATGTTCGTCTCGATGAATACAACCGGCCTGTTGAAGGCGAACGCCGCAATCGAGCAGGATGTGGCAGGCCCTATTCCCGGGAGCGTCCTGAGGATCATCGGATCATCCGGGATCTTCCCGCCGTATTCATCCACGATGACTCCGGCAAGTTTTCGAAGGTTAAGGGCACGGCGGTTGTACCCCATCCCCTGCCATGCGGCGAGAAGATCTGCCTGCTCTGCCTTCGCGAGAGCATAAATGTCGGGAAACGTTTCGATAAACTTCGGATAGATCACCGCGACCCGCGGGACCTGGGTCTGCTGAAGCATAACTTCGGAGACCACGATCCTGTAAGAATCCTCGGTGTGCCGCCATTCCATATCATGCCGGCCCTTCGCCGCGTAAAACTCCATTACATGATGCTGAAAATCTGCAACTAGCGAGGGGGAGATACCCTCTTCTCTAAATCGGGTCCGAAGATCGGAAACCAGCATTATTATTGAGATACCATACGGTTGATCAGTATCTCGGCGATATCGGAACTATACTCGGTGATCCTGTGAAGACTCTGCGTGATCTGGGTCACGGCAACCGCCTCGGGGACCCGCATTTTGCGGATCGAGTCTGCAAGACCATGATACTTTGGTCCCATATCCTCCACCTCAGCGATTATCTTATTTGCTCCGGGAATTCTGCCTAAGTATATGGCCTGTACGCTTTTATTGAAGATGTTCAGTGAGAACTCGCTCAGCTCGGTCATTTTCATAACAAGCATCCGGTCGATCCCTTTTTCAATGAGGACTGAGGCCGCCTCGGCGATGAGGACCGTGTGGTCGCCTACCCGTTCGATGATCCGGGAGATCTGATAGTAGGTCGCGGCGATGCCGGGTGTGATCCCCATCTTCAGAGAAAGAGACGGATTTTCCACGATCAGGGAAAACTGACGGTGGACCAGCCAGTGAAGACGATCGACATCCGTATCTCTGGCGACGACATCATCGGCGAGATCGAGTCGTCCCTGCTCAAGGGCGTTCAGTGCATCCTCATGCATGCCTTTCACGATCACATACATCCGGCGGATGGTGTTCTCAAACGGCATCTCGGTGGGGTTGAGAATGTCTTTAAGGACGATGCTGTTGTCCGTCTCCTCGGAAACCTCCTGACCGATCGTCATCTGCGTAAATTTCCGGACGACCATCCGAACCTTTGGCGGGATCCTGCCGGCAGATGTGATCTTAATCGTCGTAAATCCGGATATATATGCGCCGATCAGTGAACGCAGAAGCGTCGTCGGATCGGGATAATCCTTAAGTCCGAACTCCTTTGTCCTCGCCGTGCTGTCATAATGCAGGTTCGGCGTGATAAGCAGTGTACCGTCGGCCTGAGATACCACACCCAGGGGATCATTTTTCTGAATATTTCTTTCACGGATCCATCCCTTTGGGAGAGAGATTACGTAGGATGACCCACCCGTCATCTGAACTTTCCGGATTTCCATTCATTACATATTCATCGGTTCGGTATTTAATAACTGTGAAAATCTATAGAGATATCATAGGTCAATTGAAATTATGAATGAGTATAGTTAAATCATTATTTACTCAATCTATGTCGAATATCACTATACCTGACCGTTTCCAATTCAGTTATGGTTATGAACAGAAAAACCATGAGTATTGTTGGAGTAGCAGCAGTTATTTTTGCTGTATTCCTTGTATTTGCTTCCGGCTGTGTGAGTCAGTGAGAAGAAGCAGAAACCATCACCCTTGCGGGATCTACGACCGTTCTACCGGTCGCACAGACCGTTGCAGAAACTTACATGGATGAGCAAGCGACTGCCGACATCCAGATCAGCGGCGGAGGTTCCGGCGTTGGTGTAACTGCAGTAAAAGAGGGAACAGCCGATATTGGTATGCTCTCCCGAGAACTCAAAGATTCTGAAAAAGAAGGAGGCGACCTGAAAGAATTCGTCATCGCAAAAGACGGAATCGCCTTGATCGCCTACCCGTCGAACACGGTTTCGGACCTGATCCTTGCACAGATCAAGGACATTTATCAGGGAAAGATCACGAACTGGAAAGAACTCGGCGGAGCTGACATGAAAATCGTCCTGATCGGTCGTGACAGTGCTTCCGGGACCCGGAGCTTCTTTACTGAGTACGTGCTGGATAATGAGGAGGCAGCAAGCACTATGCAGGAATACAGTTCAAACGGAGCTGTGCAGCAGGCCGTAGCCCAGACACCTGGTGCGATAGGCTATGTGTCTCTCGAATTCGTTGATGATTCCGTCAAAGCCTTTACGCTTTCCAGCATTGCACCAACGGTCGACAACGTCATCAACAACACCTATGGACTCAACCGTCCTCTTCTAATGATCACGAACGGTGAGCCTACAGGACTTGCAAAGAAGTTCCTCGACTTCATTCTCTCGGATGAAGGTCAGGACATCATCGCAGAAAACGGTTTTGTTCCGGTTAATGTATGAACATCCATCTAAAGTCAGGATGGAAAGAGACAGGTATCAAATCAGTGTGGCTGGCAACCGCACTGATCGCCGCCTCAGCGATGGTGTTCATTTTAGGATACATTGTTCTGACCTCCCTCCCGATTTTTTTTTGAAACAGGCATCTCCGGATTTCTCTTTAATACAGTCTGGAACCAAACTGGGAGCACTCCCTCATATGGTATCGCCTCTCTTCTGATCGACACACTTCTGGTAACGTTTGGGGCAATGGTTTTTGCCGTACCTCTTGGTATCATCTGTGCCGTTTTTCTTGCATACCTTGCTCTCAAAAAGGTTCGTGACATCGTCAAGCCGGTGATCGAACTGCTGGCGGCGATCCCGTCGGTTGTCTACGGATTTTTCGGGATGGTCGTTCTCTGCAGTCTCCTGCAGAACGGTCTGGATATCCCGAGCGGATTTTGCTGGCTTGCCGCCTCGATCCTTCTGGGGATCATGGCACTGCCGACGATCGCATCCGTTTCCGAGGATGCACTCTATGTCGTGCCGAAGGATTACAAAGAAGCGTCGCTCGGTCTTGGGGCAACCAAATGGCAAACCATTTCCCGTTTCCTGATCCCGGCGGCCGCATCCGGTATTTCGGAAGCGGTCATTCTCGGGATGGGGCGTGCGATCAGCGAAACGATGGCCGTCATGATGGTCGCAGGCAATGCGGCGATCATTCCCTCGCCTCTATGGGATGTGCTCTCGCCTGTCCGAACACTGACCGCAACGCTCGGTATCGAGCTCGCTGAAGTCGCGTCGGGCTCGATGCATTATTATGCTCTCTTCGGGATCGCCGCGGTACTCCTTGCGATCACGCTTGTGATCAATCTCATCTCGGTTCGGATCACGAAAAAAATCCAGAGCGGCAGGCCGGTCTTCAGCATGCCTGCCCATATCAAAAAGATCCTCAAGCTCTGCGGGGTGATATTCGCGGTCTGCATCTTGATGTATGCGATAGGGATCGTTCCAACGCTCATTCTTACGGTCATTGTTTTTGGACTATTTTTCCTTCGGAGTATTATGTCCCACAAATCGATCGAGCGGACAGCGTTTGGGATAATTTATGCGGGAACGTTTCTCGTTATTGGGATACTTTTCGTCATTCTCGCACACATTTTCATCAACGGACTCCCGGCGATATCCTGGGAATTTTTAACGACCACACCGCGTAATATGGGACTTGAAGGGGGGATCTTCCCGGCGATCGTCGGGACACTCCAGCTGGTCGGCTGGGCTATTTTTCTCGCTCTCCCCATTGGGATCGGATCTGCGATCTATCTCCACGAATACTCCCGAGACAACGTCCTGACCCGGCTTTTACGGACGGGTAACGATCTGCTCGCCGGAACGCCGTCGATCATTTTCGGGGTGTTTGGGTTCGCCTTCCTTGTTATTTACCTTGGATGGGGTGTCTGTATGCTTGCAGGTATGATCTGTCTGGCGCTGATGTTCCTCCCGACAATCATTAAAACCACGGAAGAAGCACTCAAATCCGTTCCCAACTCACTCCGTGAAGTATCGTTCGGACTTGGTGCTACCAAATGGTAGACACTCAAAAAAAATGGTTTTGCCGTCGGTCTCCCGGGGAATCTTGACCGGAACGATCCTTTCAATCGGAAGAGCCGCTGGAGAAACAGCTCCGATCATGTTTACCGCAGTGGTGTTTTCCAAACGGTTCATCAGCATGGATCTTTTTGATCCGGTGATGTCCTTACCGTTTCATCTCTATGTCCTTGCGACAAGTGTCCCGGGGTCAGAGACCCAGAAATATGGGACCGCGGTCGTTCTCATATGTCTTGTAATGGCGATCTACCTCGTTGCGATCGTGCTCAGAAAACATTTCCAGAAGAGATTACTATGACCTCCATTCTATCAACAAAAAACCTGAACCTCTCCTACGGATCGAAACAGGTCCTCTACGACATCGATCTGCCGTTCGAGGAGAAGTCAGTTACTGCACTGATCGGTCCGTCCGGCTGCGGCAAGTCGACCCTTCTCCGGTGTATGAACCGGATGAACGATCTGATCCCTGCCTGTAAAATTACCTGAGATATTTTGTATCGTGGAGAGAACATAACAAAAAGCGACCCTGTCCTCCTCCGGCGAAAAATTGGTATGGTTTTCCAACGGTCGAATCCGTTTCCGAAATCCATCTATGACAACATCGCTTACGGTCCTCGTGCCCATGGTACGAAGGATGCGACAATCCTTGACGGCATCGTCAAGAACAGTCTCAAAGGGGCTGTTCTTTGGGATGAAGTAAAGGATCGTCTGCATGAATCGGCCTTCGGTCTCTCCGGCGGCCAGCAGCAGAGACTTTGTATCGCACGAACACTTGCCGTGAATCCTGACGTGATTCTGATGGATGAGCCGTGTTCGGCCCTTGATCCGATAGCTACGACAAGGATCGAGCAGTTGATCATGGATCTCAAAAAGAATTACACTGTGATTATCGTGACCCACAATATGCAGCAGGCTGCACGGATCAGTGACATCACCGAGTTCATGTACCTGGGTAAACTGATCGAGACGGGAAAGACCGAGTTGATCTTTTCCAATCCCCAGGAAGAACTTACTGAACGCTACATCACCGGGAGGTTTGGATGAACGATTACTTCAATCTGGAACTCGATGCCTACAAAAACGAAGTGAACTGGTACGGGCGTTTTTCCCTCGCCCTGTTGAAAAATTCGCTTATGGCGTTTGAGTCGACCGATCTCATGATCGCCGCGGATATCATCCGGCAAAAAGAGTATGTGAACAATCAGTATGAGATCCTGAATGAACGGGGTATCCTGCTGATAGCTCTGAACCAGCCGATGGCAAAGGATCTTCGAACGATCTCGAGCTGTATGGATATCGTGACCTCCTCTGAGCGGGTCGGCCGCTACGCAAAGGACATCACCGAACTTGTTGTAGCGAGCATCCCGGAAGAGATCCCGCCTGATCTCCACAAAGAGGGTGAGGCAGCGATTTCTATCCTTGATGCCGTTTATACTGCGTTCGAGTCGGGAGATGCCTCCAGAATGAACGGATGTGCACAAATCGAGGATGAGATCGATACGCTGTATACCGCTCTCTATAAAGAGATCGTCACGGCGATGGAAGAGGGCAGCATGACGATCCCGTTTGGGAGCGCTTGCCATATGGTGAACCGGTATCTGGAACGCTGCGGGGATCATGCCTGCAGAATGGCAGAGAAGGTATATTATATGCAGACCGGCAAACGTGTGCCTCTCGAAGAGATCAGCGAGTAATGATCTCATTAAATCTCCTTTTTACGGCTGCCGTGTAATAGAAGTAATAATTCAATGAACCAGATAACCGGATCTGCAAAATGCAGTTCATATGACCGGGAAGAGGTCTGCCGAGCGGTAGAGAACGCAATCGAAGCTGCCGGCGGACTCCCGGATCTCGCAGGAAAAAGGGTACTGCTCAAACCGAATCTCCTCTCGGACGCCGGGTATGAGAAAGCGGTGAGTACGCATCCGGAAGTGCTCTATGCAGTCGGCAAACTGGTTATAGAAGCAGGCGGCACCCTCTTGATCGCCGACAGTCCGGGGGCAGGAATATTATATACGCCCCGCGTGATGAAACGTGTGTATCAGAAATGCGGGATCACTCAGGTCGCCGGTGATCTGGGGATTACCCTTTCATATGAGACCGGGTTTCAGGAGCGTCCGTTTCCAGACGGGCAGGTGATGAAGCATTTTATGATCATTGATCCTGCATGCGACGCTAATGTCATTATCTCGGTCTGCAAGTTAAAGACGCACATGTTCACCCAGTTTTCTGGAGCGGTCAAGAATACCTTCGGCGTTGTGCCGGGCCTCGACAAGCCGGTGTTTCATTCCCGCTTTCCGGATCCGGCGGATTTTTCCGGGATGCTTGTTGACTTAAACGAACTGGTGAGACCAGAGTTCGTTGTCATGGATGCGGTCATTGGGATGGAAGGGAGCGGCCCAATGAGCGGCGTGCCGCGAAACGTCGGTTACATCCTCGCATCTAAGTCAGTGTATGGGTTGGATGTTACCGCCCAGCGATTGGTCTCTATGGATCCGTTACGGATCCCTACGACCGTTGCCGCGGCTGCCCGCGGGCTGGTCGATCCCGACTGCGTAGCGACGGCCGGTGATTCGGTCATTCCACTTACCGGTTTTGTGTATCCGTCGACGTATTATACTCCGTCAAAGAGCAACTTGTTTCGAAAAAATGTGCTTCGCAGGTTCCAGACGATTGGGAAATATTATGCCCCTGCACCTGTCGTGAAGAAGGACACTTGCGTCGGCTGCGGGCAGTGTGTGAGGATCTGTCCTGTCGGGGCTGCCGTGATGAAGAATCAGAAAGCGTCCTTCGATCACGGAAAATGCATAAGATGCTACTGCTGCCATGAAATGTGTCAGTATCATGCGATCGAAATGAAAAGAAGTGCTGCAGGAAGATTCCTGCATATGTTTTTGCGGTGAGCCTAATCTGTTCGGCTCACGTTTTTCTGCGGCAGAAGAACGTGCATGTGTCACGTTCACATCTGCCGTCGCATGGATCCAGGTGAACGATGACCGTGACTCTGGGTATCTCTGCTTTCAGTTCATCCTCGACTTCCCGCAGGACTTTGTGGGCTTCTGAAAGAGGGATTGCATGGGGCATCATGAGATGGAACTCAACGAATTTGTCGGGTCCTGCTTTTCGTGTTTTGAGGCTGTGATAATTGGTGTAGGCATTTTGATGTCTGCAGATGATATCACATATCTTTTCCACATCTTTTTCATCGAGACTTTCGTCCATAAGATCGCTGAATGAACGTTTGATACGGGAAAAGGCCTCACGCAGGATCAGAAGTGCAACGAGTATGGCGATGACCGAGTCGAGGAAGGTGAGTCCGGTAATCCAGATCAGAATAAGCCAGGCCACAACCCCACTGAGGTGAACACATCGGTCCTCAGATGCTAGGCGTCGCTCTCGAGGGCAATGGAATCGGCGGCTTTTGCCACTTTCATCAGTTTTTGCGATACAATGATGTTCAGACTGGCGGAAACTCCCATCACGATCATACCAATGAAGAGCAGGTCGGTGAATAAGGTGTCGCCTCCATATATCAGTTTGTTTACCGCTTCCCAGATGATGATGCCTGCAGCAAGGATAATGAGCAGTGCCTCGATGAGGCCGGATGCGTCTTCATATTTTCCGTGACCGAATGCATGGTCAGTGTCCGGAGGCAGAGCAGATTTTCTGACAGAGAAGTAGGCGACAAAGGAGGCGATAAGATCCATTCCTTAGTGGATCTCCTCAGAGATTGTACTCACGGAGCCTATGCTGAGACCAGTTATCAGTTTGGCTACGGTCAGAAAGGTGTTTGAGAATATTGAGAGGCGTGCAACGTTTTGTTTGGCGGTGTGTTCGGACACGATTACAGTAGTATTTTTGAACGGAAGTACCCAAAAGGTATTCGTATGATATTCAGGAATGTTTTTCATTCCTGCTCTGAAGAACACACGGAAATTTTATCTGTCATTCTGATGACTGAAACCCGCAAGACGAAATGATCTCAGAAAAAAAGAAGTTCCTGACCTAAAACACTGTCACTGTGCTTTAAGATGTGCGAAGGAGACGGTAAGCGTGGACCCGTTGAGGACAGCGCTCGTACTCTCCACATCACGGCCTGCCCCCTCGGCAAGTATTGCTGCCATAAGCGAACAGACAGGGCAGCCGACCATGGTGCAGCATTTTGGAGACTCGCCCTGCAGGGCGATACAGGTTTTATTCATTGCAAACCCTTTAAGGGTAATGATCACCGATTTGTCAGTCGTTGCAACGGTGACCTTTTTCGCAAGTGAAAGAGTATCATTCATCACTTCAGCGATGCAGGTCCCAAGCTGGGAGACATCGCCGGTCGGTATGACCAGATTATCTTCGCTCTTCAGCTGATTGAGGATGGTGGAACCCAGGGCACGATACTGGACACCGTTCCAGCCGCCTGCCGAGACAAACGTCACATCCTGTGGCATTTGCGGGATCGTTCCTCCTGTAACTGGATTAATCTGGACATGCTCACCAGACGGCAGGAGGCGGTGGATGATGTTGCTTGTGATGCCCAGATCGGCAAGGATCGTTGCAATGTTCTGAGTTCCGGTGACCGGCAGCGTTTCGGTGAGTTTTACCGAGAGAGGACGGCGGTCAGCAAGGGTCAGCAGAAGGATACCGGTGATTAAGAGCATGAAGCCTGCAAGGAGGAGAAGGGCGCTGGTCATATCGCTGCGGTTGGTGAAGATGTATACCGTAAAGGTCAGAACCGCAGCGAGAAACAGTATGGTCGGTGCGAAGTACACCGACGTTATCATTGACTTTTTGCTTTTCATTTGTTTGTTCCCTCAACTTCTTTTTTCAGACGATATCCTCTGACGAACAGGATGTAGATGACTGCGATAATAAAGATCTCGGTGGTCAGGACCGGGAGGAAGACCTATATCTGGAGTGCGTAGACGGCGCCGGCGATTCCTGCGGCGATGGCTGCAAGCAGGACCCAGGGGCTGGTTTTCGCGTCTGAAGCGGTGAAGATCGTCATAACGACGCAGAAGATCAGCAGACCCGCAACTGCCGGATAGCCGGCAGTCAGGACGAGCGGGAATCCTGTCGCTGAGAGGAGCAGGATCCGTCCCCGCGGCGAAAGGGTAATGACCGTGCAGACAAGGAAGACCGCGGCGATGATGCCCGAAATGATCCGCTGTTCGTCTGAGGCACCGGCCACCGCGATGACCGCAGTGATGATTGCGAGGATCTTTATGTTCATCAGATCATCTTCACGGCATCTGCTCCGGCAAGAGTGAAGGCGTTACGGATCTTCGCTTCACGCGGGGAGTCAGCGGCGCCGACGACAAAGACCGTGGAATGCCGTTCATTCTTGTGTGTCTCATTTATGAGATAGGTCATATGACTCAGGTCCCCGTGTGCCGCAGTGACATAGGTGATATGCGTTACATTTTCGAGAGATGCTGAGATGTTTCGAACGATGCGTTCAAAATCGGTCGGGTAGCGGCCGGCATACAGTCGGATAAATCCTTCGATGCGGTGTTCAGAGTCGGTGATCTGATGACCGCTCTCTTTACTTCTTCTGATAACGGAGGGGTGACGTATCCTGTACAGATATTCGGGCGCATAGATGGTCCCAGCCTCTTTGAGCATGGAGATGATCTTGTTGTTCTGTCCTGAGCGGATCGTGTCGAGGTACATTGCCCCGGAGATGAAGATCACGAGATATTCCTCACCAATGTTGAGGTTTTCCAGAACACCGACGACCGTTTCGGCAAAATGAAGGCAGAGCTCTTCTGAAGCGCCCCTTTGAGGCAGATCAACGAGAAGAGCCGGAAGACCGCCTGATGCATCCATTCTCAGCCGGACGTACAGATCCTGATGTTTCCCGGAGAGTTTCCAGTCGAGGTCCCGGACACTGTCCCCATCGACGTAGGGACGCATGGTCCTGGTATCGGATCCGGCAATGAGAGCGGGGCGGTCATACTCCTGTGCACTTCATCCGGCTCAGTGACCGACGGCATGATGGATCGCAGAGATGCCGGTCGGATACATCGTGAGCTTTGGCTGCTCTGCGTTTCGTGCGACAAGGAGTGTGCTTGCGAAAAACAGATCGCTGCTGGTGATCCGGAAACCCTGGAAAAAAGAGTCGCCGATCACCGGGAGGTTGAGGAAGTAGGAGGCACGGCCTTCGGTGAACCGGGGCGAGCCTGCGGTGAGAACGGATCCTGTTGGGAGAATATCCTCAAATGAAGCGGTCAGCTGTTTTGTGACGGCGGTTATCGAGGAGCTGATGTTGACGATAGAGCTCTGATGCAGGATGGTTTTGTCGGCCTCACAGGTGACGGTGAGGGAGAGGGCAAGACCGCGCAGATCGGTCTGGAAGATGAATGCCCGGACCGCAAGAAGCATGAGGATACCTAGGCCCGCACCCACAGCTTCTCCAAAGTTCATCATCCATGCATAGACAAAACAGACCAGGCTGAAGAGCAAAAGGAGTCCGGTCAGCAGTGTAGGACGCATGGATCATCTCACTGGTACGGTTCCGAGAATATCAATGATGACCTGATCTATAGATACGCTGCTGAGGGCTGCTTCGCGTTTGAGAATGATGCGGTGAGCGAATGCAAAAGGAGCGATATATTTAACATCGTCGGGAATAACGTAGTCACGCCCCTGTATGGCGGCATATGCCATTGCGCTCCGCAGGAGAGCAAGGGATCCCCGCGTGCTGATGCCGAGCCTGACATCATTGTGGTGTCTGGTGGCTTCGACGAGATCGCCGATGTAGGCGAGGATGTCGTCGCTTGCATAGATTGATCGGGCCGTCTCCTGCATTTTCAGGATCTCGGCCGGGTCACTGATGAGCGGGGCATCGGATATGTAGGTATCTAAATCGAGACCGCTGCCCATACCTTTTCTGAGAACGGAGACTTCGTCCTCGACATCCAGATGCTTGATCCGGTAACTGAGGGTGAACCGGTCATTCTGCGACTCGATGAGGTTGAAGGTACCTTCCATCTCATACGAGTTC
This sequence comes from uncultured Methanocorpusculum sp., assembly GCA_963676575.1. Classification (GTDB taxonomy): domain Archaea; phylum Halobacteriota; class Methanomicrobia; order Methanomicrobiales; family Methanocorpusculaceae; genus Methanocorpusculum. The sequence goes on from OY781078.1 coordinate 190,187, forward strand.
TGGGTCGCGATGACAATGAACGGTTCGGGGAGGTGGATCATCATCATGTAGGCCCACTGCGCTCCCGACCCTGACCTCACATAACCCCCCAATACCAACCCTCATCCCAAAAACAAAAAACCATATATACCAAAACCCGATTTGCGACAATGCTTAACCCCCTTCCTATTGAGTGAGAAGGCTGACTTCACCATCCCCCGAGGCATTATCGCACCGCGTGGTCAGTGGTTTATAACATCTTAGAACAAATAACAACACTAAAACAGACAAATACCCATAAAATTATCGTAATACGCAAAAAACAACAATTAAATATGCCAAAAACATACTAAGTATAAACAACATCAGGTGAATGAAAAACAGCCTGGGCTAGCTCGGAGTACGAGTCCTTTTGGACGGCAAGCTGCTAGGAGCATGGAGTTCGGTATCACGCATACTAATCCCTCTGCCACGGGTGAACCCTGAAACCATTTTTCATTTCCTGATGAATATCTCGGCACGGGAATCGTGCCGGCTTTCGGAAAAAGAGAGGAGGAGTTCCTCTCGACAAAAAAAGGCATGCCGCTGGGTCAATCGGCATGAATCGACATTGAATAACCTGCCTTAGGCAGGTATTGTTCCAAAGAGAACACCACAAGGACAAAACAGGGTCAATGAAGAACCTACCCGGATCTGTCTCAAAATGAAACAGGTCATCATGGAAACGCCTGTCGAATACGATGGCCAGATCACAACAAAGATCCCCAATGTAGAAAAAGCACGCTTCTATCGGCGTGCAAAAAAAGAAGGCATCAAGCCATCCGAACTCCAGCGCCAGATCGTCATCAAAGAAATGGCTGTATGGAAAGAAGAGGAACCAGAGGAGAAGGAGCGAAAAAAGGAAAGGAAGTGAGGGCCGGGAATTTACCCGGAATCTTTTTTCATCAGAGTATCATCACTCCGAATAGGAATCCTGATATCATCGTCACACCATAAAACACCGTAAGGAGACAGAGAATATGCAGTACCTCATCATCGGTGGTGCCGGCTTCATCGCATCCCATATCGCAGAAGACCTGATCGCGAAAAACCATGATGTCGTCCTCATCGATGATATGTCTGCAGGCAGCACCAAAAATATCCAACCTGACGCTGAGTTCATCAAAGGTTCGGTCACGGACCGTGCCCTTCTCGACAAGATCTGTAAGACCCATGCCTTCAAAGGCATCTTCCATCTAGCAGCGGTCGCAAGCGTCCAGAAGTCCATCGAGGATCCGGCACTCGTCCATGAAGTCAACGCGACAGGCACCATGAATATCCTCAACGCAGCAAAAGAACACACCATCCGAAAAGTCGTCCTCTCTACGTCAGCCGCGGCATACGGCGACAACCCGGTGTTCCCGAAAAGAGAAGATATGTTCCCTGAGCCGCTCTCGCCGTACGCTGTCTCAAAGATCGCAGGAGAGATGTACTGCAGAAACTTTACCGACCTCTTCGGCGTCGAGACCGTGGCCCTCAGATACTTCAACGTGTTTGGCCCGCGTCAGGACCCGAATGCCGAGTATGCCGCCGTCATCCCGAAGTTCACCGAAAAGATCGTCCACGGAGAGAAGCCGATCATCTTCGGCGACGGGAACCAGACACGCGACTTCGTCTTTGTCAAAGACGTCGTCCTGGCAAATATGCTCGCGATGAACTCCCATACGAGCGGCCTTTTCAACATCGGGACCGGGATCCAGACCTCACTGAACGATCTTGCAGGAATGATCATGCGTGCAGCGGGGGTCAACTGCGAAATAATCTATCAGGATCCAAGACCAGGCGACATCAGATACTCGGTCGCCGACATATCGAAGGCAAAACAGGAACTGGGATATGCACCGAAGTACTCGATCGAGGACGGGATCAAAGAGACGGTCGCATACTTCAAAGACCTCCTTTGAGAAAGAGACGAGATAAACAGGAAAAGGGGCCAGATTAAATACCATCCATTGCTTTCGTGTAAGGGATGAATGATATATTTTTATGAATAACGGGGTGCGGGGCCGCGACTGGCGATGGGAGCGAAAGCGACGTAAGCCTTGAGCAAGCCGGAGGCTGGCGATTGCGGGCTGCCCCGTGGGGCGGCCTTAGCTGAGCACGTCTAACAGACGTGCGACCCGGCGCGGAGCGAGCCGCGGTGGAGGGTCTTATATTTTTGATTCTTGGAGAGAGAGTTTACTTTATTTATTAAAAATAGAATATGCCACATCTTCAGACAGAAATATTATACTGTCTCCCTTATTGTAAATACTCCCCTCACGACCCCCTCCTCAACGCCTTCACCCGGTCCCGGAGCTGGATCGCCCGCTCGAAATCCAGTGCCGCCGCCGCCGCATTCATCTCTGATTCCAGCTCAATGATAAGGTTTGGGATCTCCGACTTCGGCAGGTGCCGGATATCCTTGATATCGATCTCCTTCTCCCGCACCGGTTTTATGATCGTCACCGGCGTGATCCCGTGCTCTTCGTTGAATGCCATCTGCATCTCACGACGGCGTGCCGTTTCGGCAAGTGCCGCCCGCATCGAATCCGTCATCTTATCCGCATACAGCACCACATACGAGTCGGAGTTCCGGGCCGCCCGCCCGATGATCTGGATAAGACTCCGGGCATCCCGCAGGAACCCCTCCTTATCCGCATCCAGGATCCCGATAAACCCGACCTCCGGGATATCCAGTCCCTCCCTCAGCAGATTGATACCCACTAAAACATCAAAAATACCGAGCCGAAGCTGCCGGATAAGCTCGGTCCGCTCCAGAGTCTGGATCTCCGAATGCAGATACCGGGTCTTGACCCCCTGGCCCGCAAGATACTCGGTAAACTCTTCGGCGAGCTTCTTTGTGAGCGTCGTCACAAGAGCACGGTCGCCGCGTTTGATCACCGCCTCGATCTCCCTAAGCAGATCATCAGTCTGACCTGTGATCGGCCGGACCTTGACCACCGGATCGACCAGACCTGTCGGGCGGATGATCTGTTCAACGATCTGAGCCGAATGCTCCCGTTCATAATCTCCCGGCGTTGCCGAAACGAAGATCGCCTGCTTCAAATACTTCTCAAACTCAGCAAACTTCAGCGGTCGGTTATCGAATGCGCTCGGCAGACGGAACCCGTATTCTACAAGCGACTGCTTACGGGAATGGTCGCCGTTGTACATCCCTCTCACCTGCGGGAGAGACTGATGACTCTCATCGATCACCATCAGAAAATCATCAGGGAAATAATCCAGCAGACAATACGGCTTCTCTCCCGCGAGACGGCGGTCAAAGTGCCGGGAGTAGTTCTCTATCCCTTTACAGGAACCGGTCTCCTCGATCATCTCCAGATCATACTGGGTCCTCTGACGCAGCCTGTGCGCCGCAAGATCGTCCAGACGGTTCTCGGCAAGAACCGACTCCAGCTCGGCCCGGATCGAATCAACAGCCGCCTGTTTCTCTGACTCAGGCGTGACGAAATGACGGGCAGGATAGATGAAGAAGTACTCCATCCGTTCCTTCTCCTTTTCCGTGGTTTTATCGATCTCGCTGATCCGGTCGATCGTGTCGCCGAACAGTTCGATCCGAATGATATCGTTGAAGTAACCAGGAATGAGATCCACCGTGTCGCCTTTGACACGGAACCTTCCGGGCATGAGTTCCGTGTCGTTTCTCTCGAACAGGATCGAGATAAGCCGTTCTAGAAGTTCGCGGCGGCCGATATTCTGTCCCTGACGGATCTCGAACCCGAGATTCTGGAAGTTTTCCGGGTTGCCGAGACCGTAAATACAGGAGACCGACGCAATCACGATGGTATCGCGGTGGGACAGGAGCGACGCGGTCGCCGCAAGACGCATCATCTCGATCTTCGGATTAATGGAGGCGTCCTTCTCTATGTATTGATCCTTTTTCGCGATGTAGCTTTCAGGTTGATAGAAGTCATAGTACGAGACGAAATACTCGACATGGTTGTTTGGAAAAAAGTCCTTAAACTCGTTGTAAAGCTGAGCGGCAAGGGTCTTGTTGTGGGCCAGAACGAGAGTCGGCCGCTGGACATTTTGTATGACATTCGCGATCGTGAAGGTCTTTCCGGAACCGGTGACCCCGAGAAGGGTCTGGAACTGCTCACCGTCCAGAATACCATCGGTTAGCTCCTCGATCGCTTTCGGCTGGGAGCCTTTCGGGGAGTAGGAGGACTGAAGAGAGAACTGATCAGGCATGATCAGAAGTCATCGAAGTCGACCTCGTCCGCCTCCGGAACGATAAATGCCGTGTCGTAGACCTGAGAGAGATATCTGACGAAAAATACGATGATCGGGATCATGACGAACAGATAGACCCCAATGAGGAACACGATTGCGACACCGTTGTAGGCAAAAACCTGTGCAAGCGCGATCAGGATGAACGTGACCAGCAGGAAGAGGATGCTCATGATAACGAGAGAGGATGTAATCATACCAGCCGATCCTTTTAATGATCGCGGCGATCCCGCGGAAATGGGTCGCCTGCTCAAGCGAACCTGACCTTGTCAGATGAACGAGACCCACGAATGCAAACAGCGAGACCAGGATCACCGTAATGAACTCGATGGCCACATACGACAGGGTGATAAGAACGGTGAACAGACTTTCCAGCGCCAGCACATCGATCGTGAGATACAGCCCGGCTTCGGGGAACAGATAATAAAAGATCATCGCATAGATGAGCGAGATGACGATTATCGGGATCGCGTAGTACAGGATCACGAAATTGATCTGCCATCCTCTGAAAAACAGTGTCCAGATATTCGTATGGTCAGGCATCTCCTCTCCGTCGCTTTTGGCGATCCGGTAACAGTAGCCCTGGATCAGAGGGACGAAGAAGACACAGGCAAGACTGATGATTACAGCAAGATACTGCAGAAGTCCGGACAAACTCGATGCAGTGAATCCGTAGTTGTCGTTGACAAACACGCTGACGAGCAGCGGCAGAACGGCAAACTGGAAGAGGAATGAGACGATAGCCAGGCAGACCAGGATCGGAATAACGAAGTAGAGAAACAGAACGATCCAGCGCGGTAAATGTTTCAGACCGAAAAACGCCTCTTTGGTATAGGTATAAGATCCTGATATGATATCTGCATGTTCCATGGGTGCTGTCCTTATGTAATTACTATTGTCCGACACTATTATTAATTGATGGTTATGGCCCCGTGATTATACGGCATGCCATAAGAATTTCTCGGAACGCAGTCCTTTTTTCTTCTGACCGGTGGGCGTTTCGGCAAGATCATCGACAACGCTTCGGAGAAGCGAGCTGCCGGAATCGGCTTCATGGATGAGCCATGCTTCGACGGTGAGCGGGATGACATCCCCATAGGAGCCGTGATGGGACTGGATGATGTGTCTGAGCTGGAGAAGCTGGTCGTCGGAGATGAGGTTTTTGTACTCGTCGATGTACATGATCCCCATGGTGATGTGCTCTATGAGATTGTAGGTGTCGTTTGGCACATAGCCATATCCGACTTTGTCGAAGCAGAAGATCTTGCCGATATCATGGAGAACGGCACCGGCGATCACCATGTCCCGGTTTATGTCGGTCCTGAGTATGATATCTACAAGTGAGAGTGCGATCCTGACGGTTTCAAGGGAATGTTCGCAGAGACCGCCGGTGTATTCATGGTGGCGGCGTATGGCTGCCGGACATCCGTAGAATCGTGCGTCGAGGCAGCAGGCAACGAAGAGTTTGAGATCGCCGTTTCTTATGGTGCCGATGATCTTCCGGATCTCGAAAGCGTTGGCGTTGAGGTCTGCAGGGGTGTAGACGAACTCGTTTTCCTGACCTGGATTTAAGGTGACGGTACCGGCGAAGATATCTTTCGCGGTCTCGAGCGAGTCGGAGTAGACATGGATCTCACCGTTTTGGTTGATTCTGCCTTTGCCGAATATTTTATAGACGCGGCCGACCTGGATGATCCTGGCGATCTCTTCAGCTTTTTCTCCATGAAACTTTGCTTCGATGACACCGGTCCGGTCGGCGAGGGTGAGATGGGCGAACTGTTCGCCGCGTTTGCTTCTGAGGTTGGCACGCTTTATCAGGAAGAGAGAGTTGACCAGAGTCGACTCGCTGATATTTTCTACGAATTGGGTTTTTTCCATGGTATCCTCGTAATTTCACCGTCAGGGATAGTATAGTTGATTATATTGTTGTGTCGTTTTGACTAATCATGATTCTGTTTGGTGATCGGGAGGGGGATAGGGAGAAGAGGGGGGTAGTATATTATGAGGTGACACGGGTTTGAGCCAGGATCATCTTTTTTCGTGGGGGGTCTCTCGTGTGCGGTTTTATGCATTCCTCAAATCAGGTTTAGCGGTTTTTTGTCCGTGAGAAGGGGAACTTTCGACAGAATTGTCAGGAGAAGTATGAGCTGATCTATGTCATATGTGATAGATTTATATGAGATAAGTAGCAATATTCAATCAAAGTATCTTAATATTGGATTTGAGTCTGTCCCGATTTCAGAGACATAAGGTTGATGTGGATCCCCTTTTGTACTGGTCTTCAGGTGAGGACACATACGTTGATCAGATAACAGATTTGGATCGAAGTACTATGGCGCATACCTACAAGAGAGACAACCCGAAGGGAGCATGCAGGTTGGCGATCGTATCTTTTTTCATTATTCTCCTTATTGCGCTCGGTTTTGCAGTCATTGTAGAATTTTTCGGATCAGATTATGTGGTTCAGAAGTCACTTGAGGACCCTGATGTGGTCCTGCATGTAACGGTGTCCGGAGGGGATGTGATCGTGACGATCTATGAGGGGAGGAGAGTCAATGAGCTACAGATGCTTGTCCTGGAAATCGAAGGAGTGCCACTTCCGTCTTTGATGTCGATGATGCCGGCACCGGAATATGGAACAGGTATCGTGTATTTTTCGAATTCAAGCCTGCTCAAACTCAATACGATACAGTTTACCTGAGAAAATGCATCATAAATCAGTATAGATACTTCTTCACCATCTTATCAGCTGAAAAAACAACGGACTTATATTTAAAATTACTGTCACTCATAAAAGGGAGATTACCCATCAATATTTATCAAATCCAATTGTATGGCCATATGTTCAGGATAGTGGCTCAATAACCGTATTTTGAATAATAAACGTTGGAAACTCTAGCTTTTAGAGGTGCATAATACAGGTAATCCGGGATTGGTGCAGTTAGTTTTGGAAACGGCATTCTTTTTTAAATATGTGATTAATTATGGCTATGATGAAAAAATATTGAGATAAAAAACCCACATTTATTGAAAAAATCTGCACCTGAGTTCAGTTACATGATTCATAACATGTCTTTGATCAATCTATTACTTGTGTGAATCATTCATCAGATACTGCGTGCTGAATGAAGTGCCGAGTATCCAAATGACCCATTGAATAATCCGCACATTGAATCAAGAGGTTACAGCCATGAGTAAATTATTTGACTTGACAGGAAAAGTTGCAGCAATCACCGGGGCATCATCCGGAATCGGTCTTCAGATGGCGAAAGCCCTTGCACGGGAGGGAGCAGATGTTGCACTCCTTGCACGAAGGATTGAAAATTAAATGATGCGAAAGCGGAAATCGAAAAAAATGGGGGTCAAATGCCTCGCAATCAAATGCGATGTACTCAACAATACCGAAATCACCGCTGCCGTTAAAACAATCGTAGACACCTACGGTAAGATTGATATTCTTGTCAACAATGCAGGCATTGCACTTGTAGCTCCTGCTGAGCAGACACCTGACGATATGGTGGAGGAAAATGGTTGATATGAATCTGAACAGTTTCTTCTTCGTGGCACGGGAATTTGGAAAAGAAATGATCAAGAACAATTATGGAAAGATCATCAACACTTGTTCGATCCACAGCACTGTTGCCATGCACAGCCTTCCTGTGAACGCATATGCTACTACCAAAGGCGGTCTTCTGATGATGACCAAAGCTCTTGCAAACGAGTGGGCAAAATACAACATCACCGTCAATGGAATCGGGCCCGCATACTTTGCAAGTGAGATGACTGGAGAATTGCTGGACAACGAAGACTTCAAGTACACCATCAAAATATTTTGTCCTATGGGACGGATGGGAAAACCAGGTGAGCTGGACGGGGCCGTTGTATATCTTGCATCCGATGCATCCAGTTACACGACCGGCCAGTTGATCAATGTTGACGGCGGATGGACAACGCTCTAAGATGGAGGTAAAGACATGAGAGGTTATGGTGTAATAGAGCCAGGAAAATCCGGATGGATGGAAAAAGAACAACCTACTGCCGGGCCAATGGATGCCATCTGTCGTCCGATCGCCGTCGCGCCGTGTTCATCCGATACCCATGTGATGCATGGGGGCGCAGGTCCGATGAAAAACAGGATATTAGATCACGAATGTGTGGCTGAAGTTGTCGAAGTCGGAGAATTGATTGAAAACTTCAAACCCGGAGACATTGTTGTCGTTCCCTGCAGCACTCCCGACTGGGAAGAACCCTCTCTCCAGAAAAAGGGATCAAACAATGCTCACGACATAGGACCGACAGGCAGTTTCAAGTTCGTGCTGCAGAAGAACGGCATTTTTGCCGATTTCTTCTCAGTGAACAATGCCGATGCAAATCTTGTTTTACTGCCGGAAGGTGTATCCATAGATGCAGCTCTCATAGCCACCGATATGATGTCCACCGGTTTTTATGGCGTTGAACAGGCAGAGATACAATTAGGAGATACGGTTGTCGTTTTCAGGATCGGCCCTGTCGGATTAATGGCAGTTGCAGGTGCAAAATTAAAAGGCGCGGGCAGAATCTATGCTATTGGAACAAGACTAAACTGCGTCGCACTTGCACAAGAATACGGTGCCACCGACATTATCAGTTATAAATCGGGAGATATTGTTGAACAGATCTTGGCACTGGAAGGCAGAAAAGTCGACGCTGCAATCATCGCAGGCGGAGATGCGACATCAATGAATCAGGCACTGCAGCTTGTGAAAAACAACGGCCACATTTCAAACGTCAACTTCTACGACGGCAGTGATGTCTTCAATGTACCAGCTTATCTCTGGGGGCTTGGTATGTCTGATATTACCATTCGCGGCGGATTTTGTCCCGGGGGTGCCTACCGCATGCAAAAGATGCTCAACCTGATCAAATACGGAAGAATCGATCCGTCAAAGTTGCTGAATGTCTCTTTCGAAGGTTTCGACAAGATCGAAGATGCGTTTAAGCTGATGGATGAAAAGCCAAAAGATCTGATTAAACCGGTCGTCCACATTACATGGCAAATGTAATAGAGCCCGACATATTTTTCAACCCAATTTTTTTGACAGACGTTTGGCTGGCAAATAGAGTTTATCAGATAAAGCCGCCTGCCTCATTAAAGATATTCACAGAACTGTTAGATCAGCTGTATTATTATGCAAAGTTTTTGTTAATCTAATTTTTAGAGTAGATGCAGATTTTATTATCTGCAAAAACAGATACGTTCAATCATGGAACTAAAAAAGACCATGGATGATAAGAGGCTGAAAGCTATCAAAGAACGATTGGTTGCAACGGGTTTTCGTGAATATGATGCGATCATATATGTTACCTTGTTTACAGTTGGCATAGCAAAAGTTTCCGAGTTATATGAGCTGACCAAGATACCAAGAGGCCGTATCTATGATACGCTTGAGCAACTGGAAGAGGGTGGTTTCGTCACGGAATTCGGGTAGAATCCTTATTATTATCAAGTTTGTGAGGCGGAAAAAACACTGATCCGCATCTATGATGCAGAAATGCAAAAACTCGGGAGTATTCGTTCCTGTTTAAATGAGCTTCAGGAAATAAACCATCCCGGGACGGTGATGCATGTAAATGAATACCATACTCAGACGGCAATAGATATTCAGATCGCGTTCAGAATAAAACGTGCAAAAAAGGAGATTGTTATCGTAAGTCACGATAGAGAGACATTAGAAAAATATGCCTATCTGATTCTTGAGACATCACATCGGATTTCGGTGTTTCTGATCGTGATGAATGAAGATATCGCAAAAGCCGCTCCTATCATATGTTATATGACCAATAGTAAATCCCAAAAAAAACTGGTCGATTCGGTGTTATATACCGGCAAAGACCGCTTAAAATATTTGATATATTTTTGCATCGATCGGGAATCGTCTCTGGGGGTTCTTGACTCGGGCGAGAACAAAACTGCATACTCGATCGAATCGGATATCTACCTGAATTATAATTTGGAAGATCTCATCAAATCAATAAGGGCGGTCAAATAACAGATGCCGCCTTCACTCTAGATCACCATGCCACTTCCATTACCACCTTTTCCTCCTCTTTGAGAAAGGTCGCACCATTCTCCGGGAAGAACACGTACTTCTCCATCGGCTGATAATTCGGATACATGGCGCATTTATCCAGAACATCCACGAACTCGCGAAGATACAGTCGTGGAACCACATCCACCCGGCCGCCGAACCGGTTGGTCACCTTTTCGATCATCGCCTTAATGAACCGGGGAGAGACACGGCTTTTATCCACTTCAGTGTATGCCTCTGCATAGATATTCACGACCTTGCCTGCGGCCTCACCGAGCTTTTCCACATCAAACTTGGGAAGAACTATCTGGGTCTGCATGGGATTCGAAAACCCGTCATCGGCGATGATCCCGATTCGGTCAAAGAGCGGGGGCAGGGAACGGATCCCTTTTGAACTGTCGAAGAACGCAGGGGTCCCGGCAAACAGGAGGAAACAGTTCGGCAGCTCATTCTTATCGATCATATCGACGATCTGCAGGAGATTGATATACCCTTTTTCCCTCTGGGGACGGGCAAAAGCCTGGGCAGTCTCCGCCTCGTCAAAACTCACCAGAAGACCGGCATACCCTGCCTGGGTCATCACATACACCAGACCTCTCAGGAACTGCAGAGCATCGCCCTCAGTGATCCCGCCTTTGACGCCTGCCTGTGCCTTGAAGCTTCTGCCGACAGTAGACCCTCCTGACACCCAGCCGATCGCCGCCTGGGCCGTGGCAAAATCCCCTTTATTGTTTGCCTGATAATAGGTCCGAAGAGCAGAAGCAAGACCGGAACTCATCCCGCTCACCCGTTCAAGGACCGAATCGATCTCCTTTTCCGTCAGCTCGACCAGATGCGGGTCATCCTCTTTGATCCCGGTGCTGATCAGACGGTCTTCGATCCCGAAGATCCAGGTATCGATGATGCTTTTCAGTGCATGATCCTCGGTTCTTGTAGTAAGTCCAAAACAGATCATGGCATAGATCGCCTGCAGTTTATGCAGCGGCGTATCCGGCGAGATAACGACATGCGAGGTGACGAACCCGCTGCTTCTGTCCGATCTCGACTGCACGGGAGATCAGAAAGGTCTTGCCGGATCCGTACTCACCGCGAACGAATTTGCAGTCAGCATGCCCGCATGCCACATACTCCAGTTGGGATCTGATGACCTTCTCTTCGGTCGAAAGACCGACCGCGAGTCGGGAAAGTCCCGCCTGCGGTACCGTTCCCCGGCGAAGAGCATTGATGATCCCGACGTTTTCCAGTTTTCTGTCACTATGTCCGTTATGTTCCGACATATCCATACACCTCGCCGCGTTTCTCAATCAGCGATATCCCGTGTTCGGCAAGTTTGGTAAGCATCGAGTTTACGATCCCCGCAACACGTCGGGTCTCGATAACGGCGCGAAGATCCATCTCGGTAGCTTCGCGGTGTTCCTTGAGGATGATGAAAACCGCAGACTCACGCTGATCAAGGAACGAAAGATCATAATTTTGCATCTCCAACTCCTCTTCTTCGACCTGGGTCTCGACGATCACCGGCCGCTCGACAAGTGCCCGACCTTTCAGACGCGACAGGACATCCATGAAATCCTCGACACGGATCTTTTCAGGATAGCAGGGAAGGACGTCGATACCTGCCAGACAGCACCATTTGCAGGTCTCATAGTCCTGTCGTTCCAGTGCATCGATGCCTGAATACAGGTAGCCTGCAGAGAGCATCTCGCGTCCGTTCGAAGATAACTTATCGGTGACACTGCTGAGTTTTTTGATGATCATATCCTTTGCTTTGACATTATTATAGATCCCTTCCTCACCATTGAACACAGCATCTGCGACACGTTCTATATCCGGGATTTTGGACGTATTCGCCATCATATACCGGATCGTCGTCTCGCACCCGCGTTCGTCCCCACTCCGTCTGAGAAAACCGGCATAGACGATACCGCCGCGGATGAAGTCTGTCCGGTAGGCCCGGTAATACCAGTCCCGTGCCTGAGAAAGGGAGCCAGCTTCTTCGTATGCTTTGCCTATCCATGCAAGACAGACCGGTGTTGGATACAGCGAGAGAATGATGCTGATGATCCCCGCGACCTCTTCTTTTGTGCGTACGGTCGAGAGAAATGCGGTGAATTTGGAGATGACCAGCTCCTGGAGAAGCGGGTCGGCGTCATCAGCTTTGCAGAGTTGGGTGATCAGATCACGGTAAATAGTGTTTGCCGTCTCACCGTTTCCAAGACGTGACTCCAGTTCGGCAAAGAGCAGGCGGTACACCGGATCGTTTGTCGTTTTGAGCAGTTCGCCCAGCTCATACCTCGCAGAGGTATAGTTGCCGAGGAGTTTTTCGAGAAGGATGTAGGAGAACCGGATCTGCGAAACGGTTTCATCATCGACCTGTGCCTCCTCAAGACTGTCCAGTGCTGAGCGGTATGCCCGCTCGGCCCCTGCCGGATCAAGTGCGGCGAGTGCCTCCAGACTCTGCCTGAGATAGACCGTGTCTTTGAGCGTGTTCCATGCACGAAGGGAGAGACGCATTGCCTTCTGATACTCCTTTTCCGCGTACAGTGCGTCGATGTACTCATGACTGAAGGTATCGTCGACGAAGTTCTGGATATGAAGGGCGATGGCTTCACTCGGTTCACCGACGCGGGTGAGGGTCTGCATCAGTTTTCTGATATCATCAGGATTATTTTCGAGTCTGACCAGAGCACGCAGTGAGGGGATGGCACCTCTCAGATCCTCATTTTCCAGAAGGAGAGCGGCGTACTTTCGGAGAGCGGCTTTATTTTCCGGATCGAGTATCAGGGCGGTCGCATACTCTTCTGCGGCTGTATCTCGGTTCGAATGTTCCAGAACAAGACCGAGATAACTGTGCAGATATGAGGATGTCGGCATGAGCCGGATGAGATCTTTCAGGAGAGAGCCGGCAGTGTCATACATACCGGTCTCCGTATAACTCCGGGCGGCTAAAAGAAGAAGTGCAGGATCACTTGTGCCGGAAGCGAATGAGATGACCTCTGCATACTTTCCAGCGTTGAAAAGTTCCATGCCGACAGAGAGGTTCTTGGCGGTTGCAGCAGGGTCGTCAGTCATGTTTTTTTCAGAGTATTACTGACTGGATGGCGCGTCCGAACTCTTCAGCATCGAAGGGTGTTTGTGCAGTTATTATGTTGCCGTCAGTGACGACTTTATCCTGCACGACCTCTGCTTTGTCGAGTGTAAGGATGCGAAGCGAGGCAGGCGTCTGAAGACAGGTCGCTTTTTTCCCGGCCAGCAGTCCTGCTTCGGCCAGGATAACGGGAGCGAGACATATAGCAGCGGCAACTTTGCCGGAGATACCTATTTTGTTAGTTATATCGATGAGTTTCTCATTTCTCCAGAGCTCGTCCTGACAGCCGATCCCGCCGTCGATGACGATTCCGTCGAAATCTGCAGGATTTACTTCGCTGAAGGAGAAGTCCGACTCAACGATCTCTCCGTGCATGCCGTAACATTTCCCATGAACGGTTGATGCGGTCAAACATTCAAAACCCTGGTCTTCGAGTATTTTTTTGGGAACGGTATATCCCCTATCTATGAAACGGTCGGATGCAATGACGAAGAGAATCTTCATGCTATATGGTTGTGCTTTGAGAGGTTTTAAGTTGTTCATCCTGTTGATGCGTTTCCATGCGGTCATTTTCCCGCCGAAGGCAGATTCAGACGCAAGAACGGCTGAGCAGTTCCGTCAGCTCGGCAATGAACGCGTTCATCTGGAGATATTCGTTCTGCCCCTCGACGAGCGTTATGTCGGCCTTTGAGAGAAGCAGTGAGAGATCCGGCGTTATATTTCCAATAAGACATCTGCGAAGCGAACGGAGAACGTCACCTGCACCCATGCCGTACTCGATCTGGAGATTTTCAACGATTTTCTGAGCAGCTGCAAAATCACCCCGGCCAGCCGCAAGGACCGCCGCAGCCGACAACTCGCTAGTCTCCGTTGTCATAAGCTCTGAGAGGTCACCGACATCATGGAGAGCCATGAGTTCCAGCCAGACAAGAGCCTTTCTGAGATCGCCTCCCGAGCCGAGGATCAGCATATCCAGATTTTCATCAGAGATCGCATCAACGCATCCCTCCAACTCAAGCACATGCTTCAGATACGTCCGCATCGTCACTTCATCGATCGGCAAAAAATAGAGCGGGACACACCGTGACCGGATCGGGTCGATGATCGATGCAAGAGAGTTGGTGACAAAAATGAACCGGCAGCTTCGACTGTACTGTTCCATGATCCGGCGAAGAGCGGCCTGGGCATCCTTCGTCAGATCACCGGCGCCGTCAAAGATGATCAGACGAAACGGGGCCGAGAGAGGTTTGAGGGAGGCGTGCCACCTGACGACATACTTGAAGTTGGCGAGAACGGATTTTTTTTTCTGATACAGATGAGCAAACCGGTCGTTCTTCGCAAAATAGGTGTGACCCTGGGAGAACATCACGCTCACCGGAAGCACCGTCGTGTTTTCTGCAGCTGATTCGGTATAAAACAGTCGGGAGAAGACCTCAAGAGCAGAGGACTTCCCACAGCCGCTTCGCCCGATCACCATCAGATGCGGGAGGTTTCCAAGAGCGGCATAGGCAGAGAGCTGCCTTACCGGACTTTTCTGTCCGATCACCTCTTCAAACGAGGTCGGGCGGTATTTTTCAATCCAGAGCATGGGCAAGGAATTCCTGAATATCCTTTATCGCCTGCCTAAGGAAATATCTTCCGTCGATCTCGGGCATGGATATGGTCTCTCCCGAGGCCTTCAGCCGCTCGCATTCCAGAGCGATATTTGGCAGGGCACGGGTGACCTCGTCGATGATCGGCAGGGTGGCGGCCTTGGATGTCCGGTCGATCGGGTTCAGATCCACTATGATCACCAGTTTTCCCATCGAAATGAGGGCTTCGCACCGATCGCCGTCTTCGAGAGGGACGAGAACGACGTCAGCCGAGCCGATACCCTCAGGACGGCAAAGACCGCGGGCATGGGGGAGCGGGACGCACCGCTCGACAGGTCCTTTGGAAACGATACAACCCGCCTCTTCAAGAACGCCGGTGACGAGCATCATCCGCTCCTCGGTCCGGTGGAACAGATTCACCTCGACCTCGGCCCCACTCGCTTTCTGCAGCAGAGCGATCTCTTTTGCAGCAAGAGCTGCAGTGTTTCCATTGATGGAGAGGACAGGGTTTTTTGCCGCAAGCAGGACGTTGGCGGCGAGTTTCTCGGCCTCCAGCGCCGAGGGGGATGTTTTTTCGCCGAACAGATAATCGAACGCTTCGCCGCGGCCGTGGGAGGTCAAACCTTCCATAGACACGACGCCGTTTTTTGCGTGAGCGGCTAGATGTTCTCTCGTTATCAGGGATTTGTATCTTGGGTGGGATGTTGGAATATCAGACATAATTTTCCTCCAGAATGACCGGACCTGATCTGCTGACATGCAGGCAGATCGGTTCGCCGAACTGTTTCAAAACTTTTTCAGCCGCGGGACCGACGGCAAAGACGCCGTTTCCAAGCATCGTCATGGATGCGGGAACGCCTGCCGCTTTACAGGCAGCAAGGACCGGGATAAGGTCAGGCGGCAGAAGCCCGCTCTTTTCCGTGAATGAGGCGGAGTTCTGCATGAACTCTGCGAGGGACGCAGGATCATGATCGGGGAACGCGGCGGCGACCTGCTGCATCTTTTCATGAGAGGTGATGACGTCGTGAGTGGAGATGCCGCCAAAAGAGATCGTCCAGAATTCTTCTTCAGGATAGAAACGACGCGTCACGCCCGAGATGCCGGGATGCGTCCTGACGACAAGACCGCCGCCGGTCGCCGCGGCCACATCGCCGAGACCTGTCCCGTGAGCGACTTCGACCTCGTGGGCCGCTTCTGCGATATCTTCCGGCGTCATTCCAAGCTGAAATACACAGTTCGCCGCATGATACACTGCGAGAAGTCCCGCAGCGCTCATGCCGAAGCCGGCTCCAATCGGCATATCGACCGTGACCCGCACATCGGCCGTCACATCAAGAGATGACAGCACCTCGCGGATCAGCCAGTCGTCCATACTGCCGTCACTGATCTGTATCCTGATTTCGGATGATTCATGCATCTCGACCGTAACGCCTTTGTCGATTACTATCCCGGCGCCGAGACTGCCGGTCGTCTGGGCCGAGATACCGTCGATCCGCTTAAAGTAGCCTGAGATATGACCCGGAGCAAATGTTATACAAGAACGTCCCATACTTTCCCTGCGATCTCGCCTTTTGTTCCGCACATCGTTTCTTTGTGGTCTTTTTGTAAAAAGACGTATTCGCCGAAGGCAGATCCCATCGTTTCCGGTTTGTTTGCGAGAACAAGAGCGACATTCGGAAGTTCGAGAAGATGCAGACCCTCCTCTTCAGCGTCCTCGCCAAGTTTGAAGCCGACCGTTTTTATTCCTTTTCCGGCAATTTTGGTGATCAGTTTTGGGAGAGGTTCAAGTGTTACGGACGCCGCTGAGCCGCTTGGGATCTTGCCGTTCACTCTTTTCGGAGAAAAGTCGGAGATAGCAGCAGCCGAAAGATAATAATCCGCTCCCTCTGCTTCACGAAGAACCGCGTCATGCATATCGACGGCAGTGATCACCGGGACGTTCTTCACGCATGGCACGATGCCATGTACTGGGTTCATCACGAGAGTTACCTCGGCGCCGAGACGGAACGCTTGAAGAGCGAGCTCCTTTGCCATCGTGCCGCTGGATCTTGTCGTCAGAACACGAACGTCATCCAACACCTCACGGCATGACCCGCCGGAGATGAGGACGCGTTTGCCTGCCAGTTTCTTTGACGAGACTGCCCGCTCCACATACAGACATATCTCCTCGATGCCCGCGATCTTCGCCTTCTCCTCTTCCATTCTCGGGGGAACGACATCGATCCCGAACTCTTTAAGGGTCTCCAGATTTTTCCTGACGGCAGGGTGGCGGTACATCGATTCATGCATCGCCGGAACGACGACGACCGGCAGACCGCGGCCGATCGCGGTGGTCGCAAAAGTCGTGATGAGCGTGTCGTCGATACCGCAGGCGATCTTCGAGACGGTGTTCGCGGTGGCAGGAGCGATCAAAAGAAGATCCGCCTCGCCTCCTTCGCCGCAGTACTTCACATGCTCGACCATGCCGGTGATCCTGGTCAGCGCCGGTTCCTGACACGCATAAGTCAGCGCATCGGGATGGATTATCCCGCAACCTGCGGGACTGATGATGCCGGTCACCTTCGCCCCGCGGCGTCTGAGCTCATGAGCGAGTTTGATCGTCTCAACAGCAGCAATACTGCCGCAAACGCCGAGAACAATGTGGATATCGTTGAGTTTTTTCATACCAGTTTCACATCCCAGACCGAGTGCCAAAGGCGCCCCGCATATTTCTTTACTTTATGTTCGCTGATAAGATACGTAAAACCTGCCCTTTCAAGGGTCTCGGAGATACTATTTTTCCGGTCTCCGACGCCGTGAACATGCAGGACGGTCCCCGGCTCCGCATGGGTCAGGGCTGTCTCCAGGAACGTGGGGGCTTCAAAATGACCCATGAGGATCCTGTCATAGATCCCGGTGAGTTTTTCGCGGCAGTCACCGAGCTCCGGGGTGACTTTTTCTGAAACGCCATTCGCTTCGATATTTTTCTGCAGATAGGCAAAGGAGACCGGATTGATCTCCACTGCATGTACATCTCCTCCGGCCAGCGCCGCCGAGAGGGTAAAATAGCCTATGCCGGCAAACATATCGGCGATCCGCTCACCGGATCTCACCAGAGAGCGGAGCCTGAGTTTTTCCCCGCGGTTGCCTTGCGAAAACATCACTTTCGAGGGGTCGAGGGTGTAGGTTATGCCTGCTTCCCGAAACGTCACTTCATGGGGCTGATCAAAGAGAACAACAGCCTTCGGCGTGCGCATGACCCCTTCGTGCGCTGCGACATGAAGCACACAGGAGGGGTTTTCCCATGCGATAAGAGCGGCGAGCTGTTCGGCTGTCGGGGCATCTCCGTGCAGAAGAAGGGTATCCCCCATCCGCTGATACCCGGGACCTGCATATGGAGCGCGGTCAGGGATCTCGCCGTCGAAAGGAGACCCTTCCTTTACCGGAACGAAGGCATACTCTCCTTCGCAGTAGACACGGCGGGTCGTATCGACCCAGGGTTCACTCGCTGAGTTCGGGAGCGATCGCTTGGAAATCTTCCTGATCTTCATTTCTTCCCACCAGAACCAGCGTCTCGCCGTCCCGGACGAAATGGATCGTGTCGCCTTCCCTCGTATCAAGCCAGGAACGTTCGGCGACCTCTTCGGTCACTTCAGTCTTGAGATTGAGAAAACCTAAGAGTCCGGCATCCTTGTAGATGACGACGCCTGTTTCAGGTTCATGGATGTTTCCAAGAAGCGGGTCGCTCTCATCCTCTCTGAATGCACGTGACTGACCGGTCATCAAATCGAGTATGAACAGCATGTCCTTTGACTGGCGCATGATCTGGAAATACTCTTTGCCGTGTTTGATGATGTCGCCGCGGGAAAATCTCGGCAGCCGAAGCGAGTAGGTGACACGGTAAATATTGATGCCGCCCTTTTGTCCGACGAGTTTTGGGTGGGTGGTGAACGAGCCGCCGAGTGCTCCGCAGATGTCATGGGCGATCGACGCTCCGATGGACTGGGAACCGAAGATGATATCGATCCCGTCTTTTGTTTCGTCGATATCTGAGACGAACGAGAGCCTGTCGCCGGCGGTCTGGAGCTGATCTTCTATCTGATAGGCGATCTCTCCTGCACGGAACAGTTCAAACTGGGTAGGTTTTCTTCCCGAAGCCCGGACCTGGATCACGCCTTCGTAGTAACTCCCGGCGATCCTGCAGCAGCGGTCACACTGTTCACGGGCCCAGACAAGCTTGACCTTTTTGGTCTCTTCGAGGGCAATGCCGTACAGATTTCCCATAACATGGACCGTTGCAAGTGACCGGTTGCTGCTGGTGTCTATGATACTGATCTCTTTTTGGATCTCTTCAACGTCTTTGTGAAAAACGATGACACTGCTGACGAGATTCTGACCGAGTTCCTCTTTATCGACCGCGACATCCGACCAAATGCCGGCGGTTTTTATTGAACCGCAGGTAGGGCAGACGATACACTCCGCACGGTCTGCGATATTGACCCATACCGCATCTTTGACGCGGCATTTTCCGCATAGCTCGCCGTTTTCCGACGGGAAACCGCATTTGGGACAGAATCCTTGTGTAAGGCTCATTATACTCCGTAGATCTGGGCGTGGGGAACGCCGGCGATCATCAGACACGATTCTAAGTCGAGAAAACCTTCTTTGATCGCTATATCGCAGACACGTTTGCCCATCAGATTCGCGCTGCAGACTTTCCCGAGAGCTGCCAGAAATTCCTCTTCAGTTGCTATCGTATCGCCGTAGAAGGAAGAATCTATTTCAACGTCGCATAAAGGACTGGTTAATGTTTTTCCCATGATTTCGGCATCACACGCAGCGAGGATGCTTCCCTGACCAGGGATATTGTGTATCTTGAGGTACATTTCTGTAATATATTTGGTGCTAATGGGTAAATAAGCAGTTGGAGGGGGACAACATATGGCAAGTCCAAGTATGAAAGATGCGAACGTGACGGGAAGAAAGGAGGCAAGATGCGTGGGAGTGATTATGGGTTGGTGACGAAGTCGAAGATCTCAGCTGAGCTAGTTTTCGAAGAAAACTTATGAGATCGTTCGGGCAAATCTGGTTCGCCCGCCACGGAGGCTCTTTTTTGAGGAATGACACGATTACTACTCACATTAAGAGGTGTATCCATCTCATTGGTTCACCATAAATCAGCTGGTAAGTGGATTTGAGATATTCTGATGAAAATCTCAAATGACTTATAGAGACAGGACTGATCAACAGCACATCCATTCATATCTCAAAAAGTTACAAATTATAACCAGAATATCAAAAAATGGAGCAATTTTGTTATTCAAGTATTGTACGGAGGGCACATATCTGTTTGTAAAGTGGAGGAATATCATTTACTGCAAGGTCTCAGACGTATTTAAGATTGACATTTGCATACGCATGAATCAGACGGTCTCTCATACCGGCCATTTTTCTCCAGGGGATTTCAGGATACTACGTGCGGAACTCTTCAGGGATATGTTTTGCTGCTTCACAAATAACTTCAATGAAACGGATGATACCGCTGCTGTAGAGCGGATCAGTTGAGAACTCCTGATAACTCATGCGATTGACAGCTGCCATGATGTTTTCAGATTGTTTACAGATGTCGTCTAAGTATGTGAGAATATCTGGTGTTTTCATACTGTTGCCTGCCCTGCACCGCAGAGGATGACGTCTTTTTGTATGTTGGAGCGAATACGCGGTTTGAGATATTCAAAGGAGATAAGGTCGACTTTGCGTTCCAAAATCGATTCAAGGTAATCGGTGAGAGCAAGATAATTGTCGAATGTGTCAAATTCCGGTTTGAATGTATACAGGAGATCAATGTCACTGTAAGGCGTGTCGTCTCCACGTGCGACTGAGCCGAAGAGAGCGAGGAGCTCAATGCCGTACACTGTCTGGAGGTTTGAAAGGGAGGAGGAAAGTCGTGTAAGGACACAGTTTTTGATACTTACATATTCAGACATTGACTGATATCTGAGTATTTGTCCTTCGCATGTAATGAGGTTTTGTCTTAACGATAAGACTTCTGGAACTATGCACGTGCACTGCGTCCATGAGGCTTATTCGCGGTTGACTATTTTATGTTTCTACACACTGCCGTCTCCTTTACTCTCAGAACATCGTGGTCAATGACCCGCAAATACCATTATCTTAAAGCGACAATGTATACTAAACGAGTTGAAAATGTCGGATTATCGAGTGACGTTGGAGGCAGGATGGACGGTAAAAGATGTAGAGTCCGTTCAGGATGCCATTGGAATAGCCGTGAGTGAAGCAGGAAAACGCCTTCACCCGTCAGCAAAATTTGTTGACGTGGACGTGATGAACATGCCCTGTCCATACTGTGGGAAAAATATCAATACTGCTCTCGTGATCGCGAGGACCGGACTGGTCGGCCTTCTTCTTTCGATGAAGGTCTTCAAAGCCGAAAACCCTGAGCACGCAGAACACATTGCCAAATCGGTGATAGGCAGAGCACTGCGTGATGTGTCCCTGTCGACCTACTCGGTAGAACCGATTGAGGGTGAAACCGTTGCAGAGTGAAACGATCTCCGTTTCCGGTCATCTTTGTGTTGATTACATCCTCACCGTGGATGAGTACCCGCCGGTCGGCGAATCCAGACTGGTGTCGGAACGCAGGATATACTTCGGCGGCGGGGCGGCAAACATCGCCGCCGGTATCGCCACACTCGGGGGTCAGGCTGAACTCATCTGTGCGGTCGGTTGTGATTTCCCGGGCAGTGAATACGAAAAATATCTGGACGAACTCGGCGTTGCGACCACGGTGTTCACAAGTGAAAAAAACAGTTCGACCGCGTTTATGGTGAACAATGCCGCAGGGGACCAAGTGACCTACTTCGAGTGGGGTGCCGGAGAGGCATTTACCCGGGCAGTTCCACCGAAACGCGAATTTGTCCACATGGCGACAGGCGACGCCGCATTCAATATCAGCCTCACAAAGCAGGCGGGATTTTCCTCACTCGACCCGGGCCAGGACGTGAAATACTATACCGCAGACGATCTCACGACTCTTCTTGGAGAGATCGACATGCTCATCTGCAACAACTATGAGATGGATATCATAAAACATACCCTATCCTGCAGCGAAAAAGACATTCTCGATTCGGTGCCTTTTACCATCATCACCCATGGAAAAGCAGGCAGCAGCCTCTACTTCGACGGAAAAACCGAGCAGATCCCGGCTGTATCGGTCGAAGCAAAGGATCCGACCGGCGCAGGCGATGCATATCTCGCCGGATTTTTCACCGCATGGAAAAAGGGATACGACCCGAGCACCTGCGCAAAGATCGGAGCGGTCACCTCGTCATTTGTTGTGGAAATGATCGGGACGCAGACCAACCTTCCAAACTGGGAGCGGATGGCACAGCGCTACAGACCGGTATTCGGCAGACTGGAGCAGTAATGAGTTGGGCAGCACTCACATCAGGAGGTAAGGATTCGATCCTTGCGGTACAAAAAGCCATCGACGCCGGCATGCAGATCTCGCATTTCGTAACGGTCGTGCCGGAAAATACCGAGTCGTATATGTTCCACTCGGCAAATCTGGCGGCTGTACCTGTCATGGCAAACCGCTGCGGGGCCGCGTATGTCGAGATCGTCTCTGCAGGCGTCAAAGAACATGAGGTCGCCGATATGGAGAAAGGCCTTACAGAGTTAGGGGTCGAAGGGATCGTCGTCGGGGCGATCGAGTCCGAGTATCAGCGGTCCCGGGTCGCCGCAGTCTGTGCCCGGCTCGGTCTGAAGCTTTTCGCTCCGCTCTGGATGATGGATCCTCTTACCCTTATGCATGAGGTGGCGTCCCGGTTGGATGCCGTGATCGTTGTCTGTGCCGCAGACGGGCTCGGTGAAAATGTTCTTGGGAAAAAGATCGATGAAAAACTGATCGAGGTGCTTCTTTTCGTTCAGAAGATCAGACGGATCCACCTCGCCGGAGAGGGAGGGGAGTATGAATCGCTTGTACTGAACGCTCCATGCTTTTCAGCTCCGGTACACTGTTCAGAGATGAAGTCCAGCTATGAGGGACTTCGCGGGGAAGTCGTCATTGACAGGTTCTGGTAATATGAAACGTGAAGTAAAAACCGAATCATTAACGAAATATCTGTTCGACGCCCCAAAATGGTGGGTATCGTTAACCATAATGATCCTGATCGGCCTCGCTATCGACGGGGTCGTGTTCCTGTTTACCGGTGAGATGCGCGGGGTCGGATTTGCCTTCTCGATTCCCGGCGTGGCTGCGCTGATCCTCACCAAACCGTTCGTGAGTGCGACCGCACGGCAGGAGTTCACCTTGAACAGAGCGGGTATGCTGGCACTTGCCTCTGAAATATTCATGCTTCTTTGGATGGTCACCGACATCTTCCTTGGAGCAGGATTTGCTTATGTCTTCGGCGTTGGGTTCATTCTGGCGATCCGGCTGGTCGTTCTCGCCGCGGTCGCAGACTACCGGTTTGGGAGGATGTACGGACCTGCCGCGATCCAGACATTCGCGGGGGCAATTGTGGGGGTCTGGTTCTTCGGTCCCGGATTCATCATTCCGGTTGTTGTCTCTATTGTGGTATTCTCAGTAGGGGTCATCGGATTTTTACTCCTGTTCGATCTGCCGATGAAACGGACTAGCGGGGTCGGTGCGATGCATTTCGTCAATGCGTTCCTTGCGCATCTGACGAACGGATCAAACGATCTCGAGGAGTATTTCCATCACATCAGCGAGTATGTTTCCGTTCCTGAAACGACGTTCTTCTTTAGACGTGCAGGCAAACCTGATGTCTGGTTCGTCGTCCCGAACCTGCACCCCGGTCCGATGGCAGAGATCGGGGGCAGTAACTTCCCAAAAATCCTGCACGACGATTTTGCAGACGAGGCAATCCTTCTCGTTTCCCACGGATGCGCCAGTCATGATCTGAATCTCATCTCCAATAGAGAGACAAAGAACATCACTAAAGCGATCCGGGACAGTCTGGATTCGGTCATATATACCAACTTTGCAAGCCGCCCTATCAGGACGAGCTTTGGCACGGTCTCGATCCTCTCCCAGAGATTTGGCGACTCCCTGTTGATGGTCACCACCCGGTCTCCGGAGATGACGGAGGACATGGACTACTCGATCGGCAGGATCGTGATGGGAGAGAGTAAGGGAAGATACAAAAATATCGGGTTTGTTGATGCCCACAACTGTATGACCGCGGTCACCAACATCATCTACCCCTCGACCAAAACCGGAAACGAGTTCATCTCCGGAGCGGATGAGGCAATGAACAGGATGCTTGATGCGAAGATGCTGCCGTTCTCTGTTGGCGTGGCACAGATCGTCCCGCCTTTTGGCAGAGGCGAAGGGTTCGCTGACATGGGTATCATCGCGATGGTCACCGAGGTCTCTGGCATAAAAACGGCGTATGTGCTGTTTGACGGCAACAATGTTCACTTTGGTGTCAGAGAGATCCTCCGAAACGCTGTTCTGGGACTTGGTCTCGATGAGGTCGAGATCATGACGACCGATTCACATGTGGTGAACTCGGTCTCCGGCAGAAACCCGATCGGCGATGCGGTCTCGCCAAGTGAGATCATCCCGTATGTCTCGGAAGCGGTCTTAAAGGCGGTCGAGGATCTCACCTCGGCATCAGGCGGCGCCGCCACCAGCATATGTGAGGAGGTCGAGGTGTTCGGCCCTTCACGGATCGTTCAGCTGACCTCGACCGTGAACGCCATCGTCACGAACCTGCTTCCTCTCGCAACACTTCTGATGGCTACGGCATTTCTGCTGATCCTGGTCGTCTGTATGATCGTGTTGTAAATAATCTAAAAAATATTATTTTTCAACCTGTTCGACATCGATCGCACAGGTACTTCTTCTGATCCGCGGCATCGTCGCGAGTTTTTTTTCATATTTATCACAGGTGAATCCTGCTTTCGGCATGGGATCGGGAAGAACCACACCCAGTTTACAGGTGATGCGGTAATTATAAAAATCCCGCTCTTTGTCATAGGTGTATTCATGTGAATCCATATTAGGACATGTTAAACAAGGGACAACCATATGATTAAATATACATTCACCCCCATACATTAACCTGCCGAAAATGCCACCCTTTGACCTTGCCGACATTCCCCATTTTCCGGGAAGTTACCAGTATAAAGACGGCGAAGGGACGATAATCTACGTTGGAAAAGCAAAAGATTTACGAAAACGGGTCTCTTCCTACTTTCAGAAAAAGGACCATGACCCGAAAACAAAAAAGCTGGTGGCAGCGATCTGTTCGGTCGAATACATCATCACAGCGACCGACGAAGAGGCATATCTTCTGGAAAATACCCTCATAAAACATCACCTCCCGAAGTACAACATCGATCTCAAGGACGCAAAATCCTACGCATACATCGAACTCACGAAAGAGCCGTATCCACGGATCAGCATCGCGAGAAATACCCACGGCAGCGGGCAGTTTTTCGGGCCGTTCGTCTCGGCAAAGGAACGGGACTATGTGCTCTCGGTCGTGAAAAAAACATTCAGACTCAGGTCCTGTAAAAATATGCCGAAGAACAAGCCCTGTCTCAGATATCATATCGGTAACTGCACCGGACCGTGCGGGGGACATGTCTCAGTCGAGGAATACGCAAAACAGTGTTCATATGCTGCAGATGTCCTGAAAGGCAGCACAAAGGAGATCAAAAACAAACTCGAAGAAGAGATGACAGGGTATGCGAGAGAGATGGAGTTCGAAGCGGCCCTTCTCTGCCGCGACATGATCACCGCGGTCGAGAACCTTTCCTCACGACAGTATGTCGCCCGGAAAACCGATCATGACGAGGATGTCATCACCTATCGCGTGGCTGAAGGAACGGTGTATCTGATGGTCTTCCATGTGTACAAGGGAACGCTCGGCGGCAGGGACGAGTTCATCTTTGAGGGTACCGACGGATTTTTCGAGGAGTTTGTTGTCAGATATTACACCGAAAATCCTGCTCCAAAGGAAATAATCGTGGAGGAGGAGCTTGACGAAGCACTCGCCGCGTATCTGGGAAATCTGGCAGGGTATGTGGTGAAGATCACCGTGCCAAAGCAGGGGGCGAAGAAGAAACTGCTCGAACTTGCTGGAAAAAATATCGAGACGGTCCATTTCGGCGACGAACTGAAAGTCATGGAGCTGCAGGCGGCCCTTCATCTGAAGAAACCGCCAAACGTCATCGAGTGTTTCGATATCTCCCACCTTTCAGGAACGGATACGGTAGCGTCCATGGTCCAGTTCGTATCCGGCAGACCGGATAAGAGAAACTACCGGCGGTTCAAAATTAAAACGGTCGACGGGATCGATGACTTCGCCTCGATGGCTGAAGTTGTCCGCCGGAGATACAGCCGCCTGATCGAAGAGGAAAAACCTCTGCCTGATCTGATCGTGATCGACGGAGGAAAAGGGCAGCTCTCATCCGCCAAGCGGGTGCTCGATGAACTGGATGCCCATATCCTGCTCATCTCGCTTGCAAAAGCGGAAGAAGAAGTATTCGTATCAGGCATGCCGTTCCCGCTGCCGTTTGAAAAAAAGACCAAGGCAAACATGTACCTTCAGGAGATACGGGACGAGGCACACAGATTTGCGGTCACGTATAACAGGCTGCTCAGGAAAAAGCGGCTGGTAAAATAATATTCATGCCTTTTTTATCCAGGTCAGCAGGACACCATCGTCAATCCGCTCAACGTTTTTGAGCGAGAGACGGGTGAACTCATCAGGGTCGGTGAACCCTTTACCGTCAGCAAAGGTCGGAGCATCCTTTCCGCCAATGATCATTGCACCGATATATATGCGTATTTCGTCAAACAGCCCCCGGCTCATGATCGACCAGAGAAGGGTCGCTCCGCCTTCGACCATCAGCTGTTTGACCCCGAGTTTTGCGAGTTCTTCCAACACAGTTGCCAGATCGACTGAATCCGCACCCGCAGAGATCACCGTCGCCTTTTCTTTCAGCGCGTCGCATCTCTCCTTAGGGGCTTTTTCCGAGACAAAAATGACCACGCGGCCAAGTCCTTTTTTGAACATGTCCACGTCAGCAGGCATCCGTGCCATACTGTCGATCACGACCCGCATGGGATGAGGATCTTTGCCGTTCGCTTTGCGCATACCGGCATACTCCTCGTTTTTCAGGCGGAGAGAGGGATCATCGGAGAGAACTGTCCCTATGCCTATCATTACCGCGTCGGACTCAGCACGGAGTGTATCCACACGCAGAAAGTCGTCATTACCGGAGATCTTGGTCTTCTTCCTCTCACTGGTGGCAAGTTTTCCATCAGCACTCATGGCTGCATTGATAATCACGTACGGACGCATACAGATACCCTATATATACGTAAACGTGGGTAGATCACAGAAAATATGAATGAAAGAAGAAATCTCAGACCTTCTTATATACGTTTACACCAACACGGACCTCGGGGTGTTTGCGGTCGATCGGTTTGTTTCCCATGCTGGAACCAATGATGATCGTTTTGCCGGAGGATGAAGGACCGATTTCCTGGGAAAGATCGATCGTAAGTGTAAGAATATCTCCATCAACTGAGGTTTTCACATTTTTCATATCTGTTAATGTGCATGATTACGTGATAAATGTTGCGGGGTTTTTCCAGAAAATTTTGCCAATATACGTTGAGTGTACTGAGTGGGAAGAGGCGGCGGGAGGTAAAACCCATAAATATAATCATCCGAAAACACTAATGAGTATAACCATGCCGAACTTAACCGTCTCCGTACTTTCCCCGAACGGATATGCCCGTGATCTCGGGAAAAAGGGAAACAGTACCGATATCACCTTCTACAATCTGAAAAAAGGTCACGATACCGTAACATTTTTGGAGCCGACCAGATATCCGGACAGACTCGCTCCGCTGTTCTATGTTGTTTCTATGTCTCATGAGGCGATCGTAGTGATCTCTGAGATCACGCCGATGGTTGCCGAGTGGATCCTGATGCTTGACTGTGCAGATGTCAAATGCGGCACGATCATCCTGAAGAATTATATCCAGCCGAATCAGATCGCCCCTCTGATCAAAGGAACGGTTCTTGAGAACTATATGATCATGGATGAGGATTTCATCGGACTTTCTGCCGAACTTCTTGAACGTGCGGCAAAGCAGCCGAATATCGAGCCGAAGGACGGGGCGACAGGATCGGTCCCGATCGACCACCACTTCAATGTGCGAGGTATTGGAACGGTGATCCTCGGATGTGTTGCCGACGGATGGATCAAAAAGCACGATAAGATGCGGGTCGAACCGCTGGGTAAGATCGGTCAGATCCGATCGGTCCAAAAGCATGATGATGATTTTGCCTGGGCATATGCAGGCGACCGTGTCGGCTGTGCCTTAAAAGACATCGAGGCCGAGGAGCTGGACAGAGGGTTCGTCCTTACGAACGACCCCACAGTGACCCACACAACGACGGTCACCGGCGACGCACGCCTGGTGAAATACTGGCCGGGAGAGATCAAGGAGCAGATGGTCGTATCCATAGGACACTGGATGCAGTTTTTATCTGCACGCGTAACGAAGGTGGAGAACGGATCGGACTGGCATGCCCCGAAGCTGACCCTCGAACTTGATACGCCGCTGGTGTATAAGCCGGGTGATTCGGCGGTGATCCATTATCTGGACGGGGGAAAGCTCCGGGTCGTCGGAACAATCAGACTTCCCTGAACGTTCTTTTTTTCTTTTTTGGTATAAGTCGATTTCGTGTACGGGATTCTTTGCACGCAGAACAGCGCCGTGCGGATGATCTCTGGGCACATAGCAGACGATACCAAACTCCCAAAAAAAGTAGCGGGTTACGATCCCCACCTAAATTTCTGTTTTTAATGTCTGAAATGGCGTGTTCCGGTGAACACCATCGCGATACCGAGCTCATCAGCCTTTATGAGCACCTCGTCATCACGGATCGAGCCGCCCGGCTGAATAAGTGCAGTCGCCCCTGCGGCAGCCGCCACTTCCAGCGTATCGGCAAACGGCAGGAACGCATCCGAACCGATCACGGTTCCTTTCATCGTTCTGCCGAACTCCGCAGCTTTCTGGACAGCAAGCTTTGCCGAGTCCACACGGTTCATCTGACCAACACCGATACCAACCGTCTCGGTCTTGTTCGCGTAAATGATGGCATTACTCTTTGCGTACTTGACTACCTTCCAGGCGAGTTTAAGTGCTTCGACTTCGTCCGGAGTCGGGGCACGTTTTGAGACGACCTTCCAATCCTCGATGTACGCCGGGGTCCTCTGGACGAGAATACCGCCGTCGATCGTGCGGATCTCATCCGCATGTTCTGCCGGCGGAAGAAGGAGAAGACGCATGTTCTGCTTTGTCTTCATCATCTCACGCGCCTCGTCACTGAATGACGGAGCGATCAGGACCTCAACAAAAGTCGAACAGATCTCCTTTGCGATCTCGGTACCCACCGGCGTGTTCATCGCAACGACCGAGCCGTAGGCTGAAACCGGATCGACATCCCGCGCTTTGAGATACGATTCAAGCTGATTCTTCCCTACAGCCACACCGCACGGATTATTGTGCTTCACGATTACCGTCGCAAATCCGTCTAGTTCTCTGCAAAGACTGACCGCGGCGTGCACATCAAGGTAGTTGTTGTAGGACATCTCTTTGCCCTGCAGAGCGACCTGACCGGCGATGCCGGAGGTGCCGTAGACGACAGCCATCTGATGCGGGTTTTCTCCGTATCTGAGTTTTCTGCCGTTTCCAAACTGCATGGTGTACACATCCGGGAACTCCTTCTCGATGCCGTTGAGATAGTTGGAGATCAAAGCATCGTATGCAGCCGTGCGGGTGAATGCTTTCGTTGCAAGACGGAGTTTCTGCTCCGGAGTGAACCCACCGGTTTTGATTGCTTCGATCGCCATCGGATAGTCAGATGGGTCGGTCAAAACGGCAACATCCTTGTAGTTCTTGGATGCCGCACGGATCATGGCGGGGCCGCCGATATCGACGAACTCGATGAGTTCCTCGAGTGGGAGATTCTTCTTGGACATCTCCTCGAACGGATAGAGATTGACACAGAGGATGTCCATCGGCTCAATGCCGTGTTTTGCCATGATCTTGTCGTCGATGCCTCTGCGACCAAGAAGACCGCCGTGGACCTTCGGGTGGAGGGTCTTTACACGGCCGTCCATCATCTCAGGAAAACAGGTATAGTCTGAAACGTCTTTTGCAGGAATGCCGGCTTCACGCAGAGCCTTTGCCGTTCCGCCTGAACTTAAGATTCCAATGTTTTTTGCAACCAGGGCACGGGCGAGATCAAGGATCCCGGTCTTGTCCCAGACTGACAGCAGTGCAAGAGTCATTATCTATTACTATAGACGTAAGGGTTAATTAAGGGTAGCACTTCCTTCCAGGAATGTGTGATGGAACGACCAAAAAATCAGGGTGGGGACCGGGAGCGATTCGGCCCTTGCAAAAGATTCCCGGTCCGGCGTGTTTATAAATATATAGTGGGGGATTGCACTTTACGTGGGGTTACGTGAATGGAAACACTCGCTTCGGGTGTATCCTCACTTGGTCGCAAATCAAAGATTTGCTCCCCGTTTCGGATTTGGTGACGGTTTTACCGTCACCAAATCCTCACTCATTTAAAGATCCCGCGTTTTTTGCGGCTTTCCTTCTCATCATCCTTAGACGATGAGGAAGAGCCTGCATTTCCTTCTGCGTGGAGAAGCTTTTCATACAACTCCTTCTCCGCTGAGGAGATCTTCTTAGGTGTGGCGATCACGATCCTGACGAGCAGGTTCCCGTAATTGCCACATCTGCGAATATCTTCTCCGGCGATCCGGAGACGAGTCCCGTAGGCAATTCCTGTCGGGATCTTCAGCGTGACCTTCTTTCTGTCGATCGTCTCGATCTCCACCTCGCATCCGAGAACCGCCTGAGCAGGAGAAATCTCATACTGCGTAATCAGATTATCATCCTCACGATCGAACTTCGGATTCGATACGACATAGACTTCGATATACAGATCGCCGTTTCTCGCTCCGTAATCTCCTGCCTCGCCGTATCCTTCCATACGCAGACGCATGCCAGTATCGATTCCCGCAGGAACACTGACTGTCATCTTACGGCGTACCTTGGTCCTCCCTGTCCCGTTACATTTTTTGCACGGAGACTCGGGGATCTTTCCTCTCCCGCCGCAGTTTGGACACGGAGACTGGGTGACCATCTGGCCGAAGATCGAGTTCTTCACCTGTTTGATCTGACCCGTTCCGCCGCATTTACTGCAGGTGGTGGTTTTCTTCGTTGAACTGCCCGTTCCGTCACAGTCTGGACAGCTTTCCGTATGCATGACCTCGATCTCTTTCTGTGCGCCAAATACCGCTTCTTCAAGCGTTATCTGGATCCGCATCAAAAGATCGTCGCCCTCTCTTGGTCCGCTCTGTTTGCGGCCCCCTCCACCAAAGAAATCGAAGATATCTCCGAATCCCGAGAAGTCCGCATTGAATCCTGCGCTTCCTGCGCCGGAGTGGTTACCCTTCGATGCATTCGTGAAATTATCATGTCCAATCTGATCATACTGCCGGCGTTTCGTCTCGTCTGAAAGAACATCATACGCCTCGTTGATCGACTTGAACTTCTCCTCAGCCCCGGGATCCTTGCAGACATCCGGGTGATACTTCTTGGCGAGGTTTCGGTAAGCTTTTTTAATGTCTGTCTCCGTAGCATTACGGGGCAAACCTAAGACATTATAGTACGATTCCGAACCCATTTCTTACATTCCCAAAAAAAGGAGGCTTAGTCCTTTTTGACTTCGTAGTCTGCATCTACGACATTGTCGTCGGAGTTGCAGGAGTCACAGTTGCCTTCACATCTGGAACCGGCTGCATTACCTGCTGCCTGCTGTTCTTCCTGGATCTTCTGATACATCTTGGAGGTCGCAGCGAAGACGAATTCCTGAAGGGCGTCCATCTTCCCTTTGATCTCCTCGGAGGAGGCATCCTCCTTTGCAAGGACGTCTTTGAGAGCAGAGGCACCTGACGAGATCTTTTCCTTATCTTCGGCGTCGATCTTGTCGGCGGTCTCTTTGTCGTTGACGAGTTTTTCTGCAGCGTAAACGGCATTGTCGGCGTTGTTGCGGAGTTCGATCTCATCACGGCGTTTCTTGTCCTCTTCCTCGAACTGTTTTGCGTCCTTGACCATCTTGTCGATCTCGTCGTCCTTGAGATCTTTTCTGCCGGTGATGGTCATCGACTGCTCGTGACCGGTTCCAAGATCCTTTGCAGAGACATGGACGATACCATTTGCATCGATATCGAAGGTGACCTCGATCTGAGGCATGCCGCGGGGTGCCGATGGGATGCCGGTAAGCTGGAATCTGCCGAGACTGAAGTTGTCGCGGGCGAACTGACGTTCTCCCTGGACAACATGGATCTCAACAGAGGTCTGGTTGTCTGCCGCGGTCGAGAAGATCTGGCTCTTTCTGGTCGGGATGGTGGTGTTTCTCTCGATGAGTTTAGTGGCGATGCCGCCGAGGGTCTCGATACCGAGGGTCAGCGGGGTGACATCAAGTAAGACAACGTCCTTGGTCTCTCCGGTGAGGACTGCTCCCTGGACCGCAGCGCCGAGTGCGACACACTCGTCGGGGTTAAGGGTCTTGTCCGGTTCTTTACCGAGGAGGCTTCTGACGGTCTCAATGACGACCGGGACACGGGTCGATCCACCGACAAGGAGGACGTGGTTGATGTCGGAAGCGCTGAGGCCTGCATCCTTTAATGCCTGCTTGACGGGTTCGACGGTCTTCTGGACAAGGTCACCGATGAGTTGCTCGAACTTTGCACGGGTCAGGTCGACATCCAGGTGTTTTGGTCCGTCAGCGGTCGCAGTGATATACGGGAGATTGATGCTTGCCTTCTGGAGTGAGGAAAGTTCGATCTTTGCCTTCTCTGCAGCATCCTTCAGCCGCTGGTGTGCGACCGGGTCTTTTCTCAGGTCAACGCCTTCCTTCTTCTTGAACTCGTCGGCGAGGAAGTCAACGACGCGTGCATCGAAGTCGTCTCCACCGAGACGGTTGTTTCCTGCGGTAGATTTGACTTCGAAGAGTCCATCGTCAAGAGTAAGGATGGAGACATCAAAGGTTCCTCCGCCAAGGTCGTAGACGAGGACGGTGACTTCGTTTTCTTTGTCGAGGCCGTATGCAAGTGCCGAGGCGGTAGGTTCGTTGATGATACGAAAGACTTCAAGTCCGGCGATCTTGCCGGCATCTTTGGTTGCCTGACGCTGGGCGTCGTTGAAGTAGGCCGGGACCGTGATAACGGCTTTGTCGACTTTTTCTCCAAGATATGCTTCTGCATCCATCTTGAGTTTCTGCAGGATCATTGCAGAGATCTCCTGAGGAGAGTATTTCTTGCCGTCGATCTCGGTTGGGTGATCGGTACCCATGTGCCGTTTGATCGAGCTGACGGTTCTTCCGGGGTTGATGATCGCCTGACGTTTTGCAACGTTTCCGACGAGTCTTTCTCCATCTTTGGAGAATCCGACGACAGACGGGGTTGTTCTGAATCCTTCTGCGTTTGCGATGACAACCGGGCTCCCGCCTTCCATAATAGCAAGACAGGAGTTGGTTGTTCCAAGGTCAATTCCGATTACTTTGTTTGATGCCATTTTTAGTACCTTTATTATTCTTTTTTCTTCGCTACGGCCACTTTTGCATGACGAAGCACCTTGTCGCGGATCATGTATCCTGGAACGGCGATGTCGATGATTGCATCTTCGGGGGCGTCTGCGGGGATGCAGGAGACGGCTTCATGGAATGCGGGGTCGAACTTTGTTCCAGTGATGTTCATTTTTTCGATGCCGTTTCTCGAAAGGATGGAGAGATACAGTTTGTGGATCTGCTCGAGTCCGTCACGAAGATTTTCGTCGTCGCTTTTGAGAGCACGTTCGAAGTTGTCGAGGATGTCAATGATGTCGAGCGCAAACTTTTCGTTTGCATACCTGACAGCACTTTCCTGATCGCGTTTAGCACGCTTTTTGTAGTTTTCGAATTCGGCTGCGAGACGAAGATGTTTGTCATTGAGTTCGTCGTATTTTTTTGTGAGTTCGTCAACAACAGTGGTTTCAGGAACGGGATTTTCATCCGGGTTTGTGATTTCTGCCTGGGAAGAGTCAGTGTTTTTGACCTCCTTTGGCTCGGTGTGTTTGTCCATGGCTTTTCCTGTTTCGCTTGTTGCACATATTTGTTGTATTGCAGTTCTATATATTAGTTTTGTTTGTAGACCATACCGATAGGCGAATGCCCCACCCCATGAGAGGGGGGAAGGAATATGAGAGAAAAAAGCGCGATAGCACGCGAAAAATGAGGAGATAACGGGATTATCTGTTTTCTTCCAGGTATTGGATCCAGAGCAGATTGTTTTCTTTGCAGAGCTCATAGCCTTTTAGCATTCCATAGATCCACAACGCAAGAGGCACGAGAAACGTCCAGCAGAAGAGGATGGACAACACCAGGTGAACGACCCCAAGTCCGACACGCCCGGCATACATGAGTTCGGCCCCGATAATGAAAAATCCCAGAATAACGGCGAGAACCTCGCTTTTCTCACAGGTGACCAGATCCCCATGTGCATTTCGCGGGAGATTGCTGCGGGGCTTATTGTGTACTCGTGTTCCGCACACAGGACATATCTCAACGGTGGTAAGAATTTCAGCACCGCACCCTGGACAAAATGGCATAATCAGACACTCCATAATCAACGGATCGTATGATCCGGCTAACAATGATTGATTTGCCTTTGCAAGAGATAAGCATTCTCAAAATAGCATCAGATAAAAAAAAAGATTTTTTGTTCTTATTCGAACAGGTTTGCAAGGTACTTTTCTCCCCAGAAGTAGAGGAACGGCATGATGAAGATCAGGAGGATCCAGCCGATGATCGGGATCAGCACGCAGATGAGGATGATCGCACCGAAGATGAACCAGAAGAGGATGAGCGAAAGGATGTACTTGAGCCAGCCTGCTTTGCTGATCATTCTGAATATTTCGCCGAGTCTGAACGCAGCACCAAATCCGTTGCGGGCAAAGTTGACGACAGCAGGTTTGGCGAACAGAGCGAACAAGAATGTTACGATGATGCAAAGAAGGATCAGACCAAACATGAGGGCAACACCCGCACCAGCCGTAATAGCAGGAACCTGACCCATTCCCGGGGTCACGGTCAAGGAACCGACCGTGAACATGCCGATGAAGACGAAGATGGTAAGGATGATCGGGATGATCATGTATATCAGACCGATGATTAGTGCAAGAAGCCCGTCAACAAAGGACTTCCCCATATTGTCGAGATCCGGTTCATCGCCGCGAAGTATTTTGACAAACGTTCCGTAGACGATCCAGCTGACGATCGGGATGAGGTTGAGGATCGATAGGATCAGCCATGTTCCGATATTGCCTCCGAGTTTTTCCTTTGCGAACCTGAAGGATGCGGTTAAATTTTCTTCAATTCCAATTGACATAGTATAACCATCTCTTTATTGAGACAGATAAAACAAGGACTCTGGTATATATAAATCGATTCGCCGGCAGAAAAGATCTGCAGAACCTGGAATGAAAATAAAAAAAAGTTTGGTTTGATATTCTTACGCGAACAGGTTTGCCCAGAACTTGACGCCCCAGACGGCGAGGAAGGGTGAAATGATGAGCACGATAAGCCAGCCTACATATGGGATCATTGTAAGGAGACTGATGATACCAAAGATGACACCAAGGACGATAATGGATAAGATGTAGTTCAGCCAGCCGACCTTTGCGATCATACCAAAGAGTTCGCCAAATTTGAATGCTGCACCAAATCCCTTGTGAGCAAAGTTGACTATAGCAGGGGTCAGAATAAGGCCGAACAGAATGTAGATGATCAAACAAATAAGACCACCAATGCCGGCACCGGCTATTGCTGCAACCGATCCAGCCATCATTCCAGCTAAAGAGGCTCCTAATACAACCATAAAGATAATGGTCGGGATAAGCAGGTAGAGGAATACTATGATAAATGCAAGAAGACCATCTACAAAGGATTTACCGATTCCTGCAACTTTCGGGTCTTCGCCGCGGTAAACTTTCAGATATGTTCCAATTGCGATAAAGTTAACGATCGGGATAATGGTCAGGATGATCAGAAGGACCCAGTTACCTATATTTCCCACGAGTTTGTCTTTTGCATAACCAAAAGATCCGGTTAAATTCTCTCCAATTCCAATTGACATAAGTAATACCATCTCCATTTTTGAGATAGTTTATAGAAGAACTTTCTAGTATATAAAATCACTCCCGTAGTATCTAAATTGTTAAACGATATATCATGATTATCTGACAGAAAATACAGAATTGACCGGAATACACGGAATTATCGGGAAAATGAAACATGACCGGAAAGGATTTGATGAAGAACGCATACAACGCGCTTTGGCAGGGTCGGGTGATATGAATAAAAGACCGGCAAAATGCCCGGTTTATGCCTCCGTCCACGGGAAGCAACAGGAATGAGGTACCTAGAACAGGCCCGCGAATATCCGGCACCGGTAAAAGCAGACGACGTAAAAATGATTTTGAAGGATGTAGAAGTCTCCCACATTTGTTGTATGAAATTTAAGGGGATTGGTCCTTAGTTGGTCAGGTGCTGGACCCAGAGCTCGTTGTTCTCTTTAATGGCCTTATAGGTCAGATAGAGAGCCACGATCCAGACAATAACTGCGATGATTGCGGGGATGATCAGGACTGCTAAAAATGCACAGATGATCTCTATGATATAGAAAGCAACACCAAGTCCGACACGTCCCGCATAGGCAAGTCCGATTCCTCCAAGGAAGAACCAGAGGATAATTCCCAGAACCATACTTTTTTCACCGCTGACAACTTTTCCGTAGGATGTTTTCGGCAGTCCGTTTTCATTAACCATAACTTATAACTCCTTGCCGTTCAATCAAAGCGAATGATTTTCAGACAGGCGTATATTACGCATACTGAGATATAAATATATCCAAAATTATCCCGAAGATGAGGATAAATTCCTGCCGTATTCCGGGTATTCTTTTACCGATCAGGATCCGCAGAGTATAAATTACTGATAAACTTATTAATATAGATACAGGCGTCATCCACGATGTATGAGTCTGTACAAAATCAGGTATGGAGAATAGTGATATTTTATCATGAGAAATAAGAGCAAACACATAGGTGCAGTGTGAACAACGTTTTTCCGGCAATACTTGCAGGATTTGCTGCATTCATCATCTATCTGATACTGTCTGTAGGTTCGGCAACACCAACTGACGGGATACTTCTCTGGTCATCCGCAGAACTCATCATTGGACTAATTCTTTCGATTATAACCGGGTTGATATGCCGGAAACTCTGGGTTGGAAAAAGCTATAATATGGCAAACCCCCTCCGCTGGCTCCTCCTAATCGTCTATATCATTCCGTTTCTAATCGAACTTATTATTGCAAATCTGACTGTCGCCTGGAAGATCGTCACCGGCAGAAATATCAGACCGGGGATCGTGAAACTCACGCCAGGTATGAAAACCGACGGAGGAGCACTGCTTCTTTCAGCATCCATCACCTATCAACCGGGAACGGCCACTGTAGATGTGAATGATGAGACCAGGGAACTGTACGTCCACTGTCTCGATGTCGGTGAAGACCCAAAAGGGGTCATACCTGCTGATAAGATATTCGCGAAGATCAACCTCGCCAAATGGATCAGGAGGATCACAGAATGAACGATATATTCATGATCGCAGCGATCATCTTCGTGCTTCTCATCTTTGCATGTGGGATCAGAATCTGGCGCGGTCCGACAAATGCCGACCGCATGCTCGCACTCGAAGTGGTCAACATCCTCGTTGTCACCATCATGATCACCCTCTCGCTTTGGTTTATGCAGCCGGTTTTCATCGATGTGGCAATCGTTTACGCTCTTCTCTCCTTCGTTGGAACACTCTACGTCGCAAAACTCATCATGGGGGATCTCCAATGATCGACATAATCGTAACCATCTGTGTGGTGATCTCACTCATATTCAGCATCCTCGGAGTGATCGGCCTGTTCCGGTTCCCTGACTTTTACACACGCATCCATGCCGCCGGACTGGTCGGAAGTCTCGGATTCCTGTTCATGGGGGCCGCCGTCCTTATCTACGCTGTGGGTCTCCTGCTCTCGGGCGATGAAGCCTGGCTCAACTATGGGGCACACGTTATTCTGACTCTCGTGATCGTGGTGATCACAGGGACCACAGCGACCCATGCGATCGCCCACAGCGCATACCGCTCGGGAAATATGCCGATTGCAAAAATCGACGCCCTGAATGCAGACGAAACAAAAATGAAACATCGGGAGGGACGAAAAAAATGATTGAACTGTTTCCCGAAAGTTATGTGGTTCTGCACCTTCTCTTCCTCGCAGCAATACTCTTCTGCGCAGTGACGGTATTTTTCCTGAAAGATCTGATAGCGGCCGCGATCGCGTTTTCCGCATTCAGTTTTCTTCTCGCTCTCGAGTTCTTCCTTCTGCAGGTGCCCGATGTGGCGATCGCAGAAGCGAGTATCGGGGCGGGAATCTCGACGGCGATCATGATGATCGCCATACGCGGAACAAAACGTAAGGAGGGTGAAGAGGAATGAAAGAAGCAGGCTCTATATTCCAGCCAAAGTTTGCGATCGTTCTGATCGTTCTTGTAACACTCATCTTCCTCCTGCCGGCATTCGGTCTGACCTTCGGAGCTCCGGCGGCCACGATGACAGATCAGTATTATATCGACAACTCTCAGACAGAGACCGGAGCGAACAACGTGGTCTCTGCAGTCGTCTTCGACTTCCGTGGATTCGATACGCTCGGTGAAGCGACCGTTCTCTTTATCGCGGTCCTCGGGGTCGCTATGATCTTCCGGAGGACGCACAAATGACGATCGGTCTTATTGTCCGGACCGCAGGCCGCCTGCTCGTTCCGTTCATCTTTATCTTCGGTTTCTACATCGTGGCCCACGGTCACCTGACACCGGGCGGAGGCTTCCAGGGAGGAGCTGTGATCGCGACAGGCGTTGCACTGATCCTCGTCTGTTATTATTACCGTGAGTGTATGGAGAAGTTCATCCCGGTAACGAGTTTTAAACTCGTCGAATCTGCGGGTCTTATACTCTTCATCTGCACTGCTCTCGCAGGGCTGGTGGTCGCATCAGGATTCCTCTTCAACTGGCTGAATGCCACGGGAGGACTCTTCGGCCATGCGGTCGCGTATGGTGTGAATCCGGGCGATTTCTACACCGCCGGGATCATCCCGACCCTGAACTTCGCGATCGGGATCGAGGTTTTTGGTGCCCTTTCAGCCGTGCTGATGTTCATGTTTGCCGGTCTGAAAGAAACCACGCAGGAAGAGGACAATGCAGAATTACTTGTCCAAAATATGCATAAGGGCAAAAAAGGAGAGAGAAAATGATAGCAAATCTGCCGTTTGTCGCAGTGGCATTACTTATCGGGATCGCGCTTGCCACCATTCTTCTCAAGAAGAACATGATAAAAATGGTGATGGGTCTCGCGATGCTGGAAGGAGCGATCAATCTGTTCCTGGTAACGCTCGGTTACCGGGAAAACGGGATCGCCCCGATCTTCACGAATGCACCGGAAGGCGCCGATATGGTTCTCCCGACGGTCCAGGCGCTCACGCTGACAAACATCGTTATCGGTGTTGCAACGACCGCCCTGATGCTTGTTCTCGTGATGGTTATCTATAAAAAATACGGTACAGTCAATTCGGATAAGATGCGGAGGCTCAAGGAATGAACGTTCTTTTCTATAATCTGCCGGCACTGCTGATCGCAGTTCCGCTGTTCTGCGCGTTCCTCCTCCCGATTATCGGAAGATTCCTTTCGCAGATCCGCGATGCCTGGATCATTTGTGCCTCGTTCGCTTCAAGTCTTCTCGCCGTTATTACGGCGTTCACGGTCTACACGAAGGGAACGATCGTGTATGTCTTTGGAGCGGCAGCGGGATCACCCGCGGCTCCGATTGACTCAGGAGGGATCCCGTTCAGGATCATCTTCACGATCGACGGATTCGGCGCATTCATGCTGCTTTCTGCAGCGATCGTTTCATTTGCGGTCGTTCTCTACCTCGTTTCCTCGCAAAAGGAACGGAGCGGAAAATCCGAGTTTTATGCACTGTATCTTTTGCTGACCGCAGGAATCTTCGGCATGGTCTCAACCGGTGACATCTTCAACTTCTTCGTGTTCCTGGAGATCAACTCCCTCGCCGGCGCAGCGCTCGTTTCCTATCATAGGAGAGGCGGAATCGCTGCCGAAGGAGCGCTCAAATACCTGATTGTCAACACCGTCGGCGGACTGATGGTCCTGTTCTCAATCGGTTTGCTGTATGCCCAGTACAACTCACTGAACATGGCAGTGATCGCGTCGCAGATCTCACTCTCGACCCTGAACATCATTGCACTCGTACTCTTCATCGCGGCTCTCTCCATGAAAGCAGGATCGGTCCCGTTCCACTTCGCAACGCCCGATGCATACTCGGTCTCCCCTTCGGGGATCACCGCAGTGATGATCGTCGCAAGCCAGGCAGGTCTGTATGGTCTGTTTAGGATCCTCTTCACGCTGTACGGCGACACATTCAACACAGTCACGCTTGGCTTGGTCATCATCATCCTTGGTGTCCTGTCGATGGTCATCGGCGTTACGATGGCGATCCCACAGAAGGATGTCAAACGTCTGCTGGCATATCATGCCGTTTCGCAGACCGGATACATGCTTCTCGGCGTGGGCGTAGCGTTGGCCGTTTTAGGAGATCCTGTCGCAATGGCTTCCTATGGTCAAACAGCAATGGAGGGAGGTCTCTTCCATATCATCAATCATGCGATGTACAAGGGTCTCCTGTTCTTCGCGGTCGGTGCCGTGATTTATCGGACCGGTGTCTGGAGTCTGAACAAGATGGGAGGTCTCGGTCACAATATGAAATGGACGATGATCTTCTTCCTTATCGGAGCATTGGCGATCGCGGGAATCCCGCCCTTTAACGGGTTTTCCTCGAAGCTGATGATCTACGAATCGGTCTTTGCGTTCAACCCGGCCCTTTCGATCATCGCGATGGTCGTTTCTATCCTGACGCTCGCATCCTTCATGAAGGTATTCCACTCGATTTTTATGGGACCTCAGCTCCCTGAGTATGCAGAGGTAAAGGAAGTCCCGAAACTCATGATCGCCGGAATGGTCATCCTGACGATATTCGTCATCGGATTTGGTCTCTTCCCGGATCTTGTGGTGAACAATCTTGTTTCCCCGGCGGCTGATGCCCTCATTAATAAAGGTGCATATATCACTGCGGTCCTTGGAGGCGGATTATGATCGGAGATCTGATTACAGGATACGGATTCTGGAATCCGCTCATCTGGATCGCCGTCATGGCCACGGGACTGCTGGTCGCCTGGCTTATCTGGCGCTGTGGTGAATCGGACTACGACAAAGGAACCGAACAGACGAAACCCTACCTCTCAGGAAATGACGAGCCCGAAAAAGGCGCTGTCCATATCAGAGGAGGGAACATGTATTGGGGATTCACACATGCCCTCAAAGGATACTACGACAAACTCATCCTGCTCCATTCCGGTGTGGTGAACGATTACCTCGTATGGTTCCTGATAGGGGTCATTGTTATCTTCGTGGTGGTGATCATGGTATGAAACTCACACCATCGTTAAACAGATCCCTCTGGGTCTTCCACTTCAATGCGGGTTCATGCAACGGCTGTGATATCGAGATCGTGGCGACCCTGACCCCCCGATATGACCCTGAACGCTTTGGCGTAAAACTCGTGGGTTCCCCGCGCCATGCGGACGTATTACTCGTAACGGGCCCGGTAACGAATCAGATGGCCGACAGGCTCCGCCGGGTCTTTGCCCAGATGGCAGGACCCAAAGTGGTGATGGTCGTTGGAACATGCGGTCAGTCGGGCGGTGTATTTTCTACTTCATACAACCTGGCAGGTCCAGTCGATCAGATCATCCCGGTGGACGTGTATGTCCCGGGATGTGCCCCAAGACCTGAGGCGATCATCAACGGCGTTGTAACGGCGATCGCGAAACTGGAACGACTCGAAGGAGGAAAATAATGGACGAAATATATACCCCCACGGAAGTGGTGGATAAACTCAAAGCCTCACTCGGCGATTCTATGCTGGACTCTTCCATCAGAGTAAGAGGTGAAGGAGTGAAGAAACGGGAGAACAGCAATATCTGGATCACGATCCAAAAGGAAGCCATCCATCAGGCCGTTGAGGAGCTGATGAAGATCAGATATCCCCACTTATCCTGCATTGCCGGATACGACAAAGGACCAAACGATCCAAATCTCAGAGTCCAGTACATCTTCTCGCTCTACGGCGGGATCGAAAACACCGAATGTATGGTCATCTTTTCGACCGATATCCCGAAAGCGGATCCGCATATCCCGACGATCACCGATCTGATGGAAGGAGCGGCATTCACCGAGCAGGAGAAGCGGGAGTATCTCGGCATCGTCGTCGACGGTCTGCCGCCGGTAAAACACAAATTCTTCCTGCCGCAGGATTTCCCGGCAAACATCTATCCTTTACGAAAGGATGAGAAGAAGATCCCCGAATCGATGGTCAAGGATCTCTGGGCATGCGGCAGACCGGAAAACCGGCCGCCTGCACCTCTGGAGGATGAGTAAATGGCAGGAAAAGCACCATACATCGTCCCGATCGGCCCGATCCACCCGGCACTCAAAGAGCCGGTCCACATCGAACTGACCGTGGTCGGCGAAGAGGTCATCTCGGCCGATTTCACGCCCGGACAGACCCACCGCGGTATCGAGTGGATGGGTCTTTCCCGAAACCCGGTCCAGATCGTGCATCTCACCGACCGGATCTGCGGTATCTGCGGCGTGACCCACTCTCTTGCATTCGCACGGGCGGTCGAACAGATCGCTGATATCACCGTTCCTGAAAGGGGAGATTATGTCAGAACGATCATCGCCGAGTTCGAGCGTATCCAGTCACACCTGCTTTGGGCAGGAGTCGCCGCCCACGAGCTTGGATTCGACACGCTGTTCTATCTTGCGTGGAGAGTCCGCGAAGAGGCGATGGATGCGATCGAACTGATCACCGGAAACCGGGTGAACTATGATATCATCCAGATCGGCGGAACACGCCGGGACATCACGGAGGATCAGTATGCGAAGATCCGCAAATGCCTGAACACCTACAAGGACCTGTTCGGCAAACTGAAGAAACTGTTCCTGGAAGACGCAATGATCAAATCCCGCTGTGTAGGGACAGGCCTTCTCTCATTCGAGACCGCGATGGCGTATTCCGCCGTCGGTCCGACCTCGCGGGCATCAGGTGTTACCGCCGATCTCCGTGTTGATTATCCCTACTGCGCCTACGGAGATTTGGATATCAAACCGGTCATGCCCACCATTTACGGAAGCGATGTGAACGGTGATACGTATGACCGAATCGTGGTTCGCATCTTTGAGATCGCTCAGTCGATCGAGATCGTCGAGACATGCCTCGACAACATGCCGCCGGGTCCCGTCCTCTGGGAAGAAAAAGTCGCAAAGATCCTCTCGACCTGCAAGAAAGCATCGGGCGAAGCAGTCGGAAGACACGAAGCCCCGAGAGGCGAAGCGGTCCATTATGTCGCGATGGACGGAGCGGAAGCGCCGATCTCCTGGAAGGTCAAAGCCTCCTCATACAGTAATCTGCATGTCTGGCCGATCATTCTGAAAGGCGCCCAACTTGCCGACATCCCGGTCATCGTGGCCTCGGTCGATCCGTGTCTTTCATGCACGGACCGGGTCGCCGTCACGAATAACGGGTCCACGAAGATCTTCACGAAAGAACAGCTCGCAAAGATGTCCTATGAGAAGTCCCGGAGGATGATGCAATGAACATCATCCTTTCCGCAGTCGGCGGAACGGTGGTCCTCGCGATCTTCGCGATCTTCGTCGGCCTGTTCCTCGCCGGGATCGACCGGAGGATCGTCGCCCACATGCAGGCACGCATGGGCCCTCCCCTCACCCAGCCGTTCACCGATGTCCGAAAACTGTTTGCGAAACAAAGCATCGTGCCGGCAAATGCAATCCCCTGGCTCTTTAATCTGATGCCGCTCGTCGCTCTCGCATCTTCGATCGCAGTGCTTCTGTATCTGCCGTTCGGCAGCCTTGCCCCGATCCTTGGAGATGCGGGCGATATGATCCTCGTGCTCTATC
Organism: uncultured Methanocorpusculum sp.; assembly: GCA_963676575.1. GTDB lineage: Archaea > Halobacteriota > Methanomicrobia > Methanomicrobiales > Methanocorpusculaceae > Methanocorpusculum. Next base: position 234,464 of record OY781078.1, read on the forward strand.
TCCTGATCATCCCATCGCTTGCCCTCGTGATCGGCGGATTTGCCTCGGGCTCCCCGTATGCAACGATCGGCGCTCAGCGTGAGATGGTCTCGATGATCGCCTACGAATTACCGCTCGCGGTATCCGTGATAATCATCGCCTGGAGACTGATGGCCGCGAATGTCGCCGACCCATTCTCCTTTATGACGTTGATGGAAACATCGGTCTGGGATGTCGTCGGACCCCTCGGAGTCGTCGGTCTGTTGATCCTTTTGATCCTCTTTGCCTGGATCACGCCCGGAGAGCTTTCTAAGGTCCCGTTCGATACGCCTGAAGCGGAAACAGAACTTGCCGGGGGTATCCTGGTCGAGTACTCGGGCAGAAACCTCGGGGTCTTCTCACTTGCTCAGGCTGTGAAAACGGTCGCGATGATCGCTTTTGGCGTCATCATTCTGCTGCCCTGGCATCTTTCGTCGGTCTTCGGCCTCACGGGCGCCGGAGCCGCTGTGATCGATATTCTGTTCTTCTTCGCGAAAGTCATCGTCGTCTCGATCTTTTCGGTGACAGTGATCAGAACGATGATGGCAAGATTCCGTATCACGCAGGTCGTCAAAGTCTACTGGTTCATCTTCGGCGGACTCGGGATTGCGGCGATCATTCTCCTGATGCTGGATGCTTTCCTGATGGGAGGTATCTAAGATGTTTCCGATGCTCAAAGAGATCCTCATCCAATCAGTGAAAAAGCCGGTCACAAATCTCTTTCCCGCGGCACGTCTCCCAAAAACCATAACCGGCTTTCTGGGTAAAGTGAGCGAGGGAAAAGCAGCGCTGATCCCTCCGGTGGAAACGCCGGAAAATATGCGGGGCAAACTGCTCTATGACCGCAAACACTGCAACGGGTGCGGCCTGTGTATGAAGGTCTGTCCGGCCCATGCAATCGAACAGGTCGTCTATCCGGTACCTCCCGCAAAAGAGGGCGAAGACAAGCCGCGTGCCCAGAAGAGGGTCCGGATCTATGTTGGAAACTGTATTTTCTGCGGTCAATGCATCGATATCTGCCAGAAGGAAGCGATCTCCCAGTCGTCGGAGTTCCTGCTTGCAACGGAAGACCGATTCGCTGAAAGCCAGATCATAGAGTGATAGGTTTGCAGATCAATTTACGAAATTGGGAAGAGTGTGATGCTCCTTCCCTTGCTTTTTTTGCGAATGAACCTTTGATTGCAAAGAATCTGCGGGCAGGGTTTCCCTCGCTATACGGTCTCGAAGATGCGAAAGCCTACATCGCGTTTTGTCATCAGCAGGACCCGGCGGAAAATCTCTGCCTCGCGATCACCGATGACGATACGGCGGTCGGCAGCATCGGCGTATTCTGCCGGGGCACCGGAACTGCAGAGCTGGGATACTGGCTTGGCAGACCCTACTGGGGCAAAGGGATCATGACGAAGATGGTCGTAGAGATCTGCGATCTGGCATTTCGCAGGTTTCAGATCGATGAGATCTTCGTCGAACCCTATGAGTGGAACGCCGCATCGCAAAGGGTGCTCGAAAAAGCTGGTTTCAGCCTGAAAGGGCATAAAGAAAAATCCTGTGTGTATATACTCAAGTCTTTCCGATCATAAATTTTGATATATTTCTCAACCTTCATTTTTCCAATGTTGACCTTTCTTGGTGTACGCTTCAGTTTCGTGTACTGGATTTTTTTGGATGGGCGTATCCTCACTTGTTCACAAACTTTTGGTTTGCTCACAAGTCTATCGACTTACTCGGCTAAGACCGCCCCTGTGGGCAGCCAGCATCAGCTGAAGTCGTCCGCTTCGCGTCCAGCCCGTCACAAGAAATCCCCGAAATAAAACCCGGAAATAATGTGCTACGAAATTTGGATTTAGACTTAGTATTAAGTTATTTTCGGGGCAGGGATACGAATATTGCCGATTCATGCCAAGAAAACGAATTGAAAAAAGAAAAAAATGTGCCATGGAATTGATCACACCTGAAGCGATGCAGGTCAAATCCCGGTGGCACAGGTCTTTTTTGTAAGGAATAGTCGATACTTGGACGGGCCCGCGAGAGGTTCGACGCGGGAGTCGAACCTCTCACCCGCAAGTTCGCCTTCCAGCCACGGGGGAATATGGCAGCAGTCGATCTGCAGTTCATAGAACGTTCCGGCAGAGAGAATCGGCATCAGGATCTGTTTGGAGGTGATGGTGCCGTTCTGTCTCTGGATCTCGGTTATGGATATCTGATAAACACCGTTCCCGAAGTCCGTGACAAAGGTCTGTTTCGTCTCGGCTGTTTCGGAAACATCCTGGTCTGCTTCATCTTTTGAAAGGATGTCATCGAGACTGAACAGGTCAGCATCTAAAGATTCCCACAGGTGAATGCCGTTCCTCTCCAGATGATATGCCGCCTCCCCGATAAAGGATGAGGCTACCATAATTTTGCAACCGTCCAGCAGTTCGAGAATCGATGCAACTGTTTTCCTGAGATCGGCAATGCCACTGATGTCCCCGAGCGCTATCGGCAGGATACCCACAACTTCCCAGACACCCTGTTCACGCCGGAACTTTTTGATCTGTGTTGTCGTGGATAATGCCGCGATCGTGTCTGTATCCTTGCAGCATACTGCAATCTCTTTTGCCATTGTATCCTCCTCTGTTATGTGATTACAAGACGTTCCACGACGGTGCCGTCAAGAACAGCGGAAACTATGTCCTCCGCCTCTTCAGACGCAACACCGCCGTACCAGACATTTTCCGGATACACAATAACTATTGGTCCCTGATCGCACAGGTTCAGGCAACCTGTTGTAGAGACCATGATCTCATCTGAGACTCCGCGATTGTCAATCTCTTCTACAATCATCTGCACAATCTCTGTGGCATCTTTTCCCTGGCAGAAACCTTTCTGCTGGCCGGTCAGCCGGAAACTTGCACAGACGAATATGTGGTGCTTGGGTTTCTCCATTTTTACCTCTAGATTTTTGGGAAATACTGATCATACATTCTTTTCCGGTACGTTCTGAACTTTCGTTCAAGGAGCGTGTTCACGCAGGTATCCAAGAGCCAGTTTGTTCCAGCATACAGCGTGGAACAGATACGCTGGCCGCCGATACGGTCATATATCGGAAAGCCCAGACGGACGAGGGGGATGCCCGAATGTTCTTCAAGATACTTTCCGTCAGAGTGGCCGATCGCGATGTTCGATCCACCGGTCTCGCTTTCGCGGCGGACTGTAGCAAAATCGGTGTCACTGAAGATGGTTACCGGCTCACCAATGTCTGAGGTAATCGCGGAAAATGCTTCTTTCCAGTGTCTGTTCCGACTGTCGGAGGCAATAACTCTTGGATATATACCGATTTCGGTGGTAAATCCGGCAAGTGCATACGTTAAGTCTGCATCGCCGAACAGCGTGCACCGGCCGGCAAATGCATATTTGTGGCCGTCGATCATGGCATCCATCAGCCGTCCGCGTTCGGCGGACGTCTCGGGTGCCATGGATTTACCAGTGATTGTTTTCAGCAGGGCAAAGAACTCATCCGTTTGCACAAGTCCGATGAGCGATGCGATGCGGTAGTAGGGAACACCGAACTTTTCCTCCAGATATTTTCCCGAGAACTTTCGTTCGTCTCCCGGAGAGCCGAACTCAATTGTGGCCTTTGCTCCGCCCATATTGCGGAGCGCCGCAACTGGTGTTCCGCCTGATGACATTTTGGTGTAGGTGGCACCATAAGGACGATCCATCGTCTCACTGATATCGGGAAAGATGGTGTAGGGAATATCCATTGCACTGAGAGTTCTTTTAATCTCCCGAACGTCGGCAGGGGAAAACGTGATAGGGACGATGATGTTCACCCCGTCATGAGGTGCCGCCTGTTCAGGCGGTTGTGCAAGCTGCTCAACAACGCAGCGGAGGGTGTACCAGTAGCCATCTCCATGACTCCCTCCGTAACCGGGAGTTGGTGCTGTGATGAACATCGACCGCGGAACCCCGCGTTCACGGCAGTACTCTTCCACAATCCGGTGAACGTCCTCGCCGGTTGTTTCGGCAAGACAGGTTGTCAGAACACCGATGACTGCGGGGTTGTAGGTTTTGCGGATATTGTCGATTGCGGTCTTCAACTGAGCTGATCCGCCGTAGATGGTGCCCTTCTCATTTAGCGAGGAGGAACCTACATCCACTGGTTCATCAAAGTGTTCGGCGATGTGACGGCGCATATACGTACTGCAGACCTGTGACCCGTGCAAGATAACCATTGCTCCTTCAATTCCTTTCAGGGCAATGATTCCTCCCATCGGCATGCACATATTGCAGGGATTTTCTGCGATTGAACGGGATTGGGTTCCCTGCTGAGCGGGAACGTCAGAGATCTCCACGGACTGCACCTCCTTTGACTGCGTTCCAGACCGGTGAACAAATCGTCGTGTACACTTCATGGGCGAAATTTACCGCACCTTCAAAGCCTGCAAGCGGATGTTTTCGGTCATGATTGTGATCCACAAATGCAATTCCGAGTTTGTAGGCGAGCGGCCGCTCTTTTACACCGCCCACCAGCAGATCCGCCCCCTGCGTCAGCATGAATCTTTCAAGCTCCGCAGGGTTTGCATCATCGAGAATGATCGTGCCGTCATTGGCGATGTCGCCAATGATCTCGTCGTCCTCGCGGCATTCGGTCTGCGTTCCGACCATCACGACTTCCATACCGATCTCCCGAAACTGGCGGATCAGCGAAATTGCCTTAAACCCGCCTCCCACGTACACTGCAGCCTTCTTTCCGGAAAGTGCGGTGCGGTATCCGGAGATCTTCGGCATCACACGACGCAACTCTGCTGCAATCACTTCTTCTGTTCTCCAGATAATTCCCAGATCATTAGTGAACCGGGCAATCTTTCGAAGTGAGTCTGCAGTATCTTCCACGCCGAAGAAGGAAAACTGCATGAAGGGAATATGATAGGCTTCCTCCAGTTTTTGGGCAAGGTAGAACATGGATCCTGCGCACTGGATGATGTTCAATTCAGCGTTTGCGGCGCGGCGGATCTCTTCATACCGTGAGTCTCCAGTGAAGACCACGTTCACGTCAATTCCGATCTTCTTGAGATAGCTGCGGATAATCCAGGCTTCTCCGGCGAGGTTGAAGTCGCCGAGATAGTTGATCACCGGGCGTCTGCGAAGCAGCAGCTTCGTTGTCGGCGATTCAATCAGTTTGAACAGCACGTCGCATGCCGTCTAATAGCCAATCGATTTGGTCCCCACAAATCCACTGGACTGCACCGGCAGCACGGGTATGCCGTACTTTTCGGCGGCTGTTTTACAGACCGCGTTCAGATCAGCGCCGATGATGCCTACCACACAGGTCGAGTAGACAAACACGACCGGCGGCTGATACTTTGGAATCAGTTCATCAAGGGCTGCGGCAAGTTTGGTCTCGCCGCCGAAAATGATGTCCTTCTCCCGCATGTCCGTGGAAAAACCCTCACGGTAGAGGGATTTTCCGTTGTTCAGACTCCCCCGGATGTCACAGGTATAACTGGCGCATCCGATCGGGCCGTGTACGAGGTGAAGAGCATCAGCAACCGGGTTCAGTACCACACGCGCCCCACAATATACGCAGGCACGCTCCCCTTTCTGGCGGACAAACTGTTCCCATCCTTTGAGTAGTACTACATCCTCCATCTCTGGGTCCTCCCGATGATTATATCGTGTTCTTCTTACATTACCAGTTCAAAGTCTTCGTCGGCTGCGTCCCGATCGCATCGGTCAAGCAGTGCATCGCTGATCTGTTCGATCAAACGGAGTGCTCCGCGGTAGCCGGTAACCGGCATGTACGGGTGAATCGCACGGTCAAGAATCGGGAACCCGAACCGCACGAACGGGATGTCTTCCACACGGGCGATGTACTTGCCGTAGGTGTTGCCGATTAAGAGATCAACCGGCTCGTTCTTGATCCACTGGTGGAGCGTGAACAAATCACCTGCTGCCTTAACGTTTCCGCAAACTCCTGCCTCATCAAGCATTGCCTTGACTTCCTGTTCAAAACCGCCGAGAGCGCCGCCCGGGGTTCCGGTCAGCACATGAACCGGCAGCATTCCAAGACTCAGGCAGAACTCAGGCATCGCGGTTACAACGTCCGGATCACCAAAGATTGCCACCTTCTTTCCATGGAAATGGAAGTGAGTGTCGGTCATCACATCAACCAGCTGGCCACGTTCGCACTCAAGACTTTCAGGGATCTCGGTCTCGAAGTGGTTGAGATCGTCCACAACGATGGTTCCTTCCTTCATGTCGACAATCAGTCCCTTGTACTCGTTAAACGGGAACTTTTCCTTGAGTTTGGCGAGACGTTCGGGAGCGATCTTGATTCTGAAACGTTTAGGGTCAGCTTCAACGTGAAGATCGGGGATATTCTTGGAATCAGCATCCTTTTTGATCGTCGGGATTACCAGTCTTCCCTCATAGTCGTCACGATGGGCGAACTCGTATCCGGCAAGAACCGTCTCGATACCGATCTCAGCGAACAGACCCTGATAGTGATGACCTCGCGAGCCTCCAACAAACAGAATGCGGTCTTGCCTTCGCAGACTTTTCTGTACTGATCGATAACCGGCTGGATTCTTGCCAGTTCACGGGCGATGATTTCTTCGGTCTTCTGCATGAGATCCTTGTTACCGAAGTAGGCGGCCATCGCACGCAGTGAGTCGCAGGTGGACTTGATGCCAATGAAGTTGACCTTCAGCCAGGGCGTGCCGTACTTGACCTTCAGCATTTCTGCGATGTAGTTGATCGAACGGTGACACTGCACGAGGTTGAGGTCAGCGGTGTGGGCGAGCTTCATATCTTCGTAAGATCCGTCACCAGTCATTACACAGACCACGTGGTATCCGATGTCTTTGAGAATACGGGCAATTTCCCAGCCGTCGCCGCCGATGTTGTACTCACCGAGCAGATTGACCGCATACGGTTCATCGCATTTCTCCACATCGCTGTTGCCGATGACTTTGTCCATCAGCATGTTGTTGGCAATATGGTGACCTGCGGACTGGCTGACACCCTTGTATCCTTCACATTGGAAAGCAAGTACCTGAATACCGTGACGCTCTTCTGCAGCACGGGCGACCGCTCCGATATCATCACCGATCAAACCGACCGGACAAGTTGCCGCAATGGAGATTGCATTCGGATGAAAAATCGCAACCGCCTCATCAATGAGTTTGGCGATCTTTTTTTCTCCGCCGAAGACGACATCGGACTCCTGCATATCGGTAGTGAAACAGTAGTTGACGTAGTTTTTGCCGTCATCTCCAGCCTTTGCCTTGTTCCTGCGTGTGCCCCAGGTGTAGAAGGCGCAGCCTACCGGTCCGTGAACGATGTGAACCATGTTCTTGATAGGGGCGACCACCACGCCTTTGCATCCGGCAAAAGCGCAGCCGCGGTTTGTGATGATTCCCGGCAGTGTCCGGGTGTTTGCTTCTATCTGTTGGGCAGTCTCGGTATCCGGTTCCTTCAGCACAATGTGGCGTCTTCGGTTGACCAGCACTTTCTCGGGGTATACGCCGAGTACCTCTCCTAACTTCTCTTCCGTTATCGCCATTTTCTCCCTTCCCAATCTCAGAGTGCTGCAGATCCGGTTTCTCCTGTCCGCACGCGGACAGCGTCTTCGAGCGGCAGGACGAAAATCTTTCCGTCACCCATTTTGTAGCTGGTTTTGTTCACATCGATGATTGCTTTGACAAGTTTATCAACTTCATCGTCTTCACAGACGACCTGAAACATTCTGCGGGAAAACATGCGGGAGTCATCAAGGAATCCCTCGACCAGGGTCTCGACTTCCTGCATGTCGTCGATGTCGTCGAACTGTCCTTTTGCCATGAGATCGTTTTTCAGGCCTGTAAGACTTTCTCTATCAGTGACCAGTTTACCACGGCCTTCCACCTTCATAGCAATGAAACCTGCTGCTTTTGCGTTGAGGAGAGCGCGTTTGGTTGCATTGGTTTTGTTCATCCGGACAAAGTCTAAGATCTCTTTCATCTTATTCACCCCGTTCAGAGTCCCGATTTGCCTGAGGAAACGGTGTAGATTTCGTCGATTGCACTGATGAAGATCTTTCCGTCGCCGTATGCTCCCTTCTCGCCGGTCTTTGCGTAACGGAGGATGACATCGATAACGTCGCGTTTGTCCTCTTCGCGGATTGCAACAAGGGTCATGACCTTCGGGATTTCGTCATAGACGATTCCTCCGAGGTTGATACCTTTCTGCTTTCCGCGGCCGACGACTTCAACAACGGTTGCCGCGTGAAATCCTGCTCCTGCAAGTTCATAGAGGATTTCATCCTTCTTTTCCTGACGAACAATTGCTTTAACGAGATACATGATTTTGTTCCTCCGTTTATCCGAGAATGCCGAACTCCATCATGAGTTCCTCGAGTCTGTCCTGACACATCGGTTTTGTTACGACGAATTTATCGTTCTTGTTAATCTCCATGGAAAGCTGACGATACTGGTCGGCCTGATTACAGACGGGGTCGTAATCGATGACAGTCTTTTTGTTGATCTCGGCACGCTGGACGATATTGTCTCTTGGAATGAAGTGGATCAAGTGTGATCCGAGTTCGTTGTCAACCTGACGGCTGTTACAGATGATGCCGCCGAGACGGACGTCGCCGGTGTTGGCGTACTTCTGAACTCCTTTGGAGATGTTGTTTGCTGCATACAGTGCCATGAGCTCTCGGATGCGACGATGTAGATCTCCTTTGCTTTTCCTTCACGGATCGGCATGGCAAATCCTCCGCAAACCACATCACCAAGCACATCGTAGAATACATAGTCGAGTTCAGGCGTGTATGCTCCAAGTGATTCGAGCAGATTGATTGAAGTAATGATTCCCCGGTCGGCACATCCAACGCCCGGTTCGGGTCCTCCTGACTCGACACACAGTGTTCCTTTGAATCCAGGTTTGAGGATGTCTCCCAAGACGATGTCGTCTCCCTCGTCACGCAGTGTGTCAAGGACAGTCTTCTGACAAAGACCATTCAGAAGCAGCCGTGTTGATTCTGCTTTCGGATCGCATCCGACGACCATGACTTTTCTTCCCGCCTCTGCGAGTGCCGCTACTGTGTTTTGTGTGGTTGTCGATTTCCCGATACCGCCTTTTCCATAAATTGCGATCTGACGCATTGTTTTCACGTTCCTGTGGATTTTATCTAAAGCTTTCGCTCTTCAAATCTATTTTTCCCTGTCAGGCGGGAAAGCTTTCGCTCTCGCCGCTGCATGACAACCATACAAGTACCAGGATGCCAAAAGTGTTCAAACGGTGCATCCAACAAATTCAGGGATGCACAGTTCGACGTTTCGGCCCGGCAGCCGACAGAGTGCCGGCTTTGGAATTCGTCATTTGTGTAATCACCTAAAGCACAAAACCCTGAAAAACCACGCCCCGAGTAGAAAAAAAATGTCCCCCTGAATCCTATGATCCAGTAGAGATACCCCTCAGGTTACTGGAATCACAGCGATCTTATGTTAAATTAATTATGAAATTACTGATATATTAATTACTATGCTACATGACAACCAGTGTCACGCAAACTATTTATAGTGAAATGTGAAGGAGACCTCACGCGCATGAGATTGCAATCCGAGATGATCTCTGCGGGTCTCCTCTTCTGAAAAACCTGGATTATTTCGAAACTCCGTATGCTATTATTTCTGCAAAGAACCAATAGTACTCATTACAGGGAGGCAAAAAATTGAGCGGATGGCAGGTGGAAATATGTGATGTAACGCTGCGGGACGGAGAGTAGGCACCGGGAGTGGTTTTTTCTTCTGAGGAGAAACAGGAGATCGCGGAACTTCTGGACGAGGCAGGGGTCAACTGTATTGAAGCAGGTTTCCCGGCGAACTGGCTTCCGTTCGTGCGGTTGCCTCTCTTGGACTTGATGCACAAATCTCCTGTCTCTGCCGTGCGGCAACCGCTGATGTGGACGCGGCACTTGATGCGGATATTTCGATGGTAAACATCTTTCTCGGCGTCTCGGATCTGCATATGCGGTGCAAGTTCCATGAGCCTCGTGAGAAAGTGGTGGCATCCGCGATGGATGTGGTCGAGTATGCAAAGGATCACGGGTTGTTCGTGCGGTTCGCAGCAGAGGATGCTTCCCGCACTGCAATGAATGATCTCCTGGCGGTGTATGCGGCGTGTGAAAACAGCCGTGCGGATATGATTGGATTTTCAGATACAACCGGTTATCTCATCCCGTCCGAGATTGCAGCAGCTGTTGAGAATATCACGCATTCCTCGCGGCTGCCGCTGAGCGTTCACTGCCATAACGATCTCGGGTTTGCAGTTGCAAACACAATCACTGCAGCCTCTGCCGGAGCGTTCCAGCTGCACACCTGCGTGAACGGTATCGGAGAACGTGCCGGCAATGCGGCGCTTGATGAGGTCCTGGTAATTCTCCGGTGCAAAGGAGGAGTTGACCGGTATGATCTCTCCCTGATGCCGAAACTTTCCTCGGTTGTTGCAGAGGCGTCGGGAATTCTGGTCAGCAAAAGTAAACCACTGACCGGAGAGTGCGCGTTTTCGCATGAAAGCGGGATCCACGTCGCGGTAATGCTGGAGGATCCGGTAACGTATGAGTATGTGCCTCCGGAACTTCTTGGCCGGCAGCGGCAGTTTCTGATCGGCAAACACAGCGGGAGAAAATCGCTCGAATATGTCCTTCGTGAGATGGGAATTACGGTAAACGATCAGCAGATTACCAGAGTTCTTGAAGAGAGCAAAGCCCAGAGTGAGAAAAAATGCTCAATCACGTTTCCGGCACTGCTGAAGCTGATTGAGGAACTGCAGAAATAACAGTTCCGCCGCCACTGAAATCATTTAGTACCAAGACACTCACATTAAGAATGTATATTACTCATAATGTGAAATCATTATAGATATCAATATCCGGCCCATACGGCAGGAATACAGATACTACAGGAAAATATGAAAAGTATAACCGGTTCGGCAAAATGCGACGCCTACGACAGGGAAAAAGTTCTTGAAGCGGTAGCAAAAGCAATAAAAGCTTCCGGCGGTCTTCCCCGTGTCGACGGCAGGAAAGTTCTGTTGAAGCCAAATCTCTTATCCGATGCCGGAATCGACCGTGCGATCACCACGCATCCTGAAGTAGTATACGCTGTCGGAAAAATGATCATGGATGCCGGCGGGGTCTTAACGATCGCCGACAGTCCCGGGGCAGGCATCATCTATTCTCCGAGAGTCCTCAAAAGAGTCTACCACAAATGCGGCATTGAAAAAGTCGCCGAGGAGCTCGGCGTCAAACTCTCCTATGATACCGGATATCAGGAGCGTTCCTGCCCCGAAGGGAACGTCATGAAACGGTTCACCGTCATCAATCAAGCGTGCAATGCGGACGTCATCATCTCGGTCTGCAAATTAAAGACCCATATGTTCACCCATTTTTCCGGCGCCGTCAAAAACACCTTCGGCGTGGTCCCGGGTCTGGACAAACCGGTATTCCACTCCAGATTTCCGAATGCGATCGATTTCTCCGAGATGCTCGTTGACCTGAACGAACTCATCGAGCCTGACTTCGTCGTTATGGACGCGATCGTCGGGATGGAGGGAAACGGTCCGATGGGCGGTCAGCCGCGGGATGTTGGATACATCCTTGCTTCGCACTCGGTCTATGGTCTGGACATCTCCGCCCAGACCCTTGTGAACATGCGGCCCGAATCCATCGGAACCACCATGGCCGCCCTCAGACGCGGACTGGTCGATGAAGTCGAGGTCGAAGGAGACGAGATCATACCTATCACGGATTATATCCATCCGTCCACCTACCACGGAAACCAGAGGGATTCCTGGCACAAAAAAACGATATACCGCAAACTGCAGCGTGTCGGCAAAATGTATGAACCCTCGCCTGTCATAAACAACAAAAAATGTATCGGCTGCGGCCAATGCGCACGGATCTGCCCGGTAAAAGCCGTCGAGATCATACAGGGAAAAGCAATTTTCGATCTGACGAACTGTATCAGATGTTACTGCTGCCACGAGATGTGCCAGTATCATGCAATCGTCATGAAACGATCCATCAGCGGAAAAGTCATCCACAAGGTCATCCACTGACGACCCTTTTTTTGGTTCCGGTCCTGGCTCTATATTCTCTCATCAGGGACGGACGTACTCATCTTATTATTGTTAAGCCCCAAAATATATACTCGTGAATTGGGCAATTTTAGGTGGAGGTCTGACCGGGGTCACTCTCGCCCGTCTCCTCAAGGAAAAAGGACATGAAGTCACGGTTCTCGAAAAAGAACCAAAGATCGGCGGTCTGTGCAAATCCGAAGTGAGAAACGGATTTACGTTCGACTCCGGAGGATCGCATATCATCTTCTCCCGTGACACCGATGTTCTCGCGTTTATGCAGAACGCTCTGACTGACAACCGGGAATTTAGAAACAGAAACACCAAAATATTCTATAAAGGTCAGTATGTTAAATACCCGTTCGAAAACGGACTATCAGTTCTTCCAAAGGAAGATCTGTTCTTCTGCATCAACGAATATGTCAAAAATCTGGTAGCGGTCGAAAAAGGCGAGGTCGCGGAGCCAACGAGCTTCAAAGACTGGATCTATTACACATTCGGCAAAGGGATCGCCGAGTGCTATCTCGTTCCGTACAATGAGAAGATCTGGAACTATCCGACCGACAAAATGTCGAAACACTGGATGGACGGACGCGTTCCCCGCCCGCCGGTAGAGGACATCATAAAATCGGCGATCGGTATCGAGACCGAAGGATACACCCATCAGGCGGTCTTCTCCTATCCGATCGAGGGCGGTATCGAATCCCTTATCCACGCCATCGCGAAGCCGATTACGGGTTCGATCAAGACAAACTATACCGTCACCTCGGTCGTGAACACAGGCGACGGATGGGCGGTCTCCAACGGAAAAGAGACGATTACAGCGGAACGAGTCATCTCGACCCTCCCTCTGCAGACCCTTCTTCCGATGCTGGATGTTCCATCCCAAATACAGGAGGCATGCAATGCACTCAGATACAACTCCATCGCCTGTATTTCAGTCGGATTCAAGGGGACCCTCCCGGACATCTCCTGGATGTATGTGCCGGAAGAAAAATGGGGGGCCTTCAACCGCCTCTCCTTCCCTTCCAACTTCTCGAGCAAGGTTGCGCCCGAGGGCTGCTCGGCGGTCCTCGCAGAGATCACCTACAATGAAGGGGACGACGTCTTAAAGATGAACGATGAAGAGATCATTATGCACACGGTCGACGGTCTTGTGAGAATGGGAATCATCCCCTCGAGCGAATCAGTTGTTCACACTGCGGTCGACCACTTCAAATTCGCCTATGTGGTCTACGATCTCGATTACCTGAAGAATATTAAAATCGTCAGAGAATATCTTGAAGGGACACTCGGCATCGATCTCGTCGGCAGATTCTCCGAGTTCGAATACATCAATATGGACGGCTGCATTCGAAGCGTCATGAATTTTGTGGAGAAAAATACATGAGAGTGAATATCCGGGTCGAGAATTATTCAGTATTCAAATACGTCGGCTGTGCCACAGTCGCAATGATGCTGTATGAAGGTCTGCAGAAGACCCCGGGTGTCGAGATCGAGTTGAACAGCAAAAAGCATGACCACGACATAACCCACTGTCATACGCTCGGACCCGGAGCGGTCTGGTCCATGCTGCGGGCAAAACATGTCAAGATCCTGACCGCCCACTCGACCCCGAGCCTGAACGCCAATAATCTCGCCGGAGCCTCGCTCATCAATAAGATATACAAACCGATGTACGGCAGATACGATCATATCATCACCATCACCGGAGACAACGAACGGGAGATCAAAGAGATGCTCCCCGATATGCCGACGACTCGGATCCCGAGCTGCGTAAATATGGAGAAGTTCAAACCCGATTCGGAAAAACGCCGGATCTTCCGGGAAACCTACGGGTTTTCAGATGACGACAAGGTGATCCTGCAGGTCGCCCAGCAGACCCCGAGAAAAGGCATCTATGATTTCCTGGACCTGGCAGACGCCCATCCTGAATACAAGTTCATGTGGGTCGGCGGATTTCCGTACGGTCCGATCTCGGATAACAGAAAACAGGTCGAGGCACGGAAAGCCAAAGCAGGCGACAATATGATCTTCCCGGGATTCGTCCCAGATATCACCGGCGTGTATGCCGGAGCTGACGTCTTTTTGTTCCCGTCCTACGGGGATCTTATGTCGATCTCGATCATGGAAGCGCTTTCGAGCGGTCTTCCAGTCATATCGCGTGATCTTTCGGAATACAGGGAGCTTTTCCCCGGGATCTCGGGATTCTTTACCGAAAACGAGGATATCGCCCCCCTGCTCGCAGACGATGCGATGCTGAGAAACGCTGCGTCCCATGCACGGGCATCGGTCGAGCCGTATGATATATACAAAGTCGCAAAGATGCATGCAAAACTTTATGCGGAGTTAATAGCATGATTTCAGTCGTAGTTCCATCATTCAATGAAGAGGAAGGCATCGAAGCCTTCCTGAAAAGTCTCTGTGACCAGACGCTCCCAAGAGATCAGTATGAGATCGTCGTGGTCGACGGCGGGTCCAAGGATAAGACCCGGGAGATCGCGGAGAAGTACGCGGACAAAGTGTTCATCCAGACGAACAAAAAAGTTGGAGGAGCCAGAAATGACGGCGTTCTTGCGAGCAAATATGATCTGATCGTGACGACCGATGCCGACTGTTTCCTGCCGAGACCATGGCTCGAAACGATCGTAAAAGACTTCGAGAAGTACCCGGATGCATCCACGATCTACGGACCGATCTATCCGCTGGAACCCGGATTCAAACACAAATTCGAGGTGTTCCTGTATAATATCGTGGTCCGGATCGGAGGAAGGACGGGTATTTTCTACGCGACGCTTGGAGCAAACACGGCGTTTCGGAAGAACCTGTTTATCGAGGCAGGAATGTATAAGGTCTGCGATGCCGGAGACGACTGGGAGCTGCCAAAACGTATGAAAAACTATGGACGCGTCGTTTTAGATATGCACATGATCATCGGATTTTCGATGCGGCGGTACATCAACTTCGGTCTGTTCCGCTCGGCGTTCCAGTGGTTCTATGTGGTCGCAAAAGGTGGGTTTTCGGACAAACACCAGTATATGGGTAAGGATTATACGAAAAAATAATGGTCACTCTTCATCTCCAAGATGGTCTGGTCGCGACGACCTCTGCCGGAACACTTGAGGAGATCCTTCTCCGCCTGGATATGAATCCGTATGAGATCCTGGTGACGCGGGACGGTGAGCTTTTGCTTGCGGACGACGTCGTGGAAGAAAACGATATCCTGCGTGTTACGTCGATCGTGCACGGAGGATAAATGACGGCGGGGTGTGATCTTTGCGAGAGGAAGGCGGTGTACTTCGATCCGGTCAAAAAGCAGAGATTTTGCGGGGAGCATTTTTCGGCATGGTATGAGAACGGCGTTTCAGCCGCGATCGAA
Organism: uncultured Methanocorpusculum sp.; assembly: GCA_963676575.1. Classification (GTDB taxonomy): domain Archaea; phylum Halobacteriota; class Methanomicrobia; order Methanomicrobiales; family Methanocorpusculaceae; genus Methanocorpusculum. Next base: position 249,963 of record OY781078.1, read on the forward strand.
AAATACCGAATGATCGAACCGGGGGACCGGATCGCGGTTGGTCTTTCCGGCGGGAAGGACTCGACGGTGCTTTTGACGGTGCTTGTAAAACTGGATCTGGATGCTGAACTCATCCCGATTACGGTGGATGAGGGGATCGGCGGGTACCGGGATGATACGATCCTCGCAGCGACCCGGCTCTGCGATAAGCTTGGTCTTGCAGATAAACTGGTCTCTTTTACGGATATCTGCGGGAAGACGCTGGACGAACTGCTGGCAAATGATCCCAGGCAGGCGTGTTCGGTGTGCGGAACGCTGCGCCGCCGAGCCCTGAATCAGGCGGCCCGCGATGTGGGAGCAACGAAGATCGCGACGGGGCACTGTCTGGATGATGAGGCCCAGTCGGTTCTGATGAATTATCTGCGGGGTGATGTGACCCGGGTGACGGGGTCCTATCAGACAAATGCGGATAAGCTTTTTTTATCGAGGATCAAACCGCTCTGCCGTTCGACCGAGCGGGAGACCGTTGCCTACGGACTCGTGAATCGTCTTCTCACCAATCTGCCGGAGTGCCCGTACACGAAGTATGCTCTGCGTGCGGGTGTCCGAACCGGACTTGGAAAGCTGGAGTACAAAAATCCTGGGACGATGATGAAGATCGTGACTGGCCAGGAGAAGCTTCTCGCAAAGCTCGGACCCGGGGAGGGGGAGGTCACGGCTATGGGCTGCTGTGAGATGTGTGGGGAGCCGACGAGTCACCGGCTGTGTGCTGCGTGTATGCTGCTCGAGAAACGGGTTGGCGACGAAGTCGACAACCTCAGCGGAGCAAGGCTTTGCCTTACGACAAAGTGATAGATTTGCGAGCGGGTAGGATCTCGAGAAAGGACACTCTCCCTCTTTTATTCAAACGGATGTTTCCGGCAGAATTCTGAATTAAAAATAGTAGAATAACCCATCAAATGACGAACAAATGTGGGCATGTTTATATGTCATTGTTACGAATTTATTAATTATTGTTTTTGGCGGTAAAATAATGAAAAATAAAAAATCGTTACAAACCAGCAGGCAGACCAACCGAATCATGCCCGCTGTATTCAGATACCGAATGTTGATCATAGTTATTTTTCTGGTTGCACTGTTATTTGTCGGCGGGGCGACGGCTATACCGCCATCAACTAATCCGGATGTACTGACTGCACAGAATCTCTCAGATGCCCTGAATATTTCTATCGCGGGTGCAGCGTATGCAAATGGGGATACAGTGTGTCTCATACAGGACGTGCCGCTCAATTATACGATCAACATCACGGCTGCAAATCCCATAACTCTTACAACAGTGAATAGTGCCCCTTACACAATTTTCCGTAATGTGAGCAGTGTCTCTCTGTTCAATGTGAGTTCCGGCACGCTTATTTTGGAAGGTAACAACGGGAATAATCTTACCATTGACGGAAACATGACAACATATGGTGGTGCAAATGGAAACTCCCTCATTTATGTAAATGGAGGAACATTCGATATGAATGCTGGGTCTGTTCTGCAGAATATTACTACACCTTTCAATGGAGGAGGCGGGGTGTTTGTGAATGACGGCACGTTCAACATGAATGGTGGAGACATATCCAACAACAATGCAGATAACTCTGGGGGAGGGGAGGAAGTGAATGGCAGCATGTTCACGATGAACGGCGGGAACATATCAGAAAACACAGCTGGAACCGGAGGGGGAGGGGAGGAAGTGAATGGAGGCACGTTCAATATGAGAAGTTCTGCAACTGTTGATCCAGACAATGATGTGTATCTGGACGTCGGCACTATATTTGACCCTATAAAAAGCTATATCAATGTAACCGGTGTTCTTGCCTCAGGATCCGGGACGCTTAACATTACGCCGTGGTATACAAACGGCACAGTTATCAGCTATAATGCCGGAGTCTCACTCGGAACATGGACCAGCAATTTTGCATTGAACCAAACATGGGCAAGCAGTAATCCCACACTGGCTCTTGGACAATCCGGCAACGATATTTTACTTTGAACGAATTACTCTGTCAACTTCAGCATCAATGTCTCCGGCGCTTTACTCGCACAACCGGCAGATCCAACGAGGTCCGGCTATACGTTCAACGGCTGGAATAATACCAGTGCTTCCGGAACTCCATGGAACTTTAGTGCAGATAGAGTAATGGTAAACCCTACCAACCTCTCTGCAAACTGGACGGCCAATACCTACAATATAAGTTACCACAATAATTACGGATCCGGAACGATAGCAAACCAGACAGCCACGTACAACACATCGGTGACCTGGAATGACGGAAGCAGCTTTTCAAGAACCGGCTACACCCTTGTCGGATGGACGACCCAACCAACAGGAGGAACGTTATACGCACTAAACGGAACGTATGAGACATATGACATGGCAGACGATCGCATGCTCTACGCAAACTGGACGGCCAATCCAACACCAACCGCAACACCGGTGCCCAGCAGTAGCAGCGGAGGGGGAGGAAACAACGGGAATAATGCGGACTATGGCCCCGTTTTACCCGACGGCACATTCACGACGAATGATGGGAACCTTACCCTTCACTATCCTGCCGGATCAAACATTATTGTAACGGTGTTCAAGGATTATTTCAACGGGGCAACGGCGCCTTCAGGTGTCTCGTATCTGACCATGTATGATGTTCACAGCACGGCAGTTGCAGGAACATTGGTCACACTCGTGTTCAGAGTAAACGCATCGGTACTCGAAGCAAAAGGATTGACGGCGGAAGACATCGCGATCCTCCACTACTATGACGAAAAGTGGCACAGAATGACGATAATATCGATCGAACTTGTCGATGGAGTATATCAATTCACGGTCACATCAAACAGACTATCACTATTCATGGTCGCCTACAATATCGATGGGATCTGGTTTCCATTAGAGGAGGCATCAACGTCGACTCCAACCACCGAACCGACAGTAATTGTTCCAACATCAACGACCACACCAACGCCGACCGAAACACCGTCTTCACCCATGCCGGCGGTCGGGATCATTGCAGGACTTGGAGCAGCCGGTCTTCTTCTGAGAAGAAAATAAAAATACACCATACCCTTTTTCATCCCCGATTTTTTTGGAGACGGCCCGATTATTTTCTCAAAAAAGTGTTCCTTTGCTTCGACCGACCCCTGCCTGTCAGACACGGATCTTTGGATCATCACATCCCCCTCAAAAACGGGTGTTGTCCATCGAACGATAGACAGAATCGTTCACCCGTGTTTTTTTCCGCCCGTATGATCAACGGGCGAGAATGATTTCTCGCATTCTTCCAATACATTCATCTGAGTACAACGCCCGGAAGAACGGGTCGTCATACACTTTTAGTTTTTTTGACGCATTCGTCAAGTTTGCCCGCGAGTTTTGGTACTGTCTGAGACTCCCATTCCCTACATCATTTGCGGGGTTCAGTTGAGGATGATTTCGGGCAGGGTCGACTGCAGCGTTCTTTGCGCTAGTAAGGCTCAACTTCCCCGACTAACTTAGAATGACAGAGCATATAAATCCCTAACCGCGCGGTGCGATAATGCCCCGGGACAGGAAAAAAAGCCGTTCTCACTCAGAGAGATGATCGTATTTTATGGTATTTTTCTGTCGGTTTTTTCTGTCGTTATTCTGCTCTAGGTTTTTTGGATCCCGGCAGGGAACCTTTATGTTATCAAATTGACATACTAAAGTCTACAATAATGGTTACCATCGAAAGCAAGAAACAGCAGATCGGATTTCGGATCAGTCCTGAGTATTACCATAAGATCAAGGAGCTGTGCGAAGGGGATGATTCCCCGTTCACCTCGATCAGCGATTATATGACCTCGCTCGTGGTCGCAGATATGACCCGCCGGGAAATGGGCGTCGACGATATGAAGTTCAGGATCCTTGAAGCTCTGGAATCGCCGGAAGTTCAGATGATGCTTCGGGACAAGTTTGTCGGGAAATAACCGGCGTCTTTTTTCAGAGATTCAGGCGGGGCTGAAAGGGTATTCCCCACTCAAAAAATCCCTTATACGAACCAGAAGCCCTCTGTCGCAAATCAAAGATTTGCTCGGCTGAGGCCGCCCCTATGGGGCAGCCCGCTTCAGCTAAGGGCGAGCCTAACGGCTCACCCAGCCCACACGAAACTTTCGAAAATCAACGAAATGCACAAAAAGGGGGATAGGGTGGGAGGAGGTATGATGGTTAATTCACGTGCCCCCCGCGGGCACGTGGATTGAAATAGTGATGCGATGTCACGTGATTCGATGGCCGAGATTCGTGCCCACCCAATGGGCACGTGGATTGAAATGACCTCGCAAGGATCCCTGCAGCGGCCGTGCCAGTCGTGCCCTCGTGGGCACGCAAACTTCCCTCATCGGCACGGGGTCGTCAAACTGCCTCGTCAATTGGGAACTCACCCCATAAAGTCGAAACTGAATAAATTCCGGATCTGAATACTCGTGCTGAATGAATCCACGCATTTGCCAGTTCCAAAAAAGCACGCAATGACACGGAATCATCACAGCAGTACTTGGGCTTATATGGTAAAATTAACATAAGGGTAAAACAGACATATGCAAATCCCATAGTTTCTCCTGAGCGTAAAAGGACGGAGAACAAAAGGAGGAGATCAGAATGGACAATTTCCCTGAATTTATGAAAAGAAGCATAAACCGTGTACCAGCCAAACAGCAAAACACACCGGACGTCGATGGTTACTATTATACTGCGCAGGATGGAAGTCAAATGGCCTTTTGGACTTGTTCATCCGATAGAATAGCGAAAGAGCACATACATGATTATGATGAATACATGGTTTGCTTATCCGGAGAATATATTATCACCATAAACAGCAAAGAAATTACTCTGCATCCCGGTGATGAAATTTTTATTCCAAAAGGAACCCTTCAAGGCGGCAGGTGCAAAGCCGGAACGAGAACGATCCATGCATTTGGCGGCAAACGGATCGTTTGAGTAAGGGAATATTCTGCAAAATCGGCGATATGCTCCGTCTGTTGGGATATACTCATGTATCGTCGTGCCCCCGTGGGCACTCCAATCATTTTTATATACTGTACATTTTTATATACTGTATCTCAACTCAGACCTTACACGAAATCGATGAACATCCAAAAATTTCGATACCTTCCTCTTTTCCAAAATCCAATATAGTGGATATCTCCACCGCGGGACGCTCCGCGCCGGAGTCGCGTCCCCGCACCCCGAAATCAAAAAAAAAAGAATGACAGACAAAAAGAAAAACCCGCACGCAAGCGAGCGAAGCGAGTCGGAGAGCAAATCTCTGATTTGCGAACGCGAAGATTGGCGAAGGCGTGCAAGCCATAGGCTTGCGTGCCGCCTCAAGCGGGCAAAGCCCGCTTGGATTTATTCGCGGTTAAATATCTCTTGTGCCCCCAATCACCCCAACTCCTTCCTTCTCACCGCATCCCGCAGTCGCAAATCAAAGATTTGCTCCGCTGAAGGCGAGCCTATCGGCTCACCCCGCTCTCCAGATCCGCCGCCATCTTTTCGACCTCCTTCTCCGAGATCTTTGCGAGCACTTCCGCCGTAGGTCCCTCCGAAATGATCTTTCCTCCCCGAATGAACATACATCGGTCGCACACATCCCTCACGAAATCCATATCATGAGAAACGATGATAAACGTCTCATCCATCTCATCCCGGGCATGAACGATCGAATGCTTCACATCGATCTTCGTGATCGGATCCATCGTCCCCGTCGGCTCATCCAACAGAATGATCCGCGGCTCCCGAATCAGCACCTGGCCCAGTGCCACCCGGTGCTTCTCTCCTTCGGACAACTCCGAAGGCTTCCTGTTCAGAATATCCCGTGCCTTCTTCTCCGTAAATCCTGCCATCCGAAGCGTGATCACCGCTTTTCGCACGGCAAGCTCTTTGGGAAACTCCAGCCCGATCGCGTCCGTCAGATTATCCATGACCGTCCGGTGGGGATAGAGATCATACTCCTGATGCAGAAACCCGATGTACTTCTTCGCTCTCCCGCGGAACTCATACCCCGGTTTTCGCATATCCACCCATTCATCGCCGACCCGCACCTCCAGCGTTCCCCCCGTCGGTTCATACAGACCCGCGATCATCTTCGAAAGCGTCGTCTTTCCTCCGCCGGAAACCCCGATGATACCCAGAATCTCTCGTTTATACACCTCGAAACCGATCTTTTCCACCGCATTGATCACCCCGCGGTCCACCGCGATAAACTTCTTCGATAGATCCTTCGCCCGAATGAGCGGACTCCCGCAGTCGACACATGCATACGTACAGTCATCCTTGCATCCCTTCATGAACTCATCCACGATCTCCTCAGGTTTGCCGACCATCGTGATCCTTCCGTCATCCATCAGGACCGCCCGATCGCAGACATCTTCCAGGACCTGAGCGAAGTGGGATGTGATCACCATTCCCATCCGCTTCTCCGTTCCCGCCGCCTTCAGCAGCTCATGCACGATCTTCGCGGTCTTTGGATCCAGCGTTCCGGTCGGTTCATCGGCGAAGAGAAACAGCGGTTCGCGGGCAAGCTGCCGGGCAAGCACCACACGCTGCTTCTCTCCCCCCGAAAGATCGCGGGCAACATGCAGCATCCGATGACTGAGGCGGACTTCATCCACCAGATCCGCCGCACGGGAAAGTGCCTGATTTGCCGGATAGTTGATATCGTCCAGTGCCCGGAGAACATTCTCGATCACCCGGTCGTCACCATACAGCGAAAACGTCCTCTGGAACATCAGCGAGGTCCGGGCCATGATCTTTGCTTTGACCGCCTCGTTTTCCGGCGCCCAGAAATCGATATCATCTGCTGCAAGGATGGCTCCGCAAACGGAGCAGGGTTTCCCTGCATCGCTTCTGAACTCGATCCTGCCGCATTTTTGGCAGCTGGATATGTGATAGACGATCCTGCCGCTCGTCGGCGGGGTGTCGATACCCCGGATAAGGTGGATCAGCACGGTCTTTCCGCACCCGGATCTACCGATCACACCTACGATCTCTCCTTCGGCGATATCAAGGCAGATATTGTCGAGAACGCGAACCCGCTTATCCTCGCCAAAATCCATACACAGATTTTCTATTGTTATAAATGGTGTCGACATACTCATCTCCAATGCACTTGGGTAATATTTCTACTAAGAATGATTCGTGTCGCATACATTAATATATTTTGGCGCATATGAGTATTCACTGTATATTTTCCCAGACCTGGCCGGCTAATCGAAAACGCTTTAGGTATGGCATGAGAAGATATACAGTACGAGTTAAGATATGCCTGAGAATCCTGAGATTTGTTCAAAAGGTAAATGTGGAAGACCAAGGATACGGCGCTGCGTCGAGCTCAATGAAACGCCGGGATGTTATGCCCCGGTCTGTCCACGGAGAATGATGACCGTTGAGATGGTCACATTGTACCCCGAAGAGATCGCGGTTTTGAAACTTGTCGATCTTGAAGGACTTTCGCAGGAGGATGCAGCAGGCGTTATGGGCGTTTCCAGAAAAACGGCATGGCGCGACCTTCACGAGGCACGCTATAAAGTCGCTGATGCTTTGGCAAACGGAAAGATGCTCAAGGTTTCCTGCTGCCCGCACGCTGATGGCGGTGTCCATCCGGAAGGCTGCGGCATGCATCCCGAAGACGACTAACTTCGGTGTCGATCTCAGATATATCTTACATGATTCCCAAATGAGCGCATGGAATCAACGGACGATGACCGTTTTCCTGCGTTTCATATGCGGGACAAAAACGTTACCACCTCCACGTCCCTCTAACCTCTCATACAAACTCCGATCTCTCCATCTTGCAAATGCCGCCTAATAGATCCGATCAGCAATGAAATCCTGGTTTGGGCTGATCCCCGAACCATCTTATTTCTCCAATACACGTCTCTCAACCGTTCTTCTGCATGTACCGAAGATTCATGCAGCAGGACCTCAATGGAGTATTGATACATGACCACTGAAACATGCCCTGAAAACTGCACTGAAAACTGCGATACCTGTGCACAGAAACCCGAATCGACCGCAAAAATGCCGGAAAAGTCTGATATCCACGTACGTCACGTAATTCTTGTCCTCTCCGGAAAAGGCGGGGTCGGGAAAAGTACCGTCTCGGTAAATCTTGCCTATGCACTTTCCAATCACGGCTATCAGACCGGTCTCCTGGACCTTGATTTGCACGGTCCTTCGATCGGCAAGATGCTCGGCATCGAAGATCTCCGTCTGCAGGCGATCGGCTACCACATCATGCCGGTCAAGGTGACCGGTTCGTTAAAGGTCGTTTCGATGGCCCTTCTTCTGAATGAAACCGACAGCCCTGTCGTATGGCGCGGACCGATGAAGGCTGCCGCCACCAAGCAGTTCCTCGGAGAAGTGGAATGGGGCGAACTCGACTATTTGATCGTGGATCTTCCGCCCGGAACCGGCGACGAAGCATTGAATATCATCCAGTTTGCTCCGAATGTCGAAGGCGCCGTGATCGTGACGACCCCCCAGGATGTCGCCGTTTTGGATGCAACGAAGGCGATCAAATTTATCGAGATGATGGATCTCCCGGTCCTCGGCGTGATCGAGAACATGTCGGGCATGGTCTGCCCGCACTGCGGCGAAGTTGTCGACATCTTCGGGAAAGGCGGCGGAGCAAAGGCTGCAGAGCAGTATAAGGTCCCCTTTCTCGGTTCGATCCCTCTGGATATCGAGATGCGGAAAGCCGCCGATGAGGGAAGACCGTTTATCGTCAGAACCCCGGGCGCAACCAGCCCTACCTGGGATGCTGTCGATAAAGTGATGGAAAAACTCATCACGGTCATCGAATCCAAAGAATAACTCCTCCCCTCTTTTATTTTCAGAGAAAAGTATTACGTATCAGCTTCTCATCTAATACAGTAATGCGTACATGTACCTTTCCCGTCAGGTCTCTGGGTTCAGCCCTGCCTGCGGTTCCTGATGCTTCTGCTTTATCAGCCTGGATCATGTTAAGGTGTGGTCAGGAAACCGACCTTACCACCTGGAATATAGAAACCACTCTCAGCGATCAGCTCCCTGCAGTGGAATTTCCGGCAGTCGGCGGCGAGTTTTATGCCGATCGTCTTTTGGATGCCTTTACGAACGTGCGTGACGGGGTGTTTTTCCGAGAGTTCGATCTCGACCTGCACAATATTCTGGCCGATGTAGATCTCGTGAACTCGCTGAAAAAACACTGCTGGTGGAGTCTTCCCTCTTCCTCGTCTCTGGATATCAGTGACGGGTACTTTGGAGATGCCGAAGAGTGCAGGGATTCACTGTCTGAAACGATGGCGTCGCTTTGCCGTTTGATGCGGGATGCCGGGATCCGCGGTCATATTCTGACATCCGAGGCGCCCGAAGAGATCGAGCTCGAATATTTTTCCGGAAAACGGTTTCTCTGGGTCGTTCCCGACGACCATCTGGAAACCATACTTGATGTCCAGCGTGATATCGTGGTTTCGAGGGAAGGAACGGCACTTCTTCCGGGTCTGATGGACTCCTATGAGATCCGCAGAGTCTACGTCCGTGATCCGGATGTGGAATCGCTGACGGCGGTCCTCCGGCACTTTGATCTCGAGTATGTCAATATTTGCGGTGTGGCGCCAGAAAAGGAGCGGTCCGCATACTGGGAAGAGCTCGCCGGTATTTCGGTCCAGCGGGATGTCTGATCCGCGGTAAACGAAACATACACATTCGATCCCGACCAATATTTCCCCATCATATGTCTGCGAATGAGTTGTATCGTGTTGAAGTCCGTGTCCAAAATGGTCTGAAAAGATATTATCTGATGCGTGAAGTCAACACCGATGCAAAAAAATTTGCAGCGGCACGCATGATCAAATCCGGATCAAAGCCGACCAAAGCTGAGGTCTCCCGGCGTATCGCACTCTATGGATTCGATCTTGAGATAAAATGCATGAACAAGGTGGCGAAGTTTCGTGCAGGAAAGTTCTCCTTCGAGCGGTACGCAGACGAGGATGAATACTATGAACTGGAACGGTTCAGATATCTGCTCGCCCGGTTTCTCCCGGGAGATCCCGAACAGGAAACTGCGGCGTATATCTCCGCCGCCGCAAGCATCGCTGACGTGAGCGTCACGCCTTCCGAGGTTTCCCGGCTCTTCGCCGCAGGCGAGATCCCGCGCGGGAAACGGCTTTCCGAGATCAATATCATACAAAATCTCAAAAATGCCTATCAGATGCGGAAGAAACATGCGCATCTGACCCCGCGGATGGTCTATAAGATCCGGGATGTTCTCACCCAAAATCTTGATGCCGCTCCCTTATCGGACGGGTCAAAATAGATCCTTGAAGAACTGATCGCTTCTTTTGATCAGAAGATCGAAGAAAAAGCGCATCCGTTTGAGCAGTGTTTCCTTTTTTCTGAAGCATTTTCGGCTTCATTCCCCGAAGAGGGTCTGCTTGGTGCAGAACTCTTCTCCCGGACGACCGCCGGGTTTGGATACCGCATCCCTGCGGATACCTGGGCAGAGACTATTCGCTGAGTAAAAAAAAACAGAACGCTGATATGGAACATGAGATCCGCCGTTCATTTGATGACCTGACCAAAGGCAAAGTAGAGGTCAGGCAAAAACAGCTGGATTTCTTCGGCTGAATCTGGCCCACAGAGGGGGCCTTGTCTCTCAGCAAAACCCCGAATGCCCTGTATTTCCCCTCAGCCGTGGCAGATATCACCGTTCCTTCATTTTTCTTAGGCTAAACTAGTATCCTATTTATTAAGTAGTCAGAACTCTCACTAATACACACACTATCATGGACCGTGACAACCAACCGATCAACCTCAAAGATGTACTTATCGAGATGAAAGACATCAGCGAACTCATGGTTGATCTGGCTTATTCTGCAGTGCTTTTCGAAAGCAACGCTATAGCAGATGAAGTAATAGAACTCGAAGAACGTATGAATGACCTCATCTATCAGGCACGTATTACCAGTATGATGAGTGTGCGGCGCATAGAGGAGACCGAACCAATGAGCGGCCTTCTCCAGCTGGCCGAAGCCTCAGAGAGGATATCGAACCATGCGGCTGATATCGCGAAAAATATCATGCGGCATGTCTCCTTTCCCGCGAACCTGCGCAGAGCTCTTCCAGAGGCGGAAGAAGCCACCCACCGAATCGTCGTTTCTGCCGGGAGCCCCCTTGACGGCGCACGACTCGGCGACATCAAGCTCCAGTCCGTTACCGGTATTCGGATCATCCTGATCAGAAGGATGCGTCAGAGACTCTATGATCCTGATAAACACACGGTCCTTCGTGCCGGTGATGTTCTCGTTGGCCGCGGTCCCGAGTATGGATTCCCACAACTCTGTGAACTTGCCGGTCAGCTGGTGCCGGGCGACGAGGCTCAGATCGCATCCCCCATCAACGATCTTGACCGTGCGGCCGCTCTCATGATCGAGATGAAAAATATCAGTGAACTCTCTGTCGGTCTTGCGTACTCCGCTCTGCTTCATGACAACCTGGATCTGGCAAATGAAGTCGTGGCGCTCGAAGAAGAGCTCGATGAGATGCGGCTTCGGCTCGATCTGTGGACCCTTGAAGCCGCCAAGCGTACCGAGGATGTCGCAAGCTTACGCGGAATGCTGTATATGTCCTCGTTTGCCGAATCGATCTCGGACGCCGCGAGTTCCATCGCGGATGTAGTTCTCCGGGAGATCGATGTCCCGTCTATCATCAAACGGATCGTTCGGGAATCCGATGAAATCATTGCGTGGGTCACGGTCCATGAAGGATCCACTCTTGACACAAAATCCCTTGCTGAAACTCATGTGGGCACCGTGACCGGAATGGTCATATTTGCCGTAAAACATGAAAAAAAGTGGATATATCGTCCTGGGAGAAACGTCTGTCTGTATGCCGGTGACCTTCTGGTCGCCCGCGGCAGACGTGATGGTGAAGAAAAGCTCTACGGTCTCTGCGGTGCAGATACCGATGAAATAGATGATTTTGAAGAGGAGTAAAAATATGACAGATATTGTATACCGGCTTGGGCCGGGTTGTGAAGTGGATGACATTGTTGAAGGCAACATGTACATCGGCAAAGTCCAGGGTTTTGCGACCTTCGGCACGTTCGTTCAGTTAAATGACAGAGCAAAAGGTCTTCTCCATAAAAGTAATGTGCTGACCGATAAACAGGAGCGCGATTCGATCGTCGTTCTCGTCAACCAGATTCGGCCAAACGGCAACATCGATCTCAGAGAAGTATCCATTCCTGAAGGAAGCTATGAGACCCAGCTTGTCGCAAAGAATATCACCCTGACCCGTCTCTCCGATCTGATGGCAAAGACCGGCAGAAACGTCACGATCGAAGCAGACGTCGTGCAGATCAAACAGACCTCTGGTCCGACCATCTTTACCATCTGTGATGATTCCGGCGTCGAAGATGCCGCCGCCTTCACCGAAGCAGGTGTCCGCTCCTATCCTGAAGTAAATCTCGGCGATATCGTCAGAGTATTTGGCGAAGCCACCCGCAGAAACAATCAGATACAGATCGAGGTTTCAGACATGCAGGTCCTCAAAGGAGAGGAAGCCGACAATGTCAGAGGACGGATCAACCGTGCACTCGAAGCCCGTGCCGAACCTCCTGAGGTAAAACCCCTGATCCAGAGTGACGTCCTCGATGCTCTCTGGCCCGAGATGCGGAAATTTGCCAAGATCGTCCGTCGTGCCGTTCTCACCCAGCAGCCGATCATCATTCGTCACCACGCAGATGCCGACGGGATATGTGCAGCAGTTTCAGTAGAAACTGCAGTTACCCAGTTCATTCGCGACAACGGTGGAGATCCGGATCAGGACAACTTCCTTCTGCGCCGCTCCCCCTCAAAGGCCCCCTTCTATGAAATAGAAGATGTGACCCGCGATCTCGACATGATGCTCAAAGACAATGTCCGTTTCGGTCAGAAACTTCCGCTCATCCTTCTTATGGACAACGGTTCGACCGAAGAAGACATGTCGTCATACAAAATGACCGAGGTCTATAACCTCGACGTCATCGTTGCCGACCACCACCATCCCGATGATACTATCGACAAGTATCTCCTTTCCCATGTCAACCCGTATCATGTAGGCGGCGACTTCGGTGTCACCGCAGGTATGCTTGGTACCGAGATCGCCCGGCTGATCAACCCCGCAGTCGAATCACGCATCATGCATTTCCCGGCAGTTGCCGGCGTGGCCGACAGAAGCGAAGCCCCCGAACTTGCCACCTATCTTGCATTGATCGAAGGGAAATACACCCGCGATGAATGTAAAGACATGGCTCTGTCCCTTGATTACGAGCAGTACTGGCTCAGATTCAATGACGGACGCGAGATCGTCAAAGACATCCTCAACATTAATAATGCTCCCGAGCGGCATGCAAAACTCGTGAATCTCTTTGTTACCGAGGCAAACCTGGCGATCGAGGATCAGATGAACACCATGATGCCTCACATCCATGATCAGATGCTCACCTCAGGTGCGAATCTGTTCCTTGCCGATGTGGAAATGTTTGCCCACCGGTTCACCTTCCCGCCTCCGGGAAAATCCTCAGGCGAAGTTCACGATATCCTCTGTAAAAAGTATGTGAACGAACCCGTTGTCACCCTCGGTCTTGGCCCGGACTTTGCGGTCATCAGATCCCGTGGTGTCCGGATGAACATCCCTCAGATGGTCAGGTCCATGCGGGATGAGATGCCGGGAGCAGGAATCTCCGGCGGAGGTCACCTCGTTGTCGGCAGCATCAAATTCGTTGAGGGTATGCGAACGCAGGTTATCGAAAAGATGATCGAGAAAATCTCTGAATTTACCGTAGCTTAACGGTAAAAGCACGATTTTTCTTTTTTTCGATTCGACAGGGTTTATTACCCTGATCATAACAATATCTTTATAATGTAAAATATACAATAATTACATGAGGTAAGTCAACATGGCCGAACCTAGAACAATTCTTGAAAGATACAACGAAACCCAGGCGAAGATCCTCGGATACCTGAAAACAGGTGTATCCAAGGGTGGAAGATTCTTTAAAGCGAAGTATATAGCAAAAGATCTCGGTCTCTCTTCAAAAGAAGTTGGAACCAATCTCGCCATTCTCTCCGAAATTTGCGATGAGCTGGATATCAGCCGTTGGAGTTATTCCAACAGTACCACTTGGATGGTAACAAGCAAACCTATGTTATAATATAGCACATACGATCTTGGCAATTCATTTTTTTTGTGTTTTCCCTAATGGAAAACAAAAAACTTAATTACTGTTCCTTACCTCTATGTTAGTATGGCTGTTAAAATTTTTGAGGTAGTGGAAACCTTGGAATTTGTCTCTGATATCGATGGTGTAAAGGATTGTCTTATGGCCCAGCAGGGTCCTTACTGGTTCAACATCGATGTTCCGAAAGGTTCAGGTCTCAAAGCGGGTGACAAAGTTCGTGTTATTGTCGAGAAAGCTGACTGAGCATTAGGATATGGAACGCAAAACTCTGCTGATAATTGGGGTCGTTGTATGCGTCGTTGCCGGTATCTGTCTCATTCTAGCACTCACCTGCGGGACTCCCTTAACTGTAGGGACCTCCCTCTATGAGGATGGTGTATTAACAACACCGATCCATTATGATGGCGAACAGAGAGATGTCTGGTTCCAGTACAATATCTTCCTTCAGGATACCCTTCTCTCATCGACGCAAGTGTGTAAATCTGAGTCAGTAATTGGTACGCTGACAAAAGGCGACTCTGTTACTGAACTGCAGATCGACCTTCCACCGGGTGAATACAAGGTTTTCATCTATGTTCTCGAACGCGATGACGGAACCCGCAGGATCACCGGTTTCATCCAGAATATTCTGATCACATGACGCAGATTTTTGATAATGCCCTTCTTTTTAATCCTGCCGTCGGCGAATGGCGGCCTGCAGCGTTTTCTGTTGACGACGGTCGGGTGACCGTTGTCGGACGACCCGGGTCCCTCTTAGGGGATTCCGTGACCGATCTCTCTGGGGCACGTGTTGTCCCGGATTTGATCGATGCCCACGTGCATATCGAGAGTTCTCTTCTCACTCCTCGCGAGTTCGGCCGTCTTTCTCTCAAAAACGGTGTGACCACGGTAATTGCGGATCCTCACGAGATCGCCAATGTTTCGGGATCTGCCGGTATCGATTTCATGCTTGAGGATGCGAAGAGTTCGCCCGCCGATATTTTTTTCATGATCCCGTCTTGTGTGCCGGCGACACTTCTGGACAAAGGCGGCTCCGTTGTCTCGTCAAAGGACATCGCCTCCTACAAAAATACTCCCTCGGTCATCGGACTTGGCGAGATGATGAACGTCCCTGGTGTTCTTTCCGGGGATCCCGAGGTTCTCGCAAAGCTCGCCGTATTCGATCACATCGACGGGCATGCTCCTGGACTATCCGGGTGAGGCACTCTGCAGATATATCTCCCGGCATATTCGCACAGATCATGAGTGTATCTCCGTTGATGAGGGAAACGAAAAACTCTCTCTTGGGATGTATGTCCTTCTCCGTGAAGGAGATGCTGCGAAAAATGTTGCCGCCTTGTCTTCAATCGTGAATGACATAACCGCGGCCCGATGTTGTTTCTGCACTGATGACCGGCATGTGGATTCGCGGGTCCGTGAGGGTTCGATTGATCACTGTATCCGGGTCGCGGTCAGATCCGGGATGAGTTTAGAGCATGCTCTGCGGCTTGCGACGCTTTCTGCGGCCGACAGTTTCGGTCTGACCGACCGCGGTACGATCGCTCCCGGGAGAGTTGCCGATTTCTGCATAGTAGAGGACGGAGCCGAGTTTTTCGTTTCGGATGTGTATAAAAACGGGGTCCGCACCTCATCGTTGCCAAACCCCGAAAGATCCTCCGACTGCTTATGTCCACCGTTCTCCTGCCGTATCCTGACGAAAGAAAAACTCGCTCTCCCGATAGGTAGACTTAGGGTCATAGGTCTTGTTCCGGGTGAGATCATAACCGAGGCTCTTGACAGCGAGACCTCCCGGGATCTCCAGAAAGTTGTGAGTGTTGACCGGTACCGGTCCGAAGGGTTTGGTATCGGGCTTGTCAAAGGTTTTTCCTTTGTCAAAGGGGCTATGGCCTCTTCGGTCTCGCATGATGCCCATAATATCATTGCGGCTGGTGTCACGGATGAGGAGATCATCCAGGAGATCTGTGCAGTGAAAGACAGCGGCGGTGGAATGGCCGTTGTATGCGACGGGGTTACGACCGTTCTCTCTCTCCCGTATGGCGGGTTGATGACGCCCCTCACCTATGAAGAGGTCGTCACCAGGATGGACGAACTATTCGTCAGGCTGACGTTGACGGGCGCATCGCCGGCGGCGTTCATGAACCTGTCGTTCCTCTCTCTTACGGTCATACCGCATCTCAGGATCACCCCGCGTGGTCTTTTTGACGGGGATGCATTCAAAGACGTGCCGATTTCTTTTTGAGTAGGGGAAAAGACTATCTCGTTTTCATGACATACGTATCACAATGAACTTTACTCGGCTCTTGTCTCTGTTCATGATAATGGCATTTCTGCTTCTGATTGGTACGGGACCTGTTTTCGCTGCCCAGACTCCGGTCATCACGATCTCTGAGGATAATCAGACTGTCTCAGATGATATCTCTGTGCTGGTGGACGGATCGAACCGGTACGGGTATCTGACCATTGATTCTATTGATATCGTTCTTTCGGGAACGGATGCTGAGATCACGGTGCAGTATGAGGTCACGTCCTGGATCGCTTTTCCGGTTTTTCTTCTTGGAAAGCAGGATCTGAAAAACCGTGTTCTATCTGTTGTAGGCTATCCGGAGACGGGAAAAGATACTCAGGTGGTGACCTACACCTATGTCGATAATGACCATGCGGTCATCACCGTAAAAAATGCGGTGATCGATTATGGAGACGGGTCCTACTGGTATCCTGCTCACACGTTTGGTACAGTGATCCCAAAACTGACGGTTATCATTACCCCTACTGACTCCAAGATCTATAATAATACCAAGATCATGTCGAAAGGTTTTGGATATTTCCAGTGATCCGGTATCTGAGGAATCTTTCAGTACTTAACTTTTTTATATACTGGTTTTCCTTTATCACTGCATCCTTCCGCTTCTTCATCAAGTTGCTGCCTGATCTCGATCCATGAATTGATTTTTCTCTGGACAAATGGTCTCAGATAGATGCCGGTAAAGGCAATCGCAAGTCCGGCGATCGTGAGGAGCATCATTGTTATGATGCCGTCCGTTGTGGTGAACGGGAACGGTTCGACCGGCGAGATGAACAGGAAATAGATCACTGCACCGTAGGTGATCATACCGGTTGCGACAACAAAGAACGGTACGACAAATATCCTGGAAATGCCTGCCTGATAATTCTGGACATAATCCGTGATCTTTCCGGCAGAGGCTACAAGGCCTGCGATAACGATCCAGATGACTGCCCCGTACAGGAATGACAGGACGAGATAGATAACTCCTACATCCCCCGAGTTGGGGAAATTGGTAATAACACTCATCAGGCCGGAGATGACTCCGCCAATGACAAGGATAACAGCGACCAGATAGGCAACAAAGGAGAACTGTCCTTTCTTGAATAATTCAATGACTGCATGCCATGCATAAAAGAAGTACCGGTCCAGATCGAATCCCTTGAACAGCAGATATAATCCGATGATCCCTATGGCCACGAGAATTGCGGAAACACCCGGTGCTAGCAAGGCAACTAAGGCATAGAGAAAAAGGACCAGACCGATCGGAAGCAGAACGATTTTTGCGATCTTCGGGTCGTTCATCAGCTTTTTGATGATATAGTATGTGCCTTCGATGTTTGGAAGCTGTTTTATAATAACCCTTACCACACCTGCGATCTTCAGATGCGATTGAATGATCGGGAGGATGTATTCATCCTCCGCCCCGTCGGAGATAAGTATACAATCCGTGACCCCGGTGATCTCAATAACCTTTTCGAGAAGGTCTCCGATCCGCCGGTCTCCTTCGAGCATATTCATGTGATTGCCCCCGATCACGGCGATCTCCACGTCCTCACCGTTTGCTTTCAGCTCATCGTAGGTTTTGATTGCCTGAAAGATGGCATTCGTATCGGAATCTTCAGGATCGGCGAGACCCAATTTTGTAGCGGCATCAAGACATGCGTCCCTGCCAAGTGCGGGACTCTCAATACCTGCCTTATATCCCACGTCATCATCTCTGTCAATGCTCAGGATCAGAGTACGTGCCCTCATTGTTATACAATTACCATTTATGGATTAAATATCTGTGGGAAAAAAGCGGGAAAAAATATAGGTTATATTTGGAAAACTTCAGATAAGCTTTGAGCGCTGAAGTTTTAATAAGTCCTCGGTAGTCAGTCTCTCACCGCTCTTGAATGCGTTGAAGATGGTTTCTGCTTCCTTTCTTGCGGACTTGTTCTCTTTCACACTCTTGACTTTCTTCTGCTTTGAGCGGATGCCTGTCAGGACTTTATCATAGTCACGCAGCTGTTTCTGGCATTCGAGGAACTGTTTGTGCTCAGCATCTGCAGCCTCCTGTGCCTCAACGAACTGTTTGTGCTTTGCATCTGCACCTTCCCGTGACTTGTCGGCCTTTCTGTAGCACTCGACCATCAGGTTGTGGTGTTTCTGGGCAAGCTCGGCTTTCTCCGTAACTTCTGCATGGATTGCTGATGCCTGTTTGCGGAACTCACGTGCCTCGATCAGGCGGGTGCGGACTTCTTTGTTCTGTTCGTGCTCAACTTCCTGGTCTTTGAGTTCGGATCTGAGCTTTTTGATTTTATCAACAAGCTCATTTTCCTTCTCTTTGGACATCGTTTCAGTCTGCTGTCTCTCTTCGAGCTGGTCAATCTGACGCTGGATGTCTTTTGCAGAGGGTTTCTTCTCGTGGCTCTGAGCCGCGGTACCGGTTCCCTGCTCGCCCCGGAGAGCATCGATCTCTTCAAAGAGGGTGTTTGCCTTGTCGTTTAACTCGTTCCTCTTCTCTTTGAGGGACTGAACATCGTTGTTGGACTGGTCACGGAGTTCTTTGTTTTTCTGTGCGTCCTCGACATACTGACGGGTTTCGTTGTTTAACTCGTTTCTCTCACGGGCAAACTGACTTGCATGGGAATTTAACTCGTTACGCTTTACTTTGTGTTCTTCAGACTTTTCGAGGAGTGATTTTCTTTTATCGACAAGATCTTCGGTCAACGTTCTTACCTATCCTGAGCAGCCGTCCGCAGAGAGATGAATTCGAGTGTCGCCCGCGCTGGAGAAAATACCAAACTGTATGAAAAATGACGCAAAAACAAGTGCAAAGTTTCAATGATAGTATTCAATCTCCTGTACTGGAGGCCGACTCGTTGGACTCTTCCGACTCCGCAGATATACGACTTTCCTATAATTAGTGGTGGTATGGAGATATAAAGGTGTCGTATAATAATGGTGAAAAAACAGTCTTTTCACCTCAACCCCTATACCTTCGGGTCGGGTGTTTTTGGGCAGATCGGATATTTGTCTGCCCGGATATATGTCTTAATGGGATGATGTGGTGAAGGTGACGACATACCTTCTGGTGCCTTTCATCATCCTAGTCGGGTTATATTTGTGGTGTATGAAACTGATGTATGGTGAGTAGGCTTACATGATCCAGTCAAACGAGGAGCCGCTGCGTGCAGTTGCGGTGTTTTGCTGATGGGTCGTTGGAGAGGTGGATGGATTGTTTGATGAGAAGTTTGATCCGGAGTTGCCTGCCTGGAAGGTGGTGACCGAGTGGCCGCCAAGGATCTGCGGGCTCTGGATACCGGTCATGATTGCCATGACAGATACTTTCCCTTCAAAATCTTTGCGGACTCTTGCTCCCCAGATAACATCAGCATGCGGGTCAAGTTCGTAGGTGAGCTGCTGGGCGATCTCTTCCGCATCGTGAAGGGTGAGATCGTTTCCACCGGTGATGTGGATCAGACTGCCGGTTGCTCCGCGGAAGTCGATGTCGAGAAGCGGGTGGGCAAGGCAGTCGCGAATGACCGACTCAGCTTTGTTCTGCTGTTTTGACTCGCCAACAAGCATGACTGCAAGGCCGCCTTTGCTCATGATGGCGCGGACGTCTGCGTAATCGATGTTGATCAGGGAAGGTTCGGTGATTGTCTCGGAGATTCCTTTGACGGTTTCGGCGATGAGCTGGTCCATGACGGAGAATGCCTGACCAAGCGGCAGGTTTGGAACGAAATTCTTGAGTCTGTTGTTGTCAAGGACGATGACAGAATCTGCTGTCTGGCGCAGTGCTTCAAGTCCTTCTTCAGCTTTCAGCATTCTCGCCCGCTCGACCTGGAACGGGTAACTGACCATTGCAATTACGATGGCGCCGTGTTCTTTGGCGATCTGTGCTACGACGGGAGCGGATCCTGTTCCGGTTCCTCCGCCCATGCCTGCGGTGACGAAGACGAGATCTGCATCTTTCAGGATCTCTTCAAGGGTCGGGCGTGCCATCTCTGCGGCACGGCGTCCTACATCCGGGAAACCTCCGGCTCCAAGACCGCGGGTCAGGGATTTGCCGATCAAAACACGCTTGTCGGCCTGGATCATATCCAGGTGCTGCTTGTCGGTGTTGATGGCGATGGTTTCAGATCCTGCAACTTTCATGTTGTGAAGTCTATTGATCGTGTTGTTTCCAGCACCGCCACATCCGACGATAACGATTCTTGGTTGTCCGAGCATGTCATCGTCGTCAACGATGGAAGTCGTCTGGATTCCTTTTTCGAGCTCTGAGTTCTTCAGTGCCTCATTGATAATACTCTGCATTTTTGTAAACACCCCAATGATTTAACTGTTATAATCGTGCGTCAAACGTGGATATTTGGTCGCTGTCACGCATTATCCTGTCTCCCCTCTGGGATAAAAAATCCCTTACTGCATAACGTACTGCTTCTGAAACGGTTGGAAACTCGCCTGATTCGACAAGTTTCTCTAGCAGTTCGACCTGCTGTTGGGGTAGGCGTATGGTGATACGGTCCATCATGGCTCCAATCTGACATTTGTCAGTCAATTGTCTGACACTTGTGTGACGTAAGACTGACGTCCGATCTTGGACAAAATCTAATTGGATGCTTTAGTATATAAATGTATCTCGTGATATTTATGTATTAACGCAAGATAATTTTCTATCTGTGGTTTATTTATGTCGAAAGAGACCAAGATTATATTACAAAATGCAGAAATATTTCCCTGAGAAAGTGGTTCATGGTGGCCGGATTATTGCTCTAAGGAAAAAATACGGTCCCGATCTTCTTGACGTGAGTGCAAGTATGAATCCGTTTCTGCCCAAAGTTACCTGTGATTTCAGGGATGTTGACCTCTGCGTGTATCCTGATGATACATATAGTGCTTTAAAGGATAAAATTGGTCGGGTTTTTTCCCGCCGTACCGATGAGATCTGTGTTGGAAACGGCTCGGCGGAGCTGATCCGTGTCTATTGCAGCGTTGTTCTCTCTGCGCTCTCTCCCGTCAGGATCGATCCTCCGACGTTTGGAGAGTATGATCTTTCCGCAAAACTTGCCGGCGCTCATGTCGTCTCCGGCAGGGATGCCGATCTCCGGATTATCTGTAATCCGAACAATCCAACAGGAATTCTGAAATCACGCGATGAAATGCTCGCTCTTCTGGATGACTGTACAAAAAAAGGATCCCGGCTCTTTGTGGATGAGGCTTTTATGGAACTCGCTGCACGGGATGAGTCAATTTCTGACATACGATCTGATGAACTCTTTGTGATGCATTCGATCACCAAATGTTTCTCGGTTCCTGGGATCAGGTTTGGATTCGGTTTTGGTTCGGCCGATCTGATCGAAAAGATCGAGACGGTGCGAACTCCCTGGACTGTAAATGCCTTTGCGGAAGCCTATACAATGCAGGCCCTTGATCACTATGATGAACTCATTGTCTCTGCAGAAAAGATCTCCGCTGAACGGGAATGGTACTTCGCCCGCCTCACTGAACTTGGTCTGTCTTTTGCTCAAAGTTCGGTGAACTATATATTAGTGCATCTCGGCAGAAATGCATCTGAGTTCACCGGGTCTATGCTGAAACATGGTGTTCTTGTCAGAGACTGCACATCGTTTGGTCTGCCCGAATCGATTCGGATCTCGGTTGAGACCCGGGAGAAGAACCTCCGTGTGGTGGAGGCTCTGTCTATATGCTTGCGCTGATCCTTGCCGGCGGTGAAGGTTCAAGACTGCGACTCGGGGAAAAAGCTCTGGTCATGGTCCATGACCGGCCGATGATCTCCTGGGTACTCGAAGCATTCATCGAAGCCGGCTGTGAGCCGGTCGTCGTGACTTCCTATAAAACGCCCTTCACCCGGAACTGGTGTCGTGCGAACAATGTCGAGTCAATCGATACGCAAGGGACCGGATACGTTGAGGATCTCTGTGAAGCAGTCGAGATCTCCGGCAAAGACGGTCCGCTTTTCACCTCTGCGGCCGACATCCCCTGTCTCACGGCCGACATCATCGGCCTGGTGCTTGATGCGTATCATGCATCGGGCAAACCTGCCTGTTCAACATGGGTCCCGATTACTCTTTGTGAAAGATACGGCATGCAGCCAAGATACCGTGAGGAGATAACCGGTGTGCCGGCAACTCCATGTGCAGTAAATATTTTTATGGGAAGTCTTGTTGCCGAGGTACAGGACGAACTGTGTCTTTTGCTTGATGAGCCGGGTCTCGCGTTCAATATCAATACGCGTGAGGAGCTCGCGGTTTTAGAACGGGAATTTTGCTCCGTTCGACCTTGTTAGCGAACACCTTTTTTTTACAATACAAAAAAACCGTAAGTATAAACACTCCGTCCCGCCAATACTATCTACTCAACATGGCAGATGCAGATATTCGAAACGATATATATGTCCTGGCACTGGAAAACGCAGTTAAACATAAGACTGTTCCCCGTGCCGGCGCGATTCTTGGAAGTGTGATGGGTGCCCACCCCGAACTTCGTGCAAAAGCAAAAGAGATCAATGCTCTTCTCCCAGAGGTCCTTGCCGAGGTGGCCGCCCTCTCAATTGAAGAGCGGGAGAAAAAATTGATCTCTCTCAATCCGGGCGCAATAGAAAAGATGCATGAAAAAAAGGAGAGAAGCCATGAACTTCCTGATCTCCCGAACGCCGAATCCGGGGTCGTCATGCGCTTTGCCCCAAACCCGTCAGGTCCTCTCCATCTCGGACACGCCCGTGCCTCGGTATTGAACGACTCATACGTAAAAAAATACGGCGGAAAATTCTATTACCGTGTCGAAGATACTGATCCAAAACGTGTTGATCCGGCAGCATACGAAATGGTCCCCGAGGATCTTGCATGGCTTGGTATCGGCATCACTGATGTGATCTATCAGTCAGATCGTTTTGAGATCTACTATGCGTATGCACGTGAACTCCTCCAACTCGACGGGGCATATATGTGTACCTGCGACAACAACGAGTTCCGCGAGAAAAAGCTCAAGAAGATCCCCTGTCCCTGCCGTGACATTCCGGTCGAAGAGAACCTGAAAAGGTTTGATGATATGATTGCCGGAAAGTATGCCGAAGGGGAGATCACGCTCCGGGTAAAAACCGATATAGCGCATCCCGATCCAGCGGTGCGTGATTTTGCCGCGATGCGGGTTCTGACCAGCACCCCTCATCCGAGAAAGCCGGAGGTCTATGTTTATCCTCTGATGAACTTCTCGGTGGTGATTGATGACCATCTTCTTGGTATGACGCATGTTATCCGCGGGAAGGATCATATCGCGAACACCCGCCGTCAGGAGTATATCTACAACTACTTCGGCTGGAAGATTCCGTACTTCTATCATTACGGGAGAATGTCCATCGCCGGACTCGAGTTGTCCACATCTGGTATGCGCAGAGGGATCAACGAAGGTCTCTACACCGGGTGGGATGATATCCATCTTGGAACTCTTCGTGCCCTTGCCCGCCGCGGTATTCAGCCGGAAGCGGTTCGCGCAGCAACCATCGATATCGGTATGGGAGATACGGATATCTCGTTCTCCTGGGAGAATCTGTTTGCTCAGAACAAGGCAGTTATCGATGCCGGTGCCGATCGGTACTTCTTCGTTCCCGAGCCCGTTGAAGTGGAGATCACTGGCGCTCCAAAGACCGAGGCACACGCTCCGGTGTATCCAAATCAGCTTGAGCGGGGAGAACGTGTTCTTCCATTCACGGGCCGCGTTTTTCTGCCAAAGAGTGAGATGGAAATAGGCGGAATGCTCAGACTCAAGGATTTGTTCAATATCAATATCACTGGTCCGAGTTCGGCTGAGTATGCAGGTGATTCACTTGCCGATGCACGTTCTGCGAAGGCGGCGATCGTCCAGTGGCTTCCAATAGAAATGGCAGCTCCCTGTTCGCTTCTTATGCCGGAAGGCATCTTTGAAGGGTTCTGTGAGCCGGCTGTTCGTGAGTATGTAGGCCGGATCGTTCAGTTTGAGCGGGTCGGCTTCTCAAAAATCGATGCCGTCATAGATGGGAAAGTGATCGCCTACTTCACTCACCGCTGATGTCATCGTCAGAGGTAGCAAAGCTTCTTTCGGGTGAAGAGGTGACTCTTTCACACATCCGCCGGGCTGTTCATCACCTTTCAAAACAGAATCGTGCCGTCCTTTATGAGGAGACACATCTCCTCCACCCTTCTGCGGTTGGCGAGTTTTTCGAAGCCCTCTCGTATGAACTTCTTTTGAGCGCATCGGAGGATGCACACTGTGTTGTCTCCGTTGCCGCAAAACTTGCCGATGCGGTTTATATTCCCTATGATAAATACGCTCCCGACGGTTTGTGGTACTCGCGTGACGGCGGCATCCGTTTTAAGGTGAAGGGCCGTGTCGTTGCGGAGATGGATCTTCTTATAAAAACCAGCGATGGGGTTCGGATCTTCGGGGAGGTGATCTCCGGTTCTGCGGGAACCAAAGGATTTCTGATAGAGATCGCTGCAAAAAAATCACTCTTATCTGAGCTTTACGGCGATCCGGTCGAGTTCCTTTTGGTTCTGCCGAGTGAGCCGCATTCCGGTCTTCGCTGTGTGGGAGATAATGATGCATTCGCGGTCATCCCTGATGGGGATACTCTTTACCGAAACGTACAGAGATCAGAAGTTATGATGCGAAATCTATCTCCCGCGAAGAGTAACAAAAGAGTGGACGGCAGGGTCTGGTAGGATTCCTTAGGATATTCTGCAGGACTCATCTTTTTCTAAGCCGATTCCCTGGGAGGTTGGTAGGGTCATTGAATATATGGGGAAAAAAGGGGGATGTTTCAGAGTGCATTGACCAGGGATTTCCTGGTAATGAACCCGATGACCTTTTCACCATCAGCAATAGGGACAGTGCTGATATTTTTTGCAAGCATCATGTCCACTACTTTGGAGATAGGGGTATTTACCTGTGTAGTAATGAGGGGGGTTGACATGATGTCTCCTGCAGTTACGTTTCGGAGGGCATTGTCGAAGTGTTTATCGATCTCACTTTTCAGTTTTACGAGGACTTTGGCAATATCTGTTTCGGTGACAATCCCGACAGATTTGTTTCCGTCCATCACAATAAACCGGGTCGCGCCGTTGTTTGCCATTCTACGGTGAAGCTGGACGAGGCGGTCATCCGGTGTGATTCTTGGGGCGATCTCTGTCATTGTATCAAGCGGTCCTTCGGGGATGATGTGTCTTAACAAGTCGCCTTTGGTGACCTGACCGATGAGCCGGTGTTCGTCATCCCATACAATAACTATCTTGTATCTTTGGAGAAGCGGGACGAGTAGCTCCGCGTCCTGATCCTGATAAACCGAGGTAAAGTCATCTCTCGTGACGCTTGCAACACGAATCTGGGAAGCGGGAATATTTCCTGTTTTTTTGCTCCCCATTTTTTCTGCGATGGTCCTGCGGGCTGCAGTTCCAACGACCACATGGTCGTTTGTTAC
Source organism: uncultured Methanocorpusculum sp. (assembly GCA_963676575.1). Taxonomy (GTDB): domain Archaea; phylum Halobacteriota; class Methanomicrobia; order Methanomicrobiales; family Methanocorpusculaceae; genus Methanocorpusculum. Next base: position 275,950 of record OY781078.1, read on the forward strand.
AACGATCGGGTCGATACCTTCGTTGAGCATCTTTGAAAGAGCTTCCGGGATCAGTGCAGATTTTGCAATCGAAACGGGTTTGGACATTACGTCTTTTACAGTTAGTTTCTGGTTCATGTTTGCTTCCTCCTCTTTGAAGAGTTTATTCAATCGTGTGGCGGAAAACACTGTTTCTCTTTGCAGTCCAACTCCTGCAAAAGTTGTTTTCGCGTTTCCACCAGATGAATCGTCTGCATATTTTTTCAGACGTCATATGGTGAAAAAGTTCAGATCTTTCCTGTGAGAGCTTTTACCAGATCAAATTCGGTCACGATCCCGCTAAGCCGCCCCCCGTCCATTACGGGGAACGCTCCGATCCCGCGGCTCAACATCTCTTTTGCTACCGTGTTGATCGGCATATCGGCTGAGACCGTCCGGATGTCAGCTGCCGTCATGATATCCCGGACCGGGAGGCTCAGGACTTCATCAACGGTACCGGTATGCATCTCGGAAAAGACTCTGCCTTTTCCAAGATAGCCCATGATATCTGTGGCGGTAATCATTCCAAGCAGGATCCCGTCTTTTACCACGGGCAGCCGGCGGTATCCGTCATCGACAATCTGTTTTGTTACATGAATGAGGGGCTGATCTGGTGTGACCTTCTTTGGACACGGCGTCATGATCTCTTCGACCACGAGTTCCGACCCTTCTCCGGCAAGCATCCGCATCAAATCATACTCGGTGACGATTCCGGCAAGGGTGGTGTCAGCGTTCAGAATGGGAAAACCTCCGTGTCCTGTTTCCAGGAGGATGTTTGCCGCTTCTTTAATGGTCGTTGATGGCGAGAAGCGGGTCACATTTTCTGTGGCTATCTCCCGTAGGCTATCATTTAAGGCGGCCAGAAGATTTCCCTTATGTTTGTTTGCAATAAGGTTGTATCTGCTTCCCCCTCCCATCATGTCTATAACATCAGTGATCGTTACAATCCCAATGAGTTTCTTGGTTCCGGGATCCGTGATCGGCAGGCGACGAAAGTTGTGCCGGCTCATCATCTGTATCCCTTCGATGATACTCATCGTTGGGGGGACCGAGATGACATTCAGACTTGCGATATCAAGAACACTGTTCTTTTTTCCTTTGGATTGTCTTGCTGGTGTTGTCATGTTTTTACCAACATTAAGGTGGTATAATGAGTTAATTCTCTTTCATGACTTAATATGCTTATCATTTGAGTATTTTTCCGTATCGCACAGAAAATTCTTAGACATTATGGGGGTATTTGTCATATATGAATAATTATATCTCAGATAACAGGATGAAGTTAAAAATAATACAAGGGGACGGATAAAGATATCCAGAAAGACTGGTATGCTCTCTCTATTTTCGTGTCTATTTTCCTCCGTTCAATAGCATGAGGTTTATATCTCATTAAGAGAGAATATACTACATAGTCCAATTTAGGTGTTTTAATGGTAGCATTTCCTCGTATCAAAAGCTTTTTCGGAAAGCTGTTTGGCAAAAAACGCTCGCGGGTGGGCATCTATGGTCCGCCGAATGCGGGTAAGACCACACTTGCCAACCGTATTGTCCGCGATGTGACCGGTGAAGCGGTTGGTCCAGTTAGTGAAATACCTCACGAGACCCGGCGTGCGAGAAGAAAGGAAGGTGTTGAGATCAACTCCGGAAACAGTAAATTGATGATCGATATCGTTGATACTCCGGGTGTTACAACAAAGATCGATTATCACGAGTTCATGGAATATGGTATGGATCAGGACGAAGCTATTGCCCGTGCCCGCGAAGCGACTGAGGGTGTTGCCGAAGCAATGCACTGGCTGCGTGAAGATATCGACGGCGTGATCTATGTTCTCGACAGTACCCAGGATCCGTTCATGCATGTGAACATCATGATGGTGGGTATCATCGAATCCCGTAAACTTCCGGTCATTATTGTTGCAAACAAGATCGATTTGCCTGATGCAGCTCCGCAGAGGATCAAGAGTGCGTTCCCCCAGCACCCGGTGATTCAGATCTCCGGTCTTGATGGTAACAACATGGAAGAGCTTTATGCGAAGATCTCCGAGGTTTTCAGGTGAGGTAAATGATTCAGGGAGTTCAGATTGATATGCTGTCTGCCGAGCGTCTTTCCAAGATGACGTCGTATGAAAAGATACGACTGATCCTGGATGATGTTCGTCAGGGCAGTGTTGTTGTTCTTGAGCAGGGTCTTACCCCTGAGGAACAGGGTAAACTTCTCGAGACAACCATGATGGAGATCACTCCGGGTGGATTTACCGGTATTGAGATCGAAACGTATCCATCGATGGGTGGCGACAAAGGATTCTTTACGAAAGTATTCGGCAAGAAGACAAACACCCCACGTCTGATGGTCATCGGCCCGGTCGATCAGCTGAAGATGCTTTCCCGGGAAAAAGACAGACTTATTGCTTGGGCTTCAGCAGCACAGTAATCCATGCCGCATAAGTGTACAAAATGTGGACGCGAGTTTCGTGACGGGTCGGTCGAGATCCTTCGCGGATGTCCGAGTTGCGGCGGTAAAAAATTCCTCTACGTAAGTGACCGTGTGAAAAACTCGGATGTTTTAGAGGAGAAGTCTATCGAAACGATCGCTGAGGAAACCAAGCAGGAAGTGCTCGAAGTAAAACACCAGGGTCCGGCTACCCGTCCGACCGATATTTTAGAGCGTGTTGAGAGTGTCAGAATCGTCAGTAAAGGTACCTACGAACTGAATCTCGAACGGCTTGCAGAGTCCCAGGATATCATTATAGGCATGGGAGATGACGGCAAATATATGCTGGATCTTCCTTCCATGTCAAAGAGAAAGAGCGATCCTAAAAAGAAATAGGATCATCTGTACTTTTTTAGTAGCATATCGTCAAAACCGTAATCAGGCAAACTGTAATTCCCTGTGGGCATTTTTATCCTGGTGATTTTCTGCACGATGATTTTTTCAAGACCTTCAACTGCTGTGCTACTTTTAACCCAGAAGAATCAGTAATAATACTATCTGTCGTAATAATTCTCAAAAAAAAACAAAGCGGGCCTAAAGGGATTTGAACCCCTGGCCTACGGATTAAGAGTCCGTCGCTATGCCTGACTAAGCTATAGGCCCCGGTATTTGTGTCGTTTGACCTAATTACATATGTCATAGGAATATTTATAGATTTTCTTATGGGCGTTTCAAGGTCGTTCAATCTCCATATCCTTAATAAACAACCAATACCAATAAGATACTCATGGTTGAGACTGATGGGACTCAGGCCGTATCCCCGAAAAATAAAAATAAACAAATAAAATATCTCATACTGGGATGCGGGAGCATTGGCAATAATGTACTTGAAGAACTCAGTGAATCGAATGATAACATTCTGATCGTTGATTCTGATGAAAAACGTATTGATGATCTCCGTGATCATCGCCATCAGGCAACTGTAGGCGATATCGGCGATCCTCTGATCTTCACGAAACTTCCTGAACCGGAAGTAGTATTTGTTCTGTCATCGGACAAAGATGCAAATCTTTCCGCGGTCCAGAATATCAGAAAGGCGTATCCCAATGTCAATGTGATTGCCCGTGCCGTGGATCTTTTTTCCACCGATCAGCTTGCTGATAACGGAGCTGATGTTGTATTATATCCGCAGAAGGTTGTGGCCAAGTCTGCGGTAAATCATATGGCTAATCTTATCGCATCGAGAAATGCCCAGAAACTTTACTCGCTTCTTTCTTCATGGTCAGGTACGCTTGGTATTATCACGCATAAAAACCCTGACCCCGACTCGATTTCCAGTGCGATGGCTTTGTCTGTGATCGCTGCTGATGCCTCGAAAGGCAAACTTTCGACCCGGATCCTTTACGAAGGAAACATCGGGCATCAGGAAAATCGTGCCTTCGTTAATCTCCTTGAGATCAAAATGGAGCATCTCACGAAAGAGATCCTTGCACAGTGTGATTATCTGGCTCTTGTGGACTGTGTTGCTCCGGGAATGAACAACGATCTACCGCCAAGCACCAAAATCAACATTATCGTTGATCATCACAGTGCTGAGGGTTTGGTACGGGAGTATAAACCCGAGTTCCTTGAATCCAGACCGGATGCCGGCGCGACCGCCTCCATTCTCACACAATATCTTCAAGAATTGTATCTTCCGATTGATACAAAGGTGGCGACAGCACTTTTCTACGGGATCCGTGCAGATACTCATGAGTTCCAGAGAAATATCTCCTCTCAGGATCTGTATAATGCAGCCTTCCTTCTTCCGCATGCAGATCGTGTACTCCTTGAGATCATCATGGCCCCATCCCTGTCCCAGGAAACGATCGATGTTTTAGGAAATGCGATTTTAAACCGCGAGGTAAAGCAGGGGTATCTCTTTGCAAATGTCGGGTATGTCAGAAATCGTGATGCCATCCCGCAGGCAGCAGATATGCTCCTGACCCTTGAAGGGGTGACGACGTCTATGGTTTACGGCATCACCGATACTCACATCACTCTATCTGCCAGAAACAAGGATATCCGCCTCCATGTTGGTGACGTGATGAAGGAAGCATTTTCCAAGATCCCTGGTGCATCGGCCGGTGGTCATGCAACAATGGCAGCACTTTCCATCCCGTTGAACGCTTTTTCCATGGTCAAAGATAAAGAGGAGCTTCTTTCCATGGTCATCGATCCTATTCTCTCCAATTTCATGAAAATCGTTGGTATTTCTGATGGAGACGGGGATGAAATCTGAAGACTGGGAACCCTATTATATTCGGATCCTTGCGTATTTTGGATTTTCGCGTGAGGACGATGAGCGTTCAGCCGAGCTTCTTTCGGCGCTGTTGCCAAGAAATGATATCGCACTTCTGCAGAGTACGATCATCGGGAGAGACTGTATCGTCTGTGGAAATGCCCCGTCACTCCCGTCTGATATAAAAAACACCGATTTCACCGGCAAAGTCGTGATCGCGGCGGATGCGGCTGCAAGTGTGCTTTTATCGCGAGGCATCAGACCGAATGTCATCCTCTCGGATATGGATGGAATGGATGATGATTTCCTGATGATAAACGATGCCGGGACGATCCTGGTTTTACATGCTCATGGGGATAATATTCCTCAGGTTCGTTCCTGGGTCCCTAAGGTCCGCGGTCCGATCGTCGGGACCACGCAGAGTACACCTCTTGCCAATGTCTATAACTTCGGCGGATTTTCCGACGGAGACCGGTGTGTGTTCGCAGCTCATGAGTTAGGAGCAGGTTCCGTGCAGCTGATCGGATTCGATCTGGACGATAAAAATGTTGATCCGATCAAACACGGGAAATTGATGATAGCCCGCAAACTTCTCAAACTGGCCGGTCATGACGTTTGATGCGGTGATCATAGACGGGTATGTGGATGAGCCAGCATGCCTGGGTGTCCCGCCCTACATCTCTCCATATATTCGTACGGTGGCAGGTGTCCTGAAGGAGCATGGATATTCCGTCCGGTATGTGACCATCGATGAACTTCGCAGGGATCCGCTCGGCGTTCCAAAACTTCGCGAAGCTCCAGTTGTCGTGATGATCGCAGGAGTCACGGTTCCGGGGAAGTATCTGTCGGGAACGCCGGCAACGCTCAGTGAACTCCAGCAAATCGGCTTCACGCTTCGGGGCAAAACTGTGTCTCTTCTGGGGGGTCCGATCGGATTTGGATACTCCCCGCAGGGGGGAGCACGCGCTGTGAAAGAGGCTATATCCGGCTGGAAGGCGATGCTCACCGGAGAACCGGCTGCCGCCCTGGATGCATATCTTTCCGGCGGAGAGCCGGACGGTGTGCTGTCCTATCCCGATTACGACCGATGGGCAGTTATCGGGGCAGACATCATTCGTCAGCATCCGTTTTATCCGCATGTTATGTGTGAACTTGAGACGGCGAAGGGTTGTTTCCGCTGTATTTCGGGTGGGTGCTCTTTCTGCACGGAGCCATTTTACGGGATGCCGAGGATGCGCGGCATCTCCGGGGTCATATCGGAGGTTTCTGCCCTTTCTAAAGCAGGAGCCAGGCATTTTCGGTTGGGTCGTCAGCCTGACCTGCTCGCCTTCGGGACATCCGGCGCTGAGTATCCGAAACCCGAGCCCGAAAAACTTCGTGCACTTTTTGCCGGTATACGTGATTCTGCGCCCGATCTTCAGACACTGCATATCGATAACGTAAACCCCGGGACGATCGCCCGCCATGAAGAAGCCTCCCGTGAGGCACTTCTGGCGATCATTGAAGGACATACAGAAGGGGACATCACCGCGTTTGGTGTCGAGTCGGTCGATCCTGTAGTGATCGAGGCAAATAATCTCAAAGGTTCACCTGAACAGATCTATTGGGCTGTCGAGATCGTCAACGAAGTTGGCGTCGTTCGGCGAAACGGTATCCCGGAACTATTACCTGGTCTCAACTTTATTGGTGGGCTTGCCGGAGAAACTGCAGAGACGTTTGCGCTGAACAAAGTTTTTCTGGATCGGATCCTTGCCGCCGGTCTCCTTGTCCGGAGAGTAAACATCCGCCAGCTTATGCCATTTGAGGGGACCCGGGCATACGAAAACAACTGTCTTGGAATCCATGATAAACTGTTCCATCAGTTCAAGGATGATGTCAGAAGCACGTTTGATGTTCCGATGCTTGAGAGGGTCTTTCCGGTCGGGACCGTTCTTCGCAATGTCCTCGTCGAAGTCACGGGTCAGGTCTCATTTGGCCGTCAGATGGGGACATATCCGGTCTTGATCGGGATACCTATGCAGCTTCCTCTCGGGACTCTCCTGAATACTGCCGTAGTTTCCTACGGTGCACGAAGTCTGACCGCACTCCCTGTTCCGATCCGAATCAACACATTACCGGCATCGGCACTCAAATGGATCCCCGGGATATCCAAAAAACTTGCACAGAAGGTCGTTGCAGGAATGCCGTATACCGGGATCACTGATCTTAAAAAAGTGGTAACAACCGAAGAAGTCGAATCTCTTCTGCAGCAGATGGAATTTTAAAGCTCTTTTTCCAGAAAAAGTCTTGATATATCCGGATAAAAGTACTTGCCCTCTCTTTTTTTGATTTGAAATCCGTTTTTTTCATAGAATGATATCGCAGCAGTATTGCTATCGGCCACCGTCAAATGTACTTTCTTCACCCCGAGTCTTTGCATCTCTATAAGAAGCGTGGATGCAAGATGAGTGCCGACCTCTATTCTCTGAAAGTCACTATTCACTCCGATCCGAATCAGCTTTCCTGTTTTTGGATCATCAAAATGAATCCCTCCAAGCACGTACCCCACAATCTCATGTGTCTGTGTGTTTTCTGCAACAAAAAACAGACCCGGAAAGAGTTCCTCAATGTGACGAAAGAGTACATGTCCCCCCATTCCCTCAAAGAGGGGTGCATCCAGTTGACAGAGGGCGGCATAATCTGCTGAAGTATAGTTTCTGATCCGGAAATGTTCCATGATTTTGTAATATTTAGTTTTCAGATGTGTTTAATATATCTCAGCAATACTATCCGGAAATAGGAAATTACTTATGTGTGAACGCAGATATCATTCAATACTATGAAGTGGCAGATATCAGAATTATTCGGGATGAGTGTTTATTCCGATAAGGCAGTATTCCTCGGTAAGGTGGAGGATGTTGTCTTGGATGTTACCAATAAAAAAATCAGCGGCCTCGCTCTTTCAAATGTGAATAAAGATGTTATTGACACGAAGAATTTTCAGGGTGTCATCATTCCATACAGAATCGTCAAAGAAATCGGAGACATCATCATAGTCCGCCACATCCCGGGAGCCTTCAAGGTTACCGGCGAACCCTTATTCGGGGCATAATATTTCTATTATGAAAGATCGTGAGATTTTTGCCGGTCTTTCCACAACCGTCCCTTTTGTATTACGGCTTGACGGCCGATCCTTCCATCGTTTTTCCAAAGACCGGTACAAAAAACCCTATGACAAGGTCTTTTCCGATGCTATGGTAAAAACCGCTCTGGCATTGATCACTGACAGCGGTCTCTCCCCCTCGTTTGCCTATACATTCTCTGATGAGATCAGTCTCTATGTGCCTGCTCCCGTCTTTGACTGCCGGGTGGAGAAACTGGTATCCGTTTCCGCCGCTTTTGCCTCTTCGGCGTTTACGCTGTATGCAGGGGCAGGCGAACCTCTGGCATTCGACTCACGGGTCATTCCAATGGAAGAAGGATTGTTTCCGGGATATCTTTCGTGGCGTCAGGCGGAAGCGTGGAGAAATCATATGAACGGATATGCCCAGAAGCTCCTTTTTGATGAAGGGGTCTCCCCGACGCATGCGCAGAAAAAGCTGGATGGAATGAACGCCGCCGCTCTGCATGAGTTTGCTTTCTCGCGTGGCGTCAATCTCGCCCTCACTCCGGCATGGGAGAGGCGGGGGATCTGCATCTACTGGGATGTGGTGATGCGTGATGGCTATAATTCAATAAAGGATGGGAAGGTCTCTGTTCAGCGGACCGTTGCGGTTGTCGATGAGGATGTGCCGCTTTTTAAAACCCCGGAAGGAACGGAATGTGTCCTTTCAAAGATTCGTTGATACGATCCTCATTTTTTTAATTTTGCTCTATGTTGAGAGATACGTACAGTAACTGAAAAAAAATAAAAAGTAAAAACATAGCGAGGGATGGATTTGAACCATCGATCTACGGGTTATGAGCCCGTCGGGATTTCCTGACTACCCCACCTCGCTCCAAAGAAGCTTCACACATCATCTCCGTGTGCTTTATAATATACACAAGTGGTACTTAAATAGATTTGTAAATGATTTCCCATATGGTGATAAGGATTCATCACCTATCTTTGAATAGAATATGAGATCTGATAGTGATTTGCCTACTCCGCCGACCGAGGCATTACCCATACTCACGCTGACCGAAGCGAACTTCAACTCCTTTACTCTGCAGATTCCTGCTCTTGTAATTGATTTCTGGACCGAATGGTGCGAGTCCTGTCGGTTTTTCGCTCAGATATTTTCTGAGGTCTCTCTTGAGTATCCGGAAGTTCAGTTCTGTACATGCAACACTGAGGAAAATAGTCATATAACAACCGAGCTTCATATACGCGTCGTTCCGACTCTTATGTTCATCAAGCACGGGACCGTTGTCAAAATACGCTGCGGCGCTCTTTTGAAAGAAGAGTTCCGGGAAGATCTCAACGCTGTGTTTCAGGTATGAGGGTGTTTTCTTCGCTTCATCCAACTCTGCAGGAGCTGCTTCTCACGGGTCTTGGCTGGGATGACCTGCGGCCGGTACAGGTGGAGACGTATCTCTCGGTTAGCAGCGGCGCCGACACTCAGATCCTTGCTCCGACAGCAGGCGGTAAAACTGAGTCGGCTTTTTTTCCGGTTATCGACGGGATTTTAAAGAATCCTTCGGATCATCTGTCGGTCATCTATATCTCTCCCCTCAAGGCACTCATCAATGACCAGCTGGACCGAATACAGTTCATGTGCTCCCGTACCGGGCTTGGGGCCGCGGTCCAGCACGGGGACATCTCCGCCCGGGACCGGTTTGATTTTTCCGGATTCGAGCATGCAGATATCCTGCTGACTACTCCAGAATCACTCGAGGTCCTCTTAAGCGACTCGCGGACCCGGCGTGCATTTGCAGACGTCAGATACCTCATCATCGACGAGATCCATGCCTTCATGGAGTCGGACCGCGGCGTCCATCTCCGCTTTCTGATGGATCGTCTGGATATGCTTGGAACACAGCATATCACAAGGGTCGGTCTTTCGGCAATCCTGAGGAGCTTCTCGCTTGGTTCTCCGGACCGGACCGGACGAAACATCTTGTTTCAATTCCTTTCCCTCCAGCAAAAAAACAGTTTACGTTTGTGGTGGAACAGGAGTTTTCAAGACAGGTGCATGAGATCGCAAAATCCGTTTCCAGAAAAAAGCTCTGGTCATTCCCTTACGCGACGAGTTGCCCTCGGTGTTTCTGCATCATTCCTCTGTCTCGCCGGAAGATTGCGAGGCCGCGGAACTTTCATTTGAACAGGATGGTGGGACCTGTGTTATCTGTACGAGCACGATGGAGCTCGGCATAGATATTGGTGAGCTGGATCTTGTCGTTCAGTATGGGGCCCTGCGATCGGTCTCCTCGTTTCTGCAGAGACTGGGACGTACAGGCCGGCGAGGAAAACCTGCAAGAATGACTTTTATCGTCACAAATGCGTGTGACCTTCTGATCGCCGTTTCGGTGATCGAGGCCGCGATGAATCATTCGGTCGAGTCACTGAAGGCCCCCTCATGTCCATATCATGTTCTTATCCAGCAGTTGTTCCTTCTTCTGAAAGGCAGGATAGGAATGAGCCTTCGAAGTATTATCGATGCCCTTCGCGCACTGACGCCATTTAATGAGCTTTATGTCAGCCATTTTTCCGCAATTCTGGAGTATCTTGTTGCGGAAAATTATCTGACCTGCTCCGGCGATCTGTACCTTGCCGGAACTAAGGCCGAGATGGAACTCGGACGATCCAACTGGCTCTCTCTGATCTCTGTTATCCGCGATGCAGGAGGGTTTCTTGCGGTTCTTCCCGATGGTACGGTGATCGGCACCCTTGATCCGCGGTTTGTGGCAGGTGACCCGGGAAAGACCTTCTCGTTCACCGGCAAAACCTGGCGTCTGCTTCACCGGGACGATGCGCATAAACGTGTTCTCATCGAACCTGCCATCTCCAAGGGAGATGTGAAACGTCCATTCTGGAGCGGAGGGGACGGAGGAAGTTATGCAAGCAGTCTTGTGTGTCAGTCGGTTGCCGCTGTTCTTGAACGCGGGGGCCTGGTATCCCTCTCCCTCCTGAGCAAAAAACGATGGTCGAGGATCTGATCCGTATGCTGCCTGATGATTTTTCGCCCCGGATCATCCATCTTCGCACCGAGCCTGAACTTAACGGATACTCGGTCGTTGTATCCACATTTCTCGGTACGCGGACAAACCAGGTACTCGCACATCTCCTGAAAAACCAGCTTGACGGAAAACATGCCGTTCGTTACACGCAGTTTTGCGATCCGGATCTTCGACTGGGAATCGCCAAAAGCAGGTGAATATATTGCAGGTATCCTTGAAGAGCTTGGCCATATGTCTGTTCTCTCACTTGCAGAGGAGCTCCCCCACCTTCCAGAAACTACCTGGAAGTTTGGCGAACCGCTCCCTGAAGATCTTCGACTGGAGATGACGGCTTATGATTACTACGACATTCCTGCTCTGCTTACTGCATTATCAGCTCTGCACTAACTCTTTCGTTAGCGATCTTTCTGTAGCATTCATCGATTTCAAAGCCGATGAAAGGGACGCCAAGACGTATCGCCGCGATCGCGGTGTTTCCAATTCCCATAAACGGATCCATTACCACCCGGCAGTTCCCGATCCCGTGATCTTTGATGCACATCAAAGGAAGCTGGATTGGGAACGTTGCCGGATGCAGTCTGCTTTCACGGATGGTTTCATACGGGATGAACCAGGTGTTTCCTCTGTCTCTGAGATCTCGTTTCTCCCCGCCCCAGCGGTTCACATTACTCTTGTCCTGATAAGGAACACCGTTTGCCAGTCGGTCTATCTGGACCGCTCCTTTTTTGGTGAAGTGATAGATGAACTCATGGCAGTCGTTATGGTAGCGTTTACTGTTTATCGGCTTGTAATGTCCGACCGCTACCCCCTCTTCAGGAAGTGCTATGGATTTTATCCAGTGGATCATGTTCTGGAGAACGAACCCCTGCTCCCGAAACTTCTGTGCTACATCGATTGGGATCCAGGGGTCTTTCGGACTACCGCCCACGTTCAGATAAAAGGACCCCTGATCTGAGAGAACGCGGTATGACTCTTCTGCGACCGTTCCCATCCACTTCAGATATGCATTGCGTGGGATGGTGTCATCATATGTCGTATAGGCTTTACCAATGTTATACGGGGGTGAGGTGACGATCACATTGATCGTGCCGTCGGGCAGCTCCCGCATCCCCTCGACACAGTCCATGTCGTAGATCATGTTGAGTTCAGTCATGTTTCATGATTTTTTCAATAGTGATCTCATATGTCAGCGTTTCCCCTGCGAGAGGATGGTTTGCATCCACCGTGATCTTTGTCTCCGTTACGCCGACGACCGTGACTTTACACGGGCGGTCAAAGACCTCTACGGTGATGATCTCTCCGGGTTTTGGTTCATGTTCGAGCCGGAGTTTTTTTCGATTTATCGAGATGATCAAACGTTTCAGATATTTACCATATGCTTTTTCCGGAGGAAGAACGACCGCTACAGTTTCTCCTTCGGTTTTACCAAGAAGTTCCACCTCAAAGGCTGGATTGATCTGTTTATTTCCAATAATGACGGTGACTGGCTCATTTGTATGAGTATTCTCAAATATCTCTCTGTCCGGTCGTTTACTGATGAAATGGAGCTTCAGCGTATCCCCGGATTCTACGACAGACATACCTATCTGTATGAATGAAGAAATACTTTAAAGGTTCGCGTTTATAGGTTTGAGCAAACAATCACAAAAAATAGGTTAAGCAGCTGAAAAGAGGGGGATAACGAGTTTTTTATACACGCCGTCCCCGCTCTGATGCAGGATCTTAAATCCATAAGTCTCGGGTTTTTCCACTTCAACGGTCCAGATATAGTTCCTCCCGTTCTCATCAACCTTACAGTCATTCTCGACTATATTGATCCCCTCTGAATCAAGGGGTCTCCATGGGAGACTATGTGGACTCGTGATGATGACAGTAAAACTTGTCTCACTGTTTTTTTGGATTGCGTATGAGTCCATTTTCACCTCAGAATATCTGGTTTACATCGTTAAATGTAGTATAATTGAAAATGTTGACTTCCTGTATATATTGTTTCTGGTTAATTTTAGGGATTTTATTTTGAAAAACCATGATTTTGCGAACTTTGTAAATCTGGCTGATACGTCCAAGAAATTATTTTAGAGTGTATAAATATCCTATATAATAAGTTAAAATAGAAAATAAAGAACGCCGAGGGGGAGATTTGAACTCCCGAGGTGTCGCCACCAGTGGCTTTCGAGGCCACCGCCCTTCCGGACTAGACTACCTCGGCAGGCATCTATACGATACGTTATTGTGTGCGCGTAGTAAGCATACGTTTTCGAATGTAAAAAATATATGGGATTGATGGCCGGCGTTACATCTGGCCGGCGCCTTTGGAGACCATCATGTCATCAACGCGGATGAGGAGCATGGCGGTCTCAGAGGCACTCTGGATTGCCTGACGTTTGACTCTCTTCGGTTCAACAACGCCCTTTTCCTTCATGTCGACAACTGTGCCGGTAAAGACATCGAGACCTGCGTACTTCTGACCCATAGCATGGGCCTGACGGAGATCTATGACTTTGTCAACGGTGTCGAATCCGGAGTTCTCGGCAAGGGTCTTTGGGATGATCTCAAATGCTTTTGCATATGCTTCGATAGCCAGCTGGACACGACCGCCCTCAGTTGCTGCATACTCACGGAGTCTGAAAGACAGTTCGGTCTCAACCGATCCGCCGCCGATGGTGTAGGAACCGTCTTCGATGACATCCTGGACTACACGTGTTGCATCTTCAATTGCACGCTCAAGTTCATCGACAAGGTGCTGGGAAGATCCGCGGAGAAGAATAGTTACTGCTTTGGGATTTTTGCACTCAGAGAGTTTGGTCATCTCAAGGTCATCGAGCATATCAAGTCTGCCTGCAGTTCCGATTACTTCCGGAGCGAGGTCTTCGGGTTTGTTGATGACCTGGCCGCCAAGTGCTTTTGCTGCGTATTTCAGATCTTTTTCCGGGACGAACTCAAGTGCATAGATGCCGTTTTCGCCAAGGTAGTACTGTACCGGGTCGGCGATGCCTTTCTGACAAAGAACTACGTTCACGCCGGTTGCGGCGAACTTATCTGCCATTGCCTTCAGGGTTGCACGTTCAGCTACGGAGAATGCCGAAAGCTGTTCTGCAGAGGTGATCTTGATCTTGGATTTCGTCTGGGTCTTGGTGATCTCGAGCGGACCTGCAATGAAAGCTGCTTTCACACCTTTTATCTTCTTCGGCATCAGTGAGTCGAGTCTGGTCTTGTCGATCAGAACACCTTTGATAAGTTCTGCACTCATGCTGTCGCTGCGTTTTGTCTTGACAAGGATGTCATCTTCATTGACGAGCGTCTTTTTTCCGGTGGTCTCTGCGACTCCGGAAACTGCCTCAACAACGACTTCGCATGCCTGGTCCATGATGTTTTCAATGGATTTTCCGGTCATCGCGGTCTTGGCGATCTGTTTCAGCATGTTTTTGTCCTTTGGTGTGACATCGATCGACAGCTTGTCAAGGAGTTCGAGTGCCTTCATCATACCGAGGGTGTATCCCTTTGCGATCACCGACGGGTGGACGCCGCTGTCTATGAGATGTTCGGCCTGTTCCATGAAAGAACCGACCAAGACCACTGCGGTCGTCGTTCCGTCACCGCATTCGTTGTCCTGGGTCTCTGCGACCTCAACGACAAGTTTTGCACCAGGGTGTTCGACCTTGATCTGGTGAAGGATGGTTGCTCCGTCGTTGGTGATGACGATGTCGTCACTTCCCTGCGTTACAAGCATCTTATCCATACCGCGGGGACCAAGCGTTGTTCTCACTGCATTACCGAGGACCTTTGCTGCCATGATATTGGAGCGAAGAGCTTCCTGTCCCGGGACGTGCTCTACGTTATTACGTAAAATCACGATCTGCTGACCTGAGTTGTTTGCCATAATCTTTATTCTCCTGTACTAATGTGTTAAAAAAGTGGATTGTACTTCTATATAAATATGATGTATTGGGTGTTGACTGTTCAGTCGATACGTTTAATTGTAAAGAGCGAGTAGACCGGAACGCCCTCTATTTCTTTGACACCGCGCTTATCAAAGATCACACATATCCCGACAGGGGTGGCTTTGTGGCGACGCAGATAATTTACGATCTCAGTCAAAGTGTTGCCGGTCGTGATACAATCGTCAACGATGATACATCGTTTCTGGGAGACTTTGCTGAAGTTTCCGGAAATAGATCCGATTTTCCCTTCGGGATTGTGTTTTGACGGGTGATAGATGGCAAGATTCAGCCCGTCCTCTGCGGCGATCATTGTTGCAATAGGCACGCCTGATACAGATATTCCGATGACCGTATCGATTCCCTCCTCCTCCTCATTTGCTGCTTCAAAGTGGGCCAGCATCATGGATGAGATCCCGTCGAGGAGTGTGGTGTTCGAACTGACGTTCGTCCAGTCGATATGTACATCTTTTGGTGTCGCAATGCCGGCTTTTCCCTGCGTCAGAAGCCAGGTAACCGTATCGACCGAAAGGCTGAGTTCATCAGCGATCTGACCCGAGGAGTGACCTTCGGTATGAAGGTCTTTTGCTTTTGTCATGAGCTCTTCTAAGGAAGACATATGAAAATTAATCGCTTTCCCCGCTATATATGCTTTTGTGATGAACTCGTGCAGGAAACCCGAGTTCCCTAGCAGAAAAGATGGGAAACCTACTAAAACTGAAAAGTCTAACAATTCACCCAGATATGTCGGCAAAATATGTGACTGGATCATTTCAGAAGAAAATCATGCCATATCTCACCACGTTCAACGATGCTGAAAAAAAGCAGTTCTACCTTGATGCAGATGCGGCCGTGCAGGAACTTGTTTCCATGGGTAAGGATCCTAAACAGGTTCTCTGGGTCATGCAAAGTATAGGTCTGTACCTGTATGGAAATTCTGGAAAAAATTTCTATGTCGATTACCAGAAGATCATTTTCTCGGATACCTGTGTGCTCTGGTCGATGCAGCCGCCCCGAGGAGGGTGTATCCATCTCTTCCAGACACCTGAGGGTAAACTGCTCATCGATGTCGGATACGGGGTCAACTACCCCGACTGGCAAAAGACGTTGTCGGCGTTTGGTCTTGGTGACTTCTCCGATGTAAAACATGTTCTGTGTACCAATGGGGACGCAGATCATGTAGGAATGACCGGGTTACTGCCGGTCCCTCCCTTCGTTCATCCACTCACTAAAAAGCTTCTGGAGAACGGGTCCCGCTCCTTTGCTACCACCAATAATCTCCTGCTTCTGGAACATGTGTCCACAACGACTGTCAACACCTTCTCCCAGCTGGCGTATCCCAAAGAGTATCTCCTTAGTAAAACCGAGTCTATGCGGATGAGAGGGATCTTCCCGGTCATTGATGAAATAAGTTTTGCCGGTCTCAAGTTCGAGGTCTGGCAGAGTCTTGGCGGTCACCTCGCGGGTCAGCTCTTCTTCTATGAACCTGAAGTTGGTCTGCTTTTTACGAGTGATGCCATACTGAACTTCGCGACACTCACGCCGTGGAGACTCACCTATGGTTCAATTCCGGATTATTTCATTACCTCGGTTAATATGAACCGAGAGCTCGGGAGATATGAACGGACCGAACTTATGAAACTTGCTGTCGAGTTGGACGCAGACTTGAAGAAAAAAGGCAAACTTCTCAGATTATGCTGCGGTCACGGAGCAGTCTCGATCCTTGATGAGAAAGGCAACTTGACTGTTGTCGATCCGGTGGTCCATTACTCACCGAGGAGATACACCGAGGGGCTGCATAACATCATAGCCAAAATCTCCTGGTTCATCCAGAGACGGCTCATCTGATCCGTTTATTGGGTTTATACGGGTCTGATCAACGCCTTCCCGCCTTTTCCGTTCCCCTTCGTATCGGGGCCGAACCGCAGATCGGGCAGTCGGATTCCCCTGCCGGTATCTCTGCTCCGCATCCGGAACAGATCTGTTTCCATACCCGTTTCTTTGCTTTTCTCTGCAGAATATTTTTGCAGAGGAGCTTCAGATGCCGGCAGACATTCTGTAAGGCAAAGTCATCTGAGACGACCGTGCCTTCCAGCGTCAGGCCAAGAGCTATAATCGAGATGTCCGTGTCGGAAAGAACTCTGGCATCCCCGCTTTTGAGTGCCGCGTTCGTTGCCGCAAACACATCTTCAGCCTCAGGTTCGGTTACGACGAGTCCGTTCTCCGTCATGATCTCGTAACGCATCTTTGATGCCAGATCCTTGAGCTCACCAACCACCTCAGGTGTGGTGAACAGCTTTCCGTCAAGGGTATAATCGCCAAAAAAATAGGATGAATCCAGAATATATTTCATTTACGTACGGCTTCTGCGATGACCCCGGATGCAGTGATCCTGCTTGAGGCCTGCTCGATCGTATCTGAGGATGCAATGTCGGCAAGGCCGGCCTGCATAAGTTTGATGTATCCTCCCGAAGCAAAAACGCCGTGAACGCCCGCGGCCCTGACCGAGGCAGCTCCCTGCTCAAGCAGCATCCCGGCCGCTTTTGCCATTGATCCGCCGGTCGCGATGATATCGTCCACAATGATACAGTCCCTGCCTATTGCCTCAAGATGCTTTGGGGCCATCGTAACTTCCGATCCGGACAGTCGTGTCTTATCCAAATGGTCACAGTCCCATTTTCCAACTGCTGCTACACCTTTGGCGAACTCCCATGCACCCTCATCAGGCGACAGGATCAGTGGATTCTCCAGAGCCATAGTGCCGATGTACTCCCCGATCTCCGGTGCAATCGTCAAATTTTTTGCAGGACACCGGAAATGTTCCAGAATTGAGGTGTCATGGATATTGATGGTAAATATTTTGTCAGCACCGGTTGAGAGTGCCCGTGCCATTGCCCGTGCCGAGATCGGTTCACCTTCATTGAACTTCTTGTCCTGCCGTGTGTATCCCATATATGGCAGAACAAGTGTCGTCTTTTTTCCCTCGCAGGCATCAAGCAGAAGAATGGCCTGCAGAGTCGACTCCGGATCGACCGTACTTGCAATGATTATCATCTGGTCATCATCATCCATTATGCGTATGGACTGCTCACCGTCCGGGAATGTAGTGTATTTTACTTCTGATAGATCACAGCCGAGCTTCTGCGCTGTGCGTGCCGCGAGAACCTGGCTTTTTTCGGAATAAACAACTTTCATAATAAGACTCTAACAACTATCTCTTACTGAAACTACTTAAAGCATAATCAAGTACAAATATTAGTATCTTTAATTGAGGTATGGAACACAATATGGAACATGATGATAATCTGGGACAAAGACCTGAAGAAACTGTTATGGGGACAGTTTTGGACGTAAACCCGGCGCAAGTCACGGAAGAAATCCCGGAGCGGGATACTTCGCCTGTGAAGGAGGCGTATGCCTCTGACGAATATGATGCCGAACTTTTCGGAGGAGTTCAGTTTGACACCACGGCGAATCTCGTCATCCCCCCATCGCTGATCGATCAGGTCATCGGTCAGGAACACGCTGTGGATGTCATCAGAAAAGCCGCCACGCAGCGCAGGCATGTCATGATGATTGGCAGTCCGGGTACCGGCAAGTCTATGCTTGCAAAGGCAATGTCCGAACTCCTCCCCAAAGAGGAGATGCAGGACATCATGACCTACCCGAATCCGGAGGATAACAATAATCCGATCATCCGTGTGGTTCCTGCAGGCAGAGGAAAAGAGATCGTTGCGGCCCACAAAGAAGAGGCACGCAAACGTGCATCTTCGAAAAACACCATGCTTCTCATCCTTGTCATTGGTATTCTCGGGATCGCTCTTATCTCCGGTCAGCTTCTGATGGGAATCGTTGCTGTGGCATTTATTTTCATGGCATTCCGTTCATTCATGCCCAAAGAAACTGCCATGGTCCCAAAACTCATCGTCTCCAACAAACCTAATTCAACAGCACCGTTCGTGGAAGGGACCGGATCCCATGCAGGGGCATTACTTGGTGATGTTCGTCATGACCCGTTCCAGTCAGGAGGTCTTGAGACTCCTGCCCACGACCGTGTCGAGGCCGGAGCGATCCACCGGGCACACAAAGGTGTTTTGTTCATTGATGAAATGAACACCCTTGAGCTCTCTTCTCAGCAGAGTCTTTTGACTGCCCTGCAGGAAGGTGAGTTCCCGATCACCGGGCAGTCCGAGCGTTCTTCCGGAGCAATGGTCCGTACAGAACCGGTACCCTGCCGGTTCTTGATGATCGCCGCAGGAAATCTTGATGCTGTCCAGCACATGCATCCTGCACTCCGGAGCCGTATCCGCGGGTACGGATACGAGGTCTACATGAGCGAGACCATGAATGATACGCCTAAGAACCGGGCAAAACTCGTCAGGTTCGTTGCGCAGGAAGTTAAAAATGACGGAAAGATCCCGCATTACGATCCATCGGCTGTCTCTGAGATTCTTCGTGAGGCCAAGCGCCGGTCAGGCAGAAAAGGTCACCTGACGGTGAAGCTGAGAGATCTCGGCGGTCTTGTACGTGTCGCAGGTGACCTTGCTATTCAGGAAGGATCACCGATCACCTCGATGCATCATGTGGTTTCGGCAAAACAGATCGCCCGTTCCGTCGAAGATCAGATCTCCGACGAGTACATCCGCCGGACACGTGACTATGATCTGACGATCGTCTCCGGCAGTCTTGTTGGAAGAGTCAACGGACTTGCCGTTGTCGGCAGTGATGCCGGTTCTGTTCTTCCGATCACGGCAGAGGTGACCCCCTCGCAGGGAGTTGGAATGGTGATTGCCACTGGTCTCTTGAAGGAAATCGCTCAGGAATCCATCAAAAACGTGAGTGCCCTGATCAAGAAGTTCTCCGGGACCGATATCCGCAAAGTGGATATCCATGTTCAGTTCATCGGAACATACAATGGTGTCGAAGGAGACTCGGCGTCCATTACCGTGGCAACCGCGGTAATTAGCGCTCTTGAGAATATCCCGGTCCGTCAGGATGTGGCGATGACCGGATCACTTTCGGTCCGTGGAGATGTTCTACCAATTGGCGGTGTAACGTACAAGATCGAGGCAGCCGCAAAGGCAGGGATCCATACAATCATCATCCCGCAGTCGAACCTTGCGGATGTCCTCATTGAAGAGCGGTACACCGATATGGTTACCATCATACCGGTAACCAGGATCGAAGAAGTACTCAGATATGCTCTCGTTCCTGGGGATAAGGTGGCGTTTGAACAGAAACTTCTCCAGATCGGCAAGCATATGGACATCCCGAAGATGCCGATGCCTGTTGACAAACTTGAAGCGTGAAGTCGGCGCTCCTTTCTTTTTTTTATTTAGTTTGACCTCTTCGGTTTGAAATAATCTGTTCCTTTTTCCCCAGTGATGGATGTAAGAGGAAAAAACTGACAACTTGGTACTTATTCAGGCAGGATCTCACTCTCTAGGTAATAACCTAAGGTATATCTATCCCAACGTCGTATTTTATTTCATTTACGTGATGCTATGACGAAATATTTGTTCAATGAAGGCATTGTTTGGGAAGACCGCCGAAAGGGGTCATATCTGCTCCCTTATATCATCATCTTCTCAGTGATTGCGGTGTTAATTTGGATCACCACACCTCTCTTCGCTCTTATTCCAATGCTGCAAACCGTTCTTCCCCTTTGGCTTGTTTCGCCGGAGCTCCAGATCAGGATACTTATTTCGGCTACAGCCGGAGTGATCGCTTTGATCCTCCTCATCTCAGGACGGGTGGGGCTCAAACGTCCGCGCCTGTACTTGACGCCGCGAAGACTTTGTCTCATGGCGGGAACCGGATCGTACAAAGAGGTGTGTTTTGACAAGATCGACGCCATCCAGGTAAAAAAACATAAAATCATCATCTCTGCCGGAGGGACCAAAGTGATAAAGTTTGGTCCGATTCTTGATTCTTATGCGACCAGAAATGCTATCGTCGGGCTTATCACGTTTGAGATGAAACCGCCGGAGGACGAGACGATCGTTTTTGATAAGGCAGTCCCCATCCTTAAAGAAGAGGACGATGTCTTTGATGCGGATGTTATGTGATCCTGATCCTTTTCTTTTTTTTACAAAACTATTCTGCCTGAAATATCAGAAGATATGTTATTCTTCAAGATCAAATAGTACCTCAGACAATCATGGAAAAAATACGATACTATGACATTCGTTATGTCAGGGGAACAATCACATCCATCCAGACCGAGAATCGGGTGATCGAAAATGCCGGGTCTTCTTTTTACGGCAAAGCTCTCTTCCGGGTCTTAGGTGAAAACGGCTGGGGATACTACTGTGCTTCATCGATCGATATGGATGATAAAAAAATGAAGAAATCCTGCATCCAAAAAGCTGCAGCCTCGGCACGTCTTGCCGGCGTCCATGCCGAGATCGCTGATGTGCCGTTGGGATCCCCGCGTTCCTGGGTATGTTCGGCAAAGGATCAGGCAGAAACCCCACTTGAGGAAAAAGCTGCGCAGCTTCTTCTTCTCGAAGCATCCGCAAAGATCCCGGAGATCAGCAGCACCTCGGCACGATACTCTGAGCAGTATCAGGATGTTATCTTTGAAGACTGCAATGGTTATTCGGCGACCTCTTGGGTCTGTCGCACGCTCTTCACCATCTCGGCGGTCGCAAACCGCGGCGCCGATATGCAGATGAACTATGAACAGGAGGCAGTAGTCGGGCCCATCTCATTAAAAGAGTATATCCAATACGGCGAGAAGTGTGCGAAACGCGCAGTTCAACTCCTGGATGCATCCGCAGTCTGCGGCGGACGTATGCCTGCCGTACTGGACCCAGCGATCGGCGGCGTGTTCGCTCACGAAGCGGTCGGTCATGCAAGCGAAGGGGACTCGGTCAGGGATGGTGTGTCTGTCCTTGGCAGCAAACTTGGCGAACAGGTAGGTTCCTCTCTCGTCACCATCATCGATGATCCTTCCATGCACGGATATGGATACGAACCGTTCGATGCAGAGGGTGTTTCCTCTGGTCCTACCGAGCTGATCAAAAACGGGATCATGCACAAATACATGCATTCCCGCGAGACACTTGCAGCAGTCGGTCTGGATACCGGAGATGCCGGACATGCCAGGGCCGAGCCGGGTCTGCAGCCTTTGGTTCGGATGAGTAATACCTACATCAAAGAAGACGATGCCTCGTATGAAGAGATCATCGCCGAATGTAAAAAAGGTGTTCTCTTAATAGGTTCGCGAGGAGGGCAAGTGGATCCAGGACGCGGGGCATTCCAGTTCAATGCAAAGTACGGATATCTGATCGAAAATGGAGAAACCACAAAAATGATTCGGGACGTGTCCCTTTCAGGAGACATTCTCTCGGTTCTCCACAACATCGCTCTGTGCGGTAAAGAACGTAAGATGTCCTCAGGTATGTGCGGAAAAGGTCAGTCTGTTCCGGTATCAGACGGAGCTCCTCATGTCTATCTTACTGAGGCGTTGATCGGAGGTGGCGGAAGTGTCTGAACTCGACATCGACCGAATCCTTTCGTACGGTGAGAAGTTTGCTGACGAGGTTGAGGTATTTACTCTGGATTACACCGACATCTCCCTTGAACAGCGGGAGATGGCCGTATCATCCGTCTTTGAACATGCCGGCAGGTCTATTTATCTCCGGGTGGTGAAGGATAATCACATAGGTATTTCAGGAACCTCTGATATTGTGAGATGGAAGGACTGTGTCGATGTGGCTTTGTCATCAGCTAAACTTTCCGAGCCAGTGCCTGAATGGACCGGTTTCCCGGCCAAAGCCGTGCTGCCGGATGGTCAGGATCCGTTTGACAAAAACATCGCGGTGACTCCGGACCTCGCTGCCGAGTATCTGGACCGAATGAATGCCGGGGCCGCAAAACACCCCGAAGCGCGCGTGGTGACCGGCGGGGTATCCCTTTCAACAGGAATTGCGACTATTGCCAACTCAAACGGGGTGTATTACACGCGTGAGATGTCCGGCATATCGCTTGGCATGGATGCCATTTGCGACAACTCCACCGGGTATGATTATGATTCGAGCCCGTTCCTGGACCGTATCAATCCGGAGAAGATGGGTGAGGAGACCACTTTCTGGGCGACCGCTTCCAGAAACGGTGTGGATGTCGAGACGAAAAAATACGACGTGGTCTTCTCAGAACATGTAGTGGAGTCCCTCATCCTCGATCTGTTTACGGAAGCTGTGGATGGGAAGAACGTCCTCTCTGGAAAATCGGTTTTTGCCGGTAAACTCGGTGAGGAGCTTCTGCACCCCTCAATCTCGATCTCAGATGTCCCCATGGATCCGGCAGGTTCTGCCTGGAAGAGGTTCGATTCTGAGGGAACAGTGACCACGGATCTGAATATCGTTCAAGACGGTGTGCTCTCCGCATTTTTGTATGATGCAAAGACCGCATCCCAGGCAAAGACGCCCTCAACGGGACATGCCCACCGGGCAGGCAATGGAGCGACATATATCCATCCGCACTGTATGCGGATCGCCGCTCTGGTATCCGATGTCATGGATAAACCCTGTCTGTTTGTTCGTGAGGTCATCGGAGCGCATACGGCAAACTCTCTTACCGGCGAGTTTTCGGTGGAGGTGGCCAATGCATTCTTTTCCGAGTCGGGAAAGTTTGTCCAACCGGTGAATAAGGCGATGATCTCCGGGAATATCTTTGATATTCTTCGAAGGGGTGTGAGCATCTCAGCTGAAACAAAAACGTTCGAGGGTGCTGTCGTCCCGAAGATGCGGATCGAAAGTATGCAGGTTATCGGATAGATATGGGTTAATTATATCCCTATTCGTGCATATAGTATCAATCACATATATGTCAGACGATCATACAATGGTTCGTGTTCCGACGTACATCCCGTCAGTTGATAAAATTCTTGGCGGTGGCGTTCCAATCGGCTCAACGATAATACTCTTCACGGAGCCAGGCGCAGGAGGACCCGAGTTCCTCTTCACCTCTCTGGTGAATTATTGTCGAGAAATAATAGGTGATTACCAGATAACAAAACACGCCACGCAGCCTGAAGCAATCTATTAGATTACGCCAAAGACATCACGGGTACAGTTTGTCGAGATGATGAAGCAGCAGTTCAGTTATCTGAATAGTATCGATTTTGAAGGTGAAATCCTGGATAAACGTGTGTTTCATATGGATATGGGCGACGTCTATTTTGCCAGATCGATCGTTCCGCTCTCCAGGTATTCCTTGAAGACGATATCAGAACATCTCAGGAACCTGCCGCCGTATGACGATTACGGGGGTCTCGCATATCTTGCAGGTATGGTAGAGACGGCCCCGGAAAATAGTATGGTGTTTATTGACTCACTCACTCCGTATCTCCCGTACTTCTCTGATTCTGAAAAGTGGCAGAATCTGGTTTTTCTCATATATGGTCTTTCCCGTGCGGCAAAGAAACGAAACATCACCTTTGTGATATTACTGACCACCGGAATTCTTCCGGAGAACAGGGAAATAGCACTCGGCAATGCATTTTATGCGATTATTCGTCTCGCTTGTCAAAAAAGTCAAGAATCCATGTCAAGACAGCGGCAGATGTATATCGAAAAATTTGCAGGTGTGCTTCCTATGCTCTCTTCAAGAGATATTGCCACATATAACGTCTCTATATCTCCTGAAGCGGGCTTTGAGATCTCCAATCTCAGGAGGGTAGCATAATATGGATCACGACTCGCATTCAAAAATAATGATTCCGTCCGGTATCCCCGGGCTGGATGAAATGATCGGCGGAGGTTTCATCAAAGGTTCGTTTTTCGTCCTGATTGGTGAGACTGGTATCGGCAGAACGATGTTCTCTCTGCAGTATCTTCACTAAGGTTTGGTTGAAGGGGAGAAAGTGATGTACATCAGTTTGTTCAATCCAGTGGAACAGTTGACAGCCAGTTTCCTTTCAATGTACCCCGAGATGAGTGAAAGGATTGATAAGGATATCTATATTGTACAGCTACCCCCTGAGATATTTCTGACATTCTCGTTCCGTCTTGGCAACAATGTGGCGATAATGATTCAGGAGCTTGGTGTGAGCCGTGTTGTCGTGAATCCATTTTCGGTTCTGGAGGAGACACTGGTCACGTCGACAGGATTCAAATCAACTGATTTAAATATGGTGTATTCGTCTCTCCGTTCAACCGGCGCAACAACTATATTACATGTAAACTCTGGTATGGAGAATGTTTTTTCCAGAAAATTCGGTTTTTCCGAGGTATTTGCCGACGGAGTTGCATGTATGTTCCGCGAGTTCCCTGACAATGATCATCTGAGACCATACCGAATGCCGTTTGTTCTTCTGAAATCCCGCGGACTTATTACAAAGACAGCTAAACTGATCAAATATGACGATTCCGGGATGTTTACGCTGCACTCGCCGATTAAGTAATGCTCTCTATTTTTTGGCTGTGATTCATCAGAAACATCTTATCAATACATTAGAATAAATCTAGTATCACATATGTATCAGGAGGGGGGAGTGCCGGTTCTCAAATGTGGAGCCGTCCGGTTCCGAGACGGAGAAGGAAGGAAGGATTTTTTACACCTCTGGTGCTCCTTCTCCTGACTGCTGTTCTCCTTACTTTGATCGGCATATTGCTGATTATGTCAAGCTCAGTTGGATTTTTTTCCGAAGATTACCCGACGACCGGTATTATTAATAATGTTACTCCTTCTCCAACGATCGCGGTCGTGATAAATAATAATGCGACCCCTTGTTCATCTATAAGAAGATCTGTGATGCTAACAACCAGTCGGTAGTTTTCCAGCCGGTATATACCGAGACAGTAATGGGAAATGCGACACTTATTTACTTCAATGATATAACATATCCTTATTACTCATTTTATGGGAACACATCACTCAAAGCGGTGAATATATATCCTGTGACAGTGCTGGTGATTGAGTATTTAGTTCCTAATGTAACGGTCAAAAAAGTCATCGTAGACGAACGGATCATCAAAAACGGCGTCCTAACAGACACAACCTACAAGACGGTCTATGTGACGTATCCTGATCCTGAAGCAAGGTTTGAAATCAAAGTCTATGATGAGTCCGGGAGCCTAGTGGCAGTCGAAGGATTTGGCGGCCAGTATGATACCGGTATGAAGGATGTTATTACCTTCCTTACGCAGGGCAACTACACGATCGAGATGACGGGAAAATGGATAGAGTTTGAAATCTCCATCATAGAAAAATAAGGTTTGTTCAGATTATTATCCCGAAGAACGAGAGAATGATCAGCAGAGCCGCTCCGAGAATCCCGCCAACTGCACACACGATTACCTGAGCAATGGAAAGGTCACCGATCGGTGCCAGATTCAGCCAGGAAACAATAAAGAGAATAACCACACCGCATACGGCGTTGATCAGAAGTTTGAGTCCGTTTCTCAGGAAGAAAAACAGTACCGCGCAAATCACGACCGCAATTATGATCATGATGACAGTTGCAATAATATCCATGTAAGTAGATTCACCTGACCAGAATATAAAGGATTTGTCATGATCCGTGTTTTTCTGCTCGACAGGTATGTGGAGCATACGAGTACGAAAATTACGATTACGGTTTTGCAGGAGGAAATAGAACCCGGGCATTTGCCCTGCCGCTTTTCATTCTTCTTGCAATACTAACCCTTGGTGCAGGGATCATCACTATTCGAAAACTCTAAACCGCAACAACCCTTTTTTTACTATATGCAGTATCACATCTTCCTTACCGGAAATATTCAGGTGGGAAAAAGCACCATCATCCAAAAAGTCATCCATGAACTTGACATCAGTCCCGGCGGATTCAGGACGAGTTGGGGAGATCCTTTCCCGGATGGAAGTTCGGATCTATTTCTTTTAGGAATGAACGAAGCTCCTTCATCAGGCAAGATCATTGCCCACCGTTTTGGTTCCGGTCGCGGCTTAACCGTGTTCCCGGAGATCTTTGATGCAGTCGGGTCCCATCTGCTTACTGAGGCTTGTTCCTCTTCTCTAATTATTATGGATGAGCTCGGATTTATTGAGAAGGATGCTGCGGGATTTCAGAATGCTGTGCTGTCTACCTTGAACGGATCCGTTCCGGTCCTTGGTGTAGTTAGAAATATGCAGACACCTTTTCTGGATCAGGTCAGGACACATCCGAATGTGGATGTCATTTTTGTAACGAAGGAAAATCGTGAAGAGATTTTCCAACAGGTCCTTGCAATCTTCAAAAAAAGTTATTCGAGATAAGGTTTTATCTCGGCAAAAATCTCATCGAGCAGTGTCTTTGCCTCTGCCGGGTCCTGTGATTCGGCAAAGACTCTGACCAGAGGTTCTGTTCCGGATGGTCTGATCAAAGCCCATGCTCCTCCGCGTGTTATCCGCATCCCGTCTCGGTCATCGATCGGGCAGTTTGCAAAATAGGTTTTCATATGGATCACGATCTCTTTTGCCTGGGCGGTTTTTCGTTTTTCCTGATACATGGTGAATACAGGAAGTGCTGCGATGAGCTTTGAAAGCGGCTCAGTTTTTCCTGCCACAAATCCGAGCATCGTTGCGGCACTCATTCCTCCGTCTCTGCAGAACTGGTGGTTCGGATAAATTATCCCGCCATTTCCTTCGCCTCCAATGATAATGTTTTCTCCATTGGCGATGAGTTCACGCATGGTCCGTGCTACGTAGATGCTTCCGACAACCGTATAGGTGGTCGTGCAGTTATATTTTTTACCGACCGCTTCGACGATGCCAGAGGTACTGACGGGGGTTACGATGACGCCTCCGGGATTTTTCTCACATAAGTAGGAGGCGAGCAGGGAAAACGTGATGTTTCCGTCCATGAAGGTTCCGTTTTCATCAACGAATATTGCCCGGTCCGCGTCCCCGTCGTGAGCCACGCCGAATGCAGCGCCGGTCACCTGGACCATGGCTGAAAGGTTTGCAAGTCCCTCTGGACTTGGTTCGGGAAGTCGTCCCGGGAAAAGTCCATTGAACTCAGCGTTGATGGTGTGAACGCTGCATCCAAGCCTCCGGAGGATTTCCGGGGTCGTCGCGGCAGCAGGACCGTTTCCCGGATCGACTACGACAGTTATCCCATGTCCGCAGTCTTTTGGGAACTGTTTGACGATTGAATCGATATAGAGTTTACGCGCCTGCGGTTCTTCAGTGCAGTCACCAACTTTGTCCCATGCCGACACGACCGATTTATTCTTGATCATTATTTCTTCAAGTTCGAGTGTCCGATCATCGCCCATCTCGGTGCCGTCTGCTTCGATGATCTTTATACCGTTATATTCCGGGGGGTTGTGTGATGCTGTGATCATAACGCCTCCGTCGAGTTTGTGATCAAGAACGAGGTACTGGAGACCCGGCGTTGGAATAATATCGAAGTCGATGACGTCGCATCCGCATGCCATAAGACCGGCACGAACTGCGGCACCCAGCGCGGGTCCAGAGGTCCTCGTATCCCTGCCGATACCTACCTTTTTGCCTTCGCCCAGCATTGTTCCAAATGCTTCGGCTACGCTGAGAGCAAATACCGGCGTCATATCGACCCCGGTCACTCCGCGGACACCATTTGTGCCAAAGTATTTCTTTTCACGTTTTTCGAGTGCCATGATAACTACCGTCTCTGTAAGATTATGGGCGGTTGATAATAATAAGGGTTGAGAAAAAGAGTTTGTTGACAGGAATACTATTGTTCGTCTTCGTCTTCTTCGTCATCCTCGTCTTCTGCTTCTCCCCGCCTGCTGCTGAGAAGCACGTTTGCGGATTCTCCCAGTTTTCGCATGATCTCACTGATCTTATCTTCGATGTCGATCTCATCATCGATCTCAAGAGAGGTCCCTTCGATCTCAAGCAGGAACCTGGCGACTTCGCTTGACTCGAAGAGTATGTCGTCCAGTTCATCCAGCGTGAAAAATCCGCACATCGCCCCGTAGAAGAAGGTCGCTCCGGATTTTCTGACCTTTCTCTTGAATGCGTTTCTTGCCTGATTTACTGCCTGGGGGCTATACGGCTCCTCCATGAACGGGCAGAGTTCGGGCAGATGTTCTCCGATGAATGTCATCTCGGCACCGTATGGGGTTTTGAAATCGGAACAGAGGCGGGCGATCGCCCATTCACGTGCGGTTATATAGGTCCGTTTTCTGAGGAAGATGTTAACTTTTCTGTAGGTGGCTCCATCAACTTTTTTAAATTTTTGGTATTTGTTGATCTCTTCACTGCGGTCTTCTTCAGTGTATCGGTCGTTTTGTACCGAAGGGGCGTCTTCAATGAGATGTTCGTATTCGTCCATTGCTCTAATCAGAATATAGGGGTGTTATGTGTATTTTAGGGTTTGCTGATTCGTAATTACATGCATAGTTTTCGTATAGCATCATAAGGTTTATTGCACAATGCAAAAAGGTAGTTTCGTGTGGAGATTTGATGTTCAATGCTGCTCTCTCTATAAATTTTCTGAAAAAAAGGGGGTGTTACTCGCCGTTTGCCAGCGGGAAGTAGCTGCGGTACGCTTTTCTGCGCTCGTCGATGTCGGTATGGATGTATATTTCTGTTGTCTGGATGGAGTTATGTCCAAGATTTTCCTGAACTACGCGGAGATTGTGCGAACGTTTGTAGAGTTCACTTGCATAACTATGCCTGATCTTGTGGGGTGTGATCCCTTTTGGGGCGTAAAGATTGAAGATGTGCTGAACAGTGCGGGGTGAAATCGCGTTTCCATTTCTTCCTTCGAAGACCGGGCCGCTTTTTTTGCCGTTCAGGTGCTCACGGATCTGGTTCAGTGTGTCCGAATCACAGAATACTATACGTATTTTCCCTCCTTTTCCTCTGACGCGGATCGTTTCCTCTTCGAAATCTATGTGTTCTGCCAACATCCCACATATCTCGGAAATACGCATTCCTGTGGCATAAATTGTTCGGATAAGGAGTGCATTCCGTGGGTTTTCAATGGATTTGATAAATTCCATCACCTCATTGTGCCGGAGATATTTAAGTTCTCGATCCTTGATTTTTGGTCGGTCTACTTTGGTCATAGGGTTTGCTTCGGTGATATCTTGGTTGATCAGGTACCGGTAAAATGAGCTGAGGGCCGAGTCATACTGATGCAGACTTGCCGGGCTCAACTGTCGTTCATCCCGCAGAAGCGTAAAAAAATCCCCGATTTCATAGGGGTTTGTGTCGATTTCTGCCACCATCCCGAATTTTTTCACTTCTTCGCTGGATTTAGGTGGCACTCCGTCGTTTTCCTTCATATAGGTTTCGTATTTTGCAAAAAGTTTCAGGATCCTCCCGTATGCCTCGATCGTATTCTCTGCATAGTTCTTCGTTTGCAGATTGCTGAGGTACCTGGGTATCCAGATGCTGAAAGTTCGTTTTGGGGGTGCCATGCTCGGTCTGATTATCTCTTGGTTCTTTGTGCAGATAATGATTGCGCATAATACATATTATGCGCAATAAATTGGTAATTTTTGCTTTGAAAAAAAGCTCAAATTGGGTCATATTTTAAAATATAATGCATTTTGAAGGTTTTTAGATTGTTGGTGGAATTCGGTATGATTTGTGGTGTCCGTCCTGGTTGTTTTTTCGGGTCACGTTGCTTCAGGGAAATAACGGGCTTTTGAGGCGTTGTGATGCTTTGAATGATGTATCACATTGTCGACGTTTCAAAAGGGCCGTAAAATGAAGATATGCAAGAGATATTTTTCGCGATTCGGAAATTTTTCTGTTGTTGAGTTCCGACATCGCTTTTGTTTCATCGCCCTTCCGTATTCGGTTCGGAAAAAAGGGCTCTTTGATGTTTTGAGTGGAAAAAGATAATTTCCTCATCTATAATTAGGAATTTAGATAAATTGGAAGCTCTATCTCCAAATATGAGGCAGATTCAAAAAAATAAGTTAAAATTTATGAGATTGCTAAACATCTGCCCATAATCTGACTTCCATCGTTTTTTCGGGGTGAAATAACTCATATACTTGACTGAATACATTATTGGGTTTGATTAATTGGAGTTGTATCCTTCTTCTATCCAAGTGAATAATCCGCTATAGACGAGCCCCACTCGGCAGTAGTATTCCTCCTGCACCCCAGAATCAGAAAAGGGGATGGAATATTGGAGATTTATTTTGAAAAGTAAGCGGCTCATGAAGTGTAATACCTCTGGGTCAGGTGAAGTATTTGTCCGATAGTTTTCCACTTGATTCGTCGAAGAGCCAAAAAAAGTATGATCACTACTTTTATGGGGCGCTGCAGATGATTTGGCATCTCTTATCCGCTCACTCATCTATTCTTCCTTGCGGATCGCTCCTATGCCTGCTGGTGCTGGGGTGATGTCGTAGTTTTTTCTGTATTCTGTCTTCAGTTCCACTTGAACATACCTTGTATCATAATCTAATAAACCATATGATGCTATATTACAATGTGTTTCCAAACAACTCTTATTCCGGCACATCTTGTGCATGAAAACCATTATTATATCTCCCGCATCATCTAACAAGGAACATTTATGGCAATACTGAAAATCAGAGGTGGCGATCTCGATCTCGTCGAGTATGATTTCACCTCCTTTCATCCCGGTGAACATCTTTACACAGATATTCCTGTAGTTAAGGCTCCCGTCCCGCAAAATGGATCATTTACCGTTACCGTACCTGCACGTATCCATCTATCTGTACTGGATATGAACCGTTTCTCTCCGGGAATGCCGGGAGGCGGCGGCCTCGGCTTTGCTTTACAGCTCTACAGTAATGCGACGGTTTCCTGTACTCCGGGAAACACGGTCATTGATTCCTCGCGTATTCTTTTGATCGAACATCTGGTTGCCGCATTCAAAGCGGTTACAGGTTACGCAGGAGGATTTATCATCCATACAGAGGATCATGGAAAAGAACACGTCGGTCTCGGGTCCACATGTACAACTACCTCGGCGGTCGTATCTGCCATGAACGAAGCAGTAGGACGGCCGCTCACAAATAATACTATCCGCCGGCTGATCGGTCACAACTATGTTGAAGAAACCAACGAACCGGGCGAGATTGCGTTCGGCTTCGAGACTGGTGTCGGTGCTGCCACATCGATCTACGGCGGCATGAACATCCTCGGCGATCAGTTAACCCATGTGTACCAGCACCCGTTCGCCGAAAATAAAAACGTCTTCATCATAACGCCGAACATCCATGTCGAAGATGACAATGCTGGTTTGGAGGAGTTCTCCCTTCTTATGAACCGGGCACGGACCCTTGACTATCGTGACCGTGAACTCAAAGCATACATGATCATGATGGATATGATCCCTGCGATCGAAAAAGGCGATCTTAAAATGATGGGAGATATCATGTGGGAGATCGAGTTCCGCGGCTCAAAACGTGCAGAGGTCCAGCACCACACATTCATAATATATCAGCACATGAACTCCCTTAGGCAAGCCGGACTTGAGTTCGTCGCTATGAGTTCGGTTGGTCCTTCTATCTGTGTGGTCACCGAAAAAACCGAGCAGGAGATGAAACCGATCCTGGACTCCATCGGTCTGGAGATATCGGTGAGCACGAAAGTCGACAACATCGGGATCCGGATCACCACAAATTAACTGCCCAACGTTCCTGAATAATACCCACAGAGAAAAGTATTAACCCTCTTTTCTTCTAAGAATAGATTATATGAATGTTAAACTTCTTGTTGAGGTGCTTATGACCCTCATTGTCTGCGTGAGTGTTGCAGGTTGTGTTGCAACGACAAATACAGCCCCGTATGAATTGGCTGGTACCTGGGTATCCTCAGGAAACGTTCTTATCGTTTCATATGATCTGACTCTTGCGTGTAATGGAGATGGTACGGCAAAACTCACAGGACTCATTTCATCTACAAGTGGGTCAAGAGACCTGAATGAAGATTTGAAATGGGAATATGATTAGGATAATACCTATCTTCTTACTGGTGGGGGTACTTCGATTAAAGCCATTATGGATGGCGATACTATCTCCCTGACTATCAACCCAAAGAAGATGGGTATTTTGGACTTTGATCAGGATTTTGATCTCACTATGAATCGTTTAGCTACGTCCCCAGATGCAATTGTCAGACTCTGGAATGGTACGATAGAGAGTGATGTTTCTAATGATGTTATGATGGACTTCCTGGAAGATGGAACCGGCTCTATTAGTGTTATCTATTATCCGGGGGGAATTGCGACGCAAGAAAAAAAGGATATTACTTGAGAGTATGTAAATGCAAACGAGTATCAGGCAACGTATGGATCTAATATTGCGTCCCTTGAACTTTTTGATGATATGTTGACGATCAGTATTGTCCCATCTACATTTATTCCGGGAACATCAGACAGTCCGATTACGGTCT
The DNA here is from genome assembly GCA_963676575.1 of uncultured Methanocorpusculum sp. Taxonomy (GTDB): domain Archaea; phylum Halobacteriota; class Methanomicrobia; order Methanomicrobiales; family Methanocorpusculaceae; genus Methanocorpusculum. The sequence goes on from OY781078.1 coordinate 309,095, forward strand.
TAACCAAATCGTTTATCCTCCCCATTCCTTATATTGAATCTCCCGTCTGAAGGAAATATTACCCAAACTTTTTTTCTCTGAGCCGGATTAGAATTATCTCTGGGTAAAATTTTGATAATATTATTATATCTGCTCTCTTCTGCCTACTGTATGGCACAGTAGGACTGGATCATGCTCGTATCGCTCCGTATCTCCCTTCATTTCTGCTGCATCTCACTCCCGACTATGTTGACCCCGCTTACTCCCTGGAAAAAACTTCAACTTCATTACCCGGATGCACCAAAGAAATCGTCGGTACATGGGTCGGCTCGAAAACCATCGTTCTTCTCTTCATCAAAGCTTCAGCTGACTACCGTCTTGAACTCCACAAAATATAATACATTTTTTCCGCGGGTTATTTATTCCGGGCAGTTCAAATATTGAACATCCAAAATCATGGGCACCATTCATGACACACGAACAAAAAAATATCCTATCAGTACGGGATATGGGACGTGAAGAAATTGATATACTCCTCTGTTCCGCTGCCGCATTTGATCGTGGAAACTACACCGGCTGCGAACTGGAAGGCAAAATTCTTGCAGTTCTCTTTTTCGAACCCAGCACCCGGACCCGCATGTCCTTCTCTTCAGCAATGATGCGTCTTGGGGGCAAAATCCTTAATCTTGGCTCGGTTGAAGCCACCTCCATCACCAAAGGAGAGACACTTTCAGACACGATCCGCGTCATTTCCGGATACTGCGACGCGATCGTTTTGCGCCATCCGAAAGAAGGTGCTGCCCGTCTTGCAAGCGAGGTCGCATCTGTTCCCGTCATCAATGGCGGGGACGGGGCAGGTCAGCATCCCTCCCAGACATTACTCGATCTCTTCACTATCCGCGAGTCGATGCCGATCGAAAACATCGACGTCGGACTCCAGGGCGATCTTCGGTATGGAAGAACCGTGCACTCCCTTGCGTTTGCCCTCTCCAAATACAATAACATCCGACTCCATACGATCGCCCCCGACGGACTCAATTTTCCCAAGTTTATCAAAGAGGATCTCCTCGATGTCGGTGTTGAACTGATCGTCCATGATGATATCGAGGACGCTCTCCCTGAACTAGATGTCCTGTATGTGACCCGTCTTCAGCGTGAACGTTTCCCCGACCCGGTCGCTTTTGCAAATTATGCCTCCACCTACCGGATCACACCCGAACTCCTGGAACTTGCCAAACCGAGTATGATCGTTCTCCACCCGCTCCCCCGCGTCGACGAGATCGACCCCGCGGTCGATGATCTTTCCTGCGCCAAATACTTTGAACAGGCGCATAACGGTGTTCCGATCAGAATGGCAATGCTGAACGAGGTGATCAACTGATGGTCCGAACAATTTCCGACGGGATCGTCATCTCGCCGATCAGAAACGGTACGGTTATCGATCACATCACCCCCGGCGAGGGTCTGACCGTTCTCCGGATCCTGGGTATTCGCGACGGCACGCATGTCACGGTCATCGTTGCATCCAATGTCACGAGTTCACGCGGCGGACGAAAAGATATGGTCAAGATCGAGAACCGTGAAATCCTCAAAGACGAAGTGGATAAAATCGCTCTGGTCGCTCCCGATGCGACCATTAGTATCATCCGGAATTTCAAAGTCTCGGACAAAAAACCCGTCGAGGTCCCACAAAGAATCGTCGGCGTGATCAAATGCCCGAACTCGAACTGCATCACGAATACCAAAGAGCCGGTCCAGAGCAAATTCGTCGTGCACCCGCGGGGATTCCGCTGTCAGTACTGCGATTCTCTCATCTCCTCCGAGATGGACATCGGCGATTACATCTGAAATTATATCTGAAGATTTTTTTTATTCCAGAGACGGATCTTCTCCTCAATAAGAGGAGGAGGAGCCGTCGTTTTTATCCCGGTATCACAGAAATGGGTACGGGTCGTGTAGTATCCTGCTTCATTCAGGCTCGCTATCAGTTCTTCCATATTCGGCGGCGAGACTTTCATGTTTCGGGAAATGATGTGGTAATCATAATACGTGCATGTTTCGGGTTCTGAGAGCAAAAACGTCAGCAGTTTTTCCATCTGTCTTTTTGTCCCAAACTGCATCTCAGGGAGGATAGTCTGCATCTCGGAGAGGATCTCCTTTTCCTGGAGAGATCCCATCCATAAAGGGCCGATCGGTATGGTCTCGATACCGCAGTAGGGACAGACATGTGTTTTTGGGAGCAGACCACCTTTCTGTTCAGCACGATAGAGACACTTTGGACACTGCATCACAAAACCGATCTGGCCCATCGTTTCTTCGGCGGCGGTAACTTTGCCTATGACCCTGACATGTGAGCGGAAGTAGTGGGATTTTGCAAAACTCAGGATCGGCGTCATGCCGCGGTCGTATTTCACGAGTTCCCGGGCCATAGTCCCCATCATCATCCTAAGACCCACTTCTGCATGATACTCGGTATTTCTCGGAATCGCAAAGTACCTGCGGCACCCTGCTTTGAAATGTGCTCCGCAGAGAGGGGCCGTGTCAGTGGCCGTAACAAAAAGATAATGTTTTGCGGCCCTTGAAGCTGCATCGAGAAAGGGTACCGGGGTGCCGAACGGATCAAGATCAATCGAATCGAACCGTGCCGTACACATCAGCCGGTTCGCATCATCGCAGGTCACGGTAATACTGCCGCCCAGTTTATCTGCATTTGCCTGGATGATTTTGACCGCCTGCTCGTCACGATCATTTATCGTGACCGGAATCCCTGCCTCGTTTGCGATCCGCAGACCGCGAACGCCCGTTGCCGCCATTGCATCCAGATAATCATCCGGCAGAATGATCTTCGTGAGGAGCACCGTCATGTCACGGTTGAACTCCATCTTTGTATTGTAAAAGACCGGGGCCGAGCCGGGAGGAAAATGTGTCGTCTCATCCTGGACCGGGGCGGTAAATGTAGTACTCCCTTCCGTGATCTCCCTGCATTCCATGATTGATCCCCAAAAATGTAAACGGACATGTAGGGATTCGAACCCTAGATCTTCAGCTTAGGAGGCTGATGCCATATCCTAGCTTGGCTACATGTCCTGATTCCCACAATTATTTGCGGCGCGGGGGGATATCTTTTTCGAAGCGGCACACCCACAAATACGATACATGAGTCTGGCTGGTTATGGAAAGATCATCCGTCCGATGAACGCAGGCGTATCGGGAGTTACCGCAGGGATCGCCTACTTTATCGCAGGAGGCACGCAGCCGCTTTTTGCGGTCCTGCTGTTCTTCATTGTCCTCGTGATCTGCGGAGCAGGGAACGTACTGAACGATTACTTTGATCTGAAGATCGACAAAGTGAACCGACCGGATCGTCCGATCCCGTCAGGTTTGGTCACGACCCGGGGTGCTGTGATGTGGGCAGCGATCCTTTTTGGTGCAGGGATCGTCGCCGCCTGTTTCACGAACTTCTGGTGTCTTGGAATCGCTCTCGTCAATGTCTTCATCCTGATTATCTATGCGGCAAAGTTCAAGGGCATCCCGCTCTTAGGTAATCTGAGTGTTGCCTATCTCTCCGGAAGCATCTTCCTCTTCGGCGGGTTTCTGGTCGGCCCCGGATCATTTCTGGTCATGCTGCCGCTCTTTGCGATCACGTTCTTTGGAACACTCGCCCGCGAACTGCTCAAAGACGCCGAGGATATCGAAGGGGACCGGATCGGCGGGGCGCGGACCCTTCCTATGCAGATCGGGGTCCGCAAAACTGCAGTCCTCGCCGTGATCTTTGTTCTCTGTGCGGTACTCTTCAGCTTTGTTCCGTTCCTGACTTGGGGCGTTGTGTATTTGATTTTGATCGGCGTAGTGGATGTGTTCATCTTTCTCGTCACGGCGAGATCGCTTGGATTTCGAAATCCACAAGAGCTTGCCGCGTCAAACTGCACGACATATCTCAAATACGGGATGTTTGCGGCCCTCTTTGTGTTTCTGCTGATGGAAATCCTTTCAGTATTCCTGTGAAGAGCCTTATAATTCAGAACCTATTAATATCCTTGAGGTTGAAGGATTAATAAGAATACTTGGGGTAGCATGAAAGTAATAGTAAAAGATAATCTGCACACGGCAGAGCCAGGATCATACTTTCGCGGCTCAGTCATGATCGATGGGGATTTTCTTGTGCCTCCCCGTACATTTTTCTGGCGTGATCTCGTCGTTACCGGTAAACTCTTTTTATGCCCCGAGTCCCACGTTGCCGGAAATGTGACATGCAATGGTGCGGTAATCTGTCATGACTCAGTCATAGAAGGGAAGCTCAACTCAGGTTTGGAGCAGCTTACGGTTTGCGATAATGCAAAAGTCCGGGTTATCCGGTCGGACGGGAATGTTCTGCTTCGTCCGGGCATCATTTCCGCTGAGGTCCGCGGTGTCAATATTCTCGTGATGGGCAAGATCCAGTGCGGGAAACTGATGGGCAAAAATACCCGTGTTGTTACGAACTAACATTCATCTTTTTTACATCTTCTGAACAAGTAATAGGTATGGCAGATGTTATTTTGATCTCCGGAAGCCCGAGGGCGAAAGGAAACACGGAGTTTGCACTGAATGTATGCAAAGATGCGATCGAAAAGAGGGGACTCTCGGCAAAGATCCTCTCTCTTCGCGGGAACCCGATCCTGGGATGTATTGCCTGCGGCGAATGCGCGAAAAACGGGAAATGCTACCTCAAGGACGGGCTGAACGATCTGCTCGATGATATCAAGGCGGCAGACGGTTTTATTATCGGAGCTCCGGTCTACTTTGGAACGGGGCCCGCCCGTGGGGACGTGATGAATCTTATCCAGCGTGTTTCAATGGTTGCCCGGGCGAACGGGAACTGGCTTTCAGGGAAAGTCGGCGTTCCGGTTGTCGTGGCACGACGCGGAGGTCTGACCTCGACCCTGCAGGAGATGCTTATGTCCTTTATCATCTCTGATATGATCGTCTGCGGTTCTTCCTACTGGAACATCGCGTTTGGTCATGCTCCGGGAGATGTGGCAAACGATAAGGAAGGTATAGCCACGCTGGAGAAGTTCGGTGATAATGTTGCGAAGTTGATCATCCAGCTTCGAAAATAATTTTTTTAGTAAACCAGCGTCAATTTTCCGTTCTTCGCCACTTCGACCGCGAGATTCGTCGGCGGCTGTTTTGAAGCCAGCACCGATATTTTTGCATGCAGACATTTTCTGACGAGTTCCGCCGTCACTTTTCCGGAAATGAGGAAGGCGGTGCTTTCCGGCGGGATTCCCTCTATAAGTAATCGCCCAACGACTTTGTCCAGAGCCGTGAACTGACCGATATCCTCTGCAGATGCCGCCATCTTTCCGTCGGTAAACGCCTTCACCCCAAATCCGCCTGCCTTGATCACGTCGCTCGAAAATTCGTGTTTCAGAATATTCTTCGGGACCGGGATGCATGACTCAAGAACCGGCAGCTTCTCCGGATCCAGATAGGATGCCGTACCTCCGCATCCGGAGAGCACGCTTTTCTTCGGCAGCAGAACCTTGAACGGATTTTTCGTAAGCACACTCACCCCCGCATCATTCTGCATCACCGACTCGATATCTGCATACGAGACGATCCCTTCCGTCGTAAGATACCCGACGGCAAACTCCTCCGCCATATCTCTCAGCATCATCACGGTCGCGAGCCCTCGTCCGTTTACCGTCAGGGAAACCGGCTGCTCATTCAGTAGACCATTTTGAAATGCTGTCATCGTATGCTAAGATATTGACTTGGTAAAACTATAAAATGTCCCCTCTCATATTATTAACCAATGTTAATACAGGGACGAAGCATTGCAAAAGGGACAGGGATCGGTCCACTTCTCATAACTGATACACCAATATCCTTCCTCGGAGGTGTCGATCCGAAAACCGGTATCGTCATCGATGAATCCCACCCCCTCTTCGGTAAGTCGATCACCGGAAAAGTCCTGGTATTCCCGTACGGAAAAGGCTCGACCGTCGGCTCCTATGTCTTATATGCACTGGTGAAAAACCATGTCGCTCCTGCCGCGATCATCAACACCGAATGCGAAACGATCATCGCGACTGGGGCGATCATCTCCGAGATCTCGACCGTCGACCGTCTGAAAGGCGACCTTCCAACGGACGGGGTCGTCACCGTTGACGGAACCAACGGGACTGTATCTTTCGCATAATGCGGATAACCTGGCGTTTCATCGCAGCGGCCCGAAATTCGTATGTTGCCCTGTATGCTGCGTCTGAAAAATACGGGTATATTCTTGAACCTGTCGACTCCCCCTCGGATGGCGGGGATGTTATTTGTTATAGTCTGAACTGTCTTGACTATCCCAAGTATCTCGAAGAGATCCGCTCCTCCCAACAGATCACGATAGTCGGCGGCCCGCACCCTTCCGCCTGCCCCGGAGGAGGTCTCTGAGATCGCAGACTATGTCGTAGTCGGCGAAGGAGAGCGGACCCTCCCGCGTCTTTTGCCGCTCTTGAAGCGGAAGAGGATGCGTCAAAGATCCCGGGCGTTGCCTCCCGAGGCTCCGGCCTCGTCCCTGTTGACCATTCGGTCAGATTGGATGCATTTCCCTCGTTTTCGCGGATGAAAGGCTATATTGAACTCTCCCGCGGCTGCCCGTTCTCCTGTGCCTACTGTCAGACTCCCTGTCTGCACGGAAGACGAATGCGTCACCGCTCGCGGGAAGCGATCGTTTCGATGGCGGAAAAGTATCAGGATGCGAGATTCGTCACACCGAACGCGTTTGCTTACGGTTCGGCGGACGGCCGCGTTCCGGATGTAGAAAAACTCCGCCGGCTTTTATCTTCGATGCCGAAGAACAACATCTACTTCGGGACGTTCCCTTCCGAGGTCAGACCCGAGTTCGTTATTCAGGAGACCGCCGAGCTCGTGACGGAGTTCTGTTCCAACACCAAGCTCCATTTCGGTGCACAGTCCGGCTCGGACGCCGTTCTCTGGAAGATGGGCCTGGGACATATGGTCGCCGATGTCTATTCGGCGCTCGAAATATGTAAAAAAGTTGGGCTGACCCCGGTGGTCGATGTGATCTTCGGTTTCCCGTTTGCAACGGATGAGGATGAGGAGGCGACCCTCTCCCTCGTTTCTGATGTGACCAGATACGGAACGGCCCATGTCCATTACCTGACTCCCCTTCCGGGAACGCCGCTTGCCGGTTCCACGCCCTCGGACATCCTGCCGGAGATCGACAAAAGGCTCGGGCAACTCGCGTTGAACGGCCGGGTCACCGGGTAATGGCACGAAAAATTTTAATTCATACCATTTTTTCGGGAGCTGCCTGCATGAACTCCCGTGCGACCGTCGTGGCGTAATGGCCAGGCGGCAGAACGAAGTTCAGCTCCACATTGTTTTCAAAGACCGTGGTCTGTATTTCGGTCGCGAGAGATATTTTCCTGTGGGCTCCGTCGAAGTTGGTTTTTACAAACTCGGTAGCATCGGCAAAGCTCTGCATGGAGATGTTGTCCTGCTCCATCTGATTGAACATCGTTTCTTCCAGAGGACCGGGAGCGACCGGGAGGGTCTTTCCGGGCATCCAGCCGACGACGAAACATCTTCCGCGTTTCATGTGCTGGCGGGCGGTCGCAATATTTTTCTCGGTGACCGTGTCGATCCGTTCATTGGTGAATTCGAGATGTTCGCCGATCTGCGGTTCGTTGAGCAGGGTCCCTTCTTCGCACCGTTTTGAGATCGCGATGTTGAAGAGCCAGGACTGATATGCCGAGACGAACATGGAGAGGAGTTTCGGGGGCATTGCCTGAAGGGCCGCTCCGTAGTCTCCGGGTTTTTTGGCAAGAGAGTCGAGCATGATCCGTTCGTAGGAGAGCCAGTGCGGCAGTTCGTAGAGGGCGGTTTTTGCGTTTCCGGTTTCGGCGAATGCTCTGCGGGCGTTCTGGACCTGTTCGGATTCGTGCGGGAAGCAGCCTCCGACATAGAGGTCGACGGCTTCTTTGAACTCTTTTCTGAGGATGTGGTATCCCATTTTGTGGGTGACGGGTTTGAGTGCGCCGAATCTCTGGAGTCCGTAGTAGTTGGGGATGCCGGGTGCGATCTCGCCGGAGATCGCGGTGGTGATCTCAGCGAGGTTTTCCGGTTCGCAGTCACGGAGCGTGATTTTGAAGGTATTTCCGAGGAGATTTCCAAGACCGAGGGAGAACTGGTGGGTTGCGACCGGTTCGAGGGTCATGTCTTTGATGTTGAGGTTGGCGAGGACTTCTCCCGGGACGTTATAGAGGGAGATGTACTGGGTGGTGATTGCGTTTTTGTCTTTGGTGCCTGCCCATCCGATGCGTTTCTGGCTGATCCGCAGTCGGTTGGTGATTTCGTGCATGGCGTGCTGGTGTTCCCAGGAGCGTTTGGTGAGTTTGCAGATGGTATAAGGTCCGGTGTTGGTGAAGACGATTGGAAGTTCTTCGACGACGAAGTTTTCGGGGGTGGTCCGGAGGCGTCCGCCGACTCCCGGCTGGCTGGTGGCGTAGTACCGCATGCCGAGGTCGTTTTCGAGTGGGTGGGTGGATGTTTTCATTTCAGAGGAGGGGGAGGTGCCCGGTTATTTTATTGATGAGTTCGGCTTTTGCGGGTCCAATTCCGAGCGCTGTGATGGTTCCGGGGGGGATCTCGGTGTATCCTGCGTCGATTATGAGGGAGGAAGGTACTCCTTCCATTTCTGCAGCGAATTTGAGTTCGTAGAGGGCACGTTCGCTTGGAGCTTTGAGGGCGACTTTTTTCTGTCCTTCCCGGAGCCATTCTTTTTTGTCGGTAAGGGAGGCTTTTTCGTAGGCGCCGATGGAGGCATGGGCTGCCTGGGCACACATTTTTCCGCAGCTGAGTTTGAGGTCGCTTCGGAGGATGAGGCACTGTTTATATTTGAATTCTTCTTCTCCGCCTTTCATTCGTGTGGGTACTATTTGGGGTGAAGGGGGATAAAGGAGTTTATTGGCGGACCGCTCCTATGGAGCGGTATCAGCGGATGCGGGGTGAGTCGTCAGGCTCGCCCTTAGCGGAGCAAGTCGATAGACTTGCGACTGTGGGGGGTGGACAGAATCTGTCCAACGGATTGACATATCGATTGGACAGACTCATAAACAATTCTCTTATCAAGATAACTAATATAAAGACAAAGGATAGATATATTCATCATGAGTATTTCAATAGGAGATGACAATTTCATTAATAAGTCAGTAATATTATCTAATTCCGATAAAAAAGAAAAGAATTTCATTGGCAAGCATCCCTTTATATTCTCAATACTAGCCTCCATTATTGGTGGTTTTATTCTGCTTTTCATCGTCTATGCAATTACAGGGAGCACATAATGGCAAAAAGTCGTATTATCAAAGAATTAGCAAATAGTGAGATTGATGTAATCACAGTATTAAAACGGCTTAAAGTACTTTTGTCAAGCTTCCAGAATAAAAAAATAGCGGACTGGGTCAACTCTGAATTAAATGGTTATTCCTCAGGTGCTCAGATTCCTGAATATAGAATAATATGTGGACAGATAAAAGGATCATATATTGTCGGTTATATGTCATATAACAATGTTCCCCTTCCTTTGGACGGCTTGGATGCGAAGACCCTGAATCAACTGTGTACAATAAAATTGAGTCAGAGTATTGGAGCCATTGTTGAGATGCTTCAATCTAAACAAGAATGGGGTCAATCTTCTCTTCCTAAAATAAATACTTATTTAAATACCTATATTATGAAAAATACAAATATTGCTTCGATAGTGAGTTCTGGGGTGTATTTTTCATATATTAATTTGACACATGTTACCACAACTCTTGAAAATAAGATTTTGGATATTTTACTATACCTTGAACAACAATTTGGTAATCTTGATGAGATGGACATTGATACTGGTTCCAAAACGGATGACGATCTTAAAGCTATAGAAGCTCATATCACTCTGATTATTTATCAGGATAATCGCATTTCAATAGGAGATCATAATCATATCGAAGATTCTGATTTTATTAATCAAAGAGAAGAATGAAGAATAAACAAAACTTCGATCATCCATCACACGAAATTCACGAAAGAAAAACGAAAACACGAAAACCAATAAGGTTTGGTAATAGGCGGATGGATGTAGTACCCTTCCCCGTCCCCCACGCAAACCTTCGGTTTGCTCAGCTAAGGGCGAGCCTGATGGCTCACCCCACCCCTCAAAACCACCCAACTTCCACTCGAAAACAACCACTTCCACTCAAAAAACACCCTCCGCCCATCAAAATCAATCCCTTCCACACAGACAAAAACCACCCTCGAAAGAGAAATACGCCATATCCTGCCGTATTTTCCTTCAAACACACTCATACTATATAAAATAACAACCTGGACGTCCAGCATAAACGATAACCCCCCAGAGACTACGTCCGTAAGTAAGTAAATACGGGAAGAAAAAATGCTCATCAATCACTTTTTTTAGACGTCTAGTCTCTTATTATTATTATTTTTTGTACAGTACAGAAGAGAGAGATCGAACCAAAAACAAAAAGAGAAATATGTTGTATTTAAGCTTTTCCGACCGTAAGGACGTAGTCGAAAGGGGGTCATCGTTTTACCTGGACGTCCACGTGCATAATTTATATACAATGACTCTGCCAAATCGAAAATACGCCTTATCCTGCCTATTTACATTTTTACCCACCAAAATTCACCATAAAAAATCCATAAAAATCCATCGCCGAAGACCCAAAATGGAATAGAAACACCTATTTTCTAGTGGAAACTGCGGGTTGGACGCTGAAAACGGACAACCTTAGCTGAGGTGGACCGGTCCTATGGACCGGTCTTAACGGAGCAAATCTTTGATTTGCAACTGAGGGCTGCGGGTGAAGCGCCCGATCTTTTTCTTTTTCGTGTTTTGGTGTGCGGGTTGGACACTGAAAGCGGCTGACCTCAGCTGAGGCGGGGTGAGCCGTCAGGCTCGCCCTCAGCCGAGCAAGTAGTAAGACTTGCGATTGTGGGTTGAGTTTATTTTTAGATTGCGTTAGGTCGGTTTCGTGGATGGGATATTTTAGGCGTACATGCCATCATAGAGAATAAGTGTGCTATTAGTAATGGACAGAATAAATTAGAATTTATTTACTTTTAGTCCTGTTTCCATCAGGTAATATATGGGGCTACTGGTAAAAAATGTCTGAAGTAATACATATGAGATTGTTTGGATAAGCATAAACTCATATAAAGAGAGAACAGAATAGTTTGTATCTAAGGATATATCTCATGTGAAAACTTCCGTTTAATGTTGACGCAAATACAGCCCGAATTATTGGGCGGGAAAATGTATCCAAATTGGATGGTGCCCTCATAGAACTAGTTAAAAACACCTACGATGCTGATGCATCTATTTGTATCATATATTATGAGGCGTCGACCCAATCTTTGTATATCGCAGATAATGGATATGGTATGTCTGAAAAGGTCATCAAGGAGCAATGGATGACTATTGGATACTCAGAAAAGCTTCAAAAAGTTACGTCTGACAAGGGGAGAATTGTAACCGGTTCTAAAGGAATAGGGCGTTTTGCATTAGATCGGTTGACTGATTCATGTGTTATGTTCACAAAAAAAGAAAACAGTTCTGCATTGGAGTAGAGGGTGAACTTGACAGAATTTGAATATGGAAAAAACATTACAGAAATAACAGCTGATTTAGAAGAGACACAAACCTCTTTTTCTGATTTCATATTTAGAGCCCATAATTGTGATTTTAAAAATCTCATTGCATCTCAGTTTACAACGAAAGGGACAATCCTCCATTTAACAAATCTAAATCATGCAGATACTTGGTCTGAAAAAGTAATTGAGGGAATTCGGGAGAGTCTTAGTACTCTTATTCCTCCCGGAATGGAAAATAAATTTAAAATCTATGTGTTTACTGAAGACCTTAATGAGGAGGATGCACAGATATTCGTTTCTGATGCAGATGCCTATGATTATAAGATTAACTTCAACATAGCTACAGATGGAGTAATTTCTGTAATTCTAACCCGTAATGAGTTTGATCTGAACCGATTTACTACAGAGAAAATGACGGATATGGGTTTTGCTGAGAATGAAATTGAATATTTCCATGGAAAACCAATCGAAAGAACTCTTTCACTCTCTGAAGCTTTAAAAGGGTCACAAGCATCATTGTCAACTCTAGGTCCATTTTATGGTACATTATATTTCATGAAACGGGATATTGCCAAACCAGATAATGAGTATTATTATAAACAATATTCACATAAAAAATCAAATATTTATTGGGGAATCCGTCTTTATAGGGATGGGTTTAGAGTTCGTCACTATGGTGAATACAATACTGCAGCGTATGATTGGTTATCATTATCTAATATCAGATCACAATCACCATCTGCAATTAGCGCAAAAGGACCCTGGCATGCTTCAGCAAACCAGATGGCTGGTTATGTTCATATCTCACGAGTAACAAATGTCACCCTTCCGGATCAATCCAATCGTGAGGGGATTGTTGAAACGGCTGATTTCATCCTTTTTCGACAGATTCTTCTTTCAATAATTCGTGAGTTTGAAAAAGATCGTCAGTCTATTTTTCGCCGTATGGCAAAATATTATACAGATATTAATGAGGCCCAAAAAAAGAGGAGGATATTAAAAATAAAGCTGATTTAGAGGATGAATTAAAGAAAAAATTAGCACGTCCAACAACTATTGACTATACCGAAAAAGATCAAAAAAAATTTAGCATACTTAAAGATCTCTGCATCAGATGCAAAAACCGTATTTGATGAAAAAGATCGCTTAATGAAAGAATTACAGGATGAAAATCGCTATCTTCGCCTGTTATCTACAGTGGGTATTGTTACAAATACTTATTTCCATGAAATTAGGGATAGTGCACATCGTATAAAGTTAAATCTTAGAGTTGCGAATGATGATCTAACACTTGATAAAATTATCGAGAGCGCATTAATAGAAATCAGAAAATCGCAGAAGGCCGGACAGGATTTAACTTCTTGGTTTGGGATCATTCTTGGTTCTGTTAGGCAGGATAAGAGAACGCGGAAATTAACCAACCTTAACTCGCTTCTTACTACTTACATTAAGTCCTGGAAAGAAGTGACAGAAAAACAACATATTACGTTTGAATATACCTGTGATAATGTTCAATTTAAGTGTTATCCATACGAAATAGAAAGTATTTTAACAAATCTTATTGTGAATAGTGTTACCTCTTTCAAACGATATAAATGTGACAATCCAAAAATAATTATTGACATCAATGCTATTTCGGGGGAATATCCCTTTCATATTCAGATAATGGGAATGGTTTGAGTAAAAAATATAAAGTGAATCCAGATCAAATATTTGAACCATTTGAGACAGACATTACCAATTCAAAAGGTGTACTTGTAGGTACTGGTATGGGGATGTGGATAATTAACAGTATTGCTGCAGAATATAATGGATCCATTGATTTATCGAAAAATATCAAAAGTACACGGGGTTTCTATATCGAATTAACATTGAAAGAGAGGACCAGAGAATGAAAGAGACAAGTTATCAATATCGTGTTGGATTTATCGATGATGATGATGATAAAATATCAGAGTATGGGAAAATTCTTGCCCGTTTTGATATTGAACTGTTATTTACTAAAGAATGTACATCCATGCCAGAAATTAGAGATTAGTTGGTTGAGAATGAGATTGAATGTTTTATGATCGATTATCAATTAATGGATACAAGGATATTTGACTTTCAAGGCACCAAACTCGTAGCATATTTAGACTCAGTTATGCCTGATCTCGTATGTCTTATTATGACAAATTATCGCGATGACGCCAGTAATGATATGATGTTACCAGAGGAACTTACTTGGGATAGGAATGCATTTGAGGATAATGATAAAACCGAAATGTTAGTGACATTTTTGAAGCATTCAGCAGAGGTATTTCGGACGAGAATTAATTTTAAACAAGCGAAATATAACAAAATATATACTGAAGATGAACTACCTGCAGGAGATGTGTTAGTCGAATTAAAACGATTACATAAGGAGTTGGCCATCTATGGATTAACTGATGATATTTCCAGTGAATTACTGGATCCAAATGTTGAAGCACAGATTCACGAACTCATCAACAAGGTGAATAAGTACCTCCTTTCAACAAAAAATGTCTAATATGAAGGGAAGGGTACATGGGAATATACACATCAGTAGACGTACTGATGTTGTGGATAGAAATGACTATTCCACATATCTATCAGATTTAGAAAATGATTTTGCTGGAATCTGCGGTTATTGTGGTAAAAAACGTTGTCTTTCATCCCAGGACTATGAAATAGACCATTTTGTCCCGCAAAAAATAGATACGGACAGAAAAAATGATTATTCGAATCTAGTTTATTCGTGTATTATATGTAATCGTGCAAAATCTAAGAAATGGCCAACTGGGGATAAATCTATATCTCATAATGGAAATGAAGGATTTCAAGATCCTGCTACTGAGGAATATGACAGTCATCTTGCTCGCGATGAATCCGGAATTATAATCCCACTCACACCTGTTGGAGATTATATGTGTAAGGTATTTTATTTTGCATCCCGTCCAATTGCAGAACTATGGCTACTATCTGAAATGGATGATGAGATAAAAGCGTTGGAACAAATATCACGTGATTCTTTATCTAATACGCAGCGAGCGGAAGTTATGAATTTGCTACTAGATTTTTACAAAATCAAAAATGGTTTAGTTGGTATTGAATAGATGAAAAAATCCGCAGGCAAATCTACCGGAGCATATTACACTCCTGAAAATCTAGTCAATTTCATGGTTAACCACGTATACAGTCGTGAATCAGGGAATATTCAACACGTATTGGAACTGTCGGTTGGTAAGAGAGCATTTTTGAATGTTCTATCTCATTACGATTGTAATATTGATGTCGTTGATATCAATTCACAGGATATAAAAGAAATTGAAGATACTCATTATTCAAATGTTAACTCATACAATACTGATTTTCTTGAATATATTTACAGATGTGAAAAGAAATATGATTTAATCATCGGAAATCCCCCGTATATCCGTAAAAAAAAATATGTCCCTGGAATGTCGGGATGCATCAAAAAAGATAGTGCGGGATTTTGATTTACCTGAATCTATTTCCCAAAACATATGGGTGCCATTTATTCTCGGATCGGAAAAATTACTAAGTGAAAACGGAACGATTTTTTTGTTCTTCCATTTGAGTTTCTTCAAGTACAATATCCACAATCTCTCAGAATATTTCTTGAAAATATATTCCCACATATTGAAATATTCACATTTGAAGTGACTCCTTTCCCTGATATTGATCAAGATATCTGCTTAATCTATCTCTCAAAAAACTCAAAAACACGACCAGAAATTGACTATACGACATTTCATTCTATTGATGATTTCAAAATATGTTATGAATCAAAAATTGTAAGAAACAAACCCGTGGAAAAATGGTCAAATGCCATCCTAAGTGACGATGATGTGGATCTAGTTAATCTACTTTCAAATCAACACGTTTCAATCAATGATATTGGTTCAACGTCCCCTGGAATAGTAACTGCCGGCAACAATTATTTCATAATAAATAAATTGACTCTTGAAAAGCTGAAGTGTTCTGATTTCGTTCTCCGTATCATCAAAAAGAGTGCATATTTTGTTAATATGCTCGTTCCCAATGAGGGAGACCTTTCCAGATTGAATGAAAAAGATGAGCCAATATGGTTTTTGAATTTGTATGGACATTCTGAAGAAAAGTTTACCAAAGAACTGAATGAATATCTCTTATCGTCCGAATCAAATGTGACTACTATCAAAAATGGATATAAATGTAAACACAGAAGAACATGGTATTGGGTGCCGGTTATCCCTAATGGGGATTTACTTTTCTTTAAGAGATATGACCAAATACCTCGTCTTGTAGTAAATGAAGTGCAGGTTTATACGACGGATATTGCCTATAATATGCGTATTAATCGAGAAATTTATGATCCCCCTTCTGTAGCATTTTGCTTTTATAATTCACTGAACATGCTTTGCTGTGAAATTAATGGACGTTTTTACGGTGAAGGGGTTGCCGAACTCACGCCAAGTGAATTCAAAAAATTGCCATTACCTTATAAGAAAATACCACTAGAGAAAATTCACACATTGGATGAAATGTTCCGAAATGGGAAATCACTTGACGAAATAATAGATTATGTAGATGATATTGTCCTCACTACAATTAAGTCTGAAGATATGAAAAAACTCAAAGAGTTACGTAAGCGTTATCTGGATAGACGTATATTTAAACGAAATTCATGACTAGATGTTTATAATTACGTGTATCTGTTTGGGAATGTCTCGTTAGTATCTCACTTCGTTTCACCAGATACCTGCCTACCCTTCTTCGTGTATTTCGTGCGATTCCTGCGCAGGCGAAGCCCATTTGAGGCGGCACGCAAACCTTTGGTTTGCATGCATAAGCCGGAGCAGAGTATGAAGACGCAAGAAAAATGCGATTTGCTTGAATCTCTGAAAAGAAAGGAGATAGGTGGGTGTAGATGTATGAAAAAAGAACCCTGTAGAAAGGAGAGAAAATCCCTCCCCCGCACGGAAATAACATGATATACAAGAGATGGAGGAACTACTTCTGCCCTGTAAGGAAGCTCGCAAATCAGAGATTTGCTCCGCTGAGGCCGCCCCTTACGGGGCAGCCCGCTCACACAAGTCTCTTCAGAACCCGTTCCTTCTTCGCCCGTGCCGCGTCCGCTGCTCGGTCGATCCCCATCTTCATCTCGTCAAAATCCCTGCCCGACCGGTCCACGACCTTCTTCACAGGAGTATAGGGAGCCTCACGGAACTTCGGCAGGAACTCTCCTTCCACGCCGTCCTTGATCAGACGGGAAACACCCGGACCCTCACGCACAAAACCGATCCGCTCCATCTTTACACCCGCAGTCCCGACCACCCAGATGATCTCATCCGCAAACTCAGGTGGCACGATCACCAGCAGAGCATCCAGACTCACGCCAAGATAATCGATACCCAGCTTATCCAGCAAAGCAAGCACCTTCGGCGCGATAAGACCCCGAAGCGGCGAATCCTCGACAACGACCGTCGCTTTGGCCGTTTCTGCGATCTCGAACACATCGCCCCGAAGACCGCCGTTCGTAATATCCGTCATCGCATGGATATGCGGGAAGACCTCCGAGTTGATCAGCGCATCGCAGGCTTTCAGGAAATGCAGATTGATCGTCTCCTCGACCACATCCGCGTTCCCGGAATACAACGCTGCCGTCGCGATCGTACCGCCACCTGCTCCCCTCGTCATCAAGAGAATATCCCCGGGGACCGAGGATCTGCGGGCCGTCACGTGCTTTGCGACACCGACCACGCCCACACATCCCGTCATCCGGTCGCCGAGAACCATGTCCCCGCCGATACGCAGCGTCGATCCGGCCACGAGCGGTACGCCCAACGCGTCAGAGACCGTCGTGATCCCTGCCGTGTAATCGAACAGTTTCGCCACATCCCCGTCATCGGCGATGTGCACATCCGAGATCAGCCCTACCGGCCGGGCGCCCATCACATACACATCGCGAAGCGTTGCCCGCGTTGCATGGAATCCCGCAAGAAAAGGGAAATCCGAAAGACGCGAGTGCATCCCGTCCACTGTTGTTATGATATACTGACCGTTCGCCTCAACGACCCCGCCGTCATCCATCTGATCCACACCGACCCGTGCCGAGGTCTGCCCGATCACATGAGCGATCTTCCTGTGGGCATAAAAATCGCCAGAACCGCGGGACCCCACGCCGAACTCTCCCATAGAAACGCCGGCGTGTTCATACTCGAACAGATCGCCTTTCAGCCCGCTTGTCACCTTCACTTCTTCGATGACGGCCCTCGCGAAATCCCGTGCGAACCCTTCATCGATATTCTTGATATCCAGAATGCGTTCCTGAAGCAGTTTTTCGATTTCCTCTTCAGGAATATCCTTATGCATGCTTCGCCGAACGAAGCCTTCCACGTCCATACAAGATAGTTGTGAAGAGACAGACTATAAAGACATGAGGTTAAACCCCAACGAAGTATTTTCAGAAGGGGCGTTCTAATATATCAGATATGAATTCCCTGGAAAAAACGATGGCCTTCGCCGCCACGATCGCAGGCTCCGACCCGTCGGCAGGGGCCGGGATCCAGGTCGACCTGAAAACCATGGCCGCCTGCGGCGTATGGGGGATGAACGTGATCGCGGCACTCACCGCACAAAACGCCACGCATGTGCTCGATGCAGCGAGCATCCCTCCCGCCTTCATCAAAAAACAGATCGACGCCCTCGAAGAGGATTTCCCTATCGGCTGCTACAAAACAGGCATGCTGAAAAATGCGGAAACGGTCGGCATTGTTGCCGAAAGCATTCCAAAAGGAAGGAACCTCGTTTTCGACCCGGTACTTCTCGCAACAAAAGAGTACCGGCTTCTTGACCTGGCAGGTCAGGAACGGCTTGTTGCCGATCTGCTGCCGATGACCACCGTGGTCACCCCGAATCTGCCTGAGGCCACCGTCATCTCCGGAATATCGATCACCGATGCCGAGTCGATGGAAGAGGCAGCATACTGGTTCATCGATCACGGGGCACAGGCCGCAGTGATCAAAGGGGGCCATGCCTTCTTCCGGCTCGGGACCGACGTCTTTGCCGACAAAAACGGGATGATGCTGGTCGAAGGCGAGGTCGCACCTTTTACGGATGTTCACGGATCGGGCTGCTGTTACGCGTCCGCGATCGCCGCCCACATCGCTCTCGGCTTCCCGGTCAGGGACGCCGTCCTCGAGGCAAAAAAGTTCGTCAACGGCGCAATAAAATACTCATGGGAATATGCTCCGGGACGCAGGACGATGAATCCCGGTTGGCAGCAGCATCAGACATATTATAAAAAATTCTAACTTTTTTTCCGCCTTCCGTGAGAAATCACCTCTATATTTATCATAAGAAAAAGCAAATAATTACCCCATGACCGAAACGGCACACAAGGCCGAGCGCACTAAGTGTTCGACTGAGCGCGAGCATAAATTCGAGGGATTTGTGCCTCACAACATGATGGATTACGAGGAAACCTACTCCACGTTCTCCATCGCTGTGCCTGAGTATTACAACTTCGGCTTCGACGTTGTTGATGCATGGGCGAAAAAAGACCGAAATAAGCTCGCCATGATCTGGACAAACCAGGAAGGAAAGGAAAAATACTACACCTTCCGGCAGATGATGAATCTGTCAAATCAGATCGCGAACATGATGTTCAAACAGAATATCGGCAAAGGCGACAGAGTAATGCTTCTCCTGCCGCGTGTCCCCGAATGGTGGACCTTTGCTCTTGCTGCAATAAAAATAGGCGCAGTGATCTGCCCGTCCCCGGTCATTCTAACCCCTCACGATCTCAAATACCGAATAAACCAGGGCAGATTCAAGATGATCGTGACGAACACCGAAAACGCCTGGAAGATCGAAGATATTGGAAGCGAATGCCCTTCACTCAAAGTCAAATTCCTGACCGACGGCGATGTTCCCGGATGGATAAACTATCAGAAGGAACTGATACACCCGGCACGTGCATCCACCAAACTCAGTTCGATCGTCAGAAGTGTCCGAACCAAAGCGAGCGATCCGATGCTCATCTTCTTCTCGTCGGGAACGACCGCCGACCCGAAGATGGTCCTGCACAATCATGCATATCCGCTCGGCCATATCGTGACCGGCAGATTCTGGTATGATCTTACAGACAACGATCTTCACTTCACCGTTGCAGACATGGGATGGGGAAAATCCTCATGGGGTAAGTTCTACGGGCCATGGATGGAAGGGGCCTGTGTCTTTGTTTACGACTACCGCGGAAAGTTCAATGCAACCGAACTTCTGCCGCTGATCGAAAAGTATGAGATCACTACGTTCTGTGCTCCGCCGACCATCTATCGTATGCTCATCCTTGCGGATCTGGAGACCTTTGACTTTTCCCAGCTGCGTCACTGTCTCTCAGCAGGCGAGACGCTGAACCCTGAAGTCAACCGTGTCTGGGAAGAAGGAACCGGGAAAAAGATCTACGAGGCATACGGTCAGACCGAAACCGTCACGGTTATCGGGACGTTCCCCTGTATGGAAGTCAGACCCGGGTCGATCGGCAAACCGGCCCCGGGATGGAAGATCAAACTCCACGACGACATGGGTAATCCGGTTGCACCGGGCGTTGAAGGCAGGATCGCGATCCGCACGAGTGACCCCTCACCGGTCGGTCTCTTTACCGAGTATCTGGATGACCCGAAGGCTACGGCGAAGGTGTTCATCAACGGCTGGTACTACACGGGAGACAAGGCGACCGTCGATGAAGACGGCTACTTCTGGTTCATTGGCCGCGACGATGATATGATCAAATCCTCAGGATACCGTGTGTCTCCTGCAGAGGTCGAGTCGGCACTCATCGAACACCCGGCGGTCAAAGAGTCGGCAGTCGTGGGCAGTCCCGACGCGATCCGCGGTGTGATCATCAAGGCGTTCGTCATCCTGAAGGATGGCTATACAGGATCCGACGCTCTCGTCAAAGAGATGCAGAACCATGTCAAGATGACGACCGCACCCTACAAGTATCCGCGGGCGATCGAGTTTGTGGATGAGCTTCCAAAGACCATCTCAGGAAAGGTCCGGAGAGTGGAACTCCGCAATCTTGAGATGAAGAGATATCAGGAAGCTCACCACGAAGAGTTCACTGAAAAGAAGAATTGATATCCTCACCTTTTTTTAATCGTTTTTTTTTTAGATGGAACATACGCTGCGCGATCTCAACCGAAAAAACTGACATACGTTGAGATGTACTTCGATTTCGTGTACGGCATTAGTGTGGACACATGAGAAAAACCAGCCATACCTTTCCCGAATTAAACCCGCCCCAACACCGCCTAAATTCGATTCAAAGAAATCCGCACGGGATACCCACGGCGCATTTCCCGCAGTCATTCTCACCGTATCGCATCTCATTTTCCTGACACAGCGAAAAGCAGACCCATCGGTCAAAACCGTCCTCGCTCAGCGCTCCCGTCGGGCAGTTTTTCACGCACTTCAGACACCCGCCAGTTAGTTTATACAAACATCTCTCCTCCATCTCCGGTGTCACGGGAAGATCGGTAACGACCGAACTGAATCGTCCGCATGAACCGACACGGGTGATCAGAAGATTATTCAGACCGAACTTCACGAGACCCGCGATTTCGGCGATGTGCCACTGCGACCAGCAGCTCATCAGAATCTGTTTGTCCAGATGTACGGCGTTTTCTGCGTATGCTGCCCGATATCCGTGATCCTGCAGGTAATCGATCAGCCGGTTCGTCTCAACATAACACTCGGTCCAACGCTTCGAGGCGTATCGCCCGGAAACATTCGAAAGAGCCACCTCCTTTTGAAACGGTAAAAAATAGGATATGGTTATCTTTGGGTCGGCAAGGATATCAGCGGGCATCAGATGACCCGGCATCACGATCCTCTTCAGCTCCGGGATCATCGGCGAACTGCAGTCGGCAAACCCGACGAGCGGTTCGCGCAGATGGGAAGCATCTTTCACAAAATCCCTGATGAAGTCTGTGATTTCTTCCCGCATCCATCTACTCCTTAAAAACCATGTCCAGAAGGTCGACCGCCTGAATGAGTCCGTAAGAACCCTTCTCGCGAACCTCTTTTTCGGTGTAGACCTGGACATCGTCCGGTTCACCGAGACTGCGGATCGCGAACGGGACCGGGTCATTGGTGTGGGTCTTTTTTGCGACCGGTGTCGGGTGATCAGGCATCAGCATGATACAGCCGTCGAAGTTGTCGAGGATATAGCCGATCGCCTTATCCAGATTTTCGATCGCCCGGATCTTCTCTTCAAGACTGCCAAGGTGACCGGCCTCATCCGTCGCCTCGACATGCATATACACAAAGTCCACATCTCCCTTTGCTGTTTCGACTGCGGCTTTTGCTTTTCCAAGGAAGTTCGTGTCGAGATAACCGGTTGCTCCGGGAACCGAGACGATCTCCATCCCGGTACATTTCGCAAGACCGAACAGCAGATCGACTGCCGAGATGACCGCTCCCTTCTTATGATATTTATCGGTGAACGCCGGAATTTCAGGCTTCGATCCTCCGCTCCACGGCCAGATCGTCGTCGCCGGATTTTTCCCTGCAGCGATACGCTGCTTATTTACCGGATGGTTCTCGAACACATCAGAAGCCCGCACGATAAAGTTCATCAGACGCTCGGCATCCTCTCCTTTCGGGAGATAATTGTTGATGACCTCGCCGACGATGTCGTGGGGTGGGGTCGTCTCCGATACTTTGCCGTTAGGAAGCATCAGAACATTTCGGTAGGAAACGCCCGAGTACCATCCTGCTTCGGAGATCTTTTCCTGAAGGGCAGCGAACAGCTCTGCTCCCTCAGCACTGAAAATATGGCCCGCGGCAAAATCCTTCATCTTCCCGTTCTCGATCGTGACCAGATTACACCGGTAGGCGAGATCCCCCTCCTTAAAGGGGATGCCCATACTGAGCGCTTCGATCGGGCCGCGTCCGGTGTAATACTTCAACGGGTCATAGCCGAGGATCGACATATTGGCAACATCTGACCCAGGAGAGAGGGAATCGTCCACCGTCTTCAGCATGCCGCATCTGCCTTCACGGGCGATACGGTCCATATTGGGTTTATGTGCCGCTTCGAGCGGGGTCTTTCCCCCAAGCTCTGCAAGGGGCTCGTCTGCCGCACCGTCAGCCAGAATAAGAATATATTTCATGGAAATCTCACTTATATATCTGGTCGTAATTGGAATAAATTGCATGGTTGCGACACACAAAGCACGAACGCTAATTAGGGAAGGCAGGCCTAATTAATAGGAGAAGTATGGATATCATTAGAGGAGTGTGCATGGCGATCGCCGACAGTGTGTCGGGAGTTTCCGACGGGACGATCGCATTTTTACTCGGATTTTATGATAAGTTCATCTCCTCGGTGGACAATCTTCTAACCGGGACGATGGAGAAACGAAAGGCCGCTTTTCCGTTCCTGTTCAAACTTGCTATTGGCTGGGCCGTCGCTTTTCTCATCTGCGCCGTTATCCTCGCAAATCTTTTTGATACCTATATTTACGAAATAAGTTCACTTTTCATCGGCCTGACCGTCTGCGCCGTTCCGATCGTCGCGATGGAGGAGTGGGCAAACCTGAAGAATCATTATCCGCATATGATCTTCACCGTGCTTGGCATGGCGGCCGTTCCCCTAATTATGTACTTCAATCCGGTCTCCCGCGAAAGTTCGATAGATCTGACCCAGATCTCATTCAAGCTTGGGCTGTTTCTTTTCATTGCCGCGGTCCTCGCGGTCTCGGTGATGGTGCTCCCAGGGATATCAGGTTCGACGATGCTTCTGATCATGGGACTCTACGTCCCGCTGATCTCGGCAGTAAATGCGGTCGTCCATCTCCAGTTCCAGTATGTGCCGATGTTGATCATATTCGGCTTCGGGATGATTGCGGGGCTCGTGTTCATCGCGAAACTTCTGAGACACTGCCTGGAAAAATACCGTTCACAGACCATCTATCTGAGCATCGGGCTTTTGATCGGTTCACTCTATGCCATCGTGCTTGGGGCGACCACGCTTGACGTGCCAAAACCCGCAATGAGCATCGAGACGTTCAGTATCCTCTTCTTTTTGCTCGGCGCAGGGATCCTGGCCGGTCTGCAGTATATGAAGAAGAGAGCAGAGAAGAAATCGGCGTAAAAACCGACGCTGACTTTTTTGGTCAAAATACTTTTTTTATTCACCATCTCGCAAAAAAGCACACCTTTGGATGAATCAAAAAATAAGATATCTCCACCGCGGGACGCTCTGCGCCGATTTTTCTTATGTTCTATCTCTCATTTTTTTGAAAAGGGGTGCGGGAACGCGACTTCGGCGCGGAGCGTCCCGCGGTGGAGATATCTCTGGGCGTGTATTCGGGAAAGGTATTGTTTTTTGTGGGAGTATATGGCCGATTTCGCTTGAAATAAATTAGATAATGAATAGTTGGAAAGAAAATTCAAAAATATGATGGATTGAATAGAATTTTCTGAATATTTTTATTCATCACTCTGCAAGAGTTGCCCGGATCGCACGCCGGACACTCTCTTCGGATGTGATCTCCGGGTCCCAGCCGAGTGATCTGAGTTTGTCGACGCCGAGTCTCATCAGTGGCACATCGCCGACCCATCCTCTGTCGCCGCCGGTGAAGTTGAACTTTACATTTTCAAGTCCCATCTCCTCAACGATCAGTTCGGCGATCCTTTTTACGTTGATCCAGTCTTCCGATCCGATATTGAAGAAGTTGAAGGTATCACTCGAGACTTCGGGTGCAAATATCATCGCCTTCACACAGTTTTCGACAGCAAGATAGGATTTGCTCTGTCTTCCGTCGCCGAGTATCTCCAGCTTATTCGGGTTTGCCCGGAGTTTCTGCACGAAATCATAAATGATCCCATGCGTACTGCGGGCACCCACAATATTTGCGAACCGGTAGACCCAGGCCTTCCAGCCGTAGATCGCGGCGTAGGAAGAGATCATCGCCTCGCAGGCAAGTTTGCTTGCGCCGTACACCGAGATAGGGATCATCGGCGCGTAGGTCTCGGGCGTCGGGATAAACGAAGCTTCGCCGTACACGGTAGACGTTGAGGTGAAGACGAACTCCTTTACATCATACTCCTTCATGGCCTCGAGAACCCTGACCGTGGACGTGACATTGTTTTCGTACATCTCATAGGATTTGCGTGAGGATCCACGTACATCCGGATCGGCTGCTATATGATATACTCTCTCTGCGCCGGCGAAGTGTTTCTGCCAGCCGTCTTCAAGCAGGTCGGCCTGAACGAATGTTATCTGTGCGAGATTCTTCTCAATATTGACCATTCTTCCGGCGACCATCGAGTCGATCACGGTGACCTGATGATGATTTGCAACAAGGAGATCCACCAAATGCGAGCCGATGAATCCCGCCCCTCCGGTGACGATACAGTTCATAGATGTATGTTGGTTTTTTTGCGTGATAAGGAGAACGGAATGCTTATTCCTTCGTGAGCTTTCCGGAAAATGATGTATCTGTTTGACAATGTTTATACCCCGATAAAGCCAATTTCGAGTCAGTGGCGTCATTCATCGATAGCTTCTGGGAGCAGTTTTCCGAAAAGACCCTCCCAGAACCAACACTCATAGGGTTTGCGTTAGGCTTGGCCATCACGGTGACACTCACACTCATTATAATAGTATTTATCATAAGTATGTACGGAAACGGCACGATTATCTTTAAACTCGTTGGAATGACCATCAATCCCGCAGGCGATGACCAACTGGAACTGCATCTGGTAAGCGGCAAGGATCTTACTGATCTCGTTTTGCTGGAGATGTATCTGAACGGAATTCAGGCCGAACCGGTCGCGCTTCCAAAGACCTACACAGAAGGAACCGTAATATTCTACAAAATTCCTCCAAATATAGGGTCAGGAGGATATACGGTCTCGGTGGTCGGAACGTTTAATGACGGTGTCGTCGCCGAACTGTATACGACCGCCCCCTTCAGAATCACGTAGCCGGAAAAAGGTAAGGATCATTCTGGTTTTATTTTGTGGAATTGTCCGTTGCCGGCATACTTTGCGAGGGAGCCGTCTTCCATCTGATACACCTGCCCGACAATGAACGCCGTGTTGGTGTCCCCTTCCGATAAGTTCTCGCGGGTCATCTCGGGGGAATTGCTCTGCTGGTTTGTCTCCGGGAGGGTTTTTTCAGCTTTCTTTCCAGCTTTGAGACCACCAGGACAACTATCATACAGAGAATGATGAATCCGATTATAACAAACAAGCCGACTGGGTCAACTCCGGATATATCTACCATTTCTTATAAATATAGAGCCGAGAATGTTTATATTTTATCTGCGGTGAGTTTATGGATCAGTTCGCCGCATCCTTTGCAGCCCTCACTCTTCGCGATTTTTGCAAGGGCGGAAGAGACACCACTGCCGTACTGCATGGCTTTTTTGGGTTTCCAGGCGATCTCTTCCGGGAGATGTTTGGCAGCCTCGATCCGAAGAGCGATCTTTCGCAGGTCGCCTTTTACCAACTCATCGACGGAAAATTTCCGCGATGCGCAGACGACTCGCTCGTCCATGAACGGCAGGGAGTGCCAGACACCAAACATTGAGGCGACAGCGGCATCCCTCTCCCTCTGGAGAATAAGACCGGTAAAGTCGGCAGCAAGATCCGCACGGAGATCGGATGATCTGCCGTATCTCGCATAACCCCCGAAGAGTTCATCGGCAGCCTGACCAGTGAGGATCCGAGTCGCTTTGGTCTCTTTCGCAAGTTTTGCAATGAAATAGCCGGTGATCGCGATCTCCACGTCCAGAGAAGTGATCCTCGGGATGATCGTCAGGACTTCATCGAGTGCGGCCCTGATATCATCCATCCCGATCTCTTTTGCGGTGAGCGAGAGGCCGAGGATCTCTGCAGTTTTTTCTGCGGCGGCCAGATCATGCGAACCCGCGAGTCCTACGGCAATACAGGGAAGCCCCGCGAAAACGGCAACGAGGGATGAGTCCACGCCACCAGATAGTGTAGTTACGGCGTCACCAGAAACCCGAAGGTCAACAGCCGTCCGTATCGCCTCACCGAGCGGCATGTCGGGCATCCGGGGCTCGACAGTGATGACCTGTTTTCCTTCCGTGGTGCCGGGCATGATATGATATTTGTCGCGGATGAACGCACCATCCGTCTCAACAATAAACTCACCGCCGCATTCAGCGAGCCGGGAAACGGCAAAGGTTTCGATCTCGGCACGGTCGAGTAGCCGGCCGTTCTCTTCCATCCAGCCGGTAAGCTGCATTCAGTACCCCCGCTGGAGATTTTCGAGTTCTTCCGAGATGCAGTTTCGCATCATTTTTTCCAGAGCTTTCAGATCAATCGGCGGCGTGTTCTTCTCATCAATAAGTTTCTGCATCATCCGGATCCCTTCACTGATATCCTTAGCATATCTGCTTGTGATCTCGATCGCATCATCGGAGATACGTACGACTTTGGTTGCCATGCAATATCATATTCGTAATCCTGATAATTTATAAGTAACAGTATGTAACAGGAATTCACGGCATTGTTACAATACGTAACATCCGTCCAGAATCATCGTTACGATTTGTAACAGGATGGAAAAATAGTATCATAAAGACAAGAAAAGATACCAAAAGTGGAGATTGGGTGTTTCCCTCCCCCATTGGGCTGGTTCACCCGTAAATGTTTTTATCCTTCCGTTATAAGTTTCGGAATATGTCACCTTATTTTCTTGGCGAGATCTTCGTAATCAAATAACAAATGAAGGGGCATCATTGCTTTTTGATCGCCGCGGGATTTTTCCGGGCGTAAACCGTTAAGGCATTACTAAAGAGCACATGCCAAACATTTTATCTCCAATCTGATAATACACCCTAAAACTACTTAATACTATTCTTTATGAACAAAATTGAAATTTATTATCAAATATTATGGAACATACCGCAAAAAATGAAAAAATAAGGTTGATTTGTCTCAAAAAACATCAAACATCAAAATCAACGCCGTACACCCGTTCCGGCACACATGAATGGACCCGCCACATATCCTCGGAAGTTACTGCGCCTTCCTGAAGCAGTTTCTGCATCCTGCGAGGTACGGACCGCGGTCCATTCACCGCCCCGGGTCTTGAAAGATCATCCATGTAATCACTCTCGAGTGTAAACTCCCGTTTTTTTGCAAACCACTGATTCAGGAACGGTTCTCTGACCGTGACCGATGGGTGAAGCGGGGTCTCGCAGGTAGCAAAATGCTTCACGACCCTTGACGGATCCATCCCGCATGCTTTTGCCAGAGCCGGCACATCCTCGCACGGCCTGGACTCCGCATGGATCTGCAGAGAACAGCCAAGCTCTCCCGAAAGCGTAAGCGCCCGGGCAAGAACACGGTTTGACGCATCCCAGACCTCGGGGGTCACCGGATAATGCGGTCTGCCGGACTTCAGACCGATACACCGCCCTTCGCGAACATACTCTGCGGCGATATCCAGCGACCCGCACATCAATTCTTCTGCTTCCAGAAGGCTCATCCGTTCAGAGAGTCGCCCTATCTCGGCCGGGTGAACGCCCGCGACCGGGTAGCAGACACATCCAAGAGCATTGACCATCTCAGAAACTGTGAGAAGCTCATCGAATACCTGACGATAATCCGCAGGCGTAACCGGCGTAACGCCGCAAGACCAGGAAGGAAGGGAGACCAGAACGATGTGCGTCCCGCCGGACCGCATGAATTCTTTGACGACCTCCGGTCCGACACCCGTCATTCGGTTGATATGGAAATGATCGTCCAGGATCGGAAACTTGTTCATCACTCGATGATCTTCATCAGCGGATAGCCGTTCTCGAATTTCAGCGAAGCACGGCAGACCGCGTCGCCATACTTTGTGCCGATAACGACATCGTACATGGCTCCGGAAAGTTCCGAGTAACCGAATGGATTTTCATTCATCAGGGACTTGTCTAGACGGACTTTGATATCCGTCACATACGGCTGAAGGGAGACTGCACTTTCGATAGCGGCCTCCACGATCTCTTCGGTCGAACGTGAGATGGGCGTTCCCACAAACTGGTGGTACAGCGCCCCAAGTTTGATTGCCGCTTCGAACACGGCGTTTTCTCTGTCAGTTGCCATTTATTTTACCTCATAGGTGCGGTGAACTTGATGAGTCCGTTCCTCGGCTGAAACACTTCCCCGTCCATCCTCATTCTTTCCAGGATGTGTTCCACCTCATCCCTCTTATAATGATATTTGTTCTCCATCGTTTCCATGATCTGTTCCACCTTCGCCACCCGGTCGTCACTCGCCTGAATCAGCGTCTCGATAGTCTCTTTGAGCTCACGGCGGATTGCACGACCCGAACGTGAGGTTCCGGTGGTGATCTTGTCGATATCAAGAGTCCCGGTCTTCGCATCATAGGCAACCTGTCTCAGACAGGTATCTACAATCTTGACCACACGTTCTGCATCCTCCCGGTCCACTTCATCGGCAAGACGCACACGGGCACTCGCTTCAGCGAGCCGGACGAGCGCTTCCAGTTGTCTTGCGGTGATCGGGACCGGTTTGTCGGAGTTTTCGTAGGCGACACTGCGCAGACTCTGATAATACTGGACAAGAACTTCCTTCGCTTCCTCTTTCAGAAGCGGGAAGCAGTTACGCTTTGCGTAGGCCAGATACTTTCGGAGCATGGATGCGTCGATCTCCGGCGTGACCGGAGCGAGTTCGCGTTTGAAGTACTCCTCATCCGCTCCCGGGATCGGGTACTTCTTGTGCCGCATCAGTTTTTCACCGGCCGAGTGGGCCTTGATGATGTGGCGTGCGATGTTGAGATCCCTCACCGCGTCCGGCTGATCCTTCATGATGAAGATGAGATCGAAACGGGAGAGAAGGGACGGCGGCATGTTGATCTGTTCGGAGATGCTGGCATACTCATCGAACCGACCGAGCTTCGGGTTCGCGGCTCCGAGAAGGGAACACCGTGTCCGCAAGGTAGCATTGATTCCTGCTTTTGCGATGGAGACCGACTGCTGCTCCATCGCTTCATGCAGCGAGGAACGGTCGTCTTTTTGCATCTTATCCATCTCATCGACTGCGGCGATACCTTTGTCTGCGAGAACGAGTGCTCCGGCTTCGAGCGTCCAGCGACCGTCGCCCAGATCATCTTTGACCGCGGCGGCCGTCAGACCGGCCGAGGATGCGGATTTTCCCGAGGTATAAATACCGCGGGGAGCAAGTTTGATGACATACCGAAGCAGCTGGGACTTTGCGATACCTGGGTCACCTACGAGAAGGATATGGATGTCGCCGCGAAGATTTGTGCCGTCAGGCATTTCTTTCGGGATCCCGCCGAACATCTGCAGGGCGATCGCCTCTTTGACCTCTTCGTTTCCGTAAATAGTTGGAGCGATCGACCGGGAGATCTTGCCGTAAACACCCGGATCGGAGGCCATCTCTTTGATCGCGGCTTCATCCTCCTCCGAAATGTTGACCTCCTCGAACTCCTTGATGGATATCTCGATCGAGTTGCATTCGAGGTAGAGATCGAAAACAGTACTCTTCTGGCCGCTGACTATCCGCTGGACACTGCGTAATATCCCGTTCACAATGACGCGGTCGCCCGGTGAAACCTTCCCGCAGAGATCATCGATCTCATCGATGTCGATGTTCTGGGGTTGTTCGCCACCGCGTAACCCTTCTGGCGTCTCCTGCACTCTGAGTTTTTGCGAGTCGATGAAGGTCGATTTGCTCTGAACGAGTTCAAGCTTTTTCAGCGTACACTCCGCATGCCCGCACATATCCGGTTCGGAGTATGAACCGTACTCCTGCTTTTTGAAGGTGATATGACCGTTCACACAGCGGAACGCTCCGGTGACGAGACGTGGACGGACCTCGGTGACCCGGCGCACGATTCCGTCGATGCTGAGAAATTTATTGATGTCTTCTGCACGGATGTCTCTGATCTGGGTCTTTCGCGGAAGACGGACGAACCTGATATTGACTTTGCCGATGATGATATCCGAGATGTCGTTTCCTTCGACATCTTTTCCGGTGATAAGGCGCGAGGTCCGGATGGCGTCTTTGACGTCCTCTAAGGTCTTTCCCGGGTGTTCGAGCAGTTCATCTGCGAGAACAACACCTATTTTTCCGTATTTTTCGAGGACCCCATAGTCTATTTCAAGGGAACGTTCGCTTGGGTATTCACGGGAGATTTTATTGAGTTCACTTTTATATTTTTTCTTCAGAAACCCGGTCCACTCCTCGACCCGGTCTACGACTTCAAGTTCAACAGTCATGTTCCTCCATAATCGTTATACTTTGGTGTCAGGAGATATGAAGGATGTGTCATGACGTTCAGCACTGGGTTACCAGATACGAGGCCGTGGTTT
This sequence comes from uncultured Methanocorpusculum sp., assembly GCA_963676575.1. Classification (GTDB taxonomy): domain Archaea; phylum Halobacteriota; class Methanomicrobia; order Methanomicrobiales; family Methanocorpusculaceae; genus Methanocorpusculum. The sequence goes on from OY781078.1 coordinate 340,126, forward strand.
TTGAGAGGAGATCACCGTCAGCACTTCCGCGTCTGACTTGCGCCTCGGCGAAGATGATGCGTCTGCCTTGCCGGATGATCTTTGCAACGGCGAAGATCTCATCATCTTTTGTTCCGCGTATGAACTCTGTCGTTTCCGAAATCGTCGTGGTGCCGGACCCGGTATCGAGTTCTACTAAAATCGCAAGAGCTATCGCTTCGTCGGCGAGGATAACGTAAAATCCTCCCTGCAGAAATCCAACCCCGGTGTGAAGTTTTTCGGTAACGTTCATCTTAAGAACGGCCTTGCAGCCGCCCCATGAGACAGGGGTGATCCCAAGGGTCATGAAGGTAGGATTGGCGGCCGGCCCGATCGATGCAATTTTTTCAATGTATTCGTGCATGTAAATAGATTCTCTTTCCGGGAAAAAAGAGATTTCCGATTTTTTTTCTGCTTCGACGAACAGGTCTAAATAGGGTACGGAATAAATACTCCAGAATGAACCCGTCTCTCGACGTGAGAAATCCTGCCACGAATGAAGTCATCGGTACAATACAAAACGCCACGCCTGATGATGTAGAAAATTTTGTGAATGCCGCAGAAGAAATTATGCCTTCGTGGGAACGAACCGCCGCATCGAAGCGTGCCGTGATGTTTGTGAACGCCGCGGCCCTAATACGCGCACGGGCGGCCGAACTTGCCGTGCTGCTGACGACCGAGCAGGGAAAACCGCTGCGTGAAGCACGGGACGAGATCCTCGGATCCGCTCATGTGTTCGAGTATTATGCCTCGGTCTGCGGGAGTATTCCGGGTGATGCCCGCAATCTGCCGGGATACGGGTATCTGAACGTTGTCAGAAAACCGCTCGGCATCTGTGCCGCAATCATCCCCTGGAACATGCCGGTGATGATCTTTGCTTGGAAGGCAGGGGCCGCACTCGCCTGCGGGAATGCCGTTCTCGCAAAGCCTTCAAAGACCGCTTCTCTCACTATCCTTATGATCGCCGAGGCCCTGCACAAAGGAGGTTTTCCAAAAGAAACTTTGCAGATCGTGACGGGATCCGGCGAGGAGACCGGGGCTACGCTCGTTTCCCATCCCGATATCCGGCACATCTCGTTTACCGGGTCGATCGTTTCAGGAAAAGCAGTTTCGGTTCTCGCGGCGCCGCATCTGAAAAAACTGACGCTGGAACTTGGCGGGAATGACAGTTTTATCGTGACGAAAACAGCCGACATCGACGCTGCCGTAAAAGCCGCGGTCAGAAACCGGTTCTACAACTGCGGGCAGGTCTGCACATCGGCTAAGCGGATCCTGGTGGATGCATCGCTTGCCGATGAGTTTGTGCACAAAGCGGAGATCATGCTTTCCGGTTACGTTGTGGGAAACGGACTTGACAAAGTGAACATGGGTCCGATGAACAATCCGGGTCAGCTGGCACAGATCGAGGCGTCGGTCGAGAGTGTCCTCGCAAACGGCGACGCCCAGCTGGTTTACGGCGGTAAGAGACTTGAGATGCCCGGAAACTTCTATGCTCCAACTCTACTGAAGAATGTGAGTCCGCTCGCGGTCTCCGAGGAGATATTCGGGCCGGTGATGTCGGTGATCCCGTTCAAGAACACAGATGAAGCTCTGGATATTGCGAACTCTACGGCTTACGGTCTGGGCTCTTCGGTCTGGACATCGGATATCGGCACGGCCCGCACCTTTGCCGAGTCGCTGAGATGCGGGGTCGTCTGGGTAAACAAACATCTGACCCTTCCGCCGGAGATGCCGTTTGGCGGGGTCGGGAACTCGGGATTCGGGAGAGAAAACGGGCGGGACTTCGTCTACGAATACACGGAGCCAAAGAGCATCCTCTTTGGGTAACTTCGGATAAATATCCATTTATACCGGGATGATTGATGTGAATACATGAAAAAGCAGATAAAGATCTTAACCGTTCTCGGCATTCTGGTCTTTGCATGCATCCTGTCTGCAGGCTGCACGAACACAGACGCCAAAATACTCGGGACCTGGGAGCTGACCGGCCAGTCGGATAATATGACCGATGTCTATACTAATGGGACCATGCTCTTTGAAGAAGGCGGTACAGGATTCATGACCTACACACTGGAGGATGAAAATCCGGTCACCAACCCATTCATATGGACGCAGGTCAACGAGACGACCTATCACAGTTCATTCAGGTACATCATCGATCTGAATGAGAACGAGACCACACTCACGGTCGACGGAGACAGCAGTGTATTCTCAGGCAAAGGATTCATCGGAACATGGACCATAGATGAGCCGAGGACGTTTGATGACGGGACCTTCAATGGAACATTCATCTTCGAAGAGAATGGGACCGGATCTTTTACCTGGTATTTCCAAAACGGCACACTCATGTCGACATACCCACTTCTCTGGGAGTTGGATAAGACCGAAGGATACTATACGTATTATTATCCTGACGATGATTACTCATCCGAGTTCACGATCCTGCCCGACGGTACCGGAATAGCGGTCTACCACAAGACGTACTGGGAAACCTACACCCACACCACTCTGCAAAAGTAAGAGGTCCCACTTCTTTTTTTAGCAGACGAAGTCAGGCTTCAGGCTCGATCCTTTCAATATTCTGAAGAATACTCTGGGCTACAAACACGGAGACATTGTTAACGAGACCGAAACAGAGCATTTGACCATTATTTTCAAGAATCGCAATCGTGCCCTGGCGATCATGATAGAACTGCGCGAGGACAGGGAGCCGCTGTTTTTTGGAGGAGACCGGCATCTCCATCGTCGTCATAGGGATTCCGCGCTTGACCATATAACATTTGATTTGGGAGAACTTTGCCATTTTTTTATCTTTAACGACAACATAGACCGGGATCCGCTTCGCGGCTTCTTTGATATCGTCTGCATATCTTTGCAGGATCCGTTCATCGAAACAGAGGATAAGGACTTCCTTACAGGAACGTTTCAGTTCCATCCGGATCTGCGTGTCTATCGCAAGATCTGTCTGAAATTCATGTACACCAACTATTTTTGACCCAAGAGGATAGCAGACATCCTGAAGTTCGGTGAGGCAGTTGGTCATGCGTTCCAGATTATTGAGGGTATCCTTCACCAGACGAAGCGAGACCTTTTCCACCGGTTCGGCAGTAAAATAAACCGGCTTATCCCACGAACGAGTAATGAAGCCTTTCTCCATGAGGATCTTTAAAACATCATACACCCGGCCGCGGGGAACGCCGCTGAACTGATGTATCTCAAAAGCAGTAAGAATACCGCGGCTGAAGATAGTCACATAGATTTTTGCTTCATACTCCCACATTCCGCAGGAGATCAATTGCTGCTGGATCGACAGAAGGGGGTCTTCAGGCATTCCCGCATCCGTCATAACTGCATATCTCTTTCATACTATCTCATAAACACATTGTTTCAAGATAAAGTTTCTGTAATCAACCAGACATATGGTTTTGTCAACTGGACATTACTCTTGTCTCTGACATGTATTTGGTATTTCAGACAGAATTCTGGAGAATTCCTCAGAGATTCTCCGCACAAAAAAGCAGTGCTCATTCCGGTTGACCAGTTGCATTTTCTTTATTATTCCGGAGGAGTAAGTATCAGCTTGACAAAAATGATAAACTTATGTGATTTAACTGGAAAAGTTGCGGTCGTCGCAGGGGCCTCAAGCGGCCTTGGTGCCGATGCAGCTCGTGCATATGCCGAAGCAGGGGCAAAAGTTGCCATGCTCGCCCGCAGAACTGATAAACTTGACGCAGTCGCCAAAGAAATTACCGAAAAAGGCGGAGATGTGTTCACGTATGCGTGTGATGTAACAAACGAAAAAAGCGTTAAAGAGGCGGTTGACGCGATCATCAAACACTACGGAACTATCCACATTCTCTTCAACAACGCCGGCATCGCTCATCGGGGAACTGTTGAGACTCTGACCGAAGAAGAGTGGGACAGATCGATGGATACCAATGTCAAAGGCATCTACCTCATGAGCAAGTATGTCATTCCCCACATGAAAGCCCAGAACTACGGGAAGATCGTCAACACTGCATCGATCAATGCAGTGATCGGCGACAAGGGTGAAATGTTCGTCCGCCATGTTTACAACACGTCAAAAGCTGCCGTTCTTGGTCTGACCCTTGGTATGGCAACGTCGTACGGACAGAACAACATCACGGTCAATGCCGTAGGACCCGGGCTGTTTGAATCAGAAATGACGGAAGGCACATTATTCAAATCCGATGCGTTCATGACCCAATACAGCAAAATGTGTCCGCTGAACCGCCCCGCCAAGCGCGGTGAGCTGAACGGAACGATCCTCTACTTCTCCAGCGATATGTCGAGTTACGTCACCGGTCAGTTTGTGGTCGTAGCCGGCGGAACCGAACTGGTATAAACCGGACCTCTTATTTTTTTCTTTTTTTTACCGTGAATATTCACGCGTGATGAGTTTCGTGATACAGCGCTGAAACAGCATTCAGTATTTTAAATCCCTTATCCGTTATGACATAATCTCCCCGTTCATGACGCTGAAGGATCATGCCTGAATCGGTGAGTTTTTTGATATGAAACAGCAGATTGCCGCCGCGTAATCCGGTCATGTTCAACGCTTATCTTAGCAAAATGATCTGGAACATTATCACACGAAAAAAGTTTTGAGGAAAGGAACTCCCTAACACGACCCATACACCCCACCCGGAAGAAACCTTAATATCACCTGCAGAACCTCCAATCTGATAAGGAACAAACGACATGTTTCAAAAAATACGCCGCCTCTTCTCTCCGGAAAATCACCCGAAAGAGGACAACGAGTCCCAAAATACTCCTCCGGTCTCTGTCATTCCACGGCTGGAGAGAGAAGCGGCTGAAGGGAGGGGCGACGCAATCTTCCGGCTTTGTCTGATCTATTATTTCGGGGACGGTGCGGCAAAGGATCCGGGACAAGCAAAAGAGTGGTTCGAAAAAGCAGCTGCAGAGGGAAATACCGCGGCCATGCGGAACCTTGCCGAGATGTACACTGCCGGCAACGGAGTGGAAAAGGATCAGGCCAAAGCAAAAGAATGGCTGCGAAAAGCCGAAGAGATCGAGATAATGCTGAAAGCTCTCGGGTTGGTCTGGGGCGTCGCGGAATGATGCAGGAGAATGAGGTCAGGATTGCAGTTCAAAATAATTATATACAAATATGTGAATATAATAATATGTGTCATCGATGGTTATTTTTGAATCAAAAAATCCTGACAAAACCACGTATGAGTATCTCCAGACAACTGAACTCATAAACAAACTCAATCCCTCCGAAATTGAGATTTCCCGTGCAATCTGGAATACAAACACCAACGTCCGCCATCTTTTAGAGAAACATGGTGAGGAAATTCTTCCGGCGGTGGTGATAAATGATTTCATCATGATCACCGGAAGATACCCGTCAAAAGAAGAAATCAGACAGATCCTTCATGTACCTGACAAACTTATCGCAGAAGAATGCCAGGGATGCGGATGTTGTTGTATTCAGGGATATGAATGCAATGAGTGATCCCGAAACGATCTTCAAAGCATTCGGCGATGCGACCAGACTTAGGATCCTTGCCCTCCTGCAGAATCATGAGTTATGCGTCTGCGAGATCGAAGCGGCACTCTCGCTCTCTCAGCCCAACGCATCACGCATCCTGACGATCCTGAAAAACGCCGGCATCATCCAGAGCAGAAAACAGGCACAGTGGACCTACTACAAAATCAGCGAAGACTTTTCCGCTCAGTATCCTGAGCTTGCCGCAGCCCTGGAAAAGATCTGTGCCGATCTGCCGTCGACAAAACCCGACAAAAATACCCTGGAAAAATTCAGAGAAACACGATCCTGTGCTAAAGAGATGTGATTATCATGACCGAAGAAAAAAGACCTCAATACTTGGAAAGATGAAGAAAGCGATCATCAGAGAAAACTGCTCCTGCTGCTGCGGAAATATCAGGATCGTGCCGGAAAACCCGGACAAACCCTGCTGCGATGATAAAGACTGGTCGAAAGACCAATGTGGAGAAAACTGCTGCCGCGGTAAATCTGAATGAGTTTTGTGGATACGCTCCTGAGCGCCGGTCAGTATTTCCTAATCATAGCTCTGGAGCTTACAGCACTTTTCATCATCGTCTGTCTGATCGTCGGGGCACTGAACGTATATGTTCCCAAGGAAAAGATGCAGAAGGTCCTCGGGCATTCCGGATCGGTCCGCGGGAGCATTATCGGGGCGGCGTTCGGCGCAATAACCCAGTTCTGCTCCTGCTCGACGATCCCGGTCACCCTGGGATTTCTGAAATCAGGCGTGGCATTTTCCAGTGCCATGTCCTTCCTTTTCGCGTCCCCGCTTCTGAACCCGGTCATTCTCGCGATGATGCTCGTCATACTCGGCCCGGAGATCACGATCGTTTATGTGAGCCTGATGTTCATTCTAGCCGTATTGATCGGGCTGACCCTTGAACGGCTCGGGTTCAAAAAATACGTCAAACCGGTCGCGGTGGAAGGAATGACGGAAGAGACCGGCACGAAACGGCAGAGGTTCATCAGATCTGCCTGGACGACATTCCGGCAGATGTTCCCGTATCTCCTGCTAAGTGCCGGCATAGGTGCATTCATCTACGAATTTCTGCCAGCGGACTGGATTCTCGCCGTCGCGGGTCCGGAAAATCTGTTTGCGATCCCGGTGGCCGCAATCATCGGCATCCCGCTCTATATCAGAGCTGAGACCATTCTCCCGATCAGCGCCGCCCTCTTAAGCAAAGGAATGGGGGCAGGCACCATTGCTGCGCTTCTGATCGGCGGGGCAGGTATGAGTATCTCTGAGATAACCATGCTTATGGCGATATTTAAGAAACAGTTTGTTCTGGTATTTGTCGCAACAATCTTTATTTCGGCCGTGTTAACCGGAGTAGTAGTTCAGGCAATCATATGAAACGTATCGCCTTTCTCTGCATCAAAAACTCCTGCAGATCGCAGATATCAGAAGCTCTCTGCCGGCATTTCGCCGGCGATATCTTCACCTGTTACTCAGCGGGCAGTAATCCGGGCGATGCCGTTGATCCAACGGCGGTCCGGCTCATGCAGGAAATCTACGGGCTCGATCTGCGTGCAATGCGCCCGAAACATCTTTCTGACCTTCCGGAGATCGACATCGTTGTCACGATGGGGTGCGGGGTCGTCTGCCCGGTTCTTCCCGGAACGAAGCGGATCGAATGGCATATCGATGAACCAGCCGGAAAAGATGATGATGCGTATCGTTTGGCGATCGCTGAAATCGAAGCGAATATAAAAACATTGAGAGAGTGATGTTATGACAGAAAACAGCAGCGCAGGAATCGGGTTTTTCGGTAAATATCTTACAATCTGGGTGATCATCTGCATGGTCATCGGCGTTCTGATCGGCAGATTCCTGCCGTTCATGCCGGAGTTTCGATCCCTATCGCGATACTCATCTGGGTAATGATCTACCCGATGATGCTGAAAGTGGATTTTCAGAGTATCAAATATGTCGGAAAAAATCCAAAATGACTCGTTCTTACCTGGATCGTTAACTAGCTTATCAAACCGTTCACAATGTTTGCGATCGCCGGGTTCTTCATCTATATCGTATTCAGTGCCCTCATCCCTGCCAACCTTGAGCAGGATTATCTTATTGGCGCCGTGCTTTTAGGGGCTGCTCCATGTACAGCGATGGTATTCGTCTGGAGTTATCTGACGAAAGGAAATGCCACATACACGGTTGTCCAGGTCGCAACCAATGATCTGATCATTCTTGTGGCGTTCGTCGCATTCCTGCTCGGGATAAGTGGTGTGAGTATCCCGTGGGCCACCCTGTTCCTTTCGGTCGTCCTCTTTGTCGTGATACCTCTTGCCGGCGGAGTGATCACCCGGTTGTACCTCATCCGGAAAAAAGGGGAGGAGTATTTTACCCGGACATTCATCCCGAAGTTCAACCATATCACCATCATTGGGTTGCTGCTCACCCTCGTGATCATCTTTTCGTTCCAGGGAAATGTTATTCTGGAAAATCCGCTGCACATTCTTCTGATTGCGGTCCCGCTGATCATTCAGACAGTGCTGATCTTTTTTATCACCTACGGGGCAGGCAGGCTGTTGAACCTTCCTCACAGCATAGCAGCCCCGGCAGGTATGATCGGCGCCTCGAACTTCTTTGAATTGGCCGTTGCCGTCTCAATCGCGTTGTTTGGAACCGACAGTCCGGTCGCTCTCGCGACGATAGTCGGGGTCCTGGTCGAAGTTCCGGTCATGCTGATGCTCGTGAAAATCGCAAACGCCACAAAAGACCGGTTCCCGAATACGGATCTGGACTGAGTTACATTTTTGCAGGTTCTTCAGCGAAGATCCTGCCTTTTTCCGTTATACGGTAGATGATCCAGTTCCCCTGCTGTTCAGATACAATCAGACCATTCTCCTTCATGATATTCAGATGATAGGAGAGTTTCGAGCCGGAAATACCGATACACTCCCGGATCACACAGACGCAAAGCGGCTGGATCATGAGGAGACAGAGAATTGTTATACGAACCGTATCGGATAATGCGTGATGCGTCGAGCTTATTTCCTCAATTTGTTCCGGAGATGGTAAACGTTCGCGGAGTCCTTTCACGCCGCCAACTGCGTTCAAATCGCACCAGATTATCTCAGGAATCCCGGACCGTGAAATCGGCTCTATAGTGGATTTTTCTGATGAGTTTTTGATTGTCATATTATGTCTTAGCTATTTCAAATTATTATGAAATGCATAGATATAAATAATTTCTCAGACAATAATGAGTTCAATAAAAATTGAAATCGTTTTTTGGGAGGTGAAAAAATTCTAGATTTACTAATTGGCTCACTCCTGCTTGGATGGGAGACCCTGCTAGAGTATTTATCCCAACATGTTGTGACATGCCTTATTCCCGCGTTCTTTATCGCCGGCGCAATTGCAACGTTTATCAAAAAAGATGCAATTCTAAAATACTTCAGCCCAGAGACGAATAAGCTCGTATCTTATGGAATCGCATCAATTTCCGGTACCGTACTTGCGGTTTGCAGTTGCACGATCCTGCCAATGTTTGTAGGCATTCTCAAAAAAGGGAGCGGTCTTGGACCTGCCATTACGTTCCTCGTTGCGGGACCTGCAATTAACATTCTCGCCATCATCTACACAGCTCAGGTACTTGGACTCGATCTTGGTCTTGCACGGGCAATAGCGGCAATAGTTATTTCAATTTTGATCGGATTGATTATGATGAGGCTGTTTCCCGCTCACGATACTGAGACGGGAAAGACGTTCGGAGCAGCACGCAAAGCCGCGATTGCAAGCGAAGCTACCCGGCAAAAAATGGTCGTTCCGGTATTCTTTATCTTACTGGTTGTCATTCTTCTGGTCGCAACATCTTCATTAGATGCTTTTATCCGGCTCTTCATTGTGTTCTTAATCACGATTGTGATCGCACTTCTGCTGATTTACTATTTCACCCGTGATGAAGTAACCGACTGGGGAATGGAGATCTGGGACCTGACCAAAAAGATCTTCCCGATTCTCGTTATAGGTACATTTGCTCTTGGCGTCCTTTCGTTCTTCCTTCCGGAAGAAGTGTTCAAATCGTTCATTGGCGACAACTCAATTCTTGCAAATTTGTTTGCTGCCCTTATAGGAACGATCCTCTATATGCCGACACTTCTTGAAGTTCCGGTCATTGGAACAACACTGGGATACCTGACAGGATCCATGGCAAAGGGGCCTGCCCTCGCACTCCTCCTCACCGGTCCTACAGTCAGCCTGCCGAGTCTTCTTGTTCTCTATCGTCTCATCGGCGGAAAGAAGACGCTGGTCTATGTATGTCTGATCATAGTTTTTGCGACTATTGCAGGTTTTGTCTTTGGGAATGTATTCTAAGGAGGTATGAAAATTCAGGAAGGATTAAAAAAACAGCAGGAAAGAGTTGATTCCCTTCCAAAAAATCTATTACAAAAAAAATTGAATATACACTGGAACTATTATGACAAAAATTGAAATTCTCGGAACAGGATGTGCAAAATGCAAACGGCTTTTTGCCAACACCGAACAGGCTGTAAAAGAACTGAATATACCCGTCTATCTGGTCAAGATCGAGAAGCTTGATCTGATCGCCGAACGCGGCGTGATGATGACGCCCGCCATGATCATTAATGATGAGATCGTGGCCGAAGGCCGGGTCCCGGATGTGAAAGAGATCAAAGCATTGTTAACGGAGTGAAAAATTATGACAGAAAAACCAACATGTTCGTGCGGACAGAATGAACCAAAACGGCTTCTCTTCCCATGTGCCGGCCAGTCAAACGCCTGACAGATCACAAACCTCGCAGCGATTCAGCTGACGGAAGAGGGCTATGGAAAAATAGTCTGTACTTCACTCCTTGCAACCGGTAATGAAGGACTGGTAAAATCTGCAAGAGATGCGGAAGAAGTTGTTGCTCTTGACGGCTGCCCTATGTCTTGTGCAGCAAAGATCGCAGAGGGACAAGGCGTTGAGGTAGGACAAAAAATTATCGTGACTGAACTTGGAATCGCCAAAGGACCGTCAAAATCCTACACGACATATGATATCGAGAAAGTTGTCGCTGCCTGCTGGGCCGGGAATGGGCGAAAGAACGAGCCGGTGAAAAAAGGTTCATATACTAAAAAATCCACGTGCGGCTGCGGATGCGGCGGATCATGCGAGTGATCAGAAGAGGTCGAATGTGCCAATTACGTTGATTACCTGTTCGGGTATTTCAAACACCGGGAAACTGACTACCCAGGCCGCCCTTACTCTCATGCAGAGGAGACCGGGCGGATATCTCTGGGTGCGTGCTCAGCAGGGAGCTGATATGCTTGCAGACGGGATCGAAGATGCGGATTGTGTGATCGTGCTTGACGGCTGCACTGACTGCTGTGCAAAGAAGAAGCTTGCCGAGGCAGGATTCACCCCTGACCATCATGTGATCACGACGGAGATCGGGATCACGAAGAACGGTATGGCGGACGTACAGTTTGCCGAGATCGATAAGGTCGTGAACACGGTTCTTCAGGTGAAGCGGAAATGATCCCCGCGGTTTAAGCGGCTGAAGATCGAATGGAAACAGTTCGCTGTGGGGAGCGAATAACCTTTTTTTGATAATTTGTGGAGTTTGCGTAAGTGTACGTCAGTTTCGTGTATGGAATTATCTGCACGTGTAATTGGTGGACAGCGAGAGAGATGATAATAAGATAGTTTAAGTATGGTTCGGCTTTACACGGTAAAACGCAAAATCTAATGAAAGCATGACAAGAAAAGCAGTGATGGGGCACATTACTCTCCATTTGAAACCATTTATTACCTTTCAATACTCATATACCACATAATTGTCAGCATAATAAAATGTCCGAACAAATTATTGGAAAAAATCCACCAATTACAGATGAAATAATTGAGGCAATAAATAATAATCAATTAGCAATTATTTTTGGTTCTGGCACATCAAGGATTATCGGGTGTGGAAGTTGGAAGAATCTTGCCGATTCTCTAGTTGAAACCTGTTTTTCTAAGCATAAAATGGATAATGCCTCGGTTACCTGCATTAATTATAAACAGAGGGATGCTCTTTTAAATATGCAAGATTCAAAAAAAAATCATTACAATTTTTCAAAAAATATTGGATAATAATGGATTAAGTGATGTTTTCATTCAGACGATTAAAGATTCGTTACAACCAAACGAGAACTTATTAAAAACGCAAAACATCTATTCAGAACTACATGGTCTTAGGGGTTTATTTATTACAACAAATATCGATGAACTCTTTGATGACCATTTTGATCGATCTCAAATAATATATCAGGGTTTTAATGATCAAGACATTGATACCTCAAAATTATATCATATCCATGGATCAGTATTTGATTGGAATTCTGTAGTTCTCACCGTAAAACAATATTTTGATCGATATAATGACACTTCATTTCGGGAGTTTTTAATAAAAATATTTAAAGAAAAAGTAATTTTATTTGTTGGATATGGTTTATCCGAATTTTAGGTATTAGATTTTTTTATTGACTGAATATAAAGCTTTCTCTTTTGAAGAACCTAAACATTTTATTCTATTACCTTATTACTTCAGTGAAGATACATTACTCGAATTTGATAAATATTATTTTGGGGACATGGGAGTTAAAGTAATCCCATATGCAAAAGATGAAAAAAGGTTATGCTCAATTATTTGATGTAATAAAGGATTGGGACACTCAAATAATTCTACAATCCCAATATTTAATCAAAACACTTGATGAATTAAAAAGGTATGTAGATAATTACGATTTATCAGTCGAAGCTAAAGTATTTCAACATATCAAAAACTATAAACCATTTGCGTCAGAGTTCTTCAAACAGTTGTCATTATCACAGAATCCGATCCCATGGCTAATTCCTCTTAAGGACAATGGATATTTCGATCCAAAAAATAATCCCGCACTTATCAATGGATATACGTCATATTGGAATGTCATGGGGGTTTTGGAAAATATTGCTAAACTTAATCAAACCAATCCCAATTCAGAAATAACACATGAAATCCTTACAATTATCGATTCTATTATAGAATACAAAGATGAAAAAATGAACGTATCTTAAATATTTCAACAGACCAGCACATCATACGCATTCTATTTCTCCTTCCTTTAGATGAAATCAGTCAGTTTCACTTTGATTTTATTAAAAAATGCATGCATGATTATACGGAGACCATCTATTTTGCACATGATATTGTAGAAACTATCATCCCAAGACTTATTGAAAACGGTAATAAAGAATTACTTCTTAAAATTCTCGATATTGTATTAGACTTCAAGAAAAATCAAAAAACTGTATTTGAAGGATATAACTCAGTTCAATATAGCTCTGTTCTTGGAGATCATCATCTCAATGTGGTATTAGAAAGATTCCCAGATAAAATAATAACATTATGTGGAATAGATGCCATAAAAATCGCATTAGAAAAAATAGATGAAATATTAGCAGATGACCAACATCACTTCAATTATATCTCGATTCCCTCTATCAAGGAATATCCCCTATACCAGGACATATATGACAATAAAATAGTCTATTTCGTTTGGATTTCGCTCAATAAGATGGTTATTCCGAATATTCAAGAGCTTACTCAGTCATTGTTAGAAAAGGAGCATCCGATTTTCAAGAGAATCGCAATTTGTGTGATAAATGAACATTATCCAGAATTACATGATATATTTTGGAAGTACAAAGAAAACCCACTTCAGGAAACTAATCTTAAAAGTGATGTATATGATTTGTTTACTACCCACTGTAGGAGCTTTACTGAATCTCAGATAATACAGATTATTGCGTGGATCGAGACCAAAGACTATCATGAAGATAGATTGCCTCAAGATATTCTGAGACAAAAACAATATGTTGCATATTACAAAAAAGAATGGTTATTTGCATTATTACCGGCAAACAATCAAAACGTACAATCCCTTTTCGATGAATATAATGCAGTTAATCCTACAAAAATTTCACCTCCAGTTCGAAGTGTAGAAGTCTATTCTGGATTTGGAGGGGCTCCCCTCTCAAAAGAAGCCCTCCTTAGCAAATCTAATACTGACATCGCTGACTATCTCAGTAATTTTAAGAAGAAAGAATTCGCTGGGAGCCGAATATCAGCTGACTCGTTAGGTGAAGTCCTCCGATTAAGTATTATTGATGATCCGCAAAAATTTGTTGAATATCTTGATCCGTTCCTAACTGTAAAACGACTATATCAATATGAATTATTATATGGATTATCGGAAGCCTGGAAAAAAGAAAAACAATTCAAATGGGATACAGTTATTAAATACATCAACTCCATCATCGACTCTGAAGAATTTTGGAATGAATCGTATCACGAAGGAGAAAACCACTACAGAAACTGGATAATTTCCAATATTGCAGAATTATTAGAAGAAGGGACAAGGAATGACTCTCACATAATGGATATGGAGTTGTTACCTAATGTCGAAAAGATTCTCCTAACTCTTTCTAGTAAAGCTGAGTCCGATCTCTATTCTATGAATGACCTTGTGACCTCCGTCTTAAATTCCACTAAAGGGAAAATATATTCATCGATGGTATATTACTCTCTTTGTTTTGCCCGCCATTATCGTAAGACCGATGAAATACGATGGCCAGATACAATTAAAGCTGAGTTTAAACGAAGGATTGATACCACATTTGAACCGACTGTAGAATTTTCTGTGACTCTTGGTAAATATCTTTCAAACCTATATTATCTCGATAATTCCTGGGTCGAGATGAACATAAACCGGATATTCTCTGTTGATAATGAACAACATTGGAATGCTGCATTTACGGGATTTTTATTCTACTCAAAAATTTACGAAAATATCTATATGATGCTTAAAGAGAATGGTCACTATTCACAAGCAATTCAAACAGATTTTAATGATACATATATCAATAAAAAACTTGTTCAGCATATCTGTCTTGGATATTTAAATGGAATGAATTCACTAGAGGAAAACTCAAGTCTGATTGTTGAAATTTTTGATCGATGGGATTCAGAACAGATTATAGATTTAATACGTTCATTTAGATTTTATGGTCGAGAACTCCCTCCAGATAAGCGTCCAATGGTTATCCCACTCTGGAATATTATTATTTCAAAAATCAAAGAGGATCCGGAAAATAGTGAAAACATCAAAATATTAGCCGAACTAAATATCTGGATTTCTTTAGTCGATAAATTAACTGAAGAAATATGTGAGTGACTGAAACTATCAGTAAAGTACATTAAACCCTTTGAAACAAACTTCATCGACAATTTAATTAAACATGCTCCATTACAACCAAAACGTTGCAGTGATCTGTTTATAATAATGATTGAATCCAAGCATTATTTTGAGTATTATGAAGACAAAATTGTTCAATTTGTGACGATAATTTATAATAATATGGAAAATCGCAATGCAGAAAAAATATGCAACCTCTATTTACTATCGGGTTATGATTTTCTCAGGTCTATCTACGAAGCAAATTTGAGAAAAGATGATTTGCATACGTGATATTGAATGACTTTTGAGTTTCCCGTGTTTTTATGGGATACTGAAAGGATCCACAGATTTTCTTACTCGAAACCGAAGTACACCCAAAAACTCTTACTCCATTCCTTCTTTTGAGTACCCTCACCTATATCATGGGTAAATTACTATAATATAGGTCAATGCAGAGCATTCGTGTTTTCTGGTACAAAGGCGTGTACAGAACGGCACGTTTTATTGCCAGTCCGGCAATGGGACGGAAATTACATTATACCTATGATATAGTCACCCCAAAGCATACTCCTTATATGGTCTTCTCCAACCACACAACCCTCTGGGATCACCTGATGATCGGCATGGCGATCAAAGGGCACATGTATTATGTGGCAGGCGAACACCTTTTCAGAAAAAAAACAACGCGGTTAATTGGAGCTTTTCTGCTCGACCCGATCATCCGAAAAAAAGGAGTGCCCGCCGGCGATGTGATCCGCGATATCAAAGAGAGACTCAGCGCCGGTCATAATGTCTGGATGTCCCCCGAAGGGGTCAGATCGATCAACGGTGAGACCGCGTTCATCTCGCCCGGGACCGGAAAACTGGTAAAAGAATGCGGAGATCTCGGCGCCTCGCTGATCACCTACCGGATGCACGGCGGATATCTGCGCCGCCCGCGGTGGGGAAAAACCCAGCGTGACGGCACAATGCGGGGAGAGTTCGTACACGAATACTTACCTGACGAGCTGAAAAGCATGACCGTCGATCAGATCAATGAAGCGATCAGGCGTGATCTGTATGTGAATACCTTCGATGACCAGAAAAAGGACCCGCAGCCCTACACCGGCACGGATCTTGCCGAATATCTGGAAACCATCCTCTACATCTGCCCGGAATGTAAACAGATGGGCAAACTGCACAGTAAAGGAGATATCCTTTCCTGTGAATGCGGGTATGCGGTAAAATTCAACGAGTTCGGTCTGTTTGAACCGGCGTCCGGTCATCCGCTTCACCATGACAACATCGTTTCCTGGGATCACTGGCAGCGGGATCTGATCAAGGAGAATCTGCCGGCGTATTTTGCAACACCGAAGGGTGTCCCGATCGAGTCGGACGAAGGGCAGATCCTTGGAAAGATCGGAGCGATGAAGTCGGTCGAGGATCTCGGCACCGGAAGATTTTCGGTCTATGTGGACCGTCTGGAGTTCGACGGCGACAAAGGGAAGTTCGTGTTCCCGTTTGCGGATATCGAAGGGTTTGCGTTTTCGCTGCAGATGAAGATCCTTTTCTCCATGCACGACGGAACGTATTACGAAGTCGAGTCAAAGATCCCGCGGTCTGCGGCAAAATATATGGTGCTTTACCGGTTTTTTATCGGTAAAGAGTATAAGTGAGACCTGCATAAGCAGGCGTTTTCTTTTTTTCGCGGTCAGATCCCGCAGTTGGGCGTGTCGATGACCTTTCGGCAGGTGTGTTTTTCGAACGGATTATTTGGTAGAGTATAAAATAGAAGATTTTGGTATGAGGGAGAATGCTGCATGATTTTTCAATTACTAATCAATTACTAATTTGTGTAAATTTAGTAATTGGCCGGACAGGTGCATGAGAACAACCATCCACGAACCGGCGAAGACCCCGATTTAGAATATCGTCGCCAAAATCCTGTCCTCTAATTTCTGCTTCAGATCTTTTTCATCCTGCCACAGAATGAGGTTGTCGTGCTCTATGTTGAAGTGGAGCCAGTTTACCCGCTGACCATCCTTCTCTTCCTCATACAATTCCTTTTTACAGGTTTTGATGACATTACGTCCAAGCCCTTTGGCATATCCCGCTTCATAATAGACGCCCAGGGTATTGTAGGTGAAATCCGCTATGACAAAACGGCTGGTTTTGATGCCGGCAATGACTTTATCGGTGATATCTCCCTTGTGTTCCGTTTCATCAATGGTGAAGACGGAGAATCCAAGCTTGGCACATGCGGGTTTTATTCCATCCTCGTAAACAGATTTGAGGTCGTCAGAGCATTTCATAGCGACGAAGACGGTCGTAGAGTGATTATTGCCTGAAAGAAGAGATTCGGCGTATTTCATTCCCTCAACGGTGATGAAATACCCTCAGTCGTATTCACCGAAACGTGCCTGACGTTCACAGAGATAGCCGATATCGGTCAGGATAGAGACCATCAGATTGAACTCGGCAGCATCCTCCGCATAGCATACGGAAGGGGGATATTTTGCGAGTTTTGATATATGGTTCTTGAATCCGGACCCTATACTGTAGACAAACAGTATGAGTTTATCCAGTTTCTGCATGGGGGTCCGTGGAACATGCGAATCAGATAGGATGACGGGAAGGGTCCCGGTATTGATCCTTATTGAGTGGGATCTCATGCGGGTTTCAAACAGAAAGCCGGAAAGAACTACCTTATGTTCCTGAATCAGGGGGAGATCTTCATCCGCAATTTCATAGGCAAAGCAGAAATCACATTTGTATGTGGGAAGATTACTCCCTGCTCTTGAATGTATATAACAGTGTTCTCCGCATATTGGGCATTTGCCTTCTTCCATGATAGTCTCCACTCTATTACTGCAGAATTAATGCCGGGTAATATATTATACAAAAATATGGGTAACCAAAACTAATTAAATCATTAAGATTGGAGGGGTCCAAAAAATGGAGGGGATCCGACACGGATTTGAGTGTCGAGTCTGTGATAAAAGTGGATTGAATCGCCGGAGCGAGGAATTTTTTTCCCGCCCTTTTCACTCTGAATTGACCCGCGCAGCTTCCAAAATGAGCTGTTATTCCTGCAATTTTGGGATATCCGGAGGATCTGGAGTGAACAGCAGACATCCCATACCCAGCCCCCAGCCGTCTTCGGTCGCCAGATAGATGATCGTGTAGCCGATCGTTTCGCCGACCGGACCGTCGGACTCGAGAAGCAGATACGTATCCACGCTCTCTCCTTTGGGTATGTGTATGACTTCGTCCGGCAGGGAAAGATTCAGCCAATCAGGGGGATTCACGACATCTTTCAGATACACATCGATATCCTGCTCGGGGGAGGATATGGTGATCGCGATCTTCCCCGGCGAATCCGGATCCACAACGAACACCGGGACACGATTTGAGACCGCATCAACGCGGCCGACCTTTTCAAACCCGGAGCAGTTCTCCAGATCGAACTGCCAGATCAGGGTGTAAACCTCAGGCGATCCGTCATCCATGGGGATGATGACGAGCCCTTTGTCGAACATGCCGGGCATAAAGTTGGGGAGTTCCGGCTTTGGCTCGTCGGTCACGGGCGATACGCAGCCTGCCGTGCAGATTATGCCGATACACAATAGTATAGAATGAGCTAGATTTTTTGCTCACGGCTCCGGGACCACCCGCACCACCGTGAAGTTCACGGTTTTTTCCACGGTTTTTCCCAGAACATCGGTGACCACAAGGGTAATGCTGGTATTGCCCGGCGTTGTCGGATAGTTCCCGACGACGCAGGGATAGGGATCAAGGGACGTAACTTTTTCAGCACCATAACTGTCTGACCGGACAAAGACCTCGGTTATCTCGTTCTTTGATAAGATGAACGCCCGAACAACGCCTGACGGCGGTACAACATCGCCGTAGAAGGCTTCTCCACCCTCGGTCGGGAACAGGATATGTTGATGAAGAGTTCCTCGTCTCTCGTGTATGCGGTATATCCCGGGACGAGCCGCTCAAGCGTTTGTGAGAGGTTCTCGTTATTGACATAGATATTTTTGAACGGGACCATGACCCTGTCCGGAGGGGCGTGGGAGATGAGGTCGAGATATTCGGCGGGGTCAATTTTGAGAATAAAGACAGGATCGTCCGGGCCAAGCGTTTTTGCGACGGAAATGTCATATTTTCCGGAGTTCCCTTCGAGAATCATGTAAGGTACGAGGACGGATGACGCCGGAAATGAACCGGTCATCTGGTCCTCCCTCTCTTCCTCGTACAGGAGCGAGACCGGCAGAATCAGAGTCTCGAGGTTTGCCTCTTTTTCAGTTTCGTAGGCTGAGAGAAGCAAACAGGATGCGGTGAAGAGTATGCCGATGATCACGAGCGCCAAGAGGACCCGTTTCATGTGTTTCTTCCGGGCAGGAGTCATCGCCGATTTGATCAGAAATACCATGGCTGCGATCCCGAAAGCGGCCCATGTCAGGTAGAAGATCAGCATGAGTACGGGTGAGTAGAGAGGCGGGCTGGAGAACGGAGGGATATCACTGCTGCCGAAGGATGCCGCGATGCAGTAAATTATGAAAACGATTCCGGTTATGATGAATCCAAGGGAGAGCCGGCGTTCCCGGATGCCTACTTCGCGAATGCCGAATACGACTAGTCCAATGCAAGGGGGAGAGGAGGAGGAAGGGGAGAAGAGCCATGCTGTTTTTGGCCATGTTGATCGGTGTTATCTCATAGTTGTGCGTGTACGGGATGAGTACAAGAGGGAAGATCAGTATTGCTATGTCAAAGAGGATGAAGAAGACCGGATTTTTGGGTTTTTCCTGTATCTGATAGCATATGGATCCGATTAAGGAGAGGAGGAGTACCAAAAGGGCAAGGAGGACGAGCAGCTCGAATAGTATGATGGAGAGTGTGTGAGTGTATTCGGGGCGTATCTCAAGGAGGGAGAGCCATCTAAATAGTATGTAGAGTACGGGGAGGAGAGAGATGAGAGATATGAAGATGATGTTGGGATTTTTTGTGTCGGTATCGGTCAATTGTCTGCCTCTATTGTGGTAAATTGTATGTGGGCATTGAGGTGCCTTAAATATATTGAGCGAAGTCTCCAATTGTTCGCGGGGGAGGGATGATACTGAACTGCATATCCGATTTGGGAAGGGTATGGTTGTGTGGCGGGTGTCCGGTCTCCAAAACACATCAGCCCATTATCCCTCCGGCTCTTTTTTTATCCATCTATGTATCTATATACATATTTACACAAATCAAAAAATAACGATACCCCGGACAAAACTACGTCCGGACGTAAAGAGATAGATGTTTATGTATCTATCTATACATCTATCTACATAGGTAAAATTCGTCTCTCTCTCTTCTGTACTAAAAAAAGTATATAGTATATATAAAAATAAAGTGATTGATGAGCATTTTTGTCTTCCCGTATTTACTTACTTACGGACGGACTCATCACCCCCCTATCTTTTTTTTCAACACATATACATATCTGCATAGGGACTTTTTTCCAATCGATATATCGATCCGTTGGACGAAAATAGAGTGGATCGACGGTAAATACACCCACCGAGGGTCCTTATTCCTGCCTTCGTCCCGGGAAAGTGTGTGAAAAATCGAGGGGGTTCCACTCGCAAATAGGCTTTTCAATTCCAGTTTGACCTATCCGGAATAAATTTTTATGGGATTTTGATGAGGGATTTTGATGGGTGAACATGGAAATCGAAATAATTTGGCATGTTTTCAGTTTTGAGTGTGGTTTTTGAGGGGCGGGAAGGGGGTGTTTTTGGAGTTGAAACGGTGGTTTTTGGATGAGGGAATGGAACCTGTGAGAAAAAAATGAATGGATTTGATGAGGCGGGATACAGGGATCCCGGCACGAGGGAAAATATCGTGACCAGGCATGAATGATTTTTGCTACGATTATCACGGAATTTCAGGGGTTTTATTAATATAGCATTGTGATCGATTAACAAGTGGGTAGAAGAATGGGGTTTCTAAGTAATATATTTGGTAAGCAATCTGTTGAAACAAATTTGACTGAAACGAAAAATATTCCAGTAAAAAAAGGACCTGACCTCCTGTAAGTTCATCCGGACATTAGAGATTTAATTTGGTTAACTGATGGTCCAAACAAGAATTATATCCCAGACAAGAAAGAGGACATATACGAATATGAAGGAGTAAGATTTGTAGTCTCTTGTATGAGTGGGGAAGAACCAAGTTCAATATCACTCAAGTTGCCTATTTCTTATGTTGAAGATTCTTCGAAAGTTGAACGACCTCCGTATTATCCGAGATATGCGCAAATAACTCCGGAACAGAGAGGCGAGTATTGGAAATTGCTTGCCAATCCATATAATCCTGGAATAGATATCGAATATGTCTTCATCTTATACTATGGACTGGAGAGACATCTTCTCAATGGAAATTATGAAAAAGCATTTGATATTATTTTAAAATTACGAGATGTCTATCAAAATGGTTCATTTCAAATTTATTCCGGAAATGCACTAATATTAACCGGTCTTTATAGACAACGTGCTGATTTAATAATGAAATTCGTTCAGTCAATCGATCATGATTTTGAACTTATATTTTCCAACAATCTGTATCTGCTTTGCATGTTTGGTTTGGATATACCTCTTTCAGCTAAAGACATCATGCGGATGGCGAAAACTTTTGAATTTACCAACCTTAATTACATCAAAAAATATCCAGAACTTTTTGAAGAATTTCTCTTAGCAAATATGCAAAAAAAATACAATGCAGATTCTTTGAATATTAAGGATTTTATAACTGCAAATGAGAACAGAAAGCTGCACACACAAAACACCTCCATTTTTGCAAATATGTCTATCATTGATACGAATATCCAGGTGCCGTTAATTGCTGATAATTTTAAATTGAAGAAATCAGTTTATGATTTGTTGGAGGAAACACATGCACAAACCAAAGTTAAACTTGAAAATCTTCGAAAAGTTGTGAATTAAAAGCAGAAGTGATGGCTGAACCTAAGATAAAAGTAATTCCTGTATTTGATAGTGATATGGAAAAAACACTTCTGAAAGAACTTGTTTCAAATGATGACGATGCATATAATTGTCATTTTTCATTAATTGCCGTACAGAATTTTTACTATAAATATCGTGATCTCGATATAAAATATGTTGATAAGTGCGTTGCTGCTTGTATTGAAGATATAAACTCTCTAGCTAATGTGCAGAGAGATTATCGTAAGCAGGAGATTGAAAGAATAAATCAGTTATCAAAATATCATAGTAGCGTTAAAAATGATGCAAAAATACCAAACGTGGGATGTTTCACGGGAATCATCCCCGCATTTAGCAGATTAGCAATCATTTATGAGAAAAAAAAGATATAACGATGCACTGAAGGTTTGTGATCAGGCTATTAGATATTACACGAGTTATGGTATGTCAACTGAATCATTAGAGTTTGAAGAACGTAAAGCAAAACTCCTGAAAAAAGTTATGTGACAAGAGGGAACGATCCGAAATTTTGCTGAAAATCCTATGCGTCTTAGGAAAAACAGACCATTTTCAACATACATAGGACAATCCACCGCGGGACGCTCCGCGCCGGAGTCGCGTCCCCGCACCCCGAAATCAGAAAAAGAATGACAAATAAAAAAATAGTTTTTACAGCATCCTCTGTAAGAACTGCCCCGTATAACTCTTCTTCACCTTCGCCACTTCCTCCGGCGTCCCCTGGGCAATGATCTCCCCCCCGGCATTCCCTCCTTCCGGTCCAAGATCGATTAGATAATCCGCCGACTTGATAACATCCAGATTATGCTCGATCACCACGACCGAGTTCCCCTTCCCGACCAGACTGTCAAGAACCCCGACAAGCTTCTTCACATCATGGAAATGGAGACCCGTCGTCGGCTCATCTAAGAGATATACCGTCTTACCCGTCGCCCGCTTAGCAAGCTCACGGGTCAGTTTGATACGCTGGGCCTCCCCTCCGGACAACGTCGTCGAACTCTGTCCGAGCTTGATATACCCGAGGCCCACATCGACAAGAGTCTGCAGCTTCGTACTGATAGCCGGCACGTTCTCAAACAGTTCAAGGGCCTCATCCACGCTCATACCCAGAACATCCGCGATCGACTTCCCCTTATACTTCACCTCAAGCGTCTCCTCATTATAGCGGGCCCCCTTACACTCCTCGCACTCGATATACACATCAGGCAGGAAATTCATCTCGATCTTCATCACCCCGTCGCCCGAACACGCCTCGCAGCGGCCGCCTTTGATATTGAACGAAAACCGGCCGGGTCCGTATCCGCGGAGCTTCGCCTCCTTCGTCTCGGCAAACAGTTTCCGGATATCATCGAACACCTTCGTGTACGTCGCCGGATTCGACCGCGGCGTCCTTCCGATCGGCGACTGATCGATCACGATCACCTTATCGATCTCCGACTCGAAGATCAGCTCCTTATAGGCGCCCGGCGTCACGCGTGACGAATAGATCTCCTTCATCAGAGCCTGATACAGCGTATCATAGATCAGCGTGGATTTTCCCGAGCCCGAAACACCTGTGATCACCGTCAGCGTCCCAAGCGGGATCGCCGCATCGATATCCTTCAGATTGTTCTTCGTGCAGCCGTTGATCCGGATGAACTTCTTCGCCGGCCTCCTCGTCTGCGGGATCGGGATCGAAAGTTCGCCCGAAAGATATTTGCCCGTCAGGGACTCCGGGAACGTTTCGATCATATCCGGTGTTCCTTCGGCAACGACCCTGCCGCCGTGGATCCCGGCGCCCGGACCGATATCCACCACATAATCCGCCGCCCGGATCGTATCTTCATCATGTTCGACCACGATCAGCGTGTTCCCGAGATCGCGGAGCTTCTGCAAAGTCTGAATCAGTTTCTGGTTGTCCCTCTGGTGGAGACCGATCGACGGCTCATCCAGGATATACAAGACCCCCATCAGATTCGAACCGATCTGGGTGGCAAGCCGAATACGCTGGGCCTCCCCCCCGGAAAGGCTCCCGGAATTTCGGGAAAGCGTCAGATAGCCGAGACCAACCGACTTCAGGAAGTTCAGTCTGGACTTGATCTCTCTGAGGATCAGCTTCGCGATCTCCTCCTCTTTCTGCGTAAGCGGCAGGGACTCGAAGAACTCAAGAGCTGCGTCGATCGACATATCGGCAACGTCCGCGATGGACTGGACGCCGATTTTGACCGCGAGCACATGATCCTTCAGCCGTCTACCGTGACAGGTCGGGCAGGGAAGGATCCGCATGAACTTTTCCAGCTCCTCTTTGCGGTAATCCGATTTCGTATCCTTATACAGACGTTCGGTCTGGGGCAGCAGACCTTCCCAGTTTCCATGGTATGCCCACTCGGCATTCTTCGAGGTATGGCTGAACTTCATGTCCTCGTTCACGCCGTACATCAGTCCGTCATACTGCTCTTTCGTGAACTCGTTCACCGGCGTCATCAGGGAAAAGCCCAGATGTTTCGCTACAGCGTCCAGATACTGGACACGGAACCCGTCGAGGAAATTTTTGTACACCGAGACGGCGCCGTCGGCGAGTGAGAGGGTTTTGTCCGGGATAATCAGGTCGGGATCGAAAACCATCTGGAACCCAAGCCCGTTACAGGTCGGGCATGCCCCGAACGGGCTGTTGAAGGAGAACATTCTCGGCTGAAGCTCCTCGAACGAGAGACCGCAGACAGGACATGCCATCCGTGTCGAGTAGACGGAATCCGTCTCGCCGGCATTTGCATACACGAGCCCGTCCTCGGCATGTTTCAGTGCAGATTCGATCGCCTCGGTCAGCCGGCTTCGGTCGGTCGTATCGACCCGGTCGATGACGATATCGATGTTGTGCATGATGTATCTGCCGAGTTTGATCTCGTCGTCGGTCCTGAGGATCTCGCCGTCGACCCGCACTCTCGCAAAGCCATCGGCATGCAGATCACGGATCGGCTGTTCGTAAGTCCCTTTCTTCTTGCGGACGATCGGTGCAAGGATGGTGAGCATGGTATCGGGATACTCTTTCTGGATCGCGTCGGCGATCTGCCTGGGAGTCCTTGACTCGATCTTTACATGATGGACCGGACAATAGGGGACCCCAATCCTTGCATACAGTAAACGCAGGTAATCATAGATCTCCGTCACCGTACCAACGGTAGAGCGCGGGTTTTTAGAAGTGGTCTTCTGTTCGATGGATATTGCGGGGGAGAGACCTTCGATGGAATCGACATCGGGTTTGCTCATCAGTCCAAGGAACTGACGGGCGTAGGCGGAGAGCGATTCGACATATCTGCGGTGGCCTTCCGCATAGATCGTATCAAAAGCGAGTGTGGATTTTCCCGAGCCTGAAACACCCGTGATGACAATGAGTTTGTCACGCGGGAGTTCTATAGAAATATTCTGAAGGTTGTGCTGTCTTGCACCCTTCACGATCAGGTTTTTCATGCGGGTTATTATTTGCGGCAGGGGGTTATTATGTTTTAGAACTGGGGAGTTCTTCACCCGATGCGGGCTTCATGACCACCGGTTGGGCGAGCCCAAGGGAGGCGACTTCCATGAGCTCCTCAAAGTCCATAGTCGTCTCTACGCAGCCGTCCGTTTTGGTCATAAACCCGATCGTCGTCATGGAGATCTTTCGTCCCATCTCCAGTCCTTCTTTGACTTCCATCATGCAGCCGACGCCGATCATTGCCTTCGGCTGATATTTTTTTACCATCCTTTTGATGAAGGTCGAGCCGGGAATAATGAAGGTCTTGTATCCCGCTTCGTTGAGTGCAGAGACCGCACGCCCAAGTCCGCATCGTCCGCAGGAAACACATTTGAGCCCGTCAGGGGTAAGACGCGCCGGGCAGTCGCAGGCACGAAGACACTGGGGGAAGAAGATGACCCGTTTTTCCACCGGGGTTTTCGCAAAGTTGGAGAAGTTCATCTCGTTGTCGATACGAATCAGAAACTCCATCAGCTCTTTGCCATCGACACCGAGGAGGAGGCAGACGATTTTTACCGTGCCTTCCATGATCGTAAAGAACGGCCGGAGAAGCCGCGGGAAATACATCTGTTTTTGATGGATCGAGATGACGATCAAGATCGCCATCAGAATGGAAAAGATCAGCCAGAAGGCTATGAAGATCAGCAGAAGCTCGCCAAGTACCAGTGCCAGATTGTTCCAGACCGGACTGTCAAAAAATGCAAGTGAGAGGGTCGCTGCCATTTATCTCAGGTCCTGAAAATCATACGGGGGGTGCAGGACACCCTTTTCGGTTATGATTGCGGTGACAAGATCCAGAGGCGTCGCGTCGAATGCGTAGTTGATGACCGGAACGTTTTCGGGAACGGTGGTCCTGCCGAAAAAGCCGGAGACTTCGGTTCGGTCACGCTGTTCGATAGTGATGTCGGCTTCGGAAGCTTCGGCGTCAAAGGTCGAGACAGGGGCGGCGACGTAGAACGGGATCCCGTGTTGCTTTGCACAGACGGCATGCATGTAGGTCCCGATCTTGTTGAAGACGGCGGCTTTCGTGATCCGGTCCGCCCCGACTATGACGGCGTCGATTTTTCCCTGACGCATCAGAAATGCGGCTTCAGAGTCGATGATCGTCGTCACCGGAATTTCATCGCGGGCGAGTTCCCAGGCAGTGAGCCGGGATCCCTGCAGAAGAGGGCGGGTCTCGCAGGAGATGACCGAGATCTTCTTTCCCATTTTTTTGGCAGAGCGGATGACTCCAAGTGCCGTACCCCATGAAGAGCAGGCAAGAGCGCCGGCATTGCAGTGGGTAAGAACGGTCCCGATCTGCGGGAGAAGCGAGGCGCCGTTGTGACCCAGAAGCATGCAGGATTTCGTATCGTTTTCAGCGATGCTTTTCGCGGCGAAAAGCGCCATGATCCGTGCCATTTCCGGCGGGAGGTTCTCCATACTGCGGAGAACTTTGTCCACACCCCAGGAGAGGTTCACGGCGGTCGGGCGTGTGCTCTTTAAGAGAGCTGCGTCGGACGCGATCGTCTCGTCGAACTCGACGTCGGAGACGCAGCGTGTAGCTGAGAGAGCAACGCCGAATGCTCCAGCAACGCCGAGAGCCGGAGCTCCTCTGACCTCGAGCCGGCGGATCGCGTCCGCGAGCCGGGAGACTTCGGTGATCTCGATCACCTTATACTCAGTGGGCAGCAGCGTCTGGTCGATCAGCATCACGGAACTGTTTTCATCGTTCCACCAGATGGTTTTGTCCTCGGTCATTGTTCGCTCCTGATGACATCAATGGAGGCTTTCATGGCGGCGGCGCCGGCGGACATTACGCAGTCGGGAATATCCTTCGGCGCAAGGGCGGTGCCCGCGATGTAGATCCCGGGACGGATCGTTCCCGCCGGGTCGAGTTTCATATCGGCTGAACTCAGGAACTGGTGTTCATCGAGGCCGAGACCGAGAGATTTTGCGAGACGCACGGTGTCCGGTTCGGGAAGCATGCCGACAGAAAGGATGACCAGATCGGCTTCCAGATTGATGAACTCGCCAGTCTCGGTGTTCTCGAGCGGGAGAACGAGCCGGCCTTTTCCATTGTCCTGGACATCGCCCGGCAGACCGCGGATGATCTTGACGCCGGCGTTGATCGCACGTTCATAATACTCCTCGTAGCCTTTTCCGTAGGCCCGGATATCCGAATACAGGATCGAGACCTCGCAGTCGGGATAATGCTCTTTGATGAGCATAGAGTTTTTGAGTGCATACATGCAGCAAACGCAGGAACAGATGTTCCTTTTGATCGTCAGATCACGCGAGCCGACACACTGGACAAAGACGATGCTCTTCGGCGTTTCGCCGTTCGAGAGCCGGCGAATGTTTCCTTCGGTCGGTCCGCCTGCATTGATCATCCGTTCGAACTCGATAGAGGTGATAACGTCAGGGAAGCGAAGATAGCCGAATCTGGACTTCTTCTGCGGGTCGAAGAGCGAGTAACCGGTCGCGATGACGACCGCGGCGGCGTTGATCTCGAGGGTCTTGACTTTGTCCTCGGTGACTTTGAGGACGGCGTCTTTTCCGCAGACCCCATAACAAAGGCCGCACTCTATACAATGGAGATTGTCTTTGACGACAAGGTTCGGGATCGACTGGGCATGGGGTTTGTAGATCGCTTTTCGAACCCCGATGCCGGCATCGAATTTATTGTAGACTTCGATCGGGCAGATGGTGATACAATCTCCGCAGCCGGTGCACTCCTTTTCGTTGATGTATCGGGGATATTTGGTGACGGTGACGGTGAAATTCCCGACCTCTCCTTCGACCATCTCAACTTCGGCGAGAGTGAGGATGGTAACGTATGGGTTCCGGGAGATCTCGGCCATCATCGGCGAAAGGATGCACATCGAACAGTCGTTTGTCGGGAAGGTTTTGTCGAGCATGGCCATGTGGCCGCCGATCGAGGGCTCACGCTCGATCAGATAAACATGGATGTTGTGATTGGCAATGTCCATGGCACTTTGGATGCCGGCGACTCCACCGCCAATAACAACAACATTACTCATGGAGATACCTCTGCCCGACAGAGACGTAGGTTGCCGCATTTTTCAGGTTTCCGGCTGCCTCTTCGGGGGTGAGTTCACGCAGGACCTTTCCCGGGACGCCGATCACGAGCGAGTTTGGCGGGATCTCTTTTCGCTCGGATACGAGGGCTCCGGCTGCGATAAGAGCTCCTTTGCCGATTTTTGCACCGTTCAAAACGATCGCTCCCATACCGATAAGAGCGTCGTCTTCTATTGTTGCCCCGTGGATGATCGCCCCGTGACCGATCGAAACGTTTTCGCCGATAGAAACGGGATAGCCGAGACTTTCATGGATGACGGCATTATCCTGGACATTTGAGCCGTTGCCGATTGTTATTTTTTCCATATCTGCACGAAGGACCGCCCCGAAAAGGACGGTGACGTTGTCGCCGAGAGTCACGTCGCCTTTGAGGGTCGCATTAGGTGCGACATAGGTGTCTTTTCCGATAGAACCGCCGAAGTCCATAGTGGTTATATAATTGCATGCCGGAAGTTATGAGTATTGTGGAAAGGGACGAATATTTTCTGAAAAAAGAAGAGGGCCTGATCAAAGCCCTCTGGACTTTGCGAGCTCCTCCTGGAGTCGGGCGGCATTCTCCGGTTTCATGAGATAAGCCATCGCCGCCGCCTTCAGTTCATCAGGGATCACAGGCTTTGCAAAGATCTCTGCCATCTCCGGGGTGTCGGGGATGCCGGCAATCCGCAGATTCTGCCGGCAGGCGTCTGCATAACTGACATTCTCCAGAAAACCCGCCCCGATACGCTTGCCGTCGGGCGATTCGATCCAGATCGCCCCCTCCGAATACTCGACGCCGACGGCAAAAAATCCCTGCTGACCGGTCGAAACGATCGGGATCATCACAAACCGTTTGTATGCATCCGGAACCTCCGCAGTTTCCACTGTGACCTCCACACGATTCGAATACCAGGCACGGGTCGTCAGATACGGTCCGTCGGTCACCGAACTCTGCACCCAATCGGTGACCCGGATCACGGCTTTGACCTGGAAATACTCGCTGTTTTCCTTGATATATGATCCAACGGCAGGTGCGGTCATAATGCCCGGAGGGGTAGGACCCGTCTGCATGAAAAATTCCTTCTGCTCGTTCGTATGGATCACTGAAAGAGCGAACTCGGTGTCATTATCGAACTGGATCTCCATCCAGTCCCAGCCGAGAGCTGGCTTATCTTCGAGAAGTCCTACTGCACGCAGGACATCGCGTCGCGGACTGCCGCCGGGCATAAAGCCGGAGCTCTTCTCCTTCGATCGAGATCCGGCTCGTTTCCGGATCGACCCGGAGGTTCGGGACCGAATAATACAGTGTCCCAACCCCTCCGCAGCTTGGAAGCATCCCTTCGTCCCCGTTCAGGACATAGCCTTTCGTCTGATCGATGGTGATATCGATCGAGATCTCAGCAGGGACCTCCTTGTGGTTGTCGATCCCCCATGCCTGCAGTCGGAGGGGAAAGAGGGAATCTTTTGATTGAGACGCGAGGGTCTGTTTTCCAACAGAATACGTATACGGGTTTGTTGAGAAATTGATCAGCCAGGTCGTTCCTGCAATAATGACGGGCCGCATACGGTAATGCCTTCCGCCGGCAAAACCCACGGCAAGATGGACCTCGACGATCTGATTTTCGAGATCGCTCAGTCCAGCCTGCTTTGCCATCTCAGGAGGGAGAAGGGAATAACGCCAGAACATCAGCTGGACACCGTACTCGCGGCCTTTTGTATCGAAGACGTTTCCGACAAAAAAGTGCCAGCCTACCTGATACTCGAACTGCGGGCGGTCGTCGGTCGGAAACGTGAATTTTTTATCGATTGGCAGTTCCTGATATCCGCGAGCACTGTCCACACCAAAGAGATTGGTCATCGCATACGCCTGATGAGGCGTCAGATCGCCGGCGTACTCGGAAAGGGCGGCATAGCGTTTTGTGTAATCAGGGTTGAAACTTTCCGGAGCGGCACGCAAATCCGCGAGTCTCACCCGCATGCGTTCGCCGAATGCAGAACGGAGATTCTTCTGACCTTCGATCCATTTCAGAATATCCGGCGGCATGGCCTCAGGCGTGTATTCGTGCATCCACAGAGCACGGGCGATATTTTCCTTCGTCTCCGAGTCAAGCCTCCCGGATTCAGTATCAACAGTCGTCATATGTGAGAAATCGGCGGATAAAGATAAATAGATTCTCCCGGCATAACAGCCGGAAAAGTTAAATATTCATCAGCCCTTCTAGCCCTTACGTATCATGTCTCTGCCAAAACAGTATTCTCTGATGTATGCACCGATCCTGAACTTCCTCTCTGACGGTGCCCCACACAAAAGAAAAGAGATCAAAGACAGTCTCATTGCTGTGTTCAGTCTGACCCTGGAAGAACAGATCATGCAGACCGGTGGAAGAGGGAAGGGTATCTTTGACAATAAAGTGAACGATGCGCTGTTCTATCTCATAAAAACCGGAACGGTCGAACACAACGATACCACCATCTTCAAGATCACCGATATCGGCATGAACCTCTGGAATATGAAACTGAAGGTCATCGACGACGAGATCCTCACCAAGCATGGAAACGGCTTCCGGATCCTGAACAAACAGCAGGACATAGGCAAACGGCCGGAGCCCATCATCCAGAAAACGGTCCATGAAAAGGTCTTCCTGCCCTCAAGACCAAACGCCACGCCGCCGAAATCATCGTCTATTCCTACTGGAACCAGCGGAATCGCCATCAGAAGTGCCGACATCACGGTCGTAAAAAAAGATCTGGATTTCAGGAAGATCATAAACACCTCACGACAGGGACCCTGGCGTCAGCGGGTTGAAAGAGTCACCGAGACATACGCATCCCGGATGTCCCCGGAGGAATCGGACGCGATAAAGCGGATAACCAAAAATAAAGATAAGAATCTCCCGCTCGGATCCGAAGACGTGAAACTGATCTATGTTCTCTTCGAAAAGCTGTATGCAGAAGAAGCAAAAGAGCTCCTTTCCGTCCTGTTCATCGATGAAAAAGGACAAGATGTATCTCCGGACGTATAATCCGGAAGATACTATCATTCTATAATTATACGAGAGAAACAGGACCGGTTCCCCGGACCCCACCCTTTTTTAAGCGTAAATTTTTGCGTATCTCCATCCAGTAGGTAGCAGCAAACGACAGAAGAACGATGCCGAATATCGGCAGAATACCTACCTGGGACAACTTCAGGTATTCTACTAAGAAGGGAACGTTCAACGCCAGTATCAGGAAAACGATCACCCCGATGATCCATATGTTCATTGCCTTACTGGAGAAGTACCCGACCCTGCTCAAAGGCACGCGGCTTGTTCTCATATTCATTGCTAAAATGATATGACAGAACAACCATGAGACAAAGGCATATGTCTGCGCGATTGCCAGGTCACCGGTCGTAAACCAGCTGAAGAAATACACAAACAGCACGACCGCGGTAAGCGTGAAGCTGCCACTGAAAATACCGGAGATCATCTTTTTGTTCATGAACTTCTCGCCAGGGTCACGCGGTTTTTGTTTTCAGGAGATCGGATTCTGCCGGTTCAACGAAAAAAGACGTGGACGCGGAAAGATCCATGAACAGTTCCATGATGATGATCTGGATCGGGGCAAACGGAAGAGGCACGTCCAGCAAGATGGGGATCAATAACATGAATACCAGGCCAATTTTACTGGAGAGCGTATACATAATACACTTGAACATATTTTCATACAGCCGCCTCCCTTCTTTGATCGTATCTACGAGCGAGGTAAAATCATCATTCGCGAGGATCATATCGGACGCTTCTTTCGCGACATCAGTTCCCGAAATCCCAAACGATATGCCGATATCGGCTTCTTTGAGTGCCGGGGCGTCATTGATCCCGTCACCTGTCACTGCCATTACTTCCCCGTTTTCATGTAAGGCAGTGACGATCCGGAGTTTTTTTCAGGCGTGATCCTCGCAAAAACATTACATGTGCGGACCGCTTCTCTCAGTGCCTCGGGGGACATCGACCGGATATCATCGCCGATCAGGACATTGTCTACCTTGATCCCTGCCTCCTCCACCACCCGGGCCGCCGTTCCTGCGTGATCGCCCGTGATCATCATCACCCGGACGCCTGCATTGGAAAATTCCCTGATCGCCGGTTTTACCGCTTCACGGATCGGGTCGTCGAAACTTATCAGTCCGGCTATTGTGTATTTTTCTTTGGAAGGTGATTTTGATCCGACCGCGATCGTGCGAAATCCCGCCTTGATCGATTCATTCAACTGTTTTTCCAGATCGGGATCCGGTTTCGACAAGGCAAAAACACTTTCCGGAGCGCCTTTGATGACATCAAGGCCGATCCCCTGATGATCATACTTCATCAGGAAGATCTTTTTGGCACCATCGAATCACGAATCACGAAAAAGCGTGTATTCTTTCAGCAATTCGCTTCGTTCGATCCGGAATGAACCGGTTTTTTCGACCACGGCCTTGTCCATCGGATCTCCCAGAAAATTCCCATCCTCGTCAACGGAAACATCGGCCATGAGGGCCCCGATAGTGAACAGCTGCTTTTCGTTCTCTACGGTCCCTGTTTCGACACTCATTTTATTTTCCGTCAGCGTTCCGGTTTTATCCGTCGAGATCACAGTGACGCTACCGAGGGTCTCGGCGGCTTTCGTCCGGCGGATGAGAACATTCTTTCCAGCAAACTGGATCGCACCGAACCCAAGAAGCATCGTCATGATGATGGGGAGCTCCTCCGGAATCGTAGCTAAAGCGAGAGACAATCCGGTCAGGACCATTTCCGAGACCGGCAGACCGCGGAGAAAACCGATGATGGGGATCGCGATGCTGAAGATCACTGCGAGCCCGATCAGGTTTTTGGTCAGGTGAAGCGTGGATTTCTGCATGGGTGTCTTTGGATCGTTCGCCTCTTGAGTTAAGCCGGCGATCCGCCCGAGTTCGGTGTCCATCCCGGTGTGTACCGCAATACCGGTCCCTTTTCCTTTCAGGATCACACTTCCCATATGGATCATATTGGTCCGGTCATTCAGTCCTGCGGTTTCCACAATAGGATCCGCAATTTTCCCGACCCCCATGGATTCGCCGGTGAGCTGCGATTCGTCAACTTCGAGACCCTGGGACGTCACGAAACGAACATCGGCACTGACCCGGACCCCGCCCTTTAATAATAACAGATCGCCGGGCACCACAGTTGAGGTAGGGATCTCGTCAGGTTTTCCGTCCCTGATGACCCAGGTCGTCAGAGCTGCCAGTTTTTTCAGGGCCTTCATACTTTTCTTGGCTTTAAACTCAGTATAGACCTCCACGATCGTGACAAATAAAATGAGACAAAGAATAGTGATCGTGTCCCGATCTGACCCCATACACTGTAGACCACCCCGATCAAGATCGTGACGATAATGAGCGGGTCTTTGAGTTCTTCTAATAATATGCCGAAAAATGAGATCTTTTTGAATTCAGTTATGGTGTTTGACCCGGATTCTCCGAGTCTTTTTGCTGCTTCGGCAGTATCCAGTCCGGCAGAACTATCACAATCAAGTGCAAGCCGGATCTCGTCTATATCCAATGACCAGGGATGTTCTACCTTTTCCATAACACTATTCTATCTGTTACTCCGTCGTATCGGATAGATATAGCTTACTGCAAAAATGCCTTTTGAACACTGAATAGTATGCTGCGCAGGTTTCCTGCGGGTCACACATATATGATAGAATTACCAAACTATACATAAATCAGCGGAGACCGTTTGTATGAATATAATTGATTTAACGCATGCAATGGAGCAGGGAATGCCCTGTTTCCATGCAGACTGGCACACGGCGTTCTCCTCGGAAACGCTTGGAACGATTGAGTCTGTTGGAAGAAACACGAAAAAACTGACTCTTGGAAGTCATACCGGCACCCACATGGATGCACCCAGACATTTCATTCCGGAAGGGATAACGATCACCGAAATACCGCTTTCCACGCTTTGCGGTGATGTCACCCTCCTCGATCTTCGGAGGCTTCCGGACAATACGGCGGTCACTCTGGAAATGCTTCAGGGAATACCTCTGCATGAGAAAGTTATCTGTGTTTTCGGATGGGCCAAGCACTGGAACACCGGAGGTTATTACGCAAATTATCCGTATTTCAGCGAAGAGTCAGCGCAGTATCTGGTCGATTCTGGCGTGAAACTTCTCGGCTTGGACACGCCGTCCCCCGACAACAGCAAAACGCCGCTTCATGCAGAAAATGATTCCATGATCCATAAATTGTTCCTGCAAAACGGTGTGATCCTCGTCGAGTATCTGGCAGCTTCCGAAATAACCGATTACACTGCCGAATATCAGATCATAGCACTTCCGATGAAGATCAAAGACAGTGACGGAGCGCCGGCACGGGTAATTCTCATCGAAAAGGAAAAATAATTATTTTTAAAAAAACAGGAGAGGTTTGATCCTTCATCAAACCTAACTTGCGAAGTTTGAACATAAAGGATGATCGGAATGCCGCAGGCGGGAATTCTTCTGCATCGTCATTGCTAAACTGCACAATTTATCATAGTCCATATTTGCCTGATCATACTTTGAATATTCAATGATCAGGTGGAACGGATCCACATCGAACTCATCTGCACAGGTGTGGATCTGATTCAGATAACTTGTGTGGAAACTGGCATATCCGCAGACATAATCAAACGGATCTGCGAGCTCTTTATCGGTGATAGGGCTGAGAAGATCGTATCCTGCCCGGAATAATTCAACGAGATCCACATCGGTCTGATATCCGTTTTTCTCCAATATCGCGAGAAACATTTCCGTGCAGGCATTGCCGGAACTTCTTCCAAGACCTTGCAGAGAACAGTCGATGAAATCAAAGCCAAGTTTTGCACAATACACACTATTCGTGACAGCAAGTCCGAGATTATTGTGACCATGGAATCCGAGTTGTATTGCAGAATTCTCTCGTACAGCGTCGTAATATTTTTTTATTTCATTCGGAAACATACTGCCGGCAGAGTCAACGATATATACACAGTCTGCCCCGTATTTTTCTGAAAGAACGACGTTTTGTGCAAACTCCTCAGGAGTGAGAACGTAAGACTTCATGTAATTCGTCATCACGGTTAAGCCGAGGTCTTTTGCTTCACGAATATACGGCTCGGTCAGCGGGATCTGGTCTGCATTGACACCGACCCTGACAACCGAGGCTCCGCAGTCGGATGCAAGCTGGAGATCCTCTAATCGTGCAATACCCGGGATGCAGAACATACCGAATTTAGAACGCGTTAACACCTCTTCGGCCGCAAGCATATACTCTTCATCGGTCTGTGCAGCTACGCCGTTCTTTGGAGAACTGGCATTCAGCCCCATTCCGTGTCCGATCTCGATAAGTCCTATACCCATCTCTTCTAGTTTTGAAGAGATGTTTCTAACGTCTGAACAGGAGAAGTTGAAATCAACTGTATACCCCCCGTCCCTAATTGTTGTATCTAGTATTTCCATAAATCCCTTTCTCGTTACTCAAGACCAATGCGAGACCAAAGATAGTTACAGAGCAAAGCCCAAAACCATCATTTTTCACATCATT
Source organism: uncultured Methanocorpusculum sp. (assembly GCA_963676575.1). Classification (GTDB taxonomy): domain Archaea; phylum Halobacteriota; class Methanomicrobia; order Methanomicrobiales; family Methanocorpusculaceae; genus Methanocorpusculum. The sequence continues at coordinate 376,024 of OY781078.1, forward strand.
TACGATCAGCCGGTAACTTTTTTTGGAGATAAAATCCGGGAGAAACCCTATTATGCAAGATCCCGCTTTATATCCTGCTCCGTTTTTCAGAACCCCAGATATGTTTCAACTGGTTACTACTAGATTGGCACAAATACATATATACTTATTGTTACCAATAAAGGTAACAACACACTCGTTATTCATTCAGTAAAATCAATCATAATCAGGGAAGGAATCAGCATGCAGGAGTTTGTAGAAAAACTGAAATCGATCGGAATGACCGAAAATGAAGCGAAAGTTTACGCAGTTCTCTTCGAACTGAAGGTAGCGACCGCCCGGGAAATGCACGAGATCAGTAAGGTCCCGCGGAACAAAGTGTACGAAGCACTCACGAATCTTGAGGAGAAGGGATTTGTGGGTACGTCAGAAGAGGCAGGCCCATCGAGATTTTTTATTCATGACATAACAAAAACGTTCAACCGGCTAAGACAGGAGAATCTCGAACTGCTGAACGAAGTCGAACAGTATCTTCATTCAAGGATCACTTTCCAGCATAATCGTCCGCTGCTTTCCCACACACTCCAGAATCCCTGGGCCATCGAGAGTCACCTTCGGATGATGTTTACACGGAGCAAAAAAGAGATCGTGATAATCTGTCACGACACGGCGTATGTGAAAAAACATATCTTGAATCTGAAAAATCTCTCGAAGAAGATCGATCTCTATCTGATCGTACCTGAAGACACAGATCCGAATATTTTTCCCATACGGTGCTACAAACTTCATCCGGATATGAAGGAGTTCATGGATCCGCGAAACACGGACGGGTCAGGGACCGAACCGGAGTTCGAACTGACCATCCATGCGGACCGGCAGGACACACTGATCATCGGGAAACTGGAAGGAAGGGAGATCGGCATATTTTCAGCAGGTAATCCGTCGGTTTCTATCCTAGTAAAATATCTACTCAAAAACATCATAACTTTAACGAAAGATACTGTACCAGAACAGAATGATTCGTCCGCATGACATGAAAAGTTATGCATGATAACATGTGACATGTTAACTACTCTCATATTTTATATATTTGCAGGGTCAATAAACCCGGTGTAAAATTTCTGTGAACCGGGACGTGGTGGTTTGTCCTGCATCCACACCCTGGTTTCCGATTTTCTGATGGAGAAGCTATATTTATGATTGACACCGGATCTGTTGCCTGGGTACTTGCTTCAACTGCCCTTGTACTTTTAATGACGCCAGCCCTAGGTCTCTTCTACGGCGGCATGGTTCGCAAAAAGAACTTTATTTCAGTTCTTATGCTCGTATTCGCATCGCTCATGATCGTGATCATCCAGTGGTTCCTGCTCGGATACTCGCTGGTGTTTGGAACAGACATGCTGGTGATCGGTGGTCTCGAACATCTCGGTTTGGCCGGAGTCGGTTATGGGACCGAACTCGGACTTCGGATCCCCGACATGTTGTTTGCCGCATTCCAGATGACGTTTGCCGGACTCACCTTGGCGATCATCGTCTCAGGTGTTGCCGAACGCGTGAAATTCGGCGCGTTCCTGCTATTCGGAGTTCTCTGGACGACCTTCGTCTATGATCCGATCGCACACTGGCTTTGGGGAGGAGGCTGGCTCCAGCAGCTCGGCGCCCTTGATTTCGCCGGAGGGACCGTCGTCCACATCAGTGCAGGATTCAGCGCACTCGCTCTCGCCATCTACATCGGTAAAAGGTCAGGGTTCGGTTTATACAACTTAAACCCTCAGAACATTCCTCTCACATTTTTCGCCGGCGGCGTGCTTCTGTTCGGCTGGATGGGATTCAATGGAGGCAGTGCTCTTGCCGCGAATGACATCGCCATTCATGCGATCATGGTAACGCTGCTTTCCGCCGCCGCAGGAACGATCTCCTGGATGGTCGTTAACTGGCGGCACGGTAAGCCAAGTTCGCTCGGATTCATCTCAGGAACCATTGCCGGTCTTGGAGCGATCACTCCTGCTGCAGGATTCGTCAATATGTGGGCTGCCCTTCTTATCGGAGCAGTTGCCGGAATTCTTTGTTACTACGCCCTTATCTGGAGAGTCAAGAAAGGATTCGACGAAAGTCTCGATGCCTGGTCTATCCACGGTGTCGGCGGATTCTGGGGGACCATCGCCTGCGGTATTTTCGCTACCGCCGCAGTAGGCGGAGCTTCCGGACTCATTGAAGGAAATGCCTATCTGTTTGGGATACAAATCCTCGACGCATGCGTGACCGCGGTGTTTGCCTTCGGTATGACCTATCTCCTTGCCTGGATCGTGGACAAAACGGTCGGCCTGCGGGTCTCCGAGGATGAGGAGTATATCGGTCTGGACCTCACGCTGCACGGCGAAATGGTCAGATAAAAATTCCACATATTCCCTATTCTTTTTTTAGCACACGACTTCTGTGTAATTATCCATACTCCTATTAGGTATCACACCAAAATATTGGATAATCTATTCAATACGAAGATTTCAGAGCGATCTTCATGAATTACTACGATTCTATATAAGGGAACGACCATGATCCAGCAAGAGAGACTGACTGATACCAGCGGTATGACCGGAAAGCTGCCAGCAGTTCTCTGGAACAACGGAAACATCACAGATATCTGCGATATTGCAGCACGGGAAGAGGAGATCATTCTGCATCTGAACGGCCGGGAGTATCTGCATATCGTCGCAAGTGGTGATATGCTTCGTGAGTTTGGAGCTGGATTTTTTATTGCAGCAGGCATTGCGAAGAAAATACTTTCCGTCAGGGTCGCGGACAAAAACGTGTTTGTGGAGGCAAAAGTATTTCCGGGCATTAGACCTCGCGAGGGATTTGCCCCGGCAGAAAAAAAGGGTCATGTCACGTCTAAAGTGATGATGGCCCCAAAGGAGATATTTGCCGTTCGGGGGACTATGGATGTGGATGTCTGGAGACAGACTGGCGGTCTCCACTGTGCTGCATTATGGCATGATCATAAAATTATTGCCGTAGCGAGTGATATCGGACGACACAATGCCATCGACAAACTCATCGGATTCATGACTTTGCAGGGAATATCGCCGGGCGAGTGCGCCCTCGGATGTACGGGGAGGCAGCCGAAAGGTATGGTCATGAAGGCAGTGAATGCCGGGATCCCGGTGATCGTCGGCAGGACCGCGGTGACCTACCCCGGAGCGATGCTCGCAAAAGAGGAGGGCGTGACGCTAGTCGGCTTCACCCGGGAAAACCGGTTTACCGTGTATTCGCATCCGGAACGGATCACCGGGTTTCCTGCAGAAGAACCGGATTGTGAGACGTACAACGGTAATGAGACCCGGCTTTCCGGATGGCAGTACGATAACAATATCGTAACACGATCCGTCGACCCGGTCGTTTCCGAAGATACGGTCACTCTGTATCTGAACGGAGAAAAATATCTGGAAAATACGGCAACACAGGAGTGCCTCGAAGAGCTCGGGGCTGGATTTTTTATTGCCGCCTGTATCGCGAAAAAAATTCTGTCGGTAAAAGTCCGGGACGCGGATATTTTTGTGGAGGCGGACCAGATCACCGAGGTCTGCGGGAAAATGGAGTCGGCCGGCGGCTTTTGCCCCCGCGAATCCACGATCAACGTAGAGGGCGGCGTGCAGATCACGCCCGACGAGATTTTTGCGGTTCGCGAACAGATCAACACAGAGCAGTGGGACAAAACCGGAGCTCTGCACTGTGCAGTCTTATATTATCAGGGAGAAGTGGTTTTCTCCGCAAACGACATCGGCAGACACAATGCTGTCGACAAAGTCATCGGCTACATGACCCTGAATCAGCTGCCTTCCTGTGAATGCGTTGTAGGATGTACGGGCAGGATGCCACAGGGTATGGTTGCCAAAGCGGCAAATGCCGGGATCCCGGTCATCATATCGCGTGCAGCGACAACGACCGACGGAGCGGCTCTTGCAAAGAGATCCGGGATCACCCTCATCTGTTTCACGAGACCCCCCCGGTTCACCGTCTACTCGCATCCGGAACGGATCATCGGGCTTGGGAACGGGAACGATGTCTAGACCCCGTCTTTCCGATTCCGGGATGTCTCTTTTCATCTGATTCACAGCAATACCGCACACAATCAGATGCTATTTATTCCCTCACGGAAAACAAATACATCATGACTGTTACACCAAAAGATGCACTTTTGCGCTATCATCTCGCCGAGCGGCTCAAACTCGACATCATGATGATCGCCCACCAGTATGTGACCATTCCTTCCCTCAAAAAAGAGGACAAGAGCGGCGCAAAAACCATTCTGATAACCCTGACCGATGTTCTCGCAGCCGACTGCGAAGCCGCCGCAAAAAAGACCGGAGCAGATGAGTTCAACCAGGCAGCAGCCGTTTTACTTGCCGTCATAGGTCTTGCCGAGTCGAACCAGTTTGGTCTTGCATCCGACAAAGCAGGCGAGGCGATGACTCCGATAACAACCGTTGCCGCCGGAGCATATGCGGTATTGAACGAAAATGGACTTATCTGAATTCCAGAACTTCCTTGCGACCCGTTACTCGGTCCGCGAGTACGAAACCAACAGCCTCACCGAGGAGGAGAAGGACTATCTTCTCCAGATTGCATCATCCGCCCCGTCTGCAGGTAACCTCGAAGCATGGGATGTTGTCATCGTGACAGATCCCGGCCAGCTCGAACTTCTCGGGGATGCGGCCGGAAACCAGCATCAGATCCCGGATTCCGGTTCGGCTCTTGTCATCTGCGTCAATTACGTCCGGTCGATGTCAAGATATGCCGACCGGGGCATCCTCTTTGCCGTACAGGATGCCACGATCGCCGCCACTTATATGATGCTCGCCGCCCACGCACTTCGCCTGCACACCTGCTGGATCGGAGCGTTCGATGAGGAGGAGGTCAAAGGAGCACTGGATCTGCCCCAACATATCCGACCGGTCGTGATCCTCTCCGTCGGTAGAGGGATGCCGCCCGAGTCACATCCGGAGCGTATGGACCCGGAAGGGCACGCCCATTACGATATCTGGTGAGAGACACCCCCATATTCTTTTTTCCCCAACATGGAATGAGGGATCACCCAAAAGCTTTCCAATTCCAACATGCTCTTGTATCTGCACAGCCAATAGCTACACAATTATGAAATACGGAGTATCCGTTCAAAACATGATGAGTCTTATGGCATCACGTATCGATTCCATTGCTCAGAATATCCCTGCAGATCAGGTTGATACATTTCTCGAGGCGATCCTCAATGCAAAGCGCATCTATGTGATGGGCGCAGGAAGATCGGGTCTGGTTGCCAAATCCTTTGCGATGCGTCTGATGCACACAGGATTTACCGCCTATGTCGTCGGTGAGACCATCACCCCGGCTATCGGTGAAGAAGATCTAATCGTTGCCTTTTCCGGATCGGGAAACACGAAAACCATCGGAGATATCGCAGAGACCGCAAAAGGTCTTGGCGCAAAGGTCGCTTTGATCTCATCCAATCCCCAGTCGCGTATCGGGCATGTCGCAGATTTTATCATTGAAATAGAGACCCAGCGTGACCCGGTCACCTGCGACGCCCATGAGTATGAGATCCGTCAGATGCTTGGCGAACACCGGTCCTTCGCCCCACTTGGGACCATCTTCGAAACATCTTCCCTGATGTTTGGAGATGCAGTCATCTCGACACTTATGGATATGAAAAAGATCGAAGAGGCAGATCTGAAACGCCGCCACACCAACATGGAATAATATGACAGATTTTGCATCACGCGTAAAAGCCATCGACATCTCGGGGATCAGAAAGATGTTCGAGTCGGCGGCTCCCGGATCCATCAACATGGGTCTCGGCCAGCCGGATTTCGACACCCCGGATAACATTAAAAACGCCGCCGTCAAAGCCATTGCCGAGGGAAAAACAGGATATACGAACAATGCAGGTATCGATGAACTCCGTGCCGCAGTAGCCAGAAAACTCAAATCGGAAAACGGACTCTCTTACGAACCTGCGGATATCCTTATCACCGCAGGCGGCTCGGGCGCACTGCACGCAGCTATCTTCTCACTCGTCGAGAACGGGCAGAAGGTCGTGTTCAATAACCCGGGTTTTGTTTCCTACGGTTCGCTTGCGACGCTCGCCGGCGGAATTCCCGACCAGGTCGCCCTCAAGCCCGATCTCCATCTGGATGTCGAGGCGCTCAAGGAACACTTCTCTGACAAAAATACCAAAGTCATGGTCTTAAACAGCCCGGCGAATCCTACCGGAGCGGTCGAAACGAAAGAGACGATCAGAGCGGTCGTCGAGTCCGCAGCGGATTACGGCGTTACCATACTCTCCGACGAAGTGTACGAGAAGTTTTGTTACGGCGACACGGAGTTTTTCAGTGCAGGAACGTTCGGTGATAACGTTGTCACGATCAACGCGGCAAGCAAGACCTATGCGATGACGGGCTGGCGTATCGGATTTATGGCAGCATCACGCAGCATCATCGATCAGGCGGTCAAGATCCAGCAATACTCGCTTGCCTGTCCCACCTCGATCGCCCAGTATGCGGCCCTCGAGGCATACACCGGGGATCAGTCCTCGATAGGCATAATGAAAAAGGAATACGAGGCACGTCGGAATCTCCTTATCAGCGGACTTCGGGAAATGGGGATCTCCGTGGATATGCCGGAAGGAGCATTCTACGCGTTCCCGAAACTTGAACTCGACACGGTCATGAAGATCGTGGCGGCAGGCGTGATCATCACGCCGGGCGCTGCATTCGGCTCGAAAGGTGTTGGATACACCCGTATGAGCTATGCAACGTCCCAGGAAAATATAAAAATCGCTCTTGATAGAATACGAACGGTCGTGGCGTAAATGGAACTTACTGAAATCAATACTTTACTCGAAAAACTCTCGAATGCACACGGCATTTCCAGCCGTGAGGCAGAAGTTGCAAAAATCATCCGCGATGAGATCGCAGATTATGTGGATGAGATCAGAACAGATAAGATGGGCAACCTAATCGCGGTCAAAAAAGGCGACGACTTTAAGATCATGCTCGCCGCCCACATGGACGAGATCGGCATGATGGTCCAGTTCGTGGACGATCACGGATTCATCAGATTTGTCGCGGTCGGCGGCTGGTATAATCCGGTCATGGTCGGCCAGCGAGTGATCCTGCACGGAGAGAAGGGAGATGTCTACGGTGTTCTCGGCAACAAACCCCCGCATGTGATGACCGAAGAAGACAAGAAGAAACCGATCGATATGGCCGATCTGTTCATCGAGGTAGGAGCAAAATCACCTGACGAAGTCGAAGCTCTTGGGATCACCGTCGGAACATCGGTCACGATGGACCGCCAGTATGTCAGGCTTGCCGGGACCACGGTCACCGGAAAGGCCATGGACAACCGTGCAGGTTGTGCGATGCTGATCGGCGCCCTGAAAGAGATGAAGACCGCACACACGATCTATGCAGTATTCACTGTCCAGGAAGAAGTCGGGCTCAAGGGAGCAAAGACGAGTTCATACACTCTGGATCCTGACGTGGCTATCGCCACGGATGTGACGATCCCGGGAGACTCGCCCGGTGTCGAGCGGCGCAAGGCCCCGGTGTATATGGGAAAGGGACCGGTTATCGGCATGGCCTCGGCGAGCGGCCGCGGTCATCTCGCGGATCCGCGGATCGTCGACTGGCTCGTCAAGACCGGAAAGAAATTCAACATCCCCTGTCAGATCGAGGTGGGAGATGGCGGCAACACGGATGCATCCGCTATCAACTTCGAACGCGGTGGGATCCCGAGCGTACCGATGTCGGTTCCGGCACGATATATCCACTCACCGGTCGAGGTCATCGACTTAAAGGATCTCGAAGCGGCGATCCACTTGCTCGCAAAAGCGGTGGAAACAAAACCAAAATTCTAATTTTTCCATACTTCTCATTTTTGTTTTTCGAAGGATCTTCTGCAGACGTTTTTTATCAGATAGAGAAGACGGAAATTTAAAAAAATAGACTGGCGGCATAAGCCGCGGATATGACCGATTTAGAAATCGGTCATGATACGGAACTGATCGATCTCTTCTGAGTCGAGTTCCTCAAGGAAGCTTTCTGCTGCATTCTTGATGTCCTTGCTTGCGGTGATCGCTCTGCCGACAACAACGATATCTGCTCCTGCTGCGAGTGCTTTCTTAACGACCGGCTGACGGATACCGCCTGCAGTCGCAACAAGGATCTTTGCATTGTACTTCTTTGCAACTTCCTTGATCTTCTTGATGTCACCCCAGCTGTAATCGCCGGTTGCTTCCTTATCGATAGCACGGTGCATTTCCACATACTGCGGGAGAAGTACTGCGCCGCCCATCTGACCGAGGGACTCGATAAGTTTTGCAGGTTCGTCGACATTCAGCATATCGATGATCGCATAGATCCCGCACTTCTTTGCTTCTTTGATGAAGGATGCGATAGTTTCTACTGGTGCAAGTCCGGAAACGACTGCGGCGTCTCCGCCGGCGTTCGAGACCATGCGTGCCTCAAGGTTACCCGTATCCAGGGTCTTCAAGTCGGCAACGATGAAACAGTTCGGGCGGATCTTTCTGATCTCGTTGATAACACTGAGACCGAACTGTTTGATCAGCGGGGTACCTGCCTCGAAGATGACGTGGTCGTTCTGCGGGACGCCGGATAAAACACGCTCGACCTGCTTCATGTCGACAAGATCCATGGCGACCTGAAGGTAGGGCGGGTTCCACAGACGCTGGACCTTGAATCCCATAACTCCGTGGGCTGCTCTGTCTTTCTCTTTCAGAACAGTGGCGGTGTCCGGGAACTTATCGAGAGCGCGTGAGAGGGCAAGGCGCGTTGCTCCATAGTTGAAACGGTAGAGTTTATTGAAGTCTTTTGCCGAGGGGTCGATGAAAACACTTGCAACAATGACATTTTCCTCAACATCCATGCCCTCGAAGACGCCGTCTTCCAATGCATCTGCTATTGCTTTGGAGACCGCCGCCTGTGCGGGACCAAAGATCTGGGTAACCTGCTCGGTGTGTTTGAGCGTTACCTTCGGGACGATCAGAACTGCCGGTTTTGGCAGAAGGTTGGGGCGGATAACGCCGAGAAGTGGAGTGTGACCGGCAGAAAGCTGTGTCAGACCATTTGCGAATGACATGCCGACCGGGCCGTTTTTATCTCCGATCATGAGGTCGATGTGAGCCAGTTCCGCTCCATCACCAACGAGTGCTTCACCAATTAAGAACATAGGTTTAATCTCTGCAGTAGTTTTGGTGTCGAGAGGCTATAAAGACTTCATTTGGGTTTCAATAGAGGCTATAGCTTTCCTATATTTCATATATGATAACCTTGATGTAACATGCCAAACGAATGTATGTGTATCCAGAGGGAACTGATGGGTCTAAAGAATTTAATCGTACCGCAGGACAAGATTTTTTTTGAACTGTTTGAGGAACAGGCAGCCACTGTCTGTACCGCAGCAGATATGCTGATCGATATATTTTCCAACTATACGAATATCGAGGAAAAATACCGGTTGATGAAGGATATCGAGCACCAAGGTGATGCGATCGCTCACAGAGCATTTGACGAACTGAACCGCACATTTATCACTCCTTTTGAACCGGAAGAGATCTCCCGGCTTGTTACCGCGTTGGATGATGTCATTGACTATATTGATGACGGGGCACGCATGCTTCTCATCTATGAAGTGAAAAAGACGGATCAGTTCATGATCGAGTTTGCGAAATGCATCCGGCAGGCAGCAGAGGAGATCAAAACCGGAATCAGCGGTCTTCGCACCCTCAAAGACACAGAGACCATCAAAGGTTGCTGTATCGAGATCAACAGACTGGAGAATGTGGGCGATGAGATCCTCTCCACGGCAATCAGAAACCTGTTCAAATCCAATGATCCTGTCGAAATCATCAAACTCAAGGATATCTATGAACATCTGGAGATCGCAACCGACAAATGTGAAGATGTTTCCGATGTATTTTCCGCAATTCTTATTCGTCACACGTGAGTAAAGCATGGATACCGTAACTTTTATTGTTGTTATTCTCGGGATCATCATCGCGCTCGCGTTCAACTTTTCGAACGGGCGAAACGACGCATCCAATGTTGTTGCGACCGTGATCGCGACCCGTGCACTATCTCCGAGATATGCGATCCTGCTCGCATCGGTCTGCTGTTTTGCAGGTCCATTCATTTTCTCGACCGCAGTTGCTAAAACTATTGGGAAAGGGATCGTAGACCCGGAAAGCCTCACCCCCATTCTCCTTTTGATCGGTCTTTGCGGAGCTGTCTTCTGGGTGAATTTTTGTTCTCGGTCGGGCATCCCGGTCTCTTCATCGCATTCGCTTGTTGGGGGTCTGGTAGGAGCAGGAATAGCCGCCGGAGGTCTTTCGGTCGTGAACTGGTCTACTTCCGAGATGGCTCTTGGCATGGTGTATTATCTGATTCTCGGAGCGGTCGTTGGCGCGATCATTATGCTGTTTATTGCACTGATCTTCAATGACTCGGTGAAACTGTTTCTGCTGATCGGAGCGGGAGTTGGGGCGATCGTCGCAGTACCAATTGCAATGATCTTAGGGGTTTTTGTATTCTCAGGGCTTCTCGCGATCCTGCTGTTCATCTGTGTTTCCCCTATACTCGGGCTGATCGTATCCTATTCTTTTACGACGATCTTAACAAGGATAACAGCAAAACGCTCCGTCCATCCGATTCTTCTGAACAAATGGTTTCAGCGTGCACAGGTTTTGGCATCTGGGTTCCAGGCGGCAAGTCTTGGTGGAAACGATGCACAGAACGCGATGGGTATCATCTTCGCGATCCTGATCTCGACCGGTCTTGCAGCGTCCAACAGCGAACTGCCGCTTTGGGTGATCCTTCTCTCAGGTTTTGCAATCGCCGCAGGTATTCTTTCGGGAGGCTGGCGTGTTATTAAAAAGATGGGATCGGGAATCACCAGGATCCAGCCGTATCAGGGTTTTTCCGCCGCAATATCCGGTGGAGCTGTCCTGTCTTTTATGACCTCGTTTGGTGTTCCAGTCTCGACGACCCATGTCGCAAGCGGAACGATCATGGGTACAGGCGTCACCCGTGGTATGGGGGCAGTGAACTGGAGTACTGTTCGTCAGATGGTGACCGCGTGGATCATTACGATCCCCTGTGCTGCGGTGGTTTCCTTCCTGGCATATATTATTCTGGCATTCGTGTTCGGGTTCTGAGAACCTGCCATTTTTTTTTGATTTTCTTTGGTAAAGATTTGCCCCAAGACGGAACACGAAAAAAAGGTTGAGAGGGGAGAATTCAGTAGTTGGTTTTTCTGATCTCGAAGTAGGCCTGCGGGTGTTTACAGACAGGACACTCATCTGGAGCTTTGTCGCCGACAAAGAGGTGCCCGCAGTTTGCACAGTGCCACTGCTGTTTCTCCGGGCGGGCAAAGACTTTGCCTTCTTTTATGTTTGCGAGAAGTTTTCTGTAGCGTTCTTCGTGTAATTTTTCGATCGCAGCAACGCCTTCAAGGGTTTTTGCAAGTTTATCAAAGCCTTCTTCTTTTGCGACAACGGCAAAGCCTGCATACATCTCCGTCCACTCTCCGTGTTCGCCTGCTGCTGCATCGAGCAGATTTGTTATGGTGTCAGGCACTTCGCCGCCGTGGAGGATCTTGAACCAGAGTTTTGCGTGTTCTTTTTCGTTGCCGGCAGTCTCGTCAAAGATATCGGCGATCTGGTTATATCCTATCTTTCTGGCCTGGGAGGCATAATAGGTGTACTTGTTTCGTGCTTTGGACTCCCCGGCAAAAGCAAACTCCAAGTTTGCTTCGGTTTTGGTGCCTTTTACATTACACATACTTTGTATTTGGGCAGAAAGAGTAAAAAGAGTTTCTGTCAGGGGCATTTAAAAAAAAGGTGAGAGACTGCTTCCATATGATCCATTAATCCGGATCACACAGAAACTTATTTTCTCTCTGCTTCCAGAAGCTTTCTGATAGCCATGACCTCAGCAAGAAGTTCCTGCATATCAGCAGGAACTGCATGCCTGCCTAAATCGACACCGGTCGCCGCAGGGCTTGGGACATTCCCACGGACAAAATCCATGATCATTGCCCTAAGGGGTTCTGGATCAGCGATGCCTTCAAGCTGGATCTCGGCCGAGTTCTTCCCGGAATTCACACCGGCAGTCTCTATTTTTAAATTCGAGATACCGAATATCCTCATCACCGGACCCTGAACGATATCCACATTCGTGATACGGTTATAGGGAACGATACCGGTTTTTCTAAACCAAACACCGCGTTTCCAGGTCATCTCCGTATCATTCAGGTGATACACGACCGAGGCGTAATACATACGCGACCAGACCAGAACGAAGATCACGATCGCGGCGAGAACGCCAAGAGAGATCTGACAGATCAGAACAAAAAACGGTTCGCCTAACGCTACGAAATAGACCCATCCGACACAACATGCCCAAATAAGAATAACTGCCATTACGCTCGCAAGTGCCAGATACGAAGTATACTTCGCATCCGGCATAAATTCTTCACCGAGTTTAACCATGAGAATCTGATAGACCGGTAGATACAATAAGGTTTGTGAGAGACAAGTACATAATCGTGAACGAGAAGCTGGAACCTGAGCCGGATTTTACCGAAGAAGAGCGTGCCGAGTTCGAACAGTTTTAACAGGAACATCCATACAAAGAGATCCCCGAAGAGATCATCCGTGTTCCAGTACAGGATAAACCGGCCGCCGACACAAAACATGACCTCCTCTATCTTATGATCTTCATCATCGTAATGACAATATTCCTCGTGATCATCTTCATCACCCAAAGTTGAGGCTCCAATCTGGAAACACAACGCTTAAATCAAAATACGCTGAATTTGTATAAGAAAGCTGGCGGGGTCGTGGCCTAGTCCGGAATGGCGACGGGCTCCAGCGGTCTTAGCGTATGATGAACTATCGGGTCTACTGATTTAATGATGACCCGCTGGAGCACTGATCTAATCACTGCTCCCGAACATGTTCGCTTGTCGGAGAGACCCGTCGATCGTGAGTTCAAATCTCACCGACCCCACGTTTTTCGAAACTCTTTTCTCGGTAATTAACATAAAATACCGCATGCGACTATCTTACCTGCTGTTCATCGGTCTTTTTGTATGCACCGCAGTCATCTCTGCAGGCTGTGTCGACACACAGGACACTTCACACGAAAAAGCGGTATCCGAAGCAATTTCTATGATAAACCTCAGCCTGAGTCAAGGTGCAGCCTATATGATCGAAGCCGCCGATGAAATTGCAGCCGGCAAAACCGACGCAGATTCATCGAAACAGGTCCTCGCAAACCTGTATCAGAAATCAACACTCGCCCAGAAGATCCTCTACGCAAACGAGAATATGATCGTCGTCTCCGTTTACCCTGACATCATCCTCTCGTCTGTTGGATCGGACCAGAGTTCCTACGGGACTGACTAGACATACTATACAGGTAAAAAGATCGCCTTTACCGAATATCTGCATCTTGACGACGATACGAACGCCTCGGTCCTCTCAGCACCGGTCTACGCTGACGGAGAATGGAAAGGGTACATCTCCATGTCATTCGACAGTTCAAGACTTTTTGGCGACATTGAGAAGTATCTTTTCGAGACATACGGGTACCACCTCTGTGTCCTGCAAACGAACGGCCTTCAGGTGTATGATTATGATCTGCGTGAAAGAGGTAAAAATATCCTTACCGATCCGTCTTACCCAAAAGACGTCAAAACCGCGGCTCAGAAAATAATCAACGAGACTTCCGGCACAACAAAATATACCTACCAAAAGACCGGATCCAATGACCTGGTGCACAAGACCGTCATCTGGGACACCCTTGAGTTCGGCGGACAGACCTGGCGCGTTCTTATCCTCTCGGAATAACTCTCCCGATATATTTTTAAGAGATCATCGTTTGGGGTGACGCGTGCCCCTTCACCGGGTAATTGAACACACACTACATATATGTCGGGAAGAAACACATAACTAGGACTATTTATGACGAGGGTTGTTATTTCTGTAGGAGGATCGGTCCTAGTACCGTCACTTGACGCACACCGCCTGAAAGAATGGGCTGAATCACTGATAAACCTCACCAAAGCCGGAATCCAGATTTTTGCCGTTGTCGGCGGCGGAGGAGAAGCGCGAAGATACATCGATGCCTGCCGGAGTATTGGACTGGACGAAGCCTCATCAGACGAGATCGGGATCCAGGTCACCCGGATCAATGCCGCTCTTCTTATCGGCGCACTCAAAGAATATGCATATCCGGTCGTTGCCGAATCCTATCGCGAAGCAAAGACCGCGGCAGTATCCGGAAGGATCGTAGTGATGGGCGGAGTTACGCCCGGTCAGACCACGGACGCCGTAGCCGCAGTATTAGCAGAGGAGGTCGGAGCCTCAATGATGGTCAATATGACCGCGATCGACGGTATCTACACCGCAGACCCCAATAAGGAGGCATCAGCAAAGAAACATGATCTCCTGAGCCCGCAGGGACTCATCGACCTGATCATGAAAGAAAAAATGTGCGCAGGATCGAATATGGTCATCGATCTCGTAGCTGCAAAAATCACCGAAAGAAGCTGTATCCCCCTTGTAGTGATCGATGGGCGCTGCCCCGAACTCATTGAAAAAGCCCTCCTCAAAGGCGATTTTGCCGGAACCATCGTCGGAGAGACGCTGATTCGGTTCCCGATCGTATAAATTATTCATATCCGCAGCGGCGGAACACCATACACATCTCTTTTTAAGGAAGAACACAAATATTATTGGGCAACAGGGGGTGGTAGGGTAGCCTGGTCCATCCTAGAGCGTTTGGGACGCTTTGACCCCAGTTCAAATCTGGGCCACCCCATTTTTTTATGAATCAGATAACCGCAGAATCCATTCTCAAAGAGTTACACCATCAGTATCCCTGCACGCAGGACGAGATGAATTTCCTCAAATTCAGAAACCCTTTTGAACTGCTTATAATGACGATCCTCTCCGCACAGACGACCGATATTACCATCAATGGTCTGTGGGACGAGCTTTTTACCGCATATCCGGATGCTGCTGCTCTTGCACGGGCAGAGCTTTCAGATGTGGAACGGATCATCCACTCCACCGGTTATTACCGGACGAAAACGAAAAACATCATCGGCACGGCAAAAATGCTCGAAGAAAACTTCGGGGGGGTCGTTCCAAAGACCATCGAAGAACTTATCACCCTTCCCGGAGTCGGAAGAAAAACAGCCAACATCGTCACGAATCACGCGTTTCACGAGACATACGGGATAGCGGTGGACACCCATGTCGGAAGGCTTTCACAAAGGATCGGCTTCACGAAACATACCGACCCTGACAAAATCGAAAAAGACCTCATGGAACTTTTTTCGAAAAAATGGTGGAACGAGATCAACTATCTTCTGATACGTCACGGTAGGGCAGTTTGCACGGCAAAAAAACCTGACTGTACGAAATGCATAATCAGTCATAACTGCCAATCATATAGAGAAAGAGGTGAAGAGTGACAGAAATGAAAATACATGAACGAAGAATGATTCTCTTCGCAACATCAATGGGATCATTCCTCAATCCCATGATCGCCTCTATGGTGATACTTGCCCTTCCTGCGATTGGGCTTGAATTTGGTGTCTCGGCACGTGATCTGGGTTGGATGAGCACAGCCTTTATTCTGGCAACCGCCATTCTTTTAGTCCCGGCATCCCGTCTTGTTGACAGTATCGGATACAAAAAATCCTATATAATCGGGGGACTCATCGTTGCTGTCTCCTGTTTTTTCTCGATATTCGCACCGGATTATACAACCCTGATCATATTACGGATCATCGCCGGCATGGGAGCGGCATTTGTGATGATAACCGGCCTTGCGATCCTGACGCGTGTATATCCTGCAAATAAGCGAGGGATGGTTATCGGGATCAATACGGCAATGGTCTATGTCGGCGCATCAATGGGGCCGATCATTGGCGGATTCCTGACTGAGTATGCAGGATGGCACAGTATTTTCCTGGTGATGATCCCGCTCCTCCTGATATCAACAATCTTCATGGTCATATTTCTCAAACAAGAGTTCAAAAATCCCTGGAAATCCTTTGATATCAAAGGAACGATATTATACGCAACTGCGATATTCTGCACGATGTTCGGGCTTTCCACCATCACCGACAACGGATCCCTTTTCCTCACGATAGCAGGAGTTGTTCTCTTTGTCATCTTCATGTGGTATGAACGCAGAGTTGAGGAGCCGGTACTTCATGTAGATCTGTTCTTCAAGAACAAACGGTTCGCACGCTCTTCCTATACGGCACTCCTGAACTACGGATGCACCTACGGTTCAGTTTATATGGTGAGTCTGTATCTTCAGTCAGTCGGCGCGCTGAGTGCAGTCGAGGCAGGATTTATTATATTCTTCCAGCCGCTCATCCAGGCTATTATGACGCCGATCGCGGGCAAACTTTCCGACCGCTTCGATCCGAGATATCTCGTCACCATCGGTATGGCGCTCTCGGCTATAGGGGTCATACTTCTCGCAGGACTTGGACTTATCTCAGCTGTGTCCTACATCGCGATCACGCAGGTATTCATAGGGCTCGGATCGGCTTTATTCTCGGCACCGAACACGAATGCGATCATGAGTGCAGTCTCGCAAAACGAATACAGTTCAGCATCCAGCATCGTCGCAGTAATGCGGCAGCTTGGCATGATCCTCTCAATGTCAGTCTGCATGGCGGCAATATCGATCTTTGTCGGTGGGATGGATATGCTCGGACCTAACATGTATCCGGAGTTCGTTCAGGCTCTGCAGATCTCAATGTTAATATGCTCAGGTCTTGCCGTGATAGGGATTATCTTTTCGTGGTTCCGCGGTAAAGCACCAGAAGGGGCAGACGTATGAAAGTGATGGTGGGAGGAACATTTGATCCCCTCCACATCGGTCATCAGCATCTTCTGACCCGGGCATTTACAACTGCAGGACCCGGCGGTCATGTGGTCATCGGATTATCCTCGGATCCCTTTGCTTCCCGGAAACAGCATCCAATCAGAAGCTATGAGGTTCGGTTCACGGAGCTGACCAACTGGATCGAGTCAAAAAAGTTTGAAGCGACCTATGAGATCGAGGCACTATTTGATCAGTTCGGCAGTGCCCTGACCCAGGACTTCGATGCGCTGGTCGTAAGTCATGAGACATTTCCGGTTGGCAACCTCATCAATGCAAGACGAAAGGAAATGGGAAAAAACATGGTGAATCTCTATCAGATCCAGTGTGTTATGGCAAAGGACGGAAAGGTTGTTTCTTCCACAAGAATCTACCGTGGAGAGATAAACCGGCTCGGCGAACCGATCTCTGAAGAGCAGTTCGCAGGAACGGAACCATGCAGAAAAGAATGAAGGATCATCAGTTGTCTGATGAAGAAGCGGCACACCTTCTGGAAAATACTGCAAGCAGCGTTCTCGCAACGCTTGATGCAGACGGGAGCCCCTACTGCGTACCCGTGCATTTTGTGTATGTCAGCAGGAAGATCTACATTCACGGTCTGACGTCCAGTGAGAAGATCGAAAATATCTGTCGAGACCCACGGGTAAGTTTTACCGTGTACAGGATGGGAGAGTTCCTCTACAGCACTGAAGCAAAATCGGCCTGCAGTGTGAACACGAAATATCAAAGCGTTGTGGTGAAAGGTTCGGCAGCACTGGTCGAAAACACGCAGATGAAGCGGGAGATCCTGGGCGCAGTCGTGAAAAAATACACACCTGAGCTTGCCTGCCTCTCGATGCCGGAAAATGCCGTCATGCAGATATCCGTGATCGAGATCACACCGGGAATTTGCACAGGAAAATACTATCCTTAAAAAAGATTAGAAGAGACCGGATATATATCCGTCATTGCAGTGGAGATCATCATTCATTGGAACAAGTATTTCTCCCAGTAAACTGTTGCAACAGTTGCATCTATCTGATCGATAATCCGACCATCCTTTGTTATTGAGGTAAGATATTCCTTAACGGCATTACTTTCATCTGCCGTCAGATGATTTGCATATGTTGTTCTCCCCAGATAATAGGAACAGGCATCCTCATATGACTGATCCATTTTCCAGATTTGATTTTCGTATGCAAGTTTTGGTAAATATCCCATCTGGAATAACATGTCCAGTTGATAGATAAGAGGATTCCCGCAACTTTCTTCATCTTCTTTTACTCCAACGATTTTATGGACCTCGGACATGACCGGTTCTATCATTTTGGTTGGATTGCATATTGCACAGAAGTGTTTACTGGCATCATTCATTTTTTCAAATGTGGCTGCATCACATATTGCAGGGGATGTATGGGCAAAAACCAAATCAAAACGCTCTTTGAATCCTTCCTGTGCAAGATCCACTGCTTTCCAGTCTCTACAGATAAAAGAGATGTTCTTTTTGTTTTCTTTGTCTGCCTTCTCTTTTCCATGCTGGATCATCTTTGGTGAAAAATCGATACCGGTTATTGAATGCGCACGTTCTGCCAGTGCAAGAGAATATGCACCGGCTCCGCATCCAATATCCAGCACATCGTAGTTCGTCTCTATCATGTGTTCCAGTTCCAATAACTGCAGAAATTTATTGTCCTGGAACGTTGGCATCTGATGATAAATAGGATCCTCGGCCTGTGAATCCCATAATTCAACTTCGGACTGAGAGTTCGTATTCTGCGCAACTCACTCTTTTCTGATTTCATTAAGATTTATGTAATGTTTCTCATTTTTTATATGATTAGATGGTGTTATTTTTGTTTTTTTGGCAATCCATTACAGCCTGCAAAAATACAGCAGACTAAATCTGCAGGATGAGAATGAACGAAAATATGCCAGTGATTTCCCCACCCCCACAAATAGCAATTTTTTAAATAATTTTCATAACAAACACACATCAATTAACTTTTAAAGAATAATTTATATTCACAATAATATAATAAGATATGCATAACTGCTGAACGCGTGTGATTTGATCAATAATTCAAAAAAAAGAGGATATTATATTGAAAGAAAATAAATCCTCAATCTACGACAATAAAAATGAGAGTGTGGGACAAAATGTCCCGGCATCAAAACCTATGATCAATTAGAAGAGACCGGATATATATCCGTCATTGTTCACATTGATCGAGCATGCAGCAGGCACAGCGGGCAGACCGGGGAGTGTCATGATATCACCCGTCTCAACGACGATAAATCCTGCGCCGTTACAAAGTCGAATGGTTGCTACACTAATCACAAAGTTCTTCGGTCTGCCGAGTTTGTTTGGATCGTCCGATAGCGAGTACTGGGTCTTTGCGATACAGATAGGAAGATCACTTCTGCCAAGAGAGTCGATCTCTTTGATCGCGGCATCGGCGGCGGGAGAGTAGACGACCCCGTCTGCTCCGTAGATCCGGGTCGCAAGGGTATTGATCTTCTCTTTTATTGGCATATCCAGTTCATAGAGACATTGGAACTTCTGCGGCTTCTCACAGGAGGCAACGACCTTTTTCGTCAGTTCAATACCGCCGTCTCCGCCTTTGGCGAAGACTTCGGAGACTGCAAACTCTGCGCCCTGAGATATACAGAACTCTTTGAGGATTGAAAGCTCTTCATCCGTATCTGAAGAGAACCGATTGATCGCCACGACGACCGGGACACCGAACTTCTGGAGGTTTTGGATGTGGGCCTCAAGGTTGACTATTCCTGCTTTGAGAGCGGCAACGTTCGGGATCGTGGTATCTTCTTTCTTTACGCCGCCGTTGTATTTGAGTGCGCGAACAGTGGCCACAAGCACAACAGTGTTGGGAGTGAGTCCGGCATACCGGCATTTGATATCAAAGAACTTTTCAGCACCCAGATCAGAGCCGAAACCCGCTTCTGTGATAACATAATCCGCCATCTTCAGCGAGAGTTTGGTTGCACGAACCGAGTTACAGCCGTGAGCAATGTTTGCAAACGGTCCGCCGTGAATAAAACAGGGGGTGTTTTCCAACGTCTGAACAAGGTTCGGTTTAATGGCATCCTTGAGAAGCGCAGCCATTGCCCCTACAGCTTTCAGATCGCGGGCATAGAGCGGGGTGCCTTTCCTGCTGTAGCCAAAGATAATGTTGCCCAGGCGTGCCTTGAGATCATCAATATCATTTGCAAGACAGAGAATGGCCATTACTTCACTCGCGACCGTGATCATAAAATGGTCTTCACGCGGGACGCCGTTTGTCTGCCCGCCGAGTCCAATAATGATGTTTCGGAGAGCGCGATCGTTCATATCCAGACAGCGTTTGAAGACGATACGCCGCGTGTCAATATCGAGAGCATTGCCTTGCTGGATATGGTTGTCGATCATTGCACACAGGAGGTTATTTGCACTGGTGATCGCATGGAAATCTCCGGTAAAGTGGAGATTGATATCCTCCATCGGAACAACCTGTGAATAACCTCCGCCGGCGGCTCCGCCTTTCACACCAAAGACGGGACCGAGGGAAGGTTCACGAAGCGCAATGACCGCCTTTTTACCGATCTTCGGCATTGCCTGACCAAGACCGACAGTGGTCGTGGTCTTTCCTTCTCCCGCAGGAGTCGGGTTGATAGCAGTAACCAGAATGAGTTTGCCATTTGGTTTATTTGCCAGACGTTTCTCGAGAGAATCCGATAGTTTAGCTTTATAGGAACCGTAAAGTTCAAGTTCATCCGGCGAAATGTCAAGAGATCCGGCAATCTCAGTAATTTTTTTCATTTTGCACTGCTGTGCAATTTCTATGTCAGATAGCAAGTATATTCCACCCCGGGAGCCTTGAGAGATAGCAGAAGAAGTATCTCCAAATGTTGTTAACTACTCTTAAATTTATATTATATATAGGTATCTAAGTTGATACACCAAAAAATATCTGAATCTTTGCGCGCAGTAAGTAATATGAGAATTCACGGTAACATTATGTGATTTCCGGAATGATGCAAAAGTACAAAAAATCGAACTAAGTTAAATTTTTTTAAAGTACAGAGAAAAACGGACCTGATCAATACTAAAAACATACTGAATTCAATAAAATAATATTTGGAGATTTAAAGAGAGAGTCTGAAGCCTCAGGCGAGATTTGAACTCGCGACCTGCTGATTACAAATCAGCCGCTATGCCGGGCTAGGCCACTGAGGCACGAAAAGTGCTCTTAATTATAGGGCACAGGGGTTATAATAGTTTACGAAAAGAGATGAGATTTTAGATTAGCCCTTCAGTTTCTCGATTTGATCCTTAACTTCAGCTGCACCTTCTTTGTAGTAGATAGATTCCTTAGGATCAAGTTCGTATAAAAGTTTGAGGAACTCACCTGCGTGGACTTTTTCTTCATTTGCGATGTCTTCAAGAACTTCGATCGCAAGTTTGTTGTCGATGGATTCGGCGAGCTGTTGATAGAGCTGGATAGCTTCGTATTCAGATGATATCAGAAATCGTACAGCACGCACAAGTTCACCAGGAGTAAGTTTCCGATCTTCTTTTAATCCGGCAAAAGGATTTCCAAAGTCTGGCATATGATGATATGTTATTTCCAAACAGATAAACCTGAAGGTAGGAGACGATGGAGAAGATCAATATCTAAGAATTAAGATTATTCTTTATACAGATATATTGAAGATTTTCGGAAGATAATTAGGGATACACACATTAATATAAGACCGTAATCATACGAGTTATTTGTATGGAGAAAATGATTCTCGCAGGCGTAGCCTGCATGGTTTTGCTGTTGGTGGTTTGCACAGCAGGATGCATTAACATAGGATCCGATGCAATTGTTGGCTCATGGTATTCAGAAAACTCATACTATGATCCTAGCGTATACTATGATTTAAAGTATGTTTTTGATTCAGATGGTACAGGCATTGAATACTGGTATATCTCCTCCTGTGGAAAACTTGACGATGAATATAACTTTACTTGGAAAAATGAGGGAGATGGAGAATATCTCCTCAGTTATGATGGACACAGCAGTTATTATGAC
The DNA here is from genome assembly GCA_963676575.1 of uncultured Methanocorpusculum sp. Classification (GTDB taxonomy): domain Archaea; phylum Halobacteriota; class Methanomicrobia; order Methanomicrobiales; family Methanocorpusculaceae; genus Methanocorpusculum. The sequence continues at coordinate 398,045 of OY781078.1, forward strand.
GAACCGTTCTATCTGAGCGGCTCAACTCTGTACGATGCATATGACATAACGTATTACAAGAAGTAATTACCAAACTTCACCATTTTTCTTTTTTTAACATTTTTTCGAGGTATTACATCATAATTTTGTCTTTCTCCCCCTCCGTTCTATTTCCCCTTTCTGTTATGATATATGCTGGATACCTCACGGTAGCCGGATAAATCAGAACAGAAAATGAAGACAAACAAAAAACGCGAGAACTTACACTCAACATAAAAAAACACTACTAAACACTTCAAAAGAATAAAGGGGGGTGCAGCGTTGACCAGTTCCCGAGAATTCGCATATCTCAGTACAATGACCGACGCAAGAGAGCTTAACTGCCGGGTTCGGAATGGGTCCGGGTGGAACCTCTCTGCTATGGCCGCATGATCCCCCAAGCTAAGTTCCCGATTTGAACGGGAGTAGAGTTGCTCTGCAGGCAACCGCGTGGCCGCTCCGCCAACTTAGCACAGTAATCTGGCATAATATATTAGCCATTACTGTTTATAAAGGATATGCCTTCATAGGTTTTGCATTCAGATAACGTCTGGGCACAGCGGAAACTTCAATATTCAATCGGTAGTAGACAAATTCTCGAAAGAGCAAAGGCACAAATTCATGATGCCAAAGTCCATCTACCACTGCATTTCCATTGAAGTAACCAATCATCCATTGTAAATTATCGAGGCATACCAGTTCATTAAGAATCTGGATTTGAGCGTTAGTACTTGCGGACTGAACACGTCGTTGCCTTCGTGCGTACATCCCAAGCCTATTAACCCGGTCTTTTACCGGTGCTCTATAACGAAATCTCTTTTCAAGCGAAGTTTCAAACTTAGATGCTTTCAGTTTTTATCTCGTGCCACGTAGCTGCTCGGCACTGCCTTATCAGACAACCGATACACCAGAGGTGACGACTGAAAGTTCCTCTCGTACTATTTCAATCTTGCTCTCAGATTTCGAACACTCCCATCAGATAGTAACCGACCTGTCTCACGACGGTCTGAACCCAGCTCACGATCCCCTTTAATAGGCGAACAACCTCACCCTTGGCTGCTGCTGCACAGCCAGGATGGAAAGAACCGACATCGAGGTAGCAAGCCGCCGGGTCGATATGTGCTCTTGCCGGCGACGACTCTGTTATCCCCAGGGTAGCTTTTCTGTAGTCAATAGCCCTCACCAAAAAGGCGTATTGGTTCGTTAGACCCGTGTTTCCACTCGTGATTTCTTGCTGTGCGAAATCACGTCAAGCCAACTTATGCTCTTGACACTCTCCTGTGAGTTGCTGACTCACATGAGTTGACCATAGGGCACCCTTGATATTTTTTCGAGGGTGTGGCGCCCCACCCAAACTGCCTACCTACCGATGTCCTCACCATAAAAGATGAGTGAGAATTACAGCAGAACAAGGATAGTGTCTCAACTGTGGCTCCACTCATACCGGAATATGAGCATTAACACCTACTATCTACGCTGCGCATGTAATACCGTAAGTCAACGACAGGCTGCAGTAAAGCTCCATGGGGTCTTCACTTCCCGATGGGAGTCCCTTGCCTCTGCACAAGGATAAAAGGTTCAACGGATTTGCGGTAGGGACAGTAGAGCCCTTATTAATCCATTCATGCAAGTCGCCAATTAAGCGACAAGGTACTACGCTACCTTAAGAGGGTCATAGTTACCCCCGCCGTTTACGGGTCCTTCGTCCGATTGTAATCAGTGTTCAGATACCCGCACTGGGCAGGATTCACAGACTATACTAGTCCTTACGGAGTTGCAGTCTGCTATGTTGTTGTTAGACAGTTAGAGCTCCCTGGTCACTGCGACCTGCCTAATCACTAGGCAGGCACTCCTTGTTCCGAAGGTACGGAGCCATTTTGCCGAGTTCCCTTACCACAAATAATTCCGACACGCCTAAGTCTTTTCAACTAGGGGCACCTGTGTCGGTTCTCGGTACGGTCATTGCGTTACCTTTTCACGGGCACCAGGTGTTTACACACTTACGCCATCACGCTTTCACTCAATTCTCACCATTACGGTACTCCAAGAGTTTATACGATTGGACGGGACGACGGTCCCGCTATGTATAACCCGATGCGTCAGTATATCAACGCACGGTACAGGAATATTAACCTGTTTCCCTTTTGCTACACTCAAGTTATGGTGCAACTTAGGACCGACTAACCCTCGGCTGACGAACATTGCCGAGGAAACCTAGCCCCTTCGGCGGAACAGATTCTCACTGTTCTATGCTTCTACTACTGCCAAAATTCTCATTCCTATACGGTCCACAGGAACTTACACCCCTGCTTCAGCCCATACAGGACGCCTCTCTACTCGATCACGTTCAAAAACGTGCGCCATGGTATCTGCAGTAGGCTTGAGCCCCGTCCATTTTCTGCGCCCTAAATCTTGACTGGTAAGCTGTTACGCACTTTTTAAAGGATAGCTGCTTCTGAGCTCACCTTCCAGTTGTCTTTGACCTAGGACTTCATTCAGTGTTGACACTTAGCCTACATTGGGGGGCATTAACCATGGTCTGGGTTGTCTCCCTTACGGACTACAAGCTTACCCCGTAGCCCGGACTGCCCGACGTCTACAAAGATAGGGAGTTTGGAGTTTTACAAGAAAGCGAGGAATTTCTCCCCCGGGATTTCTAATAGGTGCTCTACCTCACTATCATTCTCGGTCGAGGTCATGCTTAGACATGTTTCGAGAGGAACCAGCTGACACCCGGTTCGATGAATCTTTCACTCCTATACCCAAGTCACGCGAATGATTTGCATATCAATACCGCATGCGGTCCTCCACGCACCTTTCGGAACGCTTCAACCTGCTCAGGCATAGATCACCAGGTTTCAGGTCGTATCCCGTTGACTCCACGCACTATTAGTACGCCGCACCAGGTAAACTACGCGCTTGTCGCTTTCGCTGCGGCTACCCTTTCGGTTAACCTCGCCAGCGGAATACACTCTTTGGCCCGTTCTTCAAAACGTAAGTTACGACGTCGGCAACTCTACTCATACTACCGCCTCGCGACGGGTTCTTTCGAAGAGAAGATCCTTGCACGCCGTAACACACGATCACCGGTTAGTTTCAGGCACTTTTCATTTCCTTTTTAGGGATACTTTTCAGTTTTCGCTCACGCTACTATTTCACTATCGGTTTTGAGGAGTATTTAGTCTTGGAGGTTAGGTGACCCCCTTATTCACGTGGGAATTCCAACCCGCGCTACTCAGGACACTTCTAAGCCATGTTTATCACCACGTACGGGACTGTCACCCTCTAAGGTAAGCCATTCCAAGCTACTTTCATTAGATAAACACATACTATAACGAAGGCCATACACTACATCTCCCTTGCGGGATTCAGTTTAGACTATTACGGGTTCGATCGCCTCTACTAACGTAATCTCAATTGATTTCTCTTCCTCCCCCTACTGAGATGTTTCACTTCGGGGGGTTCCCCATCCTTACGGATTCACGATAAATCGTGTGGAGGTCCTATTAGGGTATCCCCAGATCACAGACTCCTTGCGTCTTCCCGGGGCATTTCGCTGCTTGGCACGCCCTTCATCGGCTCTCAAACCGAACCATTCACTAACCGGCATAAGAACCAGGTTCTTTCTTCTCTGATGTTACAAAGCTTGAAACATCAGAGGGTATGTCGATAATTTTTTTGATGATTGTTTGTTACAACAATGTATTATTTGTGGTAAATGGAATATTCAGCATCATGCTTATGTGCTGTTGCCAGGGTCCCTTTGTCTCTCTTAAAGTGTGTCGATCTACCGACAAATAACTTTCAGTAAAGAAAGGTTCCGCTGATACCCATTTAACGTCCAAATGCAAAACCTATACACGGCCTCGAAGAGTCAGTGACTCTCGGCCCTTCCCCGGTAACTCGCGTTTCCGGGTGCATTGGTAACCGTAACCGGTGACAAAGAAAAAAAACTTTGTCACAGTCGGTTACGGAGTGGACGCGTGGGGATTTGAACCCCAGGCCTCGGCGTTGCAAACGCCGCGCTCTTCCAACTGAGCTACGCGCCCCTCACACTACTTTATTTATTCGTTTGTTACTGTTTAACAAACCATACTGCGTGTGAGTATGATATTGATGTGTCGGTATTGTGGCGATTGTACGGTTCATTGAAATGACCATGCTAATTCAGTCATACAGGTTGTGTTTGGATCATTCTTTAGGAGGTGATCCAGCCGCAGATTCCCCTACGGCTACCTTGTTACGACTTAACCCTCCTCACGGAACCTAGATTCGACCCCGGCAAAGACCAGGGACTCATCCAAACCCCACTAGGATGGTTTGACGGGCGGTGTGTGCAAGGAGCAGGGACGTATTCACCGCGCTATAGTGAAACGCGATTACTACAGATTCCAGATTCATGCGGGTGAGTTGCAACCCGCAATCCTAACTAAGGACGGGGTTAGGAGATTGACTGCACCTTTCGGTGTCGTTACCCATTGTCCCGCCCATTGTAGCCCGCGTGTAGCCCGGATAATTCGGGGCATGCTGACCTACCGTTGCCCATTCCTTCCTCCTCTTTAGCAGAGGCGGTCCCGACAATGTCCCCAGCCATCCGGAGATGCTGCTGGCAATTGTCGGCGTGGGTCTCGCTCGTTGCCTGACTTAACAGGATGCTTCACAGTACGAACTGACGACGGCCATGCACCTCCTCTCAGCTAGTCATGTAAAACCTTCAGATTGACAATCATACAGCTGTCTTATCCGGTGAGATGTCCGGCGTTGAATCCAATTAAACCGCAGGCTCCACCTGTTGTGGTGCTCCCCCGCCAATTCCTTTAAGTTTCAGCCTTGCGACCGTACTTCCCAGGTGGTGCGTTTCACGATTTCTCTTCGGCGCATCAGTAACACGTGGTTACCGACACACCTAACGCACATTGTTTACGGCTGGGACTACCGGGGTATCTAATCCCGTTTGCTCCCCCAGCTTTCGTCCCTCACTGTCGAAGCTGTTCTGGTAAACTGCCTTCGCCATAGGTCGTCCCTCGAGGATTACAAGATTTCACTCCTACCCCCGAAGTACGGTTTACCTCTCCCAGTCCCAAGACTACCGGTATCTCTTAGACGCCTTCACGTTAAGCGTGAAGATTTCCCAAGGGACCTAACAGTCCAGCTACGGACGCTTTAAACCCAGTAATAGTGGCCATCACTCGAGCAGCCGGTATTACCGCGGCGGCTGGCACCGGTCTTGCCCTGCCCTTTCTTCACATATGATTTAGATATATGAACAGCCTGCATCGACAGGCACTCAGGGTTTCCTTATCACGATTGCTCGCATTGTAAAGTTTGCGCGCCTGCTGCGCCCCGTAGGGCCTGGATTCATGTCTCAGAATCCATCTCCGGGATCTTGCTCCCACAACCCGTACCGATCAATGGCTTGGTGGGCCGTTACCCCGCCAACAACCTAATCGGACGCAGTCCCATCCTAAGGCGACGGATCTTTCGAGGATGCACCATTCCAGGATGCATCCACTATGGAACATTAGCCCCAGTTTCCCGGGAGTATTCTCCACCTTAGGGCAGGTTAACCACGTGTTACTGAGCAGTATGCCGAGGTCTTACACCTCTCGACTCGCATGGCTTAGTCAAACCCTGATAGCAATGGCCTCTGGCAGGATCGACCAGAATTACTATTTTTTGTTTTCTTTCTTATAGGCACACAGTTGTTGTTTCTACGACATAATCACAAAAACACAACCATATGAAAGGAATCAGCGGTCATTTCAATGAATGTCCGCATCGCCACAATACCAACGTCAGGACCAACAATCACTCCGGCCTTACCCGGATGATTCGCGTTTTGTCCTCCACTTAAACAGCTCTACTATATCAGCATCAGATGCTTATATAGTCTTCGAACCAACACCACAAAGAACCAAGCACAGAGTGCCGAGCCCCTTAGAGGTCAAATCCGAAAGCCTTGCGAGGTAACATAGTTACCCCCAATCACTTATAAACCCACCGAAACAGAAAGGGAACACACCCGGAGAAAACCAGGAGGATTCCAACTGAGTTCGGATAATTCGTGAGGTGAAAATGTTAGGGATTGAGGCATATAAAGACACCGGAACGATGTTAGAAACCCATTACTGAGAGAACAATGGAGATCAACATCACGACAAAAACCAGCAGACACATGATCAGCAGAACATCCAGAACGATGATCCAAAAATTACGCTGTTTTTTGACTCTTCTCTGCAAAACCATCTGATATCACCACCCAAAGATCACCAAAGAACTCATCCTGTTCAAGATCGACCCAACCTCCCTGCACAAGAAAGAGACAGGGAAGATATACAAAATACAGAGGCCAGTGCAGCGTTGCTGCCAATTCATACAGCAAAACCCCGGGGTCCCGCGCATCAGGATGGGACCGCACGACCGCATAGATCTGCTCGGCCATCTGCTCATAATCCTCATCGTGTGCGATCCCCACAACCTCATCCACATCCGGTTCTGCAAACAACTCATCCTCGGAGTCAATATACCTCCGCCTTCTCTGCCTTCTCCGCTCCGCCTTCTCCGCTAGTTTCAGCTGTTTGATCAGATCATACAGGGTAATCGGGCGCTTTCGCGCATCCTTCCGCTTAAGTCTGCGGTCGATCTCCCGCTCCAGAAGCTCGATCGGACCAAGAGCCCGCTCCAGAACAACATCACCCTCCGAAAACGGATCATCCTCACCATCAAAAATATCTTCCTCACACTCTGCTTCACTCTCCTGCCCATCCAGCAACTCGGATTTCATGCGAAGCAGAACAGACGCATAAAAAATCGTCCTACCCGAGATCATCAGATCAAGCTCGCGTCTGCGTTCGAGCTCATTCAGGAAACGTTCCGTAACCTCAACGATATCTATATTCCAGGGATCGATCTCTCCGCGCTTCGCCAGTTGATACAGAATCTCGACCGGTTCTTCGAGTTTCCCTTCAGAAATTTCCTCAGTCATTCACCTTCACACCAGTCACAAGCGTACTCTTATCGCTCATACGCAGAGTCACGCCCACCATCCGGTCCGATGCCTCGATCATCGGCTTCCTGTGGGACACGATCACAAACTGACTTTTCGCGCAGATATCACGGACCATATGGGACAACCGCTCCACATTCATCCCATCCAGATTGGAATCCACCTCATCCAGCGCATAGAACGGGGCCGGCATATACTGCTGTATAGCAAAAATAAAGGAAAGGGTCGTCAGCGACTTCTCCCCTCCCGACATAAGATTCAGCCGGGTGACCTCCTTTCCCCGCGGCGAGACCTCGAAGGTCAGACCGCCCTGGAACGGATCCTCGAGATTATCCAGGACCAGATGACCTGCGCCGTCATTCAGCCGCGAATAAATTTCCAGGAAATGCAGATTGATCGCCGAGTATGCTTCCATAAACACGTCGAACTTCATCTGCCTGAAACTATCGATCTTATCAAGAAGTGCCTGACGTTCACGTGAAAGGGTTTCCTTCTTCACAGTCCGCTCGACCGAACGCTTCTGAACCTCATCATACTGCTCGATCGCACGCATATTCACGTTCCCGAGTTTTCTGACAGCCCGTTCGGTCGTAGCAACACGGTCAAGGACCTCATCCATAGAAAGATCACACGCGATATCCTCCTCAATCGAACCCTTGATCTCCGACATCTCCAAAGCAAGAGAAGCTGACTTTTCATCGAACGCAGAGATCTGTACATTACACCGCTCCTCGGCGCCCTGCAGAGTTGCAACCCTTAGCTGGGCTTCATCCGCCGCATGCTGAGCTCTGTTCCGCCCCTCAGTAAGCTGCTCGATCTCACCGGTAAAAGCCTTCATCTCATCCTCAAACGCAGAAATAACAGATTTTGCAGCATCGATCGCCGCGTAAAAACCAGCTATATCATCCTCAATCGAGACGTTCTTGGCCTCAAGAGAAGTTCGTTCCCGCGTTATCTGCTCGACATTCTGTTTGAAATGCTGACGTTCAAGGTTAAAACCGGAGAGGTCACTGACTTTGTTCTCATACCGCCGATACGTATCATTGTAACCCGATTGTGCTTTTTGGAGTTTATCCGTAAGAAGATTGAACTCATCCTCATCCAGAACCGAACGCAGCTCACCAACTCTCTGATTCAGGACATCGATCTCATCAGAAAGAGCATCCACCCGGGTCTCCAGTTCAGCGACCTGATTCGCCGTCTCCTTCTTGTCACGTTCCGTTTCTTCCAGAAGCCTGGAGGCCCGGACCTCATCATCCGCGATCTTATCCAAGATCCGGTTACAGTCATTGATTTTAAGTTCGAACTTAACGATAGCCGAATCATACTCGTTTCGTTCAGCACGAAGACCTTCGGCAACTGACCGGTGGCGGGCCTCTGCAGCGACAAGATCGGATTCATCATCACGCAGGTCGATGAGTTTTGCAGAAATATCTGCAGATTCACGCCCCACGGCAACACCAAATCCACGGATATCTTTCCGGGTAAAACCACCAGTCATCGCTCCGCCCCTCTCCAGAAGCTCACCCTCCAAGGTCACCATCCGATACCGACCCATGAGCCGACGGCCGGCCTCCAGTGTCTCGACGATCACGGTCTGACCAAAAACCAGATTGAACGCATCCCGGTATTCAGGATCGAAGTCGATCAGGTTGATCGCATAATCCACCACGCCGTTACCTGCGAGAGGAGGGAGAGGAGGCTGAGCCTTCATCTTATTCAGGGGAAGAAGCGTCAGACGACCTAGTCGTTCATCTTTCAGATACCGGATCACATTCGCAGCAGTCTGATCGGAGTCAACAACCACATTATTGAGCCGGTCGCCTGCAGCGATGTTCAACGCTAATGCGTATTCGGAGTCGATCACTTTTCCAAGACTGGAAACGGTACCAAACACTCCATCCATACCAAGGATCGCAGAGATGGTGCGATCCGAAGCACCTGAAGCCTGCTGCTGGGCCTCGATCTGCATCTGCTTTTTCGTAAGCCTGGCGATCTCTCCCCTAAGTGGTTCGAGAGCCTTCCTTGCACTCAGCATCGCCCGCTCGGTTTCTCCGAGCTGTTTGTCAAGGATCCCTTTGTTTTTTCTGGCATCCTGAAGATCACGTTCGAGACTTTCAATCTCGGACTGTTTTTCGGAACGTTCATCAGCCAGGGAGCCCTGTTCTCTCTGGAGTTTCTCCAGTTCTTGAGCCCGCACACGGCTCCGCTCAATGATGCCATCCCTTTGGATAACGATCGAACCGCGCTCCTCCTTCTTCACCTCGACCTGCCGCATCAGATCGACCAATTCGGCTTGTGCCCCCTTAGAATCACGGCTGCATTTACTGACGAGCTCTTTCGCTTTTTCCAGCGTCTTCTTCTGTGCCTCAAGCTCCATCGCCAGATTCGCTTTGTCGATCTGAAGTGCCTGTGACTCCCGAATCTTATCATTGAGAGTGTTCTGGTTTTTCTGGAGATCGAGATAGAGACGGTTCATCTCGGCGAGGTTGCTCTCCTTCTCCTTCCTTCTCCGTGAAACGGTATCTTCAGCAACACGGATGTTGCCTTTTTCAGCTTCTATCCCGCCGATAATCCGCATATAGGCAGGACCCTGTTTGTGACTGATCTGCCGGTAGATCTCATGTACATCCTCAAGACGAGCATTTTTCTCGTTTTCCTGAAGGAATATATCATTACGGATACAGGTACGTTTCTCCTCCTGCTCAGATCTTGAATGAGCAATAAGACCAAGTTCACGTTCGAGGTCATGAAGCCGGACGAGCTGCTTCGCAGCCTTGAGATAATCGAGCTCTGCCTGAAGCTTTTGATACTTTACCGCACCTTCACGTGCATCGGCAAGCTCTTCCAGCTGTTTGGCATATGAAGAAAGAAGGATCTCTTCGCGGTCGATACTTGCCCGGACCTGTTCAAGTTCAACGAGTGCCTGTTCCTTTTTATCATCAAACTCCGCAACTCCCGCAATCTCATCGATGATCCGCCTACGTTCAAGATCGCTCATGTCCATGATCCGGGATATATCTCCCTGCATGACGACATTATATCCATGCGGCTTGATCCCGCGTTTCGCGAGATACTCTAGGATCTCGGTCTGGGAACAGGTCTTTTCGTTCAGATAGTAGTAACTATAATATCCGTTTGCAGTTCGTTTGATCGTCCGGCGAATCTTGGTATCGTCCGAAAAGGTGAGAGTGACCTCCGCGGTGTTTTTGCCGGACATGGTATTGATAAAATCAGTGAGCTTTTCAGCACGAAGATTTCGTGAGGTGGATAAAGACAGGACAAAAAGGATGGAATCGATGATATTACTTTTTCCTGAGCCGTTCGGCCCAGATATTACGGTGAAACCTTCATAAAAAGGAATTTTTGTCTTTCTTGAAAAAGACTTGAAGTTGTCGATGTCAACCTGGACAATGTGCACGAATGAACTCCGTTAACGTTTGATTTCCACTGTGTCATTATCATCAGCTTCAATAACAGCTGAAGAGTCGGCACGAATAGAGAAGGAGTGTGAGGTACGAGACGGATTATACCCAGTACCTGCGATGATAACATTATGATCGGTCGTTTTCTTCCGTTTCTGAATGGTACCGTCCTGCTGCATGACATACTCAAACTCGCCCGGTTTCAGATTTTCGACCGGAACATCAGGGATTACAGGGGCCGATGCCCGTACCGGTTCAGGAGCGGGAGTAGGAGTAGGCCGGCTCATACGGGGAGCCGGAGCCTCGGCGACCGATCGTCTGACCGGCGGAGTAATACGGGATGCAGATTCAGCAGGGCGGGCAGGAGCAGGCTCTGCGATAGGTTCTGCGACGACCTCGCCCCTCCGAACGCCAAAACGGGAAGCTTCCGGATGACTTTTGGTTGGAGTGCCGCCGAGTTTTTCCATCTGGGCACCAAGTTTACGCGTGACCGACTTCAGATCAAGAAGTTCCTCAGTAAGTCCTTTGACCATTATCTCAAGTTCACGGATTTTATGTTCAAGTTCCTGAGTATTTTCGGCTTTTTCCACTACATTCTGCGCAGTTTCCTGTTTGCCGGCGAGCCCGCGTTCCTGCTCGGCAAGTTCATGCTCTAAGAATTTCATTCTGGTATCCATGAGTGTATCTATCCTGTAAAATAATTAATAGTTTTTTCAGTGCCCATTCTATAATACACTTGTGTATCGGTAAGGCACATTTCAGAGATGCGGAGGAAATCAGGGAATGATGACAGCAGGAATCCTGCCATTTGCATATGCATCCAAGAAAAATAGTGAGGGCAGGCTGAGCAGCTGCTCAAACCAGTCGGTATGTCTCAAGGTTCTGTGGAGACACGGTCTGAATGTGGAATTTTTTATAGATCGAACTGGCGAAGTCAATCGTCTTGGACTCTTCGCCATGGATCGTAAACACCCGCTCGGGCTTCGGCTGAACATACTGAACATAGTTCATCAGCTGCTTCCGGTCCGCGTGACCGGAAAAACCTTCCACCGTCTGGATCTCCATATTGATAACGATCGTTCCTCGTTTGCCGATCGGCACTTCACGCCAGCCCTTCTGGATACGCCGGCCGTAGGTTCCTTCTGCCTGATACCCAACGAAGATGATCATATTCTTCGGGGAATCGGCAAGGTTGCTCAGATACTCGATGACCGGACCGCCATTCATCATACCGCTCGTGGAGATGATCACACAGGGATCCTCAGAGAAGATGACCGCCTGACGTTTATCATAGGAATCCACCTGCTCGAAACATTCCGCAAGGAACGGATTGTAATTATCCCGAAAGATAAGGTTACGGAGATCAGTGTTGAGATACTCGGGGTATGCTGTATGCATCGCCGTTGCTTCCTTGATCATGCCGTCAAGGTACACCTTACACTTCGGGATACGGTTGTTTCTCATACCCTCTTCGATGGCGAGCATCAGTTCCTGGGACCGTCCAACAGCAAACGCCGGGATCAGAACTTTCCCGCCGCGGCCGAGGGTTTCATTGATGACCTCATACAGACGCTCTTCCGCCTCGACCCTTGACGGGGCGAAGTCATCTGAACCACCGTAAGTACTTTCAATGATGAGAGACTCTAATCGAGGGAATTGAGACACGGCCGGATTGAACAGCCGGCTCTTGCCGTAGAACAGATCTCCCGTAAAGGCAACATTGTACACGCCGTTGCCAACATTGAAGTGAGCGATCGCCGATCCTAAGATATGGCCGGCATTGTGTAAAGTCAGCTTCATGTCAGGAGCGATATCTGTAACATCCCCATAGCCCAGAGCAATGGTATGTTTCACAAACTCACGGATCTCATTCGAGGAGTAGGGAGGAATACGGTCCTCCTTGTTGTTCACATCCAGATAATCCAGCTGAAGCATCGTTGCAAGATCACGGGTCGCCGGAGTTGTATAGACCGGACCGTCATATCCGTATCTGAAAAGGAGCGGAATAAATGCCGAGTGATCAAGATGGGCGTGGGTCAAAACGACGGCATCCAGATTGGTGAACGGATAGATCTCCGGAACATTCAGATATGGAGAGGAGGCAGCGCCGGTTGCACTGGGCGATTCACCGCAGTCGATCAGGACTTTGCTCTCCGGCGTACTCAGAAGAAACGCCGCACGACCGACCTGCCGGCAGCAGCCGAGGGTAGTCAGACGAAGCCATTGATCATGATCGCGGCCGGTATAAATAGAATCCCGGTGGATCCGCTTACCGCACTTGCGAAGAAACTCCTTTCTCTCGTCACGAGATTCACGCAGATACTGACGGACCTGTTTGATGGTTACTGAAGGGATCGGCGGAGTTCTGGCCGCTTTTGGTGTCCAGCCGGTCTTCATGGTGATGTCGCGAAGTGTTGAACCGTTTTTACCGATGACAACACCCGGTTTTTCAGCCTCGATCAGGACCTCGCCGGTATCAGTATCAAAGAAAATATCCGTGATGCCGGCACTTTCCGGAACAACGGCCTTGATCATGTCATATGCCTCTTCCGTATCTCCAAGAATATTGGGGCGGACAACGATGCGTTTACGCAGGTCTCTCGCAAGTGTCTTGATCAGGTCATGATCCTTGGCAAACAGTTTCGGATCATCGGTATAGATAACCATCTCGGGGCCTTCAAATTCAACATCCGTTACGGTAACTCCACGTGGAACTTTTTTATTAATAGTTACTTTGAGTTCTTTGAGTCTATCTTCAACCTGCATAAAATTCGTTTCCAAAAAAAAAGTAAAATTATTTTACCGAAGGAAGATATTCAGCTATTTTATCCTCCGGCAGATACTCGAATTTCTCCAGGGTTATTATTACCACATTGTATCCCTCTCCGGAAGCTGAGTCACGGAGCATCGCAGCGCGAAGAGCCCTGAAGGCGGTTTCAATCGCCTCGTTCTCGGTCATATTGGATTTGAAGCGATCCTCTAAAACACCATACGCAATCAGTGAACCCGACCCGGTGGAGACAAAGTTCTCTTCAAGTGTGGCACCGCCGGCTGCATCCACTGAGTAGACCGAAGGTCCACTGGTATCGACACCGCCGACAAGGAGCTGGACGTAGTACGGCGAAAAGCGATTCTGGTTCAGGTAATTGGAGAGGATCGTGGCAGCTGCCCCGACACTGATCTCCTGACCTCTGCGGATCTCGTAGAGGTTACATTCAACGTTGATGATTCTGACAAGCTGCTGGGCATCCCCAACCCCACCGGCGATTGTCATACCGATCTTATCAGTGATAGCATGTACTTTCTTTGCTTTCTTGCTTGCAATAAGGGTACCCATCGTTGCACGCCTCTCGGTAGCAAGGATGACTCCGCCTTTGAATACAATACCCACTGTGGTGGTTCCCGTTTTAACGTCCTGGTGTTCTTGTGACATGAGAAACCTCAAATTAAGGTACGCTACAAATTCATAAAACGCTGTTTTTATTTAAACAGCTAAAAGCGCTAATAGTTAAGTGTACGCAAAATGAGATAAACTTGCCGACTCAAGACAATAAGAAAATCTTATAGAGTCCAGGTCTGCATATCCCGTGCAGCGTGGACATAGTTCCAGGGTATTTTATGACTCATATGAACACACCAGAACTCTTTTGGTGCCAGTTTTTCTGCGAGATGTTCCGCATCCTCAATATTCATGTGCTTGGTGATGTTCACTCCCGGCGGGAATATTCCATCGAGCAGTAAAAGATCAGCGCCTTTCATCGTTTCAAGCGATGCTTCAGAAAGCTCAGCACGTGTATCACAGGAGTACACGAACGTTTTCCCGTCTGCGGTGATCCGAAGTCCGTAGGTTGGGGTATCGTGAACCACCGGAAAGAGAGTAACCTCCATGCCGCAGATCTCCATCGGTTCACATGGATGGACAGGATGTTCCACGTGAGGGATGAAGGAGAAGATACCGCCGCAGTACTTCAGAACCTCAGGGGCTCCATACACCGAGATCGGTTCCCGCTGGACACGATAAAAATCGCCGAATCCCATGAAATGATCGTAATGACCATGGGTCCAGATGACTGCATCTACCCGCGGTGAGCCGGCCGCTAACAACTGGGCACGCATATCCGGGCCGGTGTCGATCAGAAGATGAAGGCCCTTATGCTCAATCAGCAGGGAGGTCCGAAGCCGCTGTATTCCGGCTGCCTTTGCTTCGCTACAGATCGGACAGTCGCAACCGATCTTCGGCGTGCCGACGACGTCTCCTGTTCCAAGGGCCGTGACCTTCATCTCAGGCGCACCCTGTCCGGACCAAATTCCTCCGGTTGACCAGTTCCATTCCAGCATTTACATCGGCCTCATCGATCTCCTTTCTTCCTGAAAGAAGGGCTGAAACGATAGCTTCTGTGAGCATCATACGCAGATCTGCGCCAGAAAAGCCTTCTGTTCGTGCCGCAAGGGTAGTGAAATCGATCGTGCAGGGGATATCGGATGCCACATGATTCAGGATCGCCTCCCGCATACCTGCATCCGGAAGGGTGAAGGTGACGACTTCATCGAACCGGCGCCAGGCAGCCTCATCGAGCATCCCTGCGTGATTCGTTGCACCGATCAGCAGTACCTGATCTTTGATAAGATTGATGTGGTCGATACATTTGAGAAGAGTGTTGACCCCACGTTTCATCGTGCCGTTGTCATCAGAGATTCGGGTCTTTGCGATGTAGTCGAATTCATCGATGAAAAGGATACACGGAGCGATCTTTTTGGCAAGATCGAAGATCCGATCAATGTTCTTGGAGGTCTCGCCAAGATACTGGGAGGTGATCATAGAGAGACGGACTTCAAGGACCGGCATGTGGACAGAACGCGAAAGCGCAAGGGCAAATGAGGTTTTGCCGGTTCCCGGCGGTCCAACCAGAAGGATCCTGCCTAATTCATAGATCCGGTGATTTCTGAGGAACTCCTGATTTTCCAGAGAAATCTGTACTTTTCTCACGATGGCAAGCTGGTCAGGGGTACAGACAAGATCCGAAAGGGAAAACTCGATCTCTTCAGGGGCATACGAAACTACAAGATCGGCAGCTTCTTTGAACGATTCGGATTTTTCGGTGATCGCAGCAAGTTTGCCGGTCAGATATGCGGTGGTATCCTCAAAGATCGGGATATTGGCACGGGATTTTTTATAGTTGATATCGATCTCTCCTGCGGTTTCCAGAGCGAGGGTGAGGGCAGGGTTCTGCATCAGTTTGGCAGGACCGACATGACGGTAATACCATTTCAGAGCAGGAGTGAAGGCGGTGACAGAGAACTGGCCAAGATCATTGCATAAGAGATACGAGTTCTTCTCATCCTGAATTATACAGCGAGCAGCAAGGGTCGGAAGATAGGATTTTAAAACTCCTTCTTTTATTACAACAGGGCGGGCGATGATACCGGGAGATTCGGTGCAGAACATCTGCCGGATTGTTACGGGAAGGTCATTGACTTCTAAAGCAGGATTGGTGTTCACCACTTCTGCGGTAAGAACGATCTCGGTCAACTGCAAAAGTCCCGGGTCTATTGATATTGGATCCATGATATTCGATATATATGCGTGTGAAAAAAGTATAAGCCTTCGCGTGATGGACACTTCAAATGACGAACACCCAAAACCCGGCTTACGAAGGTAAAATACCCGAGCTCATGAGGAGGACATACTATTTCATCTCAGGCAACCAAACTCATAGAATAATGAATGAGCATCCGCATGTTTCTGATATCCTGAATCAGGTAAGAGATGGCACACTTGACCCGGTGACTGCAGAAAAGAGGCTGACGGCCATGGCAGTGACCCGGGTCGGCGATGTAGCAAATCTGGATATGGAACGATGCAGCAGGTGCGGGATGCCGGAAGTCGTTCTGGCAGAAGGGAAGGACACCGACTCGCTCGTTAAGATCATGCACAGTTATGTAATGGCATCAGGCAGATGTGTAGCTTCACGCATCACCCAGGAACAGGTGAGAGCGGTGTGTGAAAACCTCCCAGCCGGTATCGCCGCAGAGGTCAGAAATCCGGGAGGGATCCTGATACTTTCGGACGGAACCCTTCCGATCCCTTCTGGGGGTACTGTCGGGATCATGACCGCCGGGACATCGGATATCCGGGTTGCAGAAGAGGCTCGTTCGATTGCTGAGGAGATGGGCGCAAGGGTCATCACCTCATTCGATGTAGGTGTGGCAGGGATCCACCGGCTAATCCCTGCTCTGGAAAAACTTCGGGAGGCTGATGTGTATGTGGTCTGCGCAGGACGGGAAGGGACACTGCCCTCAGTGGTTGCAGGGCTGGTCGACAAACCAGTGATCGGCGTCCCGGTGAGTACGGGATATGGGTATATGGGTCAAGGAGCGGCGGCTCTAGCAAGCATGCTTCAGTCCTGTGCAGTTATCACCGTGGTGAATATTGATGCAGGGTTCACCGCAGGGGCATTTGCGGCCAGGATCGCGGCACTGATCGGAGGGAAAAAATGAAGCGGGGATTGTACGTCGGACGGTTTCAGCCGTTCCATAATGGTCACAAAGCAGTAATCGACGGCCTTGC
Organism: uncultured Methanocorpusculum sp.; assembly: GCA_963676575.1. Taxonomy (GTDB): domain Archaea; phylum Halobacteriota; class Methanomicrobia; order Methanomicrobiales; family Methanocorpusculaceae; genus Methanocorpusculum. The sequence goes on from OY781078.1 coordinate 415,062, forward strand.
AAAAGAGGTCGATGAACTGATCATTGGTATCGGCAGTGCAGATATCAGCCATGACATCCGACATCCATTTACCGCAGGGGAGCGGGTCCTGATGATCACCCGGGCACTGAGCAGTTTGGATATCCCATTTTATGTCATCCCCCTGGAGGATGTCAAAAGAAATGCCCTCTGGGTGGCTCATGTAAAGTCGATGGTCCCACCGTTTGATACGGTGTATACCTCCAACCCGCTGGTGATCCAGCTATTCACAGAAGCCGGGATCCCAGTCATGTCGCCGCCGATGTATCTTCGGGAGAGTCTCTCAGGAACAGCGGTCAGGAAAAAGATTTTCGCCGGAGATGCATGGGAAGAGTGTGTCCCGGAGGAAGTCGTCTCAGTGATCAGGGAGATCCACGGGATCGAACGGATGCAGCAGATCGCAAAAAGTGACTGATGTTATTCTTTTTTATAAAAATTTATTTTGATTTGGAGTCTGTCCGGAAGATTGAGATAATCGTGATAGAATGATATCAGATAATCGCTCCGCATCAATCCTCAAAAACAGAACGCCAATCTGTTTTATGAAATCACTTTGATCCAGAGATGCAGATCACGGTAAGCTGCTGCCATCTTATCCTCAGAAGATGCCCCGATATCCGGCACCGTTTCATTATACAGCAGGAACTCCAGACGATTATACTCGGCATCATATATCGTAAAATTATACATCTCCAGATATGTCGTGTTGTCGGCGACTTGGACCGAATACCGGTCACGGACCTTAGACGAATGGATCACCGATGAGTTCGTTGTCGATTCCCACTCCGCATTCAAAAGCAACGTCTCCACAGTATATGTCACATCCCGATACTCACGATTCCCGATCCCGACCCAGACAAACTGCTCGGTACCTGCTACAAATTTTTCAGGATAGTCGTCTGCCATCTTATCCGCTCCCAATATATAGAACTCGGTAAATTTCTCCCCTTCTTTTGGAAATGCTATTACATATACGGTCGTGACCGCCGCAATCAGAATTACCGCAATCAGGATCCAGGATAGCGCCTTGTCCAGCTTAGAACTGTTCTTTGGGAAAAAATCTGTCTTCAATGCAGGTTTTACCTGTTCGAACGGCACAGCAAACCGCTCCTCTTCAGACACGGATACACGTCTGTACACCGTGATGATCATTATCACAACAATGAAATTCACAAGAGACGTGACGATCGGGTCAAGCCTGATTCCAAACGGAGTATAATTCAGAACAAGCCCGATCAGCGGCACCACCGCAATCGAAAGACCAACCGATAAAGCAAATCGTTCGATACCGTCAATCGATTTTTTTCAGGAAAAAGTGCGGCGATCAGAACATATCCCGGGATAAATAGGATCACCGGTACCGCAAATATCACACGCAGAAACGTCTCGTTCAATACCGGAACATAGATCATAGCCACCGTAAGCGCGACCCAAACCAAGATCACCGCCATATCCTTGGAGAAGTTCTTCGGGTCTGCCATACTGACAAGAGTTGCATATATATCTTTTTCCGGCATGTGTAGTGGTAGTATTTGCAGGGAAGGATTATCAGTATTGTGTCTTTCTTTCTGCCGAACCCGCAGAAAATACCTTAGAGCGAGGAAGGGAATGCCGCATCAAGTGCAGCGGTCTTCTGACTTTTATGCAGTTTGTCCGACCTGGGAAGTTCACGCACCGCAGCAGACGCCTTTGCCATCTCAAAAAATGCCTTTGCCTCCTCAAGACGAACAAATTTCAGCAGACTGTAAGCAATCCCAACCCAAGTATCGGCGTGGACACTTCTGAGTTCAAGAGCCTGGGTATAATAGGTGATCGAAGCATCATACATCCCAAGATCCGTCAGATGATCCGCCATCTGCAAAAGAAACGCGAAATCACGCGGATCAAACCGTGCTGCCTGAGCAAACTGATCGAGTGCTCCGGATGTATCATTCAGCTTATAGAGGGTCTCACCCAGACGCAGATGAATCTGAGCATTTTCTTCAAAAGAAAGTGTCTGTAAAAACGCATCTTTCGCTTCATCATACCTTTCGCACCGGAAAAGAACATCGGCATATTTGAACCAGTTAGATGCATTAGGATGCTCTTCAACCATTTTTTTACGCAGCATCAATTCTTTATTGGTGGACATCATCTCCTCAGCAGACCTGTTGAGATGATGATGGACGATTGCCATACGTTTATAGAGTCCGGGCTCATCAGGATGGCTCAATGCAAGGAGAGTATAGAGAACAAGGGCCTCATCATATTTTCCAAGATACCCCAGCATATCTCCAACCAGATACTGATGGCGCAGATCACCCGATAAGGTCGCAGCCTTTTCAAAGAGTATCTTCGCATCAGAAAACTGGTGGATCTTTGCATAAGCCGAGCCAAGAGCTACAAGATATTCAGGATTTTCCGGATCAGAATTCAGAGCCGAATCATATGCATCAATCGCATCATAGAAGTTTTCTTGGGTGATAAGGACATCCCCCAGTAATATCCAGACTGCAGCATTAGTCGGATCTTCTTCCAGATACTTACAATAGAGTTTCTGTGCTGCATCATATTCATGAAGAACGGTTTTATCTTTGGCACTCAGAATCAGAGATGAATCTGCCATATTAGGTATTATTGACAGTAACATAGGATATAGCTGACGTCTTGAAAGCAGAATAAAACCTTCATCATCTTCAATGATAGTGAAAAATTCCGGTCGAAAAATATATTTTACTCTGCAGATTTCTGCAGGAAAGCCATTCAATAATGGATTTTCTATATACGAGGTATCGAATCATGCACCAAAAAAATATGAAATGGGTTTATGCTGCAATGAGGAAAATCAGTTGACGGTCAGTTCCCGGATCACCGCGACGAGGGTGTTGACCTCGCTTTCGGTATTATAAAAGGAGATACATGCCCGTGCCGTTCCTTTTTCTGCCGAAAGATACCGCATAAGCGGCTCGGCACAGTGAAGACCCGATCTGATCTCGATCCCGTGTTCGTCATCCAGCCACTCCGCGATCTCATGAGGTGCATAACCTTCGACCGTGAAAGACACAACGCCGATACGGCTGTTCTGATCCCTGCACGAGTAAAGGGTAACACCCGGTATCTTCGAAAGTCCGTTGATCAGCAGGTCGGTGAGTTTTCGTTCATGTGCTTCGATCTGTTCCATCCCGATGCTGGTCAGGAACTCCACCGCGGCGCCGAGCCCGATACCTCCGGAGATGTTTGGCGTGCCGGCTTCGTATTTCTGATACCCGTCCGCCGAAACATATCCGTCATCGTTTACACTTGCGACCATTCCGCCGCCAAGGAGAAGAGGTTCAAGGATCGGTTCCTTCATCCAGAGAACGCCGGTCCCCATGGGTCCAAACATCTTGTGGCCGGAGAAGGAGAGGAAGTCCACGCCAAGTGCCTCGACATTGATGGGCATTCGCGGAACAGACTGCGCTGCATCTACCGCGAGCAGTGCGCCGTACTTTTTACACAACTGCGAGATCTCACTGATTTGGGTGATGGTACCTGTGACATTCGAAGCATGAGTCACGGCGACGAGCCGAACCGATGCATCCATCGCTGCTTCGAATGCAGTCATGTTAAGTGTCAGGTCATCATTGAGTCCGACGATGCGAAGCTCGACGCCTTTAGCTTCCAATGCTCTCCAAGGCAGAAGATTTGAGTGATGCTCGAGGATCGTAGTTACGATCACGTCCCCTTTCTTAAAAGAAAGACCGCGGGCGATCGTGTTGATTGCTTCTGTGGTGTTTTTCACAAATACCGTGGTTCCTCTGGATCCGTTTATGAACGCGGCGACCTTTTCGTGAGCATGCCAGTATTTCTGGGTCGCGATCCTCGTCAAACGGTGGACACCCCGACCGACATTCGCACGATACTGTCTTTCGAATTCATCCATCGCCGCAAGCACGCACTCAGGAGACCAGGTCGTCGCTCCGTTATCGAAGTACATCAGATCCCCCATCATGGGGAACTCGGCGCGAAGAGTTTCCCAGTCCGGCTCTGGTATTTTTACCGGTTCGAGTTCTGCCGGGACACGATCCTCGACGATATCTGTTGTTTTTCCCTCCGGCATAAGGTGGGCAACCGAGGCGGGCGTGCTTCTTTTGGTCTTTTTTTCCGTCAGATCAAGGCCTGCTTCTTTGACAAGCTCCAGCATTTTGGGGGGAAGCTCCTTCCAGCGCCAGAGACCCCAGGTGACGAACTCAGGCGGAAGACCTCGTTCATCTGCCCATCTCACGAGAAATTCTTCCCAGCGGTCTGCCATTTTCGGGTGAGTAACGTGAAGCGTCTCAAGCTCCGACTCGAGCATTGCCGGACAAAGATAACATCCGATGCGTTCATATCCTCGTTCGTAGAGTGAATTGTAGGGCAGTTCTCTGAGCCACAGATAGAAGAACACATCAAGAGCTCTCCATGAACGAATCGGTGAGAGGTTCAACTGCAGAGGATTTGTCGGGTTCTGACTCAGTGCTTCGAGCGACGCCCGGCTCCAGGACTCATACCAGCGGTTTCCCTGGATCGTCAGGCACTCTCCGGTCTCTGCCAGATTGAGTTTGAGCGGATTGAGTTTGAGCAGTTTGCAGCACCAGCGGTGATCCTTTCCCGGCGGTCCGGCTTTTTCCACGGCCTGCCAAAAATCACCGGCTTTCTGAATGATCTCGACGCCCTCGGACTTCACAAACTCAACAGTCTCAGGGAACTCAAGCCCTGTGTCAATGAAGAATGCCTCGGTCACACCGGCTTTTTTGGCGATGCTCCAGACGGCTGTGCTGTCTTTTCCTCCGGAAAATGAACAGTTGACACTCGGTTTGAGCGGGACATTCTGTCTGATCTCACGGACCGCATTGCGTTCCATGTTTTTGATGTGGAACGCATTCTTTTCGACCGCCTCATCCCACGAAGGGTTTGGTCTGGATTTTATCGGGGAGATGCTGTTGAGCTCTTTTATTCTGACTGCCCCTTCTTTGAGGATACCGGTCCCGTATTTATTTTTATATCGGAGAATGACGACCCCGTCGGTTATTCCGGTCGTAGTGACATTGACCTTTTTCCCGCCAAGCCGTCCTTCCGGCAGACCTACTGCCTCCTTTTCGAGATCGATAATACCCTTATCTACTTTGCCGATCAGGTAAGGCAATGCCTCTGCTTCAATGTCGAGATTGAATCTTCTCGCGACCGGGTCGAACCAAAGCCACGCGAACCTTACCCCGTTTGCGATGATAAGGTCATTCCGGTCAAGCCCTCCTGCTTTGTTCAGAACGAGGATCTTCGGGACTGTGACGTTGTCACCGAACCGGGTTTTTATAAGAGAAGATATGAGATCATGATCGGTTTTTAAGGCCGGTCTTATATCATACGGCTGCTGGAGAGAGATTTTTATGCTCTCCTTATAACAGGCACAGGTTTTTTCCAGCAGAGGGATGTTGCATGCAGGACACCAGTAAAGGAATTTGGTCACGAAGTCGTCGGTCTCTTTGATATAATACCCCGGCTTGATCTCCTTTTTCGGAACAGGTTTCTTTTCTCCCCGTACACGTACTGGCTTATCTGCTTTCTTTCTATAATGCGGTTTCTTATATTCGTGCGGCACGATGCGTTTCTATTGGTTTTTTAGAGAGAAAAAGAACTGCCCCGGGGCAGCTGCGTATCTTCGCCTTCACAGGACAAACTCATAACCAAAGAAAACCAATACTAGATTTACTATGGCAATACATCCGATAGATTTCCGGTATGGAACTCCAGAAATGAAACGTGTATGGAGTGAGGAGAACCGGTTCACCTGTATCGTCCGTGCTGAAGTCGCTTTATCCCATGCCCAGGGCGTCGTAGGGATGATCCCGGTGGAGGATGCGGAGATCATTGAAAAGAATGCCCTCTCGGCTTCACGCATTCGTGCGAAAGAGATAGAAGCAGAGATCAGTCATGATACCATGGCCATAACCCGGGCGGTTTCCGAGGTCTGCGGGGATGCGGGACGCTGGATCCATTTTGGGGCCACATCGAATGATATCCTGGATACCGCGACCGGACTTCAGCTTAAAGAGGCATATGACCTGTTCGAGAATAAACTTGAAACGCTTATGGGCGTGCTTCTGAAACGTGCGGAGGAAACCAAGAATCTGATCTGTATCGGGAGAACACACGGCCAGCAGGGCGTGCCAACGACCTACGGACTTCGATTCGCGATCTGGGCGTCAGAGGTTTCTCGGCATCTCCTTCGGTTGAGAGAGAGCAGACCGCGTGTCGTCATCGGTAAGATGACTGGGGCAGTTGGAACGATGGCCGCTATGGGTGAACACGGTATCGAGGTTCAGACAGAGATGATGAAGTATCTGGATATCGGATCGGTGGATGTCTCATCCCAGGTGATTTCCCGCGACAGATATGCCGAGTACATCTTCCTGCTCGCAAACATCGCAACGACTCTTGACAAGATCGGTATTGAGGTCCGTTCCCTCCAGAGAACTGAGATCGGAGAGGTCGAGGAGTCGTTCTCGAAGAAACAGGTCGGTTCGTCGACGATGCCCCATAAGAGGAACCCGATCAAGAGCGAGCAGGTCTGCGGTCTTGCACGGATCGTTCGCGCCATGGTCGAACCGGCACTGCTGAACAATACCCTTTGGGATGAGCGTGATCTGACGAACTCATCCGCCGAGCGGATAACGTTCCCGGAGACAAGTATTCTGTGTGATCACTGTCTTCAGGTGATGACGGGGGTCGTGAAAAATCTGAAGATCAACACAGAGGCTGTCACCCGCAATCTGCAGTATCTGCATGGAATTAATCTAGCTGAGTCGGTAATGATTGAGCTGACGAAACGCGGAATGAAGCGTCAGGATGCTCACGAAATCATCCGCGAGGCCAGTATGGAGGCGCTTGCAGCGAAGATGCCGCTTGCGGATATTCTTGCAGTAAAACCGCAGATCACGGCGTATGTATCGGCTAAGGAGATCGGAAGACTGCTGCAACCTGAGACCTATGCGGGTCTTGCGGGCGTGCAGGTGGAGATTCTGATTCGAAAACTTGCACCGTACTGTACGCTGTAATCTATCTTACATCACACTTTTTTGGAGAGGGGAGGGTCCTTATTTGACCGCCTTCACCGTCTCTTTAAGAACAGCAGGGCCGGCTTCATAGACCGCATTACCAACGATGATGGTGTCGGCATACTGCCCCATCTCTGCGGCTTTTTCGCCGGAGTTGATCCCTCCGCCGTAAAATACCCGGGTCTGTGAAACTGCTTCAGAGACGGCGCGTGTGACCGCAGGGTCACCATATATCCCGCTGTACTCGATGTAAAACACCGGCATGGAGTAATACTTCTCGGCAATCACCGAGTAGGCCGCCACCTCAGCAGGGCTGAGATCGCATTTTGCGCGGGTGAGTTTGCCCACTGATGAGTTCGGATTCAGAACAACATAAGCTTCCTGGACCACTTTATCCCATTGGATCTCGGCGTGCAGTGCCCATTCTTTGTGGAGACCGGTTATGAATGCCGGATGACCCGCATTGAACACGGTCGGAACAAACACAAAGTCGATACCCTCAAATCTGGCACAGGAGGGATCGACCGGCTCGACCGTGAGCGGGAGTCCGGCATCGCGGACGTTGTCATAGAGCAGGGCGAGGTTTTCCGGAGTTACGTCGAGCGTGCCGGAAAGCATGAGAGCGTCCGTTTCACTCGCCGCGATCTCTGCGATCTCTTCTTTGTTTAGGACCTTGTCCGGGTCAAGTTTCGTGATATGACGCCAGGTTTTCCATCTCATTTTTCTGCCACCTTTTTTGAATATTTCTGTAGATCGGCGATCAGCTTCTCCTCGATGCCGGTCACCTTAGAGAGGGTCTTGACATCCGCCTTCACCAGGAGGTCCGGGCTGTAAACTCCCGCAAGCGCAAGCGGAGTGAGAAGTTCAGGGTCAGCTTTTTTCCTGAGCGGGGCAATACCCTCCTCGAATGCGACCTTACTGATCTTCTCCGGGCACGGCCGGCGGAGTTTCTCGGCGACCAGTTTCTGGTGATTACAGATCGTCGTGACCGACACGCCAGTCGCAAGAGACAGACCAGCCGGGTGGACCGCAACGAACTTCTCCGGATCATCGAATCCGGCATTGACATACTTCTTCAGAGTGATCGCGGGAACCCCATACTCCTTCATGCGGGAAATGTTGATCATGGTCTTTGCCTCGGCCACGAGAGATGCGGCCTCTGCTTCGCTGAGTTTCGCTTCATGAAGCGTCACGGGATCTGCCCGGGACAGAGCTTCGACATCCGTAACACCCATAGAGATCATGGCCGCACTCACTTTCGAGTGACCGCGACCGCGTTTCGGTGCGACATGTGCCGAAATAAACTTCTTGAGCTCGGTTCGTTTCTTCAGGAGAGCCAGCACGCCTTCTGCCTCCCGGATGAGCTTTTCCGCTGCGGATGTTGAAAGACCGAGATTCTTTGCAAGTACATCAGGACCGCGGGATATCAGCTCGGAGATGGTGTAAATGTGGACCGCATTGAGTTTCCGGATCCCTGCCTCCGTCATTCCCGGAAGAAGCAGGAAGGCATCAGTATTCGATTTGATGTGGGAACAGAGCGGGCAACCGATCTTCCAGGCAGGAGCTCCTTTCCGAAGCAGCTGGACATGATTCAGGCCGTGTGTCTCGCACACCTCATCCATCTTGATGGCATTCCCCCAGGTCGCCGGCGGCAGACCTGCGTTGAACGTACAGTCAGGATATCCTGAACAGCCGATAAACTGAGAGCTGCCAACCCGCTTGATCCTGAGAGGTTTGCCGCATACGGGACAGGGACCGATGGTCTGCTCCTCGCGGGTCCGCTCCATCAGATCTCTGCCGATCGCGGCCTCGTTCTTTTCCAGATCTTCGAAGATGCCGGAGAGCATATTTCTGGACTCGGAAAGGACCGCAGTGATGGTTTTTGTTCCGGCGGCGATATCGGTCATGTGCTCTTCGAGCGTCTTAGTCATCGTCGGTTCGGTGATGGTCCCGGCGAACTCTTCGAGCGATTCGGTCACGGCCCGACCGACGATCGTCGGTTTCATCGGATTGCCTTCAATGTATTTTCTGCCGGACAGTTTGCTGATGACCTCATGGCGGGTACTTTTCGTTCCAAGTCCCAGCTCCTCCATCCTCTGGATGAGCCTGCTCTGGGAGTAACGTGCAGGAGGCTGGGTCTCCTTTTCCTCGGAGTTTTTCGAGAGAAGAGGAAGGATATCGCCTACAGCAAACACCGGCAGGAGGTTCTCCTCGGCTTTACTGTAGGGATAGATCCCGCGCCAGCCGGCTTCAAGGATACGACCGCCCGTGATGGTATACGGTTCGGACCCTGCCAACATATTGACCTTCAAGGTCTCCCATTCCACGTCGATACAGATCGTCGCAAAGAACCTTCTCACGATGAACTCATACAGTTTCCAGGAAACAGCGTCACCGATCTCCTCGCGGTTCGCAAGGGAGGTCGGATAGATAGGCGGGTGGTCGGTCGTTTCTTTTTTGCCGCGGGTCGGGACGGAACGCAGGTGATCTTTAACATAGGCGGCTTCTTTGGTGAAGGCACCGTGTGCAAATATCTCAAGCTGCTCTGAAATCTTCAGACTCTTTGGATAGGTGGTATTGTCGGTCCTCGGGTATGAGATGAATCCGTGCATATAGAGATCCTCGGCACGATTCATTGCATATGATGCTGAGATACCCAGTCTGCTTGCCCCGACGATAAGAGCGGTGGTGTCGAGAGGAGCCGGAGCACGATCCGTTTTGTGACCGGTTATGACGTCCGTTACCTTCACGGATTCCTTTGTCGCGTCGTACGCAGCCTTCGCCTCGACAGGGTCGGTGAACCTCCCATGAACATGGCGTGCCTCCACAGCGACTCCGGCCTTTTCGGAAGCAAGGGAGAGGACCAAGTACTTCGTCGGAACGAACGCTTCTATCTCGCGTTCCCGGTAAACGATCATCGCTAAGGTGGGGCTCTGCACCCTTCCTACGGAGAGGATACTGTCCGCTCCGCGGTGAGCCGTTATCGAGAGAAAACGAGTAAGTGAAGCTCCCCATACAAGATCGATGATCTGACGGGACTCTCCGGCAGCTGCAAGGTTGAAATCGAGCGGGGTCGCGTCCTGGATCGATTTGACGATCTCGTCTTTGGTGATCGCCGAGAATCTGGCACGGTCGACCGGGACTTTTGTGTTAACTGCCCGGATGAGTTCGAATGCCTCCTTTCCGATCAGTTCTCCTTCCGTATCATAGTCAGTTGCGATCGTAACGCGGGTCGCTTTTTTTGCAAACTTCTGCAGTACCCCGACGATCTTTTTCTCGGTAGGTTTCTTGATGATCTCTGCATTTATCAGAGACTTGGGCGGGTGCTCGGCGCTACGCCAGTTGTTATACCCGTCAACGAAGTCGACCTCGACTACGTGACCGCGAAGACCCATTACCACTGTATCATCGAAGACATAGTGGGCAGCAACACCGTCCCGGGTGATCTGGACCTTCTCTTTGCCTGCAAGAAATGCTGCGATACGCTCCGCAACAATGTTCTTTTCGGCGATAATGAGATGCATATTTACTCTCCGAGAATTTCTGCGATCATCGCATGAATTTCACGGGGATCGGATTTACCTTTGGTTTCTTTCATGACCTGCCCGACAATAAAGTTTAACGCACCTTTCTTGCCGGCTTTATGATCAGCAACCGGCTGGGGATTGTTTGCAAGGATCGTTTCGACGATCCCGCGGAAACTTTCTCCGGACTCACGGGTAAGACCGAGGCGTTCCATGATCGCACCAGGAGACTCGGTCGTTTCACTCTGGTTCAGAGAATCAAGCCAGACACGGAGAACTTCGACACCGGCTTTGTCGGTGATCTTCTGATCACGGACGAGAACAAGGAGTTCTTTGAACTGGTCGACATGAGAGGTTATCTTTGATAACGGCATGTCACGATAGTTGAGTTCACCGATCAGGATATCGGCGACCCAGGATGCAGCGATCTGCGCCCATACGGGGGCGACGAGTTCATAGAACTCGGCTAAGTGCAGATCGCTCGTCAGTGTCCTTGCGTGATTAACGGCGACACCATACTGGGTCATGAACCGGTCACGGCGTGCATCCGGAAGTTCGGGGAGCGCGATATTTTCCACCCAGTCTGCCACTCTGATGACCGGCAGATCCGGTTCCGGGAAGTACCGGTAATCGATTGCGGTCTCCTTAGACCGTGCAGAGGTGGTTGACGAGTTTCCTTCCTGGAAGTGACGGGTCTCGCGGGAGATCGTGCCGCCTCTTCTGATAAGATTTTTCTGTCTCGTGATCTCAAAGGTCAGAGCTTTCTCCACACCTTTGTATGAGGAGATGTTTTTGATCTCAACACGCTCGTATCCTTTGATAGAGATGTTTGCATCGACACGGATGCTTCCTTCCTTGTCCGGGTCGAAGACGTCGAGATACTCGAGCGTCGCTCGCAGTTTGTTTAAGAGACGGCGTGCCTCTTTCGGGGAGCAAAGCTCAGGCTCGGTGACCATTTCGATCAGCGGGATACCCGATCTGTTATAGTCGACGAGCGTGTAGTACCCGCGTTCCTTATTCCCCATATGAACAAGTCTGCCCGGGTCTTCCTCGACATGGATTCTCGTGAGGTTGACGACCTTCGGATTTCCGGCATCGTCTTCGATTTCGATATAGCCGCCAAGTGCGAGCGGGTTATCTCCCATCGTGATCTGGTATGCTTTGACGAGATCAGGGTAGAAGTAATTCTTTCTGCAGAACTCACCTTCTTCGGGGATCCGGCAGTTAAGAGCCTTCGCGACTTTAAGTGCGTATTCTATCGCCTTTTTGTTTAAGACCGGCAGTGCTCCCGGAAGACCGAGGCAGACCGGACATACGTGCGTGTTCGGTGCATTTGCACGGAAATCAGCCGAGCATCCGCAGAAAAGCTTGGACGCAGTGTCCAGCTGACAGTGGACCTCAAGTCCGATCACGACGACGTAGTTTTCTTCCGCCATTTAAACCGCCTCCTCAAAAGCCAGAGCAGCATTCAGAATCGTCTCTTCGCCGAACATTCTTCCCATCAGCTGGAGACCAACAGGCATACCGTGCGCAGTTCCGCAAGGAACGGAAATTGCCGGGATACCGGCGATGTTTGCCGGAACGGTCAGGATATCAGCCAGATACATCTGCAGAGGGTCGGCAGTGAGTTCGCCGATCTTCGGCGCTACGTTCGGCATCGTCGGACCGGCGAGGAGATCACAGGTCTTCAGAGCATTGGCGAAATCTTTTGCAATGAGCTGCTTTGCATGCTGGGCTTTCACGTAGTATTTTCCGTAGTATCCTGCAGACAGAGCAAATGTTCCAAGAAGGATCCTGCGTTTGACTTCTGCCCCGAATCCTGCTTCACGAACTTTCGTGTAGGCATCGTGCCAGGGAAGGTTCATCTCCGGTTCGGGACCGAATCTGACGCCGTCGAATCTGTCAAGGTTGGAACTTGCCTCGCAGGTACAGGTAACGTAGTAGGCCGGAATGGCATACTTCATGGATGGGAGTGAAACCTCGGTGATTTCTGCTCCGAGCTCTTCGAGTTTGTCGATTGCCAGACGGACCTGTGCTTCGACATCCGCATCAACTCCCTCCCCGAAGTATTCCTTTGGGATACCTATCGTTTTCCCGCGGATATCGGGGGTGACATTTCCGTCGTAGGGTTTGTTGACACTCGTCGAGTCTTTTTTGTCGTGACCGGCAATGACGGAAAAGAGTTTTGCAGTATCACGGACATTTTCCGCCATCGGACCTATCTGTTCAAACGAGTTGGCATAGGCAATCAGACCGAAACGGCTGACTCTTCCGTAGGATGGTTTCAGACCAACGATACCGCACCATGCAGCCGGACACCGGATGGATCCTCCGGTGTCACTTCCAAGAGCCATGGAAACAAGACCCCCGGCGATCGCTGCTGCCGAACCTCCGGAACTTCCTCCGGTAACGCGGGTCGTGTCACGCGGGTTCAATGTAGGACCGAATGCACTGTTTTCGGTAGTTGAACCCATACCGAACTCATCCATATTGGTTTTACCGGCGATCGCTGCACCGGCCGCTTTCAGAAGAGTGACGGCGTGTGCGGCGTAAGGCGGTATGTATCCTTTGAGTATTCTGGATGCACAGGTCGTCTCGATGTCTTTTGTGGAGATATTGTCTTTTATTGAGACCCGGATGCCTGAAAGGACACCAGAACCGGTCCCGGGAATTTCGGTCGTATTCAGATATGCGTTGTAGGTATCGTTCATTTCAGATCACCTTCGGGGCACGGATATAGCCGTCTTCAGGATTGTGTGAATTTCGGAGAGCTTCCTCCTGGGAAATGCATGGCCGGACCTCATCCTCACGGAAGATATTGACGAGGTGGCGTTCAAGAGGATCCGTGATCTCTAAAGTATCGAGAATGTCGAAATATTCAAGAATTGCATTGAATTGTTCGGTGAATTTACCGAGATCTGATGATGAAATGCCGATATCTGCTAGTTCGGCGATATGGAGTATTTCGTTTTCTTTGACCATGATTGGATATCCTTTTGCAAATTAGTACATTTGTGGTGAGTGTTTACGGAGTTATAAGCATTGTCACTCAGGCATACAGAATGGCGAGTGATACCTCGGAAATACCCGTGCAAGGGGCAACCGCGGGAATCAAAAGCGCGTGAGATGTAAAGTATAGTGTGGTTTTACCTACACATAAAAAAATAGGTCTGCAGACGCTTATTATATCGATTCGGTAGGGGGACTATCGCACCTCACATCCAAAACAGGACAAAACTCATCTGCAGGGGCGCAGGAAAAATAGTCTGCAGAAAAAAATCGAATCTGAAAGAGAACCTAAAAAATATTTGGGGGGGGCGGAAAACGGGATTATATCGTTCTGAAGAACACAGTGTTGTTAATTCCCTTTGCGCCGAAGAACTTCTTACAGAATGCTGCGGCGACCGAGGGAGCATACTCTTTGCAGCTGAAGATATCGATATAAGCTGCGTTGGTGTCATTCGCAAAGTGAGCAGAGAGGAGGGAGGTCTCGATGAGCTGGGTCATTGAGTAACCGGCGACTCTGTCATTTGGGCCGAAGTGGATGATCTGTGGTTCACCGAAGCGTTTCATATCAATTAGATCAGCAAGTTCCAGTACGAACTGGTGGATCTTTTCTGCGTCACGAATCGTTGCCGGGTCACACTCTTTCAGGTCGATAGAGGTGCAAAGACCCCAGCAGTCTTCTTTCTTAAACTCTGCAATGACCTCTGCGTCGGTCAGGTGGTTTGCTGTCATCTGTTTCATAGATAAAGTCCTTCCATCGTGGCGTGCCTGCAACCTTAAAAGGCTGCATACCGCCTCAGAAACACAATCTTCCTGGGGCTTCATCTATGAGGTTTAGCACCGTATTTTCCAGTTTTGGAACCCGGCTTATTTACTCTATACAGCACACGTTGGATAATAATATGTCAGCAGTTGAGCATTTAAATCATTCCCTTGAAAAAGTCCACGCAAAATAGCCAGATTCGCTTTCTGCTGACGTATTTTTCTTATTTTCGTCATCTGCTGCCAATTTTGGCATTAAATTCGATTTCGACCTATCATAGGTCACAGAATAAAAATCAGCACGATTAAACGCGAATAAAAAATTCACGCCATTTCAGGCGATGCGCCCCTGAAAATATGAGGAGTCTGGCTGGTTTTTTCACAAAATACCGGGCGATAAGACAAGGGCAAAAAACACGCCAAGTCATAGATGAAATGTTCATCTTCAGAGACTCTATCAATTCCGCAATCTGCACCATTACCTGCTGTGCAAACAGTATGAACATAATCAGTGCATCATGCGGTAAAAAACATTCTGAAAAGAAAAAAAGATATTTAGAGTAACCGGTTCAGAGACTCGATCTCTGCACGGTCGATGCCCGGGATCTGGGAGAACAGAGCTTCGATCTTGTCGCCTGCTCCTTCGTCATCTTCAGTGATCATTGCAATCTTGATTGCAGACAGACCAAATCCAATCGGTTCGACTTTCATATCTTCGATACCGGCTACTGTTGCTCTGATGTCTGCCTGAAGTTTCTCAAGATCAACTTCCGGGGATTCCGGCATGATTTTCAGAATAACAACAACTTCACCCATTGACTATTCAGAGCCCCTGGAATCCGCACTTCGGGCAGGTGTATTTAACACTCTGTTTTCTGCAGCGTGCACAGCGGTAAATAACCTCTCCACAGTCCGGGCATTTAAACTCGGTAGCACCGCGCTCTGCGAGCGGGGCATTGCATGATGTACATTTTATAGTTGCCATACGATCAAACTCCTTAGTTAATTGGCGTCCGATTATTATAAACGTGTGGCTTCAAAGTAATGCCGGACACTGCCAATACTCCGTCCGTTGATGATCTCCGCCGAAACGCCGCTTCCTGCAAGAACGGACAGAAACGAGGGATCTACGAGATCTACGCCTGAATCAGCTGATTTTATGACCAGCAGACGGCATTTGATGATCCCCGAGATCCATGCCACGATCGAGTCGGAGGTGATATCCCATGTGTGAGGGAGCGGATCTTCTCTTTGGAGAAGACGTTTTGAGAGAAATATCGTAGGTTCCTTTGGAATCACGAGGTCACTCGTAACCGGATATCCGAAAGTTGAAAGAAATCTGCCGTATTTCTCCATCGCATCGATCGCTTTCCAGTGCGCGGTATCATCGTCGATCTCCTCGGCCCGAACAAAATCCGCAAAGATCCCGCCGCCTGGAACGATCAGGATCGGTAATGCCGGGATCTCGGATAGTACCTCTCCTGCAATATCCATCAAACTCCCGCCGAATTTTATCACCGTCCCGTCCGTCATACACTAATACTATGACGTAAATATAGAAAAATCAGTATGAAAAGATTGCTGTTCACCCTTATGCTCCTCACCATCTGCATATCCCTCGTCTCAGCTTTCGTTCTCACCGAGTTCTGCCTCGACGGATACGCATCCGGGGACGGAGATGAATATTTTGTTCTTGAAGGGACCGGCAGTCTCACAGGATGGACAATCTCCGACGGTGAAGGGACCATCTCTTTTCCCGCAGGCACCATATCCGAAGGACATGTTGTTGTTGCCCGAAGTGCCGCAGCATATAATCAAATCCACGGCACACCCCCTGATTGTGAGATCCTGGAAAGCGGGACAACACCGAACGTTCTGCAGAGCGGAAGATTCCAGATGGCGAACACCGGGGATGATCTCTCGATTCTTATGCAGGGACAGATCGTTCAGACTGTTTCCTGGCCAAATGAACTTGCGGCATCGAATGGTTTGGTCCATGTGTACACAAACGGGATCTGGGACGAGCGGGTCTACAAGATCGAGCAGAGCAGTTTATCCCCAGAGACGTTCACTGCGGACTCGGTAACGCTGTTCGTCTCGCCAGAATCATCATATTCTGTAGTAATCGACGTAATCCGTGATTCAACCGACACCCTGCTGATTTCCATGTACGAGTTTACCCATCCGGATATCGCCCGCGAAATCGCTTCTGCCGCGGAGCGGGGCGTTGATGTAACACTCCTTCTCGAAGGAGGTCCGGTGGGCGGCATCTCTGATGAAGAAAAAGGCGTGCTGAACTATCTGACAGAAAACGGTGTCTCCGTCTGTACAATCGAAAGTGAGGGGAGTCTCCCCGCAAGATACTGGGATCTGCATACAAAATATATGGTGGCGGATGATTACGTTACGGTCGTTCTTTCGGAAAACTTTAAACCAAGCGGCATCCCCCTCACAGGAACCAAAGGAAACATAGGATGGGGGGCAGTTGTTCGGGATGTGGAGATCGCCGATTACTTCACGGAAGTGTTCACCGCCGACATTTCCGGCTACGACATATATCCCTACGTTCCCGGAACAGAACTTCTGCCGGAGACTTGGGCCGATGAAGAGATAACTCCGTATTTTTCTGAAAAAACTTTTTACAATGTGAACATAACGCCGGTCATCTCACCGGACACCAGCAGCCTTGTTCCCGATCTTATTCGATCTGCGACCAGCTCAGTTGATGTTCAGCAGGCTTACATCTCGCCGTATCCCAACGGTGAAAACACTTGGCTTGCCGCAGTCCTTGATGCTGCTGACCGCGGTGCTGAAGTCCGGGTGATGTTGGACGGCGTGTATTATAATACTGAAGATGATGCGGACAATGATGAACTGGTGGCCACGTTGAACAGATACGGCAATTCAGTTTCAGCAAAACTGCTCTCACCCAATGCATATCTTACCAAACTGCACAACAAAGGAGTGATCGTTGACGGCGAGTATGTTCTGATCAGTTCGATCAACTGGAACTACAACTCTCCGAACAACAACCGTGAAGCTGGCCTGATCATCCAAAGCACAGAGGCCGATGAATATTACACGGCCGTCTTTTCTTTTGATTTGAATGAGGACTATGAGAAAGATCCGCTCTCTGCTGAAATCGGTTTTGACGTTCGGTTTCTGCTTGCCGGCGGTTTCGTGATCTTTTGATAGGTATCCTGATCTATCGGAGAAGGTGATCACGAAATATTCAATGATAATAGTATTTTTACAAGTATCAGATAAATATGACATCGGTCATGATCGAGATGGCGGGTCTGATGTATTAGAGACCCGACCCCACGCTTTTTTTATTTGAATCCCTTCGCTTCCCTGACCTCCATCTCCTCCATCTCATCGAGATAGGGAAGGAGTGCTTTGATATATCCCCGCGGACCGACTGCCGTCTGCATCGTCCCGACCTCCAGGATCTCTGCGGTGAGCGGCTGTTCTTTCAGCATTTTTTCGACGTTCGCTCCCGGACCTTCGATCTGTTTCATATGCTTCTGCATATTTTTCAGCCAATCCTCGATCTCAAGGACAGGCCGGTAATCCGGATCAAACATCCGGTATTTATCCACATCATCCGTGGCATTCGAGGTCTTTGCGATCTCTTCATCCATGTAGAGATACACATTGATCCGCTCACGCTGCCGGATCTCCCGGAGTTTCAGCAGATCAATCTGTTCACCTGGTGCGGGAAGATCTGTCATGCCAATCATGTATGTCGGTTGAAAATATTAAGATCACACCAGTATCCTGATGTCTGATATCCCGTTTGTAACGATTTCCTTTTTTCCGGCATAGGTATCAACTTTTCCTACCGCTCTGACGTGGTCGCCTGGTAAAAGAATGAGTTCCGTGCCTCCTTCGGGAACGAATACATCCACGCCTGAAACATTCACGATCAGATGACCGTCGGTGCTGGTGATCTTTGTATCGAGAACGACCCCTTCAAAATAGACCAATGCTCCATCCTGTCTATCATCCTGATATGGAACGGCACTTCCGTCTGGAAACAGGTACGTCGTCCCAACATACAATACGGCAAGAAGCAGGATCACGGTAGCCATGATCCCTACCGCGCGGCGTTCGGGACGGGTGAGCATACTGATTTGTGTGTATGTAACCCGGAACTGATTAATCTTCGTCTGCGGTCCGTTTACCTCCAAAGGGCTTGTCAGTGAAGTCTTTTTAGTTCGAATTGTTTCGAACATAAATCAACGAACATACCAATTAGTTAAAAATATCACGAACGAACGTAGGATATAATTATATACTTTAAAGTATATTATCTTGTATGCAGAGAACAAACATGCCCAAGTCGTGTATCACGATTTTCCAGTTACTGGAACGCACCGGTTCTCAGACGCACAAAGATATTGTCTTAAGCACAGGACTTGCGCCACGCACGGTCCGCTATGCGCTCAGACGTCTGAAGGAAAATTGCCTGATCATTGAGAAGTTCAACTTCCGTGATGCACGCCAGGCAATCTACATGCCAAAGATGACGGCGGCACCGAGTCACGCCTCGGCCTGAAGTCTCAAGTACCACCCTCTAAATACACCTCACAAACTCACATTTTTCTTTTTACGTATCGTTTGACCGAATTTTTCTTTTTCGTGCCAACCGGTCTGCATAATCTTTATATCCTAAAAAAAGGCTCCCTGTGGTCAGGCATTATTTCCTTGTTAGTCCATTCATTTCTTTGATCGTCAAACAACCGGAAATCATATTGACAAACGTCTTAATTTATTTGCACGTTCAATAATAATGTGATGTACGCAAAACGGCTTGACAATTTACCTCCATATCTTTTTGCCCAGATAGATGCATTGAAGGCACAAAAGCGTGCCGAGGGTGTTGATTTAATCGATCTTGGTGTGGGGGACCCGGATTTACCGACGCCGAAGCATATTGTTGATGCGTTATGTGAAGCCGCACAGGATTCGGCAACACACCATTATCCCGACTACTTGGGAATGCTTGAGTACAGGCAGGCAGTCGCCACTTGGTATGACAGACGTTTCGGTGTGAAACTCGACCCGAAAAAAGAAGTACTTGCCCTGATTGGATCCAAAGAGGGTATTGCCCACATACCCGAGGCATTCGTGAATCCTGGTGATTATGTTCTGGTGTCCGATCCGGGATACCCGGTTTACAAGACCTCTACGCTCTTTGCAGAGGGAAAATGCCACCCGATGCCGCTTCTGGAAAAGAACAACTACCTTCCGGACTACTCCGCCATCCCGAGGGATGTTCTCAAAGGTGCAAAACTCATGTTCATCGGGTACCCGAACAACCCGACTGGAGCAGTAGCTCCCATGGACTTCTTCGAAGAGACCGTTGATTTTGCGAAGGACAATGACATTATCGTCGTCCACGACAATGCCTACTCGGAGATCTCCTACGAAGGCTATAAAGCACCTTCCTTCCTTGAGGCAAAAGGTGCAATGGATGTTGGACTTGAGACCCACTCACTTTCTAAAACCTACAACATGACCGGCTGGCGTATCGGCATGTGTGTTGGAAACGCAGGTCTCATCGAGGCATTCGGCAGAGTCAAAACCAACATCGACTCAGGTGTATTCGATGCGATCCAGCGTGCTGCGATCACCGCCCTCACCGGACCTCAGGACTGTGTTGATCAGGCCTGTGCCGTGTATCAGGAACGCCGTGACGTGCTCGTCGCCGGTCTTCGGTCACTTGGTTTTGAAGTAGCTGCACCGAAAGCCTCCTTCTATGTGTGGATGAAGGTCCATGACTCGGTTAAATTCGTTGCAAGAATGATCAATGAGGCAGGAATCGTTGTCACACCGGGGACAGGATTCGGCACATCCGGCGCAGGATACGTTCGCTTTGCTATTACCCGCCCTGTTGAAAGAATCAAAGAAGCAATTGTCCGCATGAACGAATGCGGTATCCGAGGATAACATGAACCTTCCCGAATCACTCTCTATCAGCGGAGGTCACCTTTTCTGCGGGGGCGCGGACTGCGTTACTCTTGCGGAAAAGTATGGGACCCCGCTGTATGTCACGAACGAGAATCACGTGACCGGAAACTTCAGACGCTATGAAGCAGCACTGAAGAAGTACACAGACAACGTCCAACTTCTCTATGCTGCAAAGGCAAATGAGAATCCGGTGATCATCAAGTCGCTTGCACGCGAAGGTGCCGGCGCCGACGTCTTCTCGCTTGGCGAGATGCGGGCAGCCCTTGAAGCTGGCATCCCGACGGAAATCCTTCTGTTCAACGGCAGTTCGAAAACCGAAGCAGATCTTCGTGCAGCGATCGAAAAGGGCATCAAAATCTCAGTTGATTCTGTCGATGAACTTCGCCAGATCGATGCCATCTCAAAAGAACTGAAAAAGACTGTGAAGATCGGGTTCCGCGTGAATCCGGAGATCGTTGTACCGACCCATCCTAAGATTGCCACCGGTATCAAAAACAGCAAGTTCGGCATCCCTGCCGAGATGATTCTGGAAGCATATCGTGAAGCCCTTTCCATGGAATGTGTGGTCCCGGTCGGCATGCACTGCCATATCGGTTCCCAGATCCTTGATGTAGGACCTTTTGCGATCGCCTGCGGAGTCATCATGAAAGTGGCCGACAAGGTCACCAAAATCGGCGTCAAACTCGAGTTTGTTGACTTCGGCGGAGGCCTTGGTATCCCGTATCACCGTGAAGGAACCGTTGACAAGGCGCCAACACCCGAGGAGTACGCGGCCGCCGTTATGCCGGTGTTCCTTGAAGGATGTAAAAAGGCCGGCATCTCACCCGCATTCTGGGTCGAGCCCGGCAGATGGATGGTCGGCGAGTCCACAGTCCTTTTGACCCAGGTCAACTCCGTGAAAAAGGTCCACAAGACCTTCGTAAACGTTGATGCAGGATTCAACCTGTTGATTCGTCCAGCGATGTATGACTCCTGGCATGAAGTCGTTGTAGCCAACAAAGCAGGTCAGCCGGCGGACGGGACCTATACAGTTACCGGCCCCATCTGTGAAACAGGAGATATTTTCGCAGCTGACCGTGCTCTCCCTTCAGTCGTTGCCGGCGATCTTATCGCCGTTCTGGATACGGGAGCCTATGGATATGCCATGTCGTCTCAGTACAACTCACGTCCCCGGTGTCCCGAGGTTTTAGTGAACGGCGACAAGGCAGAACTTATGCGCCGTGCCGAAACCTATGAGGAAATGACCGGTTGTGTGGTCACTCCTTCCTGGCACAGGAAATAAGGAATGCATTACGCGCTCGTCTCAGACCTCTTAACAAAAGAAGCGTTCGATGAGCGTGTGGAAAAGAAAGCAGGATCTCTCGGCGGTCTGGTGGACGAGGTCACGGCAGCCATGCTGGTCGTCGATGAGCTTGGACGAAGCCATATAAAAATTGGCGATATCCCGTCTGCTCAGACCTCAATAGTCTCTTTTTTTGGCAAGATCCTCGAGATCAAACCTCCGCGTGAGTTTACCCGCGAAGGAGAGCCTCCGGGACTGGTAGCTTTCGTTGTCCTCGGCGACCCCACCGGAACGGTGACCATGAGTCTCTGGGATGACCGGGCAGAGGCCGCATCCGAGTTGGAAACAGGCTCGGTGATCGAGGTGATCGCCAAACCCCGCCCTGGAAAAAAAGAGGTGATCTGTCTTGCCCTTCGGGAAAGCAATGTGACCATAGTTGAGACAAAAAAACCGCCGAAGTCCGAGGTGATGGCCTCCCCTCTCACGGCAAAGATCTTTATTGCATCCGAAATAAGAGAGATCGTTCGTCGCGACGGGACACCTTCATTCGTTCAGGAGTTCATCATTGGAGATACTTCCGGCACGGCGCGGCTTGTCTGCTGGGCCCCGGATTTGTTTGCTGATGTGGATGAAGGAGCATCTGTCTCGATCGACGGCGTGCAGAGAAGGGAGGAGGACGGACTCGTTGAGTATGTTGTTTCCGACTCAGCAGAGATCCGCATCCTGTCAGATGAGATCGCAGTCCTCTCCAAAGATGCATCCGAGGTGACCGAGGGGGCAAACCCGATTGTGACTGGGATTGTGACATCCGTCTCCGATGTCAGAACCTTCACCACCCGCCGCGGGACTGAGTCGCGTGTCAGAAATGTGAGCGTTCGCAGCCTATCAAAAAAGAGCGGGGTGAATGTCGCCATATGGGCGGATGCAGCGGATGCGCTTTTTTTGCCGGGAGATTCCGTGCAGGTGATCAATGCCGCGGCGAAACTAAATCGGTACGGAGAAATGGAACTCTCAGTAGGCCGCGGATCGGCAATCAGAACGATAACTCTTCCCGGAAAGAGTATCTCCTTGACCGGAATGCTCATCCCAAGACCCGAAGGTCTCTCGCTTGATGAAGGAAAAGAGGTATGGATCCTGATTACAAATGAAAGTCCGGTTCCCGGGACCACAGTTGATGTCGAAGGTATCTGCCGAAATGGGCGAATCGAGGTCGCGAACCTCGCATCACATCCTCTCGATGCCGGTTCTCTTGTTCACCGACTTATCCCCCTCTTATAATCCAAGTTTATCGGTGATCTTTCGTTTGGCATATTCGCCAAACGCCTTTTTGCATTCTGGAGACCATACAAAATCATAGACGAGTTGGTCGATGATGGGCTTCACAAGAGGATTATTTCCTATCTCGCCTGCCATTTCGAGAAGAGCGTTTTTGTATTTTGGGTTATTTTTTTCTGCTATACGGATACATGGGTCAAAGACGGGTATAAGGATATCGAATCAGGAAAAATTACGGGGCGAAGGTGCAAAAATGGTAAGGTATCTTTCTGAGAGAGATGACTGTTTTTTGAGGTTCCCGGGGCATTATCGCACCGCGCGGTTAGGGGTTTATAAGGCTCAGTGCTGATGTATTAGTATATCTAAAATACAGGAGTAAGAGAAGATATGACAGCACTTGACATTGAAGACATCCCGGGAGTCGGGCCGGCAACAGCTGACCGGCTGCGTGATGCAGGCTACATCACCGTCGAAAGTATCGCGACCGCTACGCCGATCGATCTGGCAGAGGCTGCTGAACTTGGCGAGTCCACCACAAAGAAGATCATCAAAGCTGCCCGTGAAATGGCCGACATCGGGGGATTCAAAACCGGGACCGATATTCTTGCACGCAGACATGATGTTCTCAAACTGAAGGTTCTTGTCCCCGAAATCGATGAGTTATTCGGCGGCGGTCTTGAATCCCAGGCGATCACCGAACTCTACGGTGAATTTGGTTCAGGTAAGTCTCAGATCGCACATCAGCTCGCGATTAACTGTCAGCTCCCACAGGAACTTGGCGGACTTAGCGGCAGTTGTCTGTACATAGATACGGAAAATACCTTCCGACCCGAACGTATCGAGCAGATGGCCGAAGGGCTGGAACTCGCAGATCTCCCGGAAGGATACACCATCCCGACGCCTGACGAGTTCCTGGCAAATATCCATGTGGCACGCGCCCACTCTTCAGATCATCAGATGCTCCTGATCGACGCTGCCCGCGAACTCTCCAACGAGCTTACGGCATCCGGTCTTCCGGTCAAACTCATCATCATCGATTCACTGACCAGTCTCTTCCGGTCAGAGTATGCCGGCCGCGGGACACTTGCAGGAAGGCAGCAGAAACTCAACAGACACATGCACGACCTCTTCAAACTGGTCGACGATCTGAATGCGGTTGCCTTAGTCACAAACCAGGTCATGTCAAACCCCGGTCTTCTCTTCGGCGACCCGACCAAACCAATCGGCGGAAACATTGTAGGACATAATGCCACCTATCGTGTGTATCTCAGAAAGAGCAAAGCCGGCAAACGTATTGCAAGACTTGTGGACAGTCCAAACCTCCCCGACGGTGAAGCAACGTTCATGGTAGAAACCGCAGGTATCAAACCCTGCTGACCCCAATACTATTTTAATCATGCTCAAGGCATTCATCACCGATATTGACGGAACCTTAACAGACGAACGCCGCAGACTTTCAACTGAAGTTGTCGATGAGATGCGCAGGATTCTCGACAATGGGATCCCGATCATACTTGCATCAGGAAACACCCTCTGTTTCCTGGATGCCTTCTCTCACATGATCGGAACGGATGGGACCGTCATCGCCGAGAACGGCGGTGTGTACCGTCTGGGATATCTCGGCCGAAAACAAATTGCCGGCAACCAGGAAATCTGCCGTGCAGCCTATGAAAAAATCGTAGCAGAACTTCATCCCAAAGGGGATGAACTGCGTCTTTTCAGCCAAAAATACCGGGAATCAGATATCGCATTTTCCCGTGATGCTCCTACCGAGATCATAAAAGACATCCTCAAAGACAGGCCGATCAACGTCATCGACACAGGATTTGCCATTCACCTTCAGGTTCCCGGCATCACCAAAGGTGCAGCCTTCGAAAAACTGGCAGAATTGATGAGACTCAAACCCGCAGACTTTCTGGTCGCAGGAGACTCTGTCAACGATGTATCGATGCTGAAACTGGGCGGAGTTTCCATTGCTCCGGCAAATGCCTCTCCAGAAGCAAAACAAGCCGCCGGCATAGTTATGGACAAAACGTACGGCGAAGGAACAGCCAACGCTCTTCGTGAATACTTTTAAAAAAATGAGTGAGTTGTAGAAATCATTCAGCGAAGCATATACCTGTCGACCACAATGAAGTCCGTGATGTCCTTCACTGCTTCAAACGGCAGGGTGATCGCCTCATTTTCGAGTTTATAACCGGTCGCATCAAAACCTGCATCAGGGCGGATGAGAAGTGCCTTCAACTGCCCGGTCGGCGCATCAAAGGAAATGTTCCTGATCTGTCCGATGATCTTACCATCGGTACTCATCACGCGCTTTCTACGGATATTATGGGTAAACTGCTCACTCTCCATGATTAATCAGCTTTAAAGTTTGACAAGCTAGTATTTATCCGTTTGTATAAGGTACGCATTACAGAGAGGGAAACACCCGGATTATATCCGAATGGGTCAGGATCCCGATTGGTTTTTCGTCCTCGGTAACGATAACTCTCCCGACTTCCTGTTCCTTAAACTGTTTGATGACCTCATACAGCCGCATATCCGCCGGCATAGTTATCACTCTTGTTACCATCACCTCGGAGACGAGAGTGGTCGTGGGAAGCTCACGATCCAGTGCCGAAACAATATCAGTCTGAGTCAAGATCCCAAGAAGCGTTCCGTTCTCGAAAACCGGCGCACCGTGGATCCGTCTCTGGAGAAATGTTTTCATCGCATACGCAAGCGTCATATTCGGTTCGAGCGATATCAGCGGTGTACGCATATACTCCCGAATCTGTTTCTTCGGAAGCGAGGTCATCTCCGAGGTCGAGACCAGAAGGGCACTGTTGATCTCATCCTTTCCAAACACCTCACCTTTGATCAGCAGTTTGTTTACCGGGGTAGGTCCGATAGTAATCTTGTCGCCAACATCAAACGACCGCACATTGCCGATGATTTTAATTAAGGCATGACAAAGATCCGCGTGCGTGAGTGTGGTAAAGGCGATCTCATTCACGCGCACCCCCTCAACCTTCTCGCCGTTTTTCTGGATCATCACTTCACTCTCAGAGTAATCCGATGATACATTCAATTCAGAATATGCGCGCGCAGTGGGCTGATATCCGCCTTTCGGGCCAGGAATGCCGTCAACTAATCCGAGCACTTTCAGTGAAAGCATCTGATTCCGGACCGTTCCGGGGTTCCTTCTGATGATATCGGCGATGACCTCACTCTTGATTGGATGCGAATATTGATGATAAAGCGAGATAAGAGTAATAAGGATATCTTTTTGAATTAGTGATAAATCCATACTTACTGATTCTTTCTGATTGCTATAGTAATAAACCAAATGGATTGGATGAAAAATGTACTTCGATAAAATCCCGACAGTTCCAACAGCAGACGAGCTGCTTGACCGCAGTTTCCGCCGTGCCTCCAAGAAGATGCGGGAGAAAACAAGTAAACGTCATGCAAATGAGGATTTCGTCCGGGCGATCACCCAGGCGACGCATGACAAACTGGTGGTAATTATCCAGAGTTTCCCCGCGTTCGAAGAGCTCCCGCCCTTTTACCGGGATCTTTGTGATATCTTATTTGGGATGGATGCCTTAAAGATAAATCTGGGCATGGTGGGCTGGGCAGCAAAGAATGTGCGTGATGTGGGAAACAGCATCACCAAGGGAATGCGCTGGACCGACACACAGGTCGAAAGAAGACGTGCCGTCGCACGAATCTCCTCGATCGTTCACCGTGCGGATGATTCCCTGCGGTATCTCAACGATGTCAGAAACGTTCTCAGAAAGCTCCCAGTGATCAGCACCGATGAATTTACGATCGTGGTCGCCGGATACCCCAACGTGGGAAAATCCTCCTTCATCCGTCTGGTCTCCAGCGGTGAACCCGAGGTCGCCTCCTATCCGTTTACAACAAAAGGTGTTATCATCGGTCACAGAAATGCTGAACGGAGACGAAAGATCCAGTTCATCGACACCCCCGGTCTTCTTGACCGTGACGATGAGGAGAGAAACGTCATCGAAAAGCAGGCACTCAATGCTCTGGTCTACGTGGCCGATCTGGTCCTGTTCATTATTGATGCAAGTGAGAGCTGCGGCTATTCGTACGAGGCACAGATGAAACTCCGCGAGGAGATCGAATCGATAATTTCAGTTCCGATGATCTTTGTCGTAAACAAATCGGATGTAAAGACCGTTGAGGGATTCTTCAACATGTCCACCGTTTCCGGTGAAGGTGTCGACGAGGTCCTTGCCGAACTTCTCCGTCTCCGTGAGGAACTGAAGGTGGAAGAGACGGTCGATATTCGCGCCGAAATACCTCTGCCGGAGATACGACGGCACGGAGCAAGACTAGATACGGAAACCAACTTCTGATCCAGTAAACTTTTTTTTTATTTCGTAAGGTATTTTGCATGGACTGAAGGTTCATCCATGCGTAAAAAAGGAGTCTGAGTTTTCAGTCTTTCTTATACTCACCGTGTTTTCTCCAGAGATACCATAATCTCTGGAAAGCTGAAAGATTCGTGCAGACGGCAACAAGGATCACGGCAATCCAAATCTGCCCTATCAGACCGAAAAATACCAGAGAAATCATCGTCTCGGGTCTGCCGAAGAACCCGATCCCCTCCAGCGGATCCGAAATCTTTCCATCTTCTTTGCAAGTGTACCCGATTTCTGCATAGGTCACCGGCTTGATGAACGTGTTCATGATCGATCCGATAACGGCGAGTCCGGCGATCAGCATATCTGCAGTCGGCGCAAAACCAGTGAACTGAGAAATAATAGGGATCCCTGATAGTCCGATCGCGAGAAGCACGATCCCATCCACATATTTATCGACGATCCAGTCACTGATCGCCCCAAAATCGCTCTTCTTCCCGGTTATCCGTGCGACCGACCCGTCCATCAGATCCAGGATACCTGAGATCAACAGAAGAAGACTTCCCACGATGAATGAATGACAGAAATAACAGACCGCTGCCCCTATCCCGAAGAAAAGCGAGAGAAGCGTGATCTGGTTGGGAGTCATTCCTGTCTTAACAAAAATTCTGACAACCGGGTCGAACCAGCCCGTGAGTTTATACCTGAGTGATGTGATATTCATGGATATAGAGGTAAAATCATTTATCGATGTGTGCTAAATATCTATACATCGTCAAGCTATATGAATCAGAAGGAAACTCCATGGAGACATTACATAAACCACACGTGCTGATGATTTCAGAGATCACAGTTGACGGGAAACTCACTCTTGGCAAAGGTGTTTCCAGTAAAATACTGATGAAACATATGTCCCATGAAGCTGAGATTCTTCTCCACGAGACACGTGCCGAGTATGACGCGATCATGGTTGGTTCATCTACAATACGCATCGACAACTCCTTTCTGACCGTCAGAATGGTCGAGGGGGAGAACCCCCTCCGCGTTATCCCAAACAGCCTTGCCGATCTGCCGCTCGACTCCAACGTCTTCAACACGGCGAATGCCCGGACGATCCTTGCCGTCTCGAAAGCAGCGCCCAGAGAACGTATCGATGCATTCACCGCAAAAGGGGTAGATGTTGTCGTCTGCGGTGAAGAACGGGTGGATTTCCCAAAGCTGATGGATATCCTGTACACCAAATATCAGATAAAAAAGCTCATCATCGAGGGGGGGCCGACCCTCAACTGGCATATGCTTCACCACAATCTCGTTGATGATATCAGACTTATCCACATGCCGTTCATCGTCGGGGGAAGCGATACGCCGTCTTTGGTCGGCGGGATGCAGATCACCTCGGAAAACGATATGATCAGACTTGAGCTGACGAGCACGAAAATGTACGGCTCTAATATGGTCACCGAATACCGCGTCGTGTACTGAACGATCATTCTCTTTTTATCATGTTAGAATTTCGAGATGGCACTCCGCGTCAAAGATACGCAAGGCAGCAGAAATATGGCAGATTTTTTTCGAGGACTCTTTCCTCAACGCGCAGGTTTTTTGCATATACGCTTGCTTTTGTGTGACCTCTCGAACAGAATACACTATGAGGTATTCAGCCAAATAATTCAGATAATGACAGCATCAAAAATTCTTCTCCTCATTATTGATGGTGTGGGAGACAGGCCTTACGGGATCCTGGGAAATAAAACCCCGCTCGAAGCCGCCTCTCTCCCGAACCTTGACCGACTTGCCGCAGAAGGTATCTGCGGGATCATGGATCCGATCGCTCCAGGGGTCCGTGGGGGTTCCGACACATCCCATCTCAGCCTGCTCGGCTACGATCCTCATCTCTATTATACCGGCAGAGGACCCCTTGAGGCGGCAGGATGCGGTATCCAAATGGAACCCGGCATGATCGGATTTCGGGCAAACTATGCCACGGTCGATGATGAAGGACGTGTGATCGACCGCCGGGCAGGTCGTATCTCCGACACGACCGAGATCACCGCCGCCGTCAAATACGGGGTAGATCTTGCAAAATACGGCGTGGAGATCGAGTTCTCCCCGGGAACTGGTCACCGCGCAGCCCTCGCTCTCAAAGGAAAAGGGCTCAGTGCAGCGGTATCATCCAACGATCCGAAGAAAACTGGAGTCCTGCCGCAGACAATTCTCCCCGAAGATGACAGTAAGGAGGCGGCATTCACCGCTGAGGTCTGTAATGAGTTCTCCCGTCAGGCGGCCGAGATCCTCAAAAATCATCCGGTCAATCTTCAGCGCAAAGCCCGCGGCGAGTATCCGGCAAATGTAGTTCTGATCCGGGGCGCCGGAGAGATGGGCGTCTATGAGACCTTCGAAGAGAAACATGAACTCTCCGGCAGTGTTGTTGCCGCCGCGGCATTGATCGCCGGGATCGGCAGTTCAGTAGGTCTTGAACGCATCCCTGTCCTTCCGACAACTCCACTGAACGAACAGGTAAAACTGGTCTGCGGCGAGCTGGAGAAAAAGGATTTTGTTCTCTTTAACGTAAAGACAGCTGATGAATACGGTCACGATGGAAAAGCGGTCGAGAAGATGAAATATATTGAAGAGGTCGATGCTGCTCTTCTGCCGTTCTTTGAGATCCCTGATCTGATGATCGCGGTCTGCGGGGATCACTCCACTCCCTGCACGATCAAAGATCACAGTGCCGATCCGGTTCCGCTGATCCTTCACGGGGATGGAACACGTATCGACATGGTCACCCGATACGATGAGGTCTCCTGTGCTGCAGGGGGTCTTTGCCGGATATCCGGCGGCAGTCTTATGCCGATCCTCTTAGACCTTATTGACAAAACCCATAAGTACGGAGCATAACGATATACTAATACACGTGGTGGAGAATGGTTGAGGATAAAAAACGGATAATTATAGCTGAAGCATTGCCTGAAGAGGAGGAAAAATTCCTGACCTTACCAGAACTCACACCTGAAGAGGAGGGGGAACTTGAGGAACAGGCATCCAAGGAGACCGGAGAGGGTCATGAACCGCTGTTTTCCGAGGTGACTCCTGAGCAGAAACAACTGCTTGATCTGAAGATTTCCGAAGTCGACGAGGACACCGCCTCAATGGTTTTATCCTCCTCTGACCTTTTCAAAACCTGTTATCTGCCCGATAAAACCGAGCTCCAGGAACGCAATCTCAAAACAAAACATGACATCCTGATCGGGGATCACTGTGATATCGGCTATGGTCTGTATGGAGATGATATCGTTATCAGCGAACTCTCCACTATGCACGGCGATATCGTCGCGGAAGGGGATCTCCGTATCGATAACTTCTGTGAAGTTCATGGAACGGTCCTTTGCAACGGAGATGCCTATCTTGGCGAAGGCGTCAAGATCCATGGTAAACTGAATGTAGGCGGCAATCTGGATATCGGGGACAATGTGGTAATAGATAAGGAGTTTAAGGCGTACGGGGATATCGCGATCAGAAATCCGATGCCGGTCGTTTTGTATCTCCTGCTCTATGTAATAACCATGCTGCATCTGGAAGGAGAGGAAGCCGCGAGAAAACGGGTGGAGAATCTTATCTCTGAAGTGAACGCTTCCCCTCTTGTGCTTCCGCCGAAGACCACCCTGGATCTTCGATACTTCTCGGTCCCCACGCCGATGGAAATCGGATCGAACTGCCGTCTGCACGGAAACATCCTGGCACAGTCAGTGAAGATCCGCAAAGACACGACACTTTTTGGCAGTGTTCATGCCACACAGCGGATAAAACTCGGCCCCCGGACGGCGATCCACGGAGATGTTGTCGGCCAGAATATTCGTGTCGAGCGCGGAGCGGATGTTCTGGGCGATGTCGCCGGCAGGACCGTCTGGATGCATGAGGATGCACGGGTGAGCGGCGTGATAAAAGCGACCGATGGGCTTACCATCGGACATACGGAAGGAAAATAAGTGTCATTACTTTCAGCAATTCTGGAGCTGGATGGACTCAGGCTTCTCGAACCGGATTATGCATCGCTGGTGAATAATGGAGAGCCGGGTGTTTTGATATGTGATGCAGAACCGGTCCCAAAGGGGGCCAGACTTCTGATTGATGAGGATAAAAGCCCGCTGCTGTTTGCAGTGAAGAGCGGCGATGAATGGTGCGGGACGTCCTGGCTTTTCCGGTCGCCGACTGCGGCTGAGTTTTCTCTGTTCGAAGCAGCTGACGGGGATATCTATCAGGAAGAGCGCGAAAAGGTGGAAGATGCATGCCGGGCATATTATGCAGAAATCATCCGGACCGCGATCCCGCCGGCAGGAGAGGATCTTCCCGTCAACAGAATCGGGAAGGTCCGTGATCTTCTTCATGAGGTGTGGGGGACCTCAATCTCAGGAATCGCGCTGGACGCCTGTGCCGGGTCAGGAATCGGTTCAATGCTCCTTAATGAGATGGGGGCAAGCCCTATCGCGTATGATAACGATCCTGAGCTTCTGGCGCTGGGTCTTTCGTCAGGCAGAATTGCGCCTGAGCATCTGGCCTGTATCGATGCACGGATCGCGTCGGCGTATCTTCCTGACGCGAAGTACGGTGTCGGGATAATGTTTGGGCAGATGTACGGGTACACGCAGGATATCTGGCGGCCGATCGTTGAGGAGCTTGCAGGGATCACGGAGAACACGCTCATCACGGTAGCGACGGAAGAGGAAGCTCACTGGGTGAAGGAGTGGGCGAAAGGCGTTGGGAAGACGCTGGATATCATGGAAAATACCCGTGATCCAATCTATGACCGCTGGGTCTGTTTCGGGTGATGATGTAGGGTATGTAGGATGGATGAAGGATCGTCCCACATCATTTTACCGATTTTATACGATTCGTTTTTTTGATTTTAAGCATTATTTGCACACTTATGTGGGTATGTAGGATGATTTTCGTCCATAAGGTAAGGAAGTAGGAAAACTATAGAGAAACTATAGAGATTTGTGTACCGGGGCTGATGGATTTCATTTTATCCTACATACCCTACACCAAGCGAATATCTTTTTTATTTTTGAATTCTGCCAAATATGCTGAGTTTGTATCCTGCATCACATCCTACATTTATCCTACATCGGTATCTATCCGGATGAAAGGTGAATATGGTTCTCAAAATAAGTAATAAATGAATAAACGATAAAAAAGTCTAGAGAGAGGTAGTTGGGGATGCAACTACACTCCATACCTTTCTGCTGTATGTTTATTTGTTTAAAGAAACACACATACCTAACTCATAATCTATGATATGTTACGATTGATCCTTCAAGGGTGTCTCCATTCAGAGTATATCTTGAACCATCAATATTATAGATCCCATCACCCATATTCTCCCAAGTAATAGAATCATCACTAAATCCCAGTACTGTTATCATACCTTCTCCATTTCCCGATAAATCAAGGGTGGTAGTTCCTAATGAGCTTTCCCACGTCCCCACCACAGGATCAAGGTATGAACATCCGGCAACACAACACGTTGCCACACAGAGGAAAACTAACGTTATTATAACAAAAATTTTTTTCATATAGTAATACCATCTCGCGGGAACAACATAAACCTGAGTAAAAGGAACATTTTCCCTAACAGGACGGGTGACCCTCTAAAAGAATTTCTTTTATGACTCATCGTCCTAAAATGGCTTAACATAGGATTTGGAGAAAATTTCAAAGTAAATTTGACTTATTTTGTCTTAATTTCGTAAAAGAGCTGAGATAAAAGTGGATCCGTTGGGATTCGAACCCAAGACCTCCGCCATGTGAAGGCGACGTCATAACCACCTAGACCACGAATCCATACAAAAAGGATGAAAGTGCACCGACCGGGAATCGAACCCGGGCTATTGGCTTGGAAGGCCAAAGTCATACCTCTAGACCATCAGTGCATGCTTTGCGTCACATATGTTTCTATTTGACCTAATTAAACCTGTCGAAAAAATATTGGGGTTCAGTATCCCCTGATTTCTGCACGAACTTTTTCCAGATTGGCGATCCTCTTTTCCAGCGACGGGTGGGTGGAAAATAACTCCATAACGGACTCGCCTGAGATCGCCGGGATGATAAAAAATGAGTTCGTCCCGGAAACTGCCCGTTTTGCATCCGGTGAGGCGGCATTTACACCGCTGCTGATCTTTTTCAGAGCGCTGATAAGCGCATCCGGATCCCGGGTGAGATAAGCACTTCCACGGTCTGCGGAGAACTCCCGGTACCGGGAAATCGCCATCGTCACGATCGTTCCAACGAGATAGACCACAAAGGTCAGGATCATTGCCGCGATGAAGATAATGATCCCGCCGCCGTTTTCACTGTCCCTGCTCCCGCCGAACAGCGCCATGATAAGGGCATTGTTCAGAATGATCGAAGCAACCATCACCGCAAAACTCCCTACCGTCATCGTCAGCATGTCACGGTTCTTCACATGAGCCATTTCATGCGCCAAGACAGCCTCTAGTTCGTCATCGGTCAGGAGATACCGGATCTTTGGCGTCACTGCCACCACGGCTTTTCTCGGGCTTCTGCCGGTCGCAAATGCATTGGGGATGTTTGCCATAGCTTTGTGCTGAATGATCCCAACTTTGGGCATGGGAAGACCTGCTTCATCGGAAAGGCGCCTGACCATTGCATACAACTTAGGCTCCTCGTCCTCATCGACCAGCATCACCTTCATACTCCTCTGCACGAGTTTGTCGGAGAAGAAGTACTGCACAAACGCCATGACAAATACCAGCCCTATCAGGAAGTACATCATCGTTCCTTTCAGGAACACCATGACCACTGTCAGTATTACCAGATACAACAGGAGCATGATCATCCAGGCTATAACCTGACGACCAATCAAGCCCCAGTCACGTTTCCAAATCATTGTACTTACTATAGATAATCTCTGAATAATAGGTTTCCTGACCCTACATAGTCAATCCGAAATATAAACTACATGAAGGACACAATTATGCATAATGACTGCAGATGATTTTGAAATAATCGAAGAGGAGTTCCCCGTCGACGAACTTGCCGATCTGGCATTTGGAATGTTCACCATCTTCATCGAAAAACATCAGGAATCACAAGGATCGTTTCTTTTCCGTGAGGTGGAGTCCGGCGGGGATATCGATGGGCTTTGTCTGAAACTTATGCAGGAGTTTTCATCCGAATATGCCCCTCTCGCCGACTCTCTCCGGCGTTTTGGGACCGCGCAGGAAATTGCCGGTCTGTATTGTTCTGGTGAAGGCATCATCCCGTCAAAAACGGTAAAGTCATACTGGATCCAGCAGGATAAGCCGGGATCCGCCACCGGTGCTTCAGGGGCGGAAGAAGCAGGAAAATGGCTGATCTTTGTCGGGCCAGAAGAGGTGGATGCTGCCTGGCAGAAGGTTCGTGACGCCACGATCGAAGGACGGCTTGGCATCGGGGCAAAAGTGAGTACGGCAAAGGAAAATGAGGACGCGCATGATGACCGGAAAGTGATCTATGTTTTCACCGCTGACTGGGCGGATGAACCGGATGTCATGCGGGTCCGTGCAGAACTGAAAGAACTCTGTTTTGCCGACAGGATAGGATATAAACGAAATCTGGATACCTACGCCGGTGAATACCACGAAAAGGGTAAACGCGTTGCGTATTACTCGGTTTGATTACTTCTCTTTTTTATTACAAAGCCGAAGATGGAGATGATGATTGCCAGAAGACAGGTAATACTGGCAACAAGATATCCCCAGGGGAATCCTGCCTCGCCGAGTGCATTTTTGATGATCAGATTGATGCAGATACAGAGGAGACCGCTGAGAAAAATGATTGTCGGCATGGTAAACCATATGCTCCGCGGCTTGATCAGCAGACCATATATTACCCACATGAATACTATTCCCGTGGCTGAAACCGGAACGCCGATAGGCAGGAACCAGTCGGTAGCCCCGTTGAACTGATCGAGTATCAGGAGAAACGGCAGAAGTAATGCTGTGATGATGCCGAGAGACATTTTCAGCCCTCTCTTTTTGTAATACAGTATCGGCATCAGGACAAGCCAGCCGAATAATAATGAGCAGACCGGATAAACCAACCAGCCAACGGTATGTGTGACGGCCAGATTACAGATAATACAGATAAAAACAGCTGCAAAAACACAGATGGAAAGAACCCACATTGTCAGATCAGAAAATGATGGTTTCATGTCAGTGTGCTCTTTTTTAGATACGATACTTTCATGCAAAAAATGGGACGGTGCAAAAATCCCGCACCAAAAATATGCGAAAGATTATGCTTTGCGTTCTTTATTCTTCGGGCGAAGGGACGATGAACCGCATTTGCGGCAGGTCGTTGCGCGAACAGCGTTACGTGCGTTGCATTTCATGCAAACTTTAACATTAAGAAGTCTGGCTTCTGCTTCTGGGAATCTCATTTATGAATAACCCCGTATATTGAGTTTTAGTATGTATGCTCTTGGTTATATTAACGATTCCGTTCAGACCGTGTTGAAATATACCATTCGCGAAAGGCGAAAAGGGCACGAGCGCGGTGGGAAACGGTGTTTTTTTCCGCCATGTCCA
The DNA here is from genome assembly GCA_963676575.1 of uncultured Methanocorpusculum sp. GTDB lineage: Archaea > Halobacteriota > Methanomicrobia > Methanomicrobiales > Methanocorpusculaceae > Methanocorpusculum. The sequence goes on from OY781078.1 coordinate 450,921, forward strand.
TCTCGGCAAGGGTGCGTCCCTGAACGGAAAATATCGGGTCGTAGCCAAATCCGTCCGTTCCGCGGGGAGCGTCGGTGATCTCGCCTTCGACCCTTCCTTCGAATGTGCGGATGCCGGTTTCATCGATATAGGCGATCGAGGTGGCGAAATAGGCACGACGGTTGGTGATACCCCCCATCAGGCGCAGAACACCGGCGTTTTCAAGAGTATTCTGGACATATGCAGCGTAAGGACCGGGAAATCCGGATAATGTTTCGATGAAGAGCCCCGTGTCGTCAACGATCAGGGGCATCTTAAGAGCGGCATAGGCCTGTTCTGCTTTTGCCCGGGCGATTTCTGCAATATCGTCCGACTGCGGTTCAATGCAGTCAAAGGAGATATGCGAGACCTCCGTGATCCCATGAAAGAATGCGGCGACTTCAGCAGCTTTGTTTTTGTTTCCGGTAACTACGGTTATCATAAGTATCTCCCGCGAAGCTCGATCTCGTGTTCGCGCAGGATTACGCTCTCGGCATCAGGAAACGCCGCGCAGTATCCTTCGATGAATGCATTTTTCAGAGATTCAGGATCTTCTGTTGTGCTTTCCAATGTCTGGAACAGAACATGGAGATCGACTCCGCGCGGTTCGATTTCCCCGGTCATCTGTGAGAGACCAAAATCGATCAGATAAACACGGCCGTTGTGCCAAATCATGTTGGAGGTCGTCAGATCGCCGTGGATTATTCCCGCCTTGTGCAGTTTTCCAACAGTGATACCTGCACCTCTGGCGTAATCTTCATTCATGACGTATTTGAGCACATCACCGTCGAGTTTTTCCATGACGATTTCGTGGTCGGTAACATCACGGATCACCGGAACCGGGACCCCGGCACGTCTCGCGGCAGAGATGGACCGCGCTTCGGCACGTGTCCGTTCGATGATCAGATGCTGATCAAGTTCAGGTACCCGATATCCCTTGGAAAGACGGGTTTTCACCACATCCTTATCTGTGAGGCTCACCGATGCCTCTGCACCGCGCTCGGCCGTTTCCGACTGACCGGGCGCGAAGAGTAGACCTGCGTCGCGCCGCCACGTCACTTCGACCTGATCAGAGCGGTATCCGGGATTCACGACTGAGTCGGCAATCGGAATGGTGGATCCGGCTTCCAGCATGATTTTCCCGGTGTAGGCGATCATCGCGCCGTTGTCTCCCATATACGTTCGCGGGGGTGCCATGAACTTTGCTCCGCGTTCTGCACACATTATCGCCAGCATCTCCTGCAGACGTGCATTTGCCCCGACACCGCCGACCAGAATAACCTCATCCTTTCCCGTGTGGGCTAAGGCCCGTTCGGTCACTTCCACACACATGGCAAATGCCGTTTCCTGAAAACTGAAACAGACATCTTCCATGGATGCACCGCGCATGGTTGCTTCCTTTGCAGCGCTCATCAGCCCGGAGAACGCAAGGTCCATTCCTTTTACGGTGTAGGGATGATGGATGTATGATCCATTCTTCGCCATGTTTTCGATTATAGGCCCCCCGGGATGAGGGAGGCCGTGACTCCGCGCAAACTTGTCGAGAGCATTGCCAAGTCCAATATCAAGTGTTTCGCCAAAGATACGGTATTTTTCATTCAGGAATCCAAGGACCTGGGTGTTTGCACCGGATGCATAGAGCACGATCGGGTCGGCAAACTTTGTGTACCATCTGCCGATCTCCACGTGTGCGACACAGTGATTCACGCCGATCAGCGGTACGCCAAGCTTCAGCGCAAGTGTACGGGCCGTGGTCGCTGCAATCCTGAGTGACGGACCGAGTCCGGGACCAATAGAAAATGCGACGGCATCGATCCCGCCTCCTGCTTCATCCAGAGCTTTTCTGACAACGTCGGATGCAACAGAGGCATGATGCTGGGCAGCCTCACGCGGATGGATACCGCCGGTTGGCGGAATGTAGGGTGAGGAATGAAGACAAACTAAATCTTCTGCAAAAACAGCGGCACTGAAGTTCCATGCTGTTCCTTCAATGCCGAGGACCCTTTTTTCGGGCATAATTGTACTGTATATTATTGCTTAAACTCGGTGTACCCGCACTTTCCGCAGGTAAATCGGTCTGAGTGTTCACCCATAAAGACACCGGCTCCACAGCGCGGGCATGTACGGTGAGCAGTAGTTGCTTTTCCCTGTCCGTCAACGGTGTAAAGTTCGCTGCGTTTCGGGGTTGCTTTTACTACCTTCTTTGCTGCCATTTTTACTCCTCCTTTTCAGCTTTGGGCTGTCCGCGTGTAATCAGAAACTCGCGTTCAGTGGATTTGAGTGCTTCCGGGGTGTCGTAAATACGGGCTACGCCGGTCACTGCTTGCGTTCCAAAGCGCCCCTTTAACGGGGAGAGGATCAGGTTTTCAACAGGGGCATTGTGCATCGCGGCAATTTTTGCACCGATGTCAGAACGGGCCGGGGTTGGACCTTCATAACTTGCGGTGAATGCAAGCTCGTTACGGCTTAAAAGCTCGTTCCTGGTATTAGAAGTAATCTTAATCTCCATCGATATCCCACAATTATTGGAATGCAGTATATTTAATACTGGCGTCATAGACTGACAAAATAGGTCAACAGTTTTTTTGCATCGTTACGAAGTTTTTGGTTCACTTCGCAGACAACAAGTCCCTCTTCCGGCTGACCGTAAAGAATTACGGCACCATCCGGCAGGATTTCTGTGAGCGGCAGGACGGCAAGATCCTCTTCACCCCTGACCATTACCACACAGGGCATTTTTCCCTGTGCTTCACGGAGCGCGGAAACGAGTTCATCTGTGATCGTTCCTGCGGGGTTTGTCACATGCAGAATATGTCCACATATCTCCGGCATTCTGAGATAGGGAGAACGTTTGGTAAATCCGTCGATGACCCCTATTGAGGGGCTCAGACCTGCGGATAATGCATTGTGAGTAACAACATCCCCGACAGTACAGAATATCTTTCCTTCAAGATAAGGAACGACCATGGAAAAATCTGAAAAAACAGTACCGAACGGCTCTCTGAAGAGCCACCGGTTCTCTGGCGGGAGCGTTAGCATTTATCTAACCTTTATTGCGTATCGGCCGTTAAATTCGATGTTCATCTTCTCTGCAACATCAGAGTGGCGCGAGTCGATGATCACGAGGTACCCGAACCATTCAGGCGTCAGGGCATTACCCTGGCATTCGGGACAGACAGTTTTATCCGCTTCAAGGATTTTGTGACAGTTTCGGCATGCCTGCAGGAGTTTCTTTTGTGTGGAACGTTTTTCTGCCATTACTTCGATTCCGTCTCAGCTTTCTCTTTGTTCATGTCATCTTCGATCCATGCAAGGGTTCCAAGGCCAGGCTGACGCATTGTCAGACCGATCTTTGATTCACGGGGATCACGTTCGTTTAAGGAGAGAGCAACAACTCTTGCGCGCAGACTGTCGCCAACGCCAATCGTTCTGCCGCTGTCTTTACAGACAAGGCGTGAGTTTTTCTCATCATAATCGATGTACTCATCGGAGATCTGACTCATGTGCAGCATGGCATCGATCTGGCCAAGAGACACGAATGCCCCAAAGCTTGTTGTCTCGACGACAACGCCTTCAATTATTTCCTGGAGGGATAAGCGGAGTACAACAGCGATAAAGTCAACGTCGTAGTACACGCCTCCGTCACTGTAAATGATCTCTCCATCACCAACACGGTCGACACCGGTCACTGCGATGAAAATACCCATCTCTTTGTCAACACTCCCTTCAAACTGTTCCTGCAGGACGTCAAGAATAACGGTGTTGAGATCTTCACCCATGCGTTCCGGGGGGACTCTGACTTTGTCGTTTAGTTTCAGCTTATAATACATATTTGTCTCCTCGCCTGTTTTGCTTATTTTCCAATTAGTTCTAGTTTGCAGCGTGATCTGAGAAAAACGACCGGGATACGGTGTTGTTTCAGACGGCTTCTTAATTCTCTATCATTGGTAACTACTATACCATTAAACATCTCTGCTGTACGGATAACTTTGTCATCAACAGGGATATCTTCTGCCAGTTCCGAAAGGACAGTGCAGCGGGTCAGAACGGTCAAACCGAATCGCGCAGCTGCCGCATCTTTTCCCCGCCCCATCGAAAGACAGCGTAGTTCGTACACCACCTCAGCAGGTACGAGCGCGTCATAGGCGCCCAGGAGTTCACGCAGACCTTCGAAAAGGTCAACGTTGAACTGCGCAGGCATCATCAGAGCATTTGTGTCTAAGATGACCGTTACTCGGTCAGAAGACCCATGCCGATCAAACGCCATCTGCCCCCAACCTGGCGGCTGATTGCGATCCTGGAACCCACTTCGGCGCAGACCGGGCGTTTCAGCATGACTTCAGCCTGATTTTTTTTCGCTGCAAGAACGATTCCCACAGTGACTGCGGTTCCAACAGAAAGCATCAGCGGCTCTTTGAGTTTGAGCGGTTCGATGTTCAGTTCGGCTGATGAACCGACGACACGCTCCATGAGCGTGACATCGAACCAGAGTTTGTCCCACACGGGCGGCAGGGATCCTGCCATGCCAGCAACCTGTCCAACAAGCGTGTCACTTTTGGTGATGGCCGGATCGAGTTTCGTGCCAATCGCTGCCAGTCCACCGGGCGTTGCCGTGAGGACCTTGTGGGAAGCCTTGTTCATTGAGGTGATCCTGGTTGTGATCGGCTCCCATTTTGCTTTGTTCTCCGACATGTACTGTCTGCCGGGAAGAATTTCAATATCATCACCTTCATGGAACTCGCCGCGAATAAGTGAACCTCCGATAACGCCGCCTTTGATGTCTCGCCAGGAACTCCCGGGACGGTTAACATCAAATGAACGTGCAATCAGCATGGTCGGCGTAACGTCGGATTCGCGCTCGACATCAGGGATGGTAGTGTTCAGCGCATCAAGAAGCATACCGAAGTTTATCCTCTTCTGTGCAGAAACCGGAATGATCGGTGCATTTTCAGCGACCGTTCCTTTTACAAACGCTTTTATCTGTATATAGTTTTCCAGCGCCTTCTTATGCGGAACAACATCGATTTTATTCTGAACTATGACGATGTTTTTGATGCCGGTAAGCTCCAGAGCCATAAGATGTTCTTTGGTCTGAGGCTGCGGACACGACTCATTTGCCGCAATAACGAGCACCGCGCCATCCATGATGGCAGAGCCTGAGAGCATCGTTGCCATGAGTGTTTCATGACCCGGTGCATCTACGAATGAAACAGATCTTACTGCTTCAAGTTTTTCACCGCAGGTGGGGCATACCTCTGTATTTGTATAGAGATCTGCACCCCCGCATTTTGGACATTTATAAAACGTTGCATCGGCGTACCCAAGCCGGATCGAGATCCCGCGCTTCAGTTCTTCACTGTGGCGGTCTGTCCACGAGCCGGTAAGCTGGCTGACTAATGTAGTCTTGCCATGGTCAACGTGACCAACTACGCCGATATTTACGTTTGGTATTGTAGGATCATGCAAAGAAACCAAAACCTCCTCTAACCCTATATAGTTGACTTCAACACTGATATATGTGTGTGATACCGGATTTATCCTCCGCCTTCACAACTTTGATCAGTATTTTGCCAGGCATTTTCCTGCATATCCCGTATTTTTTCCTGTTCCTCTTTGAAATCTTTCCTGAAGTCAGGTGATTTTTCCACATGATGTCTCCCTTCTTTGATCACAGTGAGTTGATCTATTCGGTAGTACATACCAGTGCTGTCAAGTTCGACGAAAGTATATCCCCTTTCCTCCATAAAAGATACGATTTTTCCGACAGTGCCGGTCCGACCGTAACGTACGGTCTCTCCAACTTTGAACGTACTCATGATTAGTAAATGGAAGGTGGTTTATGATAAAAGTGTGGGAAAAAAGTTAGTTGATGGTCAGACCATTCTGCACTGCTTCTTCAGAGACTGAGAATGTCTGTCCAGTTCCGACTATGGTGTAAAGGCTGGTGGTCTTAACGTCAGAGGAACTGCCCGATGTGGCATAAGGGACAATAAACTGTCCATCCACGCTTTCCTGACGGTAGGTGAAGGTCCGTCCGTTGTTGGTTATAACATCTACTTCGATGACCCCGTCTCCTTTTATGACGGCCCCGGAAACATACTCGAAGGTCTTTACATATGCCGTGCCGCCTTCATTTTCCCCAGTTACATAGCCTCCAACGACATAGGTCGTTGATTCATACACTAAACGGAAGTGCTGAAGTGCAGGAACATCAACGCTTGGGAGATTGTAGTTGGTAAGATCAGTTGGAGACGAAATAACGTATGCATATTTTCCACTGGTCGCGTTGGCGTTATAATTCTCCGCCGCAGCCCATGCTTCATCTGCATCCGTGTATGATTTAACAGATGTAATCACAGGGACACTGTATCCTGTTGTTGAATCAGTGATCACAACGTAAACGCTTCCTTCTTCTATCATTGAACCGTCAAAGTTTTGCAGATGAACGGTGAGAGTATTATAGAACTCGGGCGTCGCGGCCGAGACGGATGAGTATGTCCCGTCTGTTTCCTGCTGAAGGAAGGTGTAGTAGTAGTAAGGAGCCGTTCCTAACGTTGAATCATTCCAAACTGTCATTGCTCCAAAGATGTCGTTGGCTATCAAATAATCGGTCATTACATACTTTGTACCAAGATGATCCAGCTTCTCCACGATCTGTGACTCATCTGTATTTGTTAATACAGCAGCCACACCATACTCTCCGGAAACTCCCGACTGGAACGGGTTGCTGTTTGGAATCCGTTTGCCGATGGTTGTTATGTAATGGCCGTAGTCCCACCATGAGAGAACACCATAGGACTCTTCTGGATAGGTAAACGTAGATTCGTCGTAGATCGTCAGATAATCTACCCCGGTATCCGGAGTATTTACTGAGAGCCATTCACACGCGTCGATCCAGTCCTGTGTAGTCCCTCCATTTGCAGAGGCGGAGCTCAGTTCAACAGCATATGCGGATGAAGCCCCTACAAATACGACAGCTATGATTATGATAACAGCAAAGATACCCAGTTTGATTGGATCCGGTTTTCCTGAAACAGATTGTTGCCCGGCTTTGAATTTTTTGGTTTGTTTCTTGTTTGCAGGTTCAACTGGTTTGTGTGCACCAGTACGTTTTGCTATAAGTAAGCCAAGATCTTTTTCTGCAAAGGTGATTGCCCACCCTACGAAAACAGCTGCGAGTAACGCGACATTTACAGCAAAGTAATACTCCCAGCGTATGTGAACACATGTTGCAAAGAACATGAACGGGGACCAGATGAAGACAAAGAGGACCGCGGGAGTTTGGTGTTTCCAGATATTCCAGAGGAGACAGATAAATCCGCCGATCGCAAGAAGGATCCCCCAGTTATATGATGAAACTGCGCTGGCAAAAGACCAGGAGGACATCTCCTGAACGGTCGCTGCAGTGGCATTGTTTACGAAGAAACCTGCAAGATTCCCTATCAATGAGCTGAAGAGATCGGGAAGTGCTAAAGCAAGGAACCGTGTACCTGCAGCCAGCAGTATGACCAGCGTGATCAGATAATAATACCAGGGTTTTTCAAACTTTGTTACGAGGCGTGAGATAAGATATAATATTACCGTGCCGAGAACGAGGAACAGATGGACGAGAAACAGACCAAATGAATAATCGGTGAAACCGAAACTGAGATTGCGGATGCCGTATAGCAGCAGTCCAAGTGCGGCAATGATGAATGTAATCACATTCAAACTGAGGAGATACTCTGTTGGTTTACCAGAGTATTGATTCAGAATGAACTGGATCAGAGTAAATACTGCTACAAACAACCCGAAGACGACCATGGTCGTCATCGTAAGAAGCCCAAGGAAGTATGCGATCCCGCAGATAACTCCGTATATTACAGGCAGTTTTAATGTTGAAAATTCTTTGAAATCGATTTTTTTATCGCTGAGCGCATACAAAGCGAATACGTAGCAAAGACAGAATAAACAGGAGAAGAGTGTTTCAGCGATGTGGTGATCAAAATGTCCGTAAAGCGAACGGTAGAGGAATTGACCCCCTATCACTGCAATGAAGAGCGCGGAGATGAGACCTGTTTTCCAGTCGCCGATCCTTTTTCCAAGGAAGAACATGACCGGAACCATGAGTGCTCCTAGAATTGCCGGTGCCCAGGAAACTGCCGTGATAACGTCTACCCGTGTTGCAGCTCCTGCGATGAGAGCAAAGAACGAGGCAATGTAGGTAAAGAGCGGACCCCAGACGATCTCCTGTCCGGTCGGATACAACGTCATTGGTTCGAAGGAGATATACCCAAAGTTGTTTGCAAGAGCCACTTCAACTAACCGGAGGTTATACCACGCATCCGGGCCTGCAATCATATCTCCGGTACCGGCAAGGGTGGCCATCGGGATCATTCGTATCCAGAAAGCAAGTAAAGTACATATTAGGACGGCGAATCCGATAATGCCATAACGATATCGTTTATCGTTCCAAAAACTCTGAAAATCCATAGTTTATCACGGGTAGATATTAGATATGTATTATCTGGATGTTTTATATGATAAAATAATTGGAAAGCAAATCGGAAACCAGCAATATCTCTAAGTATGGAATCAGCGCAATGAATAATAAATAATGTTTCTTTATCTCCTTCCAGTCGGGGCGGGAATAATAATTCTTGCCGGCATCCCCTACATAGTATATTTACTTGGTGTGACCTTCGGAAAAAAGCCAGCTGAGATGAACTTGGACATGCATAAGACCCTCCCGGCTCTTTCCATTGTGATTTGTGCTTACAATGAAGAAAGGACCATCGCCAGAAAAATCCAAAGTATCTCCTCCTGCACGTATCCAGATGAGTTGATGGAAGTTGTCCTTGTTATTGACTGCTCGGATGATAAAACCGAAGAGGTCGCTCGAAGTGAACTGACCGATGTCAACTTTTCCTGGAAGATACATGTTAACGAACAGAGATCCGGGAAAAATACCTCGCTCAATACCGGCATCAGCCTCACTTCCAACGAACTAGTTGTCGCAACAGATGCAGATTTAGTCTGGGATAACAAAAGTGTTGAGCATCTCGTTCGTAGGATCCTGGCCGATGATAATTTTGCAGCAGGGACTGGAGATCTTCAGCCAAATCCCGGAGCTGACCGTGTCACCTCTATGGAAAAAACGTACAGGTCCTATTTTGGTCGAATGGCGGAATGGGAGTCCGCTCATGATGCTACGCCGGCATTTAACGGCTGTCTCTTAATCATGAAAAAAAGCATAGTCCGGGAAGTAAACGAAACAAGCGGCGCAGATGATGCCAATCTTGCCTATGAAGCTATAAGAAAAGGGTATAGGACATTTTACGAGACACGGGCCGCCATCTACGAAGAATTGCCGGAAAATCTCAAAAAACAGTACACCCAAAAAGTGCGACGGGCCAAAGGACTCATTCAGACGACACTCGCCAACCGTGATCTACTGAAAGTAAATCGTCCATTCAGCCAGAGATTCTACCCTCTTCGGCTATGGATGTATGTAATAACGCCGACAATGCTTCTGATAGGCGGCATAATCTTTTCGATCGGGCTGCTTCTTAATGTACCGCTCCTCTTTGCAACGCTTCTCATCACCTTGCTTTTGTTTAGTGTTATCAAAAAAGGAAATCTAATAACTGCTTTTATCACAAATCAGTTTTATCTTCTGGCAGGTCTCTACTCAAAACGAAAAGATGCTGTTCTCTGGAAAAGTACGTCCAAAAAAGTTGGTGAGTAGACTCACTCAACCGTCACACTTTTTGCCAGATTTCTCGGCATATCAACATCTCTCCCAATAGATACTGCTGTTTTGTATGCGAGCAGCTGTAATATAATCGAAGAAAGAACGACCGATCCGTATTCAGAAACCGCGGGAAGCGGAATGCATACATCGGCCACGTCTTCCAGATCTTTGTCACCGTCTTTTCCGATTACGATGATCGGAGCGCTCCGTGCTTTGATCTCTTTTAAGTTTGACATCATCACCGGATAGACATTATTTGAAACACACATAGCTATAACCGGTGTCTCCATGGAGAGTAATGCAAAGGGCCCATGCTTCAGTTCACCGGCTGCATAGCCTTCCGCATGGATATAGGAAATCTCTTTCATCTTTAACGCGCCTTCCATTGCTACCGGATAAAACATCCCTTTCCCTATGTAAAGAAGGGAGGAGGCATCTTTACATAATTTGACTGCATCTGAAAGATCAGTATTGAGGATCTCCGGAATATACCGCTGGATCTCGGTCAACTCCATATCAAGCTGATGATCCGAGAGGAGATTTACTATCTGCATAAATGCGGCGACCTGAGAGAGGAATGACTTCGTTGCCGCGACACTCATCTCAGGACCTGCTCTCGTATAGAGAACGGAGGAGGCTACTCTTGTAATGGAACTTCCCAGAACATTGGTTATTGCCAGTGTCTGTGCCCCAAGATTTTTTGCAAGTTTCAGGGCTGAGATCGTATCTGCCGTTTCTCCTGACTGCGAAACGCCGATAACCAGATCCGTGTGTGGTGTTGGGAAGTACTTAAACTCTGATCCAAGTACCACGCGTGTGGGGATGTGGCAGATGCTTTCCATCAGATAGGAAAAAACCATTGAAGCGTTTGCCGAGGTCCCGCAGGCAACAACCGTAATGAAGTGTGCGTTTTTGATCAGATCGACCGCTTTAGTACAGCGTTTAACTGATGAAAGAGTATTTGCAAAAGCTTCCGGTTGTTCAAAGATCTCTTTGAGCATATAATGCTGAAAACCTCCTTTTTTGACCTCATCTAAGCTCCACTCAAGCTCAGTGATCCCGCGTGATACCGGAAAGCCTGCATTATGAATCGTATAACCATTTTTCGTGATCTCCGCAACATCCCCTTCCTCGAAATACACCGCCCTCCTGGTGTAATCCAGAAGCGGGAGCGCATCAGATCCCAGAATATATTCACCGTCACCAATACCAAGAACAAGAGGGCTTCCTTTTCTCGCTGCAATCATCTTCTCTTCTCCTTCAGAGAGTATCAAAAGAGCGTATGATCCCTCAAGGAGGGGTAAGATGCTTGATACTGCTTCAAAAAGATTTCCCGTATACTTTTCTGCAATCAGATGAGGGATGACTTCCGTATCGGTCTGTGATGCAAAAAAAACACCGCGTTGTTCAAGCCCACGTCTAAGTTCTGCATAATTTTCAATGATCCCGTTATGAACCACCGCAATTTTCTTTTTTTCGTCAAGATGCGGGTGAGCATTCGTTTCGCTTGGAACACCATGGGTTGCCCAGCGTGTGTGGCCTACTCCAACATTACCTTTCAAATGATTGGCGGATGCTGCGGAGTCCGAAATTTTCCCAAGATGTTTGTAGGAAGAAAGGGATGGGGAAAGAGTCGCTATCCCGTATGAATCATAGCCCCTATACTCCAAGCGCAAAAGACCGGATGTACATACCTCAACGGCCTTACGGTAACCAATATATCCCACAATCCCACACATCTCAGATCACCAGAGCGTTATCAGGAATCTCTTTTTCCAGGATCTTCCCGCCTTCGATAATGACATTGTTTCCAATTACTCCGCCTTTTATTACAGTAAAGGGTCCGATCGTTACACGATCGCCGCACACCGCACCAAACTCTCCTGACACTGTTGAAACATGGTTAGAGCAGGTACATCCTTCCCCCATAATCGTATCAACGACCCGGGAGTATGAGCCGATGACACAGTCATTCATGAGAATACTGTTTTCGATGTAGGTAAACGGTTCGATCGTGACGCGGGATCCGATGGAGGTGTTTGGACCTATGCATACATTTGGCCAGATCATGCTTCCTTCTCCGATAACTACCGGACCGAGAATTACCGTACCCGGACCTATCACGGTGTGTTTTGCAATGGATACGTGTCCTTGGACCGTAACGTTTTTGTCAACAGTGCCTGATACTTTTTCTCTCACCTGTTTGAGCAGGTGCCTATTTAGTGAAAGCAGGTCCTTTGGATAGATGGCATCCTGCCAGTCGTTTGCTGCGACAATGGAGATCTTTATTCCCGCATTGATGCTTTTCTGCAATGATTCGGGAATTGTTTGCTCCCGTATTTTTTCAATAAACTCCGGCGTAAAGATATAAACACCGCAACTGACCAATGATCCCGACTCAAAATCTGTCGGTTTCTCCACAATGCCGGTTAATATCCCGTCATCTCTGGAGATCACGCCAAAATTAGCAGGAGATGAATGAGGTGCCACCAGAATGGCATTCTCTTTGTCTAGTATTGAGCGCAGTGATTCTGGATCAACATAGTTGTCTCCTGCAAGCACGAGGGTTTTTGTATGGACATACTCCTTCGCCATAGAAAGGGCATGCGCTGTTCCCAACTGCTTATCCTGAACGACTACCTGCACGGGAACCGGATAGGTATTAAGGAACGTCATCACCTGTTCCTTTTTGTATCCGACAACCACCGTTATATCACGAATACCTGCGGCAACAACTGAGTTCAGAACATGTTCGAGGATGGGACGGTTAGTCACGGGGAGCATGACCTTCGGACGGTTTTTTGTCAGCGGACGAAGCCGGGTTCCTTCTCCTGCTGCGAGGATAACTGCCTGAATCTTCGTCATGTTACTTCACCACCGTCTTGTTTTCGATCATCCCCGATACGAGGGTGTGAGGTGCAACTTTTGTCCCGCTGCCGATAGAGGATCCGGTATTTATGGAACAGTTGATCCCAAACAGTACATCGTCCCCTATGACTGCCCCGAACTTCGTTCTGCCGGTGGACATCCCGCCTACTTTTACCGGCCCATGGTCGTGACGAAGGTTGGCTATCTTCGTTCCGGCACCAAAATTGCACCTACTTCCAATCACACTATCTCCGATGTAATTATAATGCGGGATCTTCGTGTCATCAAAGATTATGGAGTTTTTGATCTCTACTGCATGACCTATGTGACAGTTGTTCCCGATCGTCGTTCCCGACCGGATATATGCATTCGGGCCGACAACGGTGTTCTCACCAATGATACAGGGACCTTCAATGTAGGTCCCGGATTTAATAACGGATCCTTTTCCAAGAATCAGCTGACCTTTGATCATCACATTTTCCTCGATGGTTCCATTCTGTTCTCCAGTAACTGTCTTGAGGAGATGTTCATTTGCACTCAGCATATCCCAGGGGTATCCCACATCCATCCAGACCGAAAGAGGATGGGCAGTTAGTTTTCCCTCTGAAATGAAATCAGTCAAAGCATCGGTCAGTTCGTATTCTCCCCTGGTTGATGGCGAGAGCTTTTTTAGAATGGTAAATATTTCAGGGTCGAAGAGATAGGCCCCGGCGTTGATGATGTTTGATTTCGGGTGAAGGGATTTTTCTTCCAGCGTGGTGATCTTATCATTTGCAACGGTTACTACTCCAAAACTTTCCGGGTGCGTCGTCGTTGAAATTGCCATCACAGGACTTGGAAGTCCAATGATCATCTCTATATCGGATCTTTCGAGGATCATGTCCCCGTTCAGCATCAGAAATATATCGTGAATAAACGGCTCGACCGTTTTCAGGGCATCTGCCGTTCCCATCTGTTTCCTTTGAACAACGTAGTGTATCGATACACCGAATTTTGAACCGTTGTCAAACCATGTTCGGATCGCTTCTTCACGGTATCCGACAACAAGAACAATATCCGTGATGCCAGCATCACGCACATTTCGGATAAGATGTTCAAGCATCGGCTTTCCCGCTAAAGGCAACATGACCTTTGGACGGGACGTTGTGAGGGGTCGCATACGGGATCCTTCACCTGCGGCTAGAATTACACACTGCATACATTACTCCTTGATCTGATGCATCGCATTACGGATCCGGTTCATGCCTGCATCCAGCATCCGTTTTGCATCGTCTTTTGTTCTTCCTTCTGCTGTGCAGCGGATCTTTGGTTCGGTCCCGCTTGCACGGATCAGGCACCACCCGTTTTCCTCGGTGAGCCGGATCCCGTCCGTCGACTTGTCCGCACCGAACTCTGAAAGGATCTCTTTTCCATATTTTGTCTCCAGAGCATCACGAAGAATGGTATATCTCGGAATCGCATCAAGCTCCTCTGCCACATTCCATTCACCTGAGATCTCGGCGAAAAGTGCGGCTGCGTACGGTCCGTCGGGACAAAGAGAATGTTTCGGGAAGATCCAGCTTCCTGAAGGCTCACCACCGAACGTTCCCCATGAGATAAGTTCCTCCGACACGAAACTATCACCTACGGGAGTTCTCCGGACCTCGGCTATCTCTTCGATTGCCATAGAAGCATCAACAGTTGTAACGACTTCTTTTGCATCCAGGTACTTCGCAAAAAGCATGAGCATGTGATCACCATCGATGTATCGTCCACGATTGTCGAACGCCATCATCCTATCGGCGTCCCCATCATTCACCACTGCACAGTCAGCATCGATTTTTTTCATCAGCTTTGGGATGTGGAGAAGATTTTTTTCGAGCGGCTCAGATGGGCGCGCAAACTTTCCTGAGGGGTCACAGTTTACGGAAATGACGGTTGCTCCCGATTCTTCAAAGAGCTTCGGTGTGATCTGTCCGCCGGCCCCGTTACCACAGTCAACGACCACAGTCAGGTTTTCCGGAATACAAACCGATGTAAGGATCGCTTCTTTATGCGGGGTGATAAGATCAGCATCCGTTAATTCACCTTGTTCATCCCACGTACTCCACGAAGGATGTTCTACTTCATCTTCGATCTCTTTTTGCTGAGCGAGTGTATAAGAAGATCCATCAGACCGGAAAAGTTTGATTCCATTGTAGGGCTCCGGGTTATGTGAGGCCGTTATCACGACACCAGCATCAGCAAATCCGGCACCAAAGGCTACGGTCGGGGTGGGACATATCCCGCCATAGACAACATCCGCCCCGTTGCTGATCAGTCCCGAGATCATTGAGTTTGCGAGGATTTCCCTGCTGGTTCGTGAATCGGTTCCAAGAACAATGTGTTTTGCATTTTGTGCAACTGCCGCTCCAACGATCGGAGCAAGGGAGAGGAGGCGCTGATCAAACATCTGTCTGATACCGGACGAACCAAAAAGCATAATGAATGTAATTATGTGTTTAAGAGAGTTAAATTGTTAGGTCCCGTAAGGACACCAGGATCTTTTCCCAAGAAGAGAAGCCACTCCCGCACATGAGGGGCCGACAAATAACAGTTCTTTTTCCTGTTGAATCGCTTCATCAATTTCGGCAAGAAGATCATTATCCAGCAATGCATCACCGGTCACGACCACAACATCGGCATCGTCCAGAAGCAATGTCTGTTTTATTTTTGGGATATCGCGGCCAAGGATGTAAATATTTTTACCGTCAAGATACTGGACCAGTTCTTCATGACAGTCCTCAAAGTTTACTGTTGGACATGGACCCAGTTTCCGAATCAGCATGAGAAAACCTGTGACTACCGTCAAAGCTCCTGCCGCGGCAGCTTTTGTTTTTGGGGATCTCAGCGGGGCATCGTACAGATTTTCGAGCCGCATTTTTGCACAAAATGGCTCAGTAGATGAGATCTCAGCGACCCTCTCGCCGAAAAATACCTCAAGACAACTCCCGGAACAGAACTGGCATATGTGATTCTCAGGGCGGCTAATATAGACAAGGTCGCCATCTTCGGCACCCATTCCGGTAGCAACTTCATGCAATTTTCTAACGGCATTATGTAATATCATAACATATCATCCAGTAAAACAACTCGAGCAGGTGAGGCATCCGCCCCTTCGATCTTCAGCGGCAGGGCAATCATTTGATAAACACCGTCCTGAATCTTCGAGAGATCCAGCATCTCGATGATGACGATCTCATTTTTCAGTAAAAAACGATGAACGTCATCATCTCCTATCGAGGGTGCGTCACAGCCAACTGTTTTGACACCTTTGAGCAGGAGTACTTCAGCCATTTCCAGTGATAATGGAACTGCATTTTTAAATAGAACTGCCTTGCAGTTTTTTGTCGGCAAAATGGGAGAGGTTACGACCTCGGCAGGAATTATTAGATTTTCCAATCCTATCCTGTCAACAGTTTTTTCATTCGGGAAATAATGTGCGGGTGAATCAATGTGGGTGCCGGTATGCGTACCAAGAGACATGGATGAGATGTAGGCATTTCCTACCTTCATCGGGGTCCGAAGAAACTCCGGATCCCCGAGATATACATCCATCTCAGGATGCAGGCCGACACTCACATCATAGATTTTCATTCAGAATCCGTGATCAGCCGAATCGATTGCATTTTCGATCTGCTTCTGGAGAGCATCCGGCAGACCTTCAATCCTGACATCCAGGAATCCGCGAATGATCGTTGCGGTAGCCTCTTCTTCCGAGAGTCCGCGGGCCATGAGATACTCGATCTCATCTCTGGCGATCTTTCCGACCGCTGCCTCATGGGACAGTTCAACGTCAACAACACGTCCGTCGATTTCGGGGATCGCGTGCATAATGCCGTCTTTTAATATAAGTCCGCGGCATTCGATGTGCCCCTTCGTCTGGGGGACTTCGGCAATAATAGCTCCGCGGGATATGATCGTTCCACCGTTTGTAATGGCGCGGGTGATCAATTCAGCACTGGTATTTGGCGCCTGAAGCACTGCTCTAGAACCTGCATCAATGTATGAGCCGGTTCCGGCGACGATGACACTCGAAAAGCGGGCAACTGCGCCTTCACCTTTGAGATAAGCGGTCGGATACATCTGGACCATTTTGGTCGGACGCATACAGACATAGTTTGAGAGGAACGTTCCTCCTTCTTCTACGACGGTTGCCGTACGCGGAAAGACTTCGATATGTTCTCCCCACGTATGGATCATCGTTGAGGTCACTTTGGCATTTTTCCCAACATAGATCTCGTTGATTCCATAGTGTGCCCCCTCTTTTGTTTTCAGAGAACTTGCGCATCCTGCAATCAGATGAACCTCGGACCCTTCTTCGGCAATGACGATGTTGTGAACAGTCTGAATGGTGTCCCCTTGGAGGAACATACAGCTCTGGAGCGGGAAGGTGGTTTTTGTTCCTTTATGGGCGATTATGACATACCCTCTCTGCGGGTGGTCTGCGACGTACTGTGTGTACTGATCTTTGTCTGCCGGGACAAGGTTCCAGCAGTATTCTTTGAGCCACTCGTATTTTTCGAGGGCTTTTTCGATCATCAGCACCTCTACTCCTTCCGTCTGGGAACCTGCGTGAAGGATGTGATCATCTACGAGGAGGAAACTTCCTGCGCGTCCTTCCAGTGAATCGGTATAGATCCCGGTTAAGGCAAGGCGTTCTTTATCTTCGGGGCTGATCCCCGAGAATCCATTCATTTCCGGCATGCTATACAGTCCTTGTATCCTGATGTTTTCACACTTTTGAGAATTTCACGCGGGTTTCCGCTGCACTGCAGATATCCATCGATCAACACATAACCGACATCTGCCTCAAGATAATCAAGAATATATCCGGTGTGAGTGATGATAAGTCCTGATTTGGTACGGTTTTTCATGTGGATCCCTTTTTCCAGAAGAGCAGCAGCGGCATCGCCGAGGAGTGCCATATTTTCCACATCCACTCCGCTTTCCGGTTCATCCAGCATCACAAATGACGGGTTCTGGACGGTGAGCTGCAGGATCTCGCTGCGTTTTATTTCTCCGCCTGAGAATCCTGCATTGACATCTCTGTCAAGAAATTTGGTCATGTGCAGTTTTTCCACGATTATTGGGATCCGTTCCTCATCGATGTTATTTGTTGCTGTGATGAACTTGCCGAGTTTCAGACCGGATATTGTGGGCGGGCGCTGAAACATAATGCCAATTCCAAGTTTTGCACGTTCGTGGACCGGTTTGTGCGTAACGTCAACGCCATTAAAGATTATTTTGCCGGCGGTTACTTTGGAGGACGCAAAGCCCATAATCGTACGCAGAAGAGTGGTTTTTCCGGACCCGTTCGGGCCAAGGAGGACATGCGTTTGTCCATCCGGCACGGTCAGGGATATGCCGTGCAGAACTTCACGTCCGCCAACTTCCACATGCAGGTTTTCTATTTCAAGCATGAAAAATCACGTAATTGTTTTGTCGTCTGTAATTGTAAAGATGTGTATTTGAGTAGAGATAATCCACCTGACCCCCTCTCCTCTTCTCAATTTTTCGTACACAATTCCTAACTAATATTGGGATTTTATTTTGAAAATAACGACAATAATTCAGTTTAATCCCCATTTCGAAATGAGTGAGGAGGCATTATCGCACCGCGCAGTTTGGGATATATATACTCTGGAGTTGATTTTTGTTTATGACGAGCATTGCTTTAAACTCAATCGCAAAACGCGCTGAAGGATACACCGTAGTTCAGAGAAAAAAACAGCTCTCCAAACTCTGCTGGTTTGCATCAGACAACAGTGAACATACGCTCTCAGAAAAAGATCAGAACTACCTTATCTGCTGATCTCCTCATGCAGGTCCTCAGTAAGGCATTCGTACCAGGTGTATTTCTGAAAACAAAAACTTTGGAGAGAGATAGTGCAGAAATCCCCGGTACATTTGAGATAGATACACCGGATGGTATCTGTCTTGAAAAGAAAACCATACGGGTATATCCCAATTACTTCATTTCAGAAGAGATGATTCGCGAACGGTGCATGCGTGAACTGACACTTATACTCGGAATAGGTCCGAGACGTGCTTATGAGTACCGCAGAAAAGGAATTCTCCATCTTACCGACCTGGGACATACCTGCAGGCGTGAATCCGCATTTGAAATCGCAGATGCTATCAAGAATGGGAATCCAGGAGCGATTTTCAAACTTTTCCAGGATGTGCACAGAGGAAATGACCCACTTTTACTGGGTTTTTCCCACGCACTCCCAAAAGAAGAACTCATGTATTTCGATATAGAAACTCTTGGCATGTTTCAGTCCCCAATCATCCTTTTCGGGTGCGGTGTCTGGAAAGGCAACGAACTTACCGTTACTCAATATCTTCTCCGTGATATCGAAGACGAAACGGCAGCACTCTATCTGACTGGGCAGGCTTTTAGAAAACATGCCCATGTTGTCACCTACAATGGGAAGGGATTTGATGTGCCGTATCTGAATAATCGTCTATCCTATTATGGAGAACGAACGGTCTGTCCTGATCTGCATTTTGATCTTTTGTATCCCACCAGAAGACTTTACGGAGCTGATATTCCTGACTGTTGTTTAGGTACTGTCGAAAAGTTTGTTCTTCACACACCAAGATCGGACGATCTGCCGGGGTATCTGGTTCCCGCCTATTATCAGAATTATCTCCGCACCAGAAACCCCGCAATTCTCACGCCGATCATGGAACATAATGAACTCGATGTCGCAAATCTCGCTCTGCTTCTCCGAACTGAATGTGAGGCCATCTATGAATAATAAAAATATGTATATAAAATACGAAGAGGCACAGGTCCAAAAATATCAGATCCCTAACTCTCCGATTTCCGAAAAGATTACCCGGTATCTTACAGAGAAAAACATCAGGCTCTACACTCATCATGCAGAAATATTTTATCAGGTATCGACCGGGAAAAATGTAATCATCACGACGCCGACCGCTTCAGGGAAGACACTTGCCTACTCTCTTCCCGTTCTGGAACGACTCATCACGAATCCAGATGCCACCGCACTGTTCATCTATCCGACAAAAGCCTTGACCCGTGACCAACTGCTCTTCTTTACAGAATTTGACGCTGCTCTTCATGCAAGAACAAAACCAGCGATCTATGACGGAGATACAAAACAGGAGCTTCGTCCAAAGATCCGTACAGACTCACGTATCATTCTCACAAACATGTATGAACTTCATCATATCCTTAGATAGCGAGCCAAATGGGGTGATTTCTGGACGAATCTCTCTTTTGTAGTTGTTGACGAGGCACACAGATACCGGGGTATTTTTGGATCCAATACCGCCCTTCTCTTGAGAAGACTGCGGCGTGTCTGCAATTTTTACGACGCAGATCCACAGTTCATTCTCTCATCGGCAACGCTGGGTGATCCGGTATCATTTGCAGAAACCTTAACCGGTCTGCCGTCTGTGGAGATCAGCAGTGACGGATCACCGCGTGCAAAACGAACCTTCCGGATCTACTCACCCGAAAACAAAAGCAGCATCTCTGCTACCGCAGAACTGGTCAGTTCCCAGATCAAGGCAGGTATGCAGACCTTGTGTTTCACCCGTTCAAGAAATGCTGTTGAGATAACCGCCATGCGATGTCGTGAAGAGCAGCCTTTCGGGAACATTGCCTCCTATCGCGGAGGATATCGTCCGGTGGAACGAAATGAGATCGAATCCCGGCTGAAAACCGGGCGCGTCGCCGGAGTCATCAGTACCAACGCTTTGGAGGTCGGCATAGATGTGGGCGGTCTGGACTCCGTCGTCATTAGTGGATTTCCGGGATCCATGATCTCTGTTCTTCAGCAGGCGGGACGGGCAGGAAGGAACGGACATGACGTGGTCATCACATTTGTTGCCGGACAAAATCCAATCGATCAGTATTATGCCAAAAGTCCTGAAGCCTTTTTCAATGCACCGCGCGAACAGGCAATTTTTGGAATCGAAAACCCCTATATTCTCTCATCTCATCTCCAGTGTGCCGCGGCCGAACTCCCATACAAACCCGAAAGTGACCGGAAATACTTCGGAGATGCAGCTAGTGATTTGATCACCGCTCTCAAAAATGAGCAGATTGTTGCCAGCACCTCGAAAGGATATGTTTACTGCGGCGTGGAAAACCCTGCACAAAACACACCGTTCTTTGAGATAATAGGAAAAACCTGGTCAGTACTTAACGGAAAAACCATTCTCGAAACCATGGATGAGAATCAGGCATACCGGGAAGCATATCCGGGGGCAATCATCTTTCATCAGGGTGAACGTTATCGTGTGGAAATCATCGAACCTGGACCCCTCCTCATCAGAGTTGTGAAAACATCAGATATCTCTCACACAAGACCTGTTTCAATGACGGAAATCACCATCACTGCCAAAGAAAAAACCAGAAAACACAACAATCTCCTGGTAAACTACGGCGAAGTCATGGTCTCATCACATATCCTCGGCTATTCGGTGATCGAGTATGATCAGGTCGTAGCAGCACATGAAATATCTGTATCCCCGCGAAGATTTACCACGAAAGCCTGCTGGATAACCATTGACGAAGAGTGCGGTATCAAGCCAGGAGGCATTCGCCGGGTCGCTTCATGGCGTTGAACATGCTCTCATTGCCGCCATGCCGCATTTTGTCCTTTGTGACAGATCCGATATAGGCGGTGTATCCACACCGTTCCATAATGATACTGCCGCTCCCACGATCTTCATCTATGACGGAATTGCCGGGGGTATCGGTCTTGCTGAAAAAGCAACAGACCTTTTTCCAGATATACTCTCATTTGCCCGTGAGATCGTAACCGGATGTCCCAGTAAAAATGGCTGTCCTTCCTGCATCCACTCACCAAAATGCGGAAATAACAATCAGCCTCTGGATAAAGGCGGTACGATTGTACTTCTTGAACACCTTGAACGTGAATCCAAAAAACCTTCGTCTATAAATAATTCTGATGTAAATTCTTAATATAGGTTTAAACCATGAAAATCGAGCATATTGGTGTATCTTCCGCAGCGTTTGTTGTGGGCGGAGTTCTGACTGTCCTGTGAGCAATCCTTGGAATAATCAAAGGTGTCCTGCTGATGTTTAATCTTCAGCTTGACATAGGATTCACACTTTGACTTGGTCTTGGTGTTGTTGAAATCCTGGTCTACTTCATTGTTTATACACTTGCAGGATTTGTCGTCGGCATGATTGTCGGTGCAATTTCCGCATATGCCTACAACAAAACCGTCAAACTCTTCGGCGGACTTGAGATCTCGCTGAAAGAATAAAAATCCAGATCAACTCATTTTTATTTATCAGAGAAAACTATTTTTGAGTAATTCAACAAAAATATCCAAGATACATCCATCTAAAAGTCACTGGTTTTTCTTAAAATACGAGATACGGTCAAAATATCATAGAATAAATCGATCAATGACACACTGAGAAAAATATAGAATAATAAGGCAGGCATCTCTGAATTGAAATCCACCTAAATAAAGATGTATGTGAGAATCTCACAGAGGATGATTGATTATTTCTGGTCCGTTAGGACATCTTTGAGGCTTTCTTCAAGGAAGTCAAGACCTCTTCTGACATCATCAAGATTCTTGCCGCCTGTCAGTATGATCTTTCCGGAAGAGAAAAGCAGTGCCACGATTTTTGGATCTTTGATCCGGTATACGAGACCCGGGAATTGTTCCGGCTCATACTCGATCGCTTCGAGAGAAAGGGTCGCGACAACACGGTTGAGATTGATGAACCGACCTATGTCGTAGGAACATACTATGTTGGTCACGGCAACTCTGGGGACATCCAGCACCTTGACGCCGGCCTCCTTCAGGGAGGAAAGGACCTTTGCGAGACCCTCATCCAGAGCTGCTTCATTTCTGATCCCGGTAAGCACAACTTTTCCTGAGGAGAAGATGAGCGATGCCATTTTCGGATTGTCTATACGATACACTGCACCGGGGAAACGTTTTGTATTGAGTTCACACCCGTCAATTTTTTCAGATATCTCTGCAAGATCAATCGCTTCGGCGATCACACCGGAGGCGACGATATTTTCAATCTTCAGAGAGGCGTATGTTTTCCCATCCATCTTTAATAAATGGAGCAGGGAGGAGCATAATACTTCGCGTTAGTGACAGGGATGCTTTCCCTGAAATATCCTCGTCTGTTTTGGAAAATCGGCGGGCGCATCCCTGCATATTACGGAAAAAAATAGTTTAGAGCCGGGTGTTCTGTTGGGAAACCCGGATACTCTTCCTACGTTGGATCATGATACGACCGGCGAGGCAAATATCCATGGTTTGTTCGGGTAAAATCTCTCTCCCAGAATCAAATAACTCATTTTAAATAAATCTGGTTTCTATAAATGTAATATTTATTAGAAATTACTATGTAGAGGGTTTGCTCAATGGCTGAAAATAAAGAAAAACATACGCAAAACACAAAAATCCTCGTGTCGATCATAATAGGACTGGTGCTTGCTGCAATCCTCCTGGCTTATGATGCGGGTCTGTATACTCTCGGCGATGGTACGTCCCAATATGCCGTCCTCATCCTGTTACTTGCCAGAATGATGATCGCCTCAGTGATTCTCTATCTGTTTATGATCACGGGGGCCTTCAAACGTCTGGTTTCCGGAGAAGCAAAACTTATAGATCTCGTCTGTGCGGCCGTCATAACTCTGGGAATTTCCCTGTATGGTAATTACGGCGGTGTTGAGGTGAACGGGGTCCTGGTGAACTTCCGAGATGTCGGCGCCATTATCGCTGGTCTTATCGGGGGTCCGATAGTCGGTACGATAGTAGGTCTTGTCAGCGGATATCTGCGGCTCCTACAGGGCGGGATCGTCGCCGTTCCCTGTATGATAGGGACGGCCTTGGCAGGTCTCCTCTCAGGTATTGCGATCCGTCTGTGGAGGGGAAAACTGACAGTGCTCCGTGCAGTTATCATCGCAGTGATCGTTGAACTTCTGCACGTGATCGTCATATTCCCGATTTACGTATTAAGTATGGGAACGATGAACGTGGATCAGGTTCTGTCAACGATCGCATTTTGCGTGCCGGTAATGTGTGTGGTCACTCCGCTCAGTGTTGCGATTTTTGCATGTATCGTCCGGAAATACGCGTTTGTGGGAAAAACTGCGATCGAAAAGTTAAGCTGGAGTAAACTCACACGCAAGTAATGTTACCGGAAAATAACCCATTAACCTATCTTTTTTATCAGGAAAACAGGAGTGAGCCCCCAAATATAATATGCGGGAACACGCAATACTACTTATATGCTAGAACTACTGGTGACCGTCATATCTGCCGCGTTTACCCTTATTATTATTCTGGATCCTCTTCTCTCGGTCTCGATGTTCATCAACCTGACCAAGGATCTCCAAAAACCCGAGATGGTCCGGCAGGCGTTCGTCGCGACCGGGGTCGCCGGTGTTCTGATGCTGACATTTTTGATATTCAATAATATTCTGTTCGATATGCTCGGCATCGAGTTGGAGAGCTTCAAGGTTGCCGGAGGTATCATCCTCTTTATTCTCGGTCTGCAGATCGTTCTCGGTCTGGATATCGGCGACTCCTCGGCAGGACACAAAAATCTGAGGAGCTCTGATCGGATCGCAACGAAGTCGATGGCAGGCGTCATCATCGGCACGCCGGTGATGTGCGGGCCAGGAACGATCACCACGGTGATGATCCTCGGGGCACAGAACGGTATCCTTCTGACGCTCATCGCGGTGATCCTTGCCATGTTCTGTATCTGGCTGATCCTGATCTTCTCTACGCAGATCAAGAAACTGATTGGAGAGACCGTGCTCGTGATCCTTTCCAAGATCTTCGGTCTTCTTTTGACAGCCATCGCCGTTCATACGATCTGGACCGGTATCCTCGGATTAATCGCCATCTCGGTCATCTGATCATGGTGATGTTCAGCTCCTCCCAGACAGAGTTCCTCGTCTTCGATCTGGAGGCGTTCGTGCCGCCGGCGGACCGGAGGAAACGAACCGGCGCATCACTTGCCGTGAATGCTTTTCGGGAAGGACATACCCTCCTCGGCGGGGTGGTGTACGGCGGCCGTCCGCTCGCCGGCGAGGTTGTCCAGGACTACGCTCATTACTGGATGTGGCGTGAAGGCGGCGAAAAAGAAGTGGTACACGCCCTTTATCGGGTGTTTGCCGCGATGTGGGAAGGCGTTAAGGACAAGAAGATGATCCAGGCGGACCCGGTCGTCTGCGGGGTCGGGATCTCGACCTTTGATATGCCGTTTCTGCTCACGAAATATCTTCAGTATGAGGTGGCTCCTCCTGAAGAGATCTACAACACGATTGGGAAGTGCCGGGTCGTTGATCTCTCTGTCGCCGGAATCGGTTTTATTCCGATGCAGCACCCGATCCTGCATCCCTGTTCGCATAACCAGCTGGCCGATGCTCTGCTCCCGGAAAGGGAGAGGAAACCGACCGGAAAAAAAGGTGTGGGAGATGGTGGACGCGAAGGAGTACGGGGCAGTCGAGCGGCGGTGCGAATCCGAGGTCCGGGAGATGGTGGAGATCGCGAACCGAATGCTGCTCAGCTGTCGATATCCCCGTAATACGGTTTGATATCGAGGACAGGGGTGTTGTCGAGCGCCTCGAGGCCCTTGACGGTGAGGATCAGATCGTTGATCGTGATGATCGTAACGAGCGTGAGGGAGATCGGATTTGGCCGGACCGGGGCACGTGTCGAGAAGACGCCGCGCATCTCGCCTTTCCCGTGACCGTGCGGTTTTACTTTGAGGATATCCCTTTCCGCCCGGTCAAACCAGCAGAGGATGAAGACTTTGTCCCCAGCAGCAAGACCGGAGAGACCGTCCCGGTATTTTTCATAGATCGTGATCCTGCTTGGTTTGTCGGTGAAGATCCCTTGTCTGGGTGCATCCTCCGCATTGATGAATGGCGAGTGAACGATACCTATCGGCACGCACTCGATTTTTTTGGGGGCCGGCGCTGGTTTCTGTGAGAGAAGGTCCAGTGCATTATTGCATAACCTGTCGCATGAACCCACATAGGGGTTTTCCCGCCTGACATGGGTGTAGGTGACCGAGGCAAACACCGATGCAAGCTGCTTTGCTTTTTCATACAGCGGGCAAAGATCCTCCGACCTGACCGCATATCTCCCGGTCATCTGGGAGATCATCAGATTACTGTCCGAGAAGATTTCGACCCGGGTCTCTTTCGGAGTGCAAAACCGTGCGGCCCGCCGGAGAGCAGCATTCAGGGCCGAGTATTCGGCAACATTATTGGTCGCCCGTCCGAGCGTCAGGATATCAGATTCCAGTACTTCATCTCCCCGTAAAATCAGCCAGGCAGAGGCGGCCTGTCCCGGGTTTCCCCGGCTTGCTCCATCGGTGTAGATCGTCAACTGATCCATGGAATAGTAACTCGACCTAAACTTTAATTAATTTGCCTGTCTGAGTATAGTTCATGGACCCTATCACCATTCATTTAGGAAAACAAGGCCTGACTCCGTCGAGTACGTTTGCCGGCGGCAACATTTCCCCGAAGATCGAACTCATGGGCGTCCCAAAGGATGTCCAGCATGTGGCTATGATCATCCAGAATAAATCCGGTGTTGAGAACTACAAATGTCTCTGGTCAGTCTGGAATATTCCCTCTGTTGGGTACATTCCTCCCGGATTTGATGCAGGACCGGCCCCAAAGTTCCCATTCCCTGCTGTCCAGGGGATAAATGACTTCGGCGAGCATGCCTGGCACGGTCCGTCTCCTGGACTCGGCACGACAGACAGACTTCTGTTCCAGGTGTTTGGCAGGGCCGAACCGCTGATCATCTCGGCGAATGCAAAGATGGATGAGGTCATCGAGGCACTCCGTGACGGCAAGACCACTGCCCACGGGAGTCTTGAGGTCCCCTACCAGGGATAAGGATCCCTGTATTTTTTTCTCCGCATCCGCTTTTATCAGCGGCACGGAAAATCTTGAAAAAAAGATTTGTTGAAGGTCGTTATTGGATTATTCTATCTGGAGAAGTTTCAAAGCGATCAGATCTTCGTAGATCTTCTTGACTGCCCGCTGTGCATCGACCGTTTTCTTCCCGCCGGTGATGATCAGTTTTCCCGATCCGAAGAGCAGAACGACCACCTTCGGATCGTCGAGCCGATACACGAGTCCCGGAAACTGCTCGGGTTCATACTCGATCTTGTCGAGATTGAAACTCATGGCGATCTTGTTCAGATTGATGCGGCTTCCTAGATCCGCTGAAGTGACGATGTTCTGTACGGTGTATGTCGGGTTATCCAGGATATCGATCTTTAGATCCTTTAAAAGCGTGACGAGATATTCCAGTCCTTTGGTAAGATTTTCTAGACTTTTTGCCCCGGTAAGAACAACTTTACCTGATCCGAAAACCAGTGCGGCGATCTTCGGATTCTGCATGCGCAGAACTACCCCCGGGAAACGCTGTTTATTATATTCCGCTCCCGGAATCTGGGCGGCAAGCGCCACCAGGTCCAGACTGTCATTCACCTTAGTTGATGCGACAATATTCTCAATCTTCAGTGAGTCTTCGGGAAGGTTTGACATATTTATAAGATATTACAGGTAAGTATATAAATACTCGTGTCGCCTGCTTAAAAAAGGAGAGAAGAAACCTGATCAGTCGTATTCACGCCAGGTGTGTTTGCATTTCGTGCAGCGGAAGAATCTGACCTCAGACTCATCAGCACTGCGTAACTGGCGGAGCCACCACTCAGCAAGATTGTGACCACAGTTCGGACATTTGATCGCAATAGTAGGTTTCGTTCCGATATCCGCGCCCTCTTCCACAATCAGAATGTCATTTTCCTGCATGTACGCAACTTTTTTCATCTGCTCCTTATTTTCGGCGGTGATGGTTTCGGTATATCCACATTTAGAACAGCATAACAACCCGTCCTTTGTTTTCATCAGCTTCCCGCAAGTTGGGCAGAACATCATACACTATACTATTGGTTTTTCAACGTTAAATACTCTTATGGATATGGATAAAATGCCTGGCAAACCCATTTATCCAACAGGCTCCAATCAATAAGCATCTACATGCTGGATACTTTGATTCTCTGTGCACTTACCGTCAGTATGATTGCATTTGTTCTCACGCTGATTCCGGGAAAATATGATAAATATACCGCGGTCGTCGGCTGGATCATGCTGGAATTCAGTTTCCTTCTAATGCTACCGTCCCTTCTCGAAGAGGAGAACATCTTCTATCCGATGCTCGCCATCGTCGGAATACCTCTCATATATATTACCGTAAAACGCCTGCTCATCCGGGATCTGCGGATCCTCAGGCTCACCTATGCCGCCGCAATCGCCGGGATCGTGTATGCTCCGTTTGCGATGTTCACTGTTCTCGGCAACTGGCTTATCTCAGTGGTGGTTTTTTGTATCCAGTGGGTATTCGATCTGATCGATTTTCAATACACCATGGCGGACTGGGACATGTTCGAGTCGGTATGGGTTATCCCGGGTCAGACATACGGCTATATGGACCAGATCATTCTCGGATGTACCGGGATAACGGCGATCGCGATCCTCCTCGGCGTGATCGCTCTCACGAAGACCTCCTGGAAACAGAAGATCGGTCTGACCCTTCTTGTCTTGGTACCGATCTTCATCATCAACATCTTCAGAAACGTGTTTGTGATCATGGCATACTTCGGGCAGTGGTTCCCCTGGTTCGAGGATGTATTTTCCCATCCGACGATCCCCGGGTATGCAAGTTTTTTCTGGTCGCATAATGTCATCTGCGAAGGGGCGGCGTTCCTTCTTATTCTCTTGATCGCCTACCTCCTCTTCCGGTCCTCACCCGGACTGATCAGCAATATCCAGGAGATCCTGCTCGTCTACAGAAATGATCTCAAGTCGATGCTCGGCAAAGGGCCGCGGACATAAATATGGACTGTCCGTTCTGCACAGACAACCCCTGCCTATTCGGGAATGAACTCGCCTATGTAAAATGGGATCTGTACCCGGTCTCGCCGGGTCATGTCCTGATCATCCCCCGCCGGCATGTCTCCTCCTGGTTCGATCTTACTCCCGAGGAGAATGCGGCCGTGAGTGAACTGATCGAGCTTGCGAAACAGCATCTGGATGCCGTGTACTCGCCTGCGGGATACAACATCGGGGTGAACTGCGGGGAGGCTGCCGGCCAGACGGTGATGCATGCTCATCTGCATCTCATCCCAAGGTATACAGGAGATGTTCCCAACCCCCGCGGGGGAATCCGGGCCGTAATTCGGGAAAAACAGGATTATCCACACATAGAATAACACGATTTATATAGGATGAGCGGGAGTAAATATTAGTTATATGTACAAATCCATCGAAGAAATAAATGAGCGTATTCGTGATGGAAGTGTCCGTGTGGTCAGCGCTGAAGAGATGCCAAATATCGTCGACGAACTCGGCGTTACCAGGGCACTTCGTGACGTGGATGTGGTCACCACCGGTACTTTCGGCGCTATGTGCTCGTCAGGCGCTTTTCTAAACTTCGGACATTCTGAGATACCGATCAGAATGGAAAAGATGTGGCTGAACAATGTCGAGGCATATGGGGGTATCGCGGCCGTTGACTGTTTTATCGGGGCAACTCAGGAATCCACCCTACGGCACTCCGAATACGGCGGGGCCCATGTGATCGAGGATCTGATCGCCGGAAAGTCCGTTGAACTTCATGCACGGGCAAAGGGAACCGACTGTTATCCCAGAACATCCATAACGAACGAGTTTACCCTGGAAGAACTGAATCAGGCGATCATGCTCAACCCGAGAAACGCATATCAATCCTATAATGCTGCCACCAATATGAGCGATCAGGCAATAAAGACCTATATGGGATTCCTTCTCCCCTCTCACAGGAATATCACTTATTCGGGAGCCGGTTGCCTCTCTCCCCTCGCAAATGATCCAACCTTTTCCGTCATCGGTTCCGGCACCCCGATCTTTATCGGCGGGGCGAACGGTGTCGTTGTTGGGGAGGGCACCCAATCCTCCCCCGGAGCCGGGTTTGGGACCCTCATGACCTCCGGCAATATGAAGGAGATGTCGTCTGATTACATCCGTGCCGCTACCATGACTGGATACGGCGTGACAATGTACGTCGGCGTAGGTATTCCGATCCCTCTTCTCAACGAGGAGATCGTCATGCACACCGCGATTCGTGACGAGGATCTGAAGACAAGCATCGTCGATTACGGCACACCGTTTAGGGACAGACCCGTAATCCAGGAGGTCACGTATGCCGAGCTCAAGAGCGGGGCGGTCGAGATCGACGGCGAGGAAGTGCGCTGTTCTCCCCTCTCGAGTTACAAGAAGGCACGTGAAGTCGCGGCCGAACTGAAGACCCGTATCGAAACCGGGTCCTTCACCATGGCCCTCGCTACCCGGCCGATCGATTCCCATAAGATAAACAAGCCCATGGCCGAGAAGGGATATGTCTGCCATGTCAACGAGATGATGGTCTCGACGTTCGTCACCATCACCGGTGAGGAAAGCGTCAAAGAAGCTGCCAAACGGCTGTTGAAAGGCGAAACGAACCATCTCCCGGTGATCGATCCGGAAAACAGGCTGATCGGTATCGTCACGACCTATGATGTCTCCAAAGCCTTCGCAAAAGATGAACAGAATATGTCCGTCTCTGAGATCATGACCAAGAACGTTATCACGATCGCCCCGGATGCTCCGGTCGATTTTGCCGCACGCACCCTTCAGCAGCACAATATCGGTGCCTTAGTGGTGATCGACTCGTCCAGGCATATCCTGGGCATGCTCAACTCATATGATCTTGGTGATCTTGTCGGCGGGAGGGGACGAAGATGAAGCTGATGGTCGAGTTTGATTCAGAGGGAGTTCAGTATCCAAACATCGCCGCGGCCATACTCCGGTCTGGCGTGATGGTGAACGTTGAACGTGCCTTGATCGACGGGGACGAGGGCTGGGCCCTTCTTGATGTTGATGACAAGGACGCAAACATGTTCATCACCGCACTCTCCAGAAAAGGTGTATCTATCCGTATCCAGAAGGACGCGGTTTCCCACAACCTCACGGACTGTGTGGACTGCGGACTGTGTATCAGTATCTGTCAGAAGCAGGTCTTCTCCTTCGATGAGAACTGGCAGCTTGTCGTCGACTCGGAGCGGTGTGTCCTCTGCGGCAGATGTGCCACCTACTGCCCCCAGCGTGCGTTGAGTATCCAGAAGTAATGATCCGAGAACACTTCGCGTACCGCGAAACGATCACCACGATCCTCGCCGACGATGTTTTACACATCGAAGCGGCAAAGGAGGGGATGATCGCGGCACGGACCGGTCTTGAGCATTATCTCACGACCGACCCCTTTTTTCAGATGAGTTACGAACCTGTTCAGGCATCCGCGGGTTCACCGGAATCGGTCCGGCAGATGTCCGATGCCTCCATTGAGGCGAATGTCGGTCCGATGGCGGCAGTCGCGGCCACGATCGGATGGGCAGGCGTCCGGGCGATGCAGGATGCCGGCGCCGCGTTCGGTCTGATCGACAACGGCGGTGATATTGTGCTGTTCTCAAACCGTGATCTGCGGGTCGGTATCTACGCAGGCTCTGCCCCGTCTTCGGGAAAATTTGCCTTTATCGTGCCTCCGCAGATTGAGATCCTTGGTATCTGTACTTCCTCCGCGACTGTTGGTCCTTCGGTCTCCTTTGGGACCGCGGATTCCGTGACCTGTTTTTCCCGGGATCCTTCAAAGGCGGATGCTTGGGCCACCGGACTATGTAATATTCTCACGCCGGAGAACTTCGAAGAGGTAATGAAAAAAGTGGAGGGGTCATCGGTCTGTGCCGTGTATGCCGTGATCGGGGACTGGATCGGGCAGTGGGGTGCCCTGCCCCGGATCGTTCCTGCGGATGTCAGCTATGATCTGATCACGAAAGGTTAGGCACACTGCTCTTTTGCACACTTCACCGCTTCCCGGTAAGCGCCAGGACCGGAGAAGGCTTTGAGGAACTTCTCTCCGTTCCAGACCGCGATGAAAAACAGGTTCGATTTTTTGTCAAACCCGAAGACGATGTCGGCGAGCTCCACATTTCCGATCCTGATCCCGCGGAGGATCATTGAGGAGGGCTGGAGTAGCAGAAGTTCATAGATCTCGATCTCCGGCTCTTCTTCAAATGCGTAAATGTAGGTCTGCAGGGCATTGGTAAGATCAGACGTACAGAGCCGGACCGCCGTCTCTTTTGGTAGTTGGCGGAGCAGTTCCGCGAGTCTGAAGTCATCGTCCCCCGATGCTTCATACAGTTCATCGGCAAGAGAGTCAAGCTCGGAGTTGGAGGTGTACACCATAATAATATACTTTTCTGTTGTGTGAATCAATAAAGTATAATGTCTCTCTCCTCCTACTTGTTAGGACATGAGAAATGAGGACGTGGACTGGACCCTATATCATATGATCCCTGATAATGGAACGCCGACGATCACCGAACTGGTGGAACGATCGTGTCTTTCCATAGATGAGGTCAGAGCCTCCCTTGCACGGCTCGAGAAAGCCGGTCTTATCTATGTAAAAGGTGAGAATGTCTGCCCCCTCTCTATCAATGATATGTTCATGATGAACGAAATCAGGAACGCCCCCTCTGATATCTACATCGAAAACGGCGTCATCAAGGTAAGAAAATGAATCTCAAACCCGAATCCTATATCCTCAGAATAGGTCACCGCCCCGAACGGGATCAGCGTGTCACCACCCATGTCGGATTAAGTTCCCGCGCTCTCGGGGCAAGCGGCATGTATCTTGCAGCCGATGATGCCAAAGTTGCCGGCAGTATCACTGATGTTGCAACAAGATTCGGCGGGACATTCTTCTGCGAAAACAATGTCAAATGGAAGTCCTGTATCACCCAGTTCAAAAAGAGCGGCGGAAAGGTCGTCCACCTTACCATGTACGGTCTTCGACTCCAGGACGTCATTGCCGATATCAGAAAGGAGGAGAAGGTCATGATCGTCGTCGGTGCGGAAAAGGTCCCGGGCGATCTCTACGAGCTTGCTGACTACAATGTGGCAGTCGCGAATCAGCCCCACTCCGAGATCTCGGCTCTTGCTCTCTGTCTGGATAATTTGTATGAAGGAAAGGAGCTAGATATGGCCTTCCCGGATGCCGAGCTTGAAGTCCTGCCGACAAAGATCGGCAAAACCACGATCAAACACGAGCACGAGCACGAAGAAAACCTATGAAGAGTATTCTTGTCGCCGGATACACTACCCGCCACGTTGCCGCCTCGGCGGTCCGTGCAGGGTATGACGTCTATGCCGTAGACCATTTCTGCGATCAGGATCTTATCTGGTGCACGAAGGATCATCTCGCTTTCGATGAATTGAACGAACTGCCGTTTGCAGTTGAAGAGATGCTCGATGCTCATGATATCGATCATGTCGTGACCACCTCGGGGGCCGAACTTCTGCCGGTGCGTGATAGGCTCGGGACTCCCGTAGATGTTGCCGAACGATTCATGGACAAGGGAAAGACCCAGGACTTCTTCGAGGAGATCGGCGTGCCGGTCCCCCGCAGGCTTGGCTCCGGAGAGTATCCGGCGATGATGAAGACCCTCTCCGGTGCAGGCGGCTGGCGAAACGCCTGTGTGCATTCGGATGAGGAACGTCTGGCATGGGAGGAGTTTGTGGAGCATCTCCCATTTATGGCGCAGGAGCCCATCTCAGGTCAGCCGGCAAGCGTCTCGTGCCTCGGCACTGGAAATGCAGCTCTGGCTCTTTGTCCAAACGAGCAGATCCTCCGCGGCGGGGACACCTGTGCCTATGCATTCTCCGGCTCACTCACTCCGTGCAGACATCCGCTTGCTGACCGCATGATGGAACTTGCGGAGAAGATCGTCGCTGCAAGCGGCTGTGTGGGGTCGGTAGGGGTGGACTTTGTTTTGACTGATGATGAGGCCTACGCGATCGAAATAAATCCGCGGTTCCAAGGCACTGTTGAAACGGTCGAGAGAGCGCTCGGCGTGAATCTCTTCTCCCTGCACGCAGATGCATGCAGAGGCGTCCTGCCAAAGAAACGGCCGGAATCCGTATGTTTTGCAGTCAGGCGCATCCTTTCCGCGCCTCGGGATATCACGATCCAAAAAGAGATGTCCGCGTTACGTGAGACGATCACCGATATTCCCCATCCGGGGACCTCATTTGAAGAGGGGGAAGTGATGTTTTCCGTGACCGGTTCCGGGGCGACCCGCGAGGGTGCCTTCTCCTCACTGGATAAACATATTAGGGATGCACTACAAATTATTAAGCAATGACGGTCATCACAGAAGAGCAACTCGGGAATCCGGCAATCTATCAATATCTGTTGAAACTCGTCGGTGAAGAGGGTCTTGAACTCCTTCGCCGCTGGTCAAGCGTGGAATACACGCGCAGGTGGATGGAGGGAAAGCTGAGCAGTGAAGATCTCAAGGCATCCGACAGAGTAAGGTTCACGACTGAGATCAAGCATTCCGATGAGGAGCTTATCAGTGCGGAACGCAGCGACGAGGAGATCGCTGAACTCACCTGCATAAACTTGAACTCGGTTCGCCATACCCTCTATAACTTATACGAACACCGTCTTGCTGAATACCGGAGGATCAAAAACAATGAGACCGGCTGGCTCACGTATCTTTGGCTGATGCGTATGGATCATATGAGCATGGTCCTGCGTAACGAGATGGAGGTCGCGGCAGGGAAACTTGCGGGACGGTTGAGATATGACGAGGCGAACGACTTCTATCAGTGCAAAAACTGCGGTATCACGACGACCTTCAACAACGCGATGACGACCAACTTCTCCTGTTGTCAGTGCGGGACCATGCTGGTGCATTTTGATGACGATCTTATCGTTGCTGCGCTGAAAAAACGCCTGGCTAAGATGCAGACCGCACTGGATAATGCCTGAATGTTCTCACACTCTTTTTTTCCGCCGGCTGTGACGCCGGGGTAGTTTCTCACTGTGCAAAAATTGCCGAGGTCGCCACACGCTATACCGGCGAGTCCGTCGATCCTGATCTGGTATATGCCGGGGCAATGCTGCATGATATCGGGAGGTCAAAGACCAATGGAATCGAACATGCCGGAAAAGGGGCAAAGATCTGCCGCCGTCTGGACCTCTCCGAAGAGATCGTCAAAATCGTCGGGCGGCATACGGGCGCTGTTCTGACCGAAGACGAATCCGTTCTTCTGGGTTTGCCCCCTGTTTCTGCGGTCCCGGAGACGCTTGAAGAGAAGATCGTCGCACACGCGGACAATCTGGTGAAAAGTTCCCATGAGGTCACGATCTATCACCGCATGATGCAGATTGCCGATCTGCCTGCCCGTTCAAAACGCAAGATCTGGCGTCTTTCGATGGAAGTCGAACTACTCGCCGAATGATTTTTTTTCTGATTAGTGCGATATCTTTAATAGATTTACTTATGGATCATGCAGAAAAAGCAGTAGATACGTTTTCACAAGGGTTAAACTGTGCGCAGTCGGTGTTTTCATCATTCTCTGAAGAACTCGGTCTCGATGAAAAGACCGCAAAGAAAATCGCCGGAGGTTTCGGCTCAGGGATGCGTTGCGGCGAGGTTTGCGGCGCAGTTACGGGTGCGTTGATGGTTATCGGTCTGAAATACGGTCCTTACACTGCAGAAGATATTGAAGCGAAAGCGGATACGAATACGAAAACGCTGGAATTGATCGACGCGTTCAAAGCAGAAAACGGCTCGATCCTCTGCCGGGATCTCCTCGGATACGATCTGCTTAAAGAGAATGAACTCGCGATCATCAAGGAGAAGTGCCTGTTTAAAAAGATCTGTCCAAAACTGGTCGAGTCAGCCGCTCTGATTCTCGAGAAAAAGCTGGAAGAATGGGAAGCAGACCCGCGAAAGTAATCCCCATACTCTAAATCTATCCACATCCCATACTGTTTATCATGATATGGCAGCCGCTTAATGTTGAGTCGTGGGTTTCGATGCGTCGCGGCTCATTGGCCAACGTAAAGGAATCAGTCGAGGCAATTATAGAGGATGTTCGTAAAAATGGCGATGCTGCTCTTTTTGCGCTGACGGAAAAGTTCGATAAGCAGAAACTCTCCTCACTCAGGATCTCCCGGGAAGCGATCGACGAGGCGTATGACGAGGTCGATCCTTCCCTTGTCCAGGCGCTGATCGAGGCCGAGGCACGCATCACCCGGTTCCATGAACTGCAGATGGATAAATCTCTCTGGCTTGAGGAGACGGAACCTGGCATCACGCTCGGCGTGAAGACAACGCCTCTTAACCGTGTGGGCGCCTATATTCCCGGAGGGCGGGCAGCATATCCCTCAACTGTCCTTATGACCACTGTCGCGGCTCGCGTCGCCGGCGTTCTTGAGATCGTTCTCTGTACGCCGCCGCCGGTAAACCCGCTGACCCTCGTCGCTCTCGACATTGCCGGCGTTACGGAGGCCTATTCTATCGGCGGGGCACAGGCCATTGCGGCTCTGGCTCTCGGAACAGAAACGATTCGTCCGGTCCAGAAGATCGTCGGTCCGGGCAATGTGTTCGTCACTCAGGCAAAGATGCTGCTGCGCGAATATGCTGAGATCGATTTCCCTGCTGGTCCAAGTGAGATCGGCGTTCTCACGGATGAATCGGCAAACCCTGCATTCATCGCAGCCGACATCCTTGCTCAGGCAGAGCACGATCCAAACGCGGCCTGTGTTCTCGTGACCACTTCCGAAAGGATCGCTCAGGATGTCGGGGTCGAGATCGAAAAGCAGATCGAGTTCGCTCCGCGACGTGAGATCATGGAAAAAGCCCTTTCCCACTCGGGCTATGTGATCTCCGAGGATCAGGACCTGGCGATCGATCTGATGAATGAGATCGCTCCGGAACATCTTTCGATCCAGACCGTCGATCCGCTTGCGACGCTTGGCAAGATCCGTCACGCAGGGTCGATCTTCATCGGCCCATACACGCCGGTTGCCTGCGGTGATTATGCTTCAGGAACGAACCATGTTCTTCCAACTGCCGGCTATGCAAAGAGTTACTCAGCACTGGACGTTCACCACTTTATGAAACGTTCACAGGTCCAGATGGTTACGAAAGAAGGTCTGGAAACGATCGGTGATATCGTGGAGATCCTGGCCGAGGCTGAAGGACTTGCTGCCCATGCCGCATCAGTAATGATTCGGCGTACCTGATTTTTTTTCTTTTTTCATCAAATTTCAAATGGCACTTTCGGTTTCCCAAGATTTTTTACCAGGATATCTGATGAGGAACATGGTCAGGTTCAGGTCGCAAGGACACTCTACAAAAAAATTACTGGACGCTTTTTTGAGAAGGAAACCTGAAATTCATCATTCATAAACTAACAGCTGTTTTTCTCGACATACAAGTCTGATTAAAAAAATAAAAAAAAGAGATTCCAAAAAAATATCAGAGTTTCTGTCCGCACTCGGGACAGAACGTCGTTCCGGCAGGGACCACGGCATTGCATTGCGGGCACCTCCGAACCATCTCGACCTTTGTACCGCACTCGGGACAGAACTTTGCTCCTGGGGAAAGGGCTGCTCCACAGTTCGCACAGGTTAAACCGCCCGCCGGCGTCATCTTCTGTCCGCAATCCGGGAAGAACGTCTTGCCTGCCGAAAACTCGGCTCCGCAGTTATTGCATTTATCCGTCGGTTCAGCCTGTTTCGGTGCCGCTGTCTGAGGTACAGCTGCCGGTTGACCGTCAAAGGGAGCAGGCTGACCGCCGCCGTCTGCCATGCTCTGGGTCATCATCCCGCCCATGCTCATTCCGGCACCCATCATGGCAAATCCTGATCCCTCGCCGCCTTGAGCAGCGCCCTGTCCGATACCTTCGATGGCTTTACCGGACTGATACTGGATTATAGTTCACGCCAAGGGCGGACATAGCTCCGCACTTGTTGATCGCTTTCTGAACCTCTTCGGGCATGTTGATGTTCAGGCCGGCGAACTTCATGATCTTCAGACCATAAATTTCCGTCTCGGTCGTCAGGGCATATCTGTCCGGGCGGTCGAATACAACGAGGGCTTTTCCGTCACGGAAGAAGATACCATACTCATCCTCACGGACAAGCACGTTATCGTTCCACATAATGTTCCGGGGAGACGCCACATGACGTTATCGCCTTTTTGATCCTCAACCCAGTAGAATCCTTTTCTGGATTCTGCTCCCTCGATATCCGAACCGGAGCCGATGGTTTTGTTTGTTTTTGAGAATAATCCCATTAGAATACACCAATACCTGCAATGTCGACGCTGCGTTTGTCGAATATCACCATAAACTCGCTGAACCCGGATTTGATCTCCCTGAGTCTGTCCGCTGTTTTGTTAAAGTTTCCTGCATCGGCACTGCTGAATGCGGCCTTCGCCAAATCACCGATCCCGCGAATTCCGTCAAGCAATGCGAGATCATACTCGTACAGGTTGTTCAGTTCTGCCGTATTGATACGGGTTGCCGGTGATATGCCGGAGTATCCCTGCTCAGCATGACGGATCCTTGCCTCGGCCGTCTTTGCCTTCGAAATCACCGTGGCCAGATCATTCATCAGATCAAGCTCGAGTGCCCGGGCGGCCGACTCGCGACTCTGTTCCAGAGGCAGGAGAACGTTATTTTTCAACTCGTCAGCAAGCTGCATGCGCAGCATCGAATCGGCAATGCGGATATCCTCTTTCTGCCGGTATCCCCGAAATCCCGGGATACACAGCTGGATCTTTTTGATCAGACCACGGTCTTCCTCAACTTTGTCTCGTAAATCTACTGTCATGGTTCACTTATTTTTTTAGTATCAGGGAAATAATGGCACCTGCTGCCACGATCACTAGCGCTGCTCCGATCGGGACGGGTGTGCCAATGACTGGAAACATCGTCGTCAGCAGTCCCTGAACGAGGAAAAGTACTCCTGCAAGAACAAGGAGCAAGGGGAAAATCGGTGAACTCCGCTTTCCCATGAACATACCAAGACAAAACGAGATCACACCTATCCCTGTCAGAAAGATACCGGTCCCTTCCCAGAATCCGACCGTCGGTACAAGATATGTCACCAGAATGGAAACACCGAGCATCAATATGACCGATGCCTAGATTAGGTGTATACGTTTATCTTCAACATCATTCATGAGAAATACCTAATACATATTTGTCATTGGTTTTGTATGCAGGAAGATAAAGCACTTTTGTGCTGTTTATCTTAAAGTCATACTCAAGCTTCTGGAGTGTGCCGGGGATCTCGGTCTCATACCGCAGAAACAGAAACTCCGCATTTTCTCCGGCTATACCCTTCTCCATGGTCATTACTGCACGTTTTTCGCCCTTGAAGCCGGAAATAAGGTTCAGCCCGGGTTGGTCAAGAGTCAGGTCCATGTTCCATGTCCGGCTGAACTCCTCAGAAATTGCTGCGGCACAGACATAGAAGTCGCGGGTGCTCCGCATCTGTTTTTTGTCCGTAATAAACCGGGAGATCTTGCCGCCGGAAATGGTCTCTTTCTTTATATTCAGATCGACATTTACGATCCAGAAGGGAACATAGATCAGTTCACTGGGATAATATTCCTTTGTGGATGCGGCGATGGAGGAGGAAACATCACCCACTTTACCGCTGCATACAAACTAATTCGTCCGCAGTGACTGCAGGTCAGCATCATGTCACGTTCCTTGGATTTGAGCGGGGGAGCCGCATCCAGGGCATTTAAGTTCTTTTAACAGTATCTCAAATCACCTTTGTTTGAAGTAGTCATATGTTTCATTGTAGATGGGCTGTACCTTCTCCTAGGTCCGGCCCGACTTCAATCCTTTTCCGTTCAGTGCTCCTTCCAGAATCTCGTCACCGTACCTGAATCTGTTGTAGAAGTATCCAAGAAGTGCAATGGCCGCAACGACCCCGACTACAAGGACACCGACACCAACATCCGTTCCTTCGGTCACGATAGCCATACCAATGCCTAGGAAAACCGCTCCGCATGAGATCGCACCGCCGATACCGGCGGCAGTACTCTGGCTTCCAGCGTTTCCTGGAGATCTGCCGGAGACCACACGTGCCGTGATGCCGTCAACGGTCGCAAAATAGGTGCGGCCCTCATAGGCGTATCTGACGATCCAAAACGGATAGTAGACAAGCGTGAACGCTTTGGGGAAGAAGAACGACTGAGAGAAATAAACCTTGTCCATCCGAGCACTGCCATCTTTTACTGCAGTCTGACGGATAGCTTTGCCGCCAATATCGTATGCTGCGTCACGGGAAGAGGTCACATCGAATGTGACGATCTCCTGATCATCATACGAGACGGCCTCCGCACGCTCTGGGGTCACGATGCTCTGGATACCAAGATCTACGGCCTCACAGGCGATCTCCGAGTAGATGTACTCACGGTTGATGAGTGCCTCACGCGGGATCTCAACCTTTTGATTGTCTTTTCCAGTTCTCTGCTCTTCGATACTGCAAACACAGGCCTTTCCTCTGGCGATCAGCCGCCAGAACGGAAGATACAGGGGATATGCCTCAGTTACTGCTGCAGTATTCGAGAGATCTTTTGCTTTCGGTCCCGTCCCAAACCATGCCTTCACCTTTGCAAGGGCCTTGTCTTTATCAACAGTCATTTTGTACATGACCTTATTCGAGCCCTCGTCCGTTGTCAGTGCGAACACGGATTCGCAGAACTTACAGAGAACCAGGTCCTCTCCTTCTTCACACAGCACCTGACCTCCGCATGAAGGGCAGGTCATCGAAACAAGGACCCTCTGGGTTTCACTCATGTGCTTTCACCCCCGCATCTGCGGGTTTTTTCCCGCCCGACAACTTTGGATGCGAGAAGTTTCCCTGCGAAAAATCCGGCAATGATCAGAACGAAAAATATCGGATTCGCCATGATACCGAGAACTCCTCCAAGGAGTCCGAGAACAAACGCAAGTCCCATTACTGCAACATAGGCTCCTGAACTGCGGGTCGGAGACGAGGTCGTGTAGACTGCTCCTGATGATCCGTCAATGACCGCCTGATAGGATGAACCCTTGTAATCATAGGAGATCTCATAAATCGGGAAGTACACCAGCGCCTGGTCGATGGGGGTTCCGGTGAGTTCAGGGAGATACGAGTCGAGCGTGATATCCGGCTGGATCACTTCGGCATTTCCGGCCGATGTTTTTGCATCATAAACAACAACGTTTCCCGGAGGGATGATAAGATCCTGCATTCCGGGAAGAAGTGTTCCTTTTGCAGGTTTTGCAAAAACAGTTTCTTTCCCATTCACCGTCCGGCGGAACCGGAAAACCGGGAAGAACTCTTTGGTGAGTTTCGAGATCTTTGGCTTGGGCGGGACCGGCAGTCCAGCGTTTAAAAATCCCTTTTGCTGCGCTCTTCTCTATGGAGAAGGGAAGCAGATAAAAGAATAACGCAGAACTTCGATCAATATAAGTGACCGTACCACAGAATGGACAGGTCGCCATCTGTGTACCCGGTTTGACTTGAAGTACCGCGCCACACTTTGGACACTTAAAATCGGGCATATATTTTTCTTGGTTTCTAAGCGGATAAGGATATCTTCCTGATATATTCTACAGATCGTTGATCCGGAGAAGACATGCTGCTTTTTTCTCCACGGCTCCAAGTTTGTCAAAGCATTCGGCAAGTTTCTCAAGAGAGAATTTGTCGTCAGGGAGGAGAATTAGTGACATCTCAAATGCGCTGATCGCATCCCCATACTTTTCCAAACCGATCAGAGCAGCTCCTCTTCCTTTCCATGCATCTGCATCGCTTGGCAGAAGTTCCGTTAACCGGAGGT
This sequence comes from uncultured Methanocorpusculum sp., assembly GCA_963676575.1. Lineage (GTDB taxonomy): Archaea > Halobacteriota > Methanomicrobia > Methanomicrobiales > Methanocorpusculaceae > Methanocorpusculum. Next base: position 492,359 of record OY781078.1, read on the forward strand.
AGGCTTCCGCTGCTTTTTCGTAGCGCTCATCCGCAAGAAGGTTGTCTGCGGTCGTCTTCCAGAAGACAGGATTGTTGGTTGGGTGAAATGACATGATAAAACTTCAGGAAAATACTCATGACTGAGAGTCATATTTTGACTGGGCAGCACATCAGTGCTGCCGATGAATGCTGATATCGGGATTCGAACCCGAGTCGCCGGCGTGAAAGGCCGGCATGATTGGCCTCTACACTATATCAGCCCAAACTGCCTATAATAGTCAACGCTGTATTATAAAAAGATTTTTGTTTGACCCCTGATGATTTGGGATCAGTATGCGTCGCCGGAGTTCTGTGTCTCCGCCTGGAATGCTGCAAGAAGGTTTTTGTAGACTGGCCCGGGCGTTCCGTTTCCGATAATTCTGCCGTCGACTTTGGTGATCGCACAGATTTCTGCGGCAGTTCCGGTAACCATGACCTCATCAGCGGTGTAGAGATCGAAGAGTCCAAGCTCACAGACTTCATAGGTGAGCCCCATCTTCGCGCAGAGGTCAAGCAGGACAAAGCGGGTGATGCCTTTGAGGTTGTTGATGGTCGGAGGGGTGTAGAGGACACCGTTTTTCACGAGATAAATGTTGTCGCCTGACCCTTCAGCAAGTTTGCCGGTTCGGTCAAGGAAGATAGCTTCATCTCCGCCTTTGTAGTTTGCCTCGATCTTTCCAAGAATATTGTTCAGGTAGTTGAGGGACTTGATGTTCGGCGGAAGGGTGTCCGGCGGGTTTCTTCTCACACAGACCGTCACCGCGGTAAGGCCGGTTTCATACAGATCACCGTACATCGCCCCCCAGGCGGAAGCAGCACAGATGATCGAGGGGTTTGCGCAGTGACGCGGATCGAGCCCCATCGAACCAATGCCCCGCGTGATGATCGGCCGGATATAGGCATCCTTCAGATCGTTTTTGCGCAGAGTTTCCTTGATGATCTCACCCATCTCGGCACGGGTAATCCCAGGGTCAAGATCAATCGCTTTCCCTGAGTCAAAGAGACGGTCCACGTGCTCCTGAAGGCGGAACACACGTCCATTGTATGCTCTGATTCCTTCAAACACACCGTCCCCGTAAAGGAATCCGTGGTCAAAGATCGACACAGTGGCCTGATCTTCAGGCACATATTTCCCGTTTATGTAAACTAACATGATAAAATATATTCGATGTAGTATGATATAGGATTTTGGTCTCAGCAGGTCGAACAACCAAGCCCGGGCAATTTTTCTCATCAATTATTGTGCTAAATCGGTGTGTTCGTTCGATGATTTTTGTATGGCAGTGTGGTCCCGCCAAATACTTATACCGTTAAATCCCACCTTCTCGGTATGTCAGTACAAAACGGCGATACCATACGCGTACACTACATCGGAGAATTGACCGACGGCACCCGTTTCGACTCATCAGAAGGGCGTGATCCTCTGGAGTTTACCGTGGGTTCGGGAATGGTCGTTCCCGGATTCGATGCCGCAGTTATCAGGATGGAGATCGGCGAGACGAAGTCGGTCACGATCCTCCCTGCAGAAGCATACGGCGAAAAGACCGACGAAATGACGGTTGATATTCCGCGTACAGAATTCGGGGAAGATTTTACTGCAAATCCCGGCGAACAGCTTATGATTCGGCTCGGGGACGGAAATCAGATTCCGGTCACTATCACGAAGATCGATGAAGAGACAGTGACTCTAGATGCAAACCACCCCCTTGCGGGCAAAACCCTTGTGTTTACTATCACACTGGCCGAGATCCTCGAAGCAAAACCCGACGCGTAATTATTCATATCTGCAGCGCCAACACCTTATCAACGAACATGCCGCAGATAACCATACGCTCATTTGCTAAGTTCCGGGAATTCTTCGGTGAGAAGAATACACTCAGCGTCCCGGACGGGACCTCCGTCCTCGGCGCACTTCTGGCTTTTGCAAAGACACGGAGTGAAGGAATGGACCAACTCTTCGCCGATGCCGAGCTCAAGTCCCATATCATCCTCATGTACAACAGGGAGAGAATCGATTCCAACGATGCAGCAACGATTCAGGTGGCTGAAGGTGATGAGATAGTCATTTATCCGCCGGTTTCGGGAGGATAAGATATGGTTCTCGCATTACAAAAGGAAGATATCGATATCGGCGCTCTGATCAGTGCCTCACGTACGAACAATGACGGTGCACAGGTCGTTTTCATCGGCTGCGTGAGGGATGATAGGGACATGGACGCCCTCGAGATCGAAGCGTTTGTTCCAGTCGCGGAAAAAGACCTCGCAGATATTGCGGAGGAGGCAACGAATAAATTCGGGCTGAATTCAGTGGATATCATTCACCGGTACGGGCGCCTTGCTCTGGGTGAAACGATCGTCATCATTTTGGTGGGAGCCGGGCACCGTCCGGAGGCCTATGAAGGCTCACGTTTTATCATCGATCGTCTGAAGAAAAAAATACCCATCTGGAAACAGGAACTCTCTGGAAACGCCCGGGGAGAATGGGTTCACTAATTCCCATCACTATTTTTAAAATCCTGCGGTTCTTGCCGGGAAGATTATCCTAGGACAATGGGATTTACCAGATCCAAAAGGACTTCCTGAGGCTGGGATTTCAGGCTCACCGCTCCGACGGCCCCGATGATACCTTTTTTGCCGTAGACCTGAACACCCGACCGTTTTGCGATTTCCAAGACTTCGTCCATTGATACCCGTTCCTGCCGGATCTTTTTTCCAAGCATGAGCAGATCATAGGGTACAGTGATATTGGTCAGGATCGCGACCCCCCAGTCGTCGGAGACGCTCTCCTCTTCGACAAACCTGCAGACCTTTGCGGCAAGTGAGTCAAAAACACCAGGATCAACGGCAAGTTCGATAAAACTGCAGGAGTTTCCTGCTGTTTTTTCTTCGATATCCGGACAGAGCACGGCGACCTGATGTCTGATGCCGATCACGCTTCCCGGGTCTGTCAGATATTTCATGAGGGCTTGGGACAAGGCAAAGGTCGCACCTCCACATCCTTTTCGGTCGGTATCATCCACGCCGATCGTGACTGCCTTCAGTGCCTGGGTTCTGACTTCGCCGGTTACGACTCCGTTAGCAGCCGTGATCTGTACATCCTTCACCCCTTTTGCATGGCCCATCATTGCTGATAATGAGTATGCCGGTCCTCCGGGGATTGAACTGATCGTCTGGATGATGTCGGCCCCGTCTGTTTTCACGGAAGTAAGGCCGACTGCGGCAATATCCAGTCTGAGATTACCTGCCTCGCCGATCCTTGCCCGTTCACGAAAGATCATTCCGTCACGGGTCACGGAAACAGCCGCTCCGCAGGCCTTCCGGTGATGGAACTCGCAAAACCCTGCACATCCGCTCGAGAGGCATTCATGGAATATCTCCACATCACTGCCGTCAAGGGTCGTAAATATCCGTTTACACGTGGTTTTCGGGAGTGCACTTCTGGATGCATAGTGTGCCGGGTTTCTGCCGTGTGGCTCTTCCTTGATGAAGATGCACCCCTCTTTGATCAGCCGGTTGACCCAGTCCTGGGCCGTTGAACGCGGAACGTTCGCAGAAGCCGCCAAATCGGCGGTGGTGAAGTGACCAGATTCAAAGGTCATCTGTCTCATGGCTGATAGAAATGCTCCGCGGCGTTCGAGGACACCGCCGGTTTTTTCCTTACCGGTCATATTTATCTGTGATGAACAGGAGATCAGCCAGGATCGCGCTTGCCGTTTCGACCGAACCCGCGCCGCGTCCGATGAACGTGATGGCGCCGGCATACTCGGTTTCAACGGTCACCGCATTCAGCGTTCCGGAAACCACGAGTGGATTGGTCTTCGAGATGAGGCGGGGTGATACTTCAAGCAGATTCTTTTCAGGATAAAGGCTCGCAATCAGACGTATCGAGTGTCCGGTCTCTTCGGCCATCCAAAGTGCGTCAACGGTCAGGTCGGAGATGCCGGTACGTTTCACATCGGCAAGCTTGACATCCATCCCGAGCACGGTGTTTGCGAGAATTACCAGTTTGATCGCGGCATCGGTTCCGTTGATGTCGTATGTGGGATCTGCCTCGGCATATCCTAGATCACGTGCTTCGGCGAGTGCCTGTACATAGGTCAGACCCTCCTCTTCCATTCTGGTCAGGATATAATTACAGGTTCCGTTCAAAACACCGTAGAGTGCTTTGATATTGTTGCCGGCAAGTCCGTACTTTATCTCGCGAAGAATTGGGACGGCCCCTGCCACGGTACCTTCGAAAAGGAACCCAACGTTATTGAGCTCCGCAAGTCTAAGCAGTTCTGCTGAGGCAAGTAAGACCGGCCCTTTATTCGAGGTGACGACATGTTTCCTCCGCATGATTGCGGATTTTATGATGGAAAGTGCCGGTTCGCCGGTGTCGGCGTTGGTTGGGGTAACCTCGACCAGAATATCATATTCAGCTTCGGCCGCGATACGTGCTGCCGGCCAGGCGGTATCTCCGCAGCGACCGGTCTTCTTTTTCTTTGCAAGAACTTCTTCTATATTGAGACCGGCAGGATCGAACACGCCACTTTTTGAATCGGCCGCGGCAACGATACGGAATCTGTGATTTCCTAAAAGGACCTCGGCCATCCCGCGTCCGACCGAGCCAAGGCCGATCAGAGCGATATTCCATGTTTTCATAAGCCGCCGCCAATCTGATTGATGATCAGAAGATGTTTTTCCACGGCGATCTCTTTGAGCGTCATCACTGCCTGGTTCATCTCGACTTCGCTCATCGCTTTTATCGTGAGTTTTGCGGTCGATGGCTCTTCCATGCCGGGCATGACCAGATCGAGTTCGGTCACTTCCGCAATGTGCTGCTTATCGATCCGGTTGATCGTATCCGTCAGATCGGTGTGCAGGATATGGCCAATGAGGATAAACGTTTTTGTACAGGTGAGATGTTCTGTACCGATTCTTACGATGGCCACACCGTTTGCACGGAGAGCGTCCATCAGTTCAACGAGCCGTGTCTCGGGAAGAGATATGACTATGTCTACAATTAAGGCCCCGTTAACGGACTTCGTGTCTCGCTGGTGGGAGATGGTTATGATATTTGCCCCGCTTTTTGATATTGGTTCTATTGCAGCAAGTAACTGCCCGGGTTTGTCTTTGAGCTCAAGTCGTAGTGAGGTTCTGACATTTTTCTGCAAGCGTATCCCTCTGGTTGTTAATAATTCTTCTTTTTAAAATGGATAAGGATTCCCATAGGGCCCCATACCCTTCCACATGCTGGGGACATGGTCGATTTTTTCATCATCATTCCCACATGCCGGCAGGGTATTTTCCGTTGACCCCGAACTCGATTTTTTTCTTTATCTTCCATCAGGGGAGAGTCAGCAGGTCTATTTTTCTTCGGATATACAGGATGTGCGACATACTCAACGGAAGAACTTTTAGCCTGTTAAAGACCCATAATATTAATAGTATTAATAATGAAGCTCGTTATCAATGAACGCCGGTGTAAAGGCTGCAATATGTGTACGAAAGTCTGTCCTTACGGAATTTTCCAGGAAGGAGTCAGACCCGGTTCACGCGGCTACATCATCCCGGTTTTGGACCATCCTAAGAGATGTACAAACTGTCGTTTGCAGAAGCTCTATGGTCGCCAACTCTGCGGGATGTGTCAGATGATATGTCCGGACCAGGCAATATCCTGGATTGATGAAAAACCGTTCGAGCCTCAGAAAGTGGTGATTGAATATTGACAGACAAAACTGATTTCCTGAACGGCAATGTTGCCTGTGCAGAAGGAGCTTTGGCTGCCGGATGCAGATTCTTTGCCGGCTACCCTATCACCCCCTCGACGGAAGTCGCCGAGAGAATGGCAGTCCGTCTGCCAAAAATCGGCGGAATCTTCATCCAGATGGAGGATGAACTTGCAAGTGTCGCCGCGATCATTGGAGGATCCTGGGCCGGTGCCCGGACGATGACCGCGACTTCGGGACCGGGCTTTTCCCTAATGATGGAAAATATAGGATATGCCGCCTTCACAGAAACGCCGATTGTAATCGTGAACGTTCAGCGCGGAGGGCCTTCCACCGGTCAGCCGACGATGGCCGCTCAGGGGGATATGCTTCAATGCAGATACGGCTCGCACGGTGATTACAGTGTGATTGCCCTGTCTCCGTCCTCTGTTCAGGAAATGTATGATCTGACGGTCAAAGCATTCAATCTTGCCGACCGGTTCCGGACCCCGGTGTTCCTGATGACGGATGAAATCATTGGACATATGCGGGAGAAAATCACTTTGCACAGCAATGTTGAGATCGTGCCCCGCTGCGAGCTGAAAGAGGGGGAGCTCCCCTGTGCCCCGGACGAGAACGGTGTTCCCGGCTTTGCAACCTTCGGCATGGGTCATAATGTCCACATCACCGGACTGACCCATAATGAAAAAGGATATCCGACGACCGATTCCGCGGAGATCCACGAGAAACTGGTCCGCCGCCAGGTTCGGAAAATTGAGGATTTTAGAAATGAAATAACCGATGTCGACATCATCAACCCGGATGCCGAGCTGGTTTTCATCTCTTATGGTGCTCCGACCCGGACGGTTCGTCAGCTTATGGCCGACGTCCCGGATACCTATGGTCATATGAATCTGCGTATCGTCTGGCCGTTTCCCGATGATTCACTGCTCGTATTCAAAAACGCCAAAGCATTCATCATCCCCGAGATGAACCTCGGGCAGATTGCAAAAGAGGTCCGCCAGTACACCAACGTCCCGATCGTTGTCGTGCCAAAACTTGGAGGCGCCCTTCATACCCCGGCCGAGCTGCTTAAGGCTGCGGAGATCGCAAAAACCGTGAAAAAACCGGTGACTGAGGTGTGCTTATGAATCTGGAAGACTGGTATCGTCAGGATCGGCTGCCCCACATCTACTGTGCGGGATGTGGCAACGGAACGATCCTCAACTGTACGCTCAGGGCCGTTGAGGAGTTGGACTACAAACAGGAAAAGACGACCTTCATATCCGGGATCGGGTGTTCTTCCCGTGCATCGGGATACACCTCATCCGATTCGCTCCATACGACCCACGGACGTGCTCTCGCCTTTGCAACCGGTCTAAAACTCGTGAAACCCCGTCAACATGTGATCGTGTTCACTGGAGACGGGGACTGTTCTGCTATCGGCGGGAATCACTTCATTCATGCATGCAGAAGAAACATCGATATCACCGTGATCTGTATGAACAACAACATCTACGGCATGACCGGCGGCCAGGGAAGTCCCTGCACACCTTACGGAGCCATCAGCACAACGACCCCATATGGGATGCAGGAACAGCCGTTCGATCTCTGCAGGTTAGCGGAGGCCGCAGGGGCGAACTATGTTGCACGCTGGACCTCCTTCCATGTAAAAGAGCTGACCGAGGCGATCCGCATTGGACTCGAGACCCCAGGTCTTTCGTTCATCGAGGTGATGACCCAGTGTCCCACCTCATTTGGCAGCAAAAACAAGATGCGGCAGGTGACCCAGATGATCGACATGTTCCGGGAAAATGCCGTGCTTAAGGTGAAGGCTGACCGCGATGCGGCAAAAGGTATCCAGCTTTCTCCGGAAAAATTCGTTGTCGGTCAGTTTGTCCGCAGGAAAAATCCCCCTCTCGGTGTGGAGGCTGTAAAATGAAATCCGAGATCAGATTCTCCGGTCTTGGCGGTCAGGGGATCATCACCGCGGCGGTCATTCTCGGAAGAGCGGCTGCATTGTATGCAGGTAAATATGTTGTCCAGACCCAGAGTTACGGTCCCGAGGCCCGCGGCGGTGCTTCTGCCTCCGCGGTCATCATCTCAGATGATCCGATCTTTTATCCGAAGGTAACGGGTCCGGATGTATATGCCATTATGTCCCAGGAAGCATACAATAAATACGGCTCAAAGGTCAAGGATAATGCCATAATGCTCATCGACCCGGGGTATGTCACCAGCCGACCTGTATGCAAATATTATGAGGTCCCGGCGACGGCAGAATCAAAGTCCCAATTGGGAAAAACGGTGTTCGCCAATGTGATCATGCTCGGCGGGATCGTTGAAGCGACCGGGATCGTTTCCTATGGTGCGCTTGAACACGCGGTTTTGGACAGTGTCCCAAAAGGTACAGAAGAGAACAACAAACGGGCACTTGCTATCGGGCAGGAACTCGTCAGGAGTCAACTATGAAATTCCGCGAATATGAAGCTAAACAGATCTTCCGGGAGACCGGGATCCCGGTGCCAAACAGCGTTCTGATCACATCCATCAATGAGGCAAAACCTGCTCTCTCCAAGGTCGCAGAAAAGGTCGTCCTCAAAGCCCAGGTCGATGTTGGCGGCAGAGGAAAAGCCGGCGGCATCCTTCCGGCAACCGCAGAAAATATTTCCACCGTCGCCGAGGAACTGTTCGGCAAGACCATCAAGGGACTTCCCGTTGAAAAGATCCTGGTCGAGGAAGCACTCGAGATCTCGCATGAATATTATCTGAGTATCACCATCGACCGCGCAAAAAAGATGCCGCTGATCCTCTTTTCCAATGAAGGGGGAGTAGAGATCGAGACCCTCGCAAAGGAACGACCCGAGGCACTCCGCCGCGTGTATGTGGATCCGTCATTTGTCACCCTTCCGGATTTCATCGTCCAAAACGTGATAGGTACTGCTCCAAAAGAGATCGGAAAGATAGTCCGTGCTCTTTATTCCGTTTTTCAAAAGAGGGATGCCGTTCTTATAGAAATAAATCCTCTGGTGATGACGCCGAAAGGCGTTCTTGCAGCAGACGGCAAGATCATTCTGGATGACAATTCCCTTACCCGTCAGGGTATCTCCAAGAACAGAGATCTCACGCCGCGTGAGGCCGAGGCCGAGAAGCACGGCTTCTCGTATGTCGAGTTGGACGGAGACATCGGCGTGATCGGGAACGGAGCGGGTCTTACCATGGCAACTCTCGATATCATCTCCCACTACCACGGGAAAGCCGCGAACTTCCTGGATGTCGGCGGCGGGGCCGCTTCGGACAGAGTGATGTATGCAGTCCGGCTTGTTGCATCCATGCCGGGGGTAAAAGTGATCGTGGTCAATCTTCTTGGCGGCATTACACGCTGTGACGAGGTCGCCAAAGGAATCATTGATGCAGGTGTCTCACAGCCGGTGATCGTCCGTATCGCAGGTACAAATGAAGAAGAAGGCCGTCGGCTCCTTCAGGAGTGCGGATACGTCATGTCCGATACGATGGACCAGGCGATCCGGACCGCGGTGGAGGTACTACAATGATCTACGCAGGAAAGAACACAGGTATCCTCGTTCAGGGAGCAACAGGATCCCAGGGGAAGTTCCACATCAATCTGATGAACGCCTATGCAAAACAGGTGGGCGGCACCGGCGTTATTGCCGGCATGACTCCAGGAAAAGCCGGTCAGGACGTCTTCGGCGTTCCGGTCTACAACTCGGTCATGGACGCAGCAGAGGAACATGAGATCGGAGCTTCGGTCATCTTCGTTCCAGCTGGTGGATGCGGCGATGCCATTATGGAGGCTGCCGATGCACGCATTCCCACCGTTGTTACAATCACCGAACATGTTCCGGTTCATGATGTCATGCGGGCAGTGGCCTATGCCGGATCCCGTGGGACCCGGGTAATCGGTCCGAACTGTCCGGGAATGCTTGTTCCGGATGAGTGCAAACTGGGTATCATCCCGGCAAATCTCTGTAAGAAAGGGGATGTCGGTGTCATCTCACGAAGCGGGACCCTGACATACCAGGTCATATCCGAACTGACATCAGCCGGCTTTGGTCAGTCTGGCATCATCGGCATTGGCGGTGACGCCGTCATAGGTCAGACCTTTTCTGAAGTTGTGGACGAGTTCCATGCGGACGGACGGACAAAGACCGTTGTTCTGATCGGCGAGGTGGGCGGCAGTCTGGAGATCGAAGGAGCACGTCGTGCACTTGATCTGGAAATGCCGATCGTCTCGTATATCGCCGGTGTTTCTGCCCCGAAAGAGAAACGCATGGGACATGCCGGCGCGATCGTCGAAGGCGGCGAAGGAGATGCCACATCCAAGATCGAACGTCTGCGAGCCCTCGACATCCCGGTTGCAACACGCCCGTCGGAGATCCCTGACCTCATCAGGGGGTTGTAATGAGTGATAAGAACAGAAATCTTCTATTAGCCGCGGACAACCTGGCAAAAACGGTGAACGCGCTTGCGATAATTTCATTTCTTCCAAAAGAGGAGGCGATCAGCATCGACACACCTACCGTGCATGTGGTCGATATCCAACCAGAAATCCTGCGTGATCACAGCATGATAGCTCTCGTGGATTACTGTTCGAATCAGATCGTCGATGCGGTACTTCAATATAAGATACTGACCAGCGTGGACAGCGGAACGGTAGTTGCCGCATTTCCGTATGCTATCCTCATCTATGATGTGGAAAGTCAGAACAATTCCTTCTCAGTCAGCAATTATGCACATATCGTCGATCCGGAAGCCCTGCATGCAGTACTGATGCTCGCACTTGAACTCGCCCATGACGGACGTGAAGGCAGATCGGTCGGTACTGCTTTCATTATAGGCGATATCGATGAACTGAAACGCTGGTCGCATCAGGGTGTTCTGAATCCATATGCGGGCCACCCAAAAGAAGTCAGGGACGTGAAGGTCAAGGAAAACTGGGAGAGTGTGAAGGAGTTTGCCCAGCTTGACGGTGTCTTTATCATCGATAAGAACGGGATCATCGAAGCTTCCGGCAGGTATCTCGATGCAGACAGCCGCGATGCGAATCTGCAGAGCGGACTTGGCGGCAGACATCTTGCCACCGCGGCGATCACCAAGGTCGTACAGGCGGTCGGCATCGTTGTCTCCGAATCGGGAGGGGTTATCCGCGTCTTTGTCGGCGGGAAGTCCGTTGCCCAGATCCGAACGGATATCAAACTGATACTTTGAACCGGCGCGATGGATATGATCGTTCATCGCCCGGAGGATCGCTGTGATAATCTCTATGAATAGTTTCCGTAATATCTTATATTCAATTTTCGACAGGTCCAAAATTATCTGATTTATAATGAAAGTTTTTTTATATTCAAACGTCAGAATATTCTGAAGTGATTCAAAAATGAAGAGAAATATCAGCATCACACATCTTTCTCAGACTCCAATGGAAAAGCAGAAAGTCGAACTGGTCGAACGCAAATGTATTGGTCACCCAGACAGTATTGCCGACGGGGTCGCCGAAGCGATCTCACGGGCACTCTGCAGAGAATACATGGACGAATGCGACGGGGCAGTCCTTCACCACAACACTGATCAGGGCGAAGTCGTTGCGGGTGAATCCCTTCCGCAGTTTGGCGGCGGTAAGATCATCAAACCGATCTACTTCCTCTTAACGGGAAGAGCGACCCGTCAGTTCGGCGACAAAGTATTCGCCACCGACGCCATCGCCGTTGAAGCTGCACGTTCCTATCTTAGGGAAACCATACCCACCTTCAATATGGAGTCCGATGTCATCGTTGACTGCCGTATGGGAACAGGCTCCACCGATCTTCGTGATGTGTTCCACACAAAGAAAGGTCACACCGCAGTTCCGCGTGCAAACGACACCTCTTTTGGTGTTGGTCACGCCCCATTCTCTCAAGTCGAGCAGATCATCCTCGAACTCGACGAGTACATCGCCAAAGAGTTCCGCCCAAAAAACCCGATGGTCGGGTACGATCTCAAACTCATGGGACTGAGAGACATCAATACCATCACCATCACCGTAGCCTCTGCGATGGTCGACAGGTATTGTTCCGGCATCGATGAATACGTGGAGATGAAAGAGAAGATGGCAGAATCCTTCTCCAATGTCGCCAGACATTACACCGAGAGAAAAGTGAGAGTCGAGATCAATACCGCAGATATCATCCGCAAAAAAGCGACCTCGGTCTTCCTGACCGTGAACGGCACCTCTGCTGAGATGGGCGACGACGGATCGGTTGGACGCGGAAACCGCTGCAACGGACTTATCACGCCAAACAGACCGATGTCCATGGAAGCCACCTCAGGTAAGAACCCGATCAACCATATCGGCAAGATCTACAACCTACTTTCCACGGAAATTGCAAAGGAAGCATGCCAGAAAGTCGATGGGATCGAAGAGATGTACGTCAGACTCCTCTCCCAGATCGGTCACCCGATCGACTACCCGCACATTGCAAGCGTTCAGTGCATTACCAAACGCGGATACACGTTCAAGGACTTCGCACCCGAAGTCGAGGAGCTCGTCAACAAGCGTCTGGAAAACATCACCGACATCACCAGACTCGTCATCGACGGGAAATTAAAGACCTTCTAAGTATGGCTAAAATACGTCTGGCGATTCCAAATAAGGGTCGTATAGCAGAGCCGATCAACGATCTGATGGACAAAGCGGGCATCCATGTCAATATGACCGGTTCCCGTCAGCTTATCGCAAAGACCATAGATCCGGAGATCGAGGTCCTGTTCGTCAGGCCGATTGATATACCAGAATATGTAGCAAAAGGTGTTGCCGATATCGGCATCACCGGCCTTGATATGGTCGCAGAACGCCGGGCGGATGTTGCCTGTCTTCTGAATCTGAAGTTCGGTTCGGCAAAACTTGTACTCGCGGTCCCGCATGAATCCCCAATCATCTCGGTAGAAAATATGGATGGAATCCGAATCGCCACCGAATTTCCAAACATCTGTAAAGATTTCTTTGCAAAGAAATCCGTCAATGTGAGCATCATAGAGGTCTCAGGAGCATGTGAGGCGGCACCCCATCTCGGCATCGCCGACGCAATCGTCGACCTGACCTCGTCAGGGACGACTCTGGAGGTCAACAAACTCAGGATCGTTGACGAGATACTCGCAAGCACTACCAACGTCATCGCCAACAAAATCTCTCTCGCCGAAAAGCATGAAAAGATTGAGGAGATCATTCTTGCCTTTGAGAGTGTGATCGCGGCAAAAGGTCAGTGTTATCTGATGCTGAATGTGAAACGCGAAAAACTCGAGGAAATCAAAGAACTGATCCCCGGTCTTGGAGGTCCAACCATTATGGACATTGCAGGATCCGGTTCTGTTGCTCTTCACGCCGTCGTGTCGACCAACAAGGTGTATCAGCTGATCAATCTCCTGAAACGTGCTGGAGCACGGGATATCCTTGTTCTGGACATCACGAGGATGGTGAGATAAGATGGAGATCTTCCCGGCGGTCGACATACTTTCCGGGAACTGTGTCCAGCTTGTCGGCGGGGACCGTCTGACGGCCACGGTTTACGGGTCCCCGATGGACAATGCAAACCGCTGGATCCGTGATGGTGCTTCCAATCTCCATGTCGTGAACCTGGACGGAGCATTTGCCGCGAGCAGCACGAATGCGGAGATGATCCGCGAGGTGGTCGAGATGACCGACGTCTTCGTTCAGGTCGGCGGCGGTATCCGCAGTCTTGAGGATGCCCGCGGCTGGCTGAACTGCGGGGTCGCCCGGATCATCCTAAGCACATATGCGACCCGGGATCCCACCGTTATCCGGACTCTAAGTAAAGAGTTCGGCAGCGAACATATCATGGCAGGTGTAGATGCACGCCGGGGAGAGATTGCCGTTTCCGGATGGCAGGAACTGGCAGGCGATTACATCGGCTGGGCAGAAAAATTCGAGGAACTGGGTGCCGGATCCCTTCTCTACACCAATGTGGATGTGGAAGGGAAACAGGCCGGTATCGACAGTGCCCCGGTCAAAAAACTCCTGACTGCCGTCAGCATCCCGGTCATCATTGCCGGGGGCGTCACAACGTCTCAGGATGTGGCCTGTCTAAAACAGCTGGGTGCGTCCGGCTGTGTTCTCGGATCGGCACTATACAGCGGAAGGATCACATTGAAAGAAGCATTGGAGGCAGCAGTATGCGATCAGTAGTAAAAACCAGAGAGACAAAAGAAACCAATATCCGTATCGTTTTCGATCCGGATACGCCCGGAACGATCGAGGTATCCACGGGCGTCGCATTTATGGACCACATGCTGAATGCGTTTGCCCGTCACGGAGGCATTTCCCTGACCGTTGAGGCAAAAGGCGATCTTGAAGTTGACTGTCATCACACGATTGAGGATATCGGGATCGTTCTTGGAACCGCCGTCAAAGAGGCGGTGGGCGATGGACGCGGCATCCGGCGTTTCGCCCATGCGATCATTCCGATGGACGAATCAAGGGCCACCGCTGCACTGGACATCTCCGGCAGAGGGTATCTCGTCATGGATGGTGCCTTCACCGGTATTTCTACGGGCGGTATCCCCAACGATGTATTCGAACACTTCTTCTACAGTCTCTGCATCAATGCAGGCATCACTGCGCATGTGATCTTCTCCGGGGTAAACGATCACCACAAATGCGAGGCGATCTTCAAGGCGTTTGGCATAGCTCTCGGGAAAGCCCTCTCTGTCCATCCCGGAAATAGTGCGGTTCCAAGTACAAAAGGAACACTCTAATACATTTTTTAAGAGACACAACTCTTTAGGTAAAATCGGGGGCTTCATGAGAAACCGCCCGTACGAAAAAATACAAGCCTGGGCTTGTTTTATGCACGGGCTCCTTCGACCCGCACCCCATAAAAAATCGGGTTATTCTTTTGTGGCGAGGTCAATGTCCTCTGCCTTGATGGTCTTGCGACCTGCATGCTGAGCAAGCTCAAATGCCTGCTTTGCAATAGCCTCAATGTACGCTTCTGCTTTTGCTACTAATGCATCTGCTGCATCTTCGCCGACACGGACGGCGCCAGCTTTCTTTGCAAGTCTGACAACTGCTGCTTTTGGTAAGTCTGCCATAATTATTCTCAAAGAGAAAATAGTTCAAAATAATATATATAACTATGCCAAAAATGACCATTTTTATAATACTGATGATTTTTAGAGGGTATTTTATATTTTGCTTTGGCATTGCGCCAAAATTTCCGATTAAGTCACCAAAATGAACCAGATCAAAAAATAGAGCTTGATTATCGATTTTTTTTTCTAGAAAGGGCCGCGGCAAGATTCAGGGCGGGAACGTATCCGGACGAGGCGCGCGAACTGTCGATAAAAACGCCTGGAATATTCGTAACGGGCGCACCATGCCCGATTCCAGTTCCAAGAAATGTTAGTGTACGAAAAATGAGGTTCCCGGATATGCCGTCAGGAGCAATGATAACCCCGCATTCTTTGACCGCATCTTCAATCAGAATCTCCCCGTGGATCGCCCCGGTTTTTTCCGCAACCTGGAGCGCGTCCTGTATGGATCTGTCAACGATCGGATGCCTGCCGATGTCGCCAATCCTTCCTCCGGAAAGGACTGCCGTCTTTTCAGACAAACCAAAACTCTTTGCGAGCTCCCGGCCGCTGGTGACCAGCTCCACCTTCTCCTCCACCGTCCATCCCTCATCAACACCAACGGGCGCAAGGAAGAACCGTTCGCCTTGTGCAGTTTCCAGAAGGGCAATCCGTTCCAAATGGGAGACGCCGTATACCGTCTTCAGATACCGGAGGGTTTCATTCGCCGGGAAGGTGCCCCGGACCGCACCTTCTATCTTTCCCGCATGGAGATCATCTATAAGAGCTGCCTCCGGGTGAGGTGAGACAACGATCCCGACAAAGGCCGATTCTTTCAGCGGAACTTTCGTATAGCAGAGAATACAGAGATCCTCTGATGCTGCCAAATTTGCACTTGCCAAAACTTTTTCGGCGTCGGTGCCGCATCCGATCCCAAGCGTTATCATACAGAGGTTATATTGGTTATACCCTCAACACAGAAATTGAAAAGCGTGGTCTTCTCGCTCCCTTTCTGCAGAACGAGTTTGCGGGTATTATTTACGGTCCCGATGACCTGAGCGGCCATATTGACTTTTCTGAACAGCTGACAAACCTGATCGACCGAACCTTGGTTGGCCGTCACAACGAACCCCATACCGGGATACATCCGTACCCACTGCTCGAATCCGATACCGAGCTTCTCCAGATCAGGCCGCGGGATCGCGTCGAGATCAATCAGACCGCCGACATTACTGGACTCAAGAAGCATGCCGAGGGTCCCGATGATTCCCGGATTCGAGATGTCTTTTCCTGCGGTCAGGAGATGACGTTCGCCGAGCGTTTTCATCACGGCAATCTGGGACCTGAGCAGTTTAGGCTCCTTCATCGTGACCGAATCCCAGTTCATACCTGCATTTGGATGGATCCTTCCGTTAAGATCGATCGCGACGATGATCGCATCTCCCGGTTCTGCTTTCGTACTGTAGATCACGCTATCCAGCTCGGCGATCCCGAGGATCGAAACGTCGATGACATTGTGGGGCGCATCGGGGTGAAGATGACCGCCGACGACCGGTACGTCAAAGGCTTTGGCTGCATCACACATGCCCCGTGTGACTTTGTCCATGAGTTCATCGTCTACTGCAGAGAGAACGTCCACCATCGCGATAGGCTTGCCCCCCATTGCAGCTATATCATGGATATTGACAAGGATCGAGCAGTATCCGGCCCAATATGGATCAAGATCCATCAACTGATTCCATATCCCGTCTGCAGCCAGAAGGAGAGCCGAACGACCATTCTGAATGACCGCAGCATCTTCTCCGTACGATGCAACAACGTCGATGTTGTCTATGTGGAGCGTTTTTACAAGATTGCCAATCGCTTTTTTGCGTCGTACACCATCATATTTTCTGATGGCATCTGAAACGGACTCGGGGGTATATGTGTCTGCAGACATGGTTTTTTGATCACCTCTTGAAAATGAAGGGACAAGATTTTTTCTGTTCCTTAGTATGTATCTTGTTTATTTATTCCCTCTCTGTAATGATAATATCTGTGTTTCAGCAGGCCAGATCAGGGAAAATTTTATCGTTGCGTATGGGAAACATACTCACATTGATGATAGTGTATGTTTGAAGAAAATATGATAGTACAGCTCAAAGGGATCGGGATGAGTGAGTATGAATCAAAGGTGTATCTCATGCTTATCTGTATAAACTCTGCAATTCCCAGGGAACTCCATGAGACAACCAATATTCCCCGGGGGAGGGTATATGAGACGCTCACCAATCTGGAAAAGAGGGGGTTTATCATCTCAAACAGACAGTCACCCGTTCGTTACCGGATCGCCGACATTCCTCTCACCATGGAAAGGCTGAAACAGGAGGCAGTAATCAGGTATGATGCCCTGGGTCTGGCGCTTGAAACCTATTCTGCTCTTACCTGCTCCGATCAGCTTGGTCAGACCTACACCATCCAAATCGAGTGGGGTATTGAGAATCATATCCGTCTTCTCCTGAAAACAGCAAAAAACGAACTCATCATCATCTCCGACGACCCCTTTTTTTATCAGCAATATGCAAACGAACTCTCTCAGGCAGCAAAACGCGTCACTGTCAACTGTGTTGTCAGTAACCGGAAGACCGCAAAGAACATACCATTCCCCTGTTTTCTGGCAGACAAAGACACAAAAGATGCTCTTTTCCAGCCGCCGATCCTCAAAAAAATGTCCATGCCTACAAAACTGATCATCTATGCAGACAGAAAAGAGGTACTTGCATTGTACGAGCGGGAGGAAAAAGAGGACGCAGTGTTTACGAAAAACAACATCTACGCCGAGTTCATCACCCGGACCATTCTGAAAAATCAGGTCATGGTCAGTTCATAAATTTTTTTTCAGGATCCCGCATCGCACCCTTTCCCGGGCTTTTCCCAACCGTTATTATCTTCAGGCGACCATATTACAGTAACGAACATGGACTGGGCAGAGAAGTACCGCCCGATGCATCTTGCCGATATTTTAGGCAATGGATCCGCGGTCAGACAGATAGGTGATTGGGCACGAACCTGGACACCGGATTCACGCCCACTTCTTTTCACGGGAAAACCCGGTATTGGAAAGACCTCAGCAGCTCTGGCTCTTGCCCGCGATATGGACTGGGAAGTATTGGAACTGAACGCCTCGGATGCCCGCACGAAAGCGATCATTGAGCGGGTCGCCGGAAACTCGTCAACCACCACCAGTCTGTTTGGTGCCGGCCGAAAGCTGATCATCATCGATGAGGTGGATAACCTCGAAGGAAATGCGGACCGGGGAGGCGCCCGAGCGATCGCGAATATTCTCAAAGAAGCAAAACAGCCGATCGTTCTGATCGCGAACGATGCATACGGCGTCTCGGACTCGATCCGCAGACTCTGCGATTCGGTCCCTTTTAGAGCGATCGCAGGATCAACGCTGCAGAAACGGATGAAAGAGATATGTCGCGTCGAAGGGATCGCCTGCGGGGAAGACGCACTTTTGGCAATCTCCGAGAGTTCGGCGGGGGATATGCGCACGGCAGTGAACATGCTGTTTGGCTCCTCGACTGGAAAGACCAGTCTTTCTGCAGGGGACATCAATACTGCCCAGAAAGATGAACGGGCAACGATCTTTGATCTGGTCGGCGGGATCTTCGCCGGAGCGCCGAACCAGGAACTGCAGAAACTTTCGTTTGAGTGCGATGAGAAACCGGACGCCGTGATGCAGTGGGTCGAGGAGTCTATTCCGCTTATGCATGATCCTAAACGACGGATCCGGGCATACGGCAGGATTTCCCGGGCCGATGTGTACCTCGGCAGAACGATGCGGCGTCAGTACTTCACCCTCTGGCGGTATGCCTCCTCGATGATGACGCTTGGGGTCTCTTCGGAAAATGCGGGCGCGGGATTTCGGACACGGATCATGCCGCCTTCCCGCTGGAAACGGATGATTACCGCAAAGAAACAAAAAGCGGTCAGAAGAACACTCGCGGCATCACTTTCCGAAGGATACAGTATTCCGGAGAGTCAGATCCAGAGTCAGTATCTGGATCTGCTTTCCCGGTTTGCCGAAAGGGATCCCGCAGCGTTTTGTGAACGCCATAATCTCGACCTTGATCAGATGGGAATCGTTCTGAATAACAAGGCCGCCGCCGCCGCCGCAGTGAAGGAGATCCAGCAGGCCGCAAAGGAGCGGGACACGAAGGTGAAAAAGATGGCGGCCTCAAAGAAGGCGGAGATGCGAAAACTCGAGGATCAGCTGGATGCACTGCGGATGCAAACACCCGCGGTGCCGGAAAAACCTCCCGTCCCAGAACCGGAACATATCCCAGAAGATACGTCGGATGAGAGAAAGATCGCCCCAAAACAGGCGACCCTGGACTTTTTCTAAACCGCCGTATTCCAATACCATTTTTCCAGATCTATTTGGATCATAGACGTTTGAACCAAATCTCATTCATTATGTCATAATAGTGTATAATTGACGTGATATCTCATAAATACTTGGAAACATCACGGATATTCATGAAATAGGTCTATATTACTCATCCAACTTACACTGGATTAAGGGGGTACGTTTACCACATATTATACTTAAACAATAATTTTTGGCACATAATTATCTTTTTATATCAATAATAACTACTTGCAGATAAAGTATTATTACGCGTGAAGTGGATATTATCAGGTATGTCTTCTTCACGCACAGAGATAGAGTCGCTCACCATTCTTCCCGGAACCACCCGCGATGGAACAAAGGAAGGATTTGATGAGATCGTTATCCGTCCGGGCGACACGTTCTCCATCGTTGGCCCGACCGGTTCTGGAAAAACCGCTTTCATCAATGATATCGAAGTGTTCGCCCAGGGAGACACCGTGACCAACCGCCGGATCCTGATCAACGGCAGCGAACCCGGCGAAGCTCTGGTCCGTGATCCGTCCAAAAAACCCATCGCCATGATCACGCAGAATACCAAATGCTTTGCCGACCTGATCGTTTCCGAGTTTCTGGAGATGCATATCCGTTCCCGCAAACTGGACGGGCAAGGGATCATGGAGAAGACCATCAGCGTCGCAAATGAGTTTACCGGAGAAAAAATAACGCCGCATATGCGGATGAGCGCTCTTTCCGGCGGGCAGACCCGGTCGCTCTTTATAGCCGACGCGATCGTGATTTCCAACACGCCGATCATTCTGCTGGATGAAGTGGAAAATGCCGGTATTTTCAAGGACCGGGTCATCGAAGTCCTGCGTGAAGAAAAGAAAGCCATTATTTTTGTGACCCACGACCCCTATGTCGCTCTCCTCACCGGGACACGGATTGTCATGGGTAACGGGGCCGTAACAAAGATCCTGACCCCGGGCCGGGAAGAGGAGGAGACGCTTGCAGAAATCGCCCGGATGGATGCGAAGATCACCCATCTCAGGGAACGCATTCGTGCAGGTGAACTTCTGTGCGGGCTCGAAGGAGTTGAGGCATGACGGTTCGGCTGATCGCCATAGCGGGACCGCCGAGCGCGGGAAAAACCGCGGTTGTCAAACAGATCATCCGCAATCTTCCTGACCCGAAAAAAGCCGCATACCTCAAGATTGATGTCGTGCAGGCCTGGGAAGACGAGGAGATCGCGGCCGAATTCGGCATTCCAACAAAAAAAGTGTACTCGGGAGATATGTGCCCGGATCATATGGGCATCATGGTCATCCGCGATGCGATGGAATGGGCAGAAAAGACCGGTGCCGAGTACCTCCTCTATGAAAGTGCAGGACTCTGTCTTCGCTGTACTCCCTACACAAAGAACTCGCTTGGTCTGTGTGTTATCTCGGCCGTATCGGGAACGCATGCTCCGATGAAGATGGCTCCGATGATCGCCCTTGCCGATGTGGCCGTAGTAACAAAAATCGATCTTGTTTCCCAGGCAGAAAAGGAGGTCTTCCGCGAGCGTATCAAAGAGGTCGCTCCGGGAATCGACATCATCGAAACCAATGCCGTGCAGGGGACCGGTATGCGGTATCTCAATAAAGTAATCGCGGATATGCCGCCCGCTTCCTCGGAAAAGGATATGCTCCGCGGGGTCCCACCGCTTGGCGTCTGCACGATCTGTATCGGGAAAAAGGAGATCGGGTGGCAGGAACATTTCGGGGTCATCCGTCCAATCAACGCTCCAGACAGTATCTACCGGGGTGACTGATGGTTTGGACGCCTCCGGGAAAAGACTGCGGCGCCTGCGGCTCGGAAAGCTGCGATGCATTCATGATCCAGGCAGCGTCCGGCATGAAAAACCTTGCCGCCTGCCCGTATTATCATCAGGATATCCCAAAATACAGCTGCAGAGAGATGTCCGCAGAGTACTCGGGCACTGATGTCTGCAATGCTCCGTATGACTTTGTGCTTACGGCGCTGCCAAATGAACCATCCGCACGAAAAATACTTCTGCCGTTTCGACCCGATCTGGTCGAACGCGAAGGGATATGCAAAGGCGACATCGTTTTAGGCAGACCGGCGGGTGCGGGATGCCCGGTCCAGCATGTCATCCGGGTACTTGAAGCGGATCTGATCACCGGACTGATCACCGGACATGTTATAGGTCCCGCCTTTTCCCGGAACAATCCCGATATCATCGATCTGAAAATGTATCATATGATCGGGTTTGAAGGAGTAGCCCAGGTCGTTACCCGGTCCCCGGAGTTCGGGGTCAGGCATCCATTTCTGCCCGGATTCTGTATGATGGACCGGACACACACGGGCATAGTCAATATGATCCTGCAGAAGTCCTACGGCCTCCATATCAGAGTGGAGGGGATCGTGATCTTATGAAGACGATTACGGAGATCAATCAGAAAATTGCCGACAAAACCGCGATCGTTATGACGGCAAAAACCCTCAAAGAACGTATCCGGAGCGGAGAGAAAATCACCACGGACTACGTGGACGTGGTGACCTGCGGGACATTCGGTGTGATGTCAGGGACATCCGCGGTTCTCGCATTTCAGGCCGGCGCCGCGGGAACCTTCAGGCATGTTATCTCCATGACATTGAACGGTGTTCCGGCGTTCATCGGCCCCTGCCCGAATGAAAGCAACGGACATGTGGACTGTATGATCTATGGTACATCCCGGGCAGAACACGACGCCTCTTACGGCGGAGGACACCTCTTTCGTGATCTTGTTGAAGGAAGACCGGTCACCGCCGAGATCATCACCGATACGGGGACGATCCAACTCCCGGTCAATCTCTCAGACATGTCCTCCGCCAGGCTGATCATCACCCGCGGAGCATTCAGAAATTATATGGGATTTGTGAACCGGAGCGGAGAGGAAATCTCCACGATTTTTTCCACGTTCCCGATGAAGCCGGGGATGCAGAGTGCATCGGTTTCCGGCTGCGGAGAGATCAACTCGCTTGAAAATGATCCGGCATTACGCTATCACATTCCCGGAGCGTCGGCGCTCGTGAATGGCGGCCCGGCTCTGATCCTCGGGTTCGGGACGAGATCATCGCCGCAGAAACCGAATCTTTCATTGTCTGCGGATATGCGTGGGATGAATCCCGATATGATGGGTGGTTTTGTGACCGCTCTCGGCGCCGAATGTCTGACATCGGTTGGGACCGCAATCCCTGTTCTCGATGATGAAACGCTGAACGCGCTTCGTATTCTCGATGAACATATCCCGCTCCCGGTCGCCAACATTCAGAACCGCACCCCGTTTACCGCCGCAACCTACGCGGATGTTTGGCAGAATACCGATCGGCGGATCCGTGTCGATGCTTCGCTCTGTGTGGATGACTGCCCGGAATGTGCAAAAGATCTCTGCCCGGTCGCGGCGATCCGCCCCGACCTCTCGATCAGCAAAGCATGTATGGGCTGTCTGACCTGCGTAACCGTCTGCAGAAATCAGGTATTTTCTGCGAAGACCGGCACACTGCACATTCCGAACGCGGATATTCCCATCGGTCTTCGCCAGTCCGACCGGGCGCGGGGAGAACGTGCGGCCATCCTGGTTCGCGACCTCATTCATTCCGGCGCATGGAGGTTCTGAGTATGGGCGAGTATGTATTACGCTGTCTTGCCGGCGGGGAAATTCTCGAAGACCATTATACCCTTGCTTGCCCACATCATCCGGGTTTTGTCCGGGCCGAGTACACCGCCTCCCAGCTGACCGTCCAGAACAATCTCCCTGGGATGTTTCGGTTTAGTGACTGGCTTCCGGTCCACAGTTCGGTCCCGACCAAATCAAGACCCGTGACCTTTCAAAGCAGTGAACTCTGCCGCGAACTCGGACAGCCTGATCTCTGGATCACGTTTACCGGATATTATCCGGAACGCGGCTGTTATGTGCCAACCGGCTCGTTTAAGGAATTAGAAGCTCTGCCGACCATCGTCCGCCTAAATGAGGTGGGAGGCGGAACACTGGTCGTGGCGTCTGCCGGAAACACCGGCCGGGCGTTTGCCCAGATGTCCGCCGCATTCGGGACGCCGGTCGTATTGGTCGTGCCGGAAAGTTCGGCTGACAAACTCTGGACCGCAGGATGTTTCGATCACAGCGCAATTCGGCTCGTCACGGTCCGCGGAGATTACACCGACGCGATAAAAATTGCCGACGAGATCTGTGCGGCTCCCGGATTTTTCCCGGAAGGCGGAGGCAAAAACATCGCCCGCCGAGACGGGATGGGCTGCGTGATGCTAGATGCCGCAGTCACGATTCGTAAACTGCCCGACTATTACTTCCAGGCGGTCGGTTCAGGGACCGGAGGGATCGCCGCATGGGAAGCAGCGATCCGTCTGATCGCCGACAAACGATTCGGCTGTGCGTATCCAGAGCTCCATCTTTCCCAGAACCTTCCGTTCGTTCCAATGGTCCGTGCATGGAATACAGGCAGGGACCATATCACAGATGAGGATATGCCGAATGCACAGGCATCCATCGCCGCGGTATCTGCCCACGTCCTGACGACCCGTACACCCCTATACGGGATCCGCGGAGGGGTGTATGATGCAATGAAATCCTGCGGCGGGCGGATGTATGCGGTGGAAAACCGCGATGCAGCCAATGCCACCGCCATTTTTGCCGAAGCGGAGAACGGAATCGATATCGATCCGGCAGCCGCAGTTGCCTTTGCCTCCCTCATCTCGGCAGCCGAAGAGGGTTCCATCAGGAAAAACGCGACGATTTTGCTGAACATCACCGGCGGAGGTTACCAGCGGGTGAAAAAGGACTGCGAGACCGCACAAATAGGCGTCTACACCACGGTCGATCCAGGCGAGGTCCCGGTATTATGAACGAAGAGACGGTCCTTCGAATCATGCACGAAGAGGGGATCGACGTGGTCGCCTCACTGCCGTGCGATAAAAATAAACGGTTCACCGTGCTTCTGGAAACGGAGTTCCCTTTCATCGACCTTGCCCGTGAAGAGGAGGGGGTCGGGATCGGGGCAGGTGTGGTTCTCGCCGGAAAACGTCCGCTCGTCTCGATCCAGAGCTCGGGCCTTGGGAATATGCTCAATGCCCTCCTCTCGCTTTCCTGCGTGTATCACTTCCCTCTGCCGATCCTGGCAAGCTGGCGGGGGGTCTGTGACGAGACGATATGCGCCCAGATCCCGTTCAATGCCCCCCTGCCAAAAATGCTGGATGTGTACAACATCCCGTACCGGATCTGCAGATCGGCGGAGGATCTAGAAGGGGTCAGAGAAGTCATCAGAGGTGCATTCGCACAGCAGACGCCCTATGTTGCCCTGATCCTTCCCTCTTGCTGGGATCCTCAGCAGGACGCGCCCATAACCTACCCGAAACGTTCTCTTCCTGACCGGACGTTTTTCCTGCCGGGATACACCGAACCGGAGCTTACACGGCTTGAAGCGATAAGGAAAATCGTCACGTCGGTGCCGGAAAACGCGGTCATCATCTCCAACATCGGGGTTCCGTCCAAGGAACTGTATGCGGCAAAGGACCGGGCAGGGAACTTCTATATGCTCGGCAGTTATATGCAGGCGTCCGCGATCGGTCTCGGCTGTGCATTATCTTCACCGAAAACCCCTGTCTATGTGATCGACGGGGATGGAAGTCTTCTCGGATCGGCAGTTCTGCCGGTGATTGCAGCGCAGAAATGTGAAAATCTGCATATTATGGCGCTGGACAACGGTACGTTTGGAAGTACCGGGAATCAGATAAGTCCGGCCTACGAAACCGCCGATATCGGTATGCTCGCACGTGCGGCGGGGATCACCTCGGTCGAACGTGCAGTATCCCTTGAAGATATCTCAAGTGCCGTATCCAGGAGCGTTTCGTTCGTTCATCTGCTCATTCTACCGGGAAACTCGGCTTCCCAAAACATCCCCCTATCTCCCGAAGAGATCCGCACCAGAACGGAACAGTTCATCCGGGAAACCGGGTAAATGATCACGCTTTTTTTACCGGGACCCGAAGGATGGTCTTCATTTTGCTCGGATCGGTCTTTCGCGGATCCGAGAGATAAATCTCATGATGTCGACGGCCTGCGAAGTCATGGACAAAACCGTTTTCCGTGATGAACTGGTCCATCCTCTCTAAGGTGGCAGGCTCCTCATCAAAGGGACCAATATGCATACATTGCACACACAGACCCTCGGAAAAGAGCTCGAGCCGCGCCTTTGACGTATCCTGTTTCTTCTTCTCTTTGACCATGCAGCATGCTCCGGCAAACACCTTCGCCGTCACGAACTCAGGCTGGCGAATCATGGACGTCCAGAGAAACTTCTCTTTGTTTTTGAAGTCGACCCCTTCATCCAGACTCCACAGCCCCTCAAGCGAAGGGACGACATACTCAAAGTAGCCATCCGGTCTGCCGTCCCCCTTTTTGTTCATATTGATCGTATACGACAGACCGTAGAGCAACTCGACCGCTGCGGGATACTCCCCATTCGCATCGTTCGGGTTTCCTTTTCCGTCGATCATAATGAAGGTCATGGTCGGAACATCTACCACGGACAGCTGGTTCTTTGGCTTATACAAATCAGGAAATGCTTTTTTATAATCAACTTTTTCCATACGGACTTACCTCTCCTGTGCTGTCTGTTTTGCTAGTTCTGGGAGCTTTTTGATCCATGCGACCCATTCCCCGAAATGCGGACACTCGATACACATCGTCTCAAGCCCGATCTCTCGTGCGACCATCAGTCCGTCGGTTGGTTTCTGATACCTGGGATTGACCCGTAAGATCCGTTTCGAGGGGGCGGTCATTTCCCCGCCGTTGATCTCTTCGGGAAGAAAATCCCTGCGAACCGCTGCGAGTTTACTCACCTGTTTTTTACTCATCCCGCAGACGGAAAACGCTGAAGGATCGGAAAACAACAGAGTCTCGAACTCATGCAGCTGGATGTTCGCATGAAAATTTTCCTGGTCGATATTCTCTGCAAACGCCGCTTCCATCTCGGTCACCCGCTCAAGAGGGGACGCCAGACCATAGGAAACCGTGTATCCCGAGATCGCCGGGAACTTATAGAAATCATACATTGACGTTACATAGGAACCCGGTCGTCTGCAGAGATTCAGCACATCCCTCCTGATCTTATCATAGGAAGAGCAGCCCCCTCTGCACACGGCCCCCGACTTACACTTCGATGTCATCACGATCACGGGAATGAGCGTAACACCCAGATGCGCCAGTTCCTTTGCCATCAGGCGTTTGATGAAAACCTCTTCGGTATACCCTTCACAGGAGATGAATAGGGTTACCATGCCTACTGCGGTCTCCCGCCAAAGATGTTCTTCTCCCAGAGTTCCCCCAGGGAATAATCCAAGGCGATCCAGTTCTGGAGCTCCTCGTCGTTCTCAAGTCTGCGGAAGATCGAGGCGTCGTCCCGCCAGTCAACAACAATGATGTCCTCCGGCTCGAACTCACTCAGAAGAAGAGCCGACTGTGTAGAGACGATGATCTGTTTCACGAGACCGGCGGATTTGATCAGGGCCGCAAGCAATGAAAGGGCATAGGGGTGAAGACCAAGTTCCGGCTCCTCAAGAAGCACCGTCTCAGGGATGTTCTCGACAGGCTGAAGAAGCAGCGTTGCAAGGCAGATGAACCGGAGCGTCCCGTCGGAGAGATCCCCGGCTTTGAACGGTGCGTTTCCATGGGTAGAACACCATTCCAGTTCGATCATATCTGGATTTTCGGGCTTCGGCCGGAGGATGAAATCCTCAAAAAAGGGGGCGGCAAGCTGAATCACTTTTATGATCCTCTGATAATTGTTCGGGGCGGTCAGTTTCATCAGATAGAGATACGCGGCAAGATTGCACGCATCCGATCTGAGGGTAATGTTATCATTGATCGCATGGATATGCTTGACTTTTGCATGATCACCGGTGTCATGAAAGTGATAGACTACCCACTGATGAACATGTTTCAACACATATTTGTCGATGAATGTCCCAGTTCCTGCATCATACAATGACTCAAGGTGTCCGCATCCAAGTGACCGGGTCTCCTTGAGGAGATTCCAGGAGAACCATTCATCCTCGAACATCAACCGATTATCTTTAGTGGGTTTGAGATCGAACCCGTATCCGTTGTTTCCGAAGTATATGCCGACACTGATTTTCTCGGTTTCATGTCTGCCGAACCAGAGAAGCGAGTCGGGACCCCCGTTATAGGTGACATAGTTCTGCAGATGTTTGGCAAATATCTGTTCCATCATGCATAACACCGAGAGGAAATTGGATTTCCCAGCGCCGTTGGCTCCTATGAGAATATTGATGTCGCGAAGCGGGAGATCGCAGGATCGTATCGACCGAAATCCGCGGATCGTTATCCGGTCGATCTGGGAACCAGGTTTTTTCTGCCTCATATGTTTAGCTTTTGCGCACATGAGAGATAAGAGTGTCTTCACCATACACAAGGGAGCGGATCGGGAAAGATCGGCGAAATAAAAAAAGGCTGAGTTTCCTCAGCGTTTATGCGGCTACGGATTTAGCCATGAATGCTTCGATGATCGCGATGATCCCGAATGCAAAGAAGAAGATACCCGCAATCTCGATGATGGTGAATACCGAAATGACCGGGTTGATCAGGAACAGGATACCAAGAATGATGCCGAGGATACCGGAAACAGCGAGAAGACCACGGTTTACCTGAGCGGATTTTCCCATAATGGCAAGGGCAAGATCGGTCAATCCGCCAATTAATGCTGCGGCCGCAAGAACATACATCGCGTAAACGATCATGATACCCGGGAAAATCAAAGCCAGGATACCGAACAGGATCACAAGGATACCGAGAACGACGACCCACCAGGTGCGTTTTGCCTCACCAAAGAGGGTTGTTCCTGCGGTCAGAAGAGTGATACCCACAAACATCAGCAGGATTGCAAGCAGAATCTCACTGACGAACAGTGAGGCCAGGGTAAAGACCATCATCAGAATACCGAGAATGATCATCAATATGCCTTTTGCCAGAAGCGACCCGAAGGCACTTCCGCACATAGGACAGGAATTGTCAGTCATATTATGAAAATACACCAGCAAACGTATTAAAACATCGCATAACGCGTTGACATGTATAAATAGTTCGGATGAGAAATAGTTAACCTAATCATTTATGTCTCCCGCTGAGATGCACGCAAATGAAGTTCGGCATTACGCATCACCAATACTCGTAAAGAGTTGGCAGTTTTTTGCAACCTTAACAAGTGAGCGGCTCATCATTGAAGGGGGTCCGTCACCAAGAGAGTTCAAGGTCAGCAGTATCCTCTCTGCCTCCCCCTATAAACTGGAAACAGGCGAGCCGGGTCTGAAACTTATCGTCTCGACACCGGATGGGCAGAAGGAAATGATCTGGGGGTTCCCGGTAGGGAATGCATTCAAGATCGGGGAGCAGGAGGCATGGACTAATCAGATCACGAAGGTCAGCGGGGTAAAAACGTTTGCTGAAGGAGGAGGCGAGGCAGCAAAGCCCCGGACCGCAGCTCCCTTTCGGAGTGCCGCGCCTGAGCTGAAGATCAAAACCACTATTCCTGCGTCCGATATCCCGGTAAACAGTATCCGTCCTGATTTTGTTTCCGGCGAGTCGGTCGTGATCGAAACGGCGGGCGTCCGGGTGAAACGGACATTTTATACTATATATCTGACGAATATCCGGATGATCCTTCAGAATACGACAGGAAAGATCGGGCGGGAGTTTGCGATCGCGGAGCTGATGGATGCCGTGGCGTTCGAGACCGAAGAGGGAGAGCCGGCGATCGCGCTTTCCGTCGGATCGCAGACGGGCGCAAAGCAGATAGTCCTGTCATTCCCGACAGAGTCCGCCCGGAGTGCCTGGATGCGGGAACTGAAGGCGAAACTGCCGGTACGACAGACACTGATTTCAACTGCACCCGAGCCGACGGTAGTGACCTGTACCGAGATGTTTGCTCCGGATGCCGGCGAGCGGGTGATCCTGTCGACAGGCGGTGTTCGGATCAAGCAGAATTATATTACGCTGCATCTGACGAACACCCGGCTGGTTATCGAGGGAAAGGCGGCGATTTTAGGAGAGTTTTCACTGAATACGCTTGTCAGGGCAATCCGTCTCGCGGGTGAGGTCGGCGAGCCGGGTATCGCTCTGCAAATCGCAGGATGGGAGGGGGAGAAGGAGATGCATCTGTTGTTCTCCGGTATGCCCGACCGCGAGCTGTGGATCCAGAAGCTCACCGAGGTCCTTCCGGAAGAGGGGCAGTCTATGTATGCGCCAGAGTCGTATCAGTACACGGTGACCACGGTGAGCCCGCCGACCCAGAGGAATTCGCAGGATATATACTGTCCTGCCTGCGGGGCACGGAACCATGTGGATGATGAGTTGTGTGCCTTGTGCGGAACGCTTTTGCATCCAGTATCCGTGTCCGCGGAGTCTTCCCGTGCTCCTGCACGCCGGGAGAAACGGGCAAAGGCTGAGAGACCGGCGAAACAGGAGAGAGGGGAGAAGCGCGAGAAAGTGCCGTATAACGGCGGAGCGATCGGTTTTATCACCCGCCCGTCAGATGCGTTTTCCTATTATCTGCGCGAGACCCCCCGGGATGCTCTGGGGATGTTTTTGTTGTCCGGGGCATTGTGGGCGGTTCTTTCGGTCCTGATAATCGCGTATGTGCTCCCGGTCGTTTTGCGGATATCCACCACAGATTTCCCGATCTTTTCGGCTCTGCAGACCGATCTGATGCTTCTGGTCATGTTCATACTGGTGTTGTATGTGATCTGGCTCATCTGCGTGATAATCCAGGCACTGATCACCGGGATCGTGGCACGGGTCTGTGAGCCGGGTGTCCGGTTTTCGGAGATCACGGCGATCGTTATGCGGAGTACGCTTTCGTATCCGGTGATCAGCTGGATCCCGATCCTGGGTCTGTTTACGGCCAGTATCTGGTCTGCAGTAGTGACGTGGAAGGGGCTTGTCGCAGGCCAGAATATGCGGCCGGGTCAAGCCACGGTTGCCGCGTTCCTTGGTATAATCATCGTGTATGTTCTGCTGTTTGCGGTTGGATCGATCTAAATGGAGGAGGTTGAAAAATGATACTAAAACAATGTTTACTGGTGCTTCTCGCGATGTTCCTTGTCATGGGATGCGTGGGGGCAGTGAGTGCGGACACTCCAACACCGACGGATACTACCACAACAACACCAACGCTAACCAACATCACGTCCCTCTCGGTCACCAGACTTACCGAACCGGTGTTCGATGAGGACCCCGACACATCGGTGACTGTTTCGGGAGGAGGGACTCCCATAAGCGTATCATGGAATCCCGATGATTCAACATTTGCAGATAATACAACCTATAAGGTCACCATCACGATAAGAAATGCATCCGGATATATCTTCAATTCGACTAACCCCACGGTCAAGCTGAACGGAGAGACAATCTCTGCATCGAATGTTTCCGTGAACACCGCCTCTCAGCAGCTTACTATCACTCACTCGTTCTCCGAAACCGAAGCAATGATCCTGCCAACCATCACGCTTTCTGCAAATGTTACCTCGGGTACCGTATCTCTGCCGGTCAAATTCACCTATACGGTAACCAATGCCACATCGACTTCCTCGACCTCATGGACCTACGGAGATGCTTCATCACCTTCCCTCACCTCGCTGAGTGGAACGCTGAATCACACATACACGACCGTCGGAAACTACACAGCAAATCTTTCGGCCACCAATGCCAACGGAACGGTGTATAAAACGGTCGTGATCACGGTGAAAAAAGTCGGACTCGATGCTTCTTTCACGGCTTCATCCACATCAGGAACCATGCCATTAACGGTTTTGTTCGTTGATACGTCCACCGGCACCCCCACACAATGGGTATGGGACTTTGGCGGACTCGGCTCTTCTGCATTGCAGAATCCCTCATACACCTTTACCACAGCAGGGACCTATATCGTTAAACTTACAATCGTTGACAGCACGGGAGCAACAGATTTATATTCCCGGGCTATTTATGTGAACGCTTCGGTGGCTACATCCACCGCGACTCAGACCACCACGCCGACCAGCACTACACAAACCTCCATATCGATTGGCGAGATCAGCATACCAGCTCCTCTTGACGTCATCAAAGAGTTCATGCATCTCTTCTACAGTCTCTTCGATTCAACAAATTATCTGTTTATCGTGAATGAGAGCTGAACGCGGCATCTGAACGGGGAGGGGACAGCCCTCCTTTATGCAGGCGAAAAGACATCCACCGTGAAAAACAAGGAGAGGGTGTGCAGATCTGATGTGACTCTTATCTTAGTTTTTACAGGCGAAGGTCATGATCACTATACCGACAAGAATTATTCCGCCGAATACGAGCATCATGATGATAAGTCCGGTATTTCCATCTACTATCTGACCATTCGATGCTGTACTGCTTATCGATTCAAAGAATGTTTGTGGAGCCATTGAATGTTTGAAATCAATGCCGGGATATTTAAGAGTATGATTATCACTCATTGAGGTGCCTTGTTTGATCCTCAGGTCCCGCAAGATTTATCCGCACAAGGGCAATACCCTGAGAGTGTTTGATGAGTCAATGATACTGAACGAACGAGGGTAAATCATAAAAATGATTTGGGTGCCCCTTGCGGGAACGACTCAAACTCAAATATACCCCCTCAGTAAAATATTCCAGGTACAAATCCACGTGTTCCAGTAGAAATGTTTCATATTTTCACAAGACCAATAAACAAAACAAAAATCTGCGACATCCGATCTTTCCCCCTCGAAAATCTATGCGTGACAACAATAATCTCCACTGACACCGAAATTTCCGATAAAAACGCGCAGAACCTCACAATCAGGAGAATTCATCACTGAGTGCCTAGCCAAATTTGAGAACTTAATGATGAGTATCACATCAATTTTCGGTAGATTTCCCATCATTTCCTCCTAATTCCAAATCCCGGCCGAAATCGCCCATGAGCATAAAGAGCTTCTCCCCCTTCTCAAAAAACCCAGGGATCGGAAAAGTCACAAAACAACCCGGAAATGAGAAAAAACAACTCATATGCATGAGAAGGAGTAAACACATGCTCCTAAAAAACTGGACAAAAACCAGTGAAAAATAGACAAGATATTATATACATGGAGACGTAAAAAAATAATTGTAGAGACCTGGATTATGACACAATGACTCAGCAAACAATACATCTTATGATAGTATGTCTGATCCTGGCGCTCATTTTAACCACCGGATGTATAACGACCCGGCAGATGGAACCGGTCTCCGATGAGAAATTCGCCGACATGCAGAGTTCATTAGATACCTTCGTCCCAAGCCTCGAAGAACAACTCAACGAAATATTCATTCTCACAAACAGCACGGCAGGTAATCTTACGGGAACTAAAACAGACACCGCTTTGGAACAAGCATTTTTACAACTTCGCCGCGACATACCCGCCTCATATGAAGTTGGCCTTTTCAGTGCTGACAATACCTATCTTGCAGTGACCGGTAACCTAGAAAACCAGGATATTATCGGACAAGAGGCCTGCATCTCGATCACTGAGGAGGATTTCACTAATACAACAAACGGCTGCATCATCACCCTGCCTATCACCTTTATCACCGGGGAAACGGGTATTATGGTCATTGCCCCCGTCTATGACGAAAAAGGCACATACACCACATCGCTTCGTGTATCCTTGAATCCCGCCTATCTTTTTGCCGGGCCGGTATCCCAGCTCAAAACAGAAGAGGGTTACACCATTTGGGCAATGCAGCCGGACGGCATACAAATCTATGACGAGGATATCCAGGAACTCAACAAAAACGCTCTAACCGACCCGTTGTACAGCGAAACGACTGTCAAAAATGCCATCCACCGGGTCTCCTGCAGAAAAACAGGGAAACGTATCATACATGTTTCAAAACGTCGGATGGACCGAATATATTCAAGCAAATGCCGTTTGGGATACTTTAATGCTCCCAAACAACATTGAATAGAGAATCGTTCTCTGTGACAATATCAACACCAATATCAATACCAATACCTGCGAAGATGCCCGGCTCACCACAAAAGAACTCCAGACATTTGTCGAGAAGGCATACTTGTACGCACGGACCCATACCAAAGTGGAGGCTTTGCGTGCATTCAATGACCCGAAGGGTGAGTTCATCGACGGTGAACTCTACATCTTTGCCTATGACATGAACGGGACTACCCTTGCCCTGCCGTATCAACAGAGCATGATCAGAATAAATCGATGGAACAGGGAGGACATCATCGGAGTAAAGCCTTTCCAGAGATTTATCGACAGAGCAAAGTTTGGAGGAGGGTATGTGTATTACCAGTATCCAAACCCCAACAACTACTTTATCACAGAATTAAAGTTTTCATATGTTATATCCGTCGACGATGACTGGTTGATCGGAGCGGAAATGTATGTGCATAATACCTCGTTTTCTCATACGTTCAGTGTTGACTGGCGAACACGAAACGATCTTATCAAGCAGGTGAGAACTATGCAGTATCTTGTAGCAGTCGATGGTATCTCCGCGGTTACTGAAATGATGATGGACCCAGAAAGTGATATCCAGGTGGAGGGTCTGTATCCAATGGCGATTACCGAAAACGGAACTGTTATGGCATTTGCAAGGAATCCGGAGATGGTAGGCACAAATCAGCTTGGCAGAGTGAATTCATTAGGCATATCATTAATACGGGAGGGTATATCCCTCGGAAAAGAGGGAGGTGGGCTGATGTATACCATTCTCTGGGATTCCACATTACAGAAAGAGAATTTTATACTTGTGTATGTGGTTCAGGCGGATGATGACGCTTACGTGGCCAGTTTTATCATTCTGGAGTAAGGAGAGCGGCACCAGAAATCATACAATTTCTTATATCCAGCTTCAAATTTCCCAAAGAACCATGAAATGATTCCCATAATAAAAAGATATAAGAACTTTCCCTCCATAGTGTTCAATATCAGGACCCAGGTATTAAAAAAATGACGCGGCATACTGTTATGATTATCGGGATTATCTGCATACTGCTCTTTTTCATTTTTTACCTCGGGGTGCATTACCGCAGAAAACACTGCTGAACTGGAACCGGTTTCTGCTGAACAAATCAGCGATATGAATACTACGCTCTATCCGCTGGTCTATCTGATCAGCCAAGAGATGGAGCAGACATGCTGTTTAGTATGGGATACCGCCCGGGAAATTGATGGTGTATCAGTCGATGACCCCGCAATCGACCTTGCCCTGCTCAAACTGAGACGCGATATCCCGGTCTCGTATGAGGCAGCACTGTTCGACATCAATGGATATCCTCATCGCTTCAACTGAGGACCTGGGTAAAACCATGGAGATAGGTTTCAGCAAAGCAACGACTCATTATACCGAAGAGGATTTCAAAGCTACCGGATCGCAGTGTATCGTATCAGGATATTCAGCTTTACTTAACGGAGATAACGGGGTTACCATCACCACTGCGGTGTACGATACTGAGGGAAACTATAACGGAACGCTGCGGATCGGGATCGATACCTGGGATCTCTTCTCAGGGATCAATGAGTATCTCAGAAACGAATACGGCTACACGATATGGGTGACCCAGGACAACGGGCTTCAGATATATGATCAGGACACATCTGACGTATCAGGTGAGAAACATGAAGTATCTTGCAAGAGCCGAAGGGATCGAGTATTTGGTCGAGATGATCAAGGACCCGGAAAGTGAACTGCATATCCCTGGATTGTACCCGTTTGCGATCACGGAAAACGGAACGGACCTTTCTGATGCGCTGAACCCGGAGATGGTGGGTACAGACAAGCTTGGTATGATAAATTCGCTGGGAATGTCGATAACCCGCGAGGTCATTTCCTTTGCTCAGGCAGGCGGGGGATGGATGTATTGTAAATGGGAGATCCCGCCCACGAACGAAGAACATTACATACTAATCTATGTTGAACCGGCAAACGCCTCGGTGTATGTTGGCAGTATAATGATTCTAGAGTGAGTTGATATGGTAATCCGCTACAAGAAACGCAGTCCAAAAGAAAGGCGATTTTTGATGGCAGTATTCCTAATCATAACCATTATGCTGATCCTGGCAGGTTCCCTCGCAGGGTTACTCTTTGGAGCAACCTATATTCTCGATCAATCTCTTGATGACCCTGATGTTCTGATGCAGGCCGCAATATCCGGAAATGATATTGTCGTGACGATCTATGAGGGAACGAGAGTCGATGAGATGGTACAACTTTCCCTGGAAATCGAAGGATATTCTCCCGTCATAATGGATGTGCCCAAGGGAGAAGGGGAGATCGTCTATTCCGGCGTGGCCGTACAGATCACGGGAACCAGAAAGGTAGGACTGCGGGGGATATTTACGGACGGATCGGTAATACTGCCGAAGATACTCGTATTGAAGTTCACGTGACCTGTGCAGAAAGAGGGGGAAGAATTCCCCTCAAAAATAATTAGAGGATCAGCGTTTCGACTGATTTCTCAACTCTTCTAAAAGGAGCGGCATAAACGTTCCGGCATCACTGATCAGCCCGATTGCCTGAGATGTCCCGCGGTCCATGAGTTTTGTTACTGATGCGGGATTGATGTCTACACAGATGGTTTTGACATGGGAGGGCAGGAGATTTCCGACCGCGACGGAGTGCAGGAGTGTTGCCACCATCAAAACCATCCCAAGCTCGGGGATATGCCGGCGCATGGCGTCCTGGGAATCCATGACATTTTGGATAACGTCAGGCAGGGGGCCGTCATCACGGATGGAGCCGGCAAGTACAAAGGGCACATCGTTTTTGATGCATTCATACATGATCCCGCGGGTAACCAGACCAGATTCGACGGCGGCACGGATTGAACCGGCGTTCATGATCTTATTGATGGTATACAGATGATGCCGGTGTCCTCCGCTCACGAGTTCGCCTGTCGCAAGATTCATGCCGAGCGATGTGCCAAAGATGCTGCTCTCAAGGTCGTGCGTCGCAAGGGCGTTGCCGGCAAAGATGACATCCAGATATCTTTCACGAATCATCGAGGCAACCGCGTCCCCTGCCCCTGTATGGACAATCGCAGGTCCGCCGACGAGAGCTACTTTTTTCCCGGTGGATTTGACCCAGAGGAGCTCTTTTGCGATCCGGCTGATGATGGTTCGACTTGGTCTCTCAGAGGAGACATTGCCGCCCATAAACTCGAAAACGCCGATCTCACGAGGACGCTCGGGGAAGTCCACCCTTACCCCTTCTTCGCCGACGACGACGGTTTCTCCGGGCAGAAGTTTGCCCTGCACGACACATTTTGCCGTCATATTTTTCGTATCGACCGAAATCAGGGCATCCATCTTCATGTTGTCGACGGAAATCCAGGTGTCCTGATAATGGACATGGGTCGGGTGATTGGTCGTTGAGTAGAACTCTTCCGGTGCGACCTTTGCTTTTATGACGGAGACGAGCTCGACTTCCGCTTCTCCGGATACAAGGACACCTAAACGGCGAAGCTCACTTATCAGCGTGCTCAACTGCTCCGGGGTCTCTGCAGATATCTGCATCCTGGCATAACTTGGATCCGTCTTCAGTCGACCTAATGTGAACTCTTCTGTTTCAAAATCACCATTGTATTCGACCACGGTATCCATGACCTTGGCAAGGATGCCGGAATCTACAATGTGGCCCCGAAGTTCAATTTCCCGCGAAAACTTCATGTGGTAGTATTTGGACGTGATATGACATGAATTTAGGGGAAGATACCCTATGACCTCCGATATAGAAGAAGGAACTGAACGTACCGGATACTGCCGGTCAGGCGGCAAAAAAGGGAAAAAAGTTAGTAGCCTCTCGCAATGAAGAAATCCGCCATCTCCAGGATCAGCGTCTTTGCTTCCGAGTCCGGAAGGACAGAGAGGCCGGCTTTGGAGTCGGCGATGAGTTTTTTCGCAATGCCGCGGGCTTTTTCCAGTACGCCGGATGTCTCGAGAAGACGGATCGCGTCATTGATCTCCTCTTTCGAAAGGTCAAGCTTGTTGTAAGCGGAGAGATCGATGCCTCCTTCGCGGGCAAGAATCGCAAGGATGGTCTGTTTGTTTTCCCGGAGATCAGAGCCCTGATCTTTGCCGGAGACTTCAGATGGTGCGAGAAGATCGATGATATCATCCTGGATCTGGAAGGCGATACCGGTGTTCAGACCGAGCGTGTACAGAGCGGATATCTGTTTGATATCTCCTCCGGCAAGGGCTGCCCCGATCCCGGCGGCCGCCGCATATAGGACACCGGTCTTTTTCCGGACCAGCGAGAGATACTCTTCCAGGGTCACATCGGATCTCGTCTCGAAGGAAACATCCTCCTGCTGACCTTCGCAGAGTTCATGACAGGAGTGGGCAAGCATCTGGACGGCGATGACTTTGGACTCTGGCGTAGCCTTTTTTACGCAGCAGAGATATTCAAATGCATTTGCATACAGGACATCACCTGCCAAAATCGCGGTAGCTTCGTTCCATACTACATGGACCGTAGGTCTGCCGCGGCGGAGAGAATCCCCGTCCATGATATCATCATGGACCAGCGTGAACGTGTGCGTCCATTCCAGCGCGAGGGCTGCCTGAAAAATATCTTCCGACGCACCGCTCCAGATCGCGTCTGCCGAGAGAAGCACGAGGGCCGGGCGAAGACGTTTCCCTCCGCCCACAAGGAGATGGGACGCTGCTTTCTGCAGGGTCGTGTCGATCGCTTTACTATACTCTTCCGCCTCCATATTGACTTTGGCGGCAACAGTTTTCAGATATTCATCAAGTTTCATACAAATGACCTCACTTCGGGAGGACCAGTCGGTCACCGTTCTGCATAATGTGGATCTCTTTGTTCAGTGCGTATCCGAACTCGGAACCAAGCGTCACATGACCTGCTTTCATAGCGAACGGACCGTGGGACGGGATGATATGCTCGGGATTCAGCATGGAAAGGAGATCGTAATGCTCCTGATAGTAGGCGTGACCGGTAACATGGAGTCCGTCGAAGATCCGTGCACCCTGACGGATTAGAAGGCGGTCGACCTCGGCACGCTGGGCATAGTTGGTAGGTGTCGGGATGATGTTTGCCGAGAACAGGATCTTGTCACCCTTCTCGATTTTAAGAGGAGTCTCGCCAAGAGCGATCCTCGAGAGCATGGATCCTGGTTCACCCTGGTGGCCGGTCGCAACGAGAAGGAACTTGTCCTTGCCTTCTTTGAGAACGCGGCGGAGCATACGGTCAGTGGTTTTTCTGTTTCCATAGATGCTTGTCCCCTGCGGGAAGGCGACCTGCTTCAGGACCTCGGCAGTGGTGTTGTACCTCTCCATACTGCGTCCGAGAAGGACCGGGATACGGTCGATCTCACGGGCACACTCGGTGATGGTCTTGATCCTCGCGATCTGCGAAGCGAAGGTCGAGACGATGACGGCATTTTTGTCGTCCTCACACCGCATGATCGCGTCACGGACCCGAAGACGGGCAACCTGTTCGCTTGGAGAGTATCCGCGGTCATCAAGGTTCAGGGATTCAACGATCAGGACCTTGACGCCTTGTTTGCCGATCTCACGCATACGGGCAAGGTCGGGAGCTTCACCGATAACCGGCGTCATATCAAACTTGAAATCGTTTGCATACACGACGCAGCCGACCGGGGTATGGAGAACTGCCATTACCGAATCAATGATACTGTGCTGAACGCGGATGAACTCTAAGGTCAGGGTCTGGGAAATGGTATATTTTCCCCCTGCTTTGAGCGCAAAGGTCTTGTTCATCACCGTGAATTTGCGTTCGCCTTCGATCTGCTGTTTGATCAGCTCATTAGTGTAGGGTGTCGAGATGATCGGGCAGTTATACCGGTGAGCGAGTTTCTGGATCGCACCGATGTGGTCAAGGTGACCGTGCGTACATACGATCGCTTTTACGGTCCCTTCGACCGAGTTCATTACCGTGTCATCGGGAATGGCACCCATCTGGATAAGATCCAGAGAGTGCATATTCTCCATATCCACGTTGTTGCTACCCGTGATCGGGTCCAGATATAATCCAATGTCAAAAATGACGATTTCTTTGCCGACACGGACCGCGGTCATGTTTCTCCCGACCTCGTTGTATCCGCCAACGGCTATAACTTCTATGTCTACCATATTATGTTTCCTGATTTTTTTTATGTCCGAATCATCTGCCTAATGTCCCCTAAGAGGTAATACCTGACCTTGGAAAGGGAGGAAATATCTTTTGCCCCGCAAAGGAACATTGCAGCAGAGAATTCCGTGTGAATTGTGGTTATTGCAGATCCTAAGGCTTCTTCGCCGGAAAGTGCCGGGCTAAGGAGGGATAATGCCATCCCTCCAAGCGTTGCACCAAGGACGATACCTTTTGCAATATCGAGACCGGTCTTCAACCCGCCTGTAGCAATGACCGGTCCTTTACTCACCTTCGCTACCTCAAAAACACTGACCGCGGTAGGTATTCCCCATGTTATGAGAGAATCCCCCAACCCGACCAGGGTCTTATCACCGGCATCATCCCGTTTCTGTGCACGGGCACCCTCGATCTTTGCCCACGACGTACCGCCGTATCCGCCGGTGTCTACAGCTGAAACACCGGCATCGAAAAGCCGGGCGGCAACTTCTGACGAAATACCGCATCCGGTCTCTTTTACGATTATAGGAACATTTGATTCTTTACAGGCCTGTGAGATAGCATCAAGGCATGCGGTCGCATTGTGGTCGCCTTCCGGTTGGATGGCTTCCTGAAGGAAGTTTAAGTGAATACAGAGTGCATCGGCATCAATCATTTCGACCGCGGCATCGACCCATTCCATACCATGGTTGACCAGCTGGACCGCACCAAGATTTCCGCACAGAAATGCATGCGGGGCGGCGTCTCTGACGACACTGAAACTATCTGCCAGATCAGGATTTTCGAGAGCCGCACGCTGGGAGCCGACACCCATCGCAAGACCGTATTTTTCCGCAGCAGACCCTAAGACCCGGTTCACTTCTTTGGTGTCCGGATGACCTCCGGTCATTGCGGAGATAAAGAGAGGCGAAGAAAGTTTTCTTCCAAGGAAATCGACCGACAGGTCGATCCTGTCAAGATCGCATTCGGGTAATGCATTGTGTACAAGAATGACGTCTTCAAATCCTGCACTGCCGGCAGTAACATCTGTTTCACTGCAGAGACGCAGATGATCCAGTTTCCTTGATGATATACGTTTATCTGTGGTCATTTTTTTACCAGGGTCCCGCCGTAATTTTTTCCAAAGAAGAAATCCGCCACACGGTTCGCGGCGAAAATGTGCGAGTCGATACCTTCGTCGGCGAGAAGGAGAAGTTCATTGATCTTTCCCCGCATGCCGCCGGTTATGTCGGTGCTCGACGAACCGCCGAGATCGATTTCACCGACGTTCGTCCGGTTGATTTCAGGGATGACCTCGCCGTTCGAAAGAACGCCGCCGACATCGGTCGCGATGCCTACGCGTTTTGCGCCGAGTTTGACGGCAAGGTAGGGGACGATCTGGTCCCCGGAAATAATACAGGCACCGCGTTTTGTGTCCATGACCACATCGCCGTGCAAAACCGGGACTAATCCGAGGGCGAGCATTTCGCTGATCTGCGAAACACCTGCAGAGACGAGTCTTCCATCTTCTGCAAGACAGCAGCCGAACGGGTGGAGAGAGACGGCTTCCATGCCGGCTTCACGAAGCGAGGCGACCACAGAGCGGTTGAGCAGGGAAACGGCCGTGTGCGTAACAAAAATACCTGCGGCGTTTTCTTTGGTGACCCCGCCGGGAATATCATATGCTTTTGCCTCGGGATGGCCGCATGAACCAGCCCCGTGCACGATGATGAGGGGGAATTTCCCGGAAAACTGTGCGATCTGCTCGGCAAGGAGTTTGATCTTTGCCGAATCGACAACGCCGTCTTCAGATTTTTTCGTAACTATGCTTCCGCCGAGTTTGATAATGACAGGCTCACTCATCTTTTTCTCTCCGTGCTCCTTCCGTGTCGATGGACGTGGTTATCGGGCGGGCATCACAATCTTCGATCGCCCCGGCCACCCGGTTGCGGGAACATTTTGAACATAAAGCCCAGATGCATCCCCCTCCGCCGGCGCCTGACATTTTTGCTCCGTATGCCCCGGCATTCCGGGCCGCGAGAACAAGTTGGGACAAGACCGGGTGACCTACGCCAAGAGCGTCGAGAAGAGCATGGTTCCGGTTCATCAGAACACCCAGCTCTTTAGGATTTTCAAGATTGTGCATGGCATCCATGGTCACGCCGCCGATAGCGTCCATGATCCCGTTTGCAGTGACGGGCGAGGCTCGTCTGAGCTCAGCAACTTTTTCCACCATCTCCGCGGTGTTGTGGGAGATAAGCGAGTTGCCGATCACGATCGAGAGATTCTGCGGGGGAAGAAGACGGCGTTTTTCACTACCCCGGATAAGGACCAGGCCGCCGAATGTCGAAACATACGTATCGGTTGCACTGGCACGCCCTCCTTGTGTTGCCTTTTCCACCTCGAAGGCCAGATCGCCGACTTCTTCACGGGTGTATCCCAGTTCAAACTCATCGTTGATGGCAAAAAGCGTTGCTACGGTAACGGCGGCCGAAGAGCCGAGACCTGACGCACTTGGCAGCTGAGATCTGACATACACACTGCCTTTCACATCGGTGAGCCGGAAGCATTCCAAGATGTAGGGGGAGTTGGGTTTCTGATAATATCTTGAATGCCGGACGGTGACCTGGACACGAGGTTTGATCGCCATCGCGATGCCGGGGTTTCCATAAACAACGGCGTGTTCTCCAAATAAAATAACTTTGCCGGGAGCACTCCAGGTTGCCATTTCAGACCACTTCCATGGCAGCATATCCTACGACTTCAGTCTGATCGCCGGTGACATCGCCTGATGTCTGATATAAAATAACGCGGGCCTCTTTTGCGCCGAACGATGCACATATCTCTGCCATGGCGGCAATACAGCCGAATCCGCACATAGAGGGACGAGGTCTGGCCAGTGCGTCATAGAGGGGGGACGTGTCAAGATTTCGGATGGCCGCAAGGACCGTTAAGTCGTTCTGCTCGGCAATTTTTGCCGGAACATAATGCGAACCGTCGCCTGACGCAATGATGATCGGGCGGATCCCACATCTCTTTGCAGCAGACAAAACCGCCTGAACGACCCGTTCTGCACCGTGTGGAGACTGATCTCCCATCAGGATCGGGACGATTTTTGCGTTCGGGAACCTATACCGGATGAAGGGCATCTGAACTTCGAGAGAGTTCTCCTTTATTGAAATCAGATCATTATCCACCGGTATGGATGAACTCAGAGCTTCGATGAAGTCAAGATCCGGAGAGACGTTTCCTATCGGCGTCTCCCAAATCATATCCGAGGTGGAGGTGTCCACCCCGGTGTGGCTTGGACCAATCAGAACAAAGGTCCCGGCAAATACAGGAGATATCTTTGCATACCCGCATGCTGCCGTCTGTCCCGAATAAATATACCCTGCATGAGGGACGAGTATCCCGTATGAATCCGAAACAGACGTCACCGTAGATGCAAAAAGAGCGGATAAAAGCTCCTTCAGCTCATGCTCATTTTTTGGATAGAATATACCCGAGAGTGTTGAGAGCCTCACAGACTTTTCCGTAGCCTTGGGCTCTACCGGTATTTTTGATATCATTGTTATATAATGGGAAGATTTCCAGATTCCCCATCTAACCGTTTTTGTCCGCCAAACCTGTGAAGCGTGGGGCGGGTGTATGTAAGGTACATTATTATTAGTAGGGAAAGGCTTTAATTGTTGGGGTAGAGAGGAAACGAACGGAAGAAAAAAGCAAATACGCCCGAAAAATAGAAAGGGGCCAGGGAGCCATTTCCGAAAAAAATGGATCATTCGCCGCTGCAGCCTTTTCCTGATCCGTCGCCTTTGCCGTAGCAGCCGAATTCGTTCTGGACATCCTGGCCAAGCAGTCCGACCGCGTCTGCCCTGCATCTCTGACAATGACGCATCTGACGGACGTAGGGGGCACAAAGCTCGTGCATCCGTGCCTTTTCTGCCGCGGTCGGCGGAACAACGTCCTTGAATTTATACTGAGGGATCAGCGGGATGATATTGAAGTTGAACACTCCCATGGCTCCGACCTTTTTTGCGATCTCCGGGATATGCTCATCGTTTACACCAGG
Source organism: uncultured Methanocorpusculum sp. (assembly GCA_963676575.1). Classification (GTDB taxonomy): domain Archaea; phylum Halobacteriota; class Methanomicrobia; order Methanomicrobiales; family Methanocorpusculaceae; genus Methanocorpusculum. Next base: position 535,792 of record OY781078.1, read on the forward strand.
AATGTACACAGTATTGATCTTCACGAGCATCTTGCGTTTTACCGCCTCTTCGATACCGAGGAGCTGGTTTTTCAGCAGAATTTCGGCAGCTTCACGCCCGTGATACTTTTTCCCCTGATACTCAACGAATGAGTAGATCTTCTCGCCGATCGCCGGATCGATCGCGTTCAAAGTGACCGTGATATTTCTGACCCAGTACTTTTCCAGGATATCGATCTTATCCGGGAGAAGCAGACCGTTTGTGCTGATACACAAAATCACGTCAGGATACTTTTCGTGGACGAGGCGAAGCGTCTCAAACGTCTCCTCGTTTGCAAGCGGATCTCCGGGTCCTGCGATCCCCACGACTTTAATGTGTTTCATCCGGGAAACGACTTCATCGATCCGCTCCAAAGCATCACCGGGGAGAAGGATCTCGCTCGTAACCCCCGGGCGGGACTCATTGACGCAGTCATAATCCCTTACACAGTAATTACACTGAATATTGCATTTCGGCGCAACGGCCACATGGCACCGGCCGAACAGATGTCGTGCATCCTGACTGTAACAAGGGTGCTCATTGATTCTTCGGAGTGTATCCGGGTCATACGGCAAATTCTGTGCATCACGCAGATCTTTGTCAGTTTCACGGGAGTCCATAGTAAATCTATTGTGTCTTGTTCTATAAAGTCCAAACGTTTCTGGCACTGATGTTTCACAGATAGACTTTATACTCACTGGGTTGAAATAGTTTAAACAGAGTATCAGGAGGATGGAATGGTAGATATTGGCGGTCTTTTCGGCAAAAATGATAAACAGAATCCGTGGATAGCACGCGGAGAACAGGCATACGAAAAAGGAATGTATGAGGACGCGATCCAGCATTTCACAAAAGCACTTGAATTAGAGCCGGGATCGGCGCAGCTCTGGACACGACTTGCGACAAGTCAGAGACTGAACCAAAAATACGATGCCGCCTCCCGATCATACGCCAAAGCGGTGGAACTCAACTCGGATGATTTCCATGCCTGGACATCACTTGCCATTCTCCTTGGAGATGCAGGAAAATACGAAGAGGCACTCTCTGCCATGGGACATGTCGTTCTCCCTGAGGGTGAGATATACCTCAAAGATAAGAAATGCGAGTGGCTCCTGCACTCCGGAAAATACCGGGAAGCTGCCGCAGTCTGTTCACAGCTGATCTCCCATTTCCCGGGAAATGTACAATACCGGATCCGTTATGCCGATCTGCTGATGCGAAGCGGGATGTTTCCCGAAGCACGATCCGTGTATGATGACCTCGCCTCCTCGCTTGGAAAATCCGAGATGGTATCCAATGCTGCATTCTGCAGTGAGATGATGGGAGATGTCGAGGGCGCACTGAAACGATATGCAAATATTGCCGAGAATGATGTGATCGGCTGGTACCGCCGGGCACGACTTGAAGAAAGCCTCGGAAACTTTAAGAACGCAAGTACTGCCTACGGCATGATCCAGCATTACACGTCAGGAGATGACATTACCATCACAGTTCGCCGGGCATTGTCATTTTACTGGGACGGGAACGGGAAAGATGCCGCGATCCAGCTGGAAAAGGTATTGGCAAAAGGCTATGCGAACGCCGAACTTTGGCATTTACTGGGGATCATCTCGTTTTTGAACGGCGAGTTCAGGCGTGCCGTTGAAGCGTTCGTCGAATACATCCACCTGAATCAGACGAATAATGCAGTCTGGTATATGAAAGGCTGCGCCGAGTACCTTTCCGGGAAATACAAAGAGGCACTCGAGAGTTTCGAGAAGATGGGAAAACTCGGCGCCGCAGGACCCTCCCCTGCAAAAATGAAATGGTTCGAAGACGGCGAACTTGATTTGTTCGATAATGCGCCATCCCAGAAAGAGCAGATAAAAGTCGAGGTCGATGTCGTGAACGAGGGGCTTCTTTCCATGCAGGGATACGCCCTTGCGGCGCTTGGCCGATACGGCGAAGCCGACAAAGCCGTCGGCGTTGTGCTGAGTCATACCCCCGCAAGGCTCGACATGGAACTCCTGCACAGCAGATGTCTTGCAGGACTTGGAAGATACCAATACTCCGGGGATGCGGCGGCACGTGTGCTCGCAAAATCCCCTGTAAATATCGCAGCTGTGGAACAGCACGCCGCGTCCATGATGCTTGCTGGCAAATACAAAGAAGCTGCCGGATCATGGAAAAAACTCGTCGAGGCATCGCCGGAAAACACGCTTGCCTACATCGGGCTCCTCAAAGCCTGCAGCGGGACCGGGAGATACGCCGAAGCACAGGAGATCGCCGAACTTCTGTTAAGCGAAGAGTATCAGCCCCGCGACATCACGATAACCCTGCTCGCGGGAGAAGCAGCAGCCTCTGCCGGGAATTATGAGGAGGCGGTGATCCATTACCAGAATGCCGCCGCCTTATCCGCCAATACGCCGGCAGCATACCTTGGTCTTGGATCCGCATATGAAATGCTTGGCGAATATGAAAAAGCCGTGGAAGCGTTTGCCTCTGCAGACGAGATCCTGCCGGATCAGCCGGGGATCCTGCTCGATCTTGGCAGGGTCCAGGCAGCAGCGGGACAGAGTCAGGCAGCCGCAGAAACCTATATCAGGATCATGACCGACTACCCCGACATCGCCGGAGCGGCATCCCACGTCACAACACTCTGCGCCGATCTCGGTCTGAACGAAGAGGCGGCAGATGCGGCGTTCGCTGCATTATCCAAAGGTGAAGGGGGACTCGGTCTTTTAACACTCGGCGGAGACCTCTGCACATCGGTCGACCGGCTCGATCAGGCACAAGACTGCTATTCTGCAGCCCTCAAAAGCGACCCTGATAACATCCATAATCTTTACTCAATCGGACATGTTCACCTGCTCAAAGGCGAATTCAAATTCTGTATCGAATATATGGACCAGTGTCTCGAGCATGAACCAGAGCATTCCCAGGCTTTGTTCGACAAAGGAGCGGCATATGTAAACCTCGGTAGACTCGAAGATGCGGTAAAAGTCCTGCGGCATCTGACGGATATCGACGAAACCAACACAAAAGCGCTGCTTGAACTCGCAGATATCCTTGAGCAGCTGCAGAAGTATGATGAGGTCCTCGAGGTCTATGCAAAATATCTCAATGCAGGCGTTCCAAATTCTGACGTTATCAGGAAACTTGTCTCGATCTATATTATGAGAGGTGAGTACGAAGAGGCACTCTCCGGGTATGACCTTCTGCTCGAATCAAACACGGATGACATTGTCACACGCCGTTTGAGAGCAGAAGCTCTCAGATTCCTTGGAAGAGATGAAGAGGCAGCAGAAGCCTGTGCCGAGATGCTGACTTTACGCCCGCATGACCAGAATATCAGATCCATGTATGCGGCATCTCTTGCCAAAATAGGAAAGACGGAAGAAGCGCTCAAACAATACGCCGAGCTGACCCTCAAAGACCCGGAAAATGTCGCCGCTCTTTTCGGCTATGCCGAGATGCTTTCACGCATGGGAAAATACCCCGAAGCGATCAGATCCTTTGACAAACTCATCGGAAAATACCCGAGAAACAGTCTGCTTCATATTGAAAAAGCCCTTGCCTCGATCAAGATCGGCGAACCAAAGGATATCACGAGCGACATGACGACCGCAAGCCAGGCAGATCCGAAAAATCCGTATGTACTTTCCGGTCTTGGTTTCATGCAGATGGTCACCGGCCATCCGACCGAAGCACTTTCTGCATTCGACAAAGCAGAGGCTGCAGGATGTAAAGATCCGGATCTAAACTTCTGTCGCGGGATCATCTATCTCCAGCAGAGCAGATTTGATATGGCGGAAAAAGCAGCAGACCACATCCTGAAAACCGATCCAGATCATATGCCCGCCATGCATCTGAAAGCACGGTCACTGGAGTCTGTCGGCAGACTCAAAGAAGCAGTGACCTACTACGAAAGGATCGTAGAGCTTTCGGAGATCAGCCAGGACCCCGAAATGCCCGCAGAGGAGTAGATGCAGGTCCAGATCCTCTGCATCGGAAAGATCAAAGACGCTTATATTTCCGCAGGTATTGCCGAGTTTGAAAAACGTCTGCGCCCATATGCGAAGATATTCATCACGGAACTTGCCGAAGTAAAGATCCCGGAAAATGCCTCGGCATCGGAAGAGATCCGCGTAAAGAAGAAGGAGGGAGACCTGATCCTTGCAAATGTAAAAGAGGGATTCTCTGTAATAGCTCTTGATCCCTACGGGGTCTCTCTATCGAGTGAAGAGTTTTCCGGGATCTTTGGCGATGCGAAATTATCCGGGAAGAATATCTGTTTCATCATCGGCGGGCCCCTTGGTCTGTCGTCGGCATTGCTCCGCTCAGTTGAAAAAAAGCTCTCCTTATCCCAAATGACCTTTACCCATACCATGTGCAGGTTAATTCTCTTCGAACAGGTCTATCGCGCGTTTCGGATATTACACGGCGAACCCTACCACAAATAACTCCTGTCAGCATGTTACGTGTTCTCATGTAGCATCAATATTATACGTGGTTAGTTCCAACATATAAGTACCATGAAATTGGTATACACCGGCAAAACAAAAGATGTATTCTCACTTGACAACGGGAACTATCTGCTGAAATTTAAGGATAACTGTACTGGTGCTGATGGGGTATTCGATCCAGGGATGAACACAGTTGGCCCGACTATTGAAGGTGCCGGACGTGCTGGTCTTAGATTAACTCAGTACTTCATGGAGATCCTGAATGCAAAAGGGGTCCCTACCCACTTCATCAGTGCAGACATCGAGAATGTAACGATGACCGCGAAACCCGCCAAGACATTCGGCAAGGGACTCGAGATCATCTGCAGATTCCGTGCAGTAGGCAGCTTCTACCGTCGTTACGGCGATTACATCGAAGAGGCAGCCCCTCTCCCGGCATTCGTCGAGACAACATTCAAAGATGATGCACGCGAAGACCCGCCAGTAACCAAAGATGCACTTGAAATTCTAGGCATCATGTCCCCCGAGGACTATGAGAGCCTTAAGGTCATCACCCAGAAGATCGGTACCATCATGAAAGAAGAGCTCGCAAAGAAGAACATCGAACTCTACGACATTAAGTTCGAGTTCGGTAAGATCGGCGATCAGGTCGTTTTAATCGATGAGATCTCCGGTGGAAACATGCGTGCATACAGAAACGGCGAGTACCTTTTACCGCTCGATCTGACAAGCAAGGTTCTCGACGAGTAACCTCCTCCTCTTTTTTCTAAAAAAATACTTATATCAGGCTGTTCTATCATTCATCATGAATAGACTGAAACTGCTGAGTTTCGGAGCATGTGCACTTATCATCTGCATTTTTGCAGCAGGCTGCATATCTCCGGATGTTCCTGTGAATATCGATGATCCTGTTTTGACCATAACGGTCAAAAAAGAAGGAATGATGATTCCGGCAAATGCCTCAATGACCTTTATTCTTCCTGCAAATCCAACCACAGGATACAGTTGGACCGTGATGGAGAGCGAAGGATTGATCGTCAAAGACGAGTATAAGGCAACGCCTGTCCCCGAAGGAGGGGCCAGCGGAGGAGGCTACCAGTATTATACGATCACTGCCGAAAAAGCCGGGAGCTATACATTCAAAGCAGAATATGAACGATCCTGGGAAACGGATGTCGACCCGATCTACACCATGAGCCAGACGCTCGTGTTTTCCGAGCCGGAAACCAATGACTCTGCCGATGATGTCATGCTGACCGTACTGTTTAACGGCGAAGTCAATCCGAAAGCCGGAGAGGTCGTGAAGATCTGCACTGACGGAAACCCGACGACAGGGTATTACTGGACCGCCTCGCCTGAGTCCGGACTGACCGTCCTCAAGGACGAGTACATCGCCGATAATACCACGGGCCTTGTCGGCGTCGGCGGAACATATGTGTGGTATGTTACTGCGGAAAAAGCAGGGACCTATCAGTTTGGCGCAACAAATCAGAGATCAGGGCAGGATCCGGCAAATCTGTTCTTCTTTGATCTGACGTTCGTCTGACCGGAAACGAAGGAAGCCCGCAAGCTTCTTCATCCCTTTTTTTCTTTATCCCCAGTATCTGTGCGTCTGTACGAACTTCCGCTCAGCCTTCAGGATCTCCCGATAAAAGTTATCGTCGGTCGCAAACGTATTCAGGATCCGTGCCGCCGCTTCCGGACCGACCCCGCGTCCAGCCAATGCCACGACGGCTTTTTTCCCGCTCGAAAGAACCATATTCGCGTTCCGCATCATCCGGGTCTCCGCCTCCCGCTCCTCGGTTGAAAGGGTCTTCTTTTTCAGGGCGGCAAACATCGGCTCTTCGTAAGGCTTCAGCGCCGCGATCAGCCGGGCGCCGCAGACCGGACACAGCGGTTGATCAGGGACCCGGGCGACCTTCGTCTTCGACTTCCATTTCCTGCAGTGCATACAGGCAAGGATCATATCCTGCTCATCGAGTCTGTGCTTCACAGTCTCGATGATCGCCTGATCCTCTCCCGGAGGCACCACCACATCGCGGCCCGTGAAGAGTCCCTCCGCCCCGATGATCGACAGACGGCTCGTCTTCGTCTCCATCTTGTGGTCCTTCAGCATCGCGACAACGTTTTTCGCAGACTCCACATCCATACTCGAAAAGAACAGTTCACGAAACGCCTCTTTCTCGATCACCGTCCCGTCGAAGAGATCCAGAAGTCGGTTCATACTGATCTTTTCATAATCCGCGTCTGCGTCGATCGCCCCGAACTTCTTCGCGATCTGCACGAGTTTCCACTTGTAGAGAGCCGTCTTTTTCAGCGCAAGCATCAGGATCGCTTCCAGATGTTCAGGCTCGAGAGAGAGCAGCACCTCTTCAACATCCGGGGCACGGAGAAACTTCGGGAGCCGGAGAAGGATCCGGTAGGCATTCGTCTCGATACCGACCGTCGTTCCGTACCGGGCGGAGAGCAGGATCGAGAGAACACGCCCGATCGTCTCGTTCACCTTGTGCCCCCCGCAAAGATTCACCACGACCCCTTCATCAGAGTCCTCTAACACGATCAGCTGATCCGTCGCCGTGATAGACCGGTTCTTTTTCATCTCGGAAAGGACCTTTTTTGCAAACAGCACGGACTTCTCATCCGCACGATACTCATCGAAGTTCTGCAGACGGCGCAGTCTCCCGACCTCGGTCGCCACCGTAAAAGGAACCGGGATCTGCTCGCCTTCCCAGGACGGGAGCTCTCCTTTCGCATTCTTCGCCGGCTCGACCATGATCCGGTCCTCATCGATATCGAGGACCCGCCAGATCCGTCCTCTCGCAAAAAACACGGCGCCCGACGAGATCCAGCTGATCACAAAGGACTCGTCCAGGGTCCCGACAGGCTTTCTCGAGACCACATCGAAGATCATACTCTTCTTCTCATCCGCAATCATCGAGAGATACTTGCGTGCTCGGGATTTCGTGATCACCATGCCGTTTTCGGTCCTGATCAGGTAATGTTTTTCCATGCCGGCGATCACTTCGCGGATCAGGGGGCCGGCATTTTCAAAGCAGAAACTCCGCGAGAAGATCTGCTCGATCTTTTCGATCGCGATCTCGCCGCGTTCCACTGCGAGGGCCGCGATCTGATTGGCGATCACATCCGCGGCATTGATGTGCGGGCGGATGTTTTCCGGCTGATTGCTCATCGCCTTGTTGACGATCACCATCGACTCCAGGATATCGTCGAACCCGGTCGCAAGGATCATGCCTTTAGACGTGGCATGGATCTGATGGCCGGCCCGGCCTGTCCTCTGCATGAGGCGGGCGACCTCACGCGGCGAGTTGAACTAGATGACATGATCGATCTGTCCGATATCGATCCCGAGCTCCATCGACGAGGTACAGATCATGTCCCTCGTTACGCCGTCGCGGAACTTTTCCTCGGCATCGATCCTGACCTCCCGCGAGAGGGACCCGTGATGAACATCCGTGTCTCCCCGCGGAAGAAGAGCATGGCCGATTGCCTCGGCGACGCTCCGGGTGTTCGTAAAAACGAGGGTCGATGTGTGGGTGTCGATGCATTTGCCGATCAGTTTCGTCTGGTCGCCGAATGACTCGCCGGCAAACTTCACGGAAAGGTCGAGGGTTTTTGCCACCGGGACCTGCACGATCGTGCAGGGACGTTTCCCGCAGAGGAACCTGCCGACAAGCTCGGGGTTCCCGACGGTTGCCGAGATCCCGATCCTCTGAAACTCGCCGGCAAGTTCGGCGACCCGTTCCAATGCGACGGAGAGCTGGGCTCCGCGTTTTCCGTCGGCAAGCTCGTGAATTTCATCGACGATGACGTAGCGGACTGCCGCGAGATGTTTTCGAAGCACTTTCCCCATCATCATCGCCTGCAAGCTTTCGGGCGTCGTGATAAAAAGATCCGGCGGATGCGTCGCATGTTTTCGCCGGTCGGTCTGACTCGTGTCCCCGTGTCTGACCAAGATCTTCAGGCCGAGCTCTGCCCCCCACTACTCAAGCCGGTTCATCATGTCCCGGTTGAGGGACCGAAGCGGCGTGATGTAGAGAGCCGAAAATCCTTCGGGCATGGGGTCCGTGAGCATGTGATGGAAAACCGGGAGCATCGCACTCTCGGTTTTTCCCGTTCCCGTTGGGGCGATCAAAATCGCGTTGATCCCGGTGATAAGTTTTGGGACCGCACGCATCTGGATCTCAGAGAACTCATCGAACCCACGCTTCTCCAGAACTGCCCGGAGCTTCGGGTGAAGGGAGTCTTTGAGTTCCTGTATCGCGGATGTCATATTCTCTCCAGAGGGTCGGGGCGGAGTTCCGCAAACGAAGCGACGTATGTCCCGTCTTTGAGGAACACCTCTGCCGTTTCGGTCAAGATCGCCTTGGCAATAGGAGAGATCCTGCCGCCCGGGATCAGCCGGATGTCCATGCCGCCGGCGAGTTCATAGAACGCTGGGACGAGCAGGACCCGGGTCGGGTCGACCGGTGCCGGTCCCCAGGCCGAAGGGTCGATCTCGGCAAGCAGATACCCGAGCGATCCGCGAAGGGCACATCCGACGGCGTCGTAGATGTTCACGACCGGGTGGTAATGGCCGCACAAAATCAGGTGACCGAGTAGAGCGGGATCAGGGATCGTATGGCCGTGGAAATAGCCTGTCCCGTCGATCAGCGCCCCGTTCATAGGCAGGAGTTCGCCCTTTTCGAGATAATGTTCAAGTCCGGTGTCGTGATTTCCGGGAGCGAGCCGGAACGAGGTCTCTCGCCGGATCTTTCTGAGGACCGCGGGCATTTCGATCCGTTCCTGGTAGGTGACATACGGGATCATGTGCTTGAGGTCGCCGAGCACGATCAGGTAGTCGGGATCGGCCTGTTCGATGACGGCAAGCAGTCTCGCGAGACGTGAATCGGTGGAACTCTGGAAATGCAGACCATGCCGGTGGAGATCCGCTTCGACGCCGAAGTGGGGGTTGACTATAATCAGGGAACGCTCCTGCCTTTCGATGAGGACCGCGGGTCCGTCTGCATAAAATTCCGGCTGCATGATCAGGCGATTTTGATGAACTCGGTCGTGGGGGTGTAGCATTCCCCCTCTTCCATCAGCATCCCGAGACGCATCTTCGCTGACGGTTCGTCGAGTCCAAGGCTTTTCAGGCGGGAGAAGACGTCAAGTATTCTCGCTCCTTTCTTTTCGGAGAGGGAGGAGATGATCGCGAGTATCGTTTCGTTTGCGATCTCCTCTTTCGGACCTGACGGTCTGACGGAGGAGAGCGCTGCACTGATCCGTCCGGCAAGTTCTTTCCTGAGATCAGAGGCCGGGGATTTTTCCAGCCGCGAGATCGCGGACTCGGCAGTGCTCAGGATCCAGGCGTCCCGTGCTTCGCGGGTCGAAGGCGTTATGGTCGCCGGAACGATCTCGAGAAACGTTCTGCCGGCGTATTTGCGGAACCTGACCGTTCCAAATACGGCGACAAATGAGGGGGCCTCGATTTCTCCTGCGGTTTTCAGGAGAGGGGTGTTCTGCCAGCTCATGGAGCAGGAGAAGACCCCGGTCGGATCGCTGATGCGAAGCGAGGAGATCTTTTCGTCTCTCTGGATCTTTTCAGTGAGGGTGCCTATGAGAAATATTTTGGGGGAGAATATGCCGAACGGGGTCGTAAATCCAATTTCCGCTTCCGCTGCATGCATGAGTTCGCCGGCGAATATACAGGATGCCGGGAGAAGTCCGTTATTGTGTGTGTCCATTCCTTTTATTATTTGGGTTGAGGGAGTATTAAACCGACCGGAGGGGGATGTTTTTTTTTATGCGGGCTACCCCAGGGGCGGCCTCATCTGAGCAGATCTTTGATTTGTGAGAGGGGATCGGGTGCGAAACATACGATCTTAGCAGAGCAAAGCGAAGCTTTGCGATCACGGGCTGTCGAATCGGCAGAAAGATCCGCTGGAGAGAATATGATAGATCGATAGAGAATATGTCCATTCAGGAAGAAAGAAGAAAGGAGTTGGCAGGATGCGGAAACATGAGAAAAAACCAACCGCGAATCGGCGCGAATCCGCCCTTCGGGCGAACAGAATCGGATTTTCCCGAACGCTCCCGATGAGGGAGGAAACGGCGGGACGTAAGACCCGCCATGTTCAAGTGAGGTAAAGCAAATCCGATTCTGAGAGCAAGCCAAAGGCTTGCGGGATTCGCGGTTGAATATCTCATGCTTTCGCCGCCGCTGACTTTTTTATTCCCATCACATCACCCGCCCCTCAGGATCCCTGCCTGCATGTATCCAAAATGTGCAGACGTGAACCCACATGGCATGAGACCTCTCGACACGGGAAATGATATACAGATCACGACAAAAAATACTATAAACGGCTCATTTCTGAATCAGAAAACGAATACGAAACAGGATAAGCTCAATTGATCATAACTTTGCAAAAAAAGGAAAACGTAGTGCCTTCACCCGGACTTGAACCGGGGACAACCAGATCTTCAGTCTTGCGCTTCTTTCGGCCTTTTTTCTGAAAATACACATAATTCTGACGATCCTTATTTTTTTACCCCCCGCGCGTGTTAACCAATGGTGGGTTACATCTTGATGTGAAGGATGGTGATGATCTGCCGTTGGATGGCGGTTATAGTATGGCAGAGTATGCCAAACCCGGCATCAGCATATTAGGAACTGGCATTACAGACAACAAAGCATACGGCTGACACGAGGCTGTTTGAGATATTAACTTAGAAAAAAACAAAAACCTCATTTTTTACCTTTGCAATTTTTTCAGAACAAAAATTAATAAAGCATAACACCTCTATTAATTATTTATAGGAGGTTACTATATTATGCAGTTATACACTGGAAATAATAGCCAAATTGTTACTCATTATTATCAATGGGGACAGAGGAAGTGGAGTGGATGTGGAAAGGAACTTAACCCTAATCTATACAAGACTAAAGTTCCTAATGGATGGTTAAAGGAACTTAACCCTAATCTATACAAGACTAAAGTTCCTAATGGATGGTTTCTCGTCCTAAACAATAATGAAAACGTCGCGGGATGTTTTTGTACCGAATGTATTCAGAAATTAACACCACGCCAAACTCAAAAGAAAAAACAGAAAAAATACCCCCAGAAGATCCATTTATGGGCAGTGGATATTCATTTGGTGTAAACAGAGATTGAAAACCATTTTAACTTTTTTCAAATAGAGGATTTACACAACATCAATGAAACACTTTAAATAAACAATATCATTAAAAAGTGAATAATGTTAGAATGGTCCGCCGCCTTTTCCACCACGGATTGTGGAATTGCGGTTACCCATTTTGACGGCAAACCCATCCATTTTGTGTTCAGAGTTGCGATTATCTCCACGTTATTTTCTATAATTGTTGATTATTAGTGTTTTAACCATTTTAATTACCTCGTGTTCAAGATAACAATAATGCATCATAGATGATAAAAGTATCTGATATAAAAAAGTACAATTTGGTCCAAAATTATACATATGAACTATCTCCAAAACTTCTTTGGAGGTTTGCAAATATTGATAATGGGCGATGATCTTTGAGTGGATGGAAATACCTGAAACATTACCGTAAATCTATTTCTATAATGAGAATTACTATCAATCACATATTTTTGTAAGATGGTGAGCTCATTCAATTCCGATCGCCCGAAAAGGGTGATTGAAATGAATTCTCAATTATTCAACTAGCGGTAACTGAGATATTAACTCATTTACTCTTTAGATAAAGCTACTTCTCTAGTGTAGACAATATTTTCTGTCATGAGTATCTCCCGATTATTCTCCCCCGGGTGAGAATCCGTTCGCAAAGCCCCATAAACTCTTTGATCCGCTCGACAATGCGTTGTTGTTCTGCGAGAGTGGGGACAGGGGTGGAAGAATGGAGATATGCTGCGGATAACGCCCGCTTACAAGACTCCGGCTTCTCCTACCTTTCTGAAATACCGGTAGACCTCATGCCGCAGTTCATCACGAAGGAGCTTCTTTGCTCCTTCATCATGCATGATAAGTCCCATGAACTGGTCATTCAGCAGATACAGATTGACCAGTTTCATCTCAAAGTCTTTGTCAAACTTTGTGGCAAACATATCTTCAGAATCGTGTTGTGCAAAAAATTCCAGGTGGGGGTCATCGATCATCATGTCTCTGAGCTGTCTCGCAACTACATCCTGGTTCGTGAATTCCGTTCCGTACGTCTCGTTGATCTTTCTGATGATCTCAGTGAGAGTATATTTCAGCTCTTCCTTTTTGTTGGTAAAACCTGTGACCGATTTGAGTGTTCCCTCGATGCCCGGTTCCAGAACCAGCGAACCGTTATAGGTTTTTTCGAGCCGGTAATATTCCATCAGGATCTTGTCATCTATCTCGATGACGATCTGTTTTCCTTTGGGGAGGACCTTGTTCAGGAATTTCGCAAACAGGTAGAATCTTTCCAGGTCTTTGTCATACATCCTGTGGATCTGGGTTATGAATCCATAGATCCTGATGTACCTTGCCAGAATCGATTTGAACGAGTCGCGTTCTTCCTCGGTTTTTTCTGCGTATCTGTCGAGTGCGGGTTTGAGGTAGCCGGATAATTTTCCAAGAAGTTCTTTTTCCTGGTTATCTGAGGCTTTGAAGAATTTTTCTGCGAATGCTTCAACTTCGGGATAGGTATAGATCTGGTAGGCGTCGAGGTCGGATTTGAGACCATAGAGGATGTTGGGGTCGGTTTCTTCTTCGAGTCTGGTGGTTTCGTAGTAGGTCTGGAAGGAGGTCCGGATCTCCTCGACGGGTATTTACAAAGTCAAGGACGAAGGTCTCCTCTTTTCCTTCCATGGTCCTGTTGAGCCGGGAGAGGGTTTGGACGGCTTTGATGCCGGAGAGTTTTTTGTCGACGAACATTGTGTGAAGGTAGGGTTCGTCGAATCCTGTCTGGTATTTTTCTGCGACGATGAGGAAGTTGAAGTTATCATGGAACTCTTTCGGGAGCTGTTTTTCTTTGATGGTTTGCCCGTCTTTTGTTTTGTTGATCTTCTCTTCGGTCCAGGTCTCCCCTTCGTCATTGATTTCTCCGGAGAATGCGACAAGGACGTCGATGTCGTCGTATTTTTGATCCTTGATGTAACGTCTGAACTCGAAGAGATAGCGAACGGCGTGCAGTCTTGAGGAGGTGACGAGCATTGCCTTGGCTTTTCCGTCGATCTGGTTTTTGGTCTGGTTTCTGAAATGTTCTACGATGACGGCGGTTTTCTGTGCAAGGTTGTGAGGGTGCAGGCTTTCGTATTTTTTGACGGCACGCTGACCTGCGGTGGTTTCCAGTTCGGGGTCGTCAGGGAGGGATTTGATGATTTTGTAATACATCCGGTAGGTGGTGTAGTTTTTTGAGGACGTCGAGGATGAGGCCTTCTTCGATCGCCTGCCGCATTGAGTAGATATGGAACGGGAGGTAGCTTCCGTCTGGCTGCTTTTCGCCGAAGACCTGAAGAGTGGTGTGTTTGGGGGTCGCAGTGAAGGCGAAGAAGCTGAGGTTTTTGTGCTGACCGTGGGTTTTGAGTTCTTCGTTGAGTCTGTCTTCTTCGTCGGGTCTCTGGTCTTCTTCGGCGTTTTCAACTCTGGCATATTCTTCGAGGAGGTCTTCGGTTTCTGCCAGGGCTTTTTTGAGTTTTTTCGCGGATTCTCCGGTCTGCGATGAGTGTGCTTCGTCTACGATAACGGCGAAGTTCCGGATTTTGCTTTCGATCTCTTCGTAGATGACAGGGAATTTCTGGAGGGGGGTGATGATGATGGGGACACCCGCATTGATGGCGTCTTTGAGCTGGGAGGAGTTTTTGTCGATTTTTATGACGACTTCAGGGACGTGGTCGAACTGGTAGATGGTTTCCTGGAGCTGGGAGTCGAGGACTTTTCGGTCGGTTACGACGATGACGGACTGGAATATTTTGGTGTTTGTGTCGTCGTGGAGTCCCATAAGCCGGTGGGCGAGCCAGGCAATGGAGTTGGATTTGCCGGATCCGTTTGTTTTGACGTTTCTGAGGATTTTTGTGACGACGTCGAGCTGGTGGTATCTGGAGAAGATGAGGGCTTCTCTGCCGGATTTGTCGTCTTTTGCGATGTGAAGGTATTTGTGGAGGAGTTCAAGGAGGGTTTCTTTTTGGAGGAGGTCTTTCCAGAGGTAGGATGAGAGGTAGCTTCCATCAGGGGAAGCGGGGTTGCCTTTTCCGCCGGTGACACCCGGGCCGTTTGATCCCTGGTTGAAGGGGAGGAACCGGGTTCGGGTGCCTGCAAGACGGGTGGTCATCCAGACTTCGTAGAGGTCGACGGCGAAGTGGACGAGGATCCTGTTTTTGAATTCGAAGATGGGGTCGCGGCCGCTTCGGTCGAATTTGTACTGGCTTATTGCGTTGGTGACGTTTTGACCGGTGAACTGGTTTTTGAGTTCGAGGGAGATGAGCGGTATGCCGTTTATGAAGAGGACGATGTCGACACTGTTTTCGGATGAGAGAGAGTAGTGGAGCTGCCGGGTGCAGTGGAGAATGTTTTGTTCGTATAGGGCAGAGGTTTCTTTGTTTATGGAGGTTTCAGGTTTCCAGTAGATGAGTTTGAACCGGAGTCCCGGGTCGGCGATCTCGCTTCTGAGGATCTTGAGAAGACCTTGCCGGTTGATTTCTTCGGTGACCCACCGGATGAATTGGGTTTCGCTTTTTTCGCCGTATATGGTGGTGTATTTTTCCCAGGTTTTGGGCTGGGTGGTTTGTATGAAGGTGAGGAGGGTCTGTTTGTCGAGGGCGAGGTTCCGATCGAACCGTTTGGGGTCGCCGTGTTCGTATCCCCCATGTTCGGTGAGGTAGGTTTCAATATCTTCTTCGAGTTGTTTTTCGTTTAATATCGGGTCCGGCATGGGGTTTTGTCACTGAATAGTATATAGAATACGATGAGGTAATAAATTATTGTGGTTTTTTGGTGGTTTTTTCAGGAGTCCAGGTATTTACCATTGGTTAGGTATGTAATTTCTGCAGGTTCTGAGAATTTTTACATACCTGGAAAAAAGGATGGGGGGCGGTTTGTTTGATGAAATACACCCTATATGCGTTTTTTGCTATTTTTTTGGATGGTGCAGGAGGAGAGCAAAATGCATACCTAGGATGCCTCAGGTATGTATCTCCCTAACCGCGGAAGGGAGGGTAACGACTTTGCCTCTGTCCTTAGGAAAGAACCCTTTCATCAAAATATGCGAAAGATTGCGGCGGTACGAAATTATCTATCTTCTTACGCGGATCAATTGGAGACGAAAACTCTCTTACATCTTCAATTTCTATCACATATGCTTTATCTCTCCCCTGAAAATAGGTGAAAAATGCATCCTCTCCGATCCCCGCAAACTGATGTGTATCCTTCCATATTTGTGACGGAGCCTCCTCGTGAATATCCTTAATCCCAAATGTACCCACGATCATCTTCACCGGAGATGTGGCATAGATATAAACTTCGTTTACTGAGGAATCCCGAAAGATACACTTGCGAAACTCAAACCGTTTCTCTCCTGAGAATATGCGGGAAACATATTCCGGTCTAATCGAAAGTAAGATTTTCATCGATGACACCCTCGGTAATTAATTTTTGATACTTATCTTCTGTTAGAAGTGTGATTGATTGCGGCGGTCCGTTGAGAATTCCTTTGCTCTTCATCTCTTTCAGTGATATCTTTCTTTTAACATTGGTGTTATGCCTGAATAGGATTACGGTAAGCGGCTTTCCCATCTCCTCCACCTCCAAATAGGAATAGACAGTCCTTTTCTGGATCATATCCATGATCTTATCAGTATCGGTTTCACGATAGTTTACCTGGTCGACTACGTCAATCGTCGATAAAGTACTTTCCCGGGACTTGTAAAATATGATAATATCGCCAGGCCTGATCTTATGTGTCGGGGCCCTGGTAAGATATGCTTTGAGAATAGCATATCCTTCCACAATATTCTCTCCTTCGTGTTCCAGCAGTAATGACTGCCGGGAATCTACATTGAGAAACAGACGATCGTGATACTCAGGCTGGATCGGAACTATAAACTTTCTCACTTCCGGATTATCGCAGTATGAAGGATAATATAATATATCATCTTCGTAGGGATTTGCTGATTGGAATGCTGCTTTATTCTCCGGACAGAGTTTTTTGAGATTAATATCCTCTTTCTTTCCAGGATATTTCTGGTCATCATATCCGTGCAGATAGAATCCATGTTTCGTGATCAGATTTACCAATCTGTCTGATTCAGGTTCTGTGAAATGGGTGAGATATATCTCATCATAACCATTTTTGAGTGCCCGATTTAATGCAACGCTGATGAGAGCTTCCCCAATTCTCATACCATTATATTTCACTTTCAGTTTGGCAATTTTCAATCGTCTTTTCCGTTGGAGCGGAGGTACACATGGAATCGGTTCTTCTTCATCTTTGTATATCATAATCAATCCTAGTTGATTGGTTCCGGGTAGTTTCGTGATATAACACAATCTACCCTCACCTGCTTTCTCAGCAAACCAGCGTTCGAATTCACCGGAATAATCCTCCTTGAAGCGTATCAAAGATAGGGTCGGATAATGTGACGTTATACATCTGTGTGTGAAAAATCCCAAACGGAGTAACCGGAAGGCGGGCACTCGGGAAAAGATTTTTAAAATACTCCAGAGCTTCGTCAATGTTGTAGGTCGAGAGTGCCGAATCGAATTTGTCTGCTTTTTTCCGTAATCTTTTATCATTAGTAATCAGAAGAGAGGCAGCTGATTTGTATATCGAATAGAGGAGGATATTATCGTTTTTATCATTGGTTTTAGCAGATCGATCTGGGTCTATAACATCCAGAAATGACGCGTCATTCGCGAGATAAGGGTCGGGCGGATTCGCCAGCAGGGGATAGGAGGCAATCTTTGAGAGATTTATCTCCTTTACTTCATCATTGGTACATGATTGGATTTCCTGTTTGGATATCGGGTGGATAATAATCTGAACAATATTACTCGAAGCAATTTGTAATATTTCGCCAATGTCAGGAGGGGTTTCTCGTAATTGTTCTCTGTAAATCAGGATGTTTGTGTCAAGAATGATTCGCATATTTACTACTTTTATGTATTATCGCAGAGATATTTATACCCCAAACCGCGCGGTGCGATAGTGCCCAGGTTTTTTGCGGAAACGGGGTGCTCAGTGAGTGATGATGGGGTTTTACGATGCAAAAAAACGGGTGAGGGGGGTGGCGGAGATTCGCGGTTGGTTTTTCTCTTGTGTCCGCACTTATCCCAGAACTTCCTTCTTTCCGGTGACGCACTCATAGATGAGGCTCTGTTTATACGCGGTCAGCTTTTCGATGGCAAGCTCTCGTTTTCGGATGGTGATGTAATACCTGCATGGCGTGTCATTCATTTTTTCCCATCATATAACACCCGGGTGAATTGACCGGTAACTTTTCTCTTTATTAAATCTGATTTAGATACCACGTCAATATATTTTTCAGTCCAAGCGACTTTTTGCAGAATTTTTATGTCTCCTGCGGCTTCCCCACGAATTGATGCAATGGAAGTTCTGGCTTTTTTGACAATATCCAAGGGTGTTATTCTCATATCACTCTCCATCTGAATGCCAAGGTAATCTAATGAGAATTAGCCGTCTTCACCAAGTAAAACTGGAAAACTAAAACCGAAGTCCTTAACACGTAAATCATCTTTATCCGATCTAAGTTTCTCATCAATGATAACTCTGGGATATATCGCAAGATTTGATTCACAATGATGGGCACGAACAAGTGCTTCTCCTCATATCATGCTCGATTTGGTAACTTTATCATCAACAATAACTTCATTTTCATTAATATAGAGGTCTCCTGCGGTGAGACATCCGCGAACAAGCCACTGATAATCTATTAATGCGTGTTTCTGGAAATATGAAGTAAAATAACTTAAAAAAGGAGGGAATTAGGATAAATTTCTAGTTCCTTTGGCATTTCAACGGCCACAATTATGTTATCTGAAAATATTTTCACATAGGATTTTTCAGATGTGTAAACATCATTCAGAAGGTGTTTACTATAGCTAATGGCATCAGAATACAATTCGTTAATAACGTTTAGCCACTTCTCAGATTCTTTCCCAACGATTCGATTTTTTGAACCAAGTAAGTCCAGATATACGATGTAATATTTTTTCGTATGGAGCATTTCGCTCACGCCAAAACCTCCTTCTTTCCGGTGACGCACTCGTAGATGAGGCTCTGTTTATATGCGGTCAGCTTTTCGATGGCAAGCTCCCGTTTCTGGATCGTAGCATCGATAGCAGAGCATTTTGCGTCGAGGAAAGAAGCGATTTCCTGCTGCTCTTCAACTTTAGGTATGGCAACGTGCAAATGTTCAAAATCGGTTCTCGAAAGATATACTTGAAGATCTCCACTTGAGAGATATTGTAATCTCTCTGATGAGGCGGACATTAAATAATACAAATAATTAGAGATTATTTTATCATTTGGAACAATTCCAATAAATGTCTGATTAGAACAGATTGCTTTGCTCACAATAGCACATATACCTAAAGTACAACTACAAGAACATAAGACGGTTCCTGCAGGATATACTTTAATATTCATTTTGTTGATGATTTCTTGTGTAATATTTTGATTGCTTTTAGATTTCTCAATATATTTCCCATCAAAATCCTCAATTCTAATCCAAGGAATATCCCCATCAAACGCAGTTGGTTTATCTCGCATTGGAACTATCATCGAAGATAAATATCCTAGTCTTCTTAGACCCCACCCCTCCGGTATCTCCCCGATCCACTCGACCTCGCTGTCTTTCATCGGAACGCCGGGCCGGATTCCTTTGGTCACCGCTTTGGTGATGACCGCCTGCCGGTATTCTTTCAGCTTGCCAATGACCTCACGTTCTTTTTGGATGGTCGAATCGATCAGGGAGCATTTTGTGTCGAGGAAAGAGGCGAGGTGTGTTTGTTGTTTAATTGGTGGCACAACAATCGGCATCTTACACAACTCACTATATTTTAGGTTCTGGCGGACACCATTTCCCATATTGTAGATAATTTTTGTTCTATCATAAATGTGAGAAAAATAATAATAGAAAGTATTGGAGATGTCGTTACATTCAGCCTCTAATGTGAGATATTCGGAGGTAATAATCCCTTTTTCTTTTACTAATCCCACCCTCCAACTCTTTTGATCATTTTGCAAATCCGTCAAACGTAAGACGATATTACCCGGAAAAACAATGTTGTATGTTTCAAAACTCTCCGGAAGTAAACCCTTATTATTACCTACATTGCGTTTAACTATGTGTCCATAACTTAATGACAGGACATTTTTTTCCGTATTTCCAATATTCTTTACTTTGTGCTCTTTAAACTTGTTTGATAGTGGATTAATTACCCATTCCTTCGGAATTTCCCCAATCCACTCAACTCCGCTATCCTTCATCTTCCGTGTCACACGAACACCCGTGCCTTCTCATTCTCTCCCCTCATCGAAAGATCTCCGCGAGGCTTCCATCCAGCTCCTTCTCCAAAGCTAAAGTCTCCTCCCTGATCTCCTCACTCGACCGCGAAGCCTCATACGTATAGAAATACCACGTAAACGGGATCTCATATCCGATCTTCGTCTTCGACTCATCCACCCAGACACCCGGTGCAAACGGCAAAACTTCCCGCGTCATATACGCATCCACATCCTCTCTCAGCGGCACACTCTCCGTATCCCACAGCGAAGCATCCGCCTGCATCTTCCCCTTCTTCAGAACAGGCTTCCCTGACGCGTCCAGAAGCGGCCGCTCCACCGTGATCTTCCGGTACCCGAACTCCTCGTTCGCAAAAATCTTCGAAACAGCCGACTCCTTAAATTCACCATACAGACGCGTGATCTCATCGATCGCACTCCTCGGGATATCATTCCTCTTACTCCCAAGCGACTTCCGCCTCTTCTCAAACATCTGATTCGCATTGATCAGCTGCACCTTCCCCTTCCGGTGCTCAGCCTTCTTATTCGAAAAAACCCAGATGTAAGTCGCAATACCCGTATTATAGAAAATATCATTTGGCATAGCAATGATCGCATCCAAAAGATCATGCTCCAGAATATACCTCCGGATCTCCGACGAACCGCTCCCCGCATCCCCCGTAAACAGCGGAGAACCGTTATGAATGATCGCCGCACGCGACCCTTCAGGCTTCATCTTCGAAAGGGCTGTCAGCAAAAACAAAAGCTGCGAATCCCCGATCGCCGGAAGACCCGGACCAAAGCGTCCCGCAAACCCAAGCTTCGCCTCACGATCCAACGCCGTCTTCTCATTCTTCCACTCACGCCCAAACGGCGGATTCGACAGAATATAATCGAAATGGCTCCCCGGAAATGCATCACCCGAAAGCGTATTCCCGCACTTGATCTGATCCGCATCCCCGCCCTTGATCAAAAGATCCGCCTTACAGATCGCAAACGTCTGATCATTCAGCTCCTGACCAAAACACAGCAGCTGCAGATCGGCATTCATCTCCTGCAAATTCTCCGACGCCACCGAAAGCATTCCCCCCGTCCCGCACGCCGGATCATACAACGTCTTCATCACCTTCGAACCCGTCAAAGCCTCGCCGTCATCCTCGAACAGAATATTCACCATCAGTTCGATCACTTCACGCGGCGTGTAGTGCTGACCCGCATCCTCATTATGCGCCTCCGAAAACTTCCGTACAAGCTCCTCGAAAATATATCCCATCTCAAGATTCGAGATCTGATCAGGATGAAGATTCGCCTTATCTGTCGTAAACTCCTTCAGCACATTATACAGGATCCCCTTCGTCGCCATCATCGTGATATGCCCGTCGAACCGGAACTTCTCAATGATCTCCTGCACATTCTTCGAAAAACCATTCAGATAATTCCGGAAGTTTGCCTCGATATTATCCGGATCATCAAGCAGCGTCTTCATCGTAAATGTACTGGTATTGTAAAAATCATATCCGGCAACTATGCGAGGGATCGGATCCGGATTTGGAAGAGACGTCTGCTTATCGTACTCGACAAGCACATCAGCCTTCTTATCCACGAGAATACAGTCAAATCGCCGGATAACCGTCAGGGGAGGGACAACCTCACCGTATTCATGCGGCTTGTATGTCCCGGTTAATTTGTCGGCTATTGCCCAGATCAGATTGGCTTTCTCAGATACATTTTACCCTAAACTCATTGATTCACTCCAAAAAGATATAGTTTCTCAAATAGAGGGAAACACAATGACAATACTTGCATTTGTATTCTAATAAAGGATGCGAAAATTGCAGGACAAGGGAGTCCATCACACCTCTCTCAGTTCATTACCCCGCCCACCCGAACCTCCTCCGGTCTCGTCATACCCCAAATATCATAACAATGATGTCCGGTTTTCCAGTGGTATTCCATGTATTCCAGAACTTATGCCATCTTTTCCAACTGGTATTTCCACCTTTTTCCAGTGGTATTCCACGGATTCCAGAACTTATGCCATTTTTCCAACGGGTATTTCCAACTTTTCCAGTGGTTTTCCAAGTGGAATAAGTAATTTACATGGAATTCAACGTGGAAATTTATTAGAAATCCCACAAATCATATTTAGTTTAAAATCCACACATACCTCACTATAACTACACCATCGCAAAAAAATATCATTCTTCATTCTAACTCATACTTAGGAGAAATAAAATGAAGTATTTGACATTCGAAGAATACCTACAGAACCACGAAGATGTCGGAAATGTCTATGAGAGTGTGGCCGATTTTGAAGCAGAATCGTTGAGATAAATGTCAATTGAAGATATCAAGATCATCATTAGAGAGGTCGCAACAGATGCAATCTATGAACATATCCACAAAGTTAACCAATAAGAAAAACCGCGTGCGCTACCGCACGCACGCGAAACGAAAAGATGTAACTCACCCCAGACTCCGCCCGCCCGGGCGTAAAGACTCTTTTACATTTGCTTTTTTTTGCGCGTTCTCATCTCTCTCTCTTCTGTACAAAGTACATAATAATAATAATAATAATAATAATAATAATAATAATAATAATAATAATAATAATAATAATAATAATAATAATAATAATAATAATAATAATAATAATAATAATAATAATAATAATAATAATAATAATAATAATAATAATAATAATAATAATAATAATAATAATAATAATAATAATAAAAGTGATTGATGAGCGTTTTTTTTCCGCCCGGCCGCCCGGATGGGCCCTGTCCCGGGATAGAAAATATTCAACCGCGTGCGCTACCGCACGCACGCGGTGATTTTACCTTATTTTTGTAAACCTATCTTGCAACGCTTTTAGAACCTGATCTTTATGACCTGACACGCGTAAATTATAGTAACCAAAATAACATAATATAACATAAAGTTATGTTATTTTGAAAAGGAGATCGCAAAAATGCCAAAATCGAAAAAGAAGGATAATCCTGAGATTTTAAAAGAACGCACTACTGTTTATGTATCCAAGGAACTAATGACATTTGCCCGAGAAAACAACTTAAACGTGTCCAAATTGTTAAATAACACCCTGAATAGGCTTAGATTAGGTTTGGGAGAATTCTTTGAAACAGATTCGGAAAATTTTGCCTTAATTTCACGAAAGACCCTCAAAAACAGCTTAAATGTATGCCTTCACCCGGACTTGAACCGGGGACAACCAGATCTTCAGTCTGGCGCTCTCCCAACTGAGCTATAAAGGCTTTTGCGTAACCAATGTTAGTAGAATAACTATTTATAACAATCGGATTACATCTCTCAAACACCTTATACATTCCAAAGTTGAATTACTACACAATGATCAAGAGAAAAAATACAAAAAATGGGTCCAATAAGCAGACCCTCCAGGAAAAAATCGTTGGGCGAACCACAAATATCGTCCACCTGACACACAATGACTTAGACGCCGCCGGATCTGACGCCATCTGCCGGATGACATTCGGCAACGAGATCCTCACCCTCTTCTCCTCCGTTGGAAAATTCACCTGGTTCACAGCGCAGCTCAGCGGATGCAACGGGAAAGGAGATACCCTCATCATCAGTGATCTGGGCTATCAGAACGGGATCGAAGACCAAATACGAAAAGCCCACGCTGCAGGATGGGTCATTCAGTGGTACGATCACCACAAATGGACCGATGCAGAAAAATACAAGGTCACCTCGTTTGTCCAGACCCTTGCCGTGGACACAACAAAGTGCGCCACAGGCGTTGTTGCCTCAGTTCTTGCCAAAGATAATCCAAGCGCACGGGAGGTCGCCAGCGTCGTCTGTGACTACGATCTATGGAAACACCAGGACCCAAGATCGGCAAAACTCGGGATCGTCACCTCGAAACATGAAAACCTCAAACTCGTCAGGGACAAACTCACAGAGGGCATCATCATCGACGACGAAATTTCCCGCATCTTCGAAAAAATCGAGCATGATAAAAACAAGTGCATGATAAAAAGCATCAGGGCTGCGAAAATATTCTGGGGAAAATACACCATCGCCGTCATGCCGGCCTACGGCTACCCAAGCGAAACCTCCGCAGAAGCACGCAAACAACTTGGAACCGACATGGAACTCCTTGTCTTTGACAATGGAAAGTTCTCCCTCCGCAGTGTCCCGGAAATCAGCCACATCATTGCCAAACAGTTCGGAGGTGGAGGCCACCAGAATGCATCAGGAGGGAGCTTCAACTACACGTGGAAGGAGAAGTGGATGCTCAAACTCTTCAAAAAAGTTTCCCAGACGGACAGATTCATTGCTGCAGCGCAGAAACTCTGACCGCACACTTTTTTTATCACACGCCCAATACTAGCTTATGACCAATCTGGCCGAAAGCATCAAAATTGATTACGGGATCTGTACGACCTGCGGAGCGTGCGTGAACGTTTGTCCGGCAAACATCATCCAGCGCGATGTAGACGCCTCACCAGTCGTCCATCCAGGCTTTGGCTGTATTTCCTGCGGACACTGTATTGCGGTCTGTCCAAGCGGCGCTATGAATCTCGCAGAGGGGATCGAACCGGCAGAAATCGCGGATCCGGTGATCCTGGAACGCCATCTCAAGACCCGCCGATCGATTCGCGTCTGGAAAGACAAAACCGTAACTCATGAAGAATGCGAAGAACTCATCAAAATAACCGGCCATGCGCCATCCGGATGTAATATCCACCCGGTCAAATGGGTCGTCGTAAACGATCCGGCAAAAGTGAAAGCGTTCGTCGCAGCCTCGACAGAATACCTGAGAACAATCCCAAAGGAGAATCGCATGTACAGTCTTGCTGCAGGACTTCTGAGAAAACTGGACGCAGGCGATGATGCACTCTGCAGAAACGCCCCGGCACTTCTTATCGCAGTCGCAAATCCCAACGAAGACTTAGGTTTTGTGGACAGTATAATCTCCCTCACCTATGCAGACATCTATGCCCCGTCAATCGGGCTTGGGACCTGCTGGGCCGGATTTGTGATGATCCTTCTCGGCGTGTTCCCTACGCTTCACAAAACTCTTGGCATCCCGGACGGATACAAAGCACAGTATGCTCTCCTTGCAGGTCATCCAAAATACACATTCAAAAGTATTCCGCCAAGAGCTATGCCGGAAATCTTCTGGACCTAAAAAAAAGATTAGAGGGCCAGTAATAACCGAGGGAGTTCAAGTGCAAGCCACGGGTTTTCCCTGAATATCTCTTTGACCAATGCCTTCACACTGATGTCATCCAGGGACAGATCACTCATCGAACGGACGATGGAGCTGAACTTCGCATCATCCATTTTGATAAATGCCTCTTTTACCGCATAATTTCTTGCAAGTGAATGACCAAGAGTGCCGTCACGCCAGGTATCGTCATAGACCATCAATGCCTTCTTGGATGTATCACCTTTTTTCAGTGCCGCGGCAGAAACATCTCCCGCAAGCTTTCCGGTGTACATGGCGTTATAGATACCTCCGCCGGTGATTGGATCGGAAAGACGAGCTGCGTCACCAACGATGATAAGATTGTCGGCGACCGTGCAGTCCAGCGGTTTACTTACAGAGACGCCGCCGACGATCAGTTCGGTGATCTTGCCGGTCGGGAACTCACGGGCAATGAACCGGTCGAGGTAATCCTTGGCACGGTGACCTTCTCCGGATTTTGTACCGGCAATACCGATCCCGATATTTGCACACCGATGACCCTTTGGGAAAAGCCATATGTAACCCCATGGGGCATCTGTATATGAGAAATAAAACAGATTTGCCCGTTCATCAATATCGATATCGTTCACGATGTACTGGGCACAGGTCTCCAGCTCTGCCAGCGGAACAGTCGTATTGATACCCGCCCATTTGGCAAACTTCGACTCAACGCCATCTGCTGCAATAATGACTTTTGCCCGGACTTCATACGTGTTTCCATGCTGGTGGATCACAGCGCCCGATATTTTACCGTCGATCATGATCGGGGATGAAGCTCGTGCATGGACCTGGATCTCAGCTCCGGCTTCAGCAGCCTGCCAGATCAGTTCACGGTCGAAGACCTTTCTGTCGAGAACGTACCCTACTTTACCCCCTGAATGATTATCACCAATGGTGAACTTCGTTCCATCAGGTCCGATTAACACCGCTTTGTCAAGATCAGCAGAGATCCATTTCGGATCAGGTTCGATAAACTCAGCCAGTGCTTCCTTTCCAATACCCTCCGCACAGCGGACGGGGGCCCCGATTGCCGGACGTTTTTCGACGAGGAGGACTGACAAACCCTGCTCAGCGGAAGCTTTTGCAGCCAGAGCTCCTCCCGGACCTCCGCCGACAACCAAAACATCATATGCTTCCTTCATTGTTCCTCCAACTTGATTGCACCAAGCGGGCAAACAGTATAACAAATTTTACATTTGCTTTTACAGAGGGTCTCGTCAACAGTCAAATAGGCATCGATGAGTTCGAGGGCCCCTCTCGGACAAACCGAGACACACGCACCGCAGTATCCGCAGACATCTCGTCGAATATGAATCATCGTCTTAATAATTTGTTTCAGGCGCTTAATAGTTTGCTCTGCGGGAGCCTTGTATTGTCAAACAAAAAACATGGTTGTATGGATGCGGAAGAAAATACAAAACCGAGTCTGATGTATATTATCCTGATGATTGTTGCGATCGGCTGTGTGATTTACGGTATCTACGGATGGGTCACCGGTCAGTGGTAAGAAAAGAAGGAAAATTTTATTTTTTGGAGCCGGGCGCGGCGGTGACCTGCAGAAGTGCATCGGCAAGCTCCTCCAGTCTTTCGGCCGGGAAACCTGCGACCATCTCATCGTCCGCGATGCCGGAGAATTTTCGGGAGCCGTCACACCCAAGCGAGAAGTTGGGCTCTCCGTTCAGCAGAACATAGGCTGTTGCATCCGAGCAGATGGACTGGATACCGGAAAACTCCGGATACAGCCTTCCGCCAAGTCTGAAAAGTGTGGACTGGGCAAGTTTCAACATCGAGAACGGCTTGGCAAAGATGATGACAACATCAGGAACGAATGTTGCTTTTTCCAGAGGAGCATAGACGGTAGAATAGGTGTCCTTCTGAAGAGCAGGGACATTGTACACGGTTCTTTTGCTTGCGCCAAGCGAGCTGTACTTTCCCAGTTTAAGGTAATGTTCGCCGGACTCCATTGACTCACCAATTTCACGCAGACCGAGGACCCATGCTCCGCCGCCGCACTGATGCTTGGAATCAGGGGCATAGAAGACCTTTCCTTCACGTGCAAGCGAGATCATCCGACAGTGACGAACGGTCTCCTCGATCTCCGAGATACCTTCGGGAAGCTTGTCCTCGGACGTGACTATTTTTACAGCGACTGGAGAGCCGGTAAGGTGGAGAGCCTCCTTAAGGGTGGCTGAAATTTTTGCATAATCTGTCATAACGTAAAATAGGTCATCAGATTATTTAAAAACGTTTATAGAAGACGTAACTTCTGCTCCACCTTATCGAAAAATCCTCTCCCCACATCAACAAAGAGAGCAGGATCCGAAGATTTCCGAATGACCAGAGTGGCATTTTCCCCAATCTCATACTGATCCTGACCGTCGATCACAAGGAGTGCAGGCTTGACCGAAATGAGGCGGATCTCCACCTCGCTCTCCGAGTTAATGAGGTACGGACGTGACGACAGCATGTACGGTGCAAGAGGGACGAGAAGCATTGCCTCGAGTGTCGAGTCAACAATAGGACCCCCTGCACTCATTGCATATGCGGTCGAACCGGTCGGCGTTCCGATGATCAGCCCGTCGGCACGGAACTCATCGATCTGCTTACCGTTAACAAAGATCACAAATTTCAGGATCTTTGCCGGGCGCGAGGTAACGATGACCGCTTCATTGAGCGCTGAACCCACTGAGGTCCCATTGTATTCAATGGATATCCTCATACGCGGATCAAGCGGAAGCGGCAGAGAGAGAGATGTGAGGACCTCTTCAGCTTTGTCACGTTCGATATCTGTCAGGAACCCGACCTGACCCTGATTGATCCCAACAACAGGAACCTGTTTTTCGAGCATCATGACAGTCCGCAGTACACTGCCGTCTCCCCCGAGTATAATTACCAGATCAACCGAGAAATCCTTCGAGAGAGAGACCGGAGGATATCCAAGTTCAGCCGCGACCGACTGTTCATACACGACATCGTGCCCCAGGTCACGAAGCATCCATCCTATTGATTGAGCAAGTTCGACCGGTTCTTTCAGATCGATCCGGGATACTATACAGATCTTCATACCAACCTCATAATATCTGAGACTTTTTTATGGATCGCCGGGTTTGCGGCAAGAAGAGGACGGCCTGAACAGACATCATCCGGGAAAAACACAGGAGATCCATCAGGGAGAGTAACGATTCCCCCTGCCTCCTCGCAAATGAGCATTCCTGCAGCCGCGTCGGTGATCCGGAGAGTGTTTCGAAGATCAAGGAACCCTTCGAGTCTTCCGCAGGCAACATAGCAGAGTTCGATCGCAGAAGCTCCTAGTTTTCTTCCCCGGCGGATACGAAGCCCTCTCTCCAGAAGAGATATCATATCGGGAGCACGGGCGTAGATGCTCATCCCCGCGGTGTTCATCTCAATTTTTTTCGAAACATGAATCGGTTTTCCGTTGAAAAATGCACCTTTCCCGCGGATCGCCGTGAAGGTTTCGCCGTTCGCGAGATTCCTGACATAGCCGGCAACCATCTTCTCACCATCAGAGAGTCCATCGGAGAGCGCATAAAACGAAATCCCCACACCTGCATTGAAGGAACCGTCAACCGGATCAAGGTAGGCGATCCCGGTCTCACCGCCGATATCCCGAACCATGCCTGCCTCTTCTGAAAGAAGAGCTTTGCACACTTTGCGTGATCTCAACGCAGCTAGAATGATATCCTCGGCGATTTTATCAAGACGTTCGGTCGGCGTATTATCCGCACCCATACATAGTTCTTCTGCACCATACTCTGTGTCGATCAGAGGAGCTAACGCTTCCTCGACCATGGGAGCGACCATTTCACAAACAGAAAGAAACCCTGCAGAATCCATAATTGATAGTTCTATTGGCGGGATATCCACATGAATACTTGCCTGAGGCTGATTTCCGTAACACTCTTAAGCAATTACCCCCCATACTTAAAGAGATATATTATGAAGGAGCAAACTGAAGTTGGAAAACTGAAAGAAGGTCGTTACGTTGTTGTTGAAGACGAGCCATGCAAGATCCAGAGCATCTCCATCTCCAAACCAGGAAAACACGGAGCGGCAAAAGCAAGATTAGACGTCGTTGGTCTCTTTGACGGACAGAAACGCTCAGTTGTATCCCCAACATCGGCAACGGTCTATGCACCGATCGTTGAGAGAAAGACCGCACAGATCCTGACGATCGCAGGAAACGTTGTCACGTTCATGGATATGAAAGAATTCAATAACTTTGAACTCATTGTGGAAGATGACCGTATTTTAGAAACCTTCAAGCCTGCTCAGGAAGTTCCTTACATCGAGTCACTCGGCAAGCGTAAGCTTGACCTCTAAGACTGCACAATAATCCGTATATGCAGTCTTTCTCTAACACTCTTTTTGCCGATGCTGAAACAGCATATGTAGACGCATCGTATGGAATATTCGGCGTTCCTTTTGATGGAACGACCTCATATAAGGCAGGGTGCCGGGATGCGCCGGCAGCTATTCGTCAGGCATCATACAATATCGAGACCTACAATCCCTATTACGATATAAATCTTCCCGACATCCCTTTTCATGATATGGGAGATATTTACACAGAGTGTCTGCCGGATCTCGTTGTCGCCCAAGTGGAAGATGTTGTTCTTGATCTGATGAAGGACGGCAAAGTTCCCGTGATGATCGGCGGTGAGCACTCGATAACTATTGGCGCCGTCAGGGCTCTTTGCCCTGAGTGGTATGTGGTGTGTGATGCCCATCTAGATATGCAGAATGAATATCGTGGATCGGCATACAATCATGATTGTGTAACTGCACGCGTGAGTGAGATCACACAAAACATCATCATCATCGGAGCGCGGAGCGGGGCAAAGAACGAGTTTACTTCTGCAAGAGAGAAGTATCATCTCTACACAGCTGATGATATCCGAAACAAAGGTATCCGGTCAATTCTGGAAGAGGTCTCAGAACTTGTCGGAAACGATTCCCTGTATCTCTCGATCGATGCGGACTCGATCGATTGCTGTCTGACGCCGGGTCTTGGAACGCCCGAACCATTTGGTCTTACACCCGCGGATGTACGTGATGTTGTCCGAACGCTTGCAAAAAATGCTGTCGGGTTTGATTATGTTGAGGTCCTCCCAAATGATGCGGGTCAAACCGCCATGGTCGCAGCACATCTCATCCGTGAATTTATCGCAGGTCACGCATGCAGATCGAAACAAAACGACTGAAGATTATCCCTCTGGACCTTCAGCAGTTTACTTTTTTCCTGAAAGATAAGGACGGACTTGAGAAAGACCTGAAACTTAAACCATCAGGCGTACCTCTCGATGTACACACAAAAGAGGCAATGACCGGTTTGTATGCAAAGTGTGCAGATCATGATGGATCACCTACTGGATGATCATCTCCCGGGAACATAACACTGCTGTTGGCGGGTTGTGTTTTATAGGCGAACCGGTATCTGGTGTTGTAGAAGTGGGATACGGTATTGATCCCGGATTTCAACATCAGGGATTCATGACCGAGGTACTTTCTGCAGTTACGAAATGGGCTCTCTCACATGGAGCCGCGTGTGTTACTGCCGAGATAGAGAAAGATAATCCGGCATCTCAAAAAGTGTTGACGAACAGCGGATTCCAATTTTCCAGAGTGGAGGGGGACTCTCACTAGTGGGTTTACCATGACTGAGGTAAAAAGAGGGGAGGTTTATGTTATGCCGGGACAAAAACCAGGAGTTGTTTTTCGTCTTTGTCGGTGATGATCAGATTCGAATCAACGATCGAATAGCCAGCTGATTCTTTAAGCGCGGAGAAGAATGCAAACTCAGCCTGCATCTCCTCTTCGGTTCCTGCCATCATCGTAGAGATGATATCATCACCAACAAAAAGGGTGTTATATGAGGTTGTGTAGGATCCGCCGTAGACGTTAACCGGGGCCTGACCGCCTAATGAACCGCCTGCGTTGAAGTTGACGGTAACATTGTTATTGGAGGTAAGGAGCCATTTCCCGACGATTGCCGGAGGTTCTTTGAGGGTTAGAATAGTATTGCCGGCGTTGTCGAAGAGGAAAAGCGATCCATCAACGATCTTGTAGCCGGTTACGTTTTTGAGCGCATTGTAGTATTCCTGCTCCTGTGTCATCAAATTGGCAGGACTCGCCATTTTAGTCGATTCAAGGTCGCTGATGATCAGTTTCCCGTCCGAACCGATGGTAACGGAGCCGAAGTAGTTATTTACACCGCTGTTTCTGGAGATGTTGGAGTCAGTGATCTCAATGGTAATGATTCCTATTATTGGTATGTTGTCAGGGCCTGAACCGATGAGAACCCAGTTTCTCTTAGGGATCTCGCTTGCAGGGCTGATACATCCTGCTGCAAATATAACTGCCCCGATTATTACCAGGACAAGGAACACGAGTGCTGTATGTTTCAGACTATTTCATTAGACGCCTAAAGCTATAAGACTGGCTTTAACTACGATTATTTTAACAGTTATTAGGACCCTGTTTTAAAAAAAAGACTCATATTAGAGAGTATTCACAATTAATCCAGGGACGGAGTCAGATAAGGACGATCAGATGGAAGAAATATTAATATGTGAGGATTATCATACTAAATGTCTGTATGGATAAAAAACTGATGATATTATTGGTACATGGTACGCTGATCAGGAATATTCTGATTCAGGAGCCTACTTTAATCTGAAATATATTTTCGCATCGGATGGGACCGTTAGTGAATTCTGGTATGATCCAACAGAAGAAACATTTCAGTGTCAATATGATCTTGTCTGGGAGAGAGACGGTGACAGCGAATATACGCTGAATGATGGGAAAGATTTTAGAAAGTATATGATATCCTATGAAAAACTTTGCGATGTAGACTTTGGGCTGTATTATCATCGCGGATAGTTCTCTTTTTTTCGTTTTTCCCTTTCTGTTATGATATTATCAAGCATTTCATGGATCTCGGTAATGATATCTGATGTGATGGTTTCTGTTGTGTACTGGTATTTGGTATATGCTGGATACCTCACGGTAGCCGGATAAATCAGAACAGAAAATGAAGACAAACAAAAAACGCGAGAACTTACACTCAACATAAAAAAACACTACTAAACACTTCAAAAGAATAAAGGGGGGTGCAGCGTTGACCAGTTCCCGAGAATTCGCATATCTCAGTACAATGACCGACGCAAGAGAGCTTAACTGCCGGGTTCGGAATGGGTCCGGGTGGAACCTCTCTGCTATGGCCGCATGATCCCCCAAGCTAAGTTCCCGATTTGAACGGGAGTAGAGTTGCTCTGCAGGCAACCGCGTGGCCGCTCCGCCAACTTAGCACAGTAATCTGGCATAATATATTAGCCATTACTGTTTATAAAGGATATGCCTTCATAGGTTTTGCATTCAGATAACGTCTGGGCACAGCGGAAACTTCAATATTCAATCGGTAGTAGACAAATTCTCGAAAGAGCAAAGGCACAAATTCATGATGCCAAAGTCCATCTACCACTGCATTTCCATTGAAGTAACCAATCATCCATTGTAAATTATCGAGGCATACCAGTTCATTAAGAATCTGGATTTGAGCGTTAGTACTTGCGGACTGAACACGTCGTTGCCTTCGTGCGTACATCCCAAGCCTATTAACCCGGTCTTTTACCGGTGCTCTATAACGAAATCTCTTTTCAAGCGAAGTTTCAAACTTAGATGCTTTCAGTTTTTATCTCGTGCCACGTAGCTGCTCGGCACTGCCTTATCAGACAACCGATACACCAGAGGTGACGACTGAAAGTTCCTCTCGTACTATTTCAATCTTGCTCTCAGATTTCGAACACTCCCATCAGATAGTAACCGACCTGTCTCACGACGGTCTGAACCCAGCTCACGATCCCCTTTAATAGGCGAACAACCTCACCCTTGGCTGCTGCTGCACAGCCAGGATGGAAAGAACCGACATCGAGGTAGCAAGCCGCCGGGTCGATATGTGCTCTTGCCGGCGACGACTCTGTTATCCCCAGGGTAGCTTTTCTGTAGTCAATAGCCCTCACCAAAAAGGCGTATTGGTTCGTTAGACCCGTGTTTCCACTCGTGATTTCTTGCTGTGCGAAATCACGTCAAGCCAACTTATGCTCTTGACACTCTCCTGTGAGTTGCTGACTCACATGAGTTGACCATAGGGCACCCTTGATATTTTTTCGAGGGTGTGGCGCCCCACCCAAACTGCCTACCTACCGATGTCCTCACCATAAAAGATGAGTGAGAATTACAGCAGAACAAGGATAGTGTCTCAACTGTGGCTCCACTCATACCGGAATATGAGCATTAACACCTACTATCTACGCTGCGCATGTAATACCGTAAGTCAACGACAGGCTGCAGTAAAGCTCCATGGGGTCTTCACTTCCCGATGGGAGTCCCTTGCCTCTGCACAAGGATAAAAGGTTCAACGGATTTGCGGTAGGGACAGTAGAGCCCTTATTAATCCATTCATGCAAGTCGCCAATTAAGCGACAAGGTACTACGCTACCTTAAGAGGGTCATAGTTACCCCCGCCGTTTACGGGTCCTTCGTCCGATTGTAATCAGTGTTCAGATACCCGCACTGGGCAGGATTCACAGACTATACTAGTCCTTACGGAGTTGCAGTCTGCTATGTTGTTGTTAGACAGTTAGAGCTCCCTGGTCACTGCGACCTGCCTAATCACTAGGCAGGCACTCCTTGTTCCGAAGGTACGGAGCCATTTTGCCGAGTTCCCTTACCACAAATAATTCCGACACGCCTAAGTCTTTTCAACTAGGGGCACCTGTGTCGGTTCTCGGTACGGTCATTGCGTTACCTTTTCACGGGCACCAGGTGTTTACACACTTACGCCATCACGCTTTCACTCAATTCTCACCATTACGGTACTCCAAGAGTTTATACGATTGGACGGGACGACGGTCCCGCTATGTATAACCCGATGCGTCAGTATATCAACGCACGGTACAGGAATATTAACCTGTTTCCCTTTTGCTACACTCAAGTTATGGTGCAACTTAGGACCGACTAACCCTCGGCTGACGAACATTGCCGAGGAAACCTAGCCCCTTCGGCGGAACAGATTCTCACTGTTCTATGCTTCTACTACTGCCAAAATTCTCATTCCTATACGGTCCACAGGAACTTACACCCCTGCTTCAGCCCATACAGGACGCCTCTCTACTCGATCACGTTCAAAAACGTGCGCCATGGTATCTGCAGTAGGCTTGAGCCCCGTCCATTTTCTGCGCCCTAAATCTTGACTGGTAAGCTGTTACGCACTTTTTAAAGGATAGCTGCTTCTGAGCTCACCTTCCAGTTGTCTTTGACCTAGGACTTCATTCAGTGTTGACACTTAGCCTACATTGGGGGGCATTAACCATGGTCTGGGTTGTCTCCCTTACGGACTACAAGCTTACCCCGTAGCCCGGACTGCCCGACGTCTACAAAGATAGGGAGTTTGGAGTTTTACAAGAAAGCGAGGAATTTCTCCCCCGGGATTTCTAATAGGTGCTCTACCTCACTATCATTCTCGGTCGAGGTCATGCTTAGACATGTTTCGAGAGGAACCAGCTGACACCCGGTTCGATGAATCTTTCACTCCTATACCCAAGTCACGCGAATGATTTGCATATCAATACCGCATGCGGTCCTCCACGCACCTTTCGGAACGCTTCAACCTGCTCAGGCATAGATCACCAGGTTTCAGGTCGTATCCCGTTGACTCCACGCACTATTAGTACGCCGCACCAGGTAAACTACGCGCTTGTCGCTTTCGCTGCGGCTACCCTTTCGGTTAACCTCGCCAGCGGAATACACTCTTTGGCCCGTTCTTCAAAACGTAAGTTACGACGTCGGCAACTCTACTCATACTACCGCCTCGCGACGGGTTCTTTCGAAGAGAAGATCCTTGCACGCCGTAACACACGATCACCGGTTAGTTTCAGGCACTTTTCATTTCCTTTTTAGGGATACTTTTCAGTTTTCGCTCACGCTACTATTTCACTATCGGTTTTGAGGAGTATTTAGTCTTGGAGGTTAGGTGACCCCCTTATTCACGTGGGAATTCCAACCCGCGCTACTCAGGACACTTCTAAGCCATGTTTATCACCACGTACGGGACTGTCACCCTCTAAGGTAAGCCATTCCAAGCTACTTTCATTAGATAAACACATACTATAACGAAGGCCATACACTACATCTCCCTTGCGGGATTCAGTTTAGACTATTACGGGTTCGATCGCCTCTACTAACGTAATCTCAATTGATTTCTCTTCCTCCCCCTACTGAGATGTTTCACTTCGGGGGGTTCCCCATCCTTACGGATTCACGATAAATCGTGTGGAGGTCCTATTAGGGTATCCCCAGATCACAGACTCCTTGCGTCTTCCCGGGGCATTTCGCTGCTTGGCACGCCCTTCATCGGCTCTCAAACCGAACCATTCACTAACCGGCATAAGAACCAGGTTCTTTCTTCTCTGATGTTACAAAGCTTGAAACATCAGAGGGTATGTCGATAATTTTTTTGATGATTGTTTGTTACAACAATGTATTATTTGTGGTAAATGGAATATTCAGCATCATGCTTATGTGCTGTTGCCAGGGTCCCTTTGTCTCTCTTAAAGTGTGTCGATCTACCGACAAATAACTTTCAGTAAAGAAAGGTTCCGCTGATACCCATTTAACGTCCAAATGCAAAACCTATACACGGCCTCGAAGAGTCAGTGACTCTCGGCCCTTCCCCGGTAACTCGCGTTTCCGGGTGCATTGGTAACCGTAACCGGTGACAAAGAAAAAAAACTTTGTCACAGTCGGTTACGGAGTGGACGCGTGGGGATTTGAACCCCAGGCCTCGGCGTTGCAAACGCCGCGCTCTTCCAACTGAGCTACGCGCCCCTCACACTACTTTATTTATTCGTTTGTTACTGTTTAACAAACCATACTGCGTGTGAGTATGATATTGATGTGTCGGTATTGTGGCGATTGTACGGTTCATTGAAATGACCATGCTAATTCAGTCATACAGGTTGTGTTTGGATCATTCTTTAGGAGGTGATCCAGCCGCAGATTCCCCTACGGCTACCTTGTTACGACTTAACCCTCCTCACGGAACCTAGATTCGACCCCGGCAAAGACCAGGGACTCATCCAAACCCCACTAGGATGGTTTGACGGGCGGTGTGTGCAAGGAGCAGGGACGTATTCACCGCGCTATAGTGAAACGCGATTACTACAGATTCCAGATTCATGCGGGTGAGTTGCAACCCGCAATCCTAACTAAGGACGGGGTTAGGAGATTGACTGCACCTTTCGGTGTCGTTACCCATTGTCCCGCCCATTGTAGCCCGCGTGTAGCCCGGATAATTCGGGGCATGCTGACCTACCGTTGCCCATTCCTTCCTCCTCTTTAGCAGAGGCGGTCCCGACAATGTCCCCAGCCATCCGGAGATGCTGCTGGCAATTGTCGGCGTGGGTCTCGCTCGTTGCCTGACTTAACAGGATGCTTCACAGTACGAACTGACGACGGCCATGCACCTCCTCTCAGCTAGTCATGTAAAACCTTCAGATTGACAATCATACAGCTGTCTTATCCGGTGAGATGTCCGGCGTTGAATCCAATTAAACCGCAGGCTCCACCTGTTGTGGTGCTCCCCCGCCAATTCCTTTAAGTTTCAGCCTTGCGACCGTACTTCCCAGGTGGTGCGTTTCACGATTTCTCTTCGGCGCATCAGTAACACGTGGTTACCGACACACCTAACGCACATTGTTTACGGCTGGGACTACCGGGGTATCTAATCCCGTTTGCTCCCCCAGCTTTCGTCCCTCACTGTCGAAGCTGTTCTGGTAAACTGCCTTCGCCATAGGTCGTCCCTCGAGGATTACAAGATTTCACTCCTACCCCCGAAGTACGGTTTACCTCTCCCAGTCCCAAGACTACCGGTATCTCTTAGACGCCTTCACGTTAAGCGTGAAGATTTCCCAAGGGACCTAACAGTCCAGCTACGGACGCTTTAAACCCAGTAATAGTGGCCATCACTCGAGCAGCCGGTATTACCGCGGCGGCTGGCACCGGTCTTGCCCTGCCCTTTCTTCACATATGATTTAGATATATGAACAGCCTGCATCGACAGGCACTCAGGGTTTCCTTATCACGATTGCTCGCATTGTAAAGTTTGCGCGCCTGCTGCGCCCCGTAGGGCCTGGATTCATGTCTCAGAATCCATCTCCGGGATCTTGCTCCCACAACCCGTACCGATCAATGGCTTGGTGGGCCGTTACCCCGCCAACAACCTAATCGGACGCAGTCCCATCCTAAGGCGACGGATCTTTCGAGGATGCACCATTCCAGGATGCATCCACTATGGAACATTAGCCCCAGTTTCCCGGGAGTATTCTCCACCTTAGGGCAGGTTAACCACGTGTTACTGAGCAGTATGCCGAGGTCTTACACCTCTCGACTCGCATGGCTTAGTCAAACCCTGATAGCAATGGCCTCTGGCAGGATCGACCAGAATTACTATTTTTTGTTTTCTTTCTTATAGGCACACAGTTGTTGTTTCTACGACATAATCACAAAAACACAACCATATGAAAGGAATCAGCGGTCATTTCAATGAATGTCCGCATCGCCACAATACCAACGTCAGGACCAACAATCACTCCGGCCTTACCCGGATGATTCGCGTTTTGTCCTCCACTTAAACAGCTCTACTATATCAGCATCAGATGCTTATATAGTCTTCGAACCAACACCACAAAGAACCAAGCACAGAGTGCCGAGCCCCTTAGAGGTCAAATCCGAAAGCCTTGCGAGGTAACATAGTTACCCCCAATCACTTATAAACCCACCGAAACAGAAAGGGAACACACCCGGAGAAAACCAGGAGGATTCCAACTGAGTTCGGATAATTCGTGAGGTGAAAATGTTAGGGATTGAAACATATAAAGATGGCGGTTTTACGAAGACAGCTAGACCATAAACATCATTATCATGGACCACGCAGAAAAAATAACAAACACAAATCACAGGACAAAACACCCTTGTCAAAAGAAGAAATAACCCTTAGCGAAGTCCGTTCGTGGAACTCATCCGAAATCGTCAATCTTTATCGAACAGGAGGATGGTGGGACATGGGATGGAGTACAGATCGCATCGCGCAAATTCTTGATGGAAGCTTCATCCTCATAATCGCCCATGACAAGCAAAATCGCGCAGTCGGCATGGGACGCATAATCTCCGATGGAGTAGCTGACGGATACATCCAAGACGTGGTCGTCTTCCCTGAATACCGTGGACGCGGCATAGGAGAGCGCATTGCAAAAACGCTCAGGCGACTCGGATTGGCACACGGTTTGACATGGATCGGCCTCATCTCTGCGCCCGAAAAAGAATCGATCTATCTCAGAGCAGGCTTCTCTGAAATGAAAAACTACACACCCATGCTCTTTGAAAATGAAAAGAACTGACTTCCAAAGAATAACCCTCTCGGAAAAACCCATCATCGATGACTACTTTCAGCGATTTCCCCAATATCACTCGGAACACAACTTCCTTACGTTATTCTCGTGGGAACACTACTCACCCTGTGAATATGCAGTGATAAATGACCACCTGATTCTCTCCAACACAGTCAACGGCAAAAGCACGTGTCATGCCCCTGTAGGTGAATTTGACCCGACCATATTTGAAGAACTCCTGCACTTCGCCAAAAAACATACCGGAGACTGCGCCATTGCCTTCTATGAAGACAAATATATACCCTATATGAAAACGCATCATCTCGAAACACCGGTATATGAATCACGCGGATGCAGCGAATATTATTACAGAACAGAGGAACTTGCCGAACTCTCCGGACAAAAATACCTCAATCTCCGAAGACAGATCAACCGGTTCAATACCAAATACCAGTACACAACAGAAACCATCACATCAGATATCATTACCGAGATCCATGAAATGCTCGATAAATGGAGCGACGCCAAAAACACTGAAGCAAACATTGTTCTGAAAGAAGAAGTGGGCGCAGCACACGCTGCACTGGATAACTGGGAGGAACTCGGGTGTGAAGGACTGATAATCCGTGTCCTTCCAAAGAACAGAATAGGGGCAGTCGCCATTTGTGGAGAGATGAATCAGGAGACCGCAGTCATCCATTTCGAAAAAGGTATCTCCCAATACAAAGGTATCTACAAAGTCATCAATCAGGAAACCGCACGGTTACTCTTGGGAAGATATGAGTGGATAAACAGGGAATCCGACATGGACATCCCGGGACTCCGCGAGGCAAAACTCCGCTATCACCCGGGAAAATGTGCAAAAACCTGGTACATCAAACGAAAAGAGATCGTATAACAATGAAGGGACTTGACAGTCACAAAACGTTACTGATGCTTCCCGACCCCACAGATATTATTAGCCAGACGGCACATGTATAAAGCGGATGAACCTGTTGTTTGAACTCTCCGGAGAAAATCTATCTCTGGCAACTGCCGAATTATCATGTGTGGGAAACGTGATCCGCACAGAGAATGGTATTGCCATAGTAGATGTTGACGATCCGGGGAGAACAACACGGCTCGCACAGACGCATGTCGTAATGCGCCTCCTAGGCGAATGCGATGCCGCAAAGGAAGACCTCGAACGTCTCCTCGAAAGCCTCGCAATCACAGCCCCCGGCAGTTTCTGCTGTCGGGCAAGAAAGATTCATCCAGTCACTGTCAATGCATCCCAACTGGAACTCGAGCGCATGATGGGACAAAAAATTCATGGCACTGTTGACCTCAAAGATCCCGATATCGAATACCGTGCGGTATTCACAAACGGCAGATGCTTTTTCGGGGAAGTACTTCACACCATAGACCGCGGGTCATATGCTTATCGAAATCCTCAGAGGAGAGCATTCTTCCACCCGGGAGTTATGATGCCTTTGATGGCACGGACAATGGTTAATTTGACTCATGTTGAACCAGGCAAAGTGTTATGTGATCCCTTCTGCGGAACAGGCGGCATGCTCCTTGAATGTGATATGATGGGAATTGATGCGGTCGGAAGCGATTATGATCCGGAGATGCTCATTGGATGTCGGAAGAATCTCCCAAACGGAGCTTACATCCGAGCCGACGCAACGAATATGCCCTATCCCAACGAAGCATTTGATGCTATTGCAACAGACCTGCCGTACGGTCAGTCAACAACCATCGGAGCTGACAGCATTGATACTCTCTACACCGGATCCCTAAAGGAGATCAGGCGTGTCCTAAAACAGGGAGGGAGGGCAGTCATTGTGACGCATAAAGACATCAGACCTCTTGCAAAAGATCTCTTCGAGATCGTCGGATATTACGAGCAGAGATTACATAAAAGTCTCACGCGACGGATACTCGTCCTCGCATAAATAAACTATGAAACAAGAAAGCGGAGAGTTGTAATGCTCTCATGGATTAGTGAGCGGTTCGGCCACTACAAACCTGACCGGGCGATTGCTGTAAGAGCACTGCGTCATATGCGTCCAGCCGAACGCAAAAACCTCTTCTCGGAAGACATTATGCTGATGCGGACGGCCGAAGGATACTGGTTTGAAAATCTCATATACGAACAACTCATCAGGATCGCGGAAAAAACCGATACGATTAAGAAGGTCGTAAGAAAAGGCGCCGATGTCCCAAAAAACCGCGAAAAAATTAGACTCGGAGTGAACGGCATCTATTCTGCGGAAAAAGGCGACATCAGAGTCAGAGGAAACGGACAGGATCTGGCAGAGGTGGATCTCCTTCTCTTCGATAAAGACAACCAGGTCGTATTCAGTGAGATCGTGACAAGTCCTGCTGATTTAAAGGACCTTGAAGCCGAGATCATCTATAAGAAAAAGCTGTTCGGCTACATGTTCAATCAGGAACATGTGGGATTCATTCTCTTCTCATCTGTTGATATCTCAGGAACACAGGTCGTGCGAAGGCTGGTTGCCGATCCGGATAATGCATACATTGGGACACATGAATGTGAAGTGATGAAATCCTGCCTCAAAGGTCTCCGGATCACATCCATCCTTACACATCCGGAAAAAAATCCGGCACTCATCCCAAGCAAGACCTTAAAGATACGCGACTTCGATTACAAAAAACTCCACGATGACGCACTCACAAAGATGTTTTTCGCTATGGATCATAATATGTCGCCTGATCAGTACATCTCTGACCCTTCCGTCTCGCCCCTGGTGAAGAAAGTTATCTGCGGAGGCCTGTACCCCTCGGCGATCAAAGCAGTGATCGCAAATTATGGTCTTCGGGTCAAGTCGGAGATCCTTGATGCCGATTCGATCATGGAAAACTACTCTAGAGTGATCCTCGCCGTAGATTTTCCCGAGATGTCACCTGTGATTTACCTCAAACCAAAGAAGCAGCGGACATATCTGAAGATGATACCGTCAAAAACGGGCGGCTTCAAATATGAACGCCCCACTCCTTCACGGGTAGGATTCTATTTATGGCTGGAG
Source organism: uncultured Methanocorpusculum sp. (assembly GCA_963676575.1). Classification (GTDB taxonomy): domain Archaea; phylum Halobacteriota; class Methanomicrobia; order Methanomicrobiales; family Methanocorpusculaceae; genus Methanocorpusculum. Next base: position 577,489 of record OY781078.1, read on the forward strand.
GCAACCAAACCGGCAATCGGGGCCGAGCGGGCACTAAGTGTGTTACAGTATTGTAATACCCCCGTAAAAGACTGCGTCTGTGCATCCATGGCTACGCTTCCACCTGGCAGTGTTGTACCCAAACATCATTACCATCCACAAAGAAAACGGAGGTAAGAACTTTCATCCTCTTTTTAAAGTAGGGGCATAACACGGACATCGGACGATGAGAAGTCCGCCGGCCAAAATCACAACTCCGACTAAAATAAAGACTCCTAAATATCCGATAGGAAGAACAATGAGACCGGTGACGAATGGTAAAGCCGCCATACCTGCATACTGCATCGTTGTATAGAGACCGTTCATCACACCCTGAGGATGAGGTGTGCCCGCGATATAATTCATTACGGCAACCGAGATCACGCCAAACACGGCTCCAACAAGGATCATACCAAGCGGGGTAAAGAACACGAGTGGAACTGAAACGGCAAGAAGAACTGCAGAACGCCTGATAACACCAAGTGAGTCAAAAAGGGTGAGACGTGACACAGCATAAACACAAACGGCAGTAGCCCCACTCATAAGTGCGGTGACGACTCCGGAGATTTCAGCAGAATACCCGGACATCTCCGGATACATGCTTGTAACAACACCTGTCGTTCCTGCGAAAATAAACAGTGTTACCCAGAGCCATTTATGATATTGCGTGATCGAGAAAATCATCCGGATGGGTACAATTACTGAAACGAATCCAGGCGAATCCCGGAAGAAGAGCCCTGCAAGAAAAGCAGATCCTGTCAGAAAACCGAATACGAGCACACCTGCATATGGATGAAGTACAGCAAGTATGCCGGAAAAAACAAGCCCTGCCACCAGACCTACGTTCATCAAAGCGAGATACATGCCGGACAATTTTGTGTGATCAGTCTCAGAGTTGACATAGGAAAGAGATGACGAAACAAACATACCCGTAAACAGACCTTCCAGAAATCTGAGACCTATCGTAACCAGAGGATCTCCCACGAAAAACCAGATCATGATCCCGGAAACAAATGTTCCGGCGAGACCTATTTTGATGAGAGGAGCACGACCAATTTTATCAGATATCCATCCGGCAGGAAACACCATGAAAAAAGCGCCTAAAAAATAGGCAGAGTAAACTGCCCCCTGCAGAACAACATCCGGGGTGATCAGCGCCAGAACCGGAACAACCGCATTTGAGAGAGCCATTGTTGCAAAATCCCCCAGATAAATGGCAATTCTCGAGATGTTCATCAGCGTTTCAGGATACCGATTTCTGATAGCATTGACGGGAGATACTCTTTGGTAACGAAATCGAGACCGCGACTTGCAAATGCCTGTTGTTCAGACTTCAGATTCATTTCAAGCTGCAGATTAATCTCCTTCCTCCAGAAATCAGTCGCAAACCGCGGATCGGTCAGTTCCGACCTCAGTGCGGCAACATCCTGTTCTGTGAGTTTATCGGCAGGCAGATTGTACCGCTGGATATCCGAAGGCTTTACCCCGATGAACTGAGCAGACGGCGTCGCGAGAAGTTCGGACATGTGAGCGGACTTAATCGAACCGTAGGCAACAGATGCATAAATACGGTAAGACCAGGGATCCCCGTCGGTGAAAACCACAACCGGGATACCCAGTTCCTCGTTCATTCGTTTCAGCATACGCCGTGTTGCCCGGGCTGGCTGACCCTTCAGGTGAAGAAGGACAGCATTGTAATCTTCATCAAAGCCGTTTTCCTGTAAACGGGAAAACATACCACCAGTTTCAATGGCGATAACGCAGGAAGAATCATGATCCACAAGCTCCACGTTTTCCACATTATTCGGAATGTTGTATCCGGCTTCTCCCACATCATCCTGACAGTGGATCTCTTTCATCCCGCGCCGGGTATTTTCACGAATACGGATCGGTCCGAAAATCGAAGCCCCGTCCTCTTCCGGACGCATATGGAAAAACTCCCTTTGCATAGCAGTGATAATCTCGAGATCCTCGATCAGATAGTTACTCTCGTTCTGAACGCCGAACTTCGCCTGCTTCCAGCCCTCCGAGATGTAATACATTTCTCTTAAGGTCGAAGAACGGTTCTCCTGCAGTTGGGTCTTAATGAACCAGATGACATAGGCCATCTTGAGCATGTGCGTGGCCGACTTCGCAGTCCCGGCATTTCTGACGGACTCTTTGTCACCGTACTTCCAGACCTCGGATTCATCATCATATTCTATATTGTATTTTGTCCTAGTAGGAAGAGTAATCGACGGGATCTCGCCACTATTCATCTGATCATACCAGACTTTGGCCATCTCCATAAGACGCTTCTTCGTTGCCGTGTCTCTTTCTGTTGGGTCAGACATCGAGATCCACCACCACTTTGAGGTTTTCAGCCACACCCTGCATCTCGATCATTCCTCCGCCAGAACCAGTATAGGTCACTTCGAATGATTCACCGGCGGAAAGGGCGAACTTCCAGATCTTCGTGTACTCGCCATCCATTTCAGATACGAATGAAGGAGGTATAGTCGCATCATCTGCGTTGTCTCCTGATATATCATACAGGGAGATTTCCTGTGATTTTGTTGTGTAGTTATCGATATGGATCATGACTTTCCCGCCGGCCGAGCTTTTCTTGAGAACCACACGACGCATGATCCTTCCTTCAATAATTGAAGTGTCCGGGGTCGGAAGCTCCACGATTTCACCGACCTTCACGGCGATCAGGGGAATCACCGAGCAGATTGCCCGGGCACGGTCATCCTGAATTTTGTTCCTGTCGCGGCGGGACAGAAACATCTTCAGATCGCGACCAAGTTCCTGGAGAGCAAGAGTGATCTCACGCTCGATTTCAGGTACGGCCGCGACGGCATCCTTTGATTCACTCGTGAATGGAACGTTGGTTGCCGCCACATGCACGAGGATCAGTATGGGTCCGGTGGGAAGTCCGGACTGGGAAACCCCATAGGATTTCCAGTTCACATTTTGAACAGCGTTTGTGATTGCACAGGCACCCTGCTGATAAAGCAGCGGAACCCGGTTTGCAAACCGCAAGAGAATGGCACTTCCCTCGGAAGGAAGTTTTCCGCCGTATCCTATCGCCGCTTCCACGATGAATGAGTGACCGCCATACACACTTCCGGGACGTGTCCTTGCCTTGATGAAATCCAGCTCAAACTCTTTTTCCATTCCTTTAACGATAAGTTCGTCGGTTATCGGGGACAGACACTGTGATGCAGAAGGAGCAGGAATCCTGGTTGTCTGCATGGCATCAAGAAGAGGATTGAGCGACTCGAGACCAAGCGAGACGACCTTTACCGTGGGATCAAGCCTTGCGGAACTGCATATCTCAAGAGCGGTTTTCTCCCCGACCTTCGAGAAGCTTTCAACTAAAAACTCTTTAAGAGGCAGATCGGATGCGGTCGTCATCCGTTTTAAGACGCCAAGCTCTATGCCGTAAGGATGGGGTTTGATCGTCACCGGACACGGCGGAACTTCGGATGAAACACGCTCAAACGTAAAGGACTCGTCATCAATCTCGACCCGGAATTTTGCGTGAGGGTTGACGATCGAGGTGTATTTCAGATACTCGATGAGTTTTTTCCTGGCCGCAATATTACTTTTGAACTCGAGCTGGACACGCGTTCCATGAGGAAGGATCCAGTCGACCTCTTCGTGAGAGAGGACTTCAGGTTCGTTTGTCTCCGTTTTGATGACAAGCGACATGGTGTGGGCTTTGTTTTTGGCATCGGTCCGAGATGTTACAATAGTCGCTTTACCGGTGGTGAGCTGGGCATACAAAACAGCAGCAGAAATTCCAATACCCTGCTGACCGCGTGTCTGTCTGACCTGATGAAAACGTGAACCGTAGAGAAGTTTGGCAAAAACGCTCGGCATTTTATCTGGAACGATGCCAGGACCATTGTCTTCGACAACGACACGAAACACATCGTTCAAGATCCGCCTGACCGAAACGAGAATGTCGGGAAGGACCTGTGCCTCTTCACAGGCATCAAGCGAGTTGTCAATCGCTTCTTTTATTGTGGTGATGATACCCCGGGTTGGGGAATCAAAACCAAGCATCTGCTTATTTTTCTCAAAAAATTCCGCTACACTGATGCTTCGCTGGTTCTTGGAAAGCTCATCGGCAAGAACCATGAATTACCTCGATGGCAGATTCTAGTGGCATCTCAGTCTGGACTGCGGTTGTGAGATCTTTGAGTGTTATTGTTCCGGCATTTGCCTCTTTTTCTCCGATGACCACAGCAAATGATGCCCCGGATTTCAGTGCCGAAGAGAGCTGGGCCCCAAACCCTCTGTCGAGCAGATCCATGACCGCCGTTATGCCTGCGCTGCGGAGTCCTGTAGATGCCTTGTAGGCCGGAATACGGGTATCCTGCGTGCAAACTACCGCAACCACCGGTTTTGTCTCAGGTGTGAACTCGCCGAGTGAGACGAGGACCCGATCAAATCCGATACCAAACCCGCATGAGGGAACATCCTTTCCGCCGAAAAGGTGAGCAAGTCTGTAGACACCCCCGCCAAGGATCTGGTTTTCCGCTCCGAGATTGTCGGCAAATGCTTCAAAGACCATGCCGGTGTAGTAGTCGAGACCACGGGCAATCCCGAAATTCTGTTCAAAGGGAATGTTCTGTGCTTTGAGATACCCAAAGGTCTCCTTGATCCTCCCTTTTTCCGGAATATCTCCCGTAACTGCAAATACTTCTGATAGGGTTTTTGCAGTAGTGAGGACCTTTAATGATTCAAAAAGATCAGAACGGTCAAGGGCTGCAAGCGTCGTTGCAAGCAGTTCCATATCACGTTTATCGAGAGCTGCCATCACCTGCTTCTGGGAAGGAGCGTCGAGACCTGAAAGAAGATGTTTCATCGGTGCAAGATGCCCTACTTTCATAACGAAATGAACACCATTACATTGCAAAAGTGCATGGGAAAGAGCGATGACTTCCGCATCGGCAGCCGCTGAGTCAGCACCGATTAATTCGGAACCAAACTGCCAGAACTGCCGGTAGCGTCCTTTCTGTGGGCGTTCATATCTGAAACATTCCGCGAAGTAGAACCAGCGCAGGGGTTTTGGCGCCATCTGAGCTTCATTGACGTAGGCACGGAGAACTGCGGCGGTGAGTTCAGGACGGAGGGTGATTTTTCTGCCACCTTTATCCTCGAAGGCATACATCTCACCGATGATCCCTTCACCGGATTTTATTGTGAAGAGCTCCTGCTCTTCGAACATGGGGGTGACCACTTCGCCATAACCGAATGAAGCGGCAACGGCACGCATTTTTTGTTCGATAAACCTGCGCTGTGCCATTTCGGTCGGAAGGAAGTCCCTTGTTCCGCGGGGTTTTTGTATCATATTTATTTTCTCTCCTGACGAGGTGCCGATCCGCTGAACCGGGTCCACGCAGATTCATTTCCAACCCATACATCCTCTTTCGTCAGTCTGGACTGGAGATACAGAGCGAGCAGAACACAGCCAACGCCCAGATACAGGAATGTAGTTTCACCAAAGCCGGCAAGAGCACACCCAAACCAGCCGAGAGCTGAGTAAAGAACACCCTGATAGGCGGCTTTCCGATATCCTTCTTTGCCGGTTCGGACAAAGATTCGGGTATCTCTCAGCCAGAGGAACGAGACAGAAACTGCACCAAAGGCGATGATTATTACTATCGGGTCGATGTAGGACATGGATGCTATATTATTTGGCGGGATTATGCATTAAAGATGTCCCCTGGATTTCTCTTCCCAATGAGTATACCGTGGAGATCCAGCCGAATAATGCCCGGTATCCATGATGATATGAATCCAGACAAAAAAAAGAAAAAGATCAGGTCCCGTCTTCGCCTTCCGGCAGGAGGGAATCGATCTCATCAGGCGGAACAACGGCAACACCTGTAACCTTGTCACCGGAGTCAACACGGATAACACGGACGCCTTGTGTTCCGCGTCCCTGGATCGAGATGTCCGAAGCCTGGGTCCGCAGGACAACTCCTGCGGCAGTCGTGATGATGACCTGATCATCATCAGATATAGCAAGGGAGGAGACAACTTTGCCGCGCTCGAAGTTTGCCACGATAGACTTCACGCCCTGCGTACCGCGGCCATGACCCATGAATGCATCAAACTCGGTCCTCTTACCATATCCTTTGTCGGTGATCATCAGCAGATATTGTGTCTCGACCAAGGTAAGAGCACAAACATAATCTCCCTCATACTTCAGCCTGATACCGATAACACCCTGAGTGCCGCGGCCGGTTGCTCTGACCTCATCCTCGGAGAATCTGAGGGCTTGGCCGAAAGCGGTCGTGAGCACAACATCAGAACTGCCGCCGGTAACGACCACATCAACAAGTTCATCGCCGTCAAGGAGCGTGATACCGATAATACCCCCGGTCCTTGGCCGTGAGAACAGTTCCTGACTGAACTTACCCACACGACCTTTCTTCGTTGCATACAGGAGATTCTTTTCAGCATCGAAATCGCGCATCGGGATGATAGCAGAAACTTCCTCGTCAGTGAGGTTCAGCAGATTTACGATTGCCTTACCCTTACTGGTTCTTGATCCTTCAGGGATCTCATACACACGGAGCCAGTACACTCTGCCTTTGTTCGTGAAACACAGCAGATAATCATGCGTGCTCGCCATGAAAACTTTATCGACGGAGTCTTTGTCTTTTGTGGTCATGCCGATCACTCCTCTGCCGCCGCGTTTCTGCTGGCGATAGAGATCGAGAGGGACCCGCTTGATGTAATTCTGAGTCGTGAGCATCACAAGGGTCTGTTCGTCTGGAATCAGATCCATCATGTTGAAGTCGGTGTTTGCCGTGTAATCGATCTGAGTACGGCGTTCATCAGCGTATGCTGCACGGACCTCCGCGGTCTCGGTCTTGACGACCGAGAGGATGTTCTCTTCGGAGGATAATATCCAGGTGAGCTTGTCGATGATCAGCTGGAGTGAGATTGTCTCATCCACGATCTTCTGCTGCTCAAGAGCGGCGAGACGGCGAAGCTGCATCTTAAGGATCGCCTCGGCCTGAACTTCTGAAAAGCCCAGCTTTGAAACAAGAGCTTCCTGTGCCACAGAAGCCTCCGGAGAGGCACGGATGGTCACTATCACCACTTCGATCATATCGAGAGCCTTTAAAAGACCTGCCATGATATGCATCCGTTCCTCTGCTTTACGCAGATCAAAGAGCGAACGTCTGCGGACAACAGCAACCCGGTGGGCGATGAAATAGCGCAGAAGTTCGGCGAGCGAAAGAATCTTCGCTTTCTTATCAACGATCGCCAGATTGATGATACCAAACGAATTTTCGAGATGGGTATGTTTGTAAAGCAGGTTCAGAACAACATTTGCCTGAGTGTTCTGCTTGAGTTCGATGATAACACGGATTCCGTCTTTATCGGACTCATCACGGATGTCACTGATGCCTTCGATCACCTTCGTTTTTACAAGTTCGGCGATCTTCTCGATCATCGACGCCTTGTTCACCTGATAGGGTATCTCGGTGATGACGATCTGCTCGAATCCTTTTTTGCGCTCCTCGATTTCGGCAATGCCGCGGAGAATGACTTTTCCCTGTCCGGTCTGATAGGCATTGACGATACCATCAGTACCCATGATCTTGCCGCCTGTCGGAAAGTCAGGTGCCGGAAGGATCTTCATCATCTCATCAAGCTGCATCTCCGGGTTATCAATGTAGGCATCGACCAGATCACAGACCTCTCCAAGGTTATGCGGCATCATGTTCGTGGCCATACCGACCGCGATACCTGTCGTACCGTTTACCAGAATATTGGGGATCCTGCTTGGAAGAACATCCGGTTCCCGGGAAGACTCATCGTAATTCGGAACGAAATCGACGGTATCCTTGTCGATATCCTCCAGAAGCGACTCAGCTGCCTTGGTAAGACGTGCCTCAGTATAACGCATTGCTGCTGCCGAGTCACCATCAATCGAACCGAAGTTACCCTGACCATCCACTAACGGACAGCGATAGGAGAACGGCTGGGCCATCTTCACGAGCGTATCGTAGATCGCAGAGTCACCATGCGGGTGATAATTACCCATCGTGGCGGCGACTGCTTTGGCGGATTTCTTGTATGCCTTATCGCTCGTGTTCCCTTCATCGTGGAACATGGCGTACAGGATACGTCGGTGTACCGGTTTAAGACCGTCTCGAACATCCGGGATCGCACGTCCAATGATAACACTCATCGCATAATCGATGAAGCAGTTTTTCATCTCATCTTCAATGTTGATCGATATCGTTTTGTGCGTGGTGTTCTCTTCAGATGTCAAGGTTCTTCACCTCCCCTGCATGACGTTTAATGAAATCTTTTCTGGGCATGACATCATCTCCCATGAGTTTTTCGAATATCTCATTTGCATAACCTGCATCCTCTATCCTTACTTTCTTTAAGATACGGAACTTGGGATCCATGGTGGTGTTCCAGAGCTGGTCAGCATTCATTTCACCAAGACCCTTATACCGCTGGACCGAAATACCTTTGTCGCCAAACTCGGCGATTGCGAGACGCATTTCCTCTTCACTGTACACGTATTTTTCCTGTTTGCCTTTGGCAATTCTAAAGAGAGGGGGCTGAGCGATGTAGATGTACCCCATCTCCACGAGGGGCTTCATGAACCGGTAGAAGAAGGTCAGAAGCAAAATCCTGATATGTGCTCCATCCACATCCGCATCCGTCATGATAATGATGTGGTGATACCTGGCACGTTCAGCATCGAACTTTTCCCCGTATCCGGCACCTATTGCCGTGATGAGTGTCTGGATTTCGAGATTCTTGAGAGCCTTATGTTCCAGTGCCTTCTCAACGTTAAGGATCTTACCTCTGAGCGGTAAAATCGCCTGAAACTTTCTGTCGCGCCCCTGTTTAGCTGAGCCGCCTGCAGAATCTCCTTCCACGATATAAATCTCACTTTTTGCCGGATCGCGTTCGGAGCAGTCGGCGAGTTTGCCCGGAAGCCCGGACATCTCAAGAGACGTCTTTCTTCTGGCGAGTTCCTTTGCACGGCGGGCTGCTTCACGGGCATTCGCCGCATCAAGTGATTTTTTGGCGATAGCTGCGATGACCTTCGGGTTTTCCTCGAAGAACTCGGTTAAGGCCTGGTACACCATCGAGTCGACAAGACCTTTGACACTACTGTTTCCAAGCCGCATCTTGGTCTGACCTTCGAACTGCGGATTGGCGATCTTGACGCTAATGATTGCGGTCAGCCCTTCACGAACATCCTCACCGCGGATGGAGAGATCCTCTTTGAGATGTTTGTTTGTATGAGCACTATTATTGATTGCCCGTGTGAGCGCCGAGCGGAATCCTTCCAGATGGGTTCCGCCTTCACGGGTGTTGACGCTGTTTACATAGGTATAGAGGATCTCCCCATAGGTATCATTATACTGGAGAGCGACCTCCACCTCAATCTTGTTTGCCTCGTCGGATTTGTCGATATAGATCGGCTCAGGGTGAAGGAGTTCTTTTCCTTCGTTTAAGTGGGTGACAAACTCGCGAAGACCACCTTGATAGCAGAAGGTCTCGGCATCCCCGGTACGGTGGTCCTCGATCTGGATCTCCAGACCTTTATTCAGATAAGCAAGTTCTCTGAACCGGTGGGCAAGGACATCGTAATCAAACTCAGTCGTCTCAAAAATGGAGCCGTCGGGATAGAAGGTGATCCGCGTCCCGGTGGTAGTTTCTTTTGCCTGACCAACCTTGTCCATCCGCTTCTGGCGCTGAAGATACTCTTCATCCGTTTCAGGCCTGCAGGAAAGCGGCTGCAGAAGTATGCCTTTTCCAAAGACCATGGAGTAGATGTTTCCTTCACGGAAAACTTCGGCAACAAGACGTGTTGAGAGAGCGTTTACGACGGAAACACCAACACCGTGCAGACCGCCTGAGACCTGATAGGTGTTTTTATCAAACTTTCCACCGGCATGAAGCACGGTCATAACGACTTCAAGGGCACTCTTATTCTGCTTTGGCATGATATCGACAGGAATACCCCTGCCGTCATCCTCTACACATACCGATCCATTCGGGTTGATGATGATAACGATATGTTTACAGAATCCTGCTAAGGCTTCATCGATCGAGTTGTCAACGACCTCATATACGAGGTGATGGAGACCGCGGGTATCGGTACTGCCGATATACATGGCAGGTCTTTCGCGGACAGGGGTTAACCCCTCCAGAACTGTGATGTGAGAGGCGTCGTAATTATCAGTCATCTAAATTTGGTTCTCCTTATCAATTGGACATATATTTGAGGGCGGTTTCGAAAATAGTTAACATGCTCGGAAGCGATTCTCAAAAATATATTTTCATTATTATATTAGTACGGATTCCTTATTAATGTGGGTGAACCATAAATAGTATACTCGATGAAAAGGGTCAGAATAGACCGGGAATCCGCTCCCAACCAAACACAGATGAAGGCAAAAAAGAGAGAATTTCATAAAGATAAAAAGGAGGAAAAAACCGTCCTTCTTCTCACTCGGTCATCTGAACATAATTCTTCAGAATCCTGATCCCGGCGTCCCCACTTTTTTCCGGGTGGAATTGAACACCCATAACATTGCCCGCACAGACGACTGATGCATATGATACAACATAATCGGTCGTTGCGATCGTAAAGTCGGGCGTCGTATCCGCATAATACGAGTGGACGAAGTAGACATACGTCCCGTCAGGTATTCCTTCTAACAGCGGATGACCTGAGGGAGAGATCGTGTTCCACCCCATCTGGGGGATCTTCATGCTGGGCCGTTTTGGGAACATACGGACCGTTCCAGGTACAAAACCAAGCCCTTTGTGGGAACCGTGCTCTTCACTTTCCTCCAAAAGCATCTGCATGCCCAGGCATATTCCCAGAAGAGGTTTCTTTGCCGCCTCTTCTTTCACAAGATAAATCAGGGGCGTGAGTTTGTTCATGCCTTCGGCAAAGGCCCCCACACCTGGGAGTAGAAGTCCATCGGCCGATTGGATGATCTCAGGATCGTTCGTGATTTTTGGGCGGGCCCCTGCGGCTTCGAGACCGCGGACCACACTTCGGAGATTTCCTAATCCATAATCCAGAACTGCGATTTCAGAAGTGCCCATCTATGTCACCGTCTTCTTCATTTGTTTCACGGATCCTCCATAAACCTTTCGACGCCCATTCCTGTGATTTTTCGTTTGCATCTCCCCATGCTTTCAATTTCCGTTCCCAGTCGGCCCACATCTCCGGATATCGGGCCTCAATATCCTTCATGCAAGCTATGTCGGAAGACGGGCACATGAAACAACCGATCCGATCCAGACCAAGTTCATAGAGCGGATTGTATGGTGCTTTTTCCCGGAAAAGATACAACCAGTCGTGCATAGCGGTCCAGTGCTGGATCGGTGCTGCTGAAAGCTGGCATGGAACATTTCTGTTTCTCCAGACACGCGGACTCTGCATACGTTTTGCGGACTCAAACTTCCGCTGACCAATAAATGAGATAGCCTCGCCCCACTCATTTTCGATCAAAGTCTTGACCGGGATAAGTTTGCATACTTTGCAGCACCACCTGAAATCCACCGCAGGCGGACCCTGCATCTCGAATGCTTCCCAGAATCCTGAATCCCCCGACTTCTGGATAAGCGGAAGTCCAAACAGTTCGGAGACATGATGGACATTTTCGATCGTTTCCGGGAACTCAAGTCCGGTATCCGCGAAGATCAACGGAAGTCTGAGCCCTGCTTTGAGGGTGATGAGAAGTGTTACCAGACTGTCTTTTCCGCCCGAGTATGAAACGGTCGGTTGGAGTCCCGGGTTTTTCGCGATGACATCATTGATGAACTCGATCGATTTTCTCTCATAGATATCGAGGATGTTTTTGTTTGCGGCAATTGCATCCTTCCAAGTAGAAGGAGCGACGTCCACCACCGGTTTCTGGGTCCGGCGGGTCCGGACAAGCTGACCGCGGATCGCACCAACAGTTTCCTGATAGGACATCTTTGCTCTGCCGACGGCCACGCATTCACCGGACTCGGCAATGACGAAAACACTGTCTCCTACGGCGATATCGGGAGAAACAAAGATAACACCAGGCATCAGAACACTGCTTCCGTCCTTGATATACCCAGCTGCATCATCAGTGACTCTGATAAAGCGCTTGGTTGGCACGATGAGTAATGCCGCCGCTTCCCTTGGGAGGACCTCCCATCGTGACTCAGCCGGAATATATCTGATTGCACAGACTACCGCTCCGCCGATGATGATCTCTTCCATCCGATCCTCATCCGGGACTTTATTCATAATTGCAAGAAATCCATCAGGGATAAGCGGAACACCGAACTGCTCTTCGAAAAGGCGGTTCACAAGATTCCGGTCACGATCAAAGGCAGGGCGAACATCGCCCGGCGGAGTGACCGATACAAGGCGGGTCTTTTCTCCGCACGAGCAGAGTTTTCCCATGACCAGAGTGTGACATTTGTCACACCAGTAAAACGGCACGGGGGCAAGAAACAGGGAGTTTTTCATAGTATTCACTCTATTAAAAGGAGCGTGACGGTCGTCATCGGAGAGTCCAGAACGGATCCGCCGTCAACCTTCGTGCAGGAGAGGATCTCAAGATCCCAGCCGAAGGATGCGCAGGTGGCATACACATCGATCCCTGCAGCTTCCATGCTTGGACGCATCTTTCTTCTGTTCAGGCAGTCAGTAAACTCTGCACCGTTATCTTTCGCATTACAGTGTGTGCATAATCCGCACTGGTGACCCGTGTAGCCAAATGCTTTGTAAAAACCTGCGGAGAATGCCATCTCCTCAAGCTCATACATGACCTCCTGAACATAGGTGGTCATCTCACGGGAGACAAGTCTCTCCGGCGTGGTTTCGCCGACATCGCCTAAAAATTTTATGAGGATGGCGGTTTTGTATTCTTTGAGAACTTTCCGAGTCTCTGCAGGAGTTAATGTATACGGAGGACAGGAAAAACGGCGGCAAAATCCATTGCAGCCGTAGAGACACTTTTGTCTGACCCATTCCGCGGTGATGATATCTTTTGCAGGGATCATGGTCACATCCCCGCCTTTTTCAACGATGAATCTGACAAGCTCAGATATGTCATCCGGTTTATCCTGTTTTTTCTGCTGCTTCATTGCTTCCGTCTCCGAACAGCTTCCTCAATGATCTTTGTCGATGAAGTAAAAGGCATCACGGTGTACTCAGAGATCCGGACGACATCCGCACAAATCCCACGCTCACCCATATCAGCTTTGAGCTTATCCTCAGACCATTTCTGGTTGAATCCTATAGTGATAACAGAAGGATCGATCTCCCGAATCGGTTTATACATATCAGTATGGTCCCCCAACACTGCGTGATCCACGCACCGGAGACTCTGGATCATTTTGAGCCGCTGATCTTCAGAAACGATCGGCCGGGGTTTGTGAACAACATTTTTTTCCCGCGCAACGATGACCCATAACTCGTCACCAAGTTTTTTCGACTCTTCAAGGTAGTATATATGTCCAGGATGAAGGATATCAAAGGTCCCGGTGGCGACAATTTTTTTCATGGTATAACTTCCAGAACTTTTAGTTTCCCGTCCCTGCCGTAACATCTCCAGGAGTTTTCATCGAAGGGTGCGCCGACGATGATATGACACTGACCGCTCTGAGCAAATGTGGCCATATCCGCATCGGAGGGAGATAAACAGCCTTTTGGATGACTGTGTGCGGTTCCTGCGATATGCATGCCCAGCGGGATCATGTCCATGAAAATGTTTGCACTATCCTGTGAGACAGTAGTGCCGGGTATTGGATAGGTGACATCGATGACACCCTTTTCCATGCCCAACATGACGATATATTCATCAGGAAAACTGGATCTACCCATCTCCAGAAGGAGTTCAAGTACTTCCTGATCTATGGCACGGACTAACATTCAGTTACTTATATTGGAGAGTAAGAGAGATAATGTTTCACATTATGGTTTTTTCGGTCGTATGGAATGGACAACATATTCCTATCGAGGTTATCCACTCAGAAAGGAGAAGGTCCTGGGCGATAGAGGTCACAACCACGGGCGAGGTCCTCGTCCGGGTCCCTTCCGCAGTTTCCGAGGAAAAGGTGATGGAGATTGCACAAAGCAAGGCTGAGTGGATCGCAAAACAGCAGGTGAAATTTCAGGCAAGAGAGATGACACCACGCAGATATGCAGATGGGGATCTGATTTCGTTTTTCGGAGAGGAACTAATCATAAAACGAAATACTGGTCCCTCCCGGGCAGAGATCTCCGAAGGATATCTCAACATATCCATACCTGATTCTATCTCATCGGATGATGCCGAGATGATCGCCCGTGATGTGGTGATACTTTTGTACCGGCGGCTTGGGACAACAATTCTGGATGGATACGTGGAAAAGTATGCGGGTCTTGCCGGCGTGACAAAGCCAAAACTGCGGATGAGACTCCAGAAGAAAAAATGGGGATGCTGTACCCCAAATAACGGGATAATCATCAATGCACTGGTTTTACTTGCGCCGAGAATCGTTGCCGAGTATCTGGTCGTTCACGAGATCGTACATCTCAGATACCCTCACCATCAAAAAGTATACTGGAATGAGGTCGAACGGCTGATGCAGGAGTATCGGATAGTCGAGAAACTGTTGAAGGAGGAAGGATGGAAGTGGGAATTCTAGTTTTAGGATTTTTGCCATTCGTATAAATTATGCAGGACCAAAAAATTAAAAAAAATCAGGTTTATGCTTTCTTTACAAACACCGTAAGTCCGGTGGAAACTTCCGCGAGGGATTTTCCATCAACAGAGAGCGTGTAGGTACCTGCATTAAATAATTCGGAGGTTCCAGTAATCTTGAACGTCTTCTCTTCGATCTTCTCCCACGTCATAGGAACAGTTGAGGTGATGCCAAAGAAGCTGATGGTCATGGTCCCGGTTCCATTATCATTAAACATAACGGGAATCTCGGTACCTGAGACGAACCAGTCGCCAACGATCGGTTCACTGCCGATACAGCCTGCAGCTCCCACAGAGACTAGCAGGACAGCAAGTAAGGCTGCAATCAGAATTTTCTTCATAAGATAAAAATGAGAGAGTGAAGTATATTTCTCTTTCTTTTATCGATTAAGCGGTTTTTATCTTCGCAACGTCTGCGAGACCAAGGTCGACGATGGATATCTCCTGCATATCACCCTTCTTGATCTTGCCGGTGACGGTCATTGGGAAGGTATCAACGAACTTGTAGTAACGCGGAATCTTGTGGCGGGCGATCTTGCCCTCAGCAAATGCCCGGATCTCATCTTCAGTGATCGTCGTTCCGGGCTCTGCTTTCACCCAGGCACAGAGTTCCTCGCCGTACTTTGCATCCGGGACCCCGATGACATAGATATCGGAGATCTTCGGGTGAAGGTGGAAGAACTCCTCGATCTCTCTTGGATAGAGATTTTCTCCGCCGCGAATAACCATCTCTTTCAGACGGCCTGCCATCCTGACGTAACCCTCTTCATCCATTGTACCAAGATCACCGGAGTGGAGCCAGCCGTCTTTGTCAATGACCTGCTTGGTTGCATTCGGATTGTTGTAGTAACATTTCATCTTCATGTAACCGCGGGCACATATCTCACCTTTTTCACCGAGCGAGACGATCCTTCCTGTCTTCGAATCGGTGATCTTGATCTCGGTATGCGGGAATGCCCGCCCAACGGTAGCGACACGGTTCTCGAGCGGGTCGGAAGTGGTGGACATGGTAATTCCAGGGGCCGTTTCGGTAAGACCGTAGACAATGACGATGTCTTTCATGTTCATCCTTGAAGCGACCTCCCGCATCTTTTCGATTGGGCATGGAGATCCTGCCATGATTCCGGTCCGGAGACTCGATAAATCATATCGATTGAAGTTCGGGTGTTCCAGTTCTGCGATGAACATGGTCGGGACACCGTGAAGGGCCGTACACTTCTCCGCTTCGATCGCCTGGAGAACGGACTCGGCATCGAAGAACGGTGCAGGAATGACCATCGTGGATCCATGCGTCATGCAGGCCATGTTAGAGAGGACCATCCCGAAGCAGTGGTAGAACGGCACAGGGATACAGAGTTTATCATTCTCAGTAAAGCCCATACCATCTCCGATAAACAGTCCATTGTTTAAGACGGAGTGATGAGACAATACGACTCCCTTCGGGAATCCGGTCGTTCCGGAGGTATACTGAATGTTCAGTGCATCATCGAAAGAGACAGACTCCTCACGGTTTTTCAACTCGAAGTCGGAAACATACTCACCCATTTCGAGAAGTTCGCTCCAGCGATACATACCGTTATAGATGATCTCCCCCAGGAATACGACGTTGCGTAAATACGGGAACTTCTCGGACCGGATATTGCCGGGTTTTGCTTCGAATGCCTCGGGGCATGCCTCGTAGAACATTCCGACATAATCAGAGGTCTTGAACTTGCCCTGTAAGATCAGGGTGTCCACCTCGGACTGTTTGAGAGCGTACTCCAGTTCAAACGTTCGGTAGGCAGGGTTGATATTGACCATCACGGCCCCGATTTTTGCGGTCGCAAACTGTACGAGTGCCCATTCTGCATAATTCATTGCCCAGATGGCAACACGGGTCCCGTGTTCCACGCCAAGCATCATAAGACCTTTTGCCACGGCATCTGTCTCAGCGAGGAACTCCGCCCAAGTGTAGCGAAGGACCTTAGACCCGGCAGTGGTTAGGTTTAGTCCGGACTCGCGGTACGAGTTCGGCTCGTCGGAAACGAGCCCTTCGTGGCAGTAATTTGCCGCGTCAGACATACACCGTTTACTGTAGGGATTCGGCTGAAAGGAGACTAGAGCATCATTGTGGGGATATTTAGCCGCAATGCTGTTCAATACGTATCCTACGGTACTTCCCATAAGTGGTTTTTGGGAAGTCCCACATGCGTAGCTTTCAGACATGTGCTTACTACGTTATAGTGGAGAATATAAAAAGCGTGTTACACCTGATTAAATCAGGTGCGTTTTACGGTGATCATCACATCATCAAGCATGATGACGTCGACCGATTCACCGGAAACCGAGTAGATGTAGGATGTGCTCCATGCATTTTCTGGAACAGGGATCACCTCGCCGTCGATAACAACTGTTGCCGGCGGAGTGATCTTGTCGACATCCGAAAGGAGATTGACCGTAGCCATAAATGCTCCTGCTTTATTCCGGAGGGTCTTGCCAACTACGCCCTTGTTGAAAACAACTTCGCCAACCGTCTTTTCAAGTGCCGGCTCCTCTGCTTTCCAGACGACAGTCGCATTTATGGTCCGCCCAAGATCACCGGAGTCATCGATATCATGCGAAGGCGTGTAGATCGTAACATTTCCAAGAGGAGCATTGAGAGCAAGACCTGAATCATGCTTGTATTTGCGGAGAAGGCTGACGATCTTTACAACGAGCTCCCCATCACGCAGAGCATTCTCATCTTCATAGGAAAACGTGGTCCACGGGTGGTCGATGATCCGCTTTCCGCCGGATAAGTGGTGATAGCATTCTTGAGCAAAGAACGGAATATAGGGTGAAAGCATCGTACAGAGTGAGTCAAGTGTCGTTTTCAGCGTATAAATCGCACCAGCACGTAATGGATCTTCACTGTAAAGTCTGCCTTTCACAAACTCAAGATATTCATCAGCCATCACATCCCATGCAAATTCACGGATCGCCTTGAGACCCTTATCAAAGAGATAGGTATCCATGGACTCAGTGACTTCAGCAATCGTCTTGGAGAGGTTCGCAAGCATCCACCGGTCGATAAGCGTGGACGGAGCATCCGTCTCCGGAACCGGTGACTCTTTCTGGATCTGCATCAGGGAGAATCTGACAATGTTCCACATCTTCGTCTGGAATCTGGATGCAGCAAGCACATCGTTCCAGTTGAAGAGAATATCCTGACCTGTCGACGAACCTGCTGCTGCCCACTGTCTGAGAGCATCCAGACCATACGGACCCATAACGTCTTCCGGACCGATCACGTTGCCGCGTGACTTGGACATCTTGAAACCATCCTCTCCAAGGACCATTCCATTGATGAGAATACCGTCCCACGGTTTCTCTCCGAGAATGGTCATGCTTCTGAGGATCGTGTAAAATGCCCAGGTCCGGATGATATCATGACCCTGCGGGCGGATCTGAGCCGGGAAGTAAGGCGGCATTCCGCTTCCGTCCCATCCGGTAACGTGAAGATCTGTAATGGAGGAATCCATCCATGTGTCGAGAACATCCTTCTCGCCGGTGAACTCGGTTCCTCCGCATTTCGGACATGCATGTTTTGGTTTTTCCATGGTCGGATCTACCGGAAGATCGGCCTCATAGGGGAGGATGAGTTCGCCGCATTTGTCACAGAACCAAACCGGGATCGGGGTTGCAAACAATCTCTGTCTGGAGATACACCAGTCCCACTCCATCTGATCAGCCCAGTTTTCCAGACGCTGCAGCATGTGTTCAGGATACCATTTGATCTCTCTGGCTGCTTTGACGATCTCGCTGCTGTTCACCTTCACGAACCACTGTCTCTCGGAAAGGATCTCGATCGGCGTCTTGCATCTCCAGCACCCTCCGACTCTCTGCTCAATCTTTTTCTGGTCTTTGAGGAGGCCGAGTTCTTTCATATCTGCAAGAATTGCGGCACGGCAGTCTTTTGAGGTCATGCCCTCGTATTTTCCACAGATCGCTGTCATCGTACCTTTGGTCGTGAGAGCCTTGCGCAGCGGAAGATGGTGTTTCTTCCACCAGAACACATCGGTCTTATCACCAAACGTACAAATCATCACAGCCCCGGAACCAAATGCCATATCTACAGCATCATCCTCGATAATGACGACATCGTGACCAAAGATCGGGACCTTGAGCGTTTTTCCTACGATAGATTTGTACCGCTCATCATCCGGATGAACTGCGACCCCCACACAGGCTGCGAGGAGTTCGGGGCGGGTCGTGGCGATCTCGATTCCGTCGAAATCGAAGAAGTTGAGAAGCGTCTCTCCTTCGTAATACGATACTTCAGCAAAAGCAATCGCCGTTTCGCAGCGGGTACAGAAGTTGACCGGATGCTCGTCCTGATAGATATAGCCTGCTTTGAGCATGCGCAAAAACGACAGCTGGGTCTTTGCGTAGTAATACGGCTCCATGGTGATGTATTCGTTACTCCAATCGATGGAGAAACCCATGGTCCGGAGACTCTGCCGCATCAGGATGATGTTTTCAACGGTGAGTTCCTTGCACATTTTGCGGAATTCTTCACGCGAGACATCGTTCTTTGTGATATGGTGGGTCTCTTCGACTTTTACCTCGGTTGGAAGTCCGTGACAGTCCCATCCCTGGGGAAACATGACATTGAAACCCGTCATGCGTTTGTAACGGGCAATGATATCCATGTACACCCAGTTGAGAGCGTGTCCTATGTGGAGTTTTCCAGTCGGATACGGCGGGGGAGTATCTATTACGTATTGAGGTTTTTTCGAGTCTTTATCGAAGTAAAAGTCGCTGTCGTCCCACTGGTCAAGCCAGCGTTTTTCGACAGAGGCAAAGTCGTAGGTCTTTGGAAGTTCCTCGGTCAACATGTGGAGTATGTTTTGTTTTTCTTCCCATATAATTCTCCCACACCCGAGAGGATTTATTCTTCTACTGCGTTGAGTTTATGGGAGACCGCCGGACGATCGAGTCGGTTATGCTGGATGAACTCGGCAAGACCGGCAAGTTTCTGGTACTCGGCGACAAGTCTGTTGTAGGAGTCAAGCATCTTTTTTAGACGCTTGACATTTTTGTTGTGGATACACCGGAGCGTTTCATACTCTTCAGTTTTGCCTTCAGCACGCAGAACCGGCAGTTCATCCTGGGATTTAGTGAGCTCCTCCCTGAGGAGGAGAAGTTTCTCATGGAGACGGACGATTTCCAGCGTAAGGGTTCCTTCCTCAGATATTTTTTCGTTGAGTGAGGTGAGTGTTGCGAGGATTTTTGCGACCTCGCGAATGCAGTCATATCGTTTTGAACCATGACCAATTGGAAAGACCTTGGGTCTGGAGGTTGTGTCGGCATACTCTCCTGCGGGGTGACCAATATAAGATATCGCCGTAGTTTCAACGACCGCTTGACCGCATCCGGAAAAATCATACCCCGCAGGAGCGGGCAGTCCTGTGGTCAAATGATTTTCCTTGCCAAACTGAAGAATGGATACCGCATACCCCTCATGGGAAAGTAAACCTGCGAGAAGCAGGGATTTGTCGCTGCATATCCCGGTACCGTCAACGATCGTTTCGATCGGGAAGCGTGGAGCTATTTCTATTGAAGAGAGTTTGTCTGTGTCATACGGGAGCGACTGGACGTAGGCTGTCAAAAGTTCCAGATATTCATCACCATTCAGGTTTCGCTCATTCCTGATCCTGCGAAACTGTGATAAAAGCGTCTGATATACACGAGTCTGAAATGGATCAAGAGCGAAGGCTTTGTAGTAGCCGTCAAGCCAGGCATCCTGGATCCCGGCAGGAACACGGGCGGATTTTCTCGAAAGCTTCGCGCCTTCATACAAGGAGAGCGGTACTTCAATGGTGAACGAGTAGTTTAGATGGCGATACGGAAACGCGATTTTTACAGAGATAGTTTCAGACTTTTCAGTAGGAACGATCGAGGGATAGGTCACATATTTTTCCAGACCGCGTTTTGCCATGCTGAGTAATTTATTAGGAGTAGTATGAGAAAAACCGGAGATTGAGATCACATCAAAAACCTCTTTCAGAGAAAAGAAAAGTCATAGGACATCAGGACCACGCATCATCACAACCTTGCAGTTCAGCGGGGGTAACTTTCATCATCTGTCTGATTAACTATTATATCACTCACCAGTATCATTAATTCTTTGCAAAACATATTAGAACACAACATACTACTTATGGTTGACAGGAGGACAGTAACAATTGGAGTGACCATCAATCTGGGCAATTACGAGAGCCTGAGGGTTGAAGTCTCCGATATAGTCGAAAATGAGACCGCTTTCAGAGACCTCGCGGATTTTCTCGGAAAGGCCCTGGACGAATTCGGCACACAGGACGCCACAACGAGAGCAGCGGTCGAGAGATATAAAGAACGGGTGCTGGAACGATACGCGCAGGAAAAGGAGGAAGAAGCAGGATACTTTCCGATGGGAGAGATCACACTGACACACCCGGTCGAGGAATATGAAGAGGAGGGGGAGATCCCCATGCAGGTTTTGGAAGACACGCGGGTCTCGCTGCCGGCTGAAATTGAGCCTGAGACACCAGCAGTCATGCCTGAACCGACACCTGCTGCGTCACCAGTCCCAGAAGGCGAGTTTGTCTGTGAAAAATGCGGCGTTCCGATATCCAAAGTGCAAAGAGACGTATCAAATCTTTTTATGGGAAAAACACTTTGTAAAAAATGCATGAAATGAGGATAAAATGAAAAAGAATCTGCTTATGTGGGACCAGACTCTTTTCAGAGACATAGAAGTCTTTGAAATCTCTTATGTTCCTGAGCAGTTCGATTATCGTGATGAACAGATAGAACGACTTGCTTTTGCCGTTAAACCCGCACTAATGGGCGGAAAAATCTTCAATACCATCTGCAGGGGCGTTCCCGGGACTGGAAAAACGACCTCGGTGAAGAAATTCTTCGAAGAGATCGAGGGAGTAACAACAAAGATCGTGCCGATCCACATCAACTGTCAGATAGACAGTACTGAATATGCGATTTTTTCCCGGATCTACACAAAACTGACAAAAAACAGTCAGCCGCCATCCGGAACAGCCTTCAAGGTACTCATCGACATGGTCGCAAAATACATCGAGAAAGAAGGAGTGACACCACTTATCTGTCTGGATGATGCGAATTATCTGATTTATAATAAAGAGTTCAATAACGTCCTCTACGCAGCCCTGCGGATCCACGAAGTTTATGAAAAAGTCGGGATCGGGGTCATTGTCGTCATCAGTGATCAGGATATCCTTCTCGAGGAGGTACTCGATGCACGTGTCTCGTCGGTTTTCAGATATGAAACGATCAACTTCGAGCCGTACAGTGCCGCTGAAATTGCCAGAATCCTGTCCCAGAGAGTGGCACAGGGTTTGTATCCGAACGTACTATCCTCTGAACAGCTGGATTATATCGTGGACCGGACGATGCGGTGCGGAGACATTCGCATCGGTCTTGATATGATCAAACGTGCCGTGATGTATGCCGAGACGGATGCACGACGAAAAGTCATTCAGACAGATTTGGAGAAAGGCTTCTCTGCCTCACAGGATCTGCATCTTGCCGGAACGATCCGGTCTCTTCCCCCCGACGAGCTGAGTGTCCTTAGACAGCTGGTGAAAATGACGACCGATGACACGCTGATGACGACCGGGGATGTCAGAAGAGCGATGACGAAGGATGCTCCGAAGATCACCCGGTTCAATGAGATCATGGAGAAGTTCGACCATCTCCGGCTGATTACGATGGGATATGCAAATAAAGGAGAAGGAAGAAGACGGTATGTGAACCTCAGATATGATAAAGAGCGGGTGAACAAGCTTCTCCAAAAGAAGAACTGATAAAAATCCCGACTCATAACTCTTATCTATTTGACGGTCCAATATCTGAATAATATTCCATATGGTGATTTATTTTGGTAAGTGTAAACGAACTTGGACTTGATCTCTTCGAAGAACTCGTAGAGAACGCAGATCTGTTTAATGTTGCATACCACGAACTCGACAACGGTTCCCGTGTAGTCGATTGTGGTGTGAGTGTTGCGGGCGGCTATGGAGCCGGGGACTACTTTACCCGTATTTGTATGGGCGGTCTTGGCGATATCGCATTCCGTCAGGGTATGGTCGGCCAGTTCCCGATGACCTTCATCGATGTGAACACTGATTTCCCGGCAATCTCCTGCCTCGGCTCACAGAAAGCCGGCTGGACGATCAAACAGGATAATTTCTTCGCAATGGGATCAGGACCCGCACGTGCCCTATCCCTTCAGCCGAAACACACATATGAGGTCATCGGCTACGAAGATGAATCCGATGCAGCAGTGATCTGTCTTGAAGCAGACCGCCTTCCAAGCGGAGCAGTCATGGAAATGATCGCAGAGAAGTGTAAGGTCGATGTCGCAAATGTCTGCGCTCTTGTCGCCCCGACTTCCTCGATGGTCGGTTCGATCCAGGTCGCAGGACGCTGTGTCGAGACCGCAATCTACAAGCTGAACGAACTCGGCTTTGACACGACGAAGATCATCGCAGCAGCAGGTACTGCCCCGATCCCGCCGGTACGCGGTGCAAAACTCGCCATGGGCGTTACAAATGATGCAACGATCTATCACGGACAGATCAACCTGACGATGAACGCACCGGAGATCGTGGACTTCCTTGAGAAGATCCCAAGCTGCTCGTCCAACGGATACGGTAAACCGTTCAATGATATCTTCAAGGAAGCAGGATATGACTTCTACAAGATCGACAAGAGTCTGTTTTCTCCGGCAGAAGTTATCATCAACGAAGTTTCCACGGGCAAAGTGTATCAGGTCGGAAAGATCGATACCGCTGTGACCCTGAAGTCATTCGGTCTTGCATAAAACAGGAATCAGAAATGGGATTATGCCCACTCTTTTTCCGCAGGATTAATAACTCCGTAAATAGTATTTAGTAAGGTAATTTGGACTCGTGGTCTAGGTGGTTATGACACCAGCCTTACATGCTGGAGGTCAGGGGTTCGAATCCCTTCGGGTCCACTGTTTTTGATTTTTCTTTTTTGGGATTTTGTTTCAGTGTGCGTTTCCATCACACAAAATTATCTTCAGTCAACGAAATACGCGAAAAGACGTTAATTTTTCCAATTGAATACGTTATTTGCATGTGGAGAGTTTTAAAAAATAGAGGGGGGGAGGGGAACCTCAACCAAAACATACGTAATTATAATCTTGAATAGAGCAATAGATATAGTAAATATCACTGACTATGTTAATCACATGTAATTTACCTTCTCTTGAGGAAGAGAAAAGAGTCATGAGGTTTTTCTCAGAACCACCTCACCATGAAACTCATAACTGTAGCCGGCCCGCCCTCATCGGGAAAAACGTCGGTGATTCTCAAAACCATAGCCCACCTAAAGGTACCGGAAAATAGTGTTGGTGTTGTCAAATTCGACTCACTCACCTCGTTCGATCATCTTCGTTACGATGAACAGGGCATCCCAAATCAGACCGGATTCGTCGGAAAAATCTGTCCGGATCATTTCTTTGTGAGTAATATTGAAGACGCTGTTCAATGGGGACGAAGAAAAGGACTCTCTATCCTCGTCACAGAAAGTGCCGGACTATGCAACCGCTGCTCACCCCACATAAACGGCATTCTCTCCATATGTGTTATCGACAATCTTTCAGGCGTCAACAAGCCAAGAAAAATTGGTCCGATGCTCAAATACGCTGACATCATCGTCGTGACCAAAGGTGACATCGTCTCTCAGGCAGAACGCGAAGTGTTTGCCTTCAATATAAAAGAAGTCAATGCAAATGCTCAGATACTTTTTATCAACGGCATTACCGGACAGGGTGCATTTCTCCTCGCGAAATACTGGCAGGATACTCTGGATATAGACACCCTCAAAGACCGTAAACTCAGATTTACCATGCCGGCTGCAATCTGCTCATATTGTATGGGTGAGACAATGATCGGTGATACTTATCAGATGGGAATGCTGAAACGCATGGAGTTTGATGACGAATGAATACCGACACATATTTTACAGAAGTCTCCACAACAAAGATCTGCGAACTGCTGAAACGCTATCCTCTTGCATCCGATTATCTGGCAAACATTCGTCTTGGCAAAATCAATCACGATCTGACGCTCCCGGAAGCACTTCTTGATGTGGATGAAGACATTCTCGAAGAATTCGGTCTCACGCGTGACAGCGTTGTCCTGCATTTTTGTTCGTTTCTCTCGGCATTCTCCACAAGCACTGAATTGACCGGCAAGATTTCTTCGATAACCATTCTTGGCGGACAGAATAAATCAGGTAGACCGGAACAGATCGAAATAACCGTCGTGCCGGGAGAGATCGTGAGTATTGTTGGTCCAACAGGATCAGGAAAAAGCCGTCTTCTGGAAGACATCGAATGTCTGGCCCAAAGGGATACGCCAATAGGCAGGCAGATCCTCCTGAACGGAACTGCCCCGGATGATGAACGACGATTTGCGACAGGCGGAAAACTCGTTGCACAGCTGTCACAAAACATGAATTTTGTCATGGATCTGACGGTCCGTGAATTTCTGGAGATGCATGCAAAAAGCCGGATGGTGGCAAATCCAGCCGAGACAGCAGAACGATGTTTTGTCTGTGCGAACACTCTTGCCGGGGAAAAATTTACGCCGGAAACGAAAGTGACACAGCTTTCCGGAGGTCAGTCCCGAGCATTGATGATAGCAGACACTGCCCTCATGAGTGCATCACCAATCATTCTCATCGATGAGATAGAAAATGCCGGTATCGACCGAAGAGAAGCGATAAAACTGCTTGCAGGTCACGAAAAAATCATTCTGATGTCGACCCCCGATCCTCTTCTTGCTCTCCGGGCAGATAAACGGATCGTGATCAAAAACGGCGGGATAGCAAAAATTCTCGTAACAACCGAAACAGAACGGCAAAGCCTCAACCATATCCAGCAGATGGATGAGATTTTGCAGAACCTGAGAAATCATCTAAGACAGGGTGATACTATCACCATGGAAATGATACAAAAAATGGAGGATAATTATGTGGGAACTTTATGATGCTTTAATTGAACAGATCCCTGACGACATTATTGCAACAAATGTTATCGTCGGGAAAGAGGCAGCGTTTGTAGAATCCAGTATTGGCGGAGTAGGATTCTCTCTATTCCGGGAGTATGTCCAACGGGCACCGTCTTTAACTCGGAACAAACTTGGTATGCCCCTGAAAGAACTTGCTGAATGTGTAAAATCCTGGAACTTCCCTGAAGCTTCTGTCGGGAATGCCGCAATCAATGCATGGTATAATCACCCGGACACTGCCAGACGTGCGGGAGTCGATGTTCCGAACCGAAAAAGTATCAAGGGGACAGATTGAATGACCCGTTTATCAATTCCCAGAATCTGGTCAACGATAAGATGGTCTGTGTTGTTGGGCATTTTCCCTTTATAGGAAAACTGTTCGCACCGGTCTGTGACCTGCGTATCATCGAATGGGAACCAATAGAAGGCGACTATCCCTTCACGGCATGCGAATACCTGCTGCCGTAATGTGATTATGCATATCTGACATGCGCAGGACTTAGCGATAAAAGTCTGCCTCGTCTTCTGGAACTTTCCGAAAATGCAAAAAAAGTAATTATTGTGGGTCCGGCAACCCCGCTCGCAGCATCATTGTTTGATTTCGGGGCCGATGATCTATCAGGTCTCGTAATAACAGATAATGCGCTTGCATCGCGGATAACATCCGGTGCAGAGAATCAGCGGATCTACAATGCAGGACAAAAAGTACATTTCTTAAAAAAGTAGGTACATAGTTGGTATGCTAAAAAGAGGATATCACTTTTCGTAAATCTCATCCATATTTTAGAACGTCGTAATGAGTGCCGAAACGTAAGATAGATATGATTACCGACAACTAATAGTACACAAAATATGATATCCACGAATGAACAGAAGATGATCCAGTTCACGCCGATAGGATGTGTACATTCTCCACACCAGGATCTTGCCGGGATGCCAATCCAGCCTCCTGCAGCCAAGGAGTTTGCCGGAACAATAGAGATATTTCCTGAGTTTTCGGATGGGCTGAAAGATATAGAAGATTTCACGAGACTTATGCTCATATATCACCTGCATAAAAGTGACGGATGTAAACTAACCGTCACGCCGTTTCTCGACACCCAAAGCCACGGTGTTTTTGCAACGAGGGTCCCGAAAAGACCGAATGCAATTGGTTTTTCCGTAGTCCGCCTGCTTGGACGTGAGGAGAATATTCTCCAAATCGGAGATGTCGACATTCTGGACGGCACACCTCTTCTGGACATTAAACCTTATGTTCCATTATTTGACGCATACCAAAATGAGCGGTATGGATGGTTTGAAGGAAAACTGACTGATATCGAAACGGCACGCTCCGATGATCGATTCAAAAAATAGAGATAAGCATATTTCCCCAACATTCTTTTTTCATCATGCGAATAAAGCCATGTAAAGGAGGTTTTTTGCATTTATATTAATAATATTAACTTAACTTTTTAGATATATATAATTAAATTATTTACACATGGTTGCCAATCTGTACATATGAAAAAATCAATTCTCTCTGTCTTAGTTGTATTTGCCATTCTTCTGGCAATCATCTGCTCTGCTGGTTGTATCGCGGAAGATCAAAATTATGACGGCAAAAGTCTTCTTGTGTAT
Source organism: uncultured Methanocorpusculum sp. (assembly GCA_963676575.1). Taxonomy (GTDB): domain Archaea; phylum Halobacteriota; class Methanomicrobia; order Methanomicrobiales; family Methanocorpusculaceae; genus Methanocorpusculum. The sequence continues at coordinate 604,937 of OY781078.1, forward strand.
TCCGGTGCAGGGCTGAAAGGTCCTATGGCTGAAATTGGGAAAGTATTCGGTGAAAAATATAATGTAACCGTTGACCTCACCTATGGAAGGTCCGGCGTTTTGATTTCCCAGATGACAACCACACAACTCGGCGATATTTTTATACCGGGTGGAGAACCTTATTACCAAAACGCTGTTGCAAAAGGTCTTGTGAGCGAAGAGTATCAGCCGGTAGCCTATCACGTGCCGGTTATTGCCGTTGTCAAAGGAAATCCGTACGGGATTGAGACCGTTGAAGACCTTGCCAAACCCGGTCTTCGTGTTGCTCTTGGAGATGTAAATGCTACAGCCATCGGAAAAGCCAGTGTCGTCATCTTTACTAAAGCCGGTATTTTAGACGCTGTTGAAAAGAATGTCGTTCTTCGCGGTGCTACCATCAATGAAGTCGTAACAGCTCTTTCTACCGAAAATGTCGATGCTGCCGTGCTCACGCTTGACAGTGCCAATCAGGACCTTTTCACTACGATCGAGATCCCGGTGACGGATAATTCCATCCTCGTTACCCCAATTGGTGTGACCACGTTCACCACCCAGCCTGAACTTGCCCAGTTGTTCGCTGACTTTGTTGCATCCGATGAAGGAAAAGCAATCTTTGAAAAGTATGGATTCCCGGCCTATCCGAATGACAAATATACCTGATGCATGTCTGAAACATTTACCCTTGAGCAGATAGGTGTACTGCACTCTGCCTACATGGATCCCATGCAGACACCTATCCAAAGCGGGTTTTCCAAAGGACAGGGAACAATAGAACTGTTCCCCAAATTTGCAGACGGACTCGTTCAGATTGGATCATTCTCCCATCTGATCCTTATCACCCGTCTGCACAAAGCTCCATCAGAAATGCTTGTCGAAACACCTATGGTTGACGGCGGGATGTCACACGGCATTTTTGCCACCAGACATATGTGCCGGCCGAACCGTATCGGCTTTTCTATCGTAAAACTCCTGTCGGTGGCAGATAACCACCTCGTGATCGAAGGTGTAGATCTGCTTGACGGGACGCCCGTCCTTGACATCAAACCCTATATCCCGGCATTTGATTCGGTTCCGGAGGCCTCCTCTGGTTGGCTGAGCAGCCAGCATCTGGAAAACATCCGGAATAAAAGTCAGTTTCTTTGAATTATGGTACAGAGACGTTTACCCACTTTTTTTCAGGCAGTATGCATCGGGATCTCACTCATCGCCGTTATCATTCTGCTTGCAGTTTTTTTAGGTCTTATCCTCTTCTCGTCCCCAGATGCACTGATCGCGAGTCTTCTCTCGGAAGAGATATGGTATGCGATCCGGTTATCCATAATAACTGCGGTGATATCAACGCTCATTTGTTTGATTATTGCGGTACCGATTGCCTATTCCATGACACGATTCAGCTTTTTTTGGGAAGCAGTGGGTAAACGTTCTCCTGAATCTTCCCCTCTCTCTCCCACCGCTCGTATCGGGCGTGGCATTGTTGATTTTTCTCTCTCCGGTCGCATCACCAGTCGGTCAGTTTTTCACCAGTATGGGAATATATGTCGTCTACACACCTGCGGCAATCATCATAGCCCAGGTTTTTGTAAATACACCATATATGATCAGAATCGCCCGTTCCACATTTGCTATGATAAGCCCACGGTATGAACATGTGGCACGAACACTCGGGTGTTCGGAGTTTGGAGCATTTCGGAAAATCACGCTTCCCATGGCAAAGAATGGACAGATCGGCGGAATCATCATCACCTGGTCAAAAGCCATGGGTGAGTTTGGAGCAGTGTTGATGCTTGCCGGAGCGATTGCCATGAAAACAGAAACCTTGCCGATTGCCCTTTTCCTAAACATGTCCACCGGAGATTTGGACATGGCAATTGCGGCAGCCCTTATTCTCCTGATAATTTCCGGAGCTGCTCTCATTCTGTTTGAGTATTTTGGCAAAGATGTAGGAGATGTATATGCTTGAAATAGACACCCTTTCCATTCAGCTCGGTGAATTTTCCTTTACTGATCTGAGACTGAACGTGAAGGAAGGGGAATACTGTATCATTCTTGGTCCAACTGGTGCAGGCAAAACGATTCTTCTCGAAACGATTGCAGGGATCCATTATCCAAAAAACGGCAGGATCCTTTTGAACGGAAAGGACATCACGAATACTCCGCCGGAATCACGCGGGATCGTAATGGTCTATCAGGATTACATGCTCTTTCCCCATATGACCGTGGCAGAAAACATCGGATTCGGTCTTAAGGAGCGAGGGATGTCCAAACCGGAACGGGATGCTGCAGTACAAAAGATCGCTGCGACGTTTGGGATCTCCCACCTTCTCGAGCGTCATCCAAAGACCCTCTCGGGGGGTGAACAGCAGCGAACCGCGATCGCCCGGTCACTTCTCTTGCGTCCCTCGGTTCTTCTTTTGGATGAACCTCTTTCCGCTCTGGATACGATCACACGTGAGCGTCTCAGAGATGAACTCATGGCGATCCACAAAGAAACAGGAATGACTATCCTACATATCACGCATCATTTTGAAGATATTTATGCCCTTGCCGATCGTGTGGTTGTGATGCGGGATGGGGGTATTGTTCAGGAGGGAACGCCTGATATGATCATGCGTCATCCGGTCTCAAATTTTATAGCAAACTTCACCGGCATGGATAATATTTTCACCGGAAATGCAGTAATGACTCAGTCAGGAATCGTTGAAATCCACATGGGTACGATGATTATTCGTGCAGTAACAGAGTTGACCGGGCGGGTACATGCAGGAATCAGATCAGAGGATATGATTATATCCTCTGAACCGTTTACTTCATCAGCACAAAACTCATTTACCGGTGTTGTAACTCAGATCATCGATATTGGTGCTTATTCGAAGATTGTTGTTGATACAGGCATTATTCTGACCGCGGTTCACACCCGTCAAAGCATTCAGCGTCTTGGAATAACGGAGGGAACTTCCGTGTGGATCACGTTCAAGGCAACTTCCGTTCACGTGTTCAGGGAATAATTACTGATGGACAAAACAAAAACACACACGCAACAGATTTTCTACCAGCTAAAAAAGGGATTGCTTCTCAGCAAAAGAAGCGAGTTTCAACCGGAGTTAGTCAACGGCTACTAATACTTCACTTGACTTGATGACCGCGTAAACTTCTTTCCCCACGGAAAGGCCCAGAGATTCGGCAGATGTTTTGGTAATTACAGATACGATCTGCTGACCACTGCCAATATCAATGACGATTTCGCTACTAACCATCCCGTGAGTTACTTTGACTACTTTACCTTTGATCTGGTTTCTTGCACTAAGTTTCATACGTATGATATATTACATGACCATACTGGATGATAGAGATGTTGATAGAGGCATTTACTTAACTTAATTACTATAACACTGAAATTTCTACATAAAAATTGACATAATGATTACTAATACCTGTCATACACCTTTATACTTTTTTCGGCAAAGCCTAGAGAGGAGAGAACATGCTGTAACTCAAAGAAGCATAGTATCTCAGTGGTCTCTGTTTATTTTCCAATCTGCCCGGAGTATTTTCATCACCACATATGAATTATAGCATATATACTCATCTTATTTTGTAGAGAGAGGGGCATAGTAATTAGTTTTTTAATTAAATCCACAAAATTTGAAAACTAATATCAGTGATAACGTATTTATCCTTGTGGATGAGAATATGCAACATAATGAACTGTCATAAAATTCACCCGTGAGATAAAGGAGTGGCTAACAACTTCATAATCGTACCTCTGGAAATTATTGACATATCTAGGGAAGTTCAGATGGGAATGAGCACGATATATCCAAAATATTCTTGGAGAAGAGAAGGAGATACGGTAATTATGGAGCAGCGTCTGCTCAAAACAGTAACTCACCTTCACTTATTTACCACCCGATGTGCCGGATGCGGCGTCTGTGTAGATGCCTGTCCAAAGGAGGCAATTCACCTTGGCATGGTCGGCGCATCTATCCGCGGTTTAACTGAAGACCCTCCAATATACATCGACCAGGCAAAATGTTCCTACTGTGGTGTCTTTGTGATTCTTTGTCCGTATTATGCACTTCGCCTGGAAATAGACGATAAACCACAGCTTCCCATTTTGGAACATGGAGGATTCCCAATATATGATACTATTGCGGAAATTGATCTGGAAAAATGTGTTCGTTGTACAATCTGCTATGAGGTATGTCCAAACGACGCAATTATCAATGAGATCCCTGTTTTTGAGGGGAAAGGGAAGGAGGCGTGCCGCGCAAGAATGCACTCAACGCAAAGACGACGTTTGTTTGGGAGAAAGAGAAATGTTCTATATGCGGAATATGTTCCTCCTTATGTCCGGCAATAACACAGAAACGTGTTCCGTTCAGCGCAGAAAATGTTGGATCTGATGGAGAAATTCTTTGGAATGATGCACTCTGCGATGCCTGTCAAATCTGTGTCGAAGCATGTCCGTACAACGTTATCACCGTCGAAAGGATAGTGAACGCCAAAGCAAAACTTCCGGGAAAAGTCTCGATTAACAAAGCCAAGTGTATGTTCTGCAACTGGTGCGAACAATCCTTCCCTACGAAGGCCATTCATATTGATATGGCCTTTATAGGCGCAATCCGTGTTGATACCTGGAAGTGCCCCGGCGGCTGTTCCACGTGTATCGATATCTGCCCCTGCCGGGCACTATTCCTGCCAATTCCAGTGCCAGTGAGAGAGATGAATAAGGACAGTATCAGACCAAATATTGCAATAAATTATAAACTTTGTAATGTCTGCGGCGCGTGTGTGAATGCATGCCCGTCCGAAGATGCTATCAAGATGAAGAGGACTGGTATCCACGTTATCGGAGAAGAAACCGATTTGTACAAAAAGATTCTGGCGAAACTGTGTGTTCCGCGAACATCCAAAGTAGTGGAGTCCAGGTTTGGAACAATAGAAACGAAAGTACTGCCGCCAATAAAAAAGAAGAAGTGAACTACCAGATAGCGGGATGATATTCTCACCCCGCATTCGTTTTCCTGTCGATCAGAAATTCTTCGATGCATTTGCAGGAGAGAGGAGTGTTATCAAAAAAAAGAGAATGAGGGCGAGGCTATCAGCTCTCTCTTAGCTGAGCAAATAGTCAGATTTGCGTGTCTGGAGCGAGCTGATAGCCTCGCTCCGCATAAGAAAATCAGGATCACACTCTCAGAATATCCTTCGCGATCCAGTCGCCGATATCCGACGTATGCAATAAGCCGCCCATATCCTTGGTGACCACCTTTGCAAGGATCGAATGCTCGATCGAACTGACCACTGCTGATGCCGCCGCGTGTTCTCCAAGCGAATCCAGCAGAAGTGAACCCGACCAGATCGTTGCAAGCGGATTTGCTACATTCTTTCCTTTATACTTCGGCGCTGAACCGTGGATCGGCTCGAACATCGATGTCCCCTTCGGATTGATGTTTCCTCCAGGTGCAAGACCCAGACCTCCCTGGATCATCGCTCCGAGATCCGTGATGATGTCCCCGAACATATTCGGTGTGACGACCGCATCGAACCACTCAGGATTCTTGACAAACCACATCGTGATCGCATCGACGAAGTTATATTCGGTTGTCACGTTCGGGTAGCCCTTCTTCGTCTCCTCGAACACTTCACGCCAGAATCCGTACACATCCGTCAAAACATTCGCCTTATCGACAGACGTCAGTTTCTTTTCCCGCGTTTCTGCAAGATCGGATGAATACTCCATCACGCGCTTCGAACCCTCGCGGCTCACGACGCCGATTTGATACGCAAGCTCATCAGAATCGGTCTCTACATCGATCCCGAACTTCACCGAGTAAAGATCACGGATCGCTTCTAAATGATCCCGCTGTTTCCCTGCCTTCACGCGTGAACCGATACCTACATAGAAATCCTCCGTGTTCTCCCGGAAAACAAAAAAGTCGATGTCCTCAGGCTTCTTATTCGCGAGAGGGGTCTCGACTCCCTGCAGCAGTTTGATAGGACGGAGATTTACATACTGATCGAAGTAGAATCTGATAGCGAGCAAGACCCCTTTCTCCAGGATTCCCGGTTTGACCCGATCGTCACCGATAGCGCCGAAGTAGATTGCCGGGAATTTCCCCAGCTCCTTCAGCTCGTCCTCCGAGATCAGTTCCCCGGTCTGCAGATACTTCTCTGCTCCGGTATCGAAATCTGTCCAGTTGATATCGAACCCGAACTTTTCTCCGGCAGCATCCAATACTTTTCTTCCTTCGGCAATGATCTCAGGACCAATGCCGTCACCCGGCATACATGCCGCATTATATGTTGTCATTTATTACCTCGCATTTTTGCGTATTCAACAAGACCGCCGGCCTCAACTATTCTCATCATAAACACCGGGATAGGTTCAAGCGGATACTGCTTTTTGTCTGCTTCGATGTATGCCTCCTTGAGGTTCACGAAAACCTCTGCTCCGTCGGCAATTTTATCCGTATCCAGACAAACGAGAGGCAATACTCCGGTGTTTATCGCATTCCGGTAAAAGATCCTGGCAAACGATTTTGCAACAACAAAACCGATACCGGCTCCTTTCAGTGCAAGCGGGGCATGCTCACGCGATGATCCGCAGCCAAAATTTCTGCCGGCAACGATGACATCGCCGTCTTTTGCCTCTGCAGCAAACTCTCTCCGAGTCCCTTCAAAAGCATGCGAGGCAAGCTCTTTTGGATCGTAGATAGTCAGGAATCGACCAGGAATTATCGCATCGGTATCGATGTCGTCCCCGAACTTCCATGCTCTTCCCATAATTCAGACCCCCCTTGGATCGGTGATCACGCCGGTAACCGCTCTGGCAGCAGCAGTAGCAGGAGATGAAAGATACACGAAACTCTCGGTACTTCCCTGTCTTCCCCGGAAATTACGGTTCGATGTCGAGAGGGAAACCTCTCCGGGAGCTAAGATCCTGAAAGCTCCGCCCATACACGGACCGCAGCACGGTGCTTCAACAAGTGCCCCTGCTTCGACGAACTTCTCGATAAGTCCTGCTTTGAGAACTTTCATGTATTCGGCTTTGGATGCCGGGACAATGATCACGCGTACATCCTCGGAGAAGACATTGTCGCTTAATACTTCGGCAGCACAGGCAAAATCCTCATATCTGCCGTTCGTGCATGACCCGATGAAGACCTGATCGATCGGTTTGCCGGCGACTTCGGTCACATCGACAACATTGTCGACATTATGCGGGACTGCGATCTTCGGATTGATCTTGGAGACATCATAATTTCGTTTTTCAAAGAACACTGCATCCTCATCGCTCGCGAGCGAAAACGGCGTGCAGTCGGTTCTTCCCCGCAGATACTCTCAGGTTTTTTCATCCGGCGGGACGATGCCTGCCTTTGCTCCTATCTCGATGGCCATGTTTGCACAGGTCATTCTTCCAGGAATATCCATGTCGGAAAATGCATTCCCGCAGAACTCAAGAGCCCGGTAGGTCGCGCCGTCCGCGCCGATATCACCGGCGAGCGTCAGGATAAGATCCTTTGGACCTACCCGATTCTGGAACTTCCCGTTTGCATTGATCTGAATAGTGTCGGGAACTCTGAAGTAGAGTTCGCCGAATTTCAGAACATATGCCATATCAGTCGAGCCGATACCGGTGAAAAATGCACCAAGTGCACCATATGCGCAGGTATGCGAGTCTGACCCGACGACGATATCGCCTGGTTTTACACGTCCCTTCTCGGGAACGACCTGATGACAAACTCCCTCTTTTATGTCATAGTTGTAGATACCCTGCTCGCGGGCAAACGTTCTTATCATCACATGATTTTCTGCTGCGCTGATTGAATCAGCAGGGATCTGATGGTCGAAGAGCATGATGACTTTTTTCGGATCAAAGACACTGCCTCCTCCCATCTCTTTCATCACATTGATCGCAAGAGGGCCCGTGATATCATGTATCATCGCACCGTCGACCGGTGCCATTACTACATCTCCTGCTCTGCACTCTTTTTTGCAGTGGGCGGAGAAGATTTTTCAGTTATGGTCAATCCCATTTACATAACTTTCAGTTTTTTTTATTGTTGGTCATAGTCTTTTTACTGACGAAGAGTGGAGCCGGAAGACCTTCTCTGCAGAGCAACTCTACCGGTTCTGACGAGTTCCAGGACGCCGTAGGGGCACAGAAGAGACTCCATCGCAAAGATTTTTTCCGAGTCGCCGGTTATCTCAAGAACGAGGGTCTGCGCACCGACATCGATTATTTTCGCCCGGAAAATACCGGCGATCTGCATCACTTCGGAACGCTGAGATCCAGGCTCAGCATGGACTTTGATCAGCGCGAGTTCACGTTCGACATGCTCTTTTTCCGTGATATCCGTGATATTTATGACATCTATCAGCTTATTGAGCTGTTTTTTTACCTGTTCGATGTGCATATCGTCACCGATAACCACAATCGTGATCCGGCTCATACCCGGTGTTTCACAGGTCCCGACAGCAAGACTTTCGATGTTGAATCCTCTTCGAGAGAAGAGACCGGCAACCCGTGCAAGGACACCCGCCTTGTTCTCAACAAGGACGCTGATGATGTGCTGTTTCATGTGTCGGATCCTCCGTTGTGATTATGTTTTCCGATCATCTCGCTGATCGCAGCACCTGCCGGAACCATGGGATAGACATTCTCTCCCCGCTCGATCTGGAAATCCAGGAGATACGGGCCGTCGTAATCTAACGCAGTTCGGAGAGCATCATCGATCTGGTCAACGAAATCAACTCTCATCCCCTGGATGCCGTATGCTTTTGCGATCCCAACAAAATCAACGGACGGCAGTTCCGTGTAGGAATATCTTCTTTCGTAGAAGAGTTCCTGCCACTGTCGGACCATGCCTAGATACATGTTGTTCAGGATCACAAGCTTCACCGGGACCTTGTACTGCGCGACGGTGGCAAGTTCCTGAATGTTCATCTGGAAACTCCCATCACCGGCGATCACAACGACCGTCTCATCGGGCTTGGCAAACCAGGCTCCTATCGCAGCCGGAAATCCATATCCAATCGTTCCAAGACCACCTGAGCTGATCCATTGACGGGGTCTTTTAAAGCTGTGGTGCTGTGCGGCCCACATCTGGTTCTGACCGACCTCACTCACGATTATCCCACCGCCGTCAAGGAGCTCCGAGAGCTTGCGGATGATGTTCTGCTGATGGACTTTGCCGTCGTTTACGACCCGTAACGGATGGTTTTTCCGCCATAATTTCACCTGTTCCAGCCAGGGCTCAGAGATACAGCCTTTCTTTTCCGCCAGACAGATCATGTCGGCAAGGACGGATTTGGCATCGCCAACGATTGGCACATCGGGATTGACATTTTTCCCGATCTCAGCGGGATCAATGTCGATATGGATGACCTTTGCATGCGTTGCGAAATGACTCAGCTTTCCGGTTACACGATCATCGAACCGAGCACCGATCGCGATAAGAAAATCGGACTCGGATACGGCGTAATTTGCATATTCTGTCCCGTGCATCCCGAGCATTCCCAGATTTAACGGATGAACTGCCGGGATCGCACCAAGACCCATCAAGGTTGTCGTGACCGGAAGGCAGAAGAGTTCAGCAAATCGGACCATCTCTTCTGATGCACCTGCTGCAATTACCCCCCCTCCTGCATAGATCACTGGTTTTTTTGCGTTGTATATCAGCTCAAGGGCCTTTTTGATCTGTTTGGAATGGCCTTTTAATGTCGGCTTATATCCTCTGAGTTCTGGCTCGCCGGAGAGAACTTCTTCCGCTGCAACTTTTGCTGTCAGGACGTCCTTGGGTAAATCGATGAAAACCGGGCCGTTTCTCCCGGTTCCTGCGATGTAAAACGCAGCTTTCACCGTCATTTTGATATCCCGCGCATCTTTTACCAGATAATTGTGTTTGGTGATCGGCAGCGTTATTCCGGTGATATCAGACTCCTGGAATGCATCATTTCCGAGCATTCCAGTCGAAACCTGACCGGTAAGTGCAACGATCGGAACCGAATCCATGTTAGCCGTAGCAATTCCAGAAATGAGATTGCAGGCTCCGGGACCTGATGTTGAAAGACAAACATCAACGCGTCCGCTGGCTCGTGCATATCCGTCCGCTGCATGAACTGCTGCCTGTTCATGTCTTACAAGGATATGTGTTAGCTCCGCATCATAGAGCTCGTCGTATATCGGGAGGACAGCTCCTCCCGGATATCCGAATATGATTTCAACATCCTCTTCTTTTAAGCTTTCAATCAATATTGCTGCGCCTGTTTTCATTCTCATCTCTCAGTAATCTATTCATGCCTGCTATTACCGCCTCGACACTTGCCTCTACGATATCCGTTCTGGCGCCCCGGGAGGTAAAAACCCTCCCATCCTTTCTCATTTTCACCGTTACACCGACAAGCGCAGCTGTTCCGCCGTTGATCGCATCCACATGAAACTCTTCAAGCGTGATGTCGCCAAACTGGGCGACCGACTGCTGAAGGACCTTGATGGTCGCATCGACTGGACCGGTCTCGGTAGCGGCTCCAGTAACCTTCACTCCGTTCACGAACATCGTTGCCGAGGTCGTCGGAATCGCATTACTCCCGCTCACGACCGTGAACTGTTTAAGGCTGATAACCGGTTTGCATTCAAGGAGCATCACCGAATTTGCGATCGCCATGACATCGGCATCGGTCACTTTCATGCCCATATCACCGACTTTCTTGACTCGCGCAACGATCTCGGCAAGATGTTTTTCTCCGGGTTCGTAGCCAAGTTCCTTCAGTGCCGACGGGACTGACGCGGTTCCAGAATGTTTTCCAAGAACGATCCTTCGTTTTCTTCCGACCGTTTCCGGCGACATAGGTTCGTACGTCGTCGGGTCCCGCAGGAGTCCGTGTGCATGGATCCCGCTTTCATGCGTAAATACCATTCCGCCGACGATCGGCTTATTGGCTTCGAGGGGGATCTTTGTCATCTGCGATACAAGGGTCGACAATGCATAGATCTTGGTCGTATCGATCCCGGTGTCATAGCCGTACAGCTTTTCAAGCACCATTACGACCTCTTCGAAGGGCACGTTTCCTGCACGTTCTCCCATACCGTTGATGGTCGTGTGGGCACAGGTCGCTCCCGATCTCAGAGCCGAGATAGTATTCGAAAGAGCCAGTCCAAGGTCATTGTGACAATGGATGCTCAGGGGTGCGAAGCATAAAGGCGGGATGATCTCTGCGGTCCGCTCAGGCGTTAAAATCCCTACGGTATCACAGAAACAAAGCCTGTCAGCTCCGTGTGCTACTCCATCTCTAAAAAGCCGGGCCAGATATTCCTGATCTGCCCTCGAAGAATCCTCACCCGAGAGTTCGACAATAAGCCCTCTCTCTTTGGCATATGCAACGGTTTCCATTGCCATTGCATAGACTTCTTCGCGGGTTTTCCCGAGTTTTTTGGTTATATGAAGGTCAGAAACCGGAACTACAAGATGCACCGAATCCACACCGCATTTCACGGCAAGATCGATATCTTCGATCTTGGCCCGCGCATATGTGCAGATCTCTGCGTTGAGTCCCGCGTCAGATATCAGCTTTATAGCCTCTCTTTCGCCTTCGGAAGCGATCGCGGATCCAGCCTCGATCACATTCACGCCGATTGCAGAAAGTTCTTCTGCGATTTTCAGTTTCTGTACGGGTGTCAGAGAGACGCCCGGCGTCTGTTCCCCGTCACGAAGTGTCGTGTCCAGGAAACGGATGTTTTTATAGCCAAATAAAACAATCACTCATGGGATTGAACTCCGGTTAGATAGTCTACATTCGATTGGTATATATAAGTTTTTGATAAACGCAAAAATCACGCGCTCCAAAAAATGATTTTTTAAAAATAGCGAATAATACCGGGAATGATGTCAGTTTTTGACGATTGAAGAGAAAGATTTATAATATTTTAGTGCTTTTATACTTGGTATATCTCATGAATATGGGGTCGGAGCAGTCACTGCGAAAGTAGCTGATTGCATTCTATTGCGATAAAAGTACAGTCAACACGAACAGAAGAGTGACTATTTTAGACACCACACTTCGTGATGATGAACAGACTCCCGGCTTGTCATTCACACTGGAGCAAAAAATTGAAATTGCGCATCAGCTGTCCGATATCGGCGTTGATGTGATCGAGGCTGGCTTTCCAGCATCTTCGGATGTCGATTTTGAAACGGTCAAGAGGATTTGTGCTGAAGAGGGTATCTTTCCCCTGATCTGCGGACTCGCACGCTCAGTAAAAGCAGATGTAGATCGTTGTATCGAGACCGGCGTTGATATGGTTCATGTGTTTATTCCCACATCTAATATCCAGAGAACCTATACCCTCAAAAAAAGTCATGCAGAAGTCCTGGCCATTACCCGGGAGATCATTACGTATGCACGTTCAAAGTGCGATAATGTAATGTTCTCATCGATGGATGCGACCAGAACAAAACCATCAGAGCTTATCGAAGTCTGTAAAGCAGCAGATGAAGCCGGCGCGACGATAATCAACATTCCCGACACCGTCGGCGTTAGCACTCCGTCGATGATGAGGCCGCTCGTCGCGATGATCCGCGAAAACGTCAAATGCAAAATCGATGTGCACTGTCACAACGATTTCGGTCTGGCGACCGCAAACACCATTGCAGCAGTTGAAGGTGGAGCTGATCAGATTCAGGTCACCGTAAACGGTATCGGCGAGCGGGCAGGAAATGCAGATCTGGCCCAGACGGTCATGATCCTGAAATCGATCTATGGAATGAAAACCAATATTCTGACAGAAAAACTGGTAGAAACATCAAGACTGGTTTCCAGATTATCACAAATCGCCATCCTCCCAATCCAGCCGGTTGTGGGCGACAATGCATTCTCGCATGAAAGCGGGATCCACTCCCACGGAGTAATGGCAAACCCGGGTACATTTGAACCCGGGATCATGAAACCCGAAATGGTGGGTCACCGAAGACTCTTAAAGCTTGGAAAGCATGTTGGAAAACATGCCGTTCGGCAGATGCTGGAAGACGTAAACGTGAATCCGTCCGACCCGGAGCTGGATCTGATCGTCGCAAAGGTCAAGGAGATCTCAGGACGCGGACGAAAAGTAACCGAGTTCGACCTCTTTGAGATCGCAAAAACCATCACCGGCAGTAAAAATGACAAAAAATGATCGAGCTGGGTGATATTTCGGTATTTACCGGAGGCCATACAATCCCGACTGCAAGCGTGCGGGTCGTGGTCCACGGAGAAAACAAAACCTGTTCCAAAACCGGAGACGGACCTGTGAATGCAGAAATGAAGGCGCTTTTAGCAATTGCGCCGGGAAAAGTTCAGTTAAAGAGCTTTAAAATCGAGGCGATATCAAGCGGGAGAGATGCGCTCGGATGTGTCACCATCGAAGTTGAAGACGAGAAAGGCAGGATCTTTGATGCAGCTGCTTCAAACAGTGACATCGTGATCGCATCCGCTGAAGCGATGGTGAATGCCCTCAATGTCGTTTATCGCTCATGCGGATTCGAAAGATAAACTATTTAATCATAAGAAGGTTAAATTACACAGTATTTACCAAAAAATGATGGAAACAAATGATGGAAAAATATCATGAAACGGATGCTGACCTGAAAAATCTCTCAGGAAAAAAAATCGCAGTTATCGGCTATGGATCACAGGGAAGAGGTCAGTCACTGAATCTGAAAGACAGCCGCCTTGATGTGATCATCGGGATCAGAGCAGGAAAGAGCAGAGATCTCGCAAAGAAAGACGGATTTGCGACGTATGACGTCGCTGAAGCTGCAAAGAGAGGAGACATCATCATGATCCTCGTCCCCGACGAGACTCAGGCAGCGGTGTACAAAGCCGAGATCATGCCTTACCTGACAGAGAACAAGTGTCTCATGTTCTCCCACGGATTCAACATCCACTTCGGTCAGATCGTTCCCCCGGCAAACGTTGATGTGATCATGGTCGCACCCAAAGGTCCGGGCCACATGGTCAGAAGAACCTACGAAGAAGGAAAAGGAGTCCCCGCTCTCATTGCAATCGAACAGGACCACACCGGAAACGCAAAGAAATTCGCTCTTGCCTATGCAAAAGGTATCGGCGCGACCCGAGCCGTCGTCCTTGAAACGACCTTCAGAGAAGAGACCGAAACCGACCTGTTCGGCGAACAGGCTGTTCTCTGCGGAGGAGTTACCTCTCTCATCAAAGCAGGATTCGACACTCTGGTCGATGCAGGATATGCGCCCGAGATGGCATACCTGGAAGTTCTGCACGAGATGAAGCTCATCGTCGACCTGATTTACGAAGGCGGATTCACCAAAATGCGTGAAGCGATCTCCAACACCGCTCAATATGGTGACATCACCCGCGGCCCCCGTGTTATCGGTGAAGAATCCTACGAAGCCATGCGCGAGATCCTCTACGAGATCCAATCCGGCGAATTTGCCAAGGAATGGATCCTTGAAAACATGGTCAACAGACCGGTCTTCAATGCACTTACCCGAGCAGATGAAGAGCATCTGATTGAGGAAGTCGGATCAGAACTTCGTGCAATGATGCCCCAGTTCAAAAAGAACTAAATTTCCCCTCTACTTTTTTTTACGATTTTCAACGAACTGCTCTGCAGAATAAACATCCAGGGCACATGGTTTTACTACCGATCACGTGAAATGGTACTGTTATGTGTAACGAATGTCTGCCTGCTCAGCGAGGAATCGCAGCCAGCAGAAGCTCTGTACTGAGCACATCGCACAATTCACCTTTTGAAGATGTTCTGTCTGTGATCGCAGACACCCTAGCATCGGTATACTTCAGCGTAGCTAGCATTTTTAGCATTAGCTATGGATTCTGGTTTAAACAGTAGTCAAACTGCACCAGAATAGATCTCCATAAAAAACTCAAGCCTTTTATCGGAAACTCCTCTGATGCAGTGGATACCAGATTTTTACAAAATTACATGAATATTAAAAACACCGGAGAAAAAAATGAGAGGAAAAGAAATCAGACTCGAAAAAATCATGAAAAGAGATACAGGAACGACCGTCATTGTCCCGATGGATCACGGCGTGTCCAGCGGACCTATTCCCGGACTGATCGATCTGGAAAGATCGGGCGATTTGGTCGCAAAAGGCGGAGCAAACGCAGTAATCGGTCATATGGGGCTCGCTTTCCACGGTCATCGAAAAGGCGGCCCTGACATCGGATTGATCCTGCATCTATCCGCAAGCACGGATATGGGACCCGATCCGAACAACAAAGTACTGGTCAACAGCGTGCAGAATGCGCTAAAAATGGGAGCAGAAGGCGTTTCCATGCATGTAAATATCGGCGCCGAGTATAAAACCAACATGCTTGGCGACCTTGGACGGGTCGCGATCGAGTGCATCGAATGGGGAATGCCGCTTCTCGCGATGATGTACCCCCGGGGAAAAGACATCACCTACGAGAACATGCATGAAGCAGTCAAACTCGCGGCCCGTGTCGGCTCCGAACTTTGGGTAGACATCATCAAAACAGTATACACCGGAGACCCGGAGTCATTCAGGGAAGTGACCGAAGGATGTCATGTACCGGTAGTAATTGTCGGAGGCTCCAAGATGAGTGACTTTGCCACGATGCAGCTGATCGAAGGGGCGATGGAAGGAGGAGCTGCCGGGGTATCCATCGGACGAAACGCATTTCAGCACAAATACCCTGACAGATTCGTCAGAGCTGCAGCGATGATCGTCCACGAACGCAGAACTGCAGAAGAAGCAATCGAGATCCTCCTGACCGAGGATTGAAGAGGTCTGAAACGAAACAGAGGATCATAAGGTCAGGCAGTACATGAAACAAATCGCAAGAGATGAAGGGGTGGATCCGGGAAAAGTCGTTGGGATAATTGGCGGATTCGGCGGAATGGGACGTTTGTTCTCGGCTGTCTTCGAGAGGGCCGGATACAAAGTCCTCTGTTCCGGAAGAAAAACGCCTGTCTCAAATGCGGATATCGCCTCGACCTGCGATATTGTTATCGTCTCTGTTCCAATCCATGACACCGTCCGGGTGATCGATGAGATCGCCCCGCTCTTGAACGAAAAGCAGGTGTTCTGCGATCTTACCTCCATAAAAACTGCCCCGGTTGATGCGATGCTGAAATCCAAAGCACTGGTCATCGGATTCCACCCGATGTTCGGCCCTTCGGTTCCCACCATCTCCGGTCAGACGATCGCCGCATCACCGGCGCGATGCGATGAAAAAACCCGGGAGAAGCTCTATCAGATATTTACGAGCGAAGGAGCGAAGGTTTGTCCGATGGAGCCAAAGGAGCATGACAAAATCATGAGCATCGTCCAGGATCTTGTACACTTCACGACCCTTTCCGTTGCCGAGACGATAAAAAACACCGGCATCCCGCTGGAAGCAATTCTTCCGGTGATGAGCCCAGTGTACCGGATCGAACTCGGGCTGGTCGGAAGGATACTCGGGCAGGACCCTTCGCTGTATGTAGACATTCTCCAGATGAACCCGGAAACGACAGGAATTATAGAAAAAATGTCAGATTCAGTTGCTTCCCTGAAAGAGATCGTTGAATCAAAGGATCCGGAGAAGTTCGCTGCGTTCTTTACGGAGAACAGCAATGCATTCAGATCCTATATCCCCCAAGCAACAGAAGAGACCGACCTTATGATAAAGACACTGGTGAAAATGAAATGACGCTCGCATTACTTGGCCCGAAAGGCACATTCTCCTGCGAACTTGCCGAAAAAATCAGGGAAGAAAATGAAGATATCCTGATGTTTCCAACGATACGGGATGTTTTCACGGCAGTTCTCGAAAAAAAAATATCCGGGGAATCGTTCCTGTAGAGAACAGCGAGGCGGGCGGTGTTTGGGAGACGCTTGATGGTCTATTACAGACCGAGTGCCGGATCGCCGCTGAATACTATATGCCGATACGTCATTTCTTCGTTTCACGCTATAGTCCAGACGAGATATCGGTCATCTACACCCATCCCCAGTCGCATGAACAGTGCAGCATCTATCTAAACGGCATGAAAAAGGCGGTCATTATCCACACGAGCAGCAATGCTCAGAGTGCGAAAGAGGCAGCAGTTGTCAGCAAATCGGCGGCCGTAACAACAAAAAGCGCAGCGAAATTGTATGATTTGCCGATACTGCAGGAAGATATCCAGAACTCAAAAAACAATACCACCCGGTTTCTTGAGATAACATCTGGGACTCCACATCCAAATGATCCGGAAAAATGCAGTGTTGTTATCATCCCAAGAGAAAACCGGCCGGGTCTTTTATACGGGATCCTGGGGATTTTTGCGCGGAGAGGGATAAATCTGACGCGTATCGAATCGCGCCCATCGAAGAAAGGGATCGGCAGATATGTCTTTTTCATCGATTTTGAAACGAATCGGAGATGGAAAGAGACGATCGCGGAGTTGAAGGAGATCACCGGCGTGAAAGAGCTGGGATGCTATAGGAGGAAGGGGGAGTAATTTATCTCCTAATCGAAGAGTCAATTCGATGATTCTTTCGATTCCATTTTTACCCAGAAGTGCGTATTAAATAAAGCCTGTTCCCAAAACCTGTTTAGCGGCGGTAAGGGAACAGGCATCCGTTTCTTTAAGCTATTTCCAGACTGTTTTTCTTAGTAGTCACATCCAGATCACCTGATGGCTCATTACACAGAGATGCGTAACAGGGCATCCGTATTTCTCCCGGCATCACGACCACGAACATGCACTATTATAATAATGCATTTGAGAGGTGTCGTGACACACCATTTCGGCATAAGATGGTTTTATCTATCTCCTGGAAAATAGTATTACATATTGAGGTGTGTGGTGAATGAAGATGCCCGATACAATACCAGAAGATATGTTTGCTCCCTGCGGTATGAATTGTATAGCATGTTACAGGCATTGCGTATCAAAAAAAGCCTGTGATTGATGTTTTTGGGACACAAATCAAAAAAACGAACACTGCCGCAAATGCACAATAAAAGACTGCGTCAGAGAGAAAGCAATACAATTCTGCTTTTCCTGCAAAAACTACCCCTGCAAAACAATAAAGACTCTCGAAAAAAGAAATCTGAATCGATACGGTCAAAGTCTCATGCAAAACAGTCTCCAGGTCAAAGAACTGGGACCTCCCGCATTTCTTGAGACCGAATGGGCCAAATGGACCTGTCAGAAATGTGACGGGATCATTTCACTGCATGACAATGAATGCAGTGAATGTCATACATTTTTTGGAAGAAACAGGATCTCGATGTGAAAAATCAGACGTTTTCCTCGTCTGAATCTTCATCCTGATCTTCGTCAGAATCTTCGTCAGATTCTTCCTCGGAATCTACCTGATCGCCAAGACGTTCCAATATCCACTGCTGATCGATCGCCGCGCACTCCGTGATCGGCACATCCCAGATCGGCTCTCCAGTGAGAACACATGTCTGATACAGAGCATACAGCATCTCCAGATTGCCGAGGAACTCCTCTTCTCGGAAAGCTGCAAACACAAGCCTCTCCTCGCCGTCGATGACCTCGCGCTCCGTGAACTTCAGCTCATCCGGGATCTTTTCCGGATCATCATCCTGCATCTTTGCGAGGGTCAGGACCTTAAAAAGCTCGATCACCCGATCATCAAGTCATGCTTCGAAGATGAAGATCTTCTCTTTAAGGGCATTCACATCCGCAACTAGCCGCAGCGGTCTCTCGTGATAGATCACCTGATCAGTAATATCTCCCTCGATACCGACCTCGCGGTCCTCGCATTCAGGTTCGAGATAGATCAGGAATCCGCCGTTCGTTTCCTTATCTTCATACACGAACGGATATCCCCCATATCCGGCGAAACCGCATTTATCGCAGGTAAACTCAAAAAGCTCCCCGGT
This sequence comes from uncultured Methanocorpusculum sp., assembly GCA_963676575.1. Taxonomy (GTDB): domain Archaea; phylum Halobacteriota; class Methanomicrobia; order Methanomicrobiales; family Methanocorpusculaceae; genus Methanocorpusculum. Next base: position 623,837 of record OY781078.1, read on the forward strand.
GAGGACCTTTCCCCGCATCTCAGGATCGGTCGTCACGTTCACCGACGGGCAGATCGTGATCGTCTGTTCATTTTCGCAGATGGGACAGACTATAACATCTTCATCAGTGATCATACGCGGATCCACTCTTTATCGACTACGGAATATCCTTCGACAGGGCGTTCCCAGATCACGTGCATAAGCATTTTGATCTTTTCATAGGTATCAAACGGAATCTTGATCGAGTCAAGATACTCGGTCCCAAGACGCGGAACAAAGATCAGCGACCTACCTTCACAGGCAAACCGGTCCTCAGCATAATACAGAGCATCCGGGATGAGCTTCTCCTTTTTTGACTCCATTTCTTTGAGGATCGAATCCTTCACGAGCTCAATGATCCGGTCATCCAGTTTGTCGCGGAAGATGAAGATCTTCTCGTGCATATCGTCCTGGGTGTGGACAAGTCTCATCCTGATCTCGGGCACAAGATGCGCGGGAAGAACATTCGACAGGTTTGCTACGCGGTCAGTTGAATCCGGCTGGAAGAAGAGCGAGAACTTTTCGTTCAGATCGTGATAGAGAAGCGGGTATTCAACAGCCCCGGAAAATCCGCAGTTGTCGCAGAAGAGCATCGTGAGCGATCCGTCGAGGAACTTCTCACGAAGGTCATGGTTCGATGCATTGATACTCTGATGAAGAGTAAACTCCTGTTTTGACCCGCATTTCGGGCAGGTGATGACTTTTACTTCTGATTTCATTACTCTTTTCTCCCGCTTGGGCCGCGGTGATGGTGCGCGAATTCACCGGTTTTTATCAGGTCGCCGGTGAAAACCGGACCGTCTTTACAGACTCTGAGTCCGTGATCGTCCATACAGCAGGACCCGCAGACACCTACCGCGCATTTCATGTACCGGTGCATCGAGAACTGACCGTGGTTTTCGATCCCTTTCGCAACCAGACGGTCGAGGATCCCTTTCATCATCATCTCGGGACCGCAGACACAGATCGTATCGTATGATTCGACGTCGATCTGATCAAGAATACCGGTCAAAAACCCGTGGAATCCAAAAGTTCCGTCATCTGTGGCGATTTTGAGGTCGCTGACTTTTTCGAGATCCTCAGTAAAGACAAGCTCTTCCCGGGTCCGTGCCCCGAGGATAAACGTGTCGACCTCTCCTGATGCAGCGAGGGTGAAGAGCGGGGTGACCCCGATCCCTCCGGCAATCGCAAGTACTTTTCCGCTCGGCCAAAATCCATTGCCGAACGGACCGCGGATACCAAGTTTATCTCCGGCTTTCAGTGAGAAGAGCGCTTCTGTGGCATCTCCGACTTTCATGACGGTGATGGAGTTTGCCCCGGAAAATGCCATCGGGATCTCGTCGACTCCCGGGATCCAGACCATACAGAACTGACCGGGTCTGAATGCAAACAGTTTGTCAAAGACGAACGTTTTCACTGTGGGCGTTTCATTGACGACCGTCGTGATCGTGACGATCTCGGGCATTTCAGACATGAGCACACCCCACGATCTCCTCTGCGGGTATCCCGTCTTCGGCGTAAAGATCAGCTGCTATTTCCGAAAATACATTGACCGAGTCATGGATCGCGCTGCCGATCTCAACGGCAGAGGCACCTGCCATCATCATTTCAAGCACATTATCTGCAGTCGAAACGCCACCGCAGCCGATGATTGGGATGTCGACCGCTTCATACAGATCGTAGACGCTTCTGACTGCGATCGGGAAGATCGCTTTGCCGGAGAGTCCGCCGAAGAAGTTGCCAAGGACCGGGCAGCGCAGTTCGGTGGAGATCCGCATTGCTTTTACGGTATTTATTGCGACGATCGCGTCGGCTCCGCCGTCTTCTGCGGCTGTTCCAATTATTTTGATATCGGTTACGTTGGAGGTGAGTTTGACCCAGACGGGTTTATTGTATGTTTTCACGATCTCGGTGCATTCCCTGACGATGCGGGGATTTACCCCGATGGATGCCCCGTATCCTTCGGCGTGCGGACAGGAGAGGTTGAGCTCGAATGCGGCGGCATCCGGGAACCAGGATGCAACGGTACCGAATTGTTCGGGGGTCCCGCCGAAGATGCTGACAAACACTGGTTCGCCCTTGAGGGGAGCGATCTCTTCGACAAAGTCTTTGGACGGGTTTGGCAGTCCCATGGCATTGATGAGTCCGCCGTCGACCGGGATGAGGGCGGGTCCGTGATGGCCGGAAATCGCTTCGGGACCGATGGATTTTGTCACGACGCCTCCTGCACCGAGAGTGAGCATTCGTTTTAATGATGCACCGGTGGTCCCGAGGATCCCTGCTGCAAGGAGCATGTGATTTTTGAGATGGACACCGGCGATCTCCTCTTCTGGAAGCTGTATCTGGATCATTGTATTTCTTGAAGGTATTATTCGCGGTTTTGGGTTATGTAACTCTCTATCTTTCTGCGGTTGATCTCCCCATATCAGAAAAATACTATCAACCATTTTAACTCTACCGCACTAAATAAGTAAACAGGTTTAGAGTTTACATGGCAACAGATCAGATACGCAAAGGAAGGCTGGACGGTGTACGACCCGAGGCGGTCGAACGCTATCTTTCTTCGATGGAAGCGGACAAACAGATTGCATCGAGTGATATCCGGGTGGACATCGCTCACATCCTGATGCTCAAAAAACAGAATTTGATCGATGGCGTCTCCGCAAAAAAACTGCTGACCGCTCTGCAGGGTTACCTGGAAAACGGTCTCCCTGAGGATGCATTCGATATGACCCGTGAGGATATCCATGCCGGAATCGAAGCACAGCTCATCGCCGATGCAGGTTCAGATGCCGGAGGACGAATGCATCTTGGCCGGAGCAGGAACGATGAAGTTGCGACCTGCCTTAGAATGCGTACCCGTGAACTGCTTATCGATACATTAATTGCCTTATTTGAGCTGCGTCAGTCACTCATATCCCGTGCTGAGGAGCATACTGCCACCATAATGCCCGGTTTTACCCACCTTCAGCACGCTCAGCCGACAACTCTCGCCCATTACCTCCTTGCCTACGAAAGCCTCTTTGCCCGTGACACGTCCCGTCTTTTCGACGCATATAACCGTTTGAATATCTCTCCGCTGGGTTCAGCCGCCTTTGCCGGAACGGGTTTTCCGATCGACCGTAACCTCACCGCCGAATATCTGGGATTTGCAAACCCAATGGAAAACAGCATGGACGCTGTTGCGAATCGGGATTTTATCGCAGAAACGCTCAGCGATCTTGCTATCCTGATGACCAACATAAGCCGGATCTGTGAAGAACTCATCCTCTGGTCGACCTCGTTTGTTAAATTTGTTGATCTGGATGATGCCTACTGCTCGACGAGCAGCATTATGCCGCAGAAGAAAAACCCGGACACACTGGAGATTATGCGAGCAAAAAGTGCTGCCGTTATCGGTGAACTGACCGCTGCTCTTACCCTGATCAAATCCCTGCCTATGAGCTATAACCGGGATCTTCAGGATCTAAATCTGCATCTCTGGAATGCATTCCATCAGACAAATACGTCTATCCCCCTTCTGGCAGAAATCATTTCTACTGCAGAGTTCAATGTGCCTGCGATGAAAAAGCAGGCAACGGTCGGCAATACTACCGCAACCGAACTTGCTGATTTCCTTGTTCGGGAGTATAATATTCCGTTCAGAACTGCCCACAACATAGTTGGCAGGGCAGTTAAACTCGGGTCGCTCAATCTCGATGTAGTGGATGGTGCGTCAATAGAACTTGCAAAGATCTCACTCAAAGAAAAAGGACTGACCGAAGAAACGATCAAAAAAGTCCTTCATCCGGCAACGATTCTCCGGCAGAAGCAGAGTTTCGGCTCGCCGAATCCGAAGATGATGAAAAAAGCCATAAAAGTTGCGGATATCCGTCTGGTCCATGATCAGGTAACTGGTGATATCCTGCAGGATCAGCTGAGAGATGCTGATAAAAAAATGAAAACAGCTATACAGGAACTTGATTTATGAATCTGAATAACAGTGACCCGGTAACCGTAGAATTTGCGAAAATCGAGATGGACGGTATTTTTATCAACCGTTCCGGTGAACATGCGATCGTAAAACTTTCGAGCGGCTACAATATTTGTGTCCCCGAATCGTTCTGCTCACCAAAGGAAAAAACTGCTTCTGCAGAAAAGCCAGCAGTACTTCCTTTGAATCAGGATGTATCCCTGCCCCTTCTCTCAATAATCTCGACCGGCGGTACGATTGCAAGTACCGTTGATTACCGGACCGGAGCCGTATCATCAAAATTCACAGCCGAAGATATTCTCCGCAGCATCCCTGAACTTGCTGGCATCGCCCGTTATCATACGCTTCAGTCCTTCCAGGTCCTGTCTGAAAACATGAACCCTTCCATGTGGCAGGAACTTGCCAGGAACATTCACGATGAGATCCTCAAAGGCGCACAGGGGATCATTGTCACCCATGGAACAGATACCATGCTCTATAGTGCTGCTGCCGTTTCCTTTATGCTGAGTACGCCAGTTCCGGTCATATTCGTCGGAGCCCAGCGGAGTGCCGACCGTCCAAGCAGTGACAATGCAATGAATGTGATCTGCTCGGAAAAAGCTGCAGTCAGTGATCTTGGCGAAGTAGTGGTATGTATGCATGCAAACGAGAGCGATACGAAATGTGCTCTTCACCGGGCGACTCGCGTTCGCAAAAATCACACCTCTCGCCGTGATGCGTTCCAGAGCATCGGCCGTGAGCCGGTTGGCGGTATAGAATATCCCGAAGGTACGGTCGTTCTCGCAAAAGATGCTGTCATTCGCGGGACAAAGGAGCTTCGTCTCTCTGATAATCTTGCGTCGAACTGCGGTCTTCTTCAGTATTATCCCGGCATGAATCCGGCGATCATTGATGCATTCAAAGGCTACAAAGGTCTCGTGATCGCAGGAACGGGCCTTGGACATGTGGGAACTGATTGTATCGAGAGTATCACTCGCCTTACGGTGTCCGGAACTACCGTTATCATGACCTCACAGTGCCAGGACGGCAGTGTATGTGATCGGGTGTATGAGACCGGACGTGACCTTCTGGATGCGGGTGTCATCGAAGGAGGAAGTATGCTTCCCGAAGTCGCACTCGTAAAACTTATGTGGGTCCTTGGAAATGCCACCCGAAAAGAGGATATTCGCCGCCTTATGCAGACGAATCTCAAAGGTGAACTTGAATATGATCTCTGGAGGTGTGCATAATGGATTATGCAGCAATAGGTCTGAAAGCAGGACTGGAGATCCACCAGCAGCTCAATACCAAAGAAAAGCTCTTCTGCCACTCCCCGACCGTGATCCGCGATTCAGCTGAACACAATGGGGAAGTGAGCCGATATCTTCGTATCGCAACGTCTGAGATGGGCGATGTGGACCGTGCAGCAAAAGAAGAGCTGATGAATCAGCGTCTGTTTACCTACTACACGTATGATTCCACCGGTCTTGTTGAAATCGACGAAGAGCCGCCTGCTCCGCTGAACCCCGATGCACTTGACGTCGTGTTAACGATCGCCAAGATGTTTGACATGACTCCCCTTCCGGAGATCCACACGATGAGGAAGATGGTCGTGGATGGTTCGGCAACCAGCGGTTTCCAGAGAACGGCCCTGGTCGCGCTGAACGGAGCGATCGAGCACACCTGCAGGGTCGAGACCATAGCAGTCGAAGAAGAGGCATGTCAGCGTATCGAGGACACGATCTTCTCTGTCGACAGACTAGGCATCCCGCTTATCGAGATCACCACCTCGCCGTGTATGAAGACCCCTGACGAGGTCCATGGTGTCGCCCAGTATATCGGTATGATGCTTCGCTCAACCGGTCGGGTCAAGCGTGGTATCGGCACTATCCGTCAGGATGTCAACGTCTCGATCAGAGACGGCGCCCGGGTCGAGATCAAAGGTGTCCAGGAACTTTATCTCATCGCCGAAGTTGTACGGCGTGAAGTCCAGAGGCAGCTCTCTCTTCTTGCGATCAAAAACGAACTTATCGCGAGAAATGCAATGGTAAACGGAGAAGTGTACGATGTCACTTCTGTCTTCTCCCAGACACAGTCCCAGGTTTTGAAGAAAGCCCGCGTCATTCTTGGAACCGTTCTTCACGGTTTTAACGGTCTCGTTGGTCTGGAGATCCAGCCCGATCGCCGTCTGGGGTCGGAGATGTCCGATTACGCAAAGAAATGCGGTGTCGGCGGGCTCTTCCACACCGACGAACTTCCGGCATACGGCGTTACGGAAGCTGAGGTCCATGTCCTCAAAGAAACACTCGGCGCCGGACCGAATGATGCGGTGATCATCGTTGCCGCCACCGAGCAGAAATGCCGGTGTGCCATGCAGATGATCATCCGCCGTGCGAAGATGGCATTTGAAGGTGTCCCTGAGGAGACCAGAAAAATGCTCGAGGGCGGCTCGACCGCATACATGCGCCCGCTTCCCGGCGCGGCACGCATGTATCCCGAGACCGACATCCTTCCCGTCCCGATAACGAGAGATTACTGGGAAAGTATCGCGATGCCTGAACTTTTGTCGGTGAAAGCCGAACGATTTGCCTCCGATTACGGACTTGATTCAGGCATGGCGAGACAGATGGCGTTCTCAGAAAAACTTCCGCTGTTTGAGCGCGCAGTCGCCGAAGGGATTCGTCCGGTGTTTGCGGCAAGAACGATCCTTGCCTCGCTCAAGGAACTGTCACGTGCCGGTATTTCCTCCGAAACGTTATCGGATGATGCCATTATCGCGGTAATGAAGACCGTAGAGTCAGGAAATGCTGCAAAAGAAGCGGTTCTCGATATCCTCACGGCATGTGCCAAAGGGATGTCTGTGCCAGACGCGGTCAGCCGTATCGCCCCGGCATTCTCCCGTGAGGAGCTTCAGGACCTGATACACGACATCGTGTCCGACCGGGTGGATTTCATTCGCACACGCGGCAAGGCAGCCCTTGGGCCCGTCATGGGTCTCGTCATGAAGGAAGTCCGCGGAAGGATCGACGGAAAAGTTGTTTCCGAAGTATTGGATGAGGAACTCGGCCGTATCATCTGAGTATGAACGGTTGAAGCATAGAGATATGTTTAAGTGACTGGGACACTAACAAATACAGAGTTCAATATGGGTAAGACAGGAAGTATCAACTGGCACCAGGTAAAAGGTGTCAACGGTCAGATTCGCCTTGTCCCGCAGAAAGAGGGAGAGGTCAAAAAGCCCGGACCGAATCAGAGATTCAAGAGAGCAAGCATTGTTTCCAAGATTGAGAGCCGCATGGCAAACAATCCGCAGCAGGGACGTGGACGTGGACGCGGTCCGAAGATCGCCGACCAGCGTATCCGCCGCCGGATCCGCCGCTCGAAGAAATCGATGATGGGCGCAAAAGCAAAAGCAAAGCGTTAACATTTCTCATAAATTTTTCATTAACATCAATACATGATGCGGAACCCCGCGTCATTATTTTTCTCTTGTTTTAGAAATCAGTGCATATCATTTGATTTTTTGATCGTGGATCTCATTTCCCCCGTGCCAAATGACGGAATATTTCTCAAAAAAAGGGTAAAAAGTGTCTGATTTTTAATATTATTCCGCTCTGATCCGTTCGCCGACCAGATAATGCCGCCGGTGTCCGGTGATCTTTACCGTGATCTCGGTTCCTATCTTGATATTTTCCATAATAACAATGTTCTGATATGTCCTGTCCCGCGCAGTAACACTTCCCTCTTTTACCACTTCCGTCACGACTGCCGTCATGATCTGGCCGATCAGGGCTTCGTTGTTGGCATCATACACCTCATTTGCTGCATTGGTAAACTCCCGAGACCGCTGTTTTTTGATCGGTTCATGGATCTTCTTCATCTTTGCAGCGGGTGTGTTCGGGCGGACAGAAAAACGGGTAATGTTCACCTTCCCGGGTCTTGTCCGTATGATCTGATCTGAGGAAGCCGCTGCATCTTCGTCCGTTTCACCGGAAAACCCTGCGATGTAATCGGTACTTATGCGGATCTGCGGAAACGCTTCGCGTGCCCTCCGGCATATTTCTTCATACTGCGCCGAGGTGTAGCGTCGCCCCATCAGTCTGAGGACCTGATCCGATCCTGATTGGACCGGGATGTGGAGAAACAGAAAAATCTTCGGGTCCTTGAGTGCGTCAAGAAAATCATCCAGGATCGGGAGAAGTGTATCGGGATTTGCCATCCCAATCCGAATCATAAACTTTCCCGGAATACTGCAGAGTTTTCGCAAGAGATCCGGGAGCCTTTTTCCGTCATTTCGATCAATACCCCAGGACGATGTATCCTGTGCAGTCAGCTGGATCTCGGTCGCTCCTGCTTCAATGATACTTGCTGCCTGCTGGACGATGTCTTCGGCTGAAAAACTCACCAGCTTTCCCCGGGCAATCCGCGTGATACAGTAAGTACAATGTCCATTGCATCCCCGGGCGATCTGAAGAACGGCATTTGTTCCAGAATGTGCAGTTGCGACCTCCATATAACAGGAGTGGATAAGGGCCGGATCGATTATGTGGATATGGGGATATCTGGTATGGAGCACATCTTCGGCGACCGGCGGAAGACAGCCGGTAACAAAAAGAAGTTTTCCTGCATAGAGGTCAAGACGTTCATACATATGCTGCTCGGTTTTGTCGATAACTACACAGGTATTGATCAAAATTGCATCTGCTTCTTCTGCGGATGATGCCGGCACGCATCCCTGATTTCTCGCGATCTCCATAAGTTTCTCGGTATCCCCCGCATTATACGTGCACCCGTAGGTTTCGGTATAGAGGGAAATATTTTTGAGAAGCTTCAGTGATTCAGCGATTTGTGCGTCCATGTTATACTTTACTATATCTGCCCATAGATAAATAATTAAATAGTATTCAGACTATCATTTTAAAACGGAATATATTATATGGGATAAACAGATAAAACGGGAAAAACGGAAAATAGCAAGTATCTGAAAAAATCCACACGGTTTCCAAAAGAATCGGGGAGATACTTTAATCGGGAATTATCCTGGCTTAAATTCAATGAAAGAGTATTATATGAAGCAGAAAATACCGACAACCCTCTGCTCGAACGGGTGACCTTTCTCGGGATCGTTGCCGGAAACCTGGATGAATTTTTCATGGTGAGGGTGCCCTCTTATCAGAAAGGTGCCACCTACTCGGCTGATGAGTTCAGCGAAGTGATCGGGAGCGACACACAACTTGAGATGATCTATTCACGCGTCATTGTTCTGATGCGCCACATGGCACTGGTGTGGAACAGTGATCTTGTTCCAAAGCTCGCCGCCGAGGGGATTTTTTCATAAAATATGCGGACTGTACCGATGAGGAGAAAAAAACCTTCAAACAGGAGTTTGAGAAAGAGGAGTTTACCATTCTCCGGGGAGATCGTTTCTCTGATATTCATCATGATGAGTATCTTCACGGGTTTGCCATGCTGGTTCAGACAAATATGGGAAGAGCAGTTATCCCTGTTCAGAGGATCCTCAATTCTAAGGGAAGATTTGTTCCGGTGGGTAACCGAAAGAATACGTCCATCTTCCGCGAAAATCTTCTGAAAAAATTTATCCCGTCCCTGTTTCCGGATGAGGCCGTATATGCCGTTATGTCGGTCCGTATAACCCGTGATTCTGATCTTGACCTCAAAGGCGACGATGCCGATGATCTGATCAGTGCGATCATCGACGCGCCAAATACACTGGCGAAACGGTATGCAAGCAGACTTGAAACACTGGATACGATGCCGTTTGGATATATGGCTCCCTTAGTGGAGGCACTGTCCCTTATCCCGGAACTTGTGTATGACATGGCCGGACCTCTGGGTCTTGTCGATCTGAAAGAGTTCCCGGTGAAACGGCTGCTCTTGAAATTTACACCGTATACTGCATCGCTTCCCTCCGGCCTCTCCGGAAAAATATTTTCCGCGATCGCCCGCAGGGACAGATTCATGTTCACGCCGTACAACAGTTTCGACGGTCTGATCAATTTTATGTATGCGGCAGCGAATGACCCTACGGTCGTTAAGATCCAGATGACGCTATACAGACTGGGCTCCGAGTCCCCAGTGATTGATGCACTCATTGCTGCGGCAAAAAACAACGTAGATGTTACCGCCGTCGTCGAGCTGAAAGCGAGTTTTGATGAGGGGACCAACTTCCGTTGGGCGACGAAACTCAAAGAGGGAGGAGTCAATGTCATTATGGGATATCCGGGTGTCAAAGTCCATGCAAAATGCTGCCTCGTGACCCGAATCGAGAATGGACAGATCGTCCGGTATGCGAACATTTCTACCGGGAACTACAATGCAAATACCGCAAAGATCTACTCCGACATGTCGATTTTTACGGCAAACGAGGAGATTTGCTCTGATGCTGCCATATTGTTTGCAATGTTTTCTGGTTCTGTTCCGACCCCGGCTTACCGCCGTATTATTGTAAGTCCTAACTCAATGAATGAAACGCTTATCAGAAAAATCGAGCGTGAAGCTGAGGTCTCCGGGAGCCGCGGGAGAATCATAATGAAGATGAACTCGCTCACCGACCGGGACATCATCAATGCTCTGTACGCTGCGTCAGAAAAGGGAGTGAAAATCGATCTTTCCATAAGGGGCATATGTATTCTCAGACCCGGCGTTCCCGGGTTATCGGAAACGATCCGCGTGACCTCTGTTGTCGGACGGTTTCTGGAGCATGCCAGAATGTATTACTTTGAAAACAACGGCGACCCCGAGGTGTATATCGGCAGTCCTGATATGATGCCAAGAAACCTGAACCGGCGTATTGAGATCCTCTGCCCGATTCTTGATAAACGGATAAAAAAGGTACTCATACAGAAGATCATTCCCGAGTTTATATATGATTCGGTGAAAGGCCACACTCTCGACGCGTATGGAATATATCACCCTCCTGAGCGAAAACCGGGCAATTTAATCTCCCAGCAGAAGTTTATTTCCATGCAGAAGGCCTGGAGATAACGAATCTCTCCAAATCTTTTTAGTCTGCGTTGTTCATCAGGTCTGATACGTTGCATTTCGAGAGTATGTTTCCAAAAGGATGCATTTTTTAGGATACCGTTATCATCTTTTTGTGCTAAAGTAAATTAATATGACAAGTGTTGTTATCATTGAGCAGGAACTCAATCCAAATGCCTGGAAATTTCAGGTCCTCAAAGCAGTCATTTTTGTTTTGTTTGGGATATTCTGTCTCGTCTTTCCATTCTCGACACTGAACTTAGGAGCTTACTTAGTAGCCTTCATCCTGTTGTTCGTGTCGATCGCGGCATTGTTCTCAGGATTTGCCGCATTCGGCGAACCGAAGACCACTTGGTGGATGATCGTGCTTGGTATCATCGGTATCATCATAGCCGTCTACTCCTTCGTGAACCCGGCGTTTATGATCACGTTCGGCACGATCTGTGTAGGAATCATCGCCCTTCTTTCCGGACTGACCGACATTATCCTTGCATTCAGCAAGGGACTTTTCGCAGGCATCCGTGTTCTGACATTCATTTTAGGAGGGCTCGCCCTTCTCATTGGTCTGATCTTTCTCCTTCAGCCGGGGATCGATGCTGAATTACTGATCATGCTCGTGGGCATCTTCCTTATCCTCGGCGGTATCGTCGCATTGATCGAAGGATTCATGTTCAAAAAATTCATTGCTGAAGTGACCGGCTGATCCATTCTTTTTTTTTTGTTTTTTTGGGAGGCAGTGAGTGCCAAACCTTTTATTATATCGGTGCTATAGAATCAGAGAAGAGCATTATGGCGGAAAATACTAAGAAAATCGCTGAGATCTCGGCAATTCTCGGCATCGATGAACACAGCTGCTGGGAGATCGCGAAAGAGTATGATGAGATCCTCCCCTGTAAAAAAATCGGGAAAGTCAGCGTCTATGAGGACAATACCGTAGACCGGTTCAGAAAGATCGCCGATCTTCAGGCGCAGGGTCTCCCAAAAGAAGTCATCATTCCTGCCATTCGCGGAGGGAAATCCCTGCAGGAGCGGGCAATAGAGGAGATGAAAAAGATGGGGGTGGATATCCAGACCGAGCCGAAAAAAACTGTCCCAAAACCAATTCCCCGCTCAGAAACAGAAGAGGAACTTATCCTTGCCGTTCGATCTGCCGAGGCAAGAATTGCTACGATGGAACACCGGCTTTCTGCGTTCCGAGAAAGATCAGAGATCGATACCGCTGCAGTTTTGTCTGCGGTGTCTTCTGTATCTGCAGAGGTTGCAGAACTGAAAACGCAGGTGCATACGCTCTGGGATCAGATCGCAGCCCTCGAAGAATACCTTCGTGCATCCCAAAATAGATCTTTCTGGAAACGCTGAATCTTCCCCGCATATTTTTTTCCGAGTCTTACGGGATGGAGATGCCGGTCAGGCACAAAACCCTAATCTCTCCCGCACTAATATCTACACAGTATTATGCCTTCCCAGTGTGCCGTATGTAAAGGAAAAGGACTCTGCGGTCTTCCGAGTTGTCCGATAACCCGGCGTTTCCATGCACTGAAAGACACGCGGCCAGTTTCTGAATATATGGGGGCATCGCCTTCGGTTTTTTTTTTCGGGAGTTACGGATATCCCCGGGTCGTCGGGGATCCCCTCATGATCAACGATACCGACAACCCTCTTGATTGGATACGACAGGGATTTTCCATCGACGATATCGTTTCCGTTCGTTCCCGAACGATCCGTGGAGGATCCGATCTGGATGTAAAGATCCCGGACATCGGGAAGGTCCAGGAGATCGCCCTTTCGGCTAAACCTCTCGATGTGGAGGTGGCGTTTGAAAAACCGGTCTCGTTCGATATAAATTTCGATGGGACCGTCACCCCGATCGGCATGTCGGGTGCGATGAAAAAACTGGATGTCATCGACAATACCTCGGTTTCCCGGATCGTCGACCGCTGTACCTCCGATACCGATCTCAAAGCTACCGAAGCTGCAAGGATAATGTTCGAGAACGGGACCGATGTCTACAAGATCACGAACCTTTTAACAGCGGGTCTTCTCGGGGTAAAACGCCGGGTGGTTCCCACCCGCTGGGCAATCACTGCCACTGACGACATGATTTCCACCTCGATCAAACGTGAGGTCATAAAAATGCCGGCTCTCCCCAAGTATCAGGTGTTCTACGGGACCCTGTATGGAAATACCATCTGCTTCATTCTCATCCCGTCAAATGACTGGAAATTCGAGATGCTCGAACGCTGGCAGAAACATTCGCTCTGGTCCGGCGACGAGGAGACCATCGTCGTTGACGGGGAGAAGGGTCTCACCAAATCGAAGTATTCTCCAATCGCAGGAGCTTACTATTCGGCAAGACTTGCTGTTCTCGAGTATCTGAAACGTATCGGGAGGTGTGCACAGGTGCTGTGTATCCTGGATATTTCCGGCGAATACTGGGCGCCCCTTGGGACATTGGTCATCAGAGAAGCCGCCCACGAATCCCTCTCTCATCACCCGGATCAGGTCGGAACACTCGGGGAAGCCGTGACTTCTGCTTCACAAAAGCTTGGGACAAGTTTCTGGATCCCGAAAATTGATCTGCTCCGTGATCTCAGGCATCAGAAGACGCTCTTTGAGTTCTGAGATGAATCATTTGAAAAAAATCTCCGAGGTCGGCATCGCAAATATAAACTTCTCAGAAAACATACCTGAATAGTACCTAATATCCGTATTCCAGCTTCCGCAGATGTTCTGAAATGTTGGAAACGGAGGATGAATCATGAAAGCAATTGTTTACGAATCAAACACCGGATTTACGCAGAAATATGCATCTATGCTGAGCGAAAAAATCGGTCTTCCCGTATATCTTCTGGAGAATGCAAAGAGCGAACTCCAGAAAAGAGATGGGGTATTTTTCCTCGGCTGGATATGTGCAGGAAAGATCAGCGGGTATGCGAAAGCCGCCAAACTGTATTCAGTAAAGGGGGCGGCCGCCGTTGGCATAATGTTCCCGAACGAGACCACGATTCCCCAGTTGAGAGAAAACAACAAGATCAAAGACATCCCTCTCTTTTTCCTGCACGGGGGAGTCGCTCCCGAGAGACTGAGCACCATCAAACGCAAGCTCCTGAGCATAATCGCAAAAACCGTGGAAAAAGCCGGAGCGAAAAATGAAGGCGAAAGAGCGGTGATCGATGCTCTCAGGATTGGTGGGGACTTTGTCAGGCCGGAAAATCTGGATGAGATCGTTGCCTTTATTCAGTAAAACCCCAACTATTTTTTTATTAATACACTTCGCTCTGCGAAATGAGTGCTATCAGGCGTAAAAAAGAGAGTGTATTACGTTCGTTTTCCGTCAAGGAACTCGGCAGGGAAATTGTGTTCAAATGTCATTCTGATATCCTGTGCCCGCATATATTTGACCATAACGTTCATGTTACAGTCTTTCCACTCAGGATCCCACCACTGACAGGAGTCCTTTATGCAGGTTTCATGGATCAACGGACAATATCTCACATCACTCATAATCCATTACTTATCATCACAGGATTATAATGCCTTTCTTCTCTCCAGATATTCGGTGACGACACCGTTTCCCGCCTCGCGAAAAGCCCGGGACACTCCCGCGGGTCCAAGCTTGATTCCGCCGAAGAGCCGGGAGACGATCAGAATATGACTCGAAAGACCGTGCCTTTCGAGGATTTCGGCAAGGGCACGCCCAGGAGAACCTACTTCCCCGTCAGCCCGGCTGTCCGAATAATTCCCGCAGATAACGGCATAACAGTGATGAGCCGCTTTTTTATAGAGTTTTTCGTGGATATCCCGAACTTCGGCAGCATCATCCACTGATTCTATCTCGTAAAGGTGGGCGTAAAACTTGGATTTCTTCTCATCCAGTCGTACGGCTGCTACCTCACGGGCCGCCATCTATCTGTCCCGCATCTCACTCAACGCAATTCTGAACTCGTTGAGATACTCCTGCATAGACAGGCTGCCTTCCGGAAACGGGCAGTCGGCATCATACAGTTTGTCGATCATCGGGTTTGTCGGATAAATCTCGACAGGAATGCCGGTCTGTTGGACTGCAGCTTCCATTGCTGTTCTAAAAAGTCCAATGCAGTAGGCTATCCGGTGGGTATAGATATCCTTCGTCTTTTCCAAATAGCCGGCGATGCGTGCCGTCTCGATTCTGAGAAAGTCGTCTTTTATCTTCTGATCCTTCACATTGCCGAGCATATAATGATAGTGTGCAAACGGATACATGAGTTCAAGCTCAGCCGGGACCGTCCCACAGGTCCCAAAGATCACCACATGATACTTTGACCTATTCGGAAAAACTTCGTCAAATAATGCGTGAAACAGCTTGTAGCTCGGACTTGTGCTATAGGGTTTTCGTACAGCACAGGGGATAAAGACCCCGATGTCCCGCGAAGCGACATAATATTCATTGATTATATACTGGTAAGCCTCCTCAAACTGAGGAAGATAAAATGGAGGATCGATCAGATCCTCTGGGTCCTCGGGCGGGCGCATGTTTTATTCCTTTACTTTGAACTCGGCATCAACTACATTCGGATCGAGGGCTTTTGGACCAATCGTAGCAAAGATCCATAAAAGAATATAGATCAGAATGCTTGGGACGGTCAGGTAGGGGATGAACGTCAGAACTACCCAGATCACCCGGACAAGCCACGTCGGGGCCTTTATGTATTCTGCGACTCCTCCGCAGACGCCGCCAAGAAGTTTATCGGTCTGTGACCGATGAAATGTTTCAAGTACCATTGTCTTACATATTTTTCCCGAGAGCCTATAAGGTTGTGCACATAGGACACCGCGGACTTTTTTTGACGGTAAATATCTCCATCAAGTTTTCCGCTCCGTCATAGAGCAGAAGTTTTCCGGCGAGCGTACTGCCTGTTCCGGTGAGATATTTTACGACTTCCGCCGCTTCAATGCTCCCGATCACGCCGGCTGCTGCTCCAAGCACAGGTGTTTTGCTCGTGGTATTTGCATTCTGAAAAATACAGGAAAGGCAGGGGGTTTTTCCCGGGATGATCAGGGTCGCTTGACCGGTGAATCCTGCGACCGCTCCGTGCATCAGCGGGATATCCAGCTCCAGGGCCACTTTGTTCAAAACGAATCTGGCAGCAAAATTATCCATACAGTCGACGATGATATCGGCACCCCCTATCAGCCGGAGAACTGAGGATTCGTCGATCCTCTCGGATAATGCCGTGACATTACACTCAGGATTCAGGGACTCAAGCGTTATTTTTGCTGATTCGGCTTTGGAGGTCCCGATCCTGTCTTCTGTGTGGAGGATCTGCCGATTCATGTTCGAGAGCTCGATCACGTCCATATCACAGATCCGAATGCTCCCGATCCCGGACGCAGCGAGGTACATGGATGCGGGAGAACCCAGCCCTCCTGCTCCGGCGATGAACACGGTCGTATCCGCGAGTTTTTCCTGACCCATTTTCCCAAGAAGGGCTTCTTGTCTGGCGTACCGCTCATTCATAAGAGAGCCCTCACGGCGTTCAGACACTCGAGCGCATCGAGCCGTTTCTGGTCAACGGCATTATCTTTGATCCAGGACGAAAGTGTCGTTTTTGTTTCTCCGGAGATCTCTGCATCCTTGATGACCCGCCGGTATGTCCGGTCAGGATAATAGATCGCTTTGCAGGCCTTGAGAAGCGATGTTTCTTCTTCTTTCGTAATGATCCCGTCCAGAAGGGCTTTTGAAAAACCTGCCCGTATGTTTACCATGGGTTCAGAAAGAGCGATCCCTGTTTCTGTATCATACACGAGTCCGACTTCATCATCGGCGATGATCTCCCCATATCTATACTGGCGATAGATCTTTCCAATACCGATCATGCCAAGCGTGTCCAGCTCGAAGGCACGAAGCGCCCCCATAGATGATGAACCGTAAACTTTCACTCCGGACTTCATCACGCCGAGAAGTTCCCGATGACCCACTGCCTCATCCTGAAAAAAGACGCCGTCTATGATGACCATGATATCCGCATTTTCTGCAGCTCTGGACGCATCCCCGCGTTTTACCGGCGGCAAAAAAACAGCGTCCGGAAGAATCGATCCGGCAGTTGCCAGATCAAGACTTGGACCGATGAAGACGACGACGTTCAATCTCCACACACCTCTGTCCTCTACGTTCGTTGTCGATGGTATAACATTCAAGACCGGGAACAATGACTCTGACAACCGGGATCTTGAGTCCCGAGTCGGTGAGATCGAAAACGATGACACGGTCAAGTTCGACAGCTGCGAGATTTTTCACGATCAGTTCGATGTCGGTCTTGAAATCGTTCGATGCATTGTTCGGGATCTCAGAAGCGGACCGATATTCATCGCCTTTGAACCAGTAGGCATTCATCCGTTTGACCCGGTCATACCCCATCATCTCACGGAACTGGGCAAGGGTCGCGTCCTCACGTGCTCCGTGGATCTGGGTCGCTCTGCTCTGTGCCACCTCGGAGAGGGCTCTGATCATCGCGATCTCCGGATTGGTGTGGGTCCCCATACCTATCGTCAGAAGCCGGGAATCTTTGAGTTCGATATCATCAGAAACTGCAGCGATCGTCGGGATCCCGACATCCGAGGTGATGTCCCGGAGGGTTACTTCGACTCCGGCGGCAGTGAATTTTCCGAGCATCTCCGCGGCTCTTGGCGGAAGGTCGGTGAGTTTTTGTCCGGTATTTCTGGTCGTTTCGACAAGTGACCAGGCGTCACGCTCGATCACTTCGGTAAGTGCATAGAAGAGTGCCTCTTCCAGCGTGTTTCCGGACGCGATGCCATTCGAACTGGTTCGAAACAATGTCGGATAGCTGAACGGGTTTGGGTGGATGACGGCGCAGAGCGGGACTTTAACCGATTCATTATTGGTGATGTCCCATCCGTCGACCCAAGGGATCTCGAGATTGGCATCTGTTGTATGCGGAAGGATCAGATCCTTCGGGTCAACGGCAGTTTCTGTCTTTCGAATACTGCTGTAGGGAAGATTTGCGATGTCCCGGGGTATCGCTTCGGCAGAGTATCGCTCAATGCCTTCCATGATCCCGGCAACTCTTGCTTCTGCCGGGGTCCCGCCTTTTCCGTTGTAGACAGAGATCGCCCCGTCGGCAGCTGTCGGACGGATGCATGAATATACAGGGATCCCGATCCGGTCAAGGTCGGTGATGTCGGCAACACGGGTGATGCCTGCCTCCGGAACGAACTGTTCGATCCGCTTGAGGGTCTCGTCAGGTGTACAGCTCCGTTCGGTCCAGCCTGTGTAAACTTTGGGAGACGACTGCAGTTCTATCATTGTATGAGTATCGGCGGGGAGAGCTAAAGTATGTTACGGGGCGGGGTGTCAGCGTCGTGATTTTCGGTCTGAAAATCTGCACGTTATTGCCTGTTTATAGAGGTATATATACAGACCGGGAAGAATACTCAAACATAACGGGGATAATTATGACACAGGAAAAAGACGAGACATACACACACAAAAGGGAGTATACGTGATCTATCTTGCCGGCGGCTGTTTTTGGGGACTGGAGAAACTTATGCAGTCCATCCCCGGTGTGATCCGGACGACGGTCGGCTATGCCAACGGGAAATCAGACCAGGTCCCGGATTACCAGATTGTTTCTGCTGGGCGGTCAGGATATCGCGAGACGGTGCGTGTCGAGTATGATCCGGCAAAAATCAGCCTTGATACCCTGCTTTTTTCGTATTTCCGGGTGATAGATCCCACCCTTAAGAACAGACATGGAAACGACCGGGGCACTCAGTATCAGACAGGAATCTACTATGTCGATGACTCGTCGAAAGACACGGTTATGCGGATAGCAGAGATCGAACGGGAGAGGCATCCGGGCATTCAAAGTGAAAATCGGTCCGCTGACGTCCTTTTATGATGCAGAAGAGTATCATCAGAAGTATCTGGATAAAAATTCCAGAGGATACTGCCATATAGGTGCGGACGAGTTTAAGGAAGTAACCGAAATGATCGTCGATCCGGGAAAATATCCGCGTCCAAAGAGCGGGAAGATCGCTGAGATTTTAGACGAGACCGCGTTTTCCGTGACGCAAAAAGGCGATACGGAACCGGCGTTTCAGAATGCGTTCTGGGACCGGCATGAGAAAAGGATCTATGTGGATGTCGTGACCGGGGAGCCGCTGTTCACCTCATCCGACAAGTATCAAAGTTCGTGCGGATGGCCGGCATTTTCGAAAAGTATCGATGAGAACACGATCATCTCGCGGGAGGATACTACGTTTGGGATGAAGCGGACCGAAGTGAAAAGCAGATCCGGGAACTCCCATCTCGGGCATGTGTTTTCCGGGGATCGTGAATCACCGAGCGGCACGCGGTATTGTATTAATAGTACATCACTTCGCTTCATCCCGTATGCTGAGATGGAAAAGGAGGGGTACGGGTACCTGAAGAGCAAGGTGAACAGATGATATCTCCCGCAATATGTTTTTTTTCCTATGGAAAAATACTACCCTTATTCAGAAATTGTGCTGAAGTCTGAATATAGACCATGATATCTGTTCCATAATAGGATAATTTATAGCACAACGTTTTTTCTCCCGAAAAGATTACATACCTGTGAAAGGTATTCTATAGTATTAGAACATATTCTGATTAACACGAGAGTGATTCTATGAAAAAAATTTCCTATCTGTTTATTGCCCTGATCGTACTCTTCCTCTTCGCCGGTGCTGTCTCAGCAGACACTATTGGCGGCGACAAAGGTATCGTTCAGGTTACTTGTGATGTGAACGGGGCATCCGCCTCTCTGATTTCGATCAACGGTGATGTCGTTGAGACCAAAACCATTACCAACGGTATGGCAGAGTTCTTGTACACGACCGCCACGCCGGTGAACCAGGTCCTCGTCTCTGCAGACGGTTACTACACTGCCAGCGCTTCCGTAACGGTTCTCGCATCTGGTGAGACCGTCGTTGTGCCGGTAACTCTTGAGGCAAAACCGGTCGGCGGCGACCGTGGATTCCTCCAGGTCAACACCAACATTATTGGAGCACTGGTTGACGTTATGTCGATCTCGGGTTCAGTCGGCTACACCGGATACACTGATGTAAACGGCAAGAGTGAGTTTGCTATCTTCACAACAGAAACTCCGATCAACTCTGTTGTCGTCTCGGCACCCGGATGGGTCACCCAGACCGTTTCCGTAACTGTTCCTGAAAAAGGTCAGACTGAGACCATCAACATTGATATGAAATCCACCTCACCCACAACAACTCCCACAACTTCCACACCCACACCTACCTCTACGCCAGCATCTCCGATGGGCTTTGCCTTAATCGGTCTTCTTGGTGTAATTGGTGTAGTTGCTTTAGTCCGCAGGGACTAAATCTATTTTTCTCTTTTCTTCTCAACAGTATCTCTTCTGGAAATATCAATCTAATTTAGTATATTTATTTGACATAATTAACAATCCATGTTAAGTGTCTGTCAACATAATATGTAAGACAGATATGTCTAAACAATCTCATGCATTGATCTCCTATCCGGATGCAATGGAAGCGATTTCCCACTCCAAAGATCCCGGGCGATCTGTGACCATACCTTTGACAGATGCTGTTGGGAAAATACTTGCAGAACCGTTATATGCTCGTATCTCAGTCCCGGAAATTGCTCTTGGGGCGGTTGACGGATTTGCAGTTCAAAGCCGTCAAACAGACGATGCATCAATCAACCATCCGGTATATCTGACCGAATGGAAGCGGTGCAACACAGGCAATCCGATTCCCGAAGAATTTGATGCGGTGATCCAGGTTGAGTCTTCAGTCATTGACCAGTCAGACAAGCTTGTAGTTACTGCGCCGATTGCTCATAATAAGAATGTCAGGCTTCCGGGTGAAGATGCTACCTCCGGAGAACTGATTCTTCCTGCAGGAGCAGGTATTCGACCAATGGACATTGCAGCGCTTGGAACCTACGGCATCAGTGAAGTTGCCGTCAGAACGGTGAAAATATGTATCATCCCTTCCGGTTCGGAACTCGTTCCTCTTGGATCAAAACCGATTGGTGGAGAGATTATCGACAGCAATACTCCGATGGCCGAGGCATATCTGAAGTTCTGCGGAGCTGATGTGTATCGAACCGATATCGTTCCTGATAATTATGAAACTATCAAGTCGGTGGTGCAATCCGCAGTTGTCGAATCAGATATTATAATTATCTCCGCCGGAACCTCTGCGGGCACTGAAGATTACTTAGAAAAGGTCGTCAAAGATCTTGGAGTGCTCGCCTTCCACGGAGTTGCCCTTAATCCTGGGAGACCAGGAATGTTCGGTCTCATAGGAGAAAACCCAATCTTTGGCATGCCGGGATATCCTGCAGCAGCTCATACATTTCTCCGGGCGATAATTACCCCGCTTCTGATAAAATGGGGAATCAAACCGTTAGATTCTGAAGAGATTTTCCCCGTCAGACTCGGCGACTCCTTTGAGTCCCCTGCATCAATGGAGAACTACAGTCGTTTTTCTGTTGGAAAAATCGGTGATGAATATGTCGCAATTTCCCAGCCGTCTTGGTCCAGCGTGCAGAAAACTACTGTCCAGTCCAATGCGCTGATTGCAAATCCCTTTGGGGCAGGTACATTCCAAGCTGGTGATGTGGTCCCGACAATCATCCGGTGCAGCAGAGATGAACTCAACACCACGATACTGATTGCCGGAGCATATGAGCGAATTTTTGAATCTCTGAGCATTATCGCAAAGAAACAGGGAATAACACTCAGGTATGGAGACCGTAACCCGGAGTCTGCTCTTCTCCATCTCAAAAATGCCAGTACCAATCTCAGCTGTTTTGTCGGAACAAACACTTTACCACTTGGAGATTTCATCTCTGTACCGCTTGCAGTATCGCCGCAGGGTGAAACTATTTACCTTGTACACAGGACCGATGCTCCCGAAAACGATCTGATAAATACACTTTTTACTCTTACTGCGCAGGATGTATTTTTTAAGGGAGCTACTGCTCTGGGGTATCATGTCCTATAATATACCTGATTATGTCAAGCTCTGGGATGACATGATCAAACGTTCCTCTGCACAAAAACGAACGAAACGTGATGATTCCCTGAGTTTTTGGGATGATTCGGTAAACGTAGACAACTTTGTGCGCCGACTTCAGTATAATGACCGTACCAGGATTGAGCATCAGTTATCTTCGATGCAAATTCCCCAAGGTGCGTCGGTATTAGATATCGGATCCGGACCGGGCACTCTTGCGGTTCCTCTTGCTCAGTCCGGTTGTTCGGTAACGGTTGTAGAACCGTCTCTTCTGATGGTGAATGCTATGGAGAAATACCGGACTCTGGTAGGATCACGGCCAATCCGCGTGATCCAAAAAGAATGGGAATCCGCAAAACCTGATGAGATAGGAACACATGAATATGTGATAGCCTCTCTCCCTTATGATAGGAAATATTCGGGAATCGTTGCTGAAGATGGATACTGCAGCAACCCACGCAATCCATCTCTTCTGGTTTCTGGTCCCCCCGGCGTTTTCGCGTGGCAACTGCGACCTCTGGCCGCTCCTGCACGGTGAACCTTATTGCTATGAACCAACAGCAGACATGCTCTTGAATATATTATTCCAGCTTGGCATTCATGCAAATATGATCGTCGAAACAAAGAAGAATGGATCAAATTACCGCGGTATCGACGAACTCCAACAGGATTATTATACCCGACTTCTTGCTAAAACAGATGAGCAGAAGGAGATCGTAAAAAAATATCTGGAAGAGCGGGTAATAAAAACGGAATAGGGATGTGCCATGCCTGGAAACGCCAAGACTGCGCATATATGGTGGGAAAAATAACCTCCTCACTTATTTTATCGCTTTTTTCGAACAGCTTAATACCTTAAAGACCTATGTTGAATATACGCAATGACTGATTCAACACACACGGATGATGCAGGCTACTGGTTTTCTTCAGGCGAACGCGAACGTGATGCAGGGAACCTTCGTCAGGCACAGTTGTGTTTCGAGAGGGCGGTGATACTTGATCCGTACAATGCCGTGTACTGGTCTGAGTTAGGACTCGTGATGTATGAAAATGATGAATCCGGATCTGATGCTCTCCGCTGTATCCGCCATGCTCTCGAACTTGATTCGAGGTGTGCTGCGATCTGGTGCGCAAAAGGAGTTATCCTCTTTCGTCAGGGGGACCCTGAAGCCGTGGTTGTGGCATTTCAGCGGGCAACGAATCTGAATCCTCACGAGGCTGATTACTGGATGAATCTCGGACTTGCCTATGCATCTCTCGAAGAGTACAAACATGCCCTTCTGGCATTTGAGATCGGTATCGAGATCATCCCGACCGATACCAGTTTCTGGGAAAGAAAAGGAACAGTTCTTCTTGCACTTGGCGAGAAGGAGCGTGCTGAACACTGTTTAGCGAATACCCACCGCTTTTGTTAAGGCCGCTGTCTTCTCTCTATTTTCCCGGGAAGTAGCTTTATTCCGCCAGTATCACACCGGCAGTTTCGAGTTTATGATAAAGGTATCCATCCCGTACCCCTGATTTGCTGACGACTACTGTTTTGCTGGTATAATACTCGGCAATCGTCTGAAGAATAATCATTCCCGGAAGAAGTGTGTGGATCCTTTCCGGGGCAACCTTGAGGATCAGTGAGATGGCAGCTTTTCTGTCGGTTTCTGCCAGATCTATCATCTTTTTCAGATCTTGGGTATTGTACTCAGTCGCTGCAGGCCCCTGTTCCTTGAGTGCATTATATAATCCGCGGCTTGCCCGCACCGTGCCGTCAACACCGCAGATAGTATCAGTTGGGATATTTTTGCATGAGACGGTAATTTTATCGAGCTCGCTGATCACTGCCTTGCCGATATTTTTCCGCTCGTCCGGAGTCGGCAGCAGATCGGCAACGTTGGCAGATTACGCATTTAAGGACCCAAGCGGTATGGACTCGGTGAACATGATCTCGGAGTTTTGGTAAAAAACAAGTTCAGTGCTGCCGCCGCCGATGTCAACCAGCAACCCGTCACGCATATCGAAAGTCTGCATCGCCCCGTAATAATCAAAGACGGCCTCCTCGTTACCACTCAAAACATCGATGTCGAATCCGGTATTTTTCTTAATCTCTGCAGTAACTTCCAGAGTATTATCTATGTTTCGAAGCGATGCCGTTGCAAAAACATACAGACGTTCAACCCGGACGTTCTCCAGAATTATCCTGAAATCATTCAGGACGTCCACGGCTTTTCTGATGCCTTCAGGGGTTAGTCGTCGTTTTTTTACATAGCCAACAAGACCTGCCGTATGCTTTTTACTGAGCTTCAGCTGGAGCGTGTTGTCGGTTACTTTGTAAAGTGCCAGACGTATTGTGTTGGACCCGAGATCGATAACTCCATACATATGTTATATTGCCTCCATTTGGATTCTCATACTCTGTGCATATCTTACACGCAGATGATTATAATAATGTCCTATGAAAAAAAGAGGAATATATTGTGTGTCAGCAGCCGATCTCTCGAATGACATTGACCATTTCGATTGCACCGACTGCCGCATCGTAGCCTTTGTTTCCGACTTTTGACCCGGCGCGTTCGATCGCTTGCTCAAGATTGTCCGTCGTTAAAACACCGAACATTACCGGTATCCCCGACTTTAAAGACACCGTAGCGATCCCTTTGGTGACCTCGTTGCAGACATAATCATAGTGGCTCGTTGAACCGCGGATCACGGCACCCAGACAGATGATCGCATCATACTTCTTCGATTCCGCCATCTTTGCCGCGATCAGCGGGATCTCGAATGCTCCCGGAACCCAGGCGATTTCGATGTCATTATCCAAAACGTCATGTCTCATGAGTCCATCAAGAGCTCCTCCCACCAACTTCGATACGATGAATTCATTGAATCTTGCTGCAACGATGCCGACTTTGATATTTTTTGAAACCAGATTTCCTTCGTAAACTTTCATACTAATCACCTTAACAGTCTATTGGACTCATCTTTTTTTGTTCAACTGAGAGAGCGGATTCTTCCCGTTTTTTTCGGTAGGCCTGGAGATCCTGAATCGTGACAAATTTCATGCCATACTGTTTTGCCATCAGGATAAGGTCAGGAGTCCGCATCATCTCACCATCATCCACCATGATCTCACAGCAGAGTCCCGCCTCTTTGAGACCTGCAAGCTTCATGAGATCAACGGTCGCTTCGGTATGCCCATCACGTTCGAAAACACCGTTGTCTTTTGCCTGGAGCGGAAACATATGTCCCGGTCTTCGGAAGTCTTCCGGTTTTGCATTCGTCTCAACACACTTTCGTGCGGTGATACCGCGTTCGACCGCTGAGATGCCGGTGGTGGTTTCGATATGATCGATGGAGATCGTGAATGCAGTTTCATGATTGTCGGTGTTCTTCGCCACCATCGGCGGCAGGCAGAGTTTTTCGACGATTTTTCTGCTCATCGGCATACATATTAGTCCTCTGCCATATTTTGCCATGAAGTTGACATTCTCCGTCGTGGCATGTTCGGCGGCACAAATCAGGTCCCCTTCATTCTCTCGGTTTTCATCATCGGTAACGATGATCATCTCTCCGTTTCTGAGCGATTCCAGGGCTTCTTCGATCGAATTAAATGCAAACATAGCTAAAATCCTGCTTTGGCAAGGTATTCCTCGTTTATCACGCATTTCTGCGGCTCTTTACTCTGCATCCGGGTGATGAACCGTTCAACATATTTTCCAATCATATCACATTCCAGATTTACTGATTCCCCTTGTGTTTTCGAGAGAAGGGTCGTGGATTTTTCGGTATGGGGAATGATCGCGACGCTGAACGATTCAGAATTCACCAAAGCCACTGTCAGACTGATGCCGTCTACCGCGATGGATCCTTTTTCGATGATGTATTTCAAAATCTCAGGGCCTGCTGAAAACGTGACCCAGACAGTTCGATCATCCCGGCGAATCTGCGTGATGGTCCCGGTCCCGTCAACATGGCCGGTGACGATGTGTCCCCCGAAGCGGCCGTTTGACGACATTGCACGTTCAAGATTCACATTACTGTCGGTTCTCAGCGCTCCAAGAGAAGTCCTGGCAAGTGTCTCGCTTGTCGTGTCCGCGTCAAAACTTTGTTTGTCGAGTCTGCTTACTGTAAGACAGACACCGTTTACTGCAACACTATCTCCCATATGCAGGTCTTCAAAGATCTTGCTTCCCTGGATGGAAAGGACGGAAGAGTTCTGACCTTTTTTGATTCGGGTCACTGTGCCGATCTCTTCTACAATTCCGGTAAACATGATTATTGACTCCTGTGCAGGTTGAACCAGCCTGATTACCTATTCTACCCGTAGCTATATAATTATTATCATATTTGAGTTTCAAATCAAAAATGAGTTATATATTATTCTTCATATCCAAAGTAAAGACAGATATGATCCATAAAATAATAAGATAAAAATTGGCCTTCAATGTGTGAAAAATCTCATTCACATAATAAAAAAATATTATTCGGGCACGGCGCCTTTGTCAGCCTGACCGGCATATCGTGCATAGCGTGCAAGAACACCCTTCAGCTCACGCTCTTTAGGAACCCATGCCTTTCTTCTCTCTGCAAGTTCCGTCTCATCGACCAGAAGATCCAGCTTTTGCTCATACAGATCGATGAAAATGATGTCCCCCTCACGGACCAGTCCGATCGGCCCACCCACCTTTGCCTCCGGAGCAACGTGACCGATGCACGGACTGCGTGTTCCGCCGGAAAAACGTCCGTCCGTCACCAGAGCAACAAGGGTATAGCCAAGACCCATCAGAGCCAAGGTCGGGGCAAGCATCTCCGGTATTCCGGGTCCTCCTTTGGGTCCCTCATACCGGATAACGATCACATCACCCTCTACAATCTTTCCAGTGAGGATTGCGTCCATCGCGTCATTCTCTCCGTCAAAAACCCGTGCCGGTCCCTGATGCTTCCACATTGCATCGATCACTGCTGCCGATTTAATCACCGAGCCGTTCGGTGCAAGAGAACCTTTCAGGATCTTCAGCCCTGTGCACAGCATTCTCCATACTGTGGATCACATTCTCATCCACATATTTCACGCCATCAGCGATCTCATACACGGATTTTCCCGAGACCGTCATACAGTCGTCAAGATGGGATCTTATCTGTTTGAACACCGCCGGGATTCCGCCCGAGTGATATAACGTCTGCATCGAGTGCGGCCCTCCCGGCTGCATCGAGCAGATATGCGGGACGATCTTCACCCATCTGGGTAAAATCGTCAAGGCTCAGCGGAACACCTGCCTCCTGAGCGATCGCCATAAGGTGAAGAACCGTGTTCGTTGAACCTCCCAGAGCCATATCCACGGCGATGGCGTTTTTGAGAGAATTTTTCGTGATGATATCACAGGGTTTGATATCCTCTCTGATCATCTCAACAACTCTGACACCGCTTTCATAGGCGAGCCGAAGTTTTGCCGAATCCACTGCGGGGATCGCGGCACAGCCGGGAAGGGACATGCCCATTGCTTCCGTCATGCATGCCATGGTATTTGCCGTATATAATCCCTGGCAGCTTCCACACCCCGGCATTGCCGCAGATTCCAGCTCATGAAGTTCCTCTTCACTCGTCTTGTGTGCAGCGACTTTCCCTACTCCCTCAAAGATATCGGTTAGGGATAGTTCACAGCCTTTGTGATGTCCGGGAAGCATATTCCCGCCCGTGATCACGATTGCCGGAATATTGCATCGTGCCGCCGCCATAAGCATGCCCGGCACGATCTTGTCGCAGGTACATATACAGACAAGAGCATCGAACCGGTGTGCCTGGATCATGAGTTCAACGGAATCCGCAATGTTTTCCCGGGAGGCAAGCGAGTACCGCATGCCTTCATGTCCCATCGCTATTCCATCACAAATCCCTATCGTGTTAAACTCGAAAGCAACACCGCCTCCTGCTGCAACTCCCTCTCTGACGCGTTCAGCAACCATTCTGAGATACGTGTGTCCCGGAACGATCGTGTTCCATGAGTTTGCGATCCCGACAAAGGGTTTTTCCATCTCTTTATCTGATATCCCAAGTGAGCGTATTAGAGCCCTGTTTGGTGCTCTGGTATATCCTGATTTCACATCATCGCTGCGCATCTGAATCACATAGATAAAGGTAATTGACAATAATAAAACAAGCGGCCGAAAATCCCTGATTACTTAAAGGACATATAGTAAGCAAAAGAAAAGGATTATGAGATGCTTATCTGTGATGCAACCCCTCTTCTACCAAATTGTCCCAGAAGATCTTCCCCATGATCTTCAGATCAGTGTATTTACCGTCAAGATAAAGCGCCATTTTTTTGGTTCCTTCCAATTCGTATCCCAGTCGTTCATATAGGCAGACAGCACGGGGATTAGTGTCGGCGACCTGACACTCCATCCGGATAAAACCACGTTTACTGACCTCATCCTCAAGAAACTGTATTGCCTTTGTGCCGATGCTCATACCCCAGTACGCCGGTTCGATATAGAGAAAAAAGGTTGCACTGTGTGAAAGCCGGGTCCCCGGAGGCTGGGAATAAAACCCTGCGCCACCGATTATACGGTTTTTGTAATGCATGCACCAGAGAGAGACGATCCCGGACTGTATGTAAGACCATAACGCCATGGTTGCTTCCATGGAAACCGGAGGAATAGATTCAAAATGCTCTGCTATCTCGGGAATATTGCATAACTCGTTGATTCGTCCAAGTTCCGACTCCTGAACTGGGAAAAACCGAACCTGAGTGGATATACTATCAGCCATAAGCATGTGTGGGAGGGCGAATGCAATAAATATATCGTGCGTCATCGGGATGAAAAAGAACACCAAGACTCTCGGTGAGATATCCCGAGATGGAGATACGACTTAGCGCTTGAAAAGAGCATTACAGCAATTCTGCGGTCAAAAACATATTGAAAGGATGAAACAATGGTGTTTCTGCTCTGGAGATTTCGGGAAATCACTTCAAGAGAAGGAGGAGATTTTCGTCGTTAAAATATTGGCTGTGTATGGTCGCCATCATTAAAGCCAACCAAAACCAATACTGTACCAGATGACCATAGTTGCATGCCTAGGAGTTGGCAGAATAGGCGGAGAAGTTGCATACGTTTCTGCCCTCAGAAAATTTGCCGACGAACTCGTCCTGTTTGATATAAGCGAACCCCTGCAGCATGCACAAAAACTCGATATAATTCACGGGATGGATATCCCCGTATCCACAAATACTGCCGACCTCAAAGACGCCGACTACTGTATCTTTTCGGCCGGCTACTCGCGTTCCCCTGGAATAAAAACGCGTGCCGATCTTTTTGATAAAAATCTCCCGATCGCAAAAGAATCCGCAGAACTCCTGAAAGTATTCTCCGGCAAACTCATCGTCGTAACCAATCCAATGGACGTCTTTACCTGGTATTTTGCGAAGCAGAGCGGCCTTGAAGAGAGTCAGGTCGTTGGATTCGGTGGCCTGCTCGACAGCAGACGGTTCACCGTAGCACTCCAATCTATGGGAATCGAAGCGGAGGGTATAGTCATGGGGGAACATGGAGAACATCAGGTCCCGCTCTTCTCCAGTCTGGACATCGACATCCCCATTCCTGTAAGAGAGGAAATCCTGACAGGTCTTAGTGGTTCTTCGATGCCGGTTATCAAAGGAAAAGCCGGAACTGTTTTTGGTCCGGCTTATCACATCGTGTCTATGATGGAAAAGATCGAAAAAGGGAGAAAGATCATCTGTTCCCTTCCGGCAAATGGTGCTTACGGGATAGAAGATTGTTCAATTGGACTTCCGGCAGTAGTAACACGTTCCGGTGCAAAGATCGATGAAAGCCTGAAGCTTAATCCCTGGGAACAGGAAAAGCTCCATGATGCCGCGAATTTCTTAAGGGACTTTGCAGGAGAATATAGATGGATATTGCCATCAATCAGGCAGAATACTCAAATGCTCCTGGAGGTCCGGTTGTACACATATTCGGACGTGAAGCGGACGGGACCCCTCATCAAC
This sequence comes from uncultured Methanocorpusculum sp., assembly GCA_963676575.1. Taxonomy (GTDB): domain Archaea; phylum Halobacteriota; class Methanomicrobia; order Methanomicrobiales; family Methanocorpusculaceae; genus Methanocorpusculum. Next base: position 653,834 of record OY781078.1, read on the forward strand.
TGAAAGTCACCGGATTTCTTCCCTACTTCTGGGTTCGTGAAAGCGAGGCCGATAAACCCCATACAGAAAAGATCGACGTAACCCAGGATAGGGGAATTTCCATCAAAGGTGAACCTCTTCGCCGGATCTATACCGAAAAACCTGGTGACGTTAGAAATATCAGAGAAAACTATCACCATTTCGAAGCCGATATTCCGTTTGCCACCCGGTTTCTGATCGACACAGGCCTTACCGGAGGGATCTGTGCCCCATCTGACGAGTGTTCTTTCACGGAACTTACACCGGCAACGGTGATCTCCAGGCCACGGGTCTGCATGTGTGATATCGAATGTGATGATAGAAACGGATTTCCCGAACCTGAACGTGATCCGATCACCTGCATAACCTGTCACGACTCGTTCGATGACCAGTATACGACCTTTGTTCTGAACGGAAAAACCAAAAGAGAGTATGAGATAGCTGAGCCGCTTGCGAGCGGATGTTTTTCTGACAGCCATATCATCGTTTCCTATAACACCGAACGCGATCTCTTCGCCGGTTTCATAGACTATATCAGGGAGAAGGACCCTGACATTCTCTCTGGATGGAACTTCATCGACTTCGACGCCGAGTATATCCTCAAGCGTGCCGAGACCCTTGGGTTCCGAATCGAGGTTTTTGCCCGTATGCCGGGGATGACTGAGAGAAGTGCAATGAGGGGGCGGGTCATCTTCGATCTTCTCGCTGCATACAAAAAGATGCAGGGAAGTCAGAAGGAGTCCTATCGTCTGGACGCCGTCGCCGAAGATGAACTTGGCGAGACTAAAATGCGATACACCGGGACCCTCGGTGATCTCTGGGACAACGACCCCCTGAAGATGGTGGAATACAACTTCAAGGATGTCGAGTTGTGTGTCGGGATCAACAAAAAGAACAACATCATCGAGTTCTATCAGGAAGTCGCCAGGTATGTAGGCTGCCCTCTGGACAAAACACTGAACTCTTCGAATGTGATCGACATCTATATCCTCAGAAAAGCTTTCGGCAAATTCATCCTGCCGTCCAAAGGAAACGCTTCGGGCGAGGAGTTTGAGGGAGCGACCGTTTTTGCTCCAAGTAAAGGCGTCCGGGAAAATGTCATCGTTTTGGATCTGAAATCGCTCTATCCTATGGCAATGATGACACTAAACGCTTCACCGGAGACTAAGTCTCCCGATGGCGAGATCCATGCCCCGAACGGGATACGATTCAGAAAATCCCCTGACGGTTTGACTCGATCGATCATCAGCGAACTTATGGCCGAACGTGATGAACGGAAAAAACTCAGAAACAGCTTTTCGTTCGGATCGGATGAGTATACCCTCTATGATATGCAGCAAAATGTGCTGAAGGTGATCATGAACACGTATTACGGTGTCTCGGGCTTCTCCAGATTTCGTCTGTATGACCGGGACATCGGAGCTGCGGTCACCTCGGTCGGCCGTGCGATCATCCAGCACACGAAAATAGTCATCACCAAACGCGGGTATGAAGTGATCTATGGAGATACGGACTCCTGCTTTGTCCAGATCCCCCCAATGTCTCTCGAAGAAACGATGAAGGTCGCCCGTGAGATTGAAGAGGAACTCAATGCAAGCTATCAGGCGTTTGCACAGGAGACTCTTGATGCGGATATGAACTTCTTCTCGATCAAGTTCGAGAAGATCTACCGAAGATTTTTCCAGGGCGGAGCAAAGAAGCGGTATGCGGGTCATCTCATCTGGAAAGAGGGACAAGATATTGATAAGATTGACATAACCGGTTTTGAGATGAAACGGTCCGACTCGGCACAGATCACACGCGAAGTACAGGAGCGTGTTCTGGAGATGATCCTGAAAGGAGACGGCAGGGAAGATGTGAAAAAGTATCTTCCAGAGGTGTTGAACTTTTACCGTGAAGGAAGATGCCCCCTCGAGAAGGCAGGCATTCCTAGCGGGATAAACAAATCTCTAGCCGATTATGCTCACCTAGATTCACACGGAAGGGGAGCCATCTACTCGAATACATATCTAGGAACGGATTTCAAACGCGGCAGTAAACCTAAGCGGCTTTACATCAAGCGGACAAATATGCCCGAAAAATATCCGGAGACAGATGTACTCTGCTTTGAGTATCCGGATCAGATCCCAACAGGGGCGTTTGAGATCGACTGGGAAACGATGCTCGAAAAAACGATCCAGGCACCTCTCAACCGGATCTTTGATGCACTCGGCTGGGACTGGGACGAGTTTGATCCAACCAAGTCCAAAAAGACGACATTGGATATGTATTTCTAAGGATAAAAGACGTCTTTTGCCGGCATGCAGGGAAATGTGCCGTCATAACACCAGATACACGCCACTCTGTTACCAAATATTCCCGAAAACATTATTTCCGGAATAAGGAACTTTTTTTCAAAAAAAGTATGATAAATTGAGAGCTTTGGCAAAAACCTTAGTTCTCAACAATTATCCGGACCGGAGTCGGGAGTTTGTATCCACTGTGAAGAAGTGCATCCTTTGCCTGATCGATATACTGCGGGGTTGTCCAGACGGTGAAAATACGCTGTCTTTCTTCAACACGGGCAGCAGTTCCGACTGGTTTGCCGAATGCAAGTCTCATACCTTCAGAAATACGGTCCGCACCAGCACCAGTTGCCTGCTTATGTTCACGGAGGACGTGGTGAGGATATGGTCTGATCTTTAAGTGGAAATTGTTTCTTCCGACGTCTTTCATCAGACGTCTGTTCATATTGATACGTGCAGCTTCCATTGCCGTGTGACGGATCTGGCATGCTTCAAGTGCTTCAAGATGAATTGCGACCGGGAACTCTTCTGAGAGATTACCCATATCAAACGTTACAACTTTTACGCCCGGTACACCACCCATATATTCACGGCGGCAATATGCCTTCTTGGCGAGCTTATTATACATTCGTGCTGGCTTTCTTACCATTTTTAGTTACTCCTAGCTCTCTTAAATGTGCAAACTATGTTAGTTGGAAACCATATTAAATGTTCTTATTCCCCGCCTCTAATTTCTCGATTTCGGCGAGAACATCTTTCCTGAGTTTGGCAAACTCTACACTCGTCCGATCCCGCGGTCTTGGCAGGGGATTTTCATATATTTCATGAATTCTGCCCGGACGCGGAGTAAGAATGACTATTTTATCTGCCAGATAAACCGCCTCATCAACACTGTGCGTAACGAAAATTACCGTCTTTTTTGTTTCCTCCCAAATCTGGAGAAGTTCGCGCTGCATTTTATTTCGGGTCTGCGCATCAAGCGCGCCAAATGGTTCGTCCATCAGCATGACGGCCGGATCTGTTGCTAGAGCCCGGGCAACTGCCGACCGCTGACGCATACCCCCGGACAACTCGTACGGGTAGCTGTCGCCAAATCCAGCGAGACCAACCAACACAAGACGCTTGTTGACTTCGGCGATCCGCTCCTCTTTTGGAATGCCGATCATCTCCAAACCGAACCCTACATTCTCCGCGACGGTACGCCACGGATAAAGAGAATATTCCTGAAAGACCATCGTCATCTTCGGTGAGGGGCCGTCCACGATCTTTCCATCAATCGAAACCGTTCCACTGGTAGGAGCATCAAGCCCTCCTATCATTCGAAGGAGAGTGGTTTTACCACAACCGGAAGGTCCGAGCAGGCAGACGAACTTACCGTCATGGACCTCGAGATTGACATGCTCCAGAGCGGTTACATCTCCTTTCCGGGAAGAGAACGTCTTTGTGGCGTCCTCCACTTTCACCCATACTTTATCCCAGTCGGTCATTTATCAAGCACCTCCCAGGCGAACTTCTTCCGCAGAACATACTGGAAGAACTGATCCATAACGATGCCGATGATGCCAATGGCAATCATGCCGGCGATGACCATCTGGATCTGACCCCAGTTATACGTGTACATGATAAGATACCCGAGACCCGAAACGGTTCCCGGCATCATTTCCGCAGCGACAACACTCATCCAGGAAATACCGAAGCCGACGCGAAGCCCATTCCATATGGCCGGACCCGCGGCCGGAACGATGACCTTGGTGATGATCTGACGCTCATTTGCCTGATAGATCCAGGCTGTTTCGATCCAGCTTTTCCTCACCCTTTTCACACCATCTATAGTATTGACAAGAATCGGGAAGATACAACCGATCACGATAATAAACAGGATCGGAGTAAGACCCAAACCGAACCAGGCGAGGGATAAGGGCACCCAAGCCATAGGCGGGATGGGACGCAGGATCTGGATCAAACTATCGGAGAACTGTTCAAGAACAGAATACCTGCCGAGAATGATTCCCAGAGGGACAGCAATCAGGCAGGCGATGATAAATCCAAGCGTTACCCGGTAAATACTCACCCAACTGTTATCCAGCAGACTTCCGCATCCGTAGAGATCGGCAAATGGCGTCATAAAGACGGCGAGAACATTCTCCACCCGCGGGAGGATGTATGCATTGTTCATCAGAATCGCTGCAACTTCCCACAAAACGAGAACGAGTGCCGGAAGTATCAGCTTAATGTACCATTTCATGATCTGTAGTGTTCACCATCCTCTTTAACGTATGACATTTTACAGGATATCAAATGTGTTACTTGTTTTACGCAGGAACATATTATATCTCTCACCAGAGAGACATCCTGAAAATATAAAAATACGCAAAAAATGTGAGTGGGTTTACGCGGATTTGACCACGTAGGAGATGCCGGCATAATCGAGAGCCGACTTCAGCATGACATCCTGGATAGAGCCGAGCTGGGGGTCACCGAGAACAACATTTTTGCCTTCGGCGCTGCGTGACTTCACCCAGGCAACAAACCCATCCCAGTCGTTGGCCGGGGAGGAGAGGGAAGCTACAAGTCCAGATCCTTCAAGCATGATCGGTGAGAGGATCTTGAGACTCGTGTCACCAGTACTCTTATCAACTGCGCTGATAAAAGGCGGAGTGCCGGCAAGTGCATACTGAATGACATTCTGCTGGAGAAGGGTCATCAGCTGGGATCCGCCGGTTCCTTCGACAAGTTTGACGTCGGCGACCTTCTGACCGTTGATGTAGAGTTCGGCATCGGTGATCTTACCGATCTTTTCCGTGACGGGTTTCAAGTAACAGTTATAGGTATTCTTGAAGTACTCCCAGTCCTTCAGGAGAACAAACAGGGGTGCGTGATGATCACTGGGCAGGTACCCGATCGAGATGGTCGAGGTCGCCTCAGGCGTGATGTATGTCCCGCTTTCGACCTGTGCAACTGCTGAAGTATACGGACCGAAGTCGTAAAGGAGTGCGGCAGACTCATCCTTCGTGGTCGAAGCAAGTTTTTCGGTAACGAGACCAAGTTCGCGCTGGGACTGGATAAACGCCTCATTACTGTCTATCCATGACTCGGTCACTTCGCTGGAGAACTTGATTGTCGGGATTGAGGTCTTCATCACATCAATCGAACTGACGGTCACATTTCCGTAGGTTAGGTTCTGACTGGAGAAGAGCCAGTCAGCAGTCAGGACTGCTGCGTTATCCGGATAATCGTTGATATATTTGTTTCCAAGGATCATCAGAGCCGTGAGGCTTGATGCGACATCAGAGTCCTCCAAAGCTTTGGAATTGGCGCCGAACACACAACAGGTATGGTTTGTCCAGGTCCCTTCCGGGTGAAGATCCTGACTGTAGGAAATTACTTTTCCGATGTCACCCTCTAAGGCGACGGAAACGAACGGCTGCCAGCAAATGTAGCCGTCTATCTGACCGGTTGCCAGAAGTGACGGTATCGTTCCTGCCCCGGTGTAGAGAATTTCCACCGTTGCGTTATCACCTGTCGAATCGGTACATCCTGCGGTAAAAACCACCATGACACACATAACGAATACCATAAAAATCAGAATCAGCTTTTTCTGCATATATCTATGTTGGCTTATCGAGGCTATCAATCAATCGCAATGTGATGTATAATTACCTGCCGAAAATGGTTAATTTTAATATACATTAATATAATATAGTATAATTATTACCCAACTTCCAAGAATTTTGTATCCTTAAAGAGATTCACCACAGCGTCGCCGAAAACCTTTCTTTTAATGTGGTTTAGAGACAATATAGTAAGAACAAATGAGAATATTACTACTTGGTGCCGGAGCGGTAGGACTCTCAACCGCCGCAAAATTATCGAAATATGCGGAAGTCTTTGCTGTATGCCGGGAAAGATGTAGTTCATCTATAGAAAAAGACGGGTTTTACCTGACAGGCATCTGGGGGACGAAGACTTTCCGGTTTCCCTGCGGTACAGTCCCTCCAAAAGGATCATGGGATTATATCATTATATCCACCAAAGCAGCCGCTACACGGGATATCTGCGAGCAGTATAATCATCTATTCGGTAAGGTAGAGGTAGTAAGTCTTCAAAACGGGATCGGTAATGAAGAGATCATTGCCGAGTACACGGAACATGTGCTTGGGGCAATGATTATTACCGGATTTGAGTGGAAAGCCGACAATGCGATTTTTGTATCCGTCGACGGCGGTGAGACGGTCTTTGGCAGATTCCCAAGTGGGAAAGATGCAAAAGCAGACTGCCTCGCGAAGCTGTTTACCAAAGAAGGAATGCGGGCGGCTCCCTCTGAAAACATCAGAGGTACAGTCTGGTCAAAGGCATTGTACGGCTGTTCGCTGAACCCGCTCGGCGCAATCATGGAATGTCCTTACGGAGATCTGCTCAGAGAACCAGCCTGGACCATCATCACCAGTATCGTTCACGAAGCATTCGAAGTTGCACGCGCAGAAAAAGTCATACTGAGACAGAACACCGCGGACGAGTATCTTGAGTTCCTGAAGAAGAAGAAAATTCCCCCGACGGCTGCGCATTTCTCCTCAATGTATCAGGATATTACGGCTGGCCGCAAAACCGAGGTGGATTACATCAATGGAACAATCGTAGCACTGGGAAAAAGACACAATATCCAGACACAGGTGAATGAGACGATCGTCAATCTCACGCATTTCAAAGAGGATCTGTCATGCCGATAAAACGATCTGCGATGATTCTTGCAGGAGGCGAAGCAAGGCGGGTGAACGGACGCGAGAAGTATCTGTTTTCCTATCGGGGATGTTCCTTCATCTCCCGACTCGTGATGACTTTCGAAGGGCTCGTTGACGAGATTGTCATCGTTGCAAAAAACGAGAGGCAAACCGAGCATTTTACAGGACTACCCTCAATCGTTAGATGTACCTGGGATAAAAAATCCGGACTCGGGCCAATCGGGGGCATCTCAGCAGGTCTCGACGAGATACAGGGAGATATGGTGTTTATCTCGGCATGTGATATGCCCACCGTCCATAAACTGATCGTACAATATATGTTTGAAAACATCGGAGAATATGATGCAATCATCCCAGAATGGGAAAAAACCGACCTTGAACCGCTCCATGCAGTCTACAGAGTATCGGCACTCAGAGAGTATATCGCAAAACATGAGTCACTTTCGCTCCGCGACATGATCAATACGCTGAACACAAAACGGATCCCTCCTGAGATGTTTCGAACGATCGATCCACAACTTGAAAGTTTCAGAAATGTGAATACGCTGGAAGAACTTCTTGCCATGGGTCCCGAAGCCGCATATCAGGAAAAACATCCTGAGAAGTAACACATTTACGGTTTCGTGCGGATCAAGCCGCTGGATAAAACAGCAATAAAAAAAAGAGACGAAGTTATGACTCGTCTTCTTCTGACTCTTCTTCCTCTTCCTGTTTGAGCTCGACATTGGCGATATCAAACTGGCGGAAAGCGAGTTTCTTTGCTTTGATAATATTTCTGCCTTCTTTACCGATGGCAAGACCGCGGTCGACATCTGCAACCTCGATATAAGCAACTTCAGTGTTTTCCTCTTCATCCTCTTCGAAGATGACGGTCTGTACCTGGACGGGGAGGAAACAGTTTCTGATAAACTGAACTTTATCTGGGTTGTATTCAACGACCTCGACCTTCTTACCGAAAGTGTCAGATGCCTTTTTGATGCTGGCACCCTTCTTTCCGATTGCAAGTCCCATCTCTCCGGGGTTGATAACAAAGAGGATGCGGCCGAATTTATCATCGACAACACAGTCTCTTGCACCTGCACCGGTGAGATTCTCAAACTGGGCAATCATACGCATGGCGTCTTCGGAAATAGTGATCTCACTCATATTTATTCACTCTTAAGGTAGAGGATATCGGATTCGCCCGCATTAACGATCGCAAGGACACTGATCATGTGGTCACGACCACATTCTTTACCGAGCTGACGGGAGCTTCCTTTGAATTCATAAAGGGGGATGCTTTCATTTGCTGCAAGAAATGCACGGACTTTAATCGGGGCATTCTTTGCGATGATAACGAGTTCTGCTTTATTTTCAGCAACGATTTTCTCAACAGAGTTCTGGCCGAGGGTGACCTCGCCGGTTTTCATTGCTCTTCTTAAAGATAAGTTGAAATCCATTTTTTTTTCACCTTTTTGAGGTTCACTGCACTCTGAACAAGACTCAGGGGAAGTGAGTCCCAAACAGTATTCTTGTCCTTCCCGCAGGCCGCCGGTTTCATACATGAGACCAGGAAGTTTCTTCAGGAGTTTCCTTCAAAACTCTGTGTATATTGACACCCAGAAATAATGAAGGTATCCTCACACGAATGAAAATGATACAAATACTGGTACGAAAAAAAAGGAGAAGATTAATCTCTTCCGTAGAAGCCGTGACCGGAGTCCCTTCTGGGGGCTGTCGGTCCGCTGCTTCCGCGGCTGAAACTTCTTCTGTCACCGCTGCCGGAACTCCGGTCCCCGCTACGGTAGTTACTTCCGCCACTACTTCCACCGCGATTTCCATAGGAGGATCCGCCGCTTCTGTATCCGCCGGATGAACCTCCGCGCCGGTCTCCACCTGAGCTGGATGATCCGCCGCTTCTGTATCCGCCGGATGAACCTCCGCGCCGGTCTCCGCCTTTGTCCCGGTCACGCTCATGTTCCTCTTCTTCAGCAGTACGTGGTGCTGCGATGGAGATCTCAAGTTCCTGACCACGGATGGTCTTGGAACCCATGACCTCGGCAACAAGATTTGCATGCTCTAAGGGGACATCAACATAGGAGTAGTTGTTGTACAAATCGATCCTGCCAATTGAGGAGCCGGGAATGTCGCACTCGCCTGCAAAGGCTCCGACGATATCCTTCGGGCGGATCTGCTGGTTCTTACCAAGGGAGATCCGGAATCTAACCATACCCGCCTCAGCACCGCTGCTCTCAACGGTCCCGGGCGTAAACGTCTCAGATATCAAGGCAGAGGGCTGAAGAGGCTTTATCTCCTCACTTTGATTGGCATTCTTACCGGAATCAAGGTGCATCTTCAGAAGAGCTGCCGCAACCTGAATACTGGTCACTTCCGCTGTGGATTCCGAGTCAGTCTCAGTTTCCGTCTCAAGAAGTTGCTCGACGAGGGGAAGATACATCTCAAGATTTCCTGCAGCCATGATATCCCGGACTTTGTCCAGGAAGATCTGCTGTTTCATCTCAGCTACATCATCCAACGTCGGCAGAGGAGTCTTGGCGATCTGGATCTTTGCATACCGCTGGATATCCCTGAGTTTGTAAATCTCACGCGGAGCAACAAACGTCACGGATTTTCCGGCCCTGCCTGCACGGGCAGTTCTTCCAATACGGTGTACATAGTACTCGACATCCTGCGGAACATCATAATTGAATACGATATCCACATCATCAACATCGATACCACGCGCTGCAACATCCGTTGCGATCAGGACATCGATGGTACCGGCCCGGAAGCGTGCCATGACACGGTCCCGCTGCTGCTGCTTCATATCTCCGTGGAGAGCTTCCACAAAGTATCCGCGCGCCTGCATCCGGCTCATTAAATCATCCACCGTTCTCTTCGTATTACAGAACACGAGGGCGAGTTCGGGGTTGTTCATATCAAGAGTGCGGCAAAGTGCTTCGAGCTTGTCGCGTTCTCTGACCTCAATATAGGTCTGTTCGATCTGAGGGACCGTAAGTTCCTTACGGGTGATCTTCAGGAACTGAGGGTCATGCTGGAACCTTCTGGTGATGTCCAAGATCGGCTGCGGCATAGTGGCCGAGAACAGTATAGTCTGCCGGTCCTTTGGTGTATCTCGGAAAATATCCTCGATATCATCACGGAATCCCATATCAAGCATCTGATCAGCTTCATCAAGGATGAACATCTTGATCGAGTCAAGATGCAGGGTCCCACGTTTGATGTGATCAATTACACGACCCGGAGTTCCGATGACAACCTGCACATTGCCTTTGAGGGCACGGAGCTGGCGATCGATCGGCTGTCCACCGTAAATCGGGACTACATTCAGCCCTTTTTTATATTTCATCAGCCGGGAGAATTCCTCGGCGGTCTGTATTGCAAGTTCCCTTGTTGGTGACAGGACAAGTGCCTGTACATTTTTGTTATCTGGATCAAGCCGTTCAATAATTGGAATCCCAAACGCTGCCGTTTTTCCCGTTCCCGTCTGAGCCTGCCCCGTTACATCTTTCCCATCAAGGATCTGTGGTATTGCCATTACCTGAATCGGTGTTGGCTCCTCAAATCCCATGTCGCTTATCGCCTGAAGTATTTCTTCAGAGATCGCGAAATACGCGAATGTTTTTGTTTCCTCCATTCTTCTTACATATGAGCGTTATGAGGTTATAGAATGGTTGGTGGCATTTTTGGAGAATCGGTGTAACTATCATAAATACATGAGAAGAAAATATTCACCCAGAATGGTACGAGTATTTATAGCAGTCGAACCTGTCAGGAAGATAAGAGAGAGGCTGGAACAGAGTGGGATGTCACTTCGGGAATCAAATGCACGACTGACTCTGCCAACAGCAGATCAAATGCATATCACGCTGAAATTTTTAGGAGAGGTCCCGGTGAGCAGCATTCCAAAGATCATCACAACTCTAGAAAAAGTGAAAGGCGCACCATTCCTGTTGACCGCAGCACGGGTCAGTACGTTTGGCCAGAGGGTCATCAAAGCTGAAGTGACAGATCAGGGATCCTGTGCAGCTCTTGCTAAACAGATCGACGGATTCCTGCTCCCGCTTGGATTTCCAAAGGAAACACGACCGTTGTCCCCCCACATCACCCTTGCACGAATAAAGGAATACGCACCCGACCTTGCCGGAAAGACAGACATACTCCGTGAAACAGAGTTTGGCACATGCATGATAGAGGAGATACTCCTAAAGCAGAGTATATTAATCTCCAAAGGCTCAATATATACCACACTTTCCCGGGTGAAGTTATGAGAGATAAAATAGAAGAGGAAATACTAGAGAACGTTCGACCGGCGGATGAGGAGCGACGCGAAGTTCAGGAGATGGGGCAAAAACTCATCGATGCGGTGATCCGGGTCGCCGGAGTGCTGGCAATGATGACGGGATCGGTTGCCCGCGGAACCTGGGTACGCGGCGACAAAGACATCGACATCTTCATGCTGTTTCCCCCTTCGCTTTCCCTTGAAGAGCTTCAGGAGAAAGGGCTTGCCGCCGCATACGGCGTGGTGGAAATGTTCAAAGGCTCATCCGAAGAGAAGTATGCCGAACATCCCTACCTGAATGCTGTCATTGATGGATTCGATGTGGATCTGGTCCCCTGCTACCATGTCGGATCGACCGCCGAGATGAAATGTGCGGTCGACCGGACACCATTCCACACAAGATATCTACTTGACCGAATCGGGAGCCTCCGGGACGACGTCCTCCTTATGAAACAGTTTGCAAAAGGCGGAGGAGTATACGGATCTGATCATATGACTGGTGGATTCTCGGGATATCTCTGCGAACTGCTCATCCTCGCATACGGCGGATTCACCGAGCTTCTCCAGGCCGCAGCAACGTTTCGTTATGGAGAGGTCATCGACATCGAAGGATTCTACCCGGACAAAAAAACGATAAGAAAACTGTTCTCCGAACCGCTGATCGTCATCGATCCTACCGACAAAGCCAGAAATGTGGCGGCAGCATTAACCCCCACACGCTTCTCCGAGTTCATGGAGCTTGCCCGGAACTACTGTTCAAAACCTGATCCATGCTACTTCATCCCGGATGCTCCCACTTCGATCTCGAAGAAAGACTTCATATCGACGCTGGAAAAACGCGGAACCACAATGCTGGCCTTGTCCTTTAAGACCCCGGCATACGTTCCGGACACCGTCGTCCCCCAACTGAGAAAAACGATGGAATCCATCAAAAATCAGCTGATCGGTGAAGACTTTCCCGTTCACCGGGCGGAAGTGGCGATGGGAAATGAACGCTGTCTTATCCTCTTTGAACTGCTTGTTTCGACCCTCCCGTCAATCGTCCTCCGTGAAGGGCCGCCGGTCTGGGTGCATGACAATGCAGACAGCTTTGTGGAAAAATATCTCCGGGAAAATGAGTATGCAGGGCCGTGGATCAGTGAGGATCGATATTACACCGAGGTCATCCGCAAATACACGCGTGCCTATGATCTTCTGGCGGATCCGCGGAAGATCCTCTCCGGCTCGATCGGAAAACATGTGAGAATATCAATGGAAGAAGGATACGAAGTACTCGTCGGTGAGGAGATCGGGTCCCCGGAGTTTACCTTCTTCCTCTCGGCATACTTTGCGAAAAGCTCCCATGCAGTAAGAAAACTCCGGGTAATCAATCAAAGATGACACTAGCAGAGATCCTGAGAGAGAATTCGCCGGCACTTGTCGCCCTCTCTGGTGGAACAGACAGTATGACTTTGCTCGCCGCGTTCGTGAAAGAAGGACTGCAGGTGTCCGCTGCCACGATCCGGTCAGAATTTACCGTGTCCGAAGAAGTCACACAGGCAGAGGAGTTTGCACGAGGCTTTGGAGTTGAATGGACTACCGTCGACGTTTCTGTGCTATCCGAAGAACGTCTGCGGTTCAACCCACAGGACCGATGTTATATCTGCAAAAAACTCATCATGACCGCACTTCTCGAATTTGCTGACGGAAAAACTATCTGCGACGGGACACATGCGGATGATTCCACAGAAGACCGACCCGGTAGAAAAGCTCTGTCGGAACTGGACATCATCAGTCCGTTTGCCTTGGCAGGTATCGGAAAAAAAGAGATTTACTCTCTAGCAAGTGAGCTTGGCGTCCCGGTAATTCCCTCATCTTCGTGTCTTGCCACACGAATCCCGTTCGGCGAGGAGATTACCGGAGACAGCCTGAAAAAAATCGCAGAAGCCGAGTCGTTCCTGCGGGAAAAAGGAGCCTTAGGAATGCTTCGGGTACGTCTTTCGTCAGGGCATGCCGTTATCGAAACCGAAAAAAATGAGAGAGCCTGCGCAGAATTATACACAGATGATCTGAAAACCTTCGGGTTTTCCACAATAATTTTTAGGGAATACAAAACAGGAGGAGGAAACTCATGGAACAAAATACAGCAGTAATGATTCGAATCGGGGAACTCTGGCTCAAAAGCGAGCTGGTAAAAAAACAGTTCATGCTTGCTTTGACGAGGAACATCAAAACAGCCCTGGACGCACAGAAAATCGACTACTACATTGAGGAGTACCGTGGTCGCGTACTGATTTTCGGCGACACAAAAAGAATCGCTCCCATCGTTTCAAAGATCTTCGGCATAGTTGATGTCAGTATCTGCGAAACCACCACAAACCAGCCGGAGGACATGGCAAAAACAGCCCTGACATTTGCCGAGAAAAAACTTAAGCCAGGCATGCGGTTTGCGGTCCGGGCACGACGTCAGAATGTTAGCGGGTTTACGAGCCAGCAGCTTGCCGGCATGATCGCCGATGTGATCTGGGAAAATATCCCTGACTTCGTGGTAGATCTGGACGACCCCGAATATGAAGTTTTTGTCGAAGCACGGGAGTATGGAGGGGTCGTGTACGATGAAAGGATTTCTGGACAGGGAGGTCTCCCCCTTGGAACAGCCGGCAAGGCAGTAGCTCTCCTCTCAGCCGGCATCGACTCCCCGGTCGCCGCATGGCTCATGATGAAAAGAGGTGTGGTGATTTCCGGTCTTTTCATGGATGGGGGGAGATGGGCAGGGCCCGCCACGCGGGACCTGGCTATGGACAATGTAAGGATCCTTTCCACCTGGTGTCCCGGGCGCGGCATTCCACTCTGGATAGCGAACCTTGAACCGTTCTTCGATGCGATGACGACCTCATGCGATCGGCATTATACCTGCCTCTTCTGTAAGAGATTCATGATGCGAGTTGCCGAAGGCGTTGCTGAACTGAATAAAATGGAGGGGGTCGTTTCCGGAGAAAATCTTGGTCAGGTGGCATCCCAGACATTACAGAACATGGGCGTGATCACCGCATCGGTAAAAATCCCGGTCCTGCGTCCCCTCCTAACGTATGACAAGGAGGAAATTGTGTCGATTGCGAGGAGGATCGGCACATATCATGAGAGTCCGGGCGATACTGGATGCCTTGCAGTCCCAAAAAAACCGGCAACCCGTTCTGCTCAGGAGCTTATCGATTCCGAGGAGAAAAAAGTTGATATGGATAAACTCGTCCTGGAAGCAGTCCAGTCAGCCGAACTCTGGATCGCGAAGGACGGAGAGATATTTCAGAAAATACTCTCCGAGTGAGCGATCAGTTCTTCCTTAACAACACACAATCTATTTTTACCACAACGACTAATATCATAAGGTCCGGAGCCGAGATAGTCTAGTCCGGAAAGGCGGTGGCCTTGAAAGCCTCTGGTAGTAATACCTCGGGAGTTCAAATCTCCCTCTCGGCGCCATTTTGAATCAGTCTCTTTTCGCTTTCTTTATCTCTTTTATCAACCAATATAATGTCATATGTGTATCGCAGTTCCCGCAGAAATTCTTGAAATCCGCGACGGAAATGTCGCACTCGTTGATTACGGCGAACTCCAGCAGGAGGTTCGCATCGATCTTGTTGACGTAAAAGTCGGCGAGTTCGTTCTTGTACATGTCGGGTTTGCCATTCAGCGGCTCTCGCGTGAGGAAGGATTGGAGACACGGGAACTGTTCAAAGAAGTATATAAAGCAATGGAAGAACCGGACCATGCATGAATCCGGGATAGCCTACGATGTATACGTGACCTCAAAGCGGGCAGCCGAAGAGAATCACGCTAAATTGGTGAAGACCATTTATGTGGATATCGGGTCCATGGCTATGGTAAACCCTGAACAGGTGGAGTTCATATTCCATACATTTATCACTGACGACCCGATGTTCGCGGAAACAAAACTCGTTTTTAATACCATCCTTCCTATTGCCGAGTGTACATGCGGGTACAAGGGGTCGGAGATCTTTGTCTGCCCCAACTGCAGCAAACTTCCTCACATGATCCAGGGAAAAGAGATCTTAGTAAAAAATCTTGAAATCGAAACAGGTGAATAAGCATGAAAAAGGATACTGAAGTAAATATGATGCACGGTGCCGGCGGAGAGGTAATGGGAGAACTGCTCCGGACGCTCACAGCATTCAAAAACAATAATGCAGGCGGGATCGGCCTTGAGTCGCTGGATGATGGATCGACCTTCACGGTCGGAGGAAAAACCGTCGTTTTGACGACCGACTCGCATGTGGTAAAACCGATCTTCTTCCCGGGAGGGGACATCGGCAGGGTTGCGGTTTCCGGAACAGTTAACGATCTTGCGGTCATGGGCGCACGGCCGATCGCCCTTACCTGTGCAATGATTATTGAAGAGGGATTTCCGATCGAAGATCTCGAAAGAATCGTTGCTTCGATGGACGAAGCCTTAGAGGAAGTCGGCGCTTCGATCATCACCGGCGACACAAAAGTCGTAGAAAAGGGCAGTCTGGACGGTATCGTGATCAACACTGCGGGTGTCGGCGTGATCGAGGACGAAGGATTCCTGATTCGTGACAAAAACCTCGCGGTCGGTGACAAGATCATTGTATCCGGAACGCTTGGGGATCACGGACTGGCCATCGTTTCGTACAGAGAGGGGTTCGATCTTGGAGATCAGCTGAAGTCTGATGTTGCCCCGCTCTGGACGATGATCGAAGCAGCGATGAAGGCGGCAGGCAACGGAAATATCCACGCTATGAAGGACCCTACCCGCGGAGGCTTTGCTGCCTGCATCAATGAGATGGCACGCAAAGCCGGTGTGAAGGTCGTCGTCAGCGAAGAGGCCGTGCCCATCAGGGAAAGCGTTGCTTCCGCCGGATCACTGCTCGGGATCGACCCTCTGCAGGTCGCAAATGAGGGTAAATGTGTGATGGGGGTCGCGCCCGAAACCGCAGAACGTGTCCTGGCAGCCCTGAAAACCCACCACTACGGGAAAAATGCCGCGATCATTGGAGAAGTGATCGAAGGATTCGGTGTTGTTATGCAGACACGGATCGGTGGAGAACGGTTCATCGAACCGCCTCTCGGAGATCCTGTTCCAAGAGTTTGCTGAATATGACCGAACTGATTCTTTCAAATGCCCTAATGCCCGACGGAAGGATCGCAGATATCTCGATAGATCACGGAATCATCACCCATATAGGCAGTTCCGGCGTCGCTGACAGGGTGATCGACTGCAAAAACCGGCTCTGTATCCCTGCGGCTACGGACATGCATGTCCACATGCGTGATGGAGCGCAGGCGGCAAAAGAGACATGGAATACCGGCACTCAGGCGGCCGCTGCCGGAGGAGTGGCCACGGTAGTCGACCAGCCAAACACCATTCCCCCGATGGAAACGATAGAGAACTTTACGAGGAGAGTCTCCCTCGCTTCGAAAGAATCCTTCTGCCACTTCGGGATCAACGGATCGGTCACCGCGGATGCAGATATCCCCGGCCTGATTCAGGCAGGTATTCTTGCATTCGGGGAAATGTTTGCAGCCTCCCCGTCAAGCTACGGGAATGCCCTTACCGTTGAGGTGATCCGAGACTCCCTGAAGATCCTTGCGGATCACAACATGCTGGTAACCGTCCACGCAGAAGAAGTGAAAGCCGGAGAGGTACACTCTCTTAAGGAACATTCCCGTTCTCGTCCTGTTTCAGGCGAGGCCTTAATAATTCGCCTCATACAGGATCTCGCACCGCCGAAAGCAAAACTGCACATCTGCCATGTCAGCAGTTCTGAGGCGTTTGATGCAATCAAAGGCAGCTTCGAAGTTGCTCCTCACCATCTGTTTTTGTCCTATGAGGAGACAACACCGGAAAACACCTTCTGGAAAATGAATCCTCCCCTCCGATCGAAAAAGGAGCGACTTCATCTCATGCAGAACTTCTCAAAGATCCCTGTGATCGCATCGGACCATGCCCCCCATACAATACAAGAGAAGTCACAGCCATTCTCCGTCGCCCCTTCGGGAATCCCTGGCGTTGAGACAATGCTCCCGCTTTTGATGAACGCGGTCGCTGAACGGAAGATCACGCTGGATGATATACTCGCAAAAACAGTGACAAACCCATGCAGCATTCTCGGCATCTCTGCCCCTTTGCTTACCCCAGGCAACCGAGCCGATATTGCTGTGTATGCCGACACCCCGGTGAAAATATCCGGCGAGTCACTTCACAGCAAATGCGGGTGGACCCCCTACGAAGGAATGCCCGGACTTTTCCCGGTGACGACCATGATCGGCGGGGTCCCTGTCTGGCATGACGGGGAGTTCACCCGCGGCGGGGGACGAATGTGGTCAAACACCCATACCTGGCAACTTCGCCGAAAAGAGTAATAACCTTCAGGACAAACAGAGTATTCGTGCCGAAAATACCAGACATGTTTTAGGCCCCCATACGATCTATACGCGATCGCGTGAAATGAGTTCCGGGACAACATAACATGCCACAGGCGCCTCCTGCCAGGTCAAAGATCCGCGAGTAAATGCAACAGCATACGATGAACGGGCTCGGTTAATGGCAGGGGACATTCATATTTTCAGTCATGAAGCGAAGGTTGTCTGAACAAGGTGATGACGGTGTGTCGCCTGTTATTGCCACCCTGCTCCTTATTGCCCTTACACTAATTCTTTGTGCTATAATTGCCGCCTGCCTAATGGGCTATGGCTACACGTCATCGGGATTATCGCCTTCATCCCCACCTGAGATTCTTGCGATCGAGTCAGTCGATCACTATAATGATGGAAAACTGACCTTTGTCAGTAAAGTAAAACTACGAAACATTGGAATTGAGCCTCTCGTCAATGAGAATTACTCTGCTGAAGTGTATATAAACGATGTAAAACATTACGTCATCATCGAAACACTACAAGCACATGACTTTATTGATACACATCATTACGGGATAAATACCATCTCCGGAAGCGGTCCAACTGGATATGAATGGGAACCTGGAAACTCCGGCGTCTTTGATCTTCTGGACGGGATGGTCCAGCCCGGCTTCACGCTCCGGATAGACATCATCAGAAAAGAGGATAGAAAGGTTATCTCGCGTTCGATATTCTTTGTTGAATAAACGATATTTTCAACATGTTGCTTAAGTAGTACAAGAATAAATATATTTTGTACCTATGGATTTTCATTACATACATTTACACATCCATGGAGGCTTTACATGTATTCAATCGACAGTATCAAATATCTCATTCATATGCATATCGAAGCGGAGGGGGTGGTCGAAAAAACCGACGTAGTCGGGGCTATCTTCGGTCAAACCGAGGGGCTCCTTGGTGAGGAACTGGATCTCCGTGACCTTCAACGAAGCGGACGGATCGGCAGGATTGATGTCCAGATCATCAGCAAGCACGGCAAAACCTCAGGGGAATGCTACATCGCATCCTCCCTCGACCGGGCGGAAACCGCGATATTAGCTGCGGCTTTGGAAACGATCGACCGCATAGGTCCCTGTATGGCAGCGGTCCGCATCCAGAATATAGAAGATCTCCGGGCAATCAAACGCCGGCAGATCGTCGAGCGGGCAAAGGAACTTCTCCTGGAATCCTTTGACGAGGTCGGTATCTCGACCTACGATATTCTTGCTGAAGTCAGGCAGGCAAGCAGAGTTGAGAAGATCACTACGGTTGGAGCAGAGAGGCTGCCCGCAGGACCGGCCGTTCTGGATTCCGACGCAATTATCATCGTGGAGGGACGCGCAGACGTGCTGAACCTTTTGAAGTGCGGCATCAACAATACCGTAGCGGTCGAGGGAACAAAGGTCCCGGATACCGTTATTGATCTTTCATATAAGAAAAACACAACCGTGTTCGTTGACGGCGACCGGGGAGGGGATCTGATTTTACGTGAACTTCTCCAGGTTGCTGACATCGATTTCGTGGCGTTCTCCCCCCGCAGAAGAAGTGTAGAGGACATGAGCCGAAAGGAGATCGTCAAATCGCTTAGAAACAAGGTCCCTGCGTCAGTCCTAAAAGACCACATCGAAAATGACGAACCGATCTCCGATCTGGTCTTCGAGATCGAGGCAGGTCGGGAAGAGGGGCAGAGCTCTCCTATTCCAGATGATGAAGATAAAAATGCTGTTCCTGTTGAACCAGAGCGGCCCTCCGCAGAACCAGCCCCGATCATCAAAGATGAGCCGGTAACAAAGCCTCCCCCGGAGCCCGAACCTGTTCCAATCAAAAAACCGGAGAATCCCGTTACGATCAAGGAACATACCGAATATATGAAACACACCGGCCGCAGCAGGATCCTCACGGAAGATGCGGGCCTTATCGGCGATTACTCACTTCAGGAACTCAAGGCAGTCCTGCCGAAACTGAATGATGATGCTGCGGGAATCATCGTGGATGCAGCTGTCGATCAGAAATTCATTGACCAGGCATATGCAAAAGGATTGAAGTATGTCGCAGCACACAAATTCGAAGGGATCGTCCGGAGACCAACGGGTCTCAAACTTATCCCCTTCTGAAATTTAAAAACGTTTTTTATCAGCACAGAACCGACCGATGATCCCCATATGATCCTCGGGCCGGTTCATTACATCGAGCGTATCGTTTGTTCCGATCATGCCGTAGAGACCACGGCCCTGAACAAGCCCAAACTCAGGCAGGGAAAGCGGGAGGATCACATGCATAGGAATCCGTTCGCCGTAATGCGGATTAGGGACCCAACCCTCTTTTTTCATGTAGTAGTAGGCGGTCCCATGCATTTCGTTGATCTCGCCATATTCACTGGAAAAGTTCGTGGATACCAGGTTTGCCATAATCAGCTCCTCGCGTCCAGGATTGATGGTCACATGACCGTATCCGGGAGGGATGAGGACCGTGTCACCTGTGTGAGCCGGCACGAGTATGACATCTGTGTGGTCGCGTTTCTGTAAAAGATAGTAGGCGAATCCGGAAAGGACCTCATATACCTCGGGATACGGGACCCCGGAAGCATTTGAGGGGTGATAATGCCCTTTTGTTTTGGTGTATTCTCCGTTGATAACCCCGGCAGGGATCCGGGTGATATCATATCGCAGATGGTGACGTTCCAGCCAGGTATGATCCCCATGCGTCTGATAGAGGTCCCGGTACATATAATAGAGTGGAATCTCGGGATCACGATTTGACGGGCGCACTGCAAACACATTCTCCATATCCTCTATTGTCCGGACGGACGGGGTCGGCAGGGAACCGGGCCAGAACATTTTCATGGAATAATGATATGCAGTTCCTTCTATAAGGACATGATTATTTCCCTAACCAAACGGAGACACTTTTATTGAGAAATGACAATGGTATATCTATGCAGATCGCAATAACCCGTCTCACGGAAAAAGGTATGACCGACCAAGCATTATGCGAACGATACGGTCACTCAGCCAGGATCGTCTCGCCGCTGCAAGCCGAGCTGAGGGCAAGTCTTGTTCAGACCTTTGTTCTTGCTGCAAATGACGGAGATTTTGACACGATTTTCTTCACGAGCGCATATCCGGCAAAACATATCGGCATGCTTCTGGACCGGGAGATCACAAAACGGTGTCGTGTTATCGCAATTGGACCTCAGACGGCAAAGATCCTGCATAATCTGGGTATTGCTGCAGAGACCCTGCCGACCTTTTACTCGCGAGACTTCGTGCCATATCTTGGGGAATGGATCGAGGGGAAACGGATCGGGATCCCGCGGGCAGATGTGCCAAATCTAGATCTGATCGGAGCGATCGAACAGGCCGGAGGGATGGCCTTTGAGTACAGGTGTTACGGGCTTGTCCCAACCGGTGAATTCCTTGATCTGGAGGGGGCGGACATCGTACTTTTCACCAGCGCAAACTCCTTTTCACAGGCACGTCTGCCTGATCTTACCGGGATCATTCCCGCAGCGATCGGAGAGATCACGGCAAAACGCATGCAGGATGGAGGCGTCACGCCGGTCGTGATTGGAGATGGATCCCTTGAAGGGACACTCGCCACCCTAAACGAATATCTGAAAATACAATAACAGAATATTCCCTCTTTTTTCCTGTTTTCGACGAGCGCAGATAAATAAGTCATGCGATGAACTCACAGATAAAAACTCTAAAAGAAAAGATGCATCGACCGGGACTCGAACCCGAGTTTAGGCGTTGGCAACGCCTAGTGATAACCACTACACTATCGATGCTAGTGTGCCCTATTCTATTACATAAATTCGTATAAAAAGATTTCTACCAGATAAGCCAGGCCCAGGAGCCAGCTATCAGACAGCAGAGGAAGAAACCGATAATCGCACACCCATTGATCAGCGGCAGACCTGGCTGGGGTTTTCCGGTATTTACCGGCACCATAAGGAGTAAAAGACCGACAATCCCGCCGATAAGGGCCCCTAACGCCGGCAGATACAAACCAAATACCGAGATGATACCCTCGCCTCCGGCAAACACCTGTGCTGAGACCACGAGGATTGCCGGCATGATAACATCCCCCATACCGATCATGTACGCGCCGCGTTCCCCTTTTGAATCACGAATGGAAAAGCCGCTCTTCCGGTACGAGTAACCTTTCGTCCTCGGAACAAGAAACATGATCGGCATCTTCTGACGAAGCACGCCATCTGCGAGGGTCAGCATATGCTTCGACCGTTTCACCGAGATAAAATCATAGACCATCAGAAGAACAAGAAGGATCAGAACCGGAAAAAGAGAGAGCGACACCCCAAAAATAGCCGCACATCCTGCCGCCACTACGATTCCGGCAATGTTGATAACATACCACTCAGGATAGAACCAGAGCAGGGCAATGATCCCGATCCCGAAAATCACACCACCCACATCCGCCAAGATACCCAGTCCGAACTGAAGCAGAAGAGCCATCACCACATAATAGATTACTGCTGCCAGAGAGAAACCGATTATGATACTGATTATCTGCTGTGCCTTCCATTTGATGAGGATTAGCAGGATAGCGGTAACCACCAGCATTGCGAAGATGAACAGAAACGCATTTAAAATAGAGTCGGGATCCTCAAATGCACCTAAACCCGCCTCCATCACCTGACCAATAAGAAGGACCGCAAGAAGGCTGGTCACCGCCATCATCAGAATCAAACCGACATATGACGCCGAAGAACGCAGATTATATTCACTCATATATAGTTAAGTTAATATTAACCCTCACCTTAGTTAAACTATGAATGTTCGCGACATCATTCCGGAGATACTGCTCATCCTTCTGATGGCGGTATCCGCTATCGTGGTTGTCAGCAGATTATGGCAGGATTCCATCATTTCCATCGGGATTCTGCTGCTTATTCTTGCATTCGGCGGACTTATTCTACAGGTATTAGTCCGTCTCCGCCGGCTGGAGGAGCAGGCAATTCAGCGTGAGCGCATGCTGAGAAGCAATCTGGAGGATCTGGGCAGACA
Source organism: uncultured Methanocorpusculum sp. (assembly GCA_963676575.1). Classification (GTDB taxonomy): domain Archaea; phylum Halobacteriota; class Methanomicrobia; order Methanomicrobiales; family Methanocorpusculaceae; genus Methanocorpusculum. The sequence goes on from OY781078.1 coordinate 676,605, forward strand.
GTTGATCGCCAAGCAGGACCTCACCTCACAGACGGTCATCGAGGCGATTGAAAGTATCAAGATGCGGATGTACCGTTAGATGGGTGTTGCCCTCCGGCCGCTTCTTGCGGAATATAAAGAGTCGCCCGGATGGGAAGGGCTCGGCGGGATTGCGGCGATCGATGCATTCAACGCATTGTATCAGTTCCTTTCAGGGATAAGGCAGGCAGACGGCGCCCCCCTTATGGACAACGAGGGGCGGATCACGTCCCATCTGAGCGGGTTGCTTTTTCGGAATGCGAACCTGATAGAGAAGAATATCATCCCCATATATGTTTTTGACGGGAAGCCTCCTGTGTTCAAAGCATCGACGCTGGCAAAACGTCGTGAAGTTCGGGAAAATGCCGCGGACTCATGGGAGAAGGCCCTTAAAGAGGGAGATGAAGAGAGCGCGAGAAAGTTTGCGATGGCCTCATCGAAGGTTGACGCATTTATAATAGATTCAGCGAAGGAGCTTCTCTCGGCTCTTGGGATAGCCTGGATCCAGGCGCCCGAAGAGGGAGAAGCTCAATCCTCCTATATGGCATTAAACGGGGATGTGACGTATGCGGTATCTCAGGACTATGACTCACTCCTGTTTGGAGCACCCGACCTTGTTCGAAACATAACGATATCGGGGAAGAAAAGGATCCGCGGAAAGGTGTTCTCGGTATACCCGGAGAGGCTCAGGCTGGAAGCGGTCCTCTCAGGAATGAGGGTCACGCGGGAGGAGCTGGTTCAGATAGCTCTGCTGATCGGAACGGATTACAACAGTGGAGTGCCGGGCGTCGGACCGAAAACAGCAGTCAAAATCGTTGCAGAGGAAAAATTCTATGATAGAATCGGCGAGTCGGAGAATGCGGCAGAACCTGATCAGCTGATCAGATACTTCCTTGACCCGCCGGTGGAACGAACCTACCGGATCGAGAGCAGATCGCCGGACCCGGAGTTGGTCATCGACCTTTTGTGCGGGAAGCATGGGTTCACGAAAGAAAGAGTAGAGGCAGGACTGGAACGACTCGGTGCGAAGAAGGGGCAGGCCACGCTTGATGCGTGGTTTTAATCACCTTTTTCATAGAGGATAGGGATGATTCATCTTCATAGATACTTCCCCTATGTAACATAAAAAAATATTTAAAAAAGTATCAGGCGCTTTTGCCGACGATGACGATCGTTTTTTCGGTCATCTTTGCAAAGATACCATTCTCCAGAACACCTGGGATCGCATTGATCGCGGATTCGAGCAGAGCAGGATCATCCACTTTGCCAAAAACACAGTCAAAGATATAATTCCCGTTGTCCGAAATCACCGGACCATCCTTTTTGACCCCGTTACGCATTACCGGCTCGCCGCCAAGTTCTACAAGCTTCTTGCAGACACTCCCATAAGCAAACGGCAGGATCTCGATTGGCACCGCAGCATCCAAAACAGACACCTCTTTTGCCTGATCAATGACCACAACAAACTGTTTTGCCGCATCAGCCACGATCTTTTCTCTGAGGTGTGCCGCACCGCGTCCTTTGATCATCTGCTTAGACGGAGTCACCTGATCCGCTCCGTCAATGGCCATATCCAGCACCGGGTACAGGGATAATGTCGTCAGCGGAATGCCGTACTCCTCGGCACGCATCGCCGTCTGATGGGAAGTTGGGACACCAAAGATCCGCAGACCCTCCGATCGGATCCGCTCACCAAGGCGTTCCATCGCGAAAAACACCGTCGAACCCGTTCCAAGCCCCACGATCATCCCATCCTTTACCATATCCGCCGCACGATATCCGGCATTTCTTTTTGCTTCAACCACAGCATCCATTATGCACACAAATATGCGTGATAGCCTAATAATGACTTTGGATAAGCATCTTCTTTACTTATTTATTATAGTGAAAAACCTTTACTATTTATGAAAGAGACCCTTCCTTCTGGAAAAACCCTGATATTCATACTAATCGTGGCATCCCTCGCCTCATTCATGTCATCCCTTGACGGGACGATCGTAAATATCGCTCTCCCAAGAATCGCGAAAGCATTCGATCTCACCACCACCTCGGTCATCTGGGTCAGTACCATATATCTTCTTGTCATCGCGGGTCTGCTGCTGATCATCGGCAAAATTACCGACACTATTGGCCTCAAAAAAATATTTCTGGCAGGATTCGCGATCTTTGTCATCGGCTCTTTTTCCTGCGGGTTTTTCCCCGACCTACTCCACTCATTTAATATCCTCCTAATCTCCCGGGTCATCCAGGAAATAGGAGGTGTGATGATGATGGTCGTGCACCAGCCATGCTTTCCCGGTTCATGCCGGGTGACCGGCAGGCAAAAGGTCTCTCTCTAGTGATGCTCTTTGCCGCCATTGGTATGGCACTTGGCCCTACTCTGGGAGGGTATCTTACCGAGTATCTTTCCTGGCACTGGATCTTTTTCATCAACGTCCCGGTCGGCATTATTGCCATCGTCCTCGGCCTGATTTTCATCCCGGAGAACACGGCAAATTCAGGTTCGCTCAAGAGATTTGACACAATTGGAGCTGGCCTTATTTTTTTCGGCCTTGCGGCACTGCTCTTTGCCTTCTCGGAAGGATTCGCCCTTGGATGAGCCTCGCCTCCGATCATCATATCAGCTCTCCTTGCTGTATTCTGTATAGGATGCTTCATCAGACGGGAAAAACACTACGAAAACCCGCTGATTGACCTTGGCATGTTCAAAAGCAGATCGTTTGTTATCCAGAACATTGTCTTCGCACTGCTCTTTTTCACCTTCGCCGGAGCGAACTATATTCTCCCGTTCTATATTGAGTATGTGCATGGTTACTCGACCTCAAACGCGGGACTTATCCTGACAACCCTCTCAATTGGCATGATGATCACCGGCGTTCTATCCGGTCTGATCTATGCAAAACTGGTCGGAAAAATAAAATACATGGTCATGGTAGGAGTAGTCCTAATTGGAGTAGGATATTTCCTTCTCTCCCACTTGAGCCCGATCACGGGAATAGGCGTTATCATCACTGCACTCGCGCTGATAGGTCTCGGTCTTGGAGTTACGACCACGCCTCTTACCACGTTGATCATAGGAGCGGCCCCGGCATCCAAGAAGGGCATGGTATCAAGTCTGACAGGTCTAGAGCGGTATGCTCCCATGACGATTGGAGTAGCCGCCTATAACCTGATCCTTATCCTCGGAGTCGTCACGATCATAAAGGACTCCGGTATTACTGAGGTATCACCATCAAAGATAAGTGCATCAATTCTCTCTCTCATTCGGTTTTGACCTGGCCTTTGTTGTCTCAGTGATCCTGTCCCTAGTAATTCTGGCTCTCTGCTTCTTTATCAAAGAAGAAAAGGCAACAGAAGAGTAACCCTTTTTTTCTATCAGATATGAATAGTTGCAATAAAATTATACTGATGCAGCAAAACCCGATACAGAGAGGTCTCGACCATAACATCATGGCATTTGACAAGTATTTCAGAATCTATCTGAAAAATAACCTCAAAGATTATGATCTCAATACCGCCGAAGGAATGGTTCTTCTCTCACTCTATGGAGAGGAGAGAAAGACAGATGGACAGATTTTCGACTGCATTCATAAGAATGAACCGGAAACAACCCAGGAAAAACTGGTACACGAACTCCATTATGATAAAAACGTCATGACCCGAATGATGCAATCACTCGAAGGCAAGGGATATGTTGCCCGGTTCGTGAACTCAAAGGACAGCAGATCGTTTGTGTTTTGTTTAACTGAAACGGGATCAGCATTCAAAACAGTGCTGATGAGCATCAGGATGGAATGGAACAGTGCATTACTGAATGGGTTCACAACTCCTGAGATCGACCTGATGAACGATATGCTCGCGAGACTTGCACAAAATGCACAGACCGCAGGTATCCGGGAAAGACGATGAAAAAACACATCACCTTCGCAAAAAAGCCGGCAAAGGTCTTGCAACCTATCTAACCGACTGGAAAAATCTTCTGGCACATGCTCTTCTTGGATGTCTTCTGCTTTTGATTGCAATTATCGCGCCGGTCCCCATCTGGGCAAAACTTATTCTGATCATCTGCCTGGTGACACTGAACATCCTCCGCATGAGATGGTCAAAGGCACGAAATGCGAAAATAACGGGGGAAAGATGAGCTCAAAAAACTCCTTTGGCAATTACCTTTAAATGCACGTGGAGTTATGTAGTTAGTAACGATACCGGAGACAGGATCATGACATACGCAGTAATTTACTTTTCACGAACTGGAACCAGCAGAAGGATTGCTGAAAAAATCGCGAAAAAACTCTCCGTCGAACCGATAGAGGTGACCGACAACATGGACTGGGACGGCACTCTTGGCTACATGCGTGCAGCACGGTACGCAATGCAGAACAAGGATGTGGCCGTACAGACCCGTGGTCAGATCGGAGCGGCAGATGAGTATATCGTGGTAACACCGATGTGGTGCGGAAAAATCGCCCAGGCGATTCGGATACTTCTGCAGGATCTTCCTAAAGACAAAGTCCATCTGATCGTTTCATCGGGAGGCATGAACTTGAAAGAACGAGACGGATATTTTTCCGTTCTAGACATCATGAAGAAAGATAAGAACGAGGATCAGCTGGTCGACGCCTTCGTAGGCGGCTTATCCGCGTAATCAATCATCTCTATTTTTATCCAGAAATCAGCATCTGGACGGCGATTACCAGCATCAGGATAAAAAATATCCGAAGAAGCCATACATCCGGGACATGCCCCGAGATTCTTACGGCAAAAATTACCATTGGTATCGCCGTGATGAAGAGAATCGCCCACATCATGACGTCAATGTAGCCGACCAGATAAAATCCGTATGCGGACAGATCAACTCCGGCAGAAAAGCCGTTCACCAGATATGAGAGGATCCCGCCGATTGTGATGAAGAAAATAGCTGCAGAGGAAGTAGCGGCCGCTTTTTTCATGGTGAACTTCCCCAGAATTACCATGAGCGGCACCAGAATAGTTCCGCCTCCAACACCCAGAAGACCGGACATGAAACCGGCAGTCCCACCAATACCCCCGGCGAGGGGAGCGGCCATTCTCTCACCCGTTCCGAAAGGAAGACAGGTCACCAGACGGACCGCCCCAAGGATCAGCATCACGCCAAAGAGGATCGTGAGGATCTGTACCGGGAGATACGTGGCGACCGTGCCGCCGATGAACCCGGTCACCATGCCGAAAAGCCCCATGATCACGGCGTCACGCCAGACCACATTCCTTTTTTTCGTGTGGCTGACTGCTCCGGTAAGGACAGTTGGGAATGCCGCTGCAAGACTGGTTCCAAATGCCACAAGAATCGCGATATCATCCGGGACCCCCGACTGGCGAAGGACAAAATACATCACCGGCGCATACAAAAATCCGCCTCCTACTCCCAGAAGACCGGACATGAATCCGGCAAGAAGGCCGCTCCCAATCAGAATACAGATGAAGATGAGTTCCATGATATCAGGGTATTATCTCGCAACCGTTGTATCGCGTGTGGGCAAATGCTTCCGCGGAGAGGGATCCATTATCCAGCATCCTCCGGATACGGGGCAGGTTTTCAGTAAGTGCATCATGCAGATTCCTGACGGTGCCGCAGACGAGTCTGTATTCATCACGCCAGGGTCTGACGATGTTTGAGTAGAGACACCGCCCTCCGCAGAAGCCATATATGTCGCAGGAGAGACACGGTTCACGAACCGGGATCTCGGGAAGGGATAGAGGATCAGCGGTACGGATCTCGCCCGCATAATAATCCGCCATCCCAACCATGATCGGACAAGGGGCGATTCGGCCATTGGTCATCACACTGTAGTTCACATACCCAGAACCGCATCTGAGTTTTGAGGAGTGGCAAAGCAGAAGATCCTCGGTCGTCGAAAGAAACGGATACCATTTTGGAACAACACCCGTTGTCTCGATTCTGGAGACCCACTCAGCAACAAGCCGGCGAATCCTGGTATTGTATCCCTCACTCCACTCAGCAAACCTACGGCGGGAGAAGTCCCCGGTGAAATCCGCGTCCATCTGCCAGTGGATAGAACTGAAATGTTCTGCAATATGGGTGACGGCAGAAAATATCTCTGTGTCTTCTGCTACGGTCATCCTAGCGATAAGCTCACCCGTGAATCCGTTGGAACGAATCAAATCAACTGTACCGAGAACCAGGTCATACATCCCCTCTCCCCGGTGTCCGTCGGTAAGTTCCCTGTCCCCGTCGATGGATATAAGGATCGTCTCGAACCGGTTTGTGTATTCTTTTGGAAGCTTGCCAAGAAGTGTGCCGTTCGTCTGGAGCATGAACCGTTTCACCGGCGCATGGTCCATGATCTTCATCACCAGATCGGATCGGATGAGCGGCTCGCCGCCGATGAATGTGAGGACGGCGTTCGGGTCTTTTGCGAGAAATGTATAGAGGTCAGCCAGAGGAAAAGCCAGATCTTCGCAAATCGTTTCATCGATCGCGCCGGGGGAATTTCCGCAAAGATCTTCCTCCTCGAACATCTTTCCTCTGCAGTAGGAACAATAGAGGTTACAGTCATCGGTCACGATCAGATGAAAAAACATGATCAGTTGATGGTCAGACCATTCGTCTCGGCGATCTCAAGATAGGTGTCTGCAACATATTCAGCCTGTTTTCTGGTCATGCCGTAAGTGTTGAACTTCCAGACTTTGGTGACTCCGGGAATGATGCCGGTTATTCCCTTTTTGGAGAGGGCACTTGAGAGGAAAAAACCCCGTTTCTTGTGGGTTTGTGCGACCTTATCAAAGGAACCTGTGGTGTCCAACCGGGTAAGCGTGTGTTTTCTCGGATACTCGGACATGATCTTCGTTCCCTCGATTGACCTGAGAGCCTCCACCACGATTCGGCTGTTGGCAAGCTCCTCGTCAAAGTGTTCGACGCGGGCCTTCACCGTTGGGAATGACGCAAGAAGTCCAACGATCGTTGCACCCATCAGAGAACAGCCGAGAATGCCGACCTCTTTGATACCGAATTTTCGTCCGGTGATATCACCTTCCATCTGTGTCGTGCGGAATACCTCATCGGCACGTTCCTCGGTTGCGGCAAGAATTCCCGAAGGAGCCGGAGCCGCCATGCTTTTGTGGCCAGACCCGACGATGAAGTCGATACCGAGCTCTTTTCCGTTCACCGGCATGATGCCCACGGTGTAGACCCCGTTATAGAGAACGGGAACATCATACTGGTGAGCGACCTTAACGATGCCTTTCACATCATGCATGTTGCCGAACTGATAATCCACATGGTCAATGAAGAGTAATTTTGGGGCAGTCCCAAACTCCCGGACGACATCCTCAATCCGATTCGCGGTATCCTCTGCCGTGATATGGTTATCAGCAGTTTTGGGGATCTCGCGAACAACCCCTTTTTGAAGCTCGATGGAAAGATACGAAGTATAGTGGGCAAGCGCACCGATCAGAACCGGATCACCTTTTTCCACATAGGTGCCGGCTACCTGCTGGAATCCGCGGCGTGCTCCGGGGATCGTGCGTGCCTGGGCCATCCAAAGCCACTCGGCAACATCCACATGGAAATCCTTCAGCGGCGGGTTCTCGATATAATCTAGGCGGAACGGTTTTCTGCAGTTGTCACAGACCGAGTAACCATCACCCCAAGATATCATAGCTTTCATCGCCTCAGGCGTCAGACGGCCTCCCACCTGGATAGGATCCAGATTGATGGACGTCTCATCGACCATCCGCGCCTCAATATTATCACAGCATTTCATAAGAGCTCCTCTCTAAGTATGGATATCTGTTTCTCCACCGATGCGAGGGCCTTAGCGGTTTTTGCCTTCTGGTCCTCGTCAAGGGAATGATCCGGGGCAGTAGTCCGGAGAATGGCTCTGATGTCCGTTAGGGAGAACAAAGCCTGAAATACTGCATCTGCGGCTCGCTGTGACATTATGGTATGTACGTCTACTCCTAGACAAAAGAAAATATCGTTACAGGTTAACGAGACCGAAGAGGAAGAGAACGCCGATGATCACCGGAACATGGAGAAGATAGATGATCAGCGTGTGGCGGCCGATGAAACAGAGCGGGGCAAATCCCCGCGGCATCTCACCAAGCCGAGTGAGGACCCCATGCCGGATGCCGTCTTTGTAGATTACCAAGCCAAGAGCCACGCCGAGAAGAACGATACCGAACCAGGGGATGAGCGGCTCGTAGTCCAGAGTCGCAAATCCATTGTAGGTAATACCGAACGGAATCAAAAACGCGGGGCCCCGAAGCATCGAGACGATTGGCGAAAGAGCGATACAGATTATGCCAACTACGAGGGGGATATACGGTTTGACTTTCATCACAACAAACGGGATGGATAGGATCGTGGCGATGCCGATCAGATGAAGAATGCCGAAGACGACCACCTCTTCAGGATAAACAAGCCAGGTGACCAGCGTCACTACCGCGGAAAAGCATATGAGATAGAGACCGCGGAAAAAGAGTTTCTTCGCCGACCGGACAGGGTTGGTCTCGCGGCCGGTAGAGAGAACGAGGGACACGCCGGCGATCACTACAAAGAGGAATGCGATTGGCGCACCCGACATGGTATACGGATCGAACCAGGGGGCAAGCCCGGTCCCGAAGAAGTACAGACAGAAGAGGATATGATATAAGACCATCAGGATGAGGGCAACTCCGCGTGCGGCATCCAGTTCAAAGTAGCGTGACCCTCTCATTGAATTTATGTTGATGCGGATATCATATCTATCAATAGGAAAATGAAGGACGAACATATTATTGAGGCAATCAGGATGACGCGGATCGTCATCAGGAACGGAGAGGTCGTGGAAGTAGGAGAACCAAAGGTCAGGTTCTGCTCGCTTGCAAAACGGTTTGCAACACCGGTCGATCCTATTACGAAGGAGGCGGTGCAGAAAAACATCGAGTCGCGAATCAAAAATTTTGGGATGTGTACAAAAGAGCGGCAGGTGCTTGACAGGGAGACCTTCGTTCTCTTCGGGGCATCCGAGATGATGAGCACCGGTCTGAGAACGAAGACCCTGGATGCCGCAGTCATCTGCTCAGACGGAGCCGGCACGGTGGTCGTGCGAACACCAGACCTTGTCCAAGGACTCGGCGAAAGGATGCCCGGTCTCGTCTCGACGATCCCTCTCCCCGAAGTTATTAAAAAAATAGAGGAGTCTGGCGGTATCGTAATCGATAAAGAGACCGCGAAACTTGACGTCCTCGCCGGACTTGCACGGGCAAAAGCTGAAGGCTGGACAAAGATGGCAGTGACGGTTGCAGGATTCCAGCATGAACTCGCAGAGGAAATCCGCAGGACTTATCCGGAAGCGTTAATCATAGCCGTTCACACATCAGGCGTCCAAAATGCGGAAAATGCAGAGAGATTAGTCGCCGTCGCCGATCTGGTCTTTGCCTGTGCCTCGAAATATGTCCGTGCCGCCGTTTTCAAAGCATTGGTCCAGGGCGAGGTGGGTATGCCAGTATATGCAATGAGCCGTGCAGGGAAACGCCTGATCATGGAAGGACTGATCGAAACAGATCAGAAGATCCTAGTGAAAAACACTAAGCTTCCGGTCGAGGATATGGGAAAACAGCCGGAACCTTTAGTCTAATTTTTTTCCCGGCGGATACACGACCCTGCCGTCGGATATCAGCGACAAAAGAGCCTGCCAAATACAGTTTTGTTATTATTCAGGACACAATTTTACCATATTTTGACATTCCCGTTAATTATAATAGGATTGACGCAAAAGGTTTATAGTGTGAGCCCATAGTTAAAGTGTTCACCGGACTGTGCAGCCGTCTGCCGATAATTTTTGGTTCTTCAATGCAATTTTGGCTTTGCACAGACCGGTTTTTACCCCGTTGGGGTGATAGATAACCAAGATTTGAGGAGATGAAAATGCATTCATTGTACATTACATCATTTTTCAGGCCCGGGAATGAGCCGGAGCCTGCTTTGCATGGGAACGAGCTGAGAACATATCCGGTCGCCGAGTGGATCATTGATCATCATTATGAATTAAGTTATTCCGAACCGTCGGGAACAGGAGAGCAGAATAAATGACACTGCCACCGGAATCCACGGACAAACCCGCATGCGGGAGTGCGACGACGAATGAGGCAGGGTCCTTTCCGGAGGGGGGTATGCCGGAATAGATACCAGTGAATACTGGAAAAACTGGAAATGGCAGGTCCGGCATGCAATCAGAAGCATTGACACGGTCCAGCAGGTACTGGGGATCAGGTTTGACCCTGAAGAACGCGAATTGCTTCAAAAAACAGTCGAGAAGTTCCCCCTCTGTATAAAACCGTATTATTTCTCATTAATTGATACGGATGATTACCGGAACGATCCGATCTTCCGGCAGGCATTTCCCTTTCCTGCAGAACTCATCGTGGAGAATTATGAACTCAACGACCCTCTTGCGGAGGATAAGGACAGTCCTTGCGAGTGTATCACCCACAGATACCCTGACCGTGTTCTGTTTCTTATTAGTAATACCTGTGCAATGTACTGCAGACATTGCACAAGAAAACGGAAAGTAGGTGACATAGATTCGATTCCCGACCGGGAGAAAATTCTGGAGGGCATATCCTACATTCGTGAGAATCCCCAAATCCGTGATGTGCTTCTCTCAGGAGGGGATCCGTTTATGCTGAGTGATGAGGTCTTGGACTAGATACTGACCGAACTCAACGCCATACCTCATATAGAGGTTATACGTATCGGGACACGGGTCCCGGTGGTCCTTCCGTTCAGAATCACCGATGAGCTGGTAAGTATATTGAAAAAGCACCACCCGATCTGGATCAACACGCAGTTCAATCATCCAAAAGAGATGACATCATCAGCCCAGGCCGTCATTGCCAAACTTGCCGATGCAGGTATTCCGCTTGGAAACCAGTCGGTCCTGCTTGCACGGATCAACGACTGCCCGATCATCATGAAAGAACTCGTCCACCAGCTGGTGAAGAACCGCATTCGTCCGTATTATCTTTACCAGTGCGATCTTTCGGAAGGGATCAGCCATTTCCGAACACCCATTGCCAAAGGGATCGAGATCATGGAGAGTCTGATCGGGCATACCAGCGGATTTGCCGTTCCTCGATATGTGCTCGATGCACCTGGCGGAGGAGGGAAGATCCCTCTTTCTCCGAATTATCTGCTGACCTGGTCGGTGAACAAAGTCGTGCTCCGAAATTATGAGGGAATAATCTGCATGTATCAGAAACCTGCGCACTATGATCGGATTCTTTGCGATGAAAACTGTGAGGCCTGCAAACTCCAGCTGGATATCGAACGTGCCGATGAATCAAGGGTGGTCGGGGTCGCGAGACTTCTCGCCGATTACGATGAGACGACGACCCTGATCCCGGAAAATAATGAACGTATTGAGAGAAGAGATGAGGAATCCATCTGATTCAGTGATAAAGTATGGAAAAAGCATACTCCAGCACGGTCATTTCAATAACCGAGTATATATCATAAAACTCGCACAAGATGACCTCCCGGGAATCGTCGAATTTGCCGATAATCTGGCCGAGAATGAGGGATACACCAAAATATTCGGGAAAGTGCCTGCATCATCTGCGGAGCTATTTGCCCGTGCCGGATACGTCATTGAGGCGTCCATCCCATCATATTTTCAGGGTAAGGAGGAAGCAGTATTTATGGCAAAGTACTTTGATCCCGCCCGAAGAAAGGCAGTTAATGCAACGGAACTTGCCAGAATCTGCTCAGAATCCAGAAAACATAGGGGAAAGAGACAGGACCAAAAACTGCTTGAAGGATTCACCCTTCGACCAGCTAATACTGGGGATGCCGAGGACCTCGCAGATCTGTTCGGTAGAGTCTTTCCGACCTATCCCTTTCCCATCTCCGATCCGGAGTACATCAGAACCACCATGCAGGATAACATACGCTATTTTGTGATAAAAGAGGGGAACAAAATTGCAGCGGCATCATCCTGTGAGGTCGATAAAGAGAGCCTGACGGCGGAGATGACTGATTTTGCAGTGGACCCACGCATCAGAGGCCGCGGTTTTGCACGGATCCTGCTTACTGAGATGGAAGAGACAATGCGAAAAGAGGGAATAATCACAGCATATACTATTGCGAGATCGGCTTCACTCCCCATGAACGCCGCTTTTGCGGGGGCAGGATATCAATTCAGCGGGATGCTCCAAAATAACACCAACAGCAATGTGACCGATCTTTTTGCACATATTGAATTTGCCCTTTTTTGGCAGATTACCCCAGTAAACGAGGTAAAAAATGCATCCAAAGTACATTACATCTATTTCTGCGCTTGACAATCTTGTCGGGCTTGCTCCTAAAGAACAGGAGATGATGGAGAGAGTGACCGACGTGTTCCCATTTCGGGCCAACGACTATTATCTATCCATGATAGACTGGAAAGACCGGAGTGATCCGACAAAAGCTATTATCATCCCCGACTCCCGTGAACTAGAAGTCGGAGGATCTGCTGATCCCTCCTGTGAAAAGGATTATACCAAAAAACCCGGCCTCCAGCACAAATATGATCAGACCGGTCTTCTGCTCCTGACTGATGTCTGCGGCGGCATTTGCCGTTTCTGTTTTCGAAAACGCCTTTTTATGTCCTGCGAACGCGAGACCGTGAGAGACGTATCCGAGAATATTGCGTATATCCGGGAGCACACGGAGATCACCAACGTTCTTCTGACCGGCGGAGATCCCCTGACGCTGGACACCCGGCATCTTGAATCCGTGATCCGTGAACTCCGCGAGATCCCGCACGTGAACATCATCTGGATCGGGAGTAAAATGCTCGCGTACAATCCTTACCGTATCCTCAACGATTCGGAACTTCTTTCAGTCCTCTCGCGGTACAGCACCCCGGAGAAACGGATATATCTGATGGCACACTTCAACCACCCAAACGAGATCACCGAAGTTTCGATACAGGCAGCGGAGGTGTTGCAGAAATCAGGCGTCATCGTTGTTAACCAGACCTCGATCCTGAACGGGATCAACAATGATCCGGAGACACTTACGAAACTGTTTCAAAAGCTTTCCTTTGCGGGGATATCGCCGTATTATGTCTTCCAGTGCCGGCCGGCAACCGACAACGGATTATTCCATGTCCCGGTCGAGACCTCCGACGAAATCCTTCAGGAGTCTTGGAAAAAATGCTCGGGACTGGCAAAACGGGCAAGATTCATCATGTCCCATTCGACCGGAAAGGTTGAAGTGGTCGGTAAAGATGTCGAAAATGTCTTCATGCGGTATCATCAGGCCGCCGAGAACGATGACATCGGGAAGTTCATGACCTTCCCGACGAATCATAAGGCAGAGTGGTTCGATGATTATCTTGCAGGTCAAGCCCCTGTAAAAAACTGACCAACCTCATCTTTTTGGAAAAGGATCGACATATTCAAGAGATCCGTTCATACACCTGCTGTCATTACTATTAGCAAATGAAGTTGTGATTACGTCTGGTAATCCAGTCTCACGATCCAAGATAATAAACAGCACAATACTGCTTAGATACCATCACCTTTGACATCAAGCATTACACCTTGTGCAGAAACATCTGGATTCAGAATAAATCAAACCCGATTAACAATTTACCTATATGCGCACAAGTAATTTAATCTATCGTATCATATACACAATATCCATATAAGAAATATATCATGGACAGCCGGAAACCATATCGGATTGTTGTTGCATTTTTCAATATTGGAGGAGAAAGAATCGTATGAGTAAAACCAATATCATTGATGACTTACTTGCAAATCTGCCGAGCAAGTCCGTACCAGTTCGAGCTGTGCTAATCGGAACCCACTGGACCGCCGTATGCAGCACCCACTGTAGTCTTGCCACAACGATAATCGGGGATAATTGTCACGATCACGCAACCGTTGTGCGTGATGCCGGGTCTCTGCACCTGAAAAGTGCACAGGAACTTGCCGAGTATGCAAAATCAGATTATTCATTAGAAGCCAGTATAAGTATAGCTGCTATCAACTCGCTTCTGGACCTGAACGAACAAAACGCTGTAGAGATGAATGCATCTCAAGTACTTATGGAAAAGGGCGCCGGGAAAAATGTGGCACTTGTTGGACATTTCCCTTTTATTCCCAAACTCCGAAAAAGTGTCGGGAACCTCTGGGTCATTGAACTCCACCCCACCGAAGATGACTACCCGGCGCAGTCTGCTGCTGAGTTGATCCCCAAGGCTGATATCGTAGCACTCACTGCGAGTTACCTGATAAATCATACCATGGATGATCTGTTGAACCTCTGCGACCCGGATGCACTCGTCATGATCATTGGACCAAGCACACCCCTCTCACCAGTATTGTTCGATCACGGAGCAAACATCATCGCAGGGTCACGTGTCCGTGATGAAACCGCCGTTCTTCATGCCATTGGACAAGGTGCGACGTTCCAGCAGGTCACCGGTGTGAAACTGCTGACCTTCACGAATCCATAACGATTTCTAAAGCAGTAAGAGAAAATGAGCGAAGTATGATACAGAAACCAGATCAGATAATTATCCCCGATAGTGAAGAGAAAACGTTCATGCAATCACCAGAGGGCACACCGGATTCGTTCACATATACGCCGATCGGCATCGTGCAGTCTCCCTATACTGAGACCGCCGGCATGCCGATTCAGCCAACAGGAGCAGAAGGCGTGCGTGGTACCATTGTTCTACGCCCGGAGTTTTCTCCAGGTCTCAACGACATTCAGGATTTCTCCCACATTATCCTCATCTATGCATTTCACCGATCCAAAGGATATTCCCTGCAGGTCACACCGTTTTTGGACACAGTCAAGCGCGGAGTCTTTGCCACCAGAGCACCAAAACGACCGAATTCTATAGGTCTTTCGATCGTCAGACTGATCGATATCCAAGAAAACACCTTAACGATAGAAAATGTGGATCTTCTTGACGGAACACCCCTGCTGGATATCAAACCTTATGTGCCGGCGTTCGATGCATTTTGCTCGGCAAAAGCAGGATGGCTCGACCGGAGTTCCCGGGACGCGGGATCGGCAAGATCGGACGAACGGTTCAGCGAGTAAATAATCCTTGCAGTAAACAGAAAAATCGTATTATTATGCACAAGGGTAATATTAGATATACATGAAATGAGTCACATCTGACAGCGGATCAGGGAGGAGAGAAAAATGACAGAGAACCATATCTTCGGCCCGGTCAATTCCAGGAGACTCGGGAGATCACTGGGTATCGATCTTCTGCCCTTCAAGACCTGTTCATATGACTGTGTCTACTGTGAATGCGGAGCGACAAACAGTCTAACGACAAAAAGGGCTGAGTTTTTTCCAACTGAAGAGGTGATTGCCCAGCTGGATAAGGTCCTCGCAAAAGGGCCAACATTGGATTACATAACGTTTGCCGGATCAGGCGAGCCGACCCTCTCCCTATCGATCGGGCGGATCATCAGACATCTGAAAACAACCTATCCCCAGTATAATGTCGCCGTCCTCACGAACGGAAGCCTGCTGGGCAATAAGGAGGTCAGAGATGATCTTGCCAGGGCAGACCTGGTTATTCCCACCCTGACCAGTGCCAGTCAGGATACTTTTGAACGGATCCATCGACCGTGTCCCGGTCTCTTGACAAAAACGATCATCAATGACATACTTGAGTTCAGAAAGGAGTTCCAGGGAAAGATGTGGCTGGAAATTTTCCTGATACCCGATCAGAACACCAGTGCGGATGAGTTGGCAGCTCTCCGAGAGATCATTCAAATGATCAGGCCCGCACGCATTCAGCTGAACACGCTTGATCGACCGGCGACGGAGGACTGGGTCACGGCTCCGGATCCAGAAGAGCTGGAGAATATCAGGAAATACTTTACCAAGCTCCAGATACCAGTGGATGTGGCCGGAGTATGCTGCGAACAGCCCGACATCTGTATCGCCGGAGAGAGCACGCATGCACAAATTCTGAAGACACTGCAAATCCGTCCCTGCACGGTCGAGGACCTCGCCTCCATGACAGGATTACATCATCATGAGGTGGCAAAATACCTCTCGAGACTTCTCGATAACGGGACTGTTCATGTTGAGAGAGGAAAAAGAGGCGTGTTCTACTCGGTAGGACCAGATGCTGACCGAAAATAACACCCATATCTTTTTTTACGTACGTTTCTGAAAAATTCAACAGAGATTTTAAAATTATCAGCCATACGGTCAAAACAACATTTTATCTGAAATATAAACCGCGCACAGAAGCAACCCACTTTTTTGTGGGTATACCACACTCAACGGAGGATTTAGGCCTCAATCGTGCAGATTTTCTCAGATATGTACTGAAAAATACTGCTTTGCAAACCGCACAACCCGACAGACATTTATACCGTCAAATGAGTTATTTATTTTAACATTGAGTATGGTGTTTAGTATGAGTAGCGAAGATCATATTGTAAAGAAATACGACTCGGGCACCTCAAAAAGAGCAGGCCAACACTGCCGCGCCTTTGCGATTGAGAAAAACCTGCTGAAAGTATAAATGGAGTGAAACCATGCCAACATTACATGTCAATGATATCGAAATGTATTATGAAACCCGCGGTGATGGAGAGCCGCTGCTGATTATCTGGGGAATCGGAGGAGAGATCCCACCGCTTATTAATCAGCTTACAGAATAAACTCGTGGGAAATATAGAGTCATCTTGTTCGACAACCGAGGTTCCGGGAGGTCAGACAAACCGGACATACCTTATTCGATCACGATGATGGCAGATGATACGTCCGGCCTCATGGCGGCGATTGGTATCGAGCAGGCCCACGTCATCGGCATTTCGACCGGTGCACGAATTGCTCTTGCACTCGCGGCACAACACCCGGAACAGGTGAAAAGCCTCATTCTTCACGTGGCTGCTGCCCGCTCTCCAGATAAGGAAGACAAGGATGCGGCCGCATCTTTTGATCGACTGCGTGCAGCCATGACATAACCGGGGTTTATGGAGAAAGTGCTCGCCTACCCCACCTACGATCGCATCTTTTCTTCGGCAATTTGAGGCCTTGCGGGAATTTGACGGCAGATCACTGTTGGGAAAAATTCAGTGCCCCGTGTTGATAGTGAACGGAACGCAGGATGCATCGACGCCGGTCAGGTATGCAGAAGAACTTGAGGCAGAAATCCCCGGGTCTCGTTTGATACTTGTAGATAGCGATCACCTTTCCTCCTGATTACGCCGATTCTTGCATTCTTGAATGGGATTGAGTGAATAGCCACCTCAAATCAAAAATAATATAAATTTCTTGGACTTATAAACAGATTATGACCGTAAAACAAGGAGAGACACTAACACTAGACGAGTTACGGGGACAGGAATTAGGCATCCCGACAACGTTACCTGCCTTTGATCCTGATACAGATGTACCGGATGCTCCGGATTATAAAAATCCTGATAGCTGGCTTGTGATGCCCGCATATTTCAGCACGGAAAAGCAGCCGGTCGATGTGTTCTGGGTGTATCCTACCATCCTCTCTGATAATGTAACCTATCTGATGGATATCAGCAATTCGGCATTACGGATGAAAGCACACTGGACGCTCGTGGAACAGGCCAGCATATTTGATGGGCAGGCAAATATTTACGCACCGTTTTAACGGCAGAACAATGTGAAAATAAATCCTTTGATGCTGACCGGTGCGAAATCCATCTTTGATCTGGGGCAACAGGATCTCGTCCATGCGTTTGACTATTTCCGGAAACATTTCAATAAAGGAGAACGGCCCATTATTCTCGCAGCCCACAGTCAGGGGTCGGTCAGGGTCGTTGAATTGTCAAAGGCAGGAGAACTCCTGAAAGGTGACACTGAATCACTGAAAAAACTGGTGGCGGCGTATGTTATCGGGTATTCGATTACACCTGCAGATCTCGAACAAAATCCCATGATGAAGATCGGTGAAAATGCAACGGAAACAGGGTGTTTTATCACGTATAATACGATCTCCGATGCAGAAGGCAAAGAGAAACAAGGGCCGACAATCATTCCCGAAACGTTTGTGGTAAATCCTCTAAGCTGGAAAACCGACACCACGTTTGTACCTGCTTCGGAAAATATCGAAGCAGTGTTCTTCAAACATGAGCATCCCGAAAGTCCGGACAGTTACCCGAACTTTGCAGCAGCAAGGATCGTAAACAACGTGTTGGTGATAACAAATATTTCCAACCCGGAAGAATTACCGGCAACCAGTATCACCTTCCCATAAGGTGTCTACCACATGTATGACTATGCGATCTTTTACGGGAATCTCAGAAAGAATGTCGGCGATCGAATACGTTCGTATCTGGAGAATGAGAACGTCACGCAAAAATAAAATAACCCATCTCCATTTTTCTGAAATCTGATGGTCAGTATTTTTTCAGAATCTGCATAATAACCGGAACCAGTTACTTTTTTTACCGTAGTAAATAATACTCAAATAGATAGATTTCAAAATAGCTACATTATTACAAGAGAACTAAAACAAAAGAATGCGAGGGATGGGATTCGAACCCAAGAACTACTACTAGACTAGCCCCTCAAGCTAGCGCCGTTGACCTGGCTTGGCTACCCTCGCACTGTGCGACTTATAAATGTGGGTCAGTCAAGTAAATAAATCTACTGAAATTAAACAGATGCATCGGACATTACTGTACAAAAATCAAGGCAAGCGTATATATGTATTCCGTGATAGACACAAAGATACAATGTGGCGGAGAATACTCGAACAATTTCAGGACTCCCCCTCGCAGCAGAGAGTCGTCCGTTTTCTTCTTGAGAACGGTTTCGGCGTTTCTTCAGAGGGAAAAGCGGTAGTAAACGGCATAGAAATATCTGCATCCGCGCTCGCACGCTTCATAAAAGTTGACAGACGGGTCGTGGACTCCACCCTGCACCGGATCTGCGAGATAGATGAACTGCAATCCCTCTTTTCCCGTCTCCGCGTCACCCCGGATCTGACGGACGTCGCCAAAAATCTCGGCCTCTCGGTCATCACCATCCTCCCGAAAAATGCCGGCGACAAAAACATCGTTTCCTCGGCAGTGGATGTCCTCGCATCCTACGATCTGCCGCTTAGACAGATCTTCGTCACGGACCCCTATGTGGTCGAGACACCGCGCCTTGTCATCATAATCGACGGGGTGATCCCGGCAGAGGCTATACAGAAACTCCGCAGCCTCCCAACGGTTCAGTCACTCATCCTGTAACTCCAGTCAGTCTCAAAAGAACAGATTAATTACGTCATATAACTAATAATTAGAGATATGGTATCCAACATTGTCCTTCCGATAAAAAAAGTCAACTCACTCGTTGACTCAAAAATTTCTGTGGAGATAAAAGATGAGGGATGTAAATTCGAGGGACGGCTTGTCGCAATGGATGAGTATCTCAATCTTCATCTCGAAGAAACCGTTGAGATCACCACAAACGGTCGAAGAAACATCGGCACAGTCGTCATCCGCGGAAACAACATCCTCACCATCTCTCCGCTGAACTAAATATGTCCAGAGAAGCTGAATTAAACGAAGCGGACGAAAAAACATTTGCCTATCTCAAACAGCATCCTAAAGGTGTTCTGCAGAGTGACCTCTGGAAAGCTATTGAGGTGGACAGCCGTACGTGTTCACGTATCCTCAAAAAACTTGAGGATGTAGGCCTCATCGCCCGGGAAGAGACCAAAAAGGACGGGACACGAACTTATCTCATCACCGTCGTCCACACCTCCCAAGCAGTCGATCCCAATCTGCTGATGGCAGGAGAGTCCATCGTTCCATGTGTAGCCTGCAATGAGGAGTGTCCCGTCGAACACTGTAAAATGCTTGAAGACTGGGTCTATGAACTGGTCTTTGACGAACTTGAATAACCTTCTTTTTTCATCTGTCAATCAATAACGAAACCTATTTCTCCATTGCCTACAGATTCAGTGTAATATGTCGGCAGGTTTTTTTGACCGGTTCTCTGCAAAGAAACCCTGGATAGTCGAGAGTGTTCCGCCGCCCTCGACCGGTCACGGGGCGGGAATGCAGGTACCCGAATACAAGTCCAATCCTTATTTCATCGTCGCATCCGTCGAGATGGGAAATACTACCACCAAATGCATTCTGACCGGTACAAACCTTGATACCGGAAAATCCTACATCATCAACAAGACCGTGTCCATGAGCCGGGATGTCCGAAAACCAAGACCCGGAGAAGCCGTCTTTGGAACCACCCTTGATGGAACGGAACTCACACGGGAATCCATCACCGACCTTGTCAGGGATACCCTGATCAAATGCCACAAAGATGCGGATCTGAGCATCAAGGACGAACTCGACTTCGTTGTCAGAAGTACAGGCGTAGTGGCCGCAATGGACTCGCCCGAACAGGTCGGCGAGTTCGTCAAGGCACTCGCTAACGGATGCCTCCTCGCCGGCGTCCCGCCGAAGAAGATGACACCTCCAATGGGAATCAACAGCCTCCCGAAAAAACTCAGGGGCTTCTCTTATGCCGACCGGCTCGTCTTTACCGGAGCTATCGCCGGTGTAACGCCCCCAATCGGATCGACCGGTGTTGAGATGGTCGCAAACGAGATGGAGGGGGAACTGGCAATGGCAGGGATCAAGGAAGGCGCCAAATGGACCGGCATCGACTTCAGAAATCCCTGTATATCCTTGGACTTTGGTACCACGCTTGACGGCCGTATCACCGGTGACGTGGATGATAAAGCGGAAAATCCCTTTGCAAAAACCATCGGAAACTTCTGCGGCCTCGCCGGAGCAATACCCGATGCGATAATCCGCGGAACAGGCCTCGTCGATAAAAAGAGAGGTACCGCACTCGATCTGTTCGGAGAAAAATGCAAATCAACCTCGAACCGCTCAACCAAAAAAGCACTGCCTTATGTTGAACGCTGCATGGAGGTCATTGACGTTGCCGAGGTCCCGCGTGACCGTACGCATTTCGGCAAGGTGCCGGTCTGCGCCGATGTTGCCGAGGATTCAGGCATCGTCCTGATCGGTGTCGATATCGGTGTGAACGGAGACAGAACAGCAGATCTTGAAGCGATCGGAGCCGACATTGCCAAAAACGAAAATAAGGAGGTACTCCGGGAGGTTATCGACAGGGTGTGTGCAAACGTCGCGCTCAAGATCATTGACCTCTGTATCAAGAGAAACTTCCTCCCGAAGAACAGCTCGATCGGGTTTACCGGTCGTGCGATCATCTCCGGAAACAAACCCCATTACATCCTCGAAGGCGTGATGGAGAGAGGAATCTACGACGACCCGGTCGATCATCTTGTCTTCGTGGACGACGGACTTGCCCGCGGGGCGGCACTGATGGGCCGGTGTATGAACAGTATCGGTCATCCAAAATGCCCGATCGGCGGCGTTCGGGGCGGACATTGTATTATGGCAAAACGCCAAAAGATAGGTAAGTAATATGGCAGACGAAGAATTTGATTTAGTCATCGCTCCTGGAACACCCAGAACAATCATCCGTGATGCTGCGCTGAAGTTCAACGTTGAGATCGTAAGCGTCACCCGCCCGCTGAGCTATGCGAATATGGTGAACGACGAACGCGAACTTCTGGCGTTGAGAGGAAATAAGGAAGAGATCGAAAAAGCAAATGAATTCCTTTACCAAAAGATAAAGGAGTTTATTGAGAGCTAACTTTTTTTATCTGATTAACTGGTCGATACTCTAAAAAAAAGAGCGGGCTGAAAAAATATAGTTTTATGTTAATTGATATTTTCTAGACTATACCCACGTGATGAGAGAAGTATCTTTACTCTGTCACGGTGATTTCCCTGAAGCTCAATAGAGTTTTCCTTCACGGTGCCTCCGCATGCAAGCCGGCCTTTGAGGAATTTGGACAGATCCTCAAGATCGATCTCATACGGATCGAGGCCGTCAACAACGGTCACTTCTTTGCCGTACCGTCTCTTGCTTACTTTAACACTAATACGTTGCTGTTCTTTTGCGACTTCTTCGCAAATACAGAGTTCCTTTGGTAAACCACATTTCGGGCAGATGCCACTGTTCATTGCAGTAGTTAATTGGCGTCGGCAAGTTAAAATATCTATGGTTGACTCCTAAAAAACGAACCATGGAAAGTTATCCTTTAAAATTATAAAAATAATTGTTAAGTTTCTCTTTTTTTGTCACGATATCCCGTTCGTTTTTCGACAAAAGAAGATCCCGCCCCCTGCTTTGGACCGCAGGGGAACGGCATGCCTACCAGGTGGACCGGCTCTTCCTCGATGTACACCTTACAGGCGGCGATCAGATATTTCAGGGACCGCAGACGATCGCCAGGGGTTCCTTTCGTTGCCGCTGTCTGTGCATCGACCGCAAATCCTTTTCCATGACGAGGGATACGGCACTGCAGCATGGATCTCGGCAAGTTCATCCGTCATCATCCGGTGATATCCTTCGATGATCTGGATGCAGGCATGATGCATGAGAGCATCACCGTATTCTTTAGGCACGCTCTCCAGCTTTTTTGCGTATCGGTTAAGCAGCAGCTCCAGATCTTCAGGAGAATACGGCTGACCTTTTTTCTTTAAGAACCGAAAGAGGCCCCCCTTTTCGGGAAATACGAACGAGATCGTTCCATGAAAAAAGAGTCCCCGAAGGAGAATTCTCCTCACGGTTCCAGAATCCCATCAGGATACCTTACTCTGACAGAGGTTTTGCTCCCTTCTTCCATACCTCTTCCCGATAGGTCGGGCCGCTGTTATAGGTACAGAACGGGATGAGTCTGCCGTCCGGGGTCGCATAGTGGATACAGCATCTCGAGACACGGTCGGTGTCATAGTTGAAGGCATCCATGAAATGCATCGTGCCGATAAAGAGAGCATTTTCGTGGAATTTCCCGATCGAGTCATAGTCGTGTTTGACGAGAGCATCGTAAATGAGTTTCTTCAGATCGATCCGGATCCCTTCAACTTCTTCCTTTGAAACAGCCTTGTTGATTTTACCAAGGCCTGTTGCCATTGCCAGATACTTCCCAGTCTTGCCAGCGGTCTTGAACCGACCCGCCAAGGCAGCTGCCTCAGCAAAGAACTTCTCCACATCAACGAACCGGGTGATCGGCACGAGATCGCCCTCATCATTCACAAACCCGTAGGTCGCTGCTCCGCAGTGCGGGTGGGCACAGAACATGATCTGCGGTTTTCCGGTATACGCCTCGATCAGGTCGCAGATGGTCATTACCGACGGAATAGGATAGAAATCAGATGACTTGAGTTTGCCGTTCATCTGCTCGTCGATAGAGCGAGTGATATCCGGAATGGTGACCCGTTCCCGAATGACATCATCCTCTTTTGCCGCGCCCGTGAAGGCGACCGGCTGGAAATTGATCCCCCGGATGATGTCGACATTTTTGCTCGCGAACCGGATGATGTCCCCTATCTCATGATTGTTCTTCCCGTTGATGATCGTCGGGACAAGGACAATGCCGAGACCTGCTTTCCGGCAGTTTTCGATCGTCGGCAGACTGGTTTTTTCGAGAAGAGGATTCGTCTCTTTCGAAACGCCGTCAAAATGCAGATACACCGTCGAAAGACCTGCAGCACGCAGTTCTTGAGCGAACTTCGAATTTTGAGCAAGCTTGACGCCGTTTGAAGCCATCTGTACCTGGCTGAACCCGAGTTCCCGGGCTTTTTTGATGATCTCCGCGAGGTCCTCGCGCATCGTGGGCTCCCCTCCGGAAAACTGGACGGCCGGGCATGCCACAGGCTGTTCGTTCCTGAGAAGCATGAGCATCGAAGTGATCTCGTCGAAGGTCGGTTCATACACATAGCCGCATGCTCTGGCATTGGCAAAACAGAACTCGCATTTGAGATTACAGCGGTTCGTCACATCGATGTTTGCAAGAAGCGTTCCGGATTTGTGATTCGTGCACAGACCGCAGCGGGTCGTACATTCTCCCGGAAGGTCAACATTCGGATTTTCCACACCTCTGCCGATACGGTCGTAGGTGTCAAACCTCTGGTACATCTCCGCATCCGACCAATACAGTGTCTTTGCATAACCGTGTTCCGGACAGGTCCGGCATATCCATATTGCGCCTTCCTCCTCAGTAATCTCCGCGTCAAGCAATTTACCACAGACGGGGCACAGGCTTTTTGTTTTTTTTACGAGCGTCATGGTTAACTCCTTTGAAATATAATTATTATACTAATTCGCGTGTAACTATAAAAGACTGAGAGTGAGAGTTTGATACCTGATATTTTGATGATAGTTGGTATGGCCTGTCTATGGGCAGTATGGATTATGATCCCCGCATATATTCCGAACCCTGCCGCCGCACTGGTCGGCGGAGGGATACCGATTGATTTCGGCAGATGCGCAAAAGACGGACGACGGATCCTTGGTGACGGAAAAACCTGGCGCGGCCTTATCGGCGGTATCATCGTCGGCATCATCTTTGGACTCATACAGATTTTTCTGGTGGACTACTTCCAGTTGGATTTCTTGCCGAAACAAACGATAATCACTGTTTGTTCCCTAGCAACCGGAGCACTTCTCGGCGATATGATCAAAAGTTACTTCAAGCGCCGAATGGGAAAAGACCGTGGAGCAAAATGGCCGATCGCGGATATGTACGATATGGTCGTCGGATCCCTTGTCCTGATGGCCCTGGCATTATTCGTGACCGGGAATATCGGATGGTTCGCCGAGAACTTTGAATCGGTCGGATTCCTGATCGCGACCTTTATTGCGATCCTTATACTGTCACCTCTATTACATAGAGGAACAAATATTATCGGATACTTACTCGGGTTAAAGGACGTACCATGGTAAATAGGATATTAGATCTTCTGGTTCAGTATAAAGCAGTGGAGTTCGGGGATTTCACCTTGGCGTCCGGTGCTCAAAGCAGGTATTACATTGATGTGAAAACGGCGATCATGCAGCCCGAACTGCTCTCTGAGATCGCGGCTGAAGTCGCAGAAAAATTCGATTTCGAGTGTATCGCCGGCGTTGCCGTAGGCGGGGTCCCGTTAGCCGTGGCCGTATCACTTGCAGCAAATAAACCGTGCGCCGTCATCCGGGCAGCAGCAAAAGATCATGGTAAGAGCCAGATGATCATCGGAGACGTTCTGGGAAAACGAGTCCTTTTAATCGAGGATGTCACGACATCCGGCGGTTCGTCGAAACACGGCATCAATGAGCTGAGGAAAGCCGGGGCACTGATCGATTCCGTCGTCACTGTTGTTGATCGGGAAGGCGGGGCAAAAGAGCTGCTGACCGCAGAAGGGATCACCCTTCACCCATTAGTAAGAGCGAGCGAACTCCTCGCATAATTTTTTTCTCATTTCCAAATAGATAAACGCATCAAAAATTTATGTGATGTATATATAACATATTGTGAAAAATATATCACATATGAATGTCGTTTCATTAATGGGACTTATCGGGTTCCTTGGACTTCTCGGTTTCTACACCGGTAACTATGCATATTTTGGTTTCTTCGAATTCTTTGTATTCTTCATCTATGCCCTGGTGAAATACGACGAGCTCTTTGACTCCTACGTGAAGAAAGCAGCTTCTCTTGCATTTTTCACCTCGGTTTTTTTTGTTCTGTATATCTGTCGTAGCGGTCGTTCTCCTTGATCTGCAAACCTCTATACCATTCCTTTTCACGTTCGTCTTCGCCTGGTCAATCACTGTGTTCATCGTACGTCTGACCTTTTTTGTAATGATGGAAAACGTTCGTTCTCAGGAGGAGTGATGCAGACACGTATTCATGAATGCCGGCAAAAACTTGACATGACCCAGGAGGAACTGGCAGACCTCGCAGGCGTGCGACGGGAGACAATGGTCCATCTGGAAAAGGGGAAATACAACCCCTCACTCAAACTCGAATTCGATCTGGCAAAGATTCTTCAAATGCCGGTGGAGGAACTGTTTTCATTTGAGGACGAGTGAACGAGTTTCCTGCCTTCTCAGTGATGTAGGGCGGTAAATACAGAGTTATTGGAAACATTATTTGACTGTTGACGCGCCATAGATAAGGATATGAAAATATTAGTGGCCGGAGGTGGCGGAAGGGAACACGCCATCTGCTTAGCACTCACCAAAAATGCGAACGTCGAACTCTACTCTGTCATGGGGAAAAGGAATCCGGGAATAGCAAAAATAGCCAGCGAGTCCTTCATCCACGCGGAAACAGATGTACCTGCAGTTCTGGCCTTCGCAAAAGAACACAATATCCAATACGCCGTCGTCGGACCCGAAGCCCCGCTCGAAGCCGGACTGGTCGATGCACTCACGAAAGAAGGGATCGGCTGTGTAGGGCCGGTAAAAGCAGCCGCACGCATCGAGACAGACAAAGGGTTCTGCCGCGGACTCATGAATAAATACGGAATCTACGGCTGCCCGGCATATAAGCTCTGCAATACCTCAAAAGAAGCCGCTGCATTCATTCGCGAATATCCAGGTGACCTTGCAGTCAAACCGACCGGTCTTACCGGCGGAAAAGGGGTCAAAGTCATAGGCGAACAGGTCGACCGCGAAGGAGCGGTAGAATACGCCATGACCCTGAAAAACCAGGTCATCATCCTTGAAGAACGTCTCCTCGGTGAGGAGTTCACTTTGATGGCATTCGTCGACGGCAAACATCTTGTTCCCATGCCGCTCGTTCAGGATCACAAACGCGCATTTGAAGGAGACATTGGCCCCAACACCGGCGGAATGGGCTCTTACTCGCTCGAAGACCACAAATTTCCCTTCGTCACGGACGACGACTACGCTCAGGCGATCTCCATCATGCAGGCGACGATCAACGCCCTCGCAAAAGAGGGAAGCCCTTACAAAGGCGTCCTCTACGGCCAGTTTATGAACACAAAAACCGGTCCCAAGGTGATCGAGTTCAATGCACGGTTCGGCGACCCCGAGGTAATGAACATCTTATCGATTCTCACCTCGGATTTCCTGACCATCGCAGAGCATATCATCAACGGCACGCTTTCGGCAAAGGATGTCTCCTTTGAAAAGAAGGCAACGGTCTGCAAATACATCGTGCCGATGGACTACCCCGATAAGCCCCATGCAGGCGATGTCATCACGGTCGGTCCGGCAGAGAACACCGTCCTTTATTATGCGAACATCGCTCAGGAAAACGGTGTCTTGAAAACACTGACCTCCCGTACCATGGCATTCGTCGGGATCGGAGACTCGCTCGCCGAAGCTGAGAAATATGCAGAAGTAGCATGCAGAAATGTCTCCGGAAACGTCAGATACCGCAGCGATATCGGAACAGAAACCCTGTTTGCAAAACGCATCGCCCACATGAAGGAATTAAGATCATGAAAAAAGACTTCCTTTCGATCACCGACCTTTCAGCAGAAGAGTATGAAGACATACTCACTCTCGCCGCCCGGCTCAAACGCCAGCGGTATGCGGGTGTTCCCCACCCCCTTCTCGCCGGAAAAACGCTTGCGATGCTCTTCGAGAAGGCATCCACCCGGACACGGATGTCGTTTGATGTCGGCATGTACGACCTCGGCGGCTATGCACTATACCTGAACGCCCGGGATACTCAGCTTGGCCGCGGCGAAACCGTTGCCGATACGGCACGGGTGATGTCCCGTTACGTCCACGGGGCGATCATGCGGACCTACAAACACGAAACAATCACCGAGTTCGCCAAATACGCATCCATCCCGGTGATAAATGCACTCTCAGACAAAGAGCACCCCTGCCAGATCATGGCCGACTCATTGACCCTCAAAGAAAAGTTCGGCGAACTGGACGGGCTGAAGATTGCCTGGATCGGAGATGGAAACAATGTCTGCAATTCACTCATCATGTCATCCGTCCAAACCGGCATGGAGATCGCAGTCGGGACACCGAAAGGATACGAACCCGACCCCGATGCGGTGAGATTCGCCAAAGAAAACGGCGGCAAAGTCACCATCTATGATGATCCGGTCAAAGCGGTAACCGATGCCCACGCAATCTATACCGACACCTGGATCTCAATGGGTGAAGAGGATATCAAAGAGTCCAAGCTCAAAGACTTCGTCGGATACCAGCTCGACACCGCCCTTCTCAACAAGGCAGCCTCGGACGCCCTCGTTTTGCACTGTCTTCCTGCCCACCGGGGCGAAGAAATCACCGACGATGTTCTCGATTCCGTGCAGAGCGGAGTCTGGGACCAGGCGGAGAACCGGCTGCATGCCCAGAAAGCCATTCTCGTTCGGCTGATGACCCAGGGATACTGATATGCAGCCCGACTTTCCGCGGATCGGTAAACGGTTCTTCTCTGAGCATCTGGTCGGAGGAAACTTCGGCAACATGAGTGTGAAGACCGATGACGGATATCTCATCACCAAAACTGGATCTTATCTGGACGCTGATCCTGAACAGATCGTCCTGATGCCCTTAAACGGCCGGGTCACCCCGGGCGCATCCAGCGAATGGCGGGTGCATACCGCCGTCTACAATGCCTCGGAGCACAAAGCCATTGTCCACGCCCACCCGCCGTATGCCGTGGCCCTCTCACTCCTCACCGACTCTGAGATCATTACTATCGACAGCGAAGGAAAACTTCTTGCCCCGACGATCCAGGTCGTTGAAGGACCGTGCGGATCAGAGCTGCTTGCAGATGTCGTGGCGGAAGGACTCACGTCTGCAAACATCGTCATCGCCAAAGGTCACGGGACCTTTGCAGCCGGGCGAGATCTGGACCAGGCATATCTGTACACTTCACTCGCCGAACACTGCTGTAAAGTTCTGCATCTTACAAAAACATACAGATAATTTCTTATTTTTTTATTTCCATATTGTTTTCTTGAGTCATGAGATGAAGAGAATGATATGTGAGGATAATCAAACAAAAAAAGGATATTACTTGAAAAATAATTAAAAATATCTCTCAAATACCATATGAGAAAATTATTTATTTAGATATAAACAAACATAAAACAATGGATTTCATCTCAAATATTGGAACATTTACTAAAAGGGTTTTGTTTTTTGTAGGTGGATTCATCATTGGATTTCCTATCGCAGGCTTAATGATGTCACTTGGGATATACCCAGAATTTTACACCACACCGGATATTCTGCAAATTCCAGCCGTCATTTTCGGACTAGTGTTATTTCTCGGAGGGATGGCAGCTATTTTCCATGCATTTATGCTAAAAGAATAATCTGAATGGTGAAGACTTTTTTTGGAGGGGTACAAGACCCCTTAATCTCACCAATCCTGCCAAACGTATCGACATATCGATTAGACAAACTCTGCAATAAAAACTGAACAAATAAAAAAAAGAGCGGCTCAAAGTGCCGCATCGATATACTCTGATATCCTTGGTACCGAAATTGCACCCACCGGCACAACTTTACCGTTGACCAAAATGATCGGCAGCGGCGGGTGATCGATCCTCACAATCTCGACGACCCGTTCAGGGACACCTTCATCCAGCGACGTAAGAGTCACTGACACCCGATCGCCGTACTTCTCTTTCAGTGCTTTTTCCAGTGCCGGAAACGCAAACACCATCGTTTCCTTCTCAAAACAGTCCACAAGCCCACAAGAACGATCCTTATCACAGGGAAACGGACCACAGGGGCGGTAAGTATAGCCAATAACTTCTACATAAATCGGAGTCATGCCTGAAGTATTAGTGCTGACGTGTAAAAAAAGAATGGTGAAACGTCCGGAAGCTTCTGTTCAGATGAGTGCCATAAGAAGGCTCTCAAGCGTTGCGGCATCGGTAACTCCCTCAAGCCGCTGGATAACCTTACCGTTCTTCTCGATGATAAGAGTCGGAACTACGCTGATGGAATACTTGTTTGCAAGATCTCCGTGCTCATCCACATCGACCATCTGGACGTCAACCTTATCACCAAGTTTTTTGGCAAGATCGTGGACAATAGGGCTCTGGATTCTGCAGGGTCCGCACCAGGTGGCGAAGAAGTCATATAATACCGGGTTTGTCATGATTAAAAGTGGGAGAAGAAAACTAATATAGCTTCCCATCAGGGAATAAAAACTGAGGGAAGAGATCCGAGATAGTTATTTGATAAGTGCCCGGATCAGATCACGATCGAAAAGCATTCCGGAAAGCCGCTGGTCATTGTCGATGATCGGCATCTGGTCAACACGTCCGCGTTTCATCCGGAGAGCACAGTCGCTGACCTCTGCATTGTTTGGAACAGCGATGACCTTTTTGACCATGCATACCTTGACTGGACGGTTCGGGAGCTCGACTTTGGAGACACCGTAGGAGATCGTGTGGTTATCACGAATACTTTCCCAGGTCCACTCGTCGTCATCCGTTCCGGTCGAGAAGTCACTCGTCTG
The DNA here is from genome assembly GCA_963676575.1 of uncultured Methanocorpusculum sp. Taxonomy (GTDB): domain Archaea; phylum Halobacteriota; class Methanomicrobia; order Methanomicrobiales; family Methanocorpusculaceae; genus Methanocorpusculum. Next base: position 706,952 of record OY781078.1, read on the forward strand.
GACATCATCCTCAATACTCGAACATCTGATAAGATCACGCTCGGAGATGATACCGGTGAGTTTGTTCTCCGAGTTCAAGATCGGCATGGCATCTGTGTGGGCAAGTTCCATGATCCGGCCGACGACCGGCAGAGGGGTGTCTTCCCAAAGGGCATACGTCTGTCTGCTGACATATCCGTTTCTAATCTCGCATACATCACGAAGTTTCGCAACCGCTCCGATAAGATCGGAAACGCTTAAAATACCGATGAGATTCTCGCCATCGACGACCGGCAGACGACGGACATTCATCTTCGTCATGATATCTGCAGATTCAGAGAGAGTAACATCAGGACGGATCGTCAGCGGCTCGGAGGACATAAGAAGGGCAACCTGAGTCTCTTCCGGTTTACGCAGAATATCTTTTCTGGTAACGATACCGAGGAGCTTCTTCTCCGGGCCATTCACAACCGGAATACCACTGATTCCGGTCCGCTTGAGAATACGCAGAACATCATCGCGGCCTGAGGGGATCTCGACCGTGACAACATCTTTTGTCATGTAATCTTTTGCTAACATTTCCGTCATGATATTCACCTCAGGATTCGGGGCGGTCATAGAGATCGACCTAATTGGTTTTCCGTTACAGAAAATCCGTGTGTATTTCTTGGAGGGCTGGAGATAAATAACACTTACATTCCTTCAGAGGATTTTTGCGTGAAAATGCCCGAGAATCACCTATTCGCGCGGAAAAAAAGTTATGGGGGGTTAGTTTTTGATGATCAGCGTGTTGGTTTTCGCATAGTTGACAATATGCAAAGATACACTGCCAATGAGAAGACGGTCCAGTTTGCTCTTGCCGCGAGATCCGACAACAATAAGATCACATTCCAGCTCAACTGCTTTATTGATGATCGTATCGCCGGCATGGCCTGCCTCAAGATGGGGGATGACGTCCACGCCTTTCTTGGATGCTTCCTCAACCAGTTCCGCCATGACATCCCTGCCTTCTTTTTCAAACCGCTGATAGATCAGTTCCCAGGATATGTCCACCGGTCCGGGCGAAATCATACCGGACTCAATAACGTAGATAGCATGCAGTTCAGCTTTGGACATTTTTGCCAGTTCGACCGCTTTATTGAATGCACTTTTGCTGATGTCGGATCCATCGATCGCAACAATAATCTTGGTAAACATTTTTACAACCTCCTACTTTATGAGTAAATTACTCCTGCAAGGTTATAAAGAGTTGGTATTACATCCATAAATGACCCGAGTGATGCCCCGGGAACCCAGCCGGGTAATCAGAGATGTACGAGGATCCTGCGTCCATCGACCGGCATACCCGCTGTCAAGAAGAATGAGATCGGCAGGGCCGCCAACCTCGATCCTCCCCCTCCAACCCAGAAGAGAGAACCCGTCCGTCATCATCCGGAGAATTTCAACGGAATCTACTTTGTATGCAGTCTGCAGAAATGTGGCTTCGGCGAACATATCCGGCGGGACGAACATCACATTGTCCGTGCCGAGAAAAACCCGACATCCGGCATCCAGCATTTCGCGGATCGGCGGACGGCGGGCATCGGCGGTCGCTCCAAGAAGCCAGTTCGATCGCGGACAGATGACGATCGGGATATCTCGGTCTGCCGCCTCGCGAATATGGGCTCTCGTGAAATGCGTTGCATGGATGATCAGATCAGGATCGAGAGCAAAAGCCGCTTCGATGTCCTTGACCCCTGCTTCGCCTGCATGCACGGCGAAAAGTTTGCCGGCCTGTTTTGCGAGGCGGACCGCTTCTTCCTCCGCTGCCGTTCCCTTCGCACTGGAAAGACCAAAACCCTGAGCGGCAAACTCGCCGCCGTCTCTTCCGAAGATAAACATCCCGACCGAAGGATCTGCAGCCTGATTGAGAAGATCGACACCTGCCTTCCCTCCTTCCCGGAAATCCGCAAAGCCGAGAGTCCCGGTCGCCTTCATGAACGCAATCGTATCCCGCATCGCATAGATCAGTCGGTCATCCGGTGTTTCCCGCAAAAGCCGGTGCTTTAACCCATTCGGCGGGGCGACGAGTTCGGCAAGCGGCCGGTCGATTTTTGTGTCCATGCCAATGGTATCGGCGATGTGGATATGCGCGTTGAAAAAAGCCGGAACGATCCATTGAGTGGAAGCGATTTTACTCTCAGTCATCTCAGAGATACGTCCGTTTTCGATGAAGATTTTGACATTGCGCGGGGTAAATTCACCCCCGGCGAATGCCAGCCCTTCCAGTGTTTCCTCCTGCATCTATCCTGTGTTCTCCTGTTCTTTTATATAGGTAGAGGATGAATATAATAGGATATGGCAGCAAAGAACTCGGGAAGAGGACTAAGTTCATCAGCAGGTCTGGTTACCTATTACGATGCAGATGACCGCAAAGCGTTTCACATTAAACCAACGGTGATTTTAGTGATCACCGGTGCCTTCGGCGTCGTCGTGTACCTGCTGAACCTCTTCATCTAAGTCCCAAATAATATACTTGATATTTTATCTCAACTTTTTTCTGGTCTCCGGATCACTTAAATATTTCAGAAGAGAGGTATCTGTATGCAATTTCGGATGATCCACAACAACATCAACGTGCTCGATCTCGACCGCTCGATGAAGTTCTATGCAGAAGCTTTGGGACTTTTTGAAGTAAAACGGATCGTGTCCGAATCAGGGGATGTCACAATCGTTTTTCTGGGAGACGGTCTGTCGGAACACAAACTGGAACTCACGCAGATCACCGGCAGAACGAAACCATATGAGCCGGGCGATAACGGAAGACATCTAGCATTCTCGACCGACGATTTTCAGGGATCCCTCGAAAAACACAAAAAATGGGCTGTGTGACTTCCGTCAACGAAGCAAGCATTGTCTATTACCTCGAGGATCCTGACGAATATACAATCGAGATACTGCCGCTCGGCAGAGGATGAAAACCCGATGTTTTCATCGGATAGAGGTCCAGCTGCCATGAAAAAAACCCTGTTTCCAAATCCTTAATACCTTCACCTTTCTATAGATTGTCAGAACAACAATATCATGTCCCGCACGACCCGCCTTCTTCTCCTCGCACTTCTGCTTGGCACTCTGTGTATCCTCCCGGCCGCCGGAGACCTTCCCGCATCCTACGACATGCGGGACCTAAATCTCACCCCTGTGATAACCGACCAGGGATACTTCGGTGTCTGCTGGTCGTTCGCTTAGATCAGTTCGCTCGAGTCAAGTATGATAAAACAGAATCCGGAAAAATACACCGGGATCGACCTCTCCCCCTTCCAGATCGCCTACTTCACGTACAACCGGGATGAACTGATCGACCCAGCATCCCCCTATCCAGGACTTGAAGGGATAGCCGGCGACTACACGCACGTTGAAGAAACCGATCCCCCGGACAACATCTACGGGCTTACTCTCGGAGGTTACCTTTCCCAGGCGGTTTACAGCCTTGCCGCCGGATTCGGTGCAGTAAATGAATCCGCAGCACCCTTCGATTCCTACGGAAACAATACTGCCCCTTCCTTGGACACAGCAATATCCATGGATGAGATCGTGCTGGTTTCTGCAGTCTCCATTCCCTCCTCTGAAGAGGACGACATAAAGACCATGATCCTCGAAAAAGGATCGCCAGCGATAACATTCTTCATGACCGTGGATGAACCGTATCTGGAAGAGCTGGAAAACGGGGAGTGGGTATTTTCCCTTGGAGATACGGACATAGAAAGCCTCGAGTATTCCGGCAGGCATGGCGTTATCATAATCGGATGGGATGATGCATTTGCCAAAGAGCAGTTCAATGTGACGTCGAACCATGACGGGGCATGGCTGATCCAGAATTCGTGGGGAAGCAACCTTTCGAATAGCACCTACATTTGGATACCATATGATGAAGTGACCGATCCGGTCACGTTTTTCATCGGGACAGAACCTTGGTTCGATCATAATTATTAGTATTACGGCGGGACCTTTCCGGTGGATAAGCCAGTGAACCTGACTTCGGCGACTGTCGGAAATGTTTTCACGGCAAGCGGGGATGAACGGATCATGGCCGTCTCGCTTGACACGAACCAGTCCGTGAACTACACGGTTTCTCTGTACACCGATCCTGTGCCCGGAACGCCGGACTCAGGCCTACTGCTTGCTGAGCAGGAGGGAACTATCGAATTCCCAGGATACTACACGATCCGGCTGGATGAACCCGTCCCTATCGAGAAGGGACAGAACTTTTCGGTCGTGTATGATTTCGAAGCAGATGGACCGCTGAACATCTCCATTGATACTTCCACGGTCGCCGATGAGGTTGTTATCACGACAACGACGTTTGCCCGTGCCGGACAGAGTTATCTTCGAACAGAAACGGAAGAGTGGGAGGATCTAAGTGCGGACGGCGAGACGAATCTCCGGATCAAAGCGTTCACGACGGATACAGTGTTTTCGATCGCGGTCGATCTGGTCTCAGTTTCGATAAAAGAGCGGGGTGTTTCGGTTACCGAAACGACGAACTTTGCACCCGGGAGAGAGATCACGGTGACGCTTGTCTGCCCGAACGGAGATGTCCAGACGGAGACGGCGGTGGTGAAGAAAGGATTCACGGAGAATATTTGGGAGGTGAGGTTTTCCTCGGTGAAGTTGACGGAGGAGAAGTATTTTGTCACGGCGGAGCGAAACGAGGTCCAGACGGAGGGGGTGTTTGTGCCGAGCGGATTTAAGGAGACCCTGGTTATCTGGGCAAAACCAACGATTGTGCCTGCGAAGAGCGTAGTTTAGCTTGACGGAGCACACTTCCATTCTTAAATTAAGAAAGGAGTTTGGATTGGTGTGGATGTATGAGATATTCAACCGCGAATTAACGCGAATCGCATTTTCTTCATCCTGCCATCTTAACCTGCTTACTCTCAGTTCGCAGGTCGCGGTTCGTCGCTCCGGCTCATCGCCTACGCGATTACGAACCGGCAGGATGGAAAATGCTGGGGAAAAACCCGCGTGCGGGTTTTTCTGTTGTTTCATTATATCTCATACTACACAAAAAGAGAACTACCTTGAAAGAAAAACCGGCACGCTGGTTTTTCCCCAGCATTTTTCCAGACGGCGTGCGATTCCTGCGCAGGCGATCAGCCGGAGCAGAGCGCGACGACGCAAGAAAAATGCGATTCGCGTTAATTCGCGGAGATTCGCGGTTGGTTTTTTCTCATGTTTCCGCACCCTGAATTATTTTTTCGGGAGTAAGAGTATATTTCGCGAGGGAAATCAAATGAGAAATTGAGGAGAGAGTATTAAATGCATTTTTTAGAGTGTTTTATTGATGATATCTTTTTTGAAAACAAGATACCAGAGCTAATAAGAAAAAGCAACGCCCCGATAAAATTACACCCAAGTCCAAATCGATAAATCTCAGAAAGTAAGGGATTCAACATACTAATCGATATAATTACTCCTCCTAAATAGACTAGTATTAGACCAGCTAGACATAAATTACATAATTTCTTAAATCTCCGTTCTATTTTAGGGGTAATGACACCAAAATAATCTATAATATAAAGAAAAAAGGATATAAACAGAGATATGAGGAAGTATGCCAGATGACCTGTAATAAATAACACAAGAGAGGTTAAAAGCAATAACCCAAGGACAATAATATTGAGGATCGCATTATATCTTGAGAGTACTTCCTTATATCTATGAGATGCCGCATACAAATACAAAATACCCAATAAAAATACAATCACACTCACACAGCTCACAAATATCGTTGAACCCCACGTCTCCATTGAATTTGGAAAGCAGGAAGAAACCATTGAAGGAATGCCAATTAACACCATAATCATGGACAGGAAAATTACGAGAAAATTCCAGTTTATTCCTTTTACGGCAGGGGAGGATTTCTTAACCAGGAGTATTTTCTTTCTATCACGGGAAATAACCATGAAAGTGACTGGTATGTAACGTTACATAATACTATCTGAGATGAAATGACACAATCGCGAAAAAAAGATTTTTTGCCTGATTTCTGCTGAAAAAATCAGATCCCTTTTCTATGCAGATGATATGAGTGAAGGATCGGATGCTCGCGGGTATCCAAACACCCCTTTCCTTTCAGAAACTTGCGGTTGATTTTCCCTCACGCAAGATTTACGTTCCTTCCTGCAAATATCTAAACAAGGAAAACCATATGGGCGAACTCGCCACATTACCAAACATCGGCAAAGACACCGAAGAAAAACTGAACCAGGTCGAGATCACGACGATCGAACAACTTCGGGAAATCGGCAGCAGACAGGCTTGGATAATGATTAGGGGAATCGATGACTCGGCATGTCCCCACAGATTATACGGATTGGAAGGAGCGGTTTTTGGCGTAAAAAAGCGGCGTTGTCCGCCGAAACAAAAAAAGAACTGAAAGAGTTCTACTCTTCGTTCAGTTGACGGGGATCATTCATTTTTTTGTTCAATCTTCTTGAACTTCCCATACTTCCCGCCAATAATGATAATGATAATTCCAACAAAGATACCAACTATCATCAGGATAAAATTCTGGTAGATGGTTGAGAAAATTACTGATGATGCAATTATTACAGCAACACCGAGAAGGACAATAGCTGTCGAAATAACAGAACTTTCTTTGGTAAGATACTCAAAAAATGAGGACATACTTCTAACATACACTTCAACTCTAAATAAATGTATGGAGGATTCGATAATCGCGGGCATCCAAACACCCCGAACTTCACCTACTTATTCCAAGGCTGCCTGCCGCGAACGACCGTTACGGAAACAGTTAATTTGCATGCATAGCCAACATATAAGCATAGGAACTTCCGGGTCCAAGAAAGGGATACTGATATGGTTTACAGGATATTTGTTGAGAAAAAACCCGCTCTGGCAAACGAGGCACGAGCATTGCAGAATGAACTGCAGAATCTGCTGGGCATCAAAGAACTGACATCGGTCAGAATAATCAACCGTTACTATGTCGAAAATATAGAAAAACCGCTGTTCGAATACGCAAGGTCAACGGTCTTCTCCGAGCCTCAGCTGGATATAACGTATGATGAACTGGCTTTTGCCGATGAAGACGCAGGTTTTGCCGTCGAGTATCTGCCCGGCCAGTTCGACCAGAGAGCGGACAGTGCCGCCCAGTGTATGCAGCTGATTTCCCAAGGGGAAAGACCGCTCGTGAACACCGCAAGAGTGTATGTTTTCCGGGGAGATATCTCCAAAGAACAGTTGCTTGCGATCAAAAAATATGTGATCAACCCGGTCGAGAGCAGAGAAGCATCTCTGGAAAAACCGGCGACCCTGTCCGTATCCTACCATATCCCAAAAACCGTCGAAACACTCACCGGATTCACCAAACTGGATGAGAAAGGTCTTGCCGACCTTATCCGCGAACTTGGTCTTGCGATGGATCTGGACGATATCAGATTCAGTCAGCAGTATTTTATCAAAGAAAACCGGGATCCGACGATCACCGAGATCCGGATGATCGATACCTACTGGTCGGATCACTGCCGCCACACGACATTTTTAACGACGATCGACAAGGTAACGACCGAAAGCCCGCTTCTCCAGAAAGCATTCGACGACTACATCGCAGTCAGAAAAGAAGTCGACCGGGACAAACCGGTCAATCTGATGGATATCGCGACGATCACCGTCCGACATCTGAAACAGGCAGGAAAACTCGACAAGCTGGACGAATCACCCGAGATCAATGCATGTACGGTGAAGATCACGGTGAAAGTGGACGGCAGAGACGAGGACTGGCTTCTGCTGTTCAAAAACGAGACCCACAATCACCCAACCGAAATCGAACCATTCGGCGGAGCGGCGACCTGTCTTGGCGGAGCGATCCGCGATCCCCTTTCCGGTAGAGCGTACGTTTATTCAGCGTTGAGGCTGACGGGAGCCGGAGATCCACTGACGCCCGTGAGCGAGACATTGATCGGGAAACTTCCGCAGAGAAAGATCGTTTCGACGGCGGCGGCAGGCTACAGTTCCTATGGAAACCAGATCGGGCTTGCGACCGGGATGGTCGATGAACTCTATCATCCAGGATATGTGGCAAAACGCATGGAAGTCGGCGCCGTTATAGGGGCAGTCCCAGAGAAAAATATCCGGCGTGAAATCCCGGAAGATGGTGACGTCGTAATCCTGTTAGGCGGACGAACCGGCAGGGATGGGTGCGGAGGGGCAGCGGGATCCTCAAAATCCCACACGGTCGCGTCCCTCACGAGCTGCGGAGCGGAAGTCCAGAAGGGAAATGCTCCCGAGGAGCGCAAGATCCAGCGGCTTTTTAGAAACGAGGAAGCTTCGCTTCTGATCAAACGCTGCAACGACTTTGGCGCCGGCGGGGTTTCGGTCGCGATCGGAGAACTTGCCGACGGTCTGGAGATCGATCTGAACGCGGTCCCGAAGAAGTATGAGGGGCTGGACGGAACTGAACTCGCGATCAGCGAGTCTCAGGAAAGAATGGCCGTTGTCGTGGACAAGAACGACGCAGAAAAATTCCGCTCTCTCGCTCACGCGGAGAATCTCGAAGCAACGGTCGTTGCCCGGGTCACGAAAAATCCACGCCTGATCATGAACTGGAACGGGAAAAAGATCGTCGATATCTCCCGCGAATTTTTGAACACGAACGGTACGGAAAAGCACATCGAGATCGACCTCGCCGATCCGCAGCCGTTTGAAATAGAGATGAAAGGCGGATTTGCCGAGAACTATCAAAAGCTCGCCGGCGATCTGAACATCTGCTCGAAGAGAGGTCTTTCCGAGAGGTTCGACTCGACGGTCGGCGCCGGAACGGTCCTGATGCCGTTTGGCGGAAAATATCAGCTGACCCCGATCCAAGCGATGGTGAACAAGATCTCAGTGGAGAAGAGCGATACCGAGGACTGTTCTCTGATGGCATGGGGATTCAATCCGATGATCTCGGAAAAAAGTCCGTATCACGGGGCGTATCTTGCGGTCGTAGAAAGCGTCTCAAAACTGATCGCGACCGGGGCAGAGTTCGAGGATGTGTATCTCTCGTTCCAGGAGTATTTCGAGAAGCCGGGCAAGGATCCAAAACGCTGGGGTAAGCCGATGAGCGCTCTTCTTGGAGCATTTGCGGCCCAGATGGGGCTCGGCGTCGGGGCGATCGGAGGAAAGGATTCGATGAGTGGTTCCTTTGAGAAACTTGATGTCCCTCCGACACTTGTCTCGTTTGCCGTGACGAAGGAGAAGATCAAAAACATCATCTCCAATGAGTTCAAGAGTCCGGGGCACAAGGTCGTTCTTCTGAAAGCCGAGTATGATGAAAACGGCCTCCCGAAGGCGGAATCACTGATCGCAAATTATCATCTCGTAACGATGCTGATGAGAGAAGGAAAAGTGCTCTCCTGTTATACCCCTTCCTTCGGCGGCATTGCTGAAGCCGTGTTAAAGATGGCATTGGGGAACATGGTCGGATTCGTTTACGACAGCAGCGTCGATCCAAAAGATATCTTTGAGTACAACTACGGTGCATTTATTCTTGAATTGAGCGATGATTCCGAGGTTGGTGTCCCGTTAGGCGTGACAACGTCAGACGCTTTCATTCGGTATGACGGTGTAAAACTCCCGCTGGATTCCCTGCTGAACGTGTACGAAGCAAAACTGGAATCGGTCTATCCATGCAATATCCCGCAAGGGTCGGGCAGGATCAAAAAAATCAAGTATGAGACCCGCAGTGTCATCAAACCAAGACAGCCTGTTGCCCATCCAAGAGTTTTGATCCCGGTTTTCCCGGGAACGAACTGTGAGTATGACAGCGCAAAGGCCGTAGCGAAAGCCGGCGCAATTCCGGAAATACTGGTGATCAACAATCAGACGGCAAAGGACACGGCCGAGTCGGTCAACCGGGTCGCTGAGGCGATTCGAAAATCCCAGGCGATTTTCATTCCCGGCGGTTTTTCCGGCGGAGACGAACCCGACGGATCAGGCAAGTTCATCACGGCATTCTTCCGAAATGCAAAAATCAAAGACGCCGTGCACGATCTCTTACAGAACCGTGACGGGCTGATTCTCGGAATCTGCAACGGTTTCCAGGCACTGATCAAGTTAGGGCTTGTTCCCTACGGCGAAATCATCGACGTGGAGGAGGATTCGCCGACACTCACCTTCAATACGATCGGCAGACATCAGTCGAAACTTGTCCGGGTCCGGGTCGCATCCGTGAAATCACCCTGGTTCTCCAAGGTGAATGTCGGAGATGTGTTCGCGGTGCCGATCTCGCATGGTGAGGGGAGATTCCTCGCAAATGACGAGGTTCTGCATCAGCTAATCGAAAACGGTCAGGTGGCGACGCAGTATGTTGATTGGACCAATCATCCGACATCTGATGTGCATTTCAATCCAAATGATTCGATGATGGCGATCGAAGGGATCACCTCGCCTGACGGGCGCGTTCTTGGCAAGATGGGGCATGCGGAACGTATCGGCGACGGGCTGTACAAAAATTATGATGAAACATTTGATATGAAACTGTTCGAATCGCTGGTCGAGTACTTCAGACCCTGACCTTTTTGTATTTTTTGTACGAAACACCAGAAATTCCCCGGCACAAATACGGTGGTATTAAGATAATATCTATTGAATAAGGATTATCATGAGTGAAAACGGGTTGATCGTCGAAGGAGGGGGGATGAAATGTGCGTATAGTGCAGGCATCCTTGACCGGTTCCTGGATGACGGGATTTGTTTTGATGAGTGTATAGGTGTGTCTGCCGGATCCGGCAATCTGGCATCATTTCTTGCGAACCAGCGGGATAGAAACCTGCGTTTCTATACGATATATCAGAAACACCCGGAGTATCTCGGGATAAGGAATTATCTGAAAAACGGCTCGTACTTCAATCTGCAGTACATCTACGGCACGATCACGAACTCGACCGGTATCGATCCGGTGGATTATCAGGCATTGACGGCAAATCCTGCAGAATACTATCTAACGGCAACAAACGCCAGAACCGGTGATGCTGAATATTTATCCGGACATGATATGAAGAAGGATGATTTTCGCGCCATCATGGCAAGCTGCGCCATTCCGGTCATGTGTAAACCGATCGAACTGAACGGAAATCTCTATTTTGACGGCGGAGTGTCGGATTCGATCCCGGTGCAGAAAGCACTGAACGACGGTTGTGATAAACTGGTGGTACTGCTCGAAAACCCGCGCAGTTTTTTACGTCAGCCCCAGAAATACAAACCATTCTATCATTTCTTCCTGCGGAACTATCCGGAAATTGTCCGGAAAATCGACAACCGGCATCTCGATTACCATGTGGTGATAGCCTATGTCAAAAAACTGGAGGAGGAGGGACGTGCATTCGTCTTTGCCCCGTCCCACCAAGGGGCAGTGAAAACCACTACCAAAGACTCAGAGGATATACATGAGCAGTATAACCTTGGCATCGCTGATTACGATGCCAGACGTGAGGAATTGAACGAGTTCCTGAGCGAATCACGGTAAGGTTTCAGCCGAATCATTTTCTCATTTTTGGATTAGAAACAGCAATACTTTTTTCACGGGGATTTGATCCGAACCCATAAACACTGATTAATAATAGCTGGAGGGGAATAGGTTATGTAATTATGATCGAGACGAAGCGGCTGATCCTTCGGCAGATCGTTGATTCTGATGCAGAAGATATATTTGCCAATTCGCGGGGGCCAAACACCGGTCTGAATGCCGGATGGAAACCTCACGAAACGCTGAGTGAGACTAGGGAAATTATGAATGAGGTGTTTCTTGGTCAGGAAAGCGTTTTCGGGATAGTGCTGAAAGAAACCAATATACTGATCGGTACCATTGGTCTGATCAAGAATTATATGCGTGACAACGATTCGGTCAGGATGCTCGGGTATTCCCTCGGAGAAAATTTCTGGGGACATGGTTTCATGACCGAAACAGCAAAAGTTGTCGTCGATTTCGGGTTTGAAACTATGCATCTCGATCTTATTTCTGCAACATGTTATCCCTTCAACGTCTGTTCGAGGCGTGTCCTCGAGAAACTCGGGTTCCATTATGAAGGAACACTTGCCTTGGCAGAAAAGAGATATGACGGTCAGGTATTTGATAAGGATTGTTATTCCTTAGCGAAATCGACATATTCTCAGAATACGGCGGGATGCAGATAAAAAAAAGGTTGTAAGTTACTATTTTTCTATTGATTGGTCATGATATACGAGTCCCGAAGGAGTTCAGGTTTTTGCGGGAAAACTGAAAAGCTCTCTGGATTTCACGCAAATTTTTGCCGATCACTCGCAGATCAGCTTTTTTCCGTTTGAGTGATTTTATCTTTCTTGCAGGTTTTAAAGTAAGACGAAGCAGGAGAAGACCCATTACAACAAGGAAAACCACACATCCGATATTCAGCCACTCCATCTGACGAAGGACGATCCATGCATAGATGGTCATAGCCAGATTTGCCGCGGCAATAATGAACTCGATCCAGACAAAAGTAAACCAGAGATTTTTCACCTTCGAGAGGCGTTTTATCTTTGAGTCGATGTCGGTGTAGAGTTCAAACGGACCGCTTTCCACCTCTTTTCACAAGTAAACCCATCTATAAGTTGATGAAACGCACACTACACCAGCCTCTTCCAGGAACCTGAGATAGGCAGTACTTTCCGGAGATTTCGGAAGGTTTTCCAGAAGATCGATCTGGTAGATATACTTTCCAGGCTCGGTCTCTTCGAAGGTATATTTTCCTAAGAAGAAACTGTACAGGGCCATACCCTTTGCCGCCATCTCGTTCAGCCACTTCTCCTCTTTTTCATAATCGTAGAACCATCTCCATGTTGCGTGCTTCATTGTTCTGCTCCGGTAATTTTTTTCCCGTTCGTAAGAAGTTCTTCTAGTCTTTGTATTTCATAACTCACTGCTTTTTTTCCGGACTCTGTGATCTGATACTCTTTTTTTCTCGAATCTGATTCGCCGGCAGAGATGATCCAGCCTTTTTCGAGCAGTGTGCTAATCGCTCCGTACAAGGTGCCGGGTCCCAGATTGACCCGGTCACTACTCATTACCTTCACATTCTGCATGATGCCGTACCCATGCATCGGTTCATAGAGCGAGAGCAGGATGTAGTAGGCTGCTTCGGTGAGCGGGGATTTATCCAAATGAAGTGTCATGATGTATTCCGTCTAACGATATACCGTTTGAAGATGTATCTCTTGACGATATATTGTTGTATCGTCATCTGATATAATTGTTATTGAAAAAAAGAGGAGGAGGTCATTACGTCCTACCGGTCATCAGTTCTATCAGGCACGGGCAAATCCCCCACCAAAACCTGATGAGACCGAGCCATATGATCCCGCAGTCTCGTCCAGCGTGATCGTCTCAACGGTAGTCCCGATCGTAAGCGTATAGGTCGAACCGATCGCCAGATCCGGGGAACTAATTATAACTGAATTAAACGAGAGTGACGGAGTATAGGTAAGTATGACTTTGTCGGATGCATCGGTGAGCGAGACAGTTGTCCTGGACTCTGCACTGGTATCGAAGTTATACATGATTGAAGGCTGTTCTGATGAAGCATCGAATCCTTCCGCCATCGAAGAACTGCCGACCGCCACTACGATACCCCCGTTAATAACGCATGACCCACCACCGGAATCGTCACCGACATCAACCGCACTGTTTCCGCTGTTATTTGCCTCGACATACAGCTCACAACCGTTGATTGTGAGATCACCGTTGGAATCCGCCCCGTCTCCTGAGGAAGAGAACACCGATATAACCCCGCCGTCGGTATTCATGCCGTCATCGGTCGAGGTTATGTCGATCTGACCTCTGTTGACCGTTATCGTTGAACCTTCCAGTCCTTCATAACTTTGGGTAATAATAGTAACTGAACCGGCATTTATTACGAGATTCTCATCGGCATAGATGCCATCATCTCCCGAAGCGATGGAGAGCGTGCCTCCGTCGATCGTCACATCAATATTGGAATGGATACCATCGTCTTCACAGTTGAGAGTTATAGTCCCGCCGATGATGAGAACAAGTTCATCGGTCTTCAGGCCCTTTGCACTCACACTGTCATCATCTGTGGTTGTAGTTGTCGAGGTGAGACCCTGGCCCCCGCCGCTCATCTGACTGGTCAAATCTCCGTCGAAATCAGAGACACTGCCCCAAAATCCGCCTGAAACCGGGGTCCCGCTTCCTTCACCGGGAGGAATATTGATATCTCCTCCTGCGATCCGCAGGACAGTGATTGCTTCGATACCGTTCCCCGTAGAGGCGATCGTGATGCTTCCCCCGTCAATCGAAATAAAGCCCTTTTCTTCATCATCCGTCTGATCGGATTGGATACTTTCGTCACCGGCATTGATGGTTATGGTACCGTCATAGATCTTCACAGAATTTTTTCCATGGAGTCCGTCACCGACTGCGGTCAATACGTACGTACCCCGGTGATAACGAGATCATTCAGTGAGGAAATAGCGTGGAGATAGTTACCGGTTACGATCAGCGTACCCTGACCATTGAGTGTAAGATCGCTGCATGCGTAAATCGTGGTTTTTGCTTCCTTCCCTTCGATCGTGGCGGCATACACGTTGCCATCTTCAAGGGTGTTGAAACTGCCTTCGGCCAGGGTGATGAACACTTTGTCAGCCTGTGTCACATATATGGTCGGGTTATCCGAACAGGAGATAGCAACACCGTCAAGCACGAGCTGAACCTTATCACTTTCACCGGCAGATATGACGATCTGTCCATCAGAAAGACTTCCGCGTGCGATATACGTGCCCTCATCGGTGATGGTTATTACATCACCATATACTGAGGCCCCGGATCCTTCAACATAACTTGCTTCGTCGGCAAGATACAGAAGTGTCGTGGAATTTTCGTCATATGATGGATCAAGGTCTTTGGCAGAGTATGCGACATCTATGCTAAGACCGTCGTCCGATACATTGTCCGTTTCTGTGGATCCGAGAATGCCGGGGGCAAACAGAATGAGACTGGCAAATACAATTCCGAGTGCCAGAAGAACTAACGTTATGAGAGGAATCAGTTTTTTAGATGGTTTCATTATCTCACCCTGAGGAGCAACGGGCTTCTGAAATCATAGATAAATCCGGCAGACCAGATTTGCAAAGCAGAAAACGAGTCCTCTGTTTGGTATTTTATACATTCTTTTGATGATTGAGGATAGGTAATTGTCATATTTTTCCTTCCATTATTATTTCTGAGAGCCAGAGATCCGAATGTTCGCACAACAGTTTTTGCGGGTTTCAATTGGTCCTTTTCTCTCATTCGGAAATATATATAGGTAAAACGTATTTAACATTTTAGTGCATGAGCAGTACATTCATCTTTGATCCAGGCAGACACCGATTTTATTTACTTCCCGAAAAAACTGATGAAACTGGTAAGGCCCGGGCGCAGGACTGAACATTCTTTTTTGAAAAACGACTCAGAAGAGAGGCATCTGCGTGTCACGTAATCGTATCTGACGGGCATTCGTCACCACATCACCGTCTTTCCAGGTACCGATGAGAAATGGAGATAAAGGATCGTGCAATTCCCTGTTTTTCCGGACGGTTTCTGAATCATAATTCGCATAACAGTACACACACCCGTGACCACAGGTATTGTAGACGCCGATATCACAGTTCAGCAGGCAAGAGCAGGAACTGCGTGGCGATGTGCTGCCGAAACCGGGATGAAGTTTCTGGCCGATCGCCCGTTCCAGAACCTCACGGGTAAGACATCCGGAACAATCGACACCGTATTGTGAGAGTTCCGATCCTTCCGCGCAGGATTTTATCGTTATTCCATACTCGCGGCCGATCTCACGGAATGCTTTTCCGAGAGTGAGGCGATCCTTCTGTTCCATTTCTTTTCCAGCAGGAAAATTCCGTCTGGTTTTTTCATAGAGATCAAGGAAACTGATTACGCAAACATCGGTGTATCCGGAGAGTGCGGCCGCCATCTTTTCAAACGAAGCGATATGATGCTCAGGGGAATACTTTTCTGTCAGAAAAATCGGGTCATACCGCCAGCCGATACGTTTCAGTCCGACACGTTCTGAAAGTGTCTGAAATGAATCGATCACTCGTTCGGCTGGTGGAACATGTGGTTCGATCTCTTTTCCGTATGGGATTATGGTGACATTCCAGAACTGACCAAATCCATCCAGCTCGCGAATTCTCGGAAGCATCGGCGCGGGATTTTTGGTGCAGAAATTGATACAGTCCACGACATCCGGATTCAGCAGGTATTTCGTAACCTTGTGAGGATGATATGGGTTTCGAACAAAAACATATCCTTCCCGGATACGATTGTAGAACCATTCGCTGAAAAATGCCGGGAGGTCTGTTCTGCTTCCGGTATTGAGGATCATTGTCGGTTCACTGAGATAGATTTTATTTTCGAGGAGATAAAAGGGATGCGGGGAAACAAAAACCGGGCACGACATCAGCATACATGCAGATATTTCATAACAGTTCCGACATCTTGTTCAGCCGGAAAAGTGACTGCATCACGCAAGGGTATTTGCCGACTTGTCAACTACTTGCAGAATCGTTTGACAACAACAAAGACACAAATTCTTCCATTAAATCTAAAAATAACGTATATTATAATTATATTAATTGTATTTTATTATTTTATGCAAAAGAGAGAGAGACGCACGCAGATTCTCCATGGCCGGCATGCCGGATCATCTAACCTCTCCTCTTTCCTCACCTTTGTCAAATGGATAAAATTGTCAAATATCCAAATTAAACCCACAATATTACTCCGATTCACAAAATAATCCCGAAAACACTTGACAAACCATTTGACAACTACTTTCTCTTTTCGGCAAGTCAGCACCCGTTCTTTCCCATCCCGCACCCTCTAAATCAGAAAACAATCAAATCCCCATTTAGTTCTAAAATGAATTGAAGAAAAATGTCCTCAAAATCTTTGGATTGATACAATCAAGTTAATAATAAATTCAGAAAAAGAAGCCTCAGGCGAGAGTTGAACTCGCGACCTCGTCCTTACCAAGGACGCGCTATACCACTAAGCCACTGAGGCAACAAAATATTGCGATAACATGATACAACTCAGACTCATTTAAACATTATGAATCGATGGCATAATTTTGAAACTGAAAACGGCCCCATACCAAAAAATCAGGGGCAAACCCCACTCATGCGCACAACATCCTAAGGATCGTTTTCGCGACGACAAAACCTGTGGAAAATGCCGCCTGAATATTATATCCCCCGGTATCCCCATCCATATCCATCACCTCTCCCGCAAAAAATATGCCAGGAGCGATCTTCGACTCGCAGGTCTTTTTATTGATCTCCGTAAGCGGGACACCGCCGGCCGTACACATTGCCACACCGAAATCTCCCACTCGCTCGATAGTAACGGGGAACGCGGTCAGATTCCCGACAAGTGCGGCCCGCATCTTCGACGTGAGCTGACCGCCGGTCGTTCCTTCAGGAATACCGGAAACTTCCACTAAGGCGCGAGTGAGACGATCAGGACAGGAGAGACCGGAAAGAAGATTCTGGATCTGCTTTCCTCCTGACTCGGCGGTCCGTTCTTTGAGAAGAGCATCCACTTCCTGCGGAGAGAGGGGAGTGAACGCGATCTTCAGCAGATCTCCTGCACGCATCCACCTCGACGCATCCAGAATAACCGAACCCGAGTAACCAAAACGGGTGATCAGCAGATCGCCCTCCCGGGTCATCAGCTTCTTCCCTTCGTGCCATATGCTGACCTTCGCCGGAAGCGAGATCCCTGAAAGATCCCATAACTGATGGTCATCGACATATACCGGCGTCAAAGACGGTTCCGGAAAAACGATCGTATGACCCAGCGATTCCGCAAGGGCATAACCGTCTCCCGTCGAACCGCTCCCGGGATATGACATCCCGCCTGTCGCGATCACCACATACTTTGCCTGATATGCGGCGAGCGATGTCCGGACAGAATATCCTCCGCTGTTTGGGGTGACGGACTTCACTGCCTCCGAATAAAATATCTCAACTCCTTCCTCATCACAGGAATCCAGCAAAGCATCCAGCACATCATCCGCGCAAAGCGAAACGGGGAAGACCTTATCGTTCTCGTTTGTGAACACGGGCACACCGCGATACTCGAAGAAATCCATCACGGTCTCGTTCGAACACGCCATCAGAGAAGGCTTCACAAAATTCCCATGATCTCCATAGTTTGCGGTAAACGTTTTCACATCACCGGAATGCGTGAGATTACACTGACCAGACCCGGCCAGCAGAAGTTTTCGTCCCGGCAGTTTCATCTTTTCCAGAATAAGAACTTTGGCCGGCGCAAGATGGGCAGCACAAAACAGTCCTGCTGGTCCCGTGCCGACAACGATCACATCATACTCACGCATACTCATTCTATGTACGTACGTCCCAAACCCTTATTATTGATCCCCTCCAATATATAAGAAGCACTTAGGTGCTGACTGAAGTAAGTCCGACGTGTCTGTCTACTAAGACACTGCCATATGGCTATGGGATTACGACGAGTCAGCTGTATTATACATGCTGCTCTTTTCGTGACTTACGACCATACCTGTCAAATTACAGTATCCGCGAATACGTCGTCAGGTTGGTTCTCCACCCGGTACGGATGGGTGGACAGTCTCTTTCGCGAGGTGAGAAATAATGGCACGAATGCATGCTAGAAGAAGAGGAATTGCATCCTCTGTGAGACCATACAGAAAAGAAGTTCCTGCCTGGTCAAACTCCGATGTCAAAGAGATCGAGGGTAAAATCGTCGAGATGCGCAAAGCAGGTCTTTCCTGTGCACAGATCGGTCTCGTTCTCCGTGACAAACACGGTGTCCCAAACGTAAAACTCGCAACCGGCAAGAGAATCAATGCCATCGTTCGTGAGAACGACCTTGACACTGACATCCCCGAAGATCTGCGTAACCTTATGCACAAGGCTCTCGGAATGAGAAAACACCTTGAGCAGAACAAGAAAGACCTTCACAACAAACGTCAGCTCCAGCTGACCGAAGCAAAGGTCCGCAGACTCGTTAAGTACTATGTTGGCAGCAAACGCTTACCAACTGGCTGGGTCTACAAGCCGGAGACTGCAGAGATTCTTCTGTCCAGATAAATCATCATAACCCATGTCACTTGAAGAAGCCGCCAAAAAGATCGCTGACCGCCTGAGAGGGATGGAGTACGTGGAAATGTACGCCCACCACGATGCGGACGGTATATCCTCGGCGGCAATCATGTCCATTGCCCTGAAACGGGCGGGAATCGCGTTCAGGCTCAGGTTCTTACCTGTTCTCAAGAACACCGATGTCACGAATCCGGACATTTCCCTTCTTTGTGATCTGGGTGCGTCGTGCACCGGTTTACCGGAAACGACAATGATCATCGATCACCACGTGCCTTACACCACCTCCCAATACCATATCAACCCGCGACTGTTCGGTGCAGACGGCGAGACGGAACTTTCCGCAGCCGGATGCGCTTATCTGGTCGCAAATGCCCTTTTTGATAACCGTGACCTTGCCGGTCTGGTTCTTCTCGGCATCATCGGAGACGGTCAGAAACTCACCGGGATGAATGAAAAGATCATTGGTGAAGGGATCGCGAATAATCTGATAAATCCGGGGAGAGGAATTCATCTCGCTGGTAGGAAAACCAAAGAGCAAATCGAATCTGCGTCATCACCCTATCTTCCGAGTCTTTCCGGAGACAGCGGAGAAGCTGAGGAGATCACTAAGATCTGCTCGGCAAAGACGTCGGATGAGACCTATCTCGGTTGTCTGTTATCAGAAATAATCGCACGGTCTGATGCTTCGTATGATGCTCTGATGAATCTGTACGGTGATACCTGGAGCCTTGAGAGAGAGAGCATCCAGAATGCCCATGCCCTGACAACAGTCGTTGATGCCTGCGGAAAAGCAGGCAGGACCGATATCGCGTTCGGACTGGCATGCGGAGATGCTTCCCTCCTGAAGGAATGCTGGGAGACCGCCCTTTCTTTTAAGAAAAGGGTGATCGAAGCCGCAGGTTCAGCGAGGCGGGTCGCAGCGAATGCATGGATGGTTGATTCTGTCGATACAGTAAGCGATGTCGCCGACATGTTTGCCGAATCGGAGAACCGACCTCTTTTCGTTCTTTGCAGGGGAGAGTCTTATCTAAAAGTCTCTGCTCGAGCTCCCCGGACCGCGAACGTAGACTTTGAGCAGTTCATCAGAACTGCAGAAAAAACGTTTGGCGGAAACGGCGGAGGTCACAAGACCCGTGCAGGAGGGGAACTCCCGCTTGCATGCGAGGCTGAGTTTATCAGATCACTGGGGGCATTTGTATGAAGATTTACGGTGAAATCAGGTCGAAGAGTCTGAGTGCTGATGAGATCGAAAAATCTCTCGCTCCGGATAACGGCGGATTTATCGAAACTTCTTTTGAGGACGGGTGTATTGTAGCAAGGGTGAGCGGTGAGTCGCTTCGGTCGGTTATTGCGACAATTGATGATTATCTGATGAATCTCTCGGTTGCAGAACGTCTCATCGAGACGATCTGTGAAGAGAATACGTTAAAAAATAATTCAGGTGAATAAACCATGGCAAGAAAAAAGCAGAGTGGCGGACGCAAAATCGAGGGCTGGAAGGCAAAGAACTGGTATAAAGTTCATGCACCGGAATTCCTCGGTAAGCAGTTCATTGGAGAGATCATCTCTTCAAATCCGGAAAATGTTCCGGGTCGTGTAATGACGGTTAGTCTGGGCGAACTGATCCAGGACTATTCCAAACAGAATGTTCGTACATCCTTTAAGATCATGACTGTTGCAGGAGATACAGCATACACCCAGTTCAACGGTCATGAGATGACAAAAGAGTTCGTTCGTGCAATGGTAAAGAAAAGAGCCACCCGTGTCGACAGCACGATCACGGTCACTCCTCTTGGCAGCACCCGCGAACTTCAGGTCACTATCACTGCATTCACTATCAACCACGCAAGACTTGGCCAGGTCCAGGAACTTCGTTCAATGATGGTGAAGGTCGTTGAAGACGCCGCAAAAGAGTCAGACTTTGAATCCTTTGTTTCCGCTATGCTGAAAGGCGATGTTTCCAAGAAGATGTTTGCCGCATGCAAGCCGATCTTCCCGATTCACAGAATCGAGATCATCAAGTCCGAGTCGGTCAGCTCAGCAGAAGACCGCGCAGCAGCTCTTATCCGTTAAATACGGATAAACTCTTTTTTTAGAGATACCTTCTCAGTTTCTCAGAAAACTTCACCGAGGCAGGAACCACGTACGTCTCAAGAATAATGACAGTGCGGACCCGAGTTCACACATTCATTCATTTTCGGTGAATGCAGGATCCCACTGAACATGGAAAACGGAGAGTCCGGGTCGCGGGTTTTTGATGACAAGGTCATCCCCGTCTGCAAAAAGGGTCATTCAGGTGAACTCATCGGCAGAACACAGGAGATGCTGCTCAGGATGGGTCCCGTATTTGATGTCACACCGCATCTCGATTTTTTCTGCAGCCGAAACGACATAGGATAATCTCTTTCCAGCCGGATGGGTTTTGGGAAGAGCGATGACCGGCAGATGATAGGTTCTGACCATCTCAAGAAGATAAAGAGCGGGAAGAACTTCACCCCCTTCCGGCGCTGAAACGATGATCAGATCGCCCGGATACACTCCCTGAACTATCTCGTCTGTGTCGGTCTCGATCAGAAGAGGGAATTTTTCGAAGGCTTTGGAAATTACAAGAAAAGAAGAGGGACCACGAATGATGACCGGCTAGTCACCTCTCAATGGAACGCGAAGATCACCAGTCATTCAAGTTACATCTCAGTAACGTCTTCCGACTGGCAGGTCGGGCACATCGGGTGTTTGCCGATTCCCGTAAACGTTGCCCCGCAATCATTGCATTTATACTTTTTACCTCTGCCCTTTAAGGGGTCATTGAGGTCAACATCGACAGGTCCGCCTGCTGAACACATAATTCATTTTTGGACGGGGAAGGTATTATGTGTGCCGGTGAATACTCACCCCTAACCACCTTTTCGTGGATTTCGTTGCTTTTCGCACATTTCGTGTGGGGGACGGAGGAAGGTACTAAATGCATCCCCATCCCACCGATCTGTCTTTTTTTTGTGTTTTTGTTTATATTTCGTGGATTTTGTGTAATGGATGTGACCTGCTCAAAACATCCAGTACACCAAACCGAAGTATAACCAATAAATTGACCCTGCTACTCCCTCTAAAAGAGGTCAATATCGAAAAAATTATGGGGGATTTATATGTCGGAATTGACGATTGAACAGATTCACATAAAGTCAAACAGAATGTATAATCTATCTGCTTGATTGATATATCGTTACAATTACTACTAAGACACAAATCAAAGTAACTCCTGTTGCAATACAAGTTGCATATAATTCATTAATCAAACTTTCCCATTTCCAAACACCCGCTGTAAATATTATTGTGAATATACTAATCCCCGTAATAACTTTCAAATCCATAATAACATATATCAGTTAGATCTATTTTAATTATTTTGAAAAATGCGGATAAATATATCTTGAAAGAATGAAACAAAGAATAACTCCAATAATTGATGAAATAATAAACGTCAATGTCAACCAGAATATTGATTCTAAACCATAGAAATCTCTATTACCAAAACATACAAGAATGAAATATAATATACTCACACTTGAAATTGCAACAATTTTTGCTAATATTAATCCTGTTTTATTCTCATGAAGAGATGCTAGAAATATATTCATTACAAATAAATCAAAAAAAAATTAAATTTAAATAGATCATTGGAATTATTATACTAAGCGTAACTACATTTAATGTCTGCACAAAAAGTCCACTCAAAACTCTACTTTATGTGAAAAGTTGATGAAAACGGGTTTGCAGATTAAGGCGATGTTACACATTAAGCCCAACATCATCACATAAAGTAAATCACTAAAAATTAAGGTTATTTTTTTCTCAATTTTTGAAATAACGAATCCTAATAGTTTTTTATCGCTTTCCGAGCAATCTTCCAGAAAAATCCCACCCGGTTCTTACACCAAGTGCTCCACAAAAACCGACACTGAACCATTTCGCACCATAAAACAATGCTACCATCAATAATCTGAATCCAATAACGACAAGTGCAATGATCCCAAAAAATATGAACATGCTAATGCCAAAAAATTCTTGTGGACCAATGATACCAAACACCAGTAATGAGAGGAAACCACAAATGAAGGCGAAAAGAGCATAAGTGATTTTGGGTAAAATGCCATATGAGTTGATAAAACAAATGATTAACAATACGGTTGTTATCGGGAAGAGAAAATATGCCGCATCATTAACCAACCAGTCAGGTACTGGATATGAATTGGCAGTAGCCAGAAATAGATAAGCGATTACTGCGAGTAAAACCCATGTGATTATTTGCAATACAGGTAACCGCTTTATTTTCCGTGAGAGATCACCAGTAATTTTTCTTGTTGAATGTTGAATGTTCTTTCGTGCTTTGCTTTTTTCTCGCTTATTATACCAAGCTGCAAGTTGTTTATTGTATATTGCTGTTTTCATGAAATTATTGTAAATATTGTTATCGTGATATGTATCATCCCAATCATGCGTACCGTTTAATTGAACATAGGAAACTCTACCATCTTTTTTATTTTTAATAATGAGGGACTTGGGATATTTATTTCGTGGAATAGTCCCATTTTTCCAATATGCTTTGAATGCAGTTCCATATTCTTTTGATTCTATCCATGCATACCAGTGTTGTTTATGATAACGATGTAAATAAGGGCCATAATTTACTACACTCAAATCATCAACCATAATTGATAATTTAACGTTCTCCACGATATATGTATTGTTCAAAGATTTTTATCCCACATTATTTTGATAATTAATACTAGAATTATGAAAGATTATGCATGATATGTCTTAAAAAATGATTCTTTTCTTAGGTATAAATATGATAAATAGTGTAAAGAACAGGACGTAAGGGAGATTGAACACTATTTATCAAATCACGTCAAATATCAACACAAATGTCAGAAGAGAGTACACAAAAAAGTTCATCATCTACTTTTGCATAATTGGCTGTTTTGCGATATTCTCTACAACGATCGCGAAAAACCCGGTGCTCCCCTTATTTGCAGAATCCCTTGGAGAAAATGACGCATATCTGGGACTTATTGCCGCCGTTTCCCCTCTCGCAAGAATTTTATTCAGTTTTCCAATAGGAGTGATCTCAGACAAACTTTGTCGAAGAAAACTCATCATTACATCGGGATGCGTGTTTCTCATTGCCCCGTTACTTTATCTCCTGATAACAGATCCGATCTATCTCATACCCATCAGATTCTTTCATGGATTGGCGACCGCGATTCTTGGACCGGTGATCGGCGCAATAATCGCTGAAAAATTCGGGAACAGGAAAGGAGTGATGATGGGAACATACAGTTCAGCCACACTCGTCGGCAGGACTGCTGCCCCTCTCGCAGGAGGGTTAATCCTCACGCTGTTTGCCCTTGCACCGAGATATACTGCATACCATATGGTATATCTTGCAGCGTTCTGTGCCGCCATACCGGCATTTATTCTGATACTTTTCTTCCATGACACAAACGGCAGTGTCAAGAAGATAACCATTGCCGATTTCACAAAAAGTCTGAAGACGTTTTTTTCGAACAAAGGTCTGCGTGCTGCGTCCATCGCAGAGATGATTGCCTACTTCTGCTTTGGGACCTTTGAAACATTTTTACCGGTGTATCTTCTTTTCACCGGTGTTCCCGCATGGCAGACCGGGATCATTTTTGCCGTGCAGGTCGTGGTCATTTCCCTGACGAAACCCTTGTTTGGAAAACGTGCAGACAGCGGAGATCCGCAAAAACAGATCGCCGCAGGTATGCTTATAACAGGACTATCCCTTGGAGCCATAAGTCTGACTGCAGATTTTTGGATACTGCTTGCCCTCAGCTGTATTTTTGGAATAGGCATGTCACTTTCGACCGTGGCAACAAACGTATATTCTGCAAATACTGCAGAGAAAAATGAACTGGGGGCATCACTCGGCGCCCTCTCCTCGATAATGGATATCGGGCATGCCTCGGGGCCGCTTGTATGCGGGATCGTTATTACCTTAGCCGGATATCAGACCGGATTTGGCCTTTGCCTTCTCCTGTCGGTATTTGCGACAGTCTTTGTGTTGATCACCGGACAAAAAAAAGGGAAATGAGTAGGGGATATTAGCTGATGTAGTGGCTCAGCGGTTCGATGGTGACCTTGTTTGTCTTCATCGACTCGATAGCCTGTACCGCAGCTTCAGCCCCGAAGATCGTCGTGATATACGGGATCGAGTAATCGATGCTTGCCCGCATGATCTGCAGATGATCGGCCCGTGCATTTTTATCGCCGGGTGTGTTGATGAGTAAATGAACATCCAGTGCCCGGATCATATCCAGAATGTTTGGAGAACCTTCCTGAACCTTTCTAACAAGGTTCATCGGGATGTCATTCTGGCCAAGGAACTTCACGGTGCCTTCGGTACCATAGAGTGAGAAACCAAGATCATGAAGTTTCTGAGCGATGGGTAAGATTTCCATCTTCTGGGTATTTGTTACCGAGATGAAAACATTTCCTTTCAACGGGATGGTATTGTCAGCTGCCTGACTTGCCTTGTAGAATGCTCTGCCGAAGTCGTAATCGATACCGATCACTTCACCAGTACTCTTCATCTCCGGACCAAGGATCGGATCGACACCTGGGAGTCTGGAGAACGGAAGAAGAACTTCTTTTACCGCAACATGCTTGATCTCTTTTTCCTCGTACCCGAGATCTGCAAGTTTCTTGCCGATCATCAGTTTTGCTGCGATCTTTGCAAGAGGGATACCGGTTGCTTTTGCGACAAACGGAACTGTCCGGCTTGCCCGCGGATTTGCTTCAAGGACATAGACCTTGCCTTTGTGCAGGGCAAACTGAATGTTGATCATACCGATAACACCGAGGGAAAGAGCGATCTTTCTTGTGTAATCTTTGACCGTTGCGATCTGTTCAGGGGTGAGGGTCTGGGTCGGGATAACACATGCGGAGTCTCCGGAGTGGACACCGGCTTCTTCGATGTGTTCCATCACACCGCCGATGAGGACCTCCGTTCCATCACAAACTGCATCTACATCCAGTTCAGTAGCATTGTCAAGATATCTGTCGATCAGGACAGGGTGTGTGTTGGAAACACGCACTGCTTCTTTGATGTAGGTCTGAAGTTCGAGTTCATCGTGAACAAGTTCCATTGCCCGGCCGCCAAGGACATAGCTTGGTCTTACAAGGACTGGATATCCGATCTTGTTGGCGATTGTATAGGCCTCTTTTTCGGAGTAGGCTGAGCCGTTTGCCGGTGAAGGAATGTTGTTATTATCAAGAAGGACGCTGAACCTGTTTCGGTCTTCAGCAACATCCATATTTTCAGGGCTGGTTCCGAGAACTTTCGTCTTCATGCCGAAGAGTTTGATCTCTTCTTGGATTGGGATGGCTAAGTTCACGGAGTTCTGACCGCCGAACTGTACCATAACACCATCATAGTCGCCTTTTCTCAAGATGTTTACGACATCCTCAAGCTGCATGGGTTCAAAGTACAGGCGGTCCGAGGTATCGAAGTCGGTAGAGACCGTTTCAGGGTTATTATTTAAGATATGGACCTCGATTCCTTCTTCACGCAGGGACTTGACTGCGTGAACCGTACAGTAGTCGAACTCGATTCCCTGACCGATACGAATTGCACCGGAACCAAGGATGAGGACCTTTTTCTTGTCGGATGGGGTAAGTTCGCACTCCTGTTCCCACGTGGAATAGTAGTAGGGAGTTTTTGCCGGGAACTCTGCCGAGCAGGTGTCGACCATCTTGTAGGTCGGCAAACCAACAAGGTTCTCGATCTTGTAGATATTCCAGCCGGTGAGTTCACGGATCTCGGCGTTGGAGAATCCAAACTTCTTGGAGGTCTTGACAAGATCTTCTGTCGGGTGGTCACGGAGCTCAAGCTCAATGTCCACGACATTCTGGATCTTCTCTAAGAAGAACGGTTCGATCTGGGTGAGGTCGTAAACTTCCTTGACGGTCATTCCAAGGCGGAAAGCATCAAAGAGAGTGGGGAATCTCTCATCGGTCGGGCGGGAGAGAATCATCCTGATCTCATTTAAGTCGGTGTGCCGGTAGATGTCCGTATCAAGTGAGCGGAGAGCTTTTTTGAATCCTTCTTCAACGGTACGGCCGATCGCCATGACCTCACCAGTACTTTTCATCGATGTGGTAAGGGTCCGGTCAGCGGTCTGGAACTTGTCAAAAGGCCATCTGGAAACTTTGACCACGACATAATCGACAGCCGGCTCGAAACAGGCAGGTGTGCATCCCGTTACCGTGTTCTTGATCTCGTCGAGATGCAGACCGATGGCCACTTTTGCTGCCACACGGGCGATCGGATAACCGGTCGCTTTGGAGGCAAGAGCCGATGAACGCGAGACACGCGGGTTGACTTCAATGACCCGGTAGTCACCGTTATTGAAGGCGAACTGGATATTACATCCACCCTGGACATTGAGTGCACGGATGATTTTGATTGCAGCACGCCGCATGATACCAAACTCGTCAGAGGTGAGAGTAAGGATCGGGGCAACGACAATCGATTCTCCGGTGTGGATACCCATCGGGTCTACGTTTTCCATACCGCAGATAATGATACAGGTGTCAGCAGCATCACGCATGACTTCAAACTCGATCTCGTTCCAGCCTTTGACCGATTCCTCAATCAGGACCTGGTGGACACGCGACTTTGTCAGACCGTGTTCAACGATATTTCTGAGTTCATCTTTGGTGTTGGCAATTCCTCCGCCGGCTCCGCCAAGTGTGTATGCCGGACGAATGATTGCGGGAAGGCCAACTTCCTCGTATGCTTCATCGAGCTGTTCGATCTTGGTTAAGATGAAACTCCTTGGGATCGGCTCGCCGATCTCAATCATCAATTTCTTGAAGAGATCACGGTCTTCACCATGATAGATAGCTTCGAGCGGAGTTCCAAGAATCTGGACGCCTTCAAGAGCACCCATTTCATAGAGTTCAGCTGTAAGGTTCAGACCGGTCTGACCACCCATCCCTGAGAGAATGCCGTCAGGTTTTTCCTTTTTGATGATTTCTGCGATGATATCTGCTTTAAGAGGTTCAACGTAGACTTTATCGGCGGTTTCCGGATCGGTCTGGATCGTTGCAGGATTGGAGTTGACTAAGACAACTTCGATCCCTTCTTCACGAACAGCTTTACATGCCTGAGTTCCTGCATAGTCAAACTCGGCAGCCTGTCCGATCTGGATAGGTCCTGATCCAATAAGGATGACTTTTTTAAGTGAGGGGTTTTTAGGCATCAGGGATTCCTCTGTACATGATATCGTAAATTGGTTTTTCGACGCCGTCGTAGATTCCATCGTGTTCCGGATGGAACTGCACACAGTACACGCCAAGGTCGTTGTTGACGAATCCTTCGACTGTGCAGTCGTTTGCATTGATGCAGTTGACTTCGCAGCCTTCAGGAAGACTATCAGCGACTACGGCGTATCCGTGTCCCTGGAGGGTCACGGCAACAGTACCATCAGAGAATTTAACTGGCTGACTTGCTCCTCTGTGACCAAGTGTGAGTTTTTCTACCTGACCTCCAAGAGCTGCAGCGATGATTTCCGAACCCATGCAGATTCCGTGTACCGGGATGGTTCCAAGGATATCTTTCACACATGAGATTGCTTTTGGTGCGGCAAACGGATAACCCGGTCCATTCGTTAAGAAAAGGGCACTCGGTTTGTCAGCAAGGATCACATCGGCCGGCGTTCCGTATGGGTAGACATAGATGTCGGCACCGCGGTTTTTCAGGCTGGTGAATACTGATTTTCTGCATCCAAGATCAAGGACGGCAATTTTTTTGCCCTTGCCTTCGATGTGATATGGAGCCGGACAGGTTACACCGGGAATAAGTTCGCGGGTTTCCTGGACCGGGGCAGCCTGCGCCATGTTGACGGCTTTATATCCGTCGTCAGAGCCGGTGATAAGGGCAGCACGCATTACTCCCTGTTCACGAAGTTTGATGGTGAGCATCCGGGTGTCAACACCTTCGATGCCCATGAGGCCATTATCCTCAAAGAATTCTCCAAGTGTCGGCTGATGTTTTGGATGAACACAGAGTTCACACACAATTGTTCCCGCAGCGTGAACTTTGTCATGCTGAAGCTGATCTTTATTTGCTCCGTAGTTTCCGACAAGTGGATAACCGAACATAAGTAGTTGTCCGGATACACTCGGGTCACTAAGGGCTTCCATGTATCCTGAGGATACAAGGGTGACAACCAATTCACCGGAAGCAGAACCTTCAACGCCAAAGCCGGTTCCAGTAATGATTGTCCCATCTTCAAGTCCTAAGACAGCCTTCATGATTTTGTACCATTATACATGTCAACAGGATAGATAATAAGATTAATCAATGATAGCAATTTATATTTTTTATAATATATATTTAATTTAATAAATATATTGTTATAATCAAATATAACAATATATTATGAATTGGACAATATATATTATAATCTGGAATATGTTCATTACCGCCGATGACCTACTACAAGCTTGTATGAAACTTGGAGCGGTCATAGCATTTATCACCCTTATATTGTGTACAACCACAGTTATGGCTGAGATAAAAACCCAAGAGAAGAAAAATCTAGTTATATTTATACCTGGCATTATGGGCAGTCGATTATACAATTCTGAAGGCAACCTCGTCTGGATGGAGTGTTCTCTGAAACTCACAAAACTTGGAGAGAGGGTGAGTATGCAGAATACCTTGATGGTAAAAAATAATGAAATCGATCAGGTAACGTTAACCAAACATGAGCGCGATTACTGGGTGATAGGCCCATTCGAATATCCATATAAAAAGATCGTTGACCGCCTCTGTGATGAGTTTTCGGATAGGGGAGTATACTTTTTTTCCTATGATTTCCGCCAGTCAAACCCAGATTGCGCCGATTTGTTAAATCAGCAGATTCAAAATATCCTGCAAAAATACGGCGGGTCTAAAGTTGACCTGGTAGCACACAGTCTCGGCGGGCTGATCGTTTCAACATATCTGGAAATGTATGGTGAGGAACATATCAGGAAAATTATAACGGCCGCAACACCTTATGAAGGCACACCTGATACAATAAACACAGCTTTGACCGGGGAACTGACATACGTCCCGGAAGGATGGCTTGAAGCAGTAACTAAACTTTCGAAAAAGGTGCGGACCAGTTTTCCTTCAACAGCAGAGCTGATTCCAACGAATGCATATGACGACCTGCACCCGGCATATCTGTATACCGAAAATATTCCGGTAAGTGATGACAGACAAGAAACGGAAAACATATTTTCAGAGGGGGAGCCGTATTATACCCCCGCAGATTTTACCAGAGACGCAGGACTGAATGTCTACAAACCACTGAATGGGAATTAGTATGAGATGATTCTCAGAAAGATATTTGGTGATGGACATCCCCTAAGACTGAAAAATGACAGCCGGATCATCACCACAATGGATACATCATACTTTGCCGTCGGCATAAATCATCAAACGATACGGTCACTGATATTCTCGGATGAGCCATTGAATCCCAGGATAACCCACATAATATACGATCATGCGGGAGACGGGAGTGTTCCGGAGGAGTCGGCAACTATGTATGGATATCTCGAAACGCTTGGGAAAAACCCGCAGGGAAACGAGCGTTTACTCAAAGTAGAAGGAGAGCACGGGGGCATTACTAGTAATGACAAAGCACTGGACTGGATCATGGCCATTCTCTCTGACAAATCAACTGCGAACATTCAATCTGATCCAGTCATCACAGACAAAACAGTTATGGTGAAAATCACAGGACGCCAGAAAATCGTGTCCAAACTGCAGAATTTGGTTACGTCAATCAAAAATCAGAAAAACACTCAGTAAAAATAAAAAAAAATTATTTTGCCATGATCTCCATCACGACCTTACCATAGGCAGGACGTGTGAGAAGGACACCGATCAGGACACAAAGGATGCTGATAATTGCAAATCCTTTGAGCGTGGAAAGATCCATGATGATCAGCGGGAACATGGCGATTATAACCGTGGCTGCTGAAGTCATGATGATAACAAGTGCACGGTTCAGGCGTTTGAGATACAGGGCCTGAGATGGGATACGATCTTCATGCATGACCTCATCGGTGATGATGATCAACTGATCTATACCTGTTCCGAGAACCGCGATCAAAGCCGCAATGGCAGCGATATCCAGCTGCTGGATGAATACGGCAATTCCAAGAAGAATGATGATCTCGGAAACATTCGTTGCGATCATCGGAAGAACAATCGCAGGAGTACGGTATCTGAGATACACCATCAAAGCGACTGCCGCAAGAGCAGCAATTGCTGCTATCAAACAGATCACCTTGAAGTAGTCACCAAGGACTGCCGAGGTTGAACCGGACCCGGCGATCTCAACCTGGACTGGAAGGGCACCAGCACGGAGATGGATCTCAAGTTCCTGATCCTGTTCTTTACCTTCATCCCCGGAACCGGTTCCGGCATACAGACTGTTCACCGGGTCCTTAGCGATTGAAGATGCAAGATCAGATGAGAGTGGTGCACTGTACACAAGATTGTCGTCAAGATACATGACCAGTTCATGGGCAGTCGGGTTCGTGGTTGCACCATAATAGATACAGGCCTGCTGGAGTGACTCTGCTCCGGCATTATAAATATCGAATGCGACACCCCAGTTGTCAGAACCCGATGGATTCTGGGTTGGAGTCTGGACAGAAACGACTGACTCCCCGTATAAGACATGAGCCGTTTAATTTCCAGTTGTAACGATACGAAGCTCGAAGAGACCCTGTGTTTCGACAAGTTCCTGAGCAGTCTGCAGATCTACACCCGCCATCTCGATGCGAACATATTGAGCAACACTATTCATATTCGTGAGTGTGTTGACCTTCACATCACTAGTTCCGAGACTGTTTAACTTGGATTCAAGAATCCGTTTTATAGTATCTGCCGTATCAGTGCTGACTCCAGGCTCAGACCCAACATACGTGGCACCTGCAGCTTCAACTGCGGCACGAAGTTTATCCACGGTTGCAGATTTCTGGACTTCGATCTTGGTCTGATCGATAGGAACGACGGTATAGTCAAGTGTTTGTCCCACACTTTCCGAAACGGCCGTAACATCAGCACCCTGACCAATGGTGAAAACTTCGGATTGGAGCTCCAGTTGTATCCATGAACCCCCATCCAAGTCGAGACCAAACTGCAGATTCGTAAAACCTTCGCGGTCACCGAACGGAACAAAGATCGTCGCAAGTGAAAGAGCCACCAGTACAAGAACAAGAATCACCCGCGGATCACGGATAACAGCACTCCAGCCGGTGTACTCCTTCTTCGCTTTTCTCGGGGACGAGCCTTTTTTGGAACTCATTGTTTCGCACCTCTTCTATCCTTTTTGGGTTGTTTTTGCATTGGCTGAGGTTTTTCCGACCCGGACAGATACATGCGGAGAACTCCGGCATTGAAACCCCAGGTAAAAATAATATCACAGATAAGACCAATGATCAGAACGGCCGCTATAGAATACAGTGTGGGAACCTGACCGATAAATGCAACAAGGAACATGGCGATGATTGCGGCAAGGGTCGTGGTAGTCATAATGATACCAGTCCTGAACGCGCCCTCCATTTTTTCTTCAAGCTTTCCCTGACGCTTAAGGACTTTCGTTGTCAGCAGAATATTACTTGTCAACAGAGTAACCGATAAGCATCAGAAGAGCGGCAGTTGTCGCAAGGGAGAGTTCAATGCCAAGGAGGTTCATTACCGAGGCAGTTATAGTGATATCAGCAACCCCGGCACAAACCACCGTGACAGCAGGGATGATTTTTCTGAAAGCAAGGAAAACCACCACTGCCATCCCGATGAAAGCGAACAAAATCGCCCACATCGCCTGAGATTGAGGGGTTGCTCCAAAGGTCGCACCTATCTGATCAATGCTCGCCTCAGGATATTTCGCAAGGGTCTGATCGTTAAACGTCATCATGTCCTCATTGGACATCGGACCAAACTTAAGGTAATACCTTCCCGAGCCAATACCTTCATCAACGGATTTCAAATCATATCCATTGTAAAAAGCGACAATTTCTTCTTTGGTATCATCCGTATGGATGGTAACCGCTGTTCCACCCGCGAAATCAATCCCAGGTGTGACAGGCATTCCTGTCAATGCAAAAGTTATGCCGACGATCACCAGAGCGATACCAAAAAGGACGGCGGGTATTGCCATCATATGTTTTGGATCTTATTTGTTGATGTCGTATTTAGGGAGTTTCATACTGAACTAATATTTATGTTCAATGAATATATACACATCCATATGAATGGAAAAAGAGAGTTTATTTTATCTCAATGATGCCTTTCTGCTCAAGCATGTCTTCTACAGTCGCATTTGCGTGATGATATCGTGGACGATTGGCAGTTTTTCCACCACAGGACAATGCTTCAACAGGGCAGAACTGAAGGCAGGCAAGGCAGCCCTCGCATGTGTGGAGCCACTCCTTTTTTCCATGGGGAAGGGGATGAATGTTGTTTACAGGACATATCCTGACGCAGATTTGACAACCGTTACATGAAGGGCTGACGACAAATTTTTTGTCGAAGTTGTGGATGTTTCTGATGAAGGGGCCATACATGAGCCTTAGGACGCTGCCGATCGCAGTGAATCCCACGATCGAACTCCTGCGTTCCTTGATATCTTCCACAATGACTGCCACTTTACGAAGCGCGTTTTCCCGGATGGTCTTCTCAACAGACTTCTCCGGGGGAGCATTGAAAGGGATGTAGTTGTCAGGCATCTTGATCCACCAGGCTGCGTTGAGTTTGTGTCCGCTTTTTTCACACAGGGCCGCAATCTGTTTTGTCGGAGAACCGCTTTTTCTTCCTTCGGTAACTACAGAGAAAACATACTCTGCATGGGAGAGATCAAGAAGCGCGAAAAAATTCACAACAATTTTGGGGAGACCCATGGCATAAAGCGGATACACTATTCCGACGTTTACATCATGGGGAACAGTGACCATCTCGTCGATGAGCATGAGTTTAGGGATGGGGGCGAGTTCGGTTTCGGGGAGTCGGGTGGATATTGCTTTAGCCACAGCGAGTGAATTACCCGTTCCGGTAAAGTAGTACAGTATTGTTTTCATGGTGAAGCGCACCTCCGTTTGATAAATATGGAAAGTCTAGATGATTAATCCTTGTGGCTGAGTAAATGATTTTACACTGAGAATTTCCGAATACAGGACTGTTGAACCGGCAACATAACAGATAAACAAGGGCAGGAGAGATATCAATCCTCTATCTATCAGGATACCTGCAAACCGATTGATCCATTTTTGCTGAGCCAGATTGCGAACATTCCTTATGTTCTGAAAACAGAAATGATAACGGGGTGCTGTTGCAGATCTAAATCTGACTGCTACGGCTGAGATTATACCCATATAACCTGATTCGGGTAATGCCGGCGTAGGGAGTCGTTTTTCCTATATTTTCCTGTACATTATCCACCCAAATTCAGGGAGGATAACAAAATGGACTTGGAAGTAACCAAAGCAATCACAGATTCCTGGATTTTAAGACTTCGGAATAATCTATGTTTCGATGTAGCAATTGTAGGAACTGGACCGTCAGGGCTTATCGCCGCACTAAAAATTGCAGAAGCAGGCTATAAAGTATCCATGTTTGAGAGCAAACTTGCCCCTGGCGTCGGTATGTGGGGCGGCGCCATGCTGTTTTCATCTGTTGCAATTCAGAATGAGGCGGTATATCTTTTGGATGAACTGGATATTCCCTATGAAAGATACAACGATAACCTCGTCATATGCGACAGTGTTCTGGCAACATCTGCACTTATTTACCGGGCAGCAAAGAGAGGTGTTCTGATTCACAACGGGATGAGTGTTGAGGATGTAGTGTTTAAGAACGAGAGGGTATCAGGCGTTGTTGTAAACTGGGGCCCGGTTGTAAGAGAGGGACTTTATGTAGACCCTCTTTCGTTCAGAGCAAAGATCGTAGTGGATGCAACAGGACATCCCTGCATGATCTCAGAAACAGTTGCGAGAAAGAATAACATCACTCTTAATACACCGACAGGAAAAGTCTGCGGCGAGCATTCTTTAAACGCTGTCGAAGGCGAGGCAGAGACCGTTCTCAATACCAAAGAGATTTATCCCGGGCTTTATGTCTGCGGTATGGCAGCAAACGGAGTTTTTGGATCACCACGTATGGGCCCGATATTCGGCGGGATGCTTCTTTCAGGAGAGAAAGTTGCGAAACTGATCATCGAAGAGTTAAAGTGATAAAAAATGACTTCGGACTCTACCTGATAATTACAAAACCTTCTTTTTCCTATAAAAAGATCGCCGAAACTGCGGTTAAGCATAATGTGAAATATCTCCAGCTGAGAGAGAAAGAATTAAGCGACAGGGAGATCCTGCTGGATGCGGGTGAGATTATGAGTGTAACAAACGGAACTGAAACTCTGTTTGTGCTGAATAATCGGGCAGACCTTGCATATCTCTGCGGTGCGGACTGCCTTCATCTTGGCCAGGAAGATATCAGTCTAACAGATGCAAAAAAGATTTGCGGCGAAAAAGTATGTGAATTTGGACTCTCAACCCATAATCTGAAACAGGTAAAAGAGGCTGTAAAGCTAAAACCTGACTATATCGGATTTGGACCGGTCTTTCAGACCCCCACAAAGAAAAATCCCGACCCCGTCACAGGAACAGAAATCATCGCTGAGGTAGTTAAACTGGCCGGAGATATCTCTTTCGTCGCAATCGAAGGCATCAATGAGGAAAACCTCACCAGTGTTCTGGATGCAGGTGCAAAAAATGTGTGCATGGTCAGATATTTTATGGACAGCGTTCATTTTGAGACGAGAGTCGAAAAGACGATTGATATCCTCAAAAATTACAGTAGGTAACTTAAAAAAACAGTGCTGCGAGAGGAATCCGAACTCCCGATCTCGGGATTATGAATCAATCCCAATATTTGAGCCCAGATTTTTAAATTAAACCAAATATAACCTTAGAAAATTTTTCAACCCCGCACGCTGGTTATGTGATAATATTTAATCAAATAAAAATATTAGAGGGGGCCCTACCATGTCAAGTTCAAAATGATTATTTGAGATTATTTCCCATTTAAAACATAATTTCAAAGATTTTTGAGTTGTAATATAGTGTTCATTTCTGGTCTCATTTGGGGAAATTCCTCGCACTGTTGCCCGGAAAATCACCCTATATTTCACATAAAAATTATTTGGAGAGTGTCCAATACTCTACGTTCCACATAACCCCAACTGCATGGTGACCAAGAACTCTTGTTGTATCAAGACCATCAAGTCCTGCAATACTCACATAGTTTCCATCTAAGTATGCAACAAGAACAATACCCGGGTTTTCTGCATAAGCAACCTCAAAGTTTCTGTATGCTTCTTTACGCTCAGTCTCGCTTTCTGCATGTCTTCCCTTTTTAAGGTACTTATCAACATCGGCATTGGAATAAAACATCGTGTTGCCGAATGCACCGGTAACAGATCCCACATAAAGCATGTCAGGGTCAAACTCACAGGCATTTCCGGATAAGAATCCATCATATCCAGTGACATCCCAGTTATATTGAACACATACTTCCATATCAACACCAGCCGCCTTTAACGTCTGGGAGCATAGATTTGCAATATCGACACGTTCTTCTTCATTACCATTCACTTGAATCCTGAAATGGAATTTCTCACAATTTCTTTCATAGATACCGTCGCTTCCCTTGACCCAACCGAGTTTTTCCATTTCTTCTGCAAACTTGAAAAGGTCATAGGAATAAATATCAGCCGCAGTATTTCCACCATACTCACTCAACTGTATTGGACTGTATGCTGCAACACCTTTGCCGTAAAGAACACTTTTAACAATTGTGTCTTTGTCGATTGCATAATTCAAAACACCAACAGAATCCCCATTGTTTTTCCAGAAATCACTTGCATAATCCATTGAAATACCACGATAATCTGCAGTGATAAAATCAATATTTTTGTATCCCGCTTTTCCTCTGAATGTTTCCGCATAATTTGCATTCAACCAGGCAAGATCAGCTTCTCCAGTGGTGAGCAACGTGGTTTTGATACTTGTTGAGGAAACTGTTTTATAGATGATGCGTTCAATGTTTGGAATCTTATCATAGTAAGCAGTATTTCTTTCAAGAATGATCATTGCGCCGGCGGTATCCCACTCAACAAACTTGTATCTTCCTGTTCCGACCGGATGCTGGTTGAATGAATCAATGTTGATGTCTTTTCCGGCAAGGAGATGCTTTGGAGCAATGCCTCGCGTGAAATAACTTAACATCGCTGCATTGTATTTGTCCATAACAAATACTACCGTGTAGTCATCGGGAGCAGTTACACTGTTTATATCCTCATAGTTACTGGTGATAGTAGAGGAGAGAGTAGCGTCATTCATCAGTGTTTCATAGGTGAAAACAACATCTTCAGCAGTGAACGGGGTACCGTCATGCCAGGTTACACCTTTTCTGAGATGAAATGTGTAAACCATGTTCGCTTCATCATACGTGTAACTTTCCACAAGATCTACTATCGAATTGAAATCTCCGTCATACTTCATAAGTCCGGAAAATATTAGATCCACCAATTCGGTATGGGTGTTTAAAATAGGATTGATATTACTTGATGCTTCACCCGCATAAACGAGGGTATTACTGAGATCGGAGTCTGTGTTGTTGCCAACACATCTGGTACTGATACATACGAATACTACTGCACAGATAACGGCAGCAAATAATAATGATTTTGTTTTTTTGTCATACAGATTTTCTCCTTGCAATCACCAAAATCCTCCCGTCTCCGACTTTTTCCTGAGGAGGATG
This sequence comes from uncultured Methanocorpusculum sp., assembly GCA_963676575.1. GTDB lineage: Archaea > Halobacteriota > Methanomicrobia > Methanomicrobiales > Methanocorpusculaceae > Methanocorpusculum. Next base: position 745,002 of record OY781078.1, read on the forward strand.
AGTTTTAATGAGGCTGAATACACACCAATTACTTACGAATTTAAAAACTAGCAGATTTTATGTTATAAATTTTTAAAAAAAAAAATAGTATTGTACACATTATAATATTAATTTTATTATATATCTTACTTATTTTAATATTTGTAACACTAATCATAATATAGACTCACAACCAATTTGGCTTTTTATTTGTCTCTTTTCTGAAATAGTTCGCAATTAACGTGATGTTACATTTGAATGTTGTCACTTGCGCGAGAAAACAGCTTAAAACAGTGCTGCGAGAGGGATCCGAACCCCCGATCTCGGGATTATGAGTCCCGCGCCCTAACCGGCTAGGCCACCGCAGCAAATATGTATTACAAGAATGCTGTATCTTGATATATAGATTACGAAACATAGTATCATGAAAAATAGCACCTAACACACAAATACTCCATGTGCTCAATGTCGCCCAAACCAAAAGGTGTAATACCTCACCAATGAAACGTATCTGACAAGAATGCCACGACCAAAGATACTCTTAACGAATGATGACGGGATCAACTCCAGAGGCCTCTGGGCCGCGTATGACGCCTTGTCACTATTCGCTGATGTTACGGTCGTCGCGCCGGCAACCCAGCAAAGTGCAGTAGGTAGATCGATCTCGATCTTCGAGCCGATCAGGATGAATGAGGTAACAATGCATGAAACTCAGGCATACTCCGTCGAGGGGCGGCCGACGGATGCCCTCCTCCTTGGCCTGTATGGACTCGGGCTCAAGCCAAACCTTGTAGTATCCGGCATCAATCTTGGAGAAAATATCTCGTTCGAATCGATCACGACCTCCGGCACCGTCGGTGCTGCGATGGAAGCGGTCAATCAGGGAGTCCCTGCCCTCGCATACTCACTCCAGATGAGCGACCAGGGAAATAAATTCGCAGATCCCCGGTCCCACACGACGGATTTCACCCAGAGCAAAGACGTAGTGACGAAGCTCGCCAAATTGTTTCTGGAAAAAGGTTTCCCTGCAAAAAGTCAGCTGATCAATATCAATATTCCAACTGAGAAAATAGAGGGATATGAGGTGACCGTCCTTGGGGAGCGAATATTTGAAACCTCGGTCGAACAGAGGATCGACCCGAGAGGCAAACCCTACTACTGGATCAACGGAACACCCCTCTACATCCCAGAAGAGCATTCAGATGTGACGGCACTCAGACATAATCATGTTTCGGTCACCCCGCTTTCAATGGACAACACCGCATACAAAGCGTGCAGTGAGTTGAAAATAATGATTGGAGATATTAATTAACACATACGGGAAACAACAGTAGCCACGTGCCGACCGAAATATTCAGCCTGACGAAGATCGTTCTCAGTTAGCTGACCATCAGCAGCAAGTCCGTAATGCCCGCCGTTATGCTCCTCATTGTTTGCTTCGGGAGAGATCGGATCACCGACAACGATCATGCCGTGGATCAGCATTGCCTGAACGATCGATAGGATAGCTGTCTCTTTTCCGCCGGTCCGATCACCGGCTGTGGTAAATGCAGCCCCGATTTTTCCGACAAGCTTTCCGCGCACAAAGGTGGTGTCATCAATGAACTCTTTTAATTCCGCCGCCACGCCCCCGAAATACACCGGAAATCCAAGAATGATTCCGTCATAACGAACAAGATCGGTTGCGGTCACACAGTTGAACGGAAGGACATCGACGGTCACACCTTCAACCTGTTTTGCTCCCTTGCCGATCCATTCGGCAAGCATCTTGGTTTTACCGGTCCTGCTGTAACAGGTCACGAGTATTGAGGTCATTCCTATTAGTTAGGGGCTAAAGCATTTTAAAAATAGGTTTTAGGAAAGTTATTCGTATTCAGGTTCATCTTCATCAACACCGTTCTTGTAGTACCAGAGATTATAGGTTTCATACATTCCCAGCTCAACAGCGATCTGCACGGCCAGAGTATGCCAGCACTCTTTCCCGTAAAGCAGGGCATTACAACTGCAAAACGAACCCTCAACAAAGTATTCATCGGTGTTCCCGACAACAACAAAATAATCCTGATACTTTTTCACCCGTTTTTCTCTTACAGCATCAACTGCTTCCATCCCCCGCTTTCCGTACGCATCGATGAATGCTGTACGCACAACATCATTGAGTTCGCCTTCTGTTTTGAGGACGGGGAACGGATGGATCATTGGATGATTGAAGTAACCGGGATGTCTTCGATAAATTCCCACCCCTGAACTTTTGCAAGAGCACGCATGCCAGGAGCTTCCAGAGCATAATGAGTAGCTTCGATACAGGGAATGGGTGATTCACGAGCAATATTATACTTTAATTCGGATGCCATGTAGGCTTCTGCCCCAATAGATATGGCCTCCTCAATCAGTTCTAGATCGAATGCCGAGCCTCCGGCGACCGCAAGTTTCGTGACATCGGAAACATCGCCCCATACGCGAAGACCGCAACCGAGAATACGGGAAATCTCGGCAAAACTTTTCGACATAGTTCCAACCACACCGATTGAGTTTGGGGTCTTGTCCATTCGCACACAATCTGTGAGCCCGAGCTCCCATACTAGAACATCGTTTATCCCACCTTGAGCATGATCATAATTGGTATGCATGGCATAGAGGTTGATATTATTCAGGAGCAATGGACGGAGAATCTCGACATTTCTCCCAGTTACTCCGTGCATCGCAGTCCAGAATGCCGGATGGTGAACCACAAGGGCATCGAACCGTTCCTCTGCAGCACGCTCGCAGACATAAGGTGTGGCATCCAGAGCACATCCCACCTTTTCGATCCTGTCAGTTCCATCCACGATCAGACCAATGCGACCTTCGTCAAAATCCTCAGCCAACATTGGCGGAGCGATCTTTTCCAGGAGAGTAATGAACACATCTTTATGCATAATCATAATGGGAAGTCAAATCTTAATTGAGTTTCTTAATCCGGATCTTTTCCGGTTCGGATTGTACATCCTCCTCGACGTCCCGAAACGTCGAGATCGGTTTTATGGTGAGGGCATTGATGTAGAGGGACCCGGCATTGGTAGCTTTTCCAAAGACACGGCCAAGGACCTCAACATCCGCCCCGACACCGACAAGCGGATCAGGCAGGGCAAAACGTTTAGCAACGACCTGACCGGTCGGATCCTGGATCAGGTAGGAGGGTTTGTTCATCATGAGCCCGGTTATTTTCAGAACTTTTCCTTCTATAATAACAATGCTTCCTCTCATCGCCGGAGAAAGCTGACGAGCACGAACAAGTTTTGCGTGACCGCGATATTGAAGAGCGTCGCGGAGAACCTGTTTCTCGTTTAAATAGGGAAGCCATAGGGGAAAGCCGATAAGAATAGCAAAAAGCGGGAGACCTATATATATATAGATAAGATCTTTGGTTGAACCGTAGGTCATTGCACACATAACAGCAAAAAATACGGTTGCTGCAAGGAGGAGGGGAGGGAGCCTGACGGTGATGCCTTTTATTTTCATCTGAGTAAGAAATGGGAGGGGGGAGATTATGAAGATAACGCCGATTCCTGTCAGAGGATTGATTACATACCAATACCCACTATTAATAACAGATATGCCCCATCATCAGGTTAAGATCCCATCACTTCTCATGACCACGGTATTGGTTGGTATTTCTTCGTTGGACGGCACGCTTTTTGCTACAGCAAAACCCTGTCCGCTCTGCGGAGGAAGACCTCAACCCTATGATACCAAGAAAAAACTCTATGTGACGCTGAGAACCCCGATGGGAGAAAAAAGAATCATGGTCAACATCCGGCGATTCAAATGTAAAAAATGCGGGAATCTCATTTATGCACAGGAACCGTTTTATCCGGATACCAGACTTGGATCAGCGATAGTGGATATGGCAATTTCTCTTTCAAGGCTCCATTCCTACTCTCACACAGCAGAAATCATGAAGGCACTTGGAATCGAGATCGACCGAGGGTCTGTCCGAAATTATGCACTATCGGATCTGGCAATTCCTCAGGCAAATTTTCTGTACGGCATGCAGCTACCAAATTCATTCATCTCTCTTATGACAAAAGAAATTTCGGGACCAAAAGGATCCATCTCATCCCATGAGATCCTGGCATCAAGTGGTTATCCGACCTCCTACAAGGCACCGGCGGACGGAAAAGGAACGTCAGCTGAGTTCCAGAGACAGAAAAAACTCAAAAAGAAAAGTTAGGTATCATAAGATCGACCGTCACTCACACGATCTCAGGTCAGAGAAAAACCTGCTATCTCACGGACGGCATATGCCGGTAAAGCATCTGCGGGGATTTGCATTGCAGCCGTAAGATCGATACCACCAACTAGCGGGGCAAACGTCGGAGAACCAATACCGCCTACGAGGATTAACTCGGCTCCGGTATCCTTTGCAGCTATTTCCACTGCACTGCAGACAAGATTCCTCTGAGCAGTCCAGAAGGATTCAGCTATTTTTACAGCACCCTCCTCTCCAATCTCTTCCAGATCGGCACAGACCGTTCGGGCAAGACGTCTGAGGCAGGCGTCGCGTGAAACCTCTTTTCCGTCAGGCGTCGCGGATGAATATTCATCGGACCCGATGTGCCCAAGAACAAAGTGGGCATCCCCCGAGCAGGCAAAATACTCGGTAGAGAACGGGGTCCAAACCCCATCTATCTCCGCTGAATTTGCGAGAGTGGCGACCGGTGTTCTAAGCATCCCAGTATAAACGAGATACCCCGCCTGAAGACGGAGTGTGTCTGTCATATTGATAAGTTTATCAAACCGGGCAAAGGGGACGATGTCTGCGGTTGTACTGCCGATATCCAGCATCATTCCATTCGGATAGGTTCTTCGAAGAAGATCGACAGAGGCAAGCCAGTTTGCAGCTGCAAGTTCCGGACATGCTTGGGCATGGAATTTTGCATCGGTCCCATAAAAAACGGCGTCAGGAAATGTTTGCCTGACGGCATCGATAATGAAGGATATCCCTTCGGTTTTATTGAAAAAACCATCCGCAAGTTCTCCACTCATTACGACAGCAGCGTTATCGGCAGATCCGTATTTACTGACGATCTGCTCCAGATTGGATTTCTTCCAGAGCGGACAGTAATGAATGTGGACACCGTGTTCGTCAACGATTTTGAGGTTGGCACCTCCGACGTCAATGCCGATCACTCTACCGTTACCCCGCCTACATCGTCGAATTTTGCGGTTTTGCCGTTATAGTGGATGCATTCAGGAGGTAAGCCGAACGTTGCTTTCAGCAGAACATCGGCGATCTCCTCTTCAATAACATGCACAATTCCAAGGAGGCTCATAGTCGGTCGGGGATTAACATCAACTACCCAGATCTTTTCGCCGACAACCATGTCAAGACCAACATACCCCTGACAGCCAAGGGTTTCGATCGCTTTTTTGGCGACCTCAATCATCTCGGCTTCACGTGGCGGATGGACCGGAGTTTCGCCGCCCATATACACGAATCTACCATCTTTTCCAATTTCGCAGAACTGACGGTTGATCGTCAGAAAAACCGGAGGGAGTCCGCTGTAAAATCCGCAGGCTTCTCCGACAACCCGGCTGCCGACGATACTTACACTATAATGATCGCCTTCGAGATACTCAACAGACATCTCACCCGCTCCGGGGAGTTCGCCATCTTTTGCAATGCGAACGCCGACCGAACCAGCTCCTTTGACCGGTTTTATCACACGTTTGCCGGGATAATCAGCGGGAACTTCAGCCGGCACATCAATGCCGACCTTCGCAAGAAGTTTTCCTGAAAGACGTTTACTCGCACAGACGGCAATGGCCGTACTGTCAGAGCCGATGTTATGCGTGGCAAGTTCAAGGGTATGCGTATATTTTGCGAGATATTCATCAGGGGCAATGACCAGACCGTAATCACAATCAGGAGCCAGACGGGCGATCTCTGAATCAAAATCGCTTCCGGACGGCATCACAACTGAATGCCCTAAGGTTTCAAAACTCTTTTTCAGAGCAGAAACCATAGCTTTTCCCTCAGGAGCGAGAACCGGATCATGAACTGAGGTATATTCGGCGATGAGAACGTTCATGTTATGCGTCGCGTTTTTCTACCTCGGTGATGAGGTTCTCCATGACTTTGTCAACCGCATCCCAGGTCGGGTTGGTCTCGCCGGGTTTTCTGATGAGGAACGGTTTACCTTCATCACCGGCTTTTCTCATTTCAATATCAATTGGAATGGCACCAAGATAGGGGACATTGTACTGCGTTGCAGCTTTTTCTCCTCCGCCTTTCCCAAAGAGATCAACAACCTCACCACAGTGCGGGCACACCATGCCTGACATGTTTTCGATAATGCCGAGAACTGGAAGATTCATCATCTCAACGAATTTGATCGCTTTGGTTGAGTCCAAAACTGCAACATCCTGTGGAGTCGTAACGATAACAGCTCCTTCGACGTTCGGTGCGAACTGCACAATATTCAATGCTTCGTCACCGGTTCCCGGCGGAAGATCAACGACGAGGTAATCAAGATCGCCCCATTCAACATCACCCAGGAACTGCTGGATCGCGGCGGCCTTCATCGGTCCACGCCATACAATAGGGCTGTCTGTCTCATTTAAAAGAAGTGCCATGGAAATTACTTTCAACGAACCGGTAATTTTTACCGGCATGATCTTGTTGCCGATCGCCTGAAGCCGAAGATCTTCAATGCCGAGCATCTTACCGATGCTTGGACCGTGAATATCCAGATCAAGAAGACCGGTCTGATATCCATGGTTCGAAAGGGCGTATGCAAGGTTGACGGAAACCGTACTCTTTCCAACACCCCCCTTTCCTGAGAGAACCAGTATCACATGTCTTACACTGATATTAGATTTTTTGGGTTTCTGACAGGTATCGGTCTTCTGTGAACAACCATCACAGTGACCATCGCATTCTTCGGGTTGATCGCTCATAATTATCTCCTGAATTGTAAGTCTATATAAATTATTGCATTATCTGTTGTGTGGATTACAGTATAGTCTTTTTGGATTGAGTGAGTAATACATAAAGAGCGAAATCTGAAATTTTTGGGGAGAGCACAACATATATTGCCGCTTACCTTTCGCGCGCCACATTAAACGAGAAATATTCATTTTCTATAATATAAATATAATAAAATTAACACCAACAATTTCAACCACACCATAAACCCACTGAAAATAATCAAAAAATGTCATGAGGAGACACCATTATATATCACGAAAATAGACATCAATAATATCCGAGGTTTATCCATGGAAATAAAGTACGTAACAACAACATGCCCGTATTGCGGGACTGGCTGCTCCTTCAACCTTGTCGTGAAGGATGGCAAAATTATTGATGCCCAGCCGTGTCAGCGCTCTCCGGTCAATGAGGGGAAACTCTGTCCGAAAGGTGTATTCGGCTTTGAGTTCATCAACTCACCCGACCGGTTAAAGACTCCGCTCGTGAAAAAGAACGGAAAACAAGTACCAGCAACCTGGGATGAGGCACTCGCCGTCATCGCAGAAAACTTTGGCAAATACAAGCCGGACGAAATCGCGGTCATCTCTTCTGCCCGCTGCTGTAACGAAGATAACTATGCCATGCAGAAGTTTGCCCGTGTCGTATTAAAGACCCCGAACGTAGACCACTGTGCACGTCTGTGCCACGCACCGACCGTCGCCGGTCTGAACATGGTCTTTGGATCCGGTGCATCCACCAACTCATTCATGGACCTGGCAAACTGCAGTCTCGCTTTTATCATCGGTTCCAACAACTTTGAAGCCAACCCGCTTGCAGCCCGCAGAATCATGCAGGCCAAGAAGAAGGGAGCAAAGGTCATCGTCTGTGACCCGCGGTTTACCCCGACGGCAAAACAGGCAGACCTGCACATCCAGCACTACCCGGGAACCGATATTCAGCTCCTGAACTGCTTCATGAAATACATCATTGAGAACGACTGGGTTGACCACGCATTCGTCGACAACCGTACAAACGGCTACGAAGAACTCAAGGCATGCGTCACGCAGGAAAAATACAACCTCGAGAACACCGCCAAAGTCTGCGGTGTCCCGGTTGAGAAACTCCAGCTCGCACTCCAGTGGCTCCATGAGAACCAGCACAAGACCGCATTCGTCCACTGTCTGGGTATCACGCAGCACACGGTCGGTGTCGACAACGTCAGATCCATTGCATTCATCCAGACCCTCCTTGGAAACATTGGAAAGCCCGGATGCGGTGTCAACGCACTCCGCGGTCAGAACAACGTCCAGGGGTCCTGCGACATGGGAGCACTCCCGAACGTATACGCAGGATATCTGAGCGTCAACAACCCGGATGCAGCAAAGAAAGTTGCAGACTTCTGGGGAGTTACTGACCTTCCGTCAGGCAAACTCGGTCTTCACATCCCGGAGATGCTCGAGACGTTCGAACACCACCCCGACAAACTGAAATGCCTGTACCTTCTTGGTGAGAACCCGGTTATGTCCGAACCGAACAGTAAGGGTGTCGAGAAAGCAATGGAGAACATCGAGTTTTTCGTTGTCCAAGATATCTTTGAGACAGAGACGACCAAATACGCAGACGTCGTCTTACCAGGTGCCTGCTACGCAGAAGAAGACGGTACTCAGACCAATGCGGAACGCCGTGTTCAGAGATTCAGAAAAGCTCAGAATGCACCCGGAGAGGCAAAACTCGACTGGGAGATCATGAAAATGATTGCAGCCAAGATGGGCTATGCCGACAAGTTCGCATGGGGAACCTCCGAGGATGTTTTCGACGAGATGCGCAAGATCACCCCCCAGTATGCAGGTATAACCTACGCAAAACTCGAGGGAGATGGTATCCAGTGGCCATGCCCGACGGAAGACCACCCGGGAACACCGATTCTCCACATTACCTCGTTTGCAGGAATGCCCGACGGAAAAGCAAAACTCCAGGCAATCGAGCACCGTGCACCGGCAGAAGTAATCGATGCAGAATATCCATTCTGGCTTACCACCGGAGCAACCATCTGGCACTGGCCGTCAGGATCGATGACCCGCAGGTGTGCACAGCTCGACCGTGACTGCCCAACGGCATGGCTCGAGATGAACAAGAAAGATGCAGAGAAACTCGGTATCGCAGACGGCGAAAAAGTCCTGCTTTCCTCACGCCGCGGAGAAGTCACCGTGGCAGCACGCGTCATGGATGATATCAAAGAAGGCGTGTTCTTCATGCCGTTCCACTTCATCGAAGCACGAGCAAACTTAGTCACGAACACCGCATACGATCCAGTGTCCAGAACACCGGAATACAAAGTGTGTGCTGTGAAAGTTACCAAACAGGAGGCCTAAAATGTCAGAAAAAGGCGATATGTGCTACGCATGGACCAAAGATGCAGGGATCAAAGGAGAATGCGGAGGAGCGGTCACATCACTTCTCAAGTACATGCTTGAAAACAAGATCGTTGACATGGTCCTGACCGTCAGAAAAGGTGTCGATATCTACGATCCGCAGCCGGTATTCATTACCGACCCGGCTGAACTTGCCACCACCGCAGGATCCCTCCACTGCGGTACGCTGCTTCTGCCAAAGCTTATCAAAAAGTACCTGAACGGTGCAAAAGACATGAAGATCGCCGTCACCGTCAAGGGATGCGATGCAAAAGCAATGTACGAACTTGCCAAGCGTAATCAGATCAACATGGACAATGTCGTGATGATCGGTCTGAACTGCGGTGGTTCTGTTACCCCGTTCATGGCAAGAAAAATGATCGCCGAGAAGTACGGTGTTGACCCGGACTGCGTTTTCAAAGAGGAAATCGACAAGGGTCAGTTTATCATCGAGTACACCGATGCAGAAGGTAAACACCAGCACAAAGGTATTTCAATCGATGAGCTGGAAGAGGAAGGTCTCGGCCGCCGTCTGAACTGTCAGCGCTGCGAAACCAAGATCCCCCGTCAGGCAGATATTGCCTGTGGTAACTGGGGTGTCTTCGGCGAGAAAGCCGGCAAGGCAACCTTTGTTGAGATCTGCTCCGAGAAAGGCGCAATGATCTTTGACGGTGCCGTAAAATCCGGCATTATCGACACCTGTGAACCCGAGGCAAAAGGTCTCGAGATCCGCGGAAAGATCGAGAACGTCATGGTCAAGATGGGTAAGAAGAACCAGAAGAAACAGTTCACCGCACTTGGTGAAGGTTCCGAAAAACTCGCAATGATCATGAAAGAGACCAGCCGCTGTATCAAATGCTACTCATGCATTGAAAGCTGCCCAATCTGTTACTGTGTTGAGTGCTCCACCAAAAAGCCGCATCTCGTCCGCCCTGGAATCATTCCTCCTGATTTCATGTTCCAGATGATCAGATTCGCACACATCGCGGATTCATGTATCAACTGTGGTCAGTGTCAGGAACTCTGTCCGATGGATATCCCGAACTCACTCTTCATGCACTCCCAACAGGTCGAGCTTGAAAAGATGTTCGGACACACACCGGGTATGGACATGGAACTCCCAGTCCTTGCATTCGCAGAAGAAGTCGACGAGCGTGCACGTCTGCATGCAACCGGCTCCGATATGATCTACGAAAACGTGTTCGGCGAAGAGAAGTAAAATACTTCTTTTTATCCACTCCTTTTTTGAATAAAATTATTACTTGCTGTTTTCGGTTAAGTCGATTTTTCTGTCAGGAGTTATCTTTGGCGTACATCTTCATCATACGGAAGAGAACACAGAAAGAAAATTAACTAACCTCCCCTCAATCCTTTTCAAGAATATTTAGATACAAGTAACACAAATAATATACTAATCACAATTCACGGTGTGAACATTATGGGTAAAAAAATCATCTACATGGATCATGCTGCTACGACCTACACTGCTAAAGAGGTCGTGGAAGCAATGCTTCCCTACTTCTCCGAAGAGTTCGGCAACCCGTCTTCGGTTTATTCCATCGGTCAATCCAACAAAACAGCTCTTGACCTTGCCAGAAAACAGGTGGCATCGGCGATCAACGCACAACCTGATGAAATCTATTTTACCAACGGTGGAACCGAATCTGACAACTGGGCTTTGAAGGGCGTAGCATTTGCCAATGAACGAAAAGGAAAACACATCATCACGACTGCTATCGAGCACCACGCAATTCTTCATTCCTGCGAATGGCTCGCATCCAGAGGATTTGAGATAACCTACCTTCCAGTAGACAAGTACGGCATGGTTTCTCCGGAGTCAGTAGAAAAAGCGATCCGCCCGGACACGATTCTCATCTCCGTAATGTATGCAAACAATGAAGTCGGCACGATCCAGCCGATTGCCGAAATCGGAAAGATCGCCAGAGATCACGGGATCTATTTCCACACTGATGCCGTCCAGGCAGTTGGTCATGTTCCAATCGATATAGTCACCGACAACATTGACCTCCTCTCACTCTCAGGCCACAAATTTTACGGACCGAAGGGGATCGGCGCTCTTTATATTAGAAAAGGAACACGAATCCAAAACTTCATTCACGGCGGTGCCCAGGAAAAGAAACGCCGTGCAGGTACGGAAAATGTACCAGGCATCGTAGGTCTCGGGACCGCGATCAAGCGTGCAGTCGCCGAGATGCCTGAAGAGACGAAACGACTCACTGTACTGAGGGATGAGTTAACCCGCGAACTTCTGAAGATCCCGGCAACACACTTAAATGGTCACCCGACTAAACGTCTTCCAAACAATACTAACATCATCTTTGAGTACATTGAAGGAGAATCAATTCTCCTGTTCCTGAACATGAAAGGCATCTGCGCATCGACCGGAAGTGCCTGTAACTCGGCATCTCTTGAACCATCGCATGTATTAACAGCAATGGGAATCTCTCACGAGATTGCACACGGCTCCATCCGGCTTACCGTCGGCGAACGGACGACGGAAGAGGATGTGAAATTTGTTATTGCCGCACTCACAGAAACAGTGGCAAAACTCAGGGCAATGTCCCCGCTTACCCCAAAGGAGTTGAAAAATGTACAGTGAAAAAGTAATGGACCACTTCACAAACCCGCGCAATGTGGGTTTAATCGAAGATGCAAATGGTATCGGGGAAGAGGGAAACCCTTCCTGCGGAGATATCATGAAGATGTATCTGAAAGTCGAAAACGATATCATCGTCGATGCTAAGTTCCAGACATTCGGCTGCGGTGCAGCTATTGCTTCCAGCAGCATGGCAACCGAAATGATCAAAGGCAAAACGCTGGAGGACGCATGGACGCTGTCCAACAAAGCCGTAGCAGAAGCGTTGGATGGATTGCCGACAATAAAAATGCACTGCTCGGTCCTTGCAGAAGAAACCATCCACAAAGCAATCAATGATTATCTGGTAAAGTCAGGCAGAGAACCGTGGGGTGACGGAGAATGCAGCTCCTGCGGACATGACTGTGATACCTGTGAGCTCTAAAAAAGATCTTCCACGTGCAGTAATTTTTGATATGGATAACACCCTGCACGACCTTCGACGGTCACGCATGTGTGCAGCAGATGCTTTGATGGCATACTGCGGAGTATTTAGTGACCTGCATTTTTATTCCCTGAACAAAAACCCGCCAACTCTGATAGAAGATGCGGTCACCCTCTATCTGGGAGACGGGATTGATGCTGATTTTGATCAGTGTACCTGGCTCTATCACACACTGGAACTAGCCTGTATATCCCCCTTCGATGGAATCGAGGAGATGCTGAGCGAATTAAACTCCGCAGGCATACACCTGGCCGTCATTTCAAATGCCGACCGGCTTGATATGGAAAAACGCATGACAGCTCTTGGATATGGGAAATATTTTGAACTCATCGTCACACCCGAAACATTCGGCGTAAAAAAACCGGACCCGCTCGTATATCAGAAAACGATGGAAGCACTTGGTGTATCTGCAGAAGAAACAGTGATGATCGGTGACAAAAAGAACCGGGACGTCAGACCACCAAGAGAACTGGGTATCAAAGGAGTCCATGCAACCTTTGGATCGGTGGATAAACGGGATAACATCTGTGCGGTTGATTCACCTGAAGAATTTCTTGCACTGATCAAAAAAAATTAGGCGATCATGGAAAGAGCGCCGGTCTTCAAATCGTAATACAGGCCGTGTACCTCCAGGCATCCTTTTCCCTCGGCCATAGAAACAAGAGGATAAGACCTGAGATGTTCCATCTGCCGGCGGACGTTTTCATACTCAATCTCTTTTTTCCGAATTGCCTTTTCTTCCGGAGTCTTTGCCTCTCAAAGACGGGCATCGACCCTGGTCTGAGCATCCCGTGCATTGTTTATCCAGAGCGGGATGTAGGCATCTTTTGACATATCAACGTCCAGAGCATTGAGGGCCCCACAGTCCGAGTGACCGCAGATAACAATATCATTTACCTTCAGATGCTTGACTGCATATTCAAGAACGGTTGCAAAGTTCCAGCCATGTGTCGGAACTTTCCTATGTTTCTGTGCGTGAACAACTCCCCAGCACGGCAGTGCGTGATACGTTCCGCATTTACCCGGGAATCCGAACAGCCTATCCATAACACCGTCGGATGCTGAGTGCTGGTAAGCTGCATGTATCGTTCTTTCTTCCGCTCGAAATCCTTTTCCTGGAATATCTTGTTTCCTTCAATAAAACTGTCTATCATGAGTAAAACCCCGATAGAAGTTTAATTGACTCTTCAAACTTATGAGTTTTTGGGTTCTACTCAGAGGAACGACTGCATTCATTGCGCCCTCTGAGAGAGCGACAGATAATACAGAATTTACTTTCCAGCTCATCGTCAGTGACCGACCCGGATTTGATCTCCTCGGCAAGTTTGGCAATGACATCTTTGATCTCATCATCGAAAACGATTCTGTATCCTCGTTTGCCGGATAAGTATTGAGATACAGCTGAAGGAGCAAGAGAGAGAGATTTAGCAACCTGGATCTGTGACACACCAAGATTTACCAGTTCAGCAGTAAGAGCTGCCTGTATTGCGGGGATGATGTCCCACACTATTTCCTGACAGGGGACTTTAACCATGGTTATACATTCACATTGTGATATATTATATATTTCACCATACACTAAGCAAATGATTTTATGATTTCACCATCCAATGATTTTTATATGAATCGATTCTGGCCGCGTGCAGTAATCTTCGATATGGATAATACTCTCCATGATTTGCGGCGAGCGAGGTTCGCCGCAGCTGATGCATTAATGGCTTATTGCGGGGTATTTGGCGATCTGCACTTTTATTCTCTGAACAGGAATCCCCCAACGCTAATTGAAGATGCAGTCTCTGCATATATTGCAGACGGAGTACCGGCGGACCCGGAGGTTTGTGCATGGCTCTATCACACACTCGAACATACGTGTATTTCCCCGTTTGACGGGATTAGCGACGTCCTGAATACGTTAAAGACGAGCGGGGTTAAACTTGCAATCATCTCAAATGCGGATCCTGAAAATACAGAGAAACGACTGAATACCATGCATCTCAAGTCATATTTCGATGCAGTGATTACGCCGGATACGTTTGGAGTTAAGAAACCGAATCCGCTTGTCTTTATAAAGACGCTGGAACTTCTGGGAGTTTCCGCAGACGAAGCAGTAATGATTAGGGATAAGAATGACCGTGACGTTTTCCCACCGATGGAGTTGAAGATTTTTGCCATTCACGCACTGTACGGGACTATGGAAAAACCTGATAAGGAGTATACGGTTTCAAAACCCTCGGATATACCGGGGGTGCTTGCTGGAACGGGTGATTATCTTTTTTTCAGGTATGGAACAGAATGCAGGAGACACATTTATTGAAGCGACAAAATATCCCCCACGAAGAATACTGATGCAGCTTTAGGCAGACCAGCACCAACACGTCCGATACCTTCTGGGAATACCCGTGTGCTTCCAGACCCTTTGAAAAATCATCATTCGATGGATCTGACCACTGCATTGCAAACCCGCCGCTCTCTTCGTATGTTCACAAGATCACCCATTACTGAGGAGCAGTTGTCCTATCTTCTCTGGGCAGCCCAAGGGATTACCGGACAATCAGAAATGTTCCAGAGTTCTCCATCGGCAGGGGCCATTCATCCAATCGATATTTATATTGCGGTTCAGAAAGTTGCCGGACTTCCGGTCGGTATCTGGAGATATTACCCAAATAGTCACATGCTGGAATTGATTGAAGAGGGACCAAACTTAATCGGTGCACTTGGAAAAGCGTGTATGATGCAGCCGGGAGTGTTACGTGCTCCGGTTCTGTTCTGTTTTGTTGCAACACCATACCGGACAGCCTGGAAATATGGTGTCCGTGGATACAGGGATATATTCCTTGATGCCGACCATATCTGTGAAAATCTGTATCTTGCAGGGACACAGGAGGAATTAGGTATCTGTGGAATCGGAGCGTTCTACGATAATGATGCACATCAGGCTCTTCGGCTATCGGAAGAGCAGATTTTTCTGTACTCCGCAGCATGCGGTCATCCAAAAATACAATGAGATGGAAGAGAGAACAATCAGGTTGAAAGGGCTATCGATATACGAGGATATGCAAACCTTAGACAGACGGAACACAAAAATGGAAATATAGGAACCCCTCATGTCTCAGACTTCCCAAAAAATGTTGATACACACATCCATTAGTACATAAGATTATTTGAGTACTGCAAAATCATCTTAATAAATTACGAAAGCCAATATAAATACATGAAAACAAAATCCCGAATATATGAGATGGGAGGGGTCATCACCGAAGTAAATGGAGATTTCTGTACTCTCCGTCTCCACTTGCCTGCAGGCATCGTAACTCCCGACCAACTCATCGCGGTCGGGCAGATTGCGCAAAAATACAACCTAGATAATGTGCATCTGACGACCCGCCAGACAATCGAAATTCCTCATATCAAAATCACCGAACTCGAGATCGTTTCGAATGATTTGCTAGCGAACGGACATGATATCGGGGCAGAACGTGCCGAAGTTGTCAATATCACAGCATGTCCGGGAACGGATAGATGTAAACTCGCCAACATAGATTCACTCCATCTTGCCAAAGAGATAGACAAGAGATATTTCCGGAAAGATATGCCCGGTAAAATTCGGATTGCCATTTCCGCATGCCCCAATGCCTGTACCAGCGAAACACTCAACGAGATAGGAATTACAGGCCTTAGAAAGCCAATCCGGGAAGAAGGTCATTGTACTGGTTGCGGAACCTGTGTACAGTTCTGCCGGGAAGACGCAATCGAAGTGCGTGATGGACGTATTGTCATGATGGATGACCACTGTCTAAATTGCGGAACATGTATCAGATCCTGCCTGTATGGTCTTTTGGAATCCGAAGCAACTGCTTACAAAATCACCTTCGGCGGGAGACGGGGCAGACATCCAAAAGTAGGTATGAATCTTATTACTGTTAATTCTGAAGAGGCAGTTCTTCTTGTGGTAGATGCAATTATTAACTGGATTTACCGCTTTGCACGACTTGATATCCCCGTCGTAAGCCAACTCGGGAAAGATCTTAAAATTGAGGAGATCAAAGAAATCCTGAAAAAGAAAATTCCGGCAGAGTCAATAGTAGCAGAATAAAAATACTTTTTTTTAAGAGATTGAAAAATCCGATTAGTCTTCGATTTTTCGAAAAAGACCAGGTTTACTTTTCGGGACTAAACAAAGAGGACATACCCATGTATTGGGTAGCTTCTCATATTTTGTCCCAGGGGAAATACCATGGGCTGGATCGCCCACATCTTCATCAAAAATGTACGAACAAAAGATGCAAATATACTTCGCCATTTTATCTTTTCACTTTTTTCTCTGTCATTCTCTCACGAACTTCGTCAATGTAGAGAATTTCTTCCAACTCCATCCCGCAGAGACAATATCCCTGTCTATCCAAGACAAAGACCGGATATTTTGAAACATCAGCGGGAATGCTCTCGGTCGGAATCTGTCTTACATGCAGAAGATATGGCATGGTAAGACCAATGTGTGCCGTAAGTTCCTTTAAATCCCGAATCCAGCGGGCAAGCTGACGGATATCCGCCTTATCCCACTGAAGGATACGGTTAAGAGTTTGATAGGAATCACGTTCATACACT
Source organism: uncultured Methanocorpusculum sp. (assembly GCA_963676575.1). Lineage (GTDB taxonomy): Archaea > Halobacteriota > Methanomicrobia > Methanomicrobiales > Methanocorpusculaceae > Methanocorpusculum. The sequence goes on from OY781078.1 coordinate 762,053, forward strand.
AGATGATTATCAGCAAGCTGAGCATTTACTGCGTCTTCGTAAGTAATCATCCATTTCTCTAAATCATCAGAAGCTCCTAAGAAACCATCTGCATATGTGCGAAGTTCTTTTTTGTAGGCTGCATCTGTAGATATATCGGATGCTTCTTCAACCACATGAATCATATCCATAATTTCCCCATGAATCCGGCGAAGATCTTCAAAGGCACGGGGTAATTCATCATGTAAATCTGTACTGAAAAAAACAGCTTTTTTCTGATCGGTCATCTTTATCTCCAAAAAATATGTTCTGAAGATTATTATTTCTTCAGATAGAGGTTGGTATATATTTTTACGCCCTTGGATTCGGGATGGCGTTCACCAAGGTCACCAATGTAGTGTGCATAAACAGCTTTTACGCCATCTACTTCCTTTTCTACATCTTCAACGTACTTGTAGCCGGGCATCATGAAGTCAATCTTGCCGTCGACAAAAATGTCACCTTTGACAGACTGACCGCCGACACGACCCTCGATATTGCCTTTGACAATGATTGTTCCGCCTTCACCATGGGTGTGGACGTGAATAAATGCATCGCCGCCGACAATAATAGTTCCACCGCGCATAAAGGTACCAATATCGTTACCGACATTGCCCGTAACACGGAGAACACCGCCGGTCATACCACGCCAGTCGCCGCGGTATGCGGAACCGACATGATTCAGGCAATTTCCATTGATGGTAAGTTCGCCGCCCGCCATTGCAATTCCAGTAAAGGAATCTGCATTGCCGTTAACGGTGATCTTGCCACCAATCATCCAGCCACCGGTGTACATATCTACATTGCTGTTGATAATGATTTCACCTGCAGTCATTTTCTGACCGACACGCTTTACACGCGTCCAGTCGCCGTTTAAGACGATTTTGGTCTCTGCTGCAGTTGCACCTGATGCACCTTCAACCTTGGCGAACGATGCAAGTGGATACTTGATTTTTCCTTCGGAAATTTCAATTGCACCGATTGCTTCGATGGATTTTCCTGCAAACTGATCTGGAGTTACCAAATCAGCTTCAAGAAACAGCTGAGGCTGTTTTACCATAGTAATTGTTACTGTGTTCATGATATCTCCAATTACTCCGTAATGTCCACTTTGATTGCGTACGGGTTGTGTACGTGTTCATCAAAGACAGCGTAGTTCTCAAGATCAACTGTGTAGGAATGCAGGAATTTATCGCGAATATCACGTTCAACCTGTTTGTTCTCTGGAACAATGGAATTGACCCAGACAGTCTTCTTCGGCATGCTATAGTTAACGATCTCGTAGTTCTCAATACAGAGTACACCATCTTTGAAGAATGCAAAGACGTTGCCAAATGCAGTTTCATACTGTTCGGGATCGCTTGGGAGGTTCTCCGGATCGATGTCATAGACAGCGACGTTGGCATTCATGCCGGTCTTTAAGCTGCCGTAGAGATTGGAGAGACCAAGGGACTTTGCGACTCCGGAACGGGTCATCTGTGCGAGCTCGTAGAGAGAGATTTCCTTGTCTGAGAGTTCACCAATGTAGGTGGTGTCGATGACTTTGTCTCCGTACTTGAGTTCGTTGGCAATGAGATCGTTACGTGCCTTTGCAGAAAGGAGCCACTTGTAGATTCTCGGGTATCTCCAGAACGGACCTGCATTCGGGTGATCGGTAGTGATGAAACAGCGTTCCTTGTCTTTCGCAAAGAGTGCTACTTCAAGACCGATTGCCCACTGTGCACCTGCAATATAGGTTTTCGGGTCGTAGATGAACGGAACAATACCTGCTGCAGTCTCAAGCTCAATATCGACGTTGGTCCACTTGAGATGGTTGAGGTGAGTCAGATGGTACTCGAACGGTCCGTCTGCTGTCATTGTAGTGGTTTCATCAAGAGTGACGTTACCAGTATCAATGGTCAGACCCTTCTGCTTGTTGACGTAGTCCATGACTTCTTTGGATTTTGATTCAAAGGAACTGGACTTGAATGAGTCTCCGCCATAGCAGTGGAACTGAATGTGCGTGTGGTGCATGACCTGCTCACGGCCAAAGGCATTGTTAGGCTTGTAGCCTTCAACGAGTTTGAGGGTGTCGAGAGTGGTGGTGTAGTTTCCCGGGTTACCGAGATTGTTTGCGTGAACATGGATCGAATGCGGGAGTTTGAGATACTCATTAGTCTCGATTAATCCTTTCACGATTTCGGCAGGAGTGATATCAAAGTAAGGAACTTTGTCATGGATGGTGATACAGTTAAGACCCCAGCCCCATGCTTCTGTTCCTCCGGGATTAACACACTTCAGTGCATATCCGCGGGTTGCGTTGAGAATCCAGGATGCATATGCACCGGCATTCTCAATTTCATGGTTCTTAAAGTATTCAAGTAAGAACCAGTTATTACCGAGAACCGGCATTGCTGCTTCATCAATGATTGGCGTATCACGGATTTCTTCATGGACATGAGCAGCTTCAAGTGGCGGCATTGCTGCTTCCATAACAAAGCCGTAACCAAGACGGGCATAGTCATATCCGGTCTTTGAAACAGACGGAACAGAGTAACCCATCTCCATTCTCAGATTCGACTTTCTATTCGGGGACTTGAAGAGCTTGTCTTCCGGACGGAAGAGACGACCTGCATCTACTTTTGGTCCAGCAACGTGGGAGTGAACATCAACCCCACCTGCCATGACGGTTTTGCCGGTTGCATCAAAAACTTTGGCAGCCTTGCTGACTTTGTCAACAATTTTACCGTCTTTGATACAGATATCCATCTTCTGACCGTTGATACCCTGGGTCGGGTCGATTACACATCCGTTTTTGATGATGTATTCGGTCATTCGTAGACCTCCTTTACAGGTCTGACATCAGCAAGAGGAGTTGCATATTCCCATTTACCATCAGATTCGACACCGGCGTTCTTGAGTTCCTGCATACGTTCGTAGATCTTGTCAAAGAGCTGCTCATCAGTCAGGATACTGTTAAACGGCTTAATAACTGATCGATACTGGATTGGGACGTTGTCCATACGATAGCAGATACCACCGGTTTCTACACCAACGATTGCAACCGGGATATGAACATCGGAGACGGTTGCTGCCATGTTGACAGAAGGGTCGATGGTGACCATCGGAATGCCGGCGCCACCAATCTTCTCGAATGCACGGATTGGGAAGTGCGCCCCTGCATCAGTTCCGATGTTGATGAATGCATCAATTTCACCACGGTTGGCGAGATCCACTGAAGAGGTCTCTCCCGGGTTCATGTGTGCGATAGAGCCTTTGGTCAAATCAATACAGTATGGGAAGCCAAACTGCCATGCCCATACGACACCGGGACCTGCAATATTGTAGTGTCCACGCATTGCCATGATAGTGCATTTGGTGACCTCGTTGATATCACGGACAAGATTGATTGCAATATCAACGTTGTGGTTACGACCATCAGAGTGACAGAGACCCATTCCAAAGAAGATGTGAACATAGCGTCCTGCTTTGATAACATCGCAAACTTCAAGAATCTTTTCTTTTGGAATACCTGCAACAACAGCCGGAAGATCAGCTCCATGCCCATGCATCACCATACGGAATGCATCAAAAAGGTCATAGTCATGACCCTGTTGAACCTGAAGGAAGTGGTCTGCACACCGTGCAGTATCAGTGTATCTTGGATCAACAACAATGACCTTTCTTCCACGTGCTCCTTTTCCGGTGAAAAATCCACGCGGGAAGACACCATATCTGGACATGTGGCGCGGGTGTGCATGTGCCGGGTTGGAACCCCAGTAAACAACAACATCCGCACGGTTCTTAACTTCACCAAGAGTACATGATGGATATCCGGTATCAAAAATTGCCAGGAAAGAAGATCCGTGACAAATTGATGCACAATTATCAAGAACTGCACCTGCATCTTCTGCAACACGACCTGCTGCTGCCATTCCTTCGCAGTTGGTTGATCCAAATCCGAAAATGAGTGGCTTCTTTGCCTTTATCAGCATCTTTGCAGTAAAGTCGATTGCTTCATCGTAGGTGATATCCTTATAGGTTCCATCAGGCTGCCGGCGGCGTGGAGACCCCACACGACCCTCTCGGGACGCATGGTGATAAATCTCAGTACCAATAATGCATGCATTCTTGACTTCAATGATCTTGCCGTCATCAACAGTGATTTCAAGATCATCACAGCAAGATCCACAGTATGGGCATGCAACGTGCTTGATTACTTCTTGCATATTTTTAACCTCACATTGGCCAGAGCAACTTACCGTTCCATTTGTTACATGCTTTCTGAACGAGTTCAACTGCCGGAACGATTCTTGCTTCTGGAGCTGGTTCAACAGTAACCGGGAAACCACTGTATTGTGGTTCACCAGTAGACTGGGTCCGTGGCGGGACAACCTGGTTCGCCCAGACACCCTGACGGATGTGACAAAGTCCAGGCGGGCAGGTCTGTCTTCCAATTACGGCTCTGACAAAGACTTCACCACATTCACTGGTTACTTTGACAACGGTATTTAAGTTGATGTCCATCTCTTTGATGTCGTCAGCATTCATTTCGATAATACTGCAAACATCAAAATATTTCTGGGTGGTCTTCCCAGATTCCATTGCTTCGCCTTCTTCGACGGCTCGCTGGGTGACCATGTTGAGATGTAATGTTTTCATCTTAGAGTCCTCTGCGTTTTCTCTCTTCACCGATAGGCGATGGGCCGATCTCTTTGATCGTGTTGATCACGTCTGTGATAACTGTTGCCCACTTAGCGCCTTCCGATGCTGACACAAAGGTCATACGGAAGCGTCTGTGTTCGATACCCATGTTGCTGAGAATACTCTTTACGAGGAACATTCTCTTTGCTGCCTTGAAGTTGCCTGCAAGGTAGTGGCAGTCACCAAAGTGACAGCCGGACACGAGAACACCATCTGCGCCGTCAGCGAAAGCTTTCAGGACGAACAGGGTGTCAATACGACCAGTACACATGACACGGACAATTCTGATGTCAGGCGGATACTGAGTACGGGCTGACCCTGCACCGTCTGCACCGGCATAGGAACACCAGTTACAGATAATACCGATGATCTTCGGTTTCCACTCGTCAGACATTACTGTTCACCTCCAAGGAAGAATGCATCGATCTGAGCAAGAATCTGCGGGCTCGTGAAGTGCTGCATTTTGATTGCTCCTCCGGGGCAGAATCCACCGCAGGTACCGCAGCCTTTACACTTTGCTGCAGTGACTTCCATGACAGTTCTGCCGTCGACGATAGTCATGGACAGAGCAGAGTATGGACATTGGTTGGTACACATACCGCACCCGGCACAGATTTCCTGTATACACTGGGCATAGTATGGTTCGAGTTCGACCTGACCGGAATGGATTGGGATGGATGCTGCGGATGCTGCACCTTCTGCCTGTGCTACGGTGTCAGGAATATCTTTTGGACCCTGACAGACACCTGCGAGGTACACACCAGCAGTGGTGGTTCCACAGGGGTTCAGTTTCGGGTGGGCTTCAAGGAGCCACTTGTCGATCGAGCAGGAGACACCGAAGTGTCTACGGACAACTTCCGTTTCTGCAGTCGGCTGGATAGCAGCTGCAAGGACAACAAGATCAACTTCGATCTCAACGGGCATGCTAAGGAGTGTATCTTCAGCAATAACGAGGAGGTTCTTGTTGGGAAGTTCCTGGATCATGGCAACACGTCCACGGATGAATTTGGCGCCTTCGTGCTGGATACGGTAGTAGAACTCCTCGTATGCCTTACCGAAGGAACGGATGTCCATGTAGAAAATGTAGGTTTTACAGCCGGGGATCTTTTCGAGGATCTGGTGGGCGTGTTTCAGCGAGTACATGCAGCAGAATCTGGAGCAGTACGGTTTGCCGACACCGGTGTTGTCACGGGAACCTGCACAGAGAACGAACGCGACAGATGTCGGGGTCTCACCGTCAGAGGGACGGACGAGGTGACCGATGGTCGGACCTGATGCACATATCAGACGTTCGAACTCGAGAGAGGTGATGACGTTGTCGTAGAGTTTGTAACCCCATTCTTTCTTCTGTTCGATCGGGAAAGTTTCGTAACCGGTTGCAATGATGACGGTTCCCACTTTGATCGTGAAGAGTTCGTCTTCCATCTCAAGGTCGACTGCCAGCTTGGTTCCACATGCAGTAACACAGAGACCGCATTTCACACATGCATCGAAGTCGATGGTGTAGATAAGCGGGACAACCTGTGCGTGCTGGATGTAGATTGCCTTGCGGGGTGCCATGCCGAATTCCCAGGAGTTGGGTTTTACGACGGGGCAGACTGTTGCACAGTCACCACAGCCGGTACATCCTCCGCCAACGATGCCTTTTGCAGCGGCTTCTGTTGGGGTAAGGACACCACGGGCGTGGCGGCGGATGGTTACATCGAAGTTACCGATGTATCCTTCAACATGCTCGACTTCAGCGAGGGTGTAGAGTTTGATGTTCGGCGTTCTGCCGGCTTCTGCCATCTTCGGAGACAGAATGCACTGGGAACAGTCGAGGGTCGGGAAGGTCTTGTCAAGCTGAGACATACGACCCCCGATTGTTGGTTCCTTCTCGATTAAGTAGGTCTCGATACCGGCAGCTGCAAGATCCATGGATGCCTGAATACCACCGATACCTGCACCGACAACTAAGGCGCGGTGTTCAACCGGCACGGCCATCGGATAAAGGTCTTCGAGTAATGCTGCTTTCGCAACGGCAATACGGATGGCGTCTTTGGCTTTTGCCGTTCCGCCTTCCCAGTCGTGCATGTGGACCCAGGAGCCCTGGTCACGAATGTTGGCCATCTCGAATCTGAACTGGTTCAGACCGCCGTTTGCCGTGGCAGTTCTAAAGGTCTGTTCGTGCAGACGTGGAGTACATGCGGCGACAACGATACCGGTAAGGTGGTACTGCTCGATTGCCTCTTTGATCATGTTCTGACCGGGGGTCGAACACATGTATGCGTAGTTCTGGGCAACGACGACGTGCGGAATGGTTTCTGCATATTCCTTTACCGCCGGGACATCGATAGAACCTGCGATGTTGGTACCGCAGTGGCAGATGAAGACACCGATTCTCGGCTCTTGGGCTGCAGGGGATGAAGCTGCGTTTTTACCTGTATATGCCATGTTACTGTCCTCCCTTCAGTTTGTCAAGGAACGGTTTGCATGAAGTCTGGTGAAGATCGAGACCGAGCTCAACAGGCGACATACCCTGAGCAAGACCGAGCATTTCACAGAAGTGAAGAACCGGGATGTGCCATTCGACACCAAACTTCTGACCGATTTCGAATTGACCGCGGTCGAACTGCAGCTGACAGAACGGACAGGTGTCGACAATCGCGTCAGCACCGACAGCGGTCATATTGGTGAGTTTTTCGTTGGTGATATCGAGAGCGTGAGCGATATCATACCCGCGGACTCCGCCGCCGGCACCGCAGCACTGCATTTTATTTCGATATTCAACGGCTTCTGCGCCAAGAGCACCGACGAGTTCTTCGAACCACATCGGGTGTTCCGTGTCGCCGATAGAACCTCCGGCAAACTCACGGTCCTTTGCGGGTTTGAGTAAGTGGCAGCCGTAGTGGCAGGCAACTTTCACACCGGTAAGAGGCGTGGTGACACTGTCTTTGAGTTTGTCAAGACCGCAGACTTCGTCATTATAATAAAGTTCCGCGAGGTGGTAGACATTGGCAGTACCTTTGTATTCCATGTCTACTTCCTTTAAGACTTCATTGACTGAGTCACGGAGTTCGTCGTTGTGTTTCAGTTTATGGTTGACTTCCCAGATGGACTTGTAACAACCGTTACAGATCAGAGCAATATCCATATTCATCTGTTCAGCTAAGATGAGGTTTCTTGCAGCCATAGCATACCAGACATTAAGGTCGATGGACCCGAATGCTCCTGGCGCCGGACAACAGGATGCTCCTTTTAACGGAACAAGATCGATGCCAACTTTTTTACCAGTACGGATTGCAGAGGCCTCGATACCCGGATACCGGTTCGGGGCGATGCATCCAAGGAAAAATGCGTATTTGTGCATGTCGTGTGACATAATTACTGATCCTCCGCAAGGACTTTGTCTGCGAGCTGTTTGGTGCCGTATGCCTCAAGGATCTTCCGGATAGCCGGAAGATATTCGGGGTATTTGCAGGTGGTTTCCGGTTCAGGTTCAAGACCTAACTTGACACGGGCAGCACGGTTTGCATCGCTGTTTGGCACACCGTGACCGGTGTTGTAGATGAAGTTCACCGTTGCAAGGAAGTTTTTGGGAACAATACCCTGCTTGGCTGCGATGTTCCGCATTGCCATGATAACATCGGTCGGGATAAGATCACGCGGACAGCGGTCAGCACAGGTATAACAGGTTGTACACAGCCAGAGATCAGGGTCGTTGATACAGACATCTCTCATACCGAGATTAACTCTGCGCATGAAGGTTCTGATCCGGTAGCTACTTCTTGCACCAGACGGGCAGGATCCTGTACAGGTTCCGCACTGGAAACAGATGTGAGCTTCAGTTTTGCCAATCTTTTCTACTTCGGCAGTGAACGACGGGTCGCTATCTTCCTTAGGACGGTAATACCGGTCAGAGAGACGTGCTGCAAGGGCAGCATCTTTGTATGCTTTTGCACTTGTCATATTTGTTCACTCCAGATTTTTCATTTCGACGTGACCAAAGGTAGATTCTACGAGTTTGGAGGTACGCGGAATACACAGTTTAGCTGCAATCTTTTTGTACAGGTCGGTCTCCGGTCCTTTCACGTGGATACCGGTTCTTTTCATCGTGAGGGCGTCTTCAGACGGGCATGCATTCACGCATGCACCACAGAGAATACAAAGATAATTGTTGATAGCAATGTTGGCCTCGATGCTGTCTCTTTTCATATCGATTGCCGGCATGGGAGTCGGCAGATACAGTGCATTGCACGGACATACATCGACACAGGTGGAACATCCACCGGGACACTTCGCGGCATCAACAATAATTTCGCCTTCAAAGAATTTCGTGATGGTGACGGCCTCGCTCGGGCAGACCTGTTTACACCAGGTGCAGGTGATACACTCGGATTTGTCGATCGAGACGGAGCCGGGAAGCTTGGCCTCTGCATCGACTGTCCGTTCAACTGCAATTGCATCGTGTGGGCAAGCCTCAACGCAGACCTTACAGCCATCACAGAGGGCTTCGATCCAGAGGATTTCGCCTTCAGATCCAACTTTTTCAGCGGTGAACGGGACACGCTTTTGTTTAATTGCCGGACAAAGAGATGAACAGACACCACAGATTGTACACAGCTCTTTGTCAACAACGAAAGTCGTTTTTGCAACGAGTGCGGTCTGGCGTTTTGCGCCGCCTTCAACTTCGCCTTCATAAACGGGGACATCACGTACAATTGCGTCATGCGGGCAGGCCTCATAACAAGATGTACAGCGGATGCACTTCTCCTCGCTAATTTCAGCAGTAAAATCATACTCAGGGAAACCTTCCTGCTCCAGAATCGGGAGGCTGGGTTCACCGTCAACTTCTACGAGAAGTGCGTTAAACGGACACAGAATCGTACAGACACCGCAGTATGAACATTTTGCGGGGTCGACAGCGATTGGTGCGTCACCAGCAGCTACACCGCGGATAGCTGCACCGATCATACCAAGGGAAATTGCTTCCTTCGGACATGCGTCAGCACAGATACCACAACCGGTACACTTGCTTGTTGTTAACACAAGGTGAGAAACCTTCGATAGGAGCCTCTGCTCCATAATGACGGATTCTCCCTCGGTTTTCGTAGAGTATTTTGGAAACATTGTGCTCATTACCATGATGTTTTCCTCTCTCCTCAGTGACCCTCTTCAGCAGCTTTTGCTGCGGGGGCCTGCGATGAAACCAGTTTAATAACATTATATGGGCATGCTTCCACACACACACCGCACCCTGCACATAATTCGTGATTCAGGTCAAGGGAGATTGCCTTACCATTAGTCACTGCATAGATCTTGTCAGTTGAGGCAGGATCTATGGTGCAAAGTTCAAGTGCGTTTACTGGACATGCTACTACACAATTGTTACAACCAGTACATCGCTCCATGTTGATATGCATTGCAAATGCCATTGCTTATATGCACCAGCCTTTAATCGACCGAAATCGATTACTGTTATAGTTGAGTAAGAAGATAGATAAATGTTCTTAATCAAAAGAAGCAAGATTCTGGCTCCGATTTGCATTTATTCATCAAAATATCTTATCATTTAGATATTGTTAAACTAATTTTGAAAAACATGCCCACTAATATCACTCAAAAATTACATCAAATATAACCTATCAAATTAGAGAGGGTTCTTCAATTAACCCCAAATTATTATTTATTTTCAAATAATATCCAATTTCGCGCGTTTTCCAACATTTCAACCTGGCGAAAAACGTGATTAAATAACACGTGATATCAATCAGGTTTTATTGTCAGATGATGATTAATATAAGTGGGCCCTTGGATCCCAACCTATCGAATATCACTTATACTCACGAAACCGATATTTCTGTTAACGAAATTCCCGGTATCAAAAATATGACACTGACATTAACCCCAGATCAGATAAAAGAAAAGTTTGGACCGATGTTCTGTCACCGGCTCCTTGTGATGACCGATGAGAAAAACGGCATTGCCGAGATATACGAACAATGCCACGCACGAGGCCCTATTGAATGGGATCATATGAACCGGAGAAGAGCAAAAGGAGCACTCATCTCCGCAAAAACCGAAGGGACCGCAATGACGATGCTCGCCAAAATCGGCTCGTACCCCATCAGCTTTGGACCCTCGGATACGGAACTCGGCGGGCAGGCACTTGAAGCCGTTATTGTACGGGAAAACGAAGTACGAACCTCCTGGGCAGGAGCAGCAGGAGCCGGAGTGGGAGTGGCCGCCTGCTTATCTCAAGCCCCGGGCGTCATCAGAACAGAATATGCCAGTGAAGAAGATCTGAAAGTAGGCGGTGCACGGATCTGCAGAAGCACCATCATCCTGCCGAAATACGAGAAGATCACATTTGGTATAGATGATACCGACACGAAAGAGGGGGGAGCAACATGGGTCCTCGCTTTGAAGTGCGGTGAAGCCTGCCCAATTGATGGGACCACTTTCCTTGGAATGCGGATCATCCAGCTCAACCCCAAGGCCCCCGAGAAGACCACGAACTGTACCGGTTCAGTGATCACTTTCGCAGTAAAACTTGAGAAGAAAAACGAGCTGATCGCATTTGTCAAATCATTCATCGAAGAAAAGACGATGAGCAAAACAACCGGGATCTGCTACTTTACCGGCATCCGTCTCCCGAATTCAACATATGCGACGCGAGTGAAAACCGAACTGCTGACGCGTGAAGAAGCGGCAACCGAAGCAGAAAAACTCGGTGTCACCTTTATAGATAGTGCAAACGGAAAAGGAAGGATCGGGGCTCTGGGAGCACTGCTCTGGGCAGACGGGGGTGTGGAAGCCGCTGGCCTGTACGGCGAAACCCCGTAATACAAAAAAATTATATTTCTCTCTCTTCTTTTTTACAGACAGCAGCAAACACCCTGATGCCAAACGCTGAAGTTGATTCACGTCCTCCAAGATCAGGAGTAGATACACCGCAGAAGATCAGATCCCGAATAGACGCTTCGACCAGATCCGCCTCATGCTTCATCCCAAAATGCTCAAGCATCATTGCTGCACTTCGAATCGCAGCAACCGGATTTGCTATACCCTTACCGGCAATATCTGGAGCACTCCCGTGGACCGGCTCAAAAAATGCACGCGTATCACCTATGTTTGCACTAGGAAGCATGCCCAGACCCCCGGTGAGATATCCACAGATATCGCTTAAGATGTCGCCAAACATGTTTGTTGTAACGATCACATCATAATTTTTTGGATGCTGTAAAACATCAAGACAAAGTGCATCGATAAACACAGCTTTCGTTTTTATCCCATATGACTCGGCAACCTCGTTGCAGGTGTCTCTGAAAAGCAGATCGGATTTGAGCACGTTCCCTTTGTAACCGATAACGAGCGGACGATCAAGATTTCGTTCCAAAACAAGAGAGCATGCTTTCTCCGCTATCCGCCTGGACCCGGCTTTCGTCACCACGCGAAGGGTCGTCGACCTCTCGGCACCGATCTCCTCAATACCTGAGTAAAGTCCTTCGGTATTCTCACGGACGATCATCATATCAACTGCGGATCCGTCACCGTGTAACTGAAGTGATCGTATTGGACGGAGATTCGCATACAGATCAAGCTCATGCCGGATCTGTAAAAGAACACTCCGGTAATCCGGGTCAGGGGGGGTCGTCACAGCGCCGAAAAGAATTGCGTCAGCCCCTTTCAGCTCACGAATATCATTTGGAGAACATGCAGACCCGGTTTTCTCCCATTTGGAAAGTCCCAGTTCAACATCAAAAAAATCCGCATCGGGGATAAAATGCTCAAGGATCTTTCTTGCCTCAGGTATCACCTCATGTCCGATACCATCACCCTCCGATACAGCTATACGAAGGCTCATGGTTCACCCTGCCTAGAAAGATAAGCATTCAGACCGCCGGCAAACAGTATCTCCTTCATGTGATCAGAGAGAGGTTTTGCCTGACATACGGCATCTGATGTTTTCACATACGAATCATCGGTATCAAAGAACACGAGATCCCCATCCTCACACACAACATCCGCCTCAAAGACATACAGTCCAAGATTAACACAGTTGCGGAAAAATATCCGTGCAAACGACGGGGCCACGACGGCACGGACCCCCGCTTCCTTGAGAGCTGCTGCCGCCTGCTCGCGAGATGATCCGCAGCCGATGTTTTTTCTGGCAACCAGTACAGCACCGTTCAGTCTTCCGGAAATACTCTTATCATAATCTTCAAAGGAATGCTCCACCCAGATCGAACAATCAGTCGTCCTAAGATAACGCCCGGCGATGATCATGTCGGTATCAACATCCTCGCCGATCACAACGGCATGTCCTGATACAAGCATCAGTTCAACCCTCCTTCCAGCTCATTTGGTGATCTGATCTCACCGTAAAGTGCACTAATAGCAGCTGTTGAGGGAGAACATAGATAGTACTCAGCACCGACACCCATCCGGTTCCTGAAATTCCGATTCGCCGTTGAAAGACCCACCTCACCTTCACCTAGGACACCCATGTGTGCCCCAAGACAGGGGCCGCAACCCGGCGGACAGATGACGCAACCCGCCTCGAGGATATCGGACAGAACACCTTTCGATACGGCTTTTGCATAAACATCCTTCGAAGCAGGAGTAACGATAGTTCTAACAGCAACTTTTTTGCCACGGACAATATCAGCGAACCGTTTGAGATCCTCAAACCGTCCGTTTGTACAGGTACCGACGAATACCTGATCGAGTTGGGTTCCCGCATACTTCGTCACTGAAACGGCATTATCGACCCGGTGAGGGACGGAAAGAAGCGGTTCAATATCATCGAGATCGAGGTGAATCTCGGATTCATAGCGACAGTCTTCGGGTTTCTGCAGAGAGATGGTTTTTTTATCCGCTCCGTACGTTATCAAATGTTCGCGGGTCAATGTATCCGCGTAGAATAATCCGGTCTTCGCCCCGGTCTCAACAGCCATGTTAGATAGAGTCAGCCTTCCTTCGACCTGCATGCCTGAAGCCCCGTCACCGATAAATTCCAAAGCTTTGTAGGTCCCTCCGTCCATCCCAAGCGCCTTTACATAAGATAGTGCGACATCCTTCGGCTCAGCATGACCTGAAAGTTTGCCGGAAAGCACAATACCAATGGACTCGGGAACTCGGAACCAGGTCCCTCCGGTTGCCCAGATCCCTGCCATGTCGGTTGCCCCGACCCCGGTCGCAAATGCACCGAGTGCCCCGAGCGTGCATGAATGTGAATCCGCCCCGACAACGATATCATTGGGCAGACAGATCCCTTCACTCATTATCTGATGACATATCCCGCAGCCGACATCATGGAACTGCATCCCGTTATTTCGAGAAAAATTCCGAAGATCCCCCTGAAGGTTGGCCGTTACCGAGTTGTTCGCCGGCGAGATGTGATCATATATTATAGAGAGTTTTTCCGGATGAACTACGGTCTTATCGGGGATCCGGAAGTCTTTGAATGCAACCAATGCCTGAGCACCAGTCCCGTCATGGGCAAATGCACGATCGACCATCCGGTCAACATACGTTCCTTCGGCAGACCCGAGGATCCGTTCAGAAAGTGTACCCTCCATCGTCATCCCGTCCTGGCTTTATCCGACCCTGAAATCTTTTTCAATTCAGTTTCCTGTCTGGCCTCGGCAATTACCGAGAGAAGAACATCCTGAGTGATACTCTTTTTTGTCTCACTGATTGATTTGATTCGCTCCAAAATTACATCAACCTCACTTGGGACCGGGCTATACCCAAGGGTCGTCAGAATATACTCGAGTCCTTTTCTTCCGGTATGTTTTCCGAGAATGAACTTCTGCTCGGCTCCGACCATCTCAGGCGGATAATACTCATACGTATTTCTATCCTGGATCAAAGCGGCGATGTGGATCCCGCTCTCATGACAGAAGGCATGTTCACCCACTACTGGTTTGGTTTTTGCAATTTTGATGCCGGAATAGGTTTCCACAGTCCTCGAAAGAGTCTGAAGAGCGGAGAGATCATACCGGTCAACGCCCCCCTGCATCCTGAGTGCAACGAGAACTTCCTCAAGAGAGGCGTTCCCGCATCTCTCACCGATACCGTTTACGGTCGTGTGAAGCTGGAATGCCCCGGCCTGAGCTGCAGTAAACGTGTTGGCACTGGCAAAACCCATATCATTGTGGCAGTGAACACACAGAGGATTTTTCAGCCAGGCGTTCAGTTCAAGCACGGTCTCGTACATGGAAAGAGGCGTCATGCAGCCAACCGTATCGGCGTAACTGCTGTATGAAGCCCCCCGCTCAGCTCCTTTTGCATACATCTCTTTCAAGAATGAGGTTTCGGTTCTCGACGCATCCTCGGCGGAGAATCGTACCTTTAACCCGTGATCGAGAGCATAATCCAGCATACTAAGAGCAAGATCGAGCATCTCTTCACGGGTCTTCTTATATTTTATACGGAGATGAAGATCCGATGTCGCGAAAAACAGACTGACAAGATCGACACCACAGTCTATCGCCGCGTCGATATCGCTTTGGACACAGCGGGATAAACAGCATATCTCGGACGGGAGATCCATCTCAACAATAGATCTGACGCTGCGTTTTTCGTACTCGGATACGCTTGGAAATCCTGCTTCGATGATATCGATCCCGATATCGGAAAGGCGCTGGGAAATATCCTGTTTTTCCTCGCAGGTGAACGACACCCCAGGCGTCTGTTCACCATCCCTGAGCGTTACATCGCATATCTCAACATTCAATGGTTTCATGATTTTCTCCAGAGGGGCATTCCCCTTCGATGATCAGAATTCTAAGTCCGGTGTTTTCCAGAACTCCCTCTTTGATCAATTTTTCAAGACACGGATCGTCGGCGGAAACAACTGTGGGTGTAAACCGGGTCAGATAGGGCAGAATATCCGGGCAATCCTGACCGCCGGTCATGCTCAGTTTTCTGTTTTTCAAAATAATGCAGAACAGTGACTCATCCTTTTCGCAAATATCGATCAATGCATTCAGACCTGAGTGCAAAACCGCATAGTCCCCCATAAGAGCAACCTTCGTGCTCTCCCGCGCAACTGCAGGAGAAGAGCCGAGTCCGTAGTTCGCAAGAGAAAAACTGAACGGTGGATTCTTTGATAGAAGAGAACACCCGGTATCACAGATCGCGGCGGTTTTATTCAGCGAAAGCGTGCTTTTCAGGATATGAAAGAGCGGTTTGTACGGACAGGTTTTGCAGAGAGTTCGGTAATGACCTCTTGCTGCAAATGTCTCGGGAACGATGTTCTGCCGGGCCTGATCATGTTTCATAACGGCGGTGATGTTCTCGGCGTATTCGCATTTTCCTTTCATCGTCAGATCATCAGGGAAAAGCAACCCGGTCCCGTTTCTTCGTTCAGGAACGGAAACTTCCGGAATATCAGCATCCAAAACCGCAGGGGTTACCCGGATGATCACGATCCTCGAGTAGGTTTCCGAACTCTGCATGGCCGCCTCAATCGAGAGGCAGAGTTCATTCGCTTTTGGTTCAAGTACCAGGACCGAGGCAACATCCCCGTACGCCCGGGAATCCTGCCGGGTCTGGGAACCGCGAACCTCTGTATCATCACCGGCAATGATCACGACCCCGAACCTAAGTCCCTGATAAGTCGCTGAGACCAGCGAATCGGAGAGAGTGTTCATACCGGCATTTTTGACGATGACCACCGCTCTTTTCCCGGAAAGCGACGTGCCGAGAGCATACTCTAGAGCGATCTTTTCATTGATCGTGTACTCTGCTCCGCACTTCTCCGCAAGATTCGTGACCGGATAGCCGGGAACTGCGTAACAAACATCCGCCGCGTGCAAAACAGCGGATGCAAAAAGATCTTCAGCCTTCATGTTGTTACTCCCACTAAGTGTAAATCGGTCATCGGAGCCAGATCACAACCCATACACTTTGCGCACATGGTCCGAGCCGCTGACGAATAGAGTCCGAAACGCAGAAGTTCGTTCTGCAGGAATTCAGAGATGTTGAGAATATCTTCAGCAGAAGGACGGGTGAAATGGGAGAGTTGCGCCGACGGAGTAAGGGGCCGGATGATTGGGATCACGCCGTTTTCCAGACATTGCGTGATGCACTGTTTCATCTCGGTTTCTGACTCACCGAGACCCAGGATGATGTTTGAATAGACGCGGTTTTTTCCAAAAACTCCGACCGCTTCCTTGAAGGAATCCCATAACACATCCCGATCAAGACCCGGACACATCTCGGCAAACAATTTCTCGGTCGCGGTCTCGAGATTGAACTTCACCTCGGAAACTCCGAGTTTGAAGAGCTTGGGGGAAAGACCCGGAGTCGGATAAACGGAAACGCCGATCGGCAAACCAAAGGATCTCACCCGTTCCAGAATGGCAAAAAGCCGTTCATCTTCTTCCTGCATTGTGCCGATAACACCGCTCGTAAGAGAAATACACTCAATATTTTCCCGTCTGACTGCATCCGAAATGAGTGAAGCTACCTCATCAGGCGTTTTTATGTGTTTATCCAGATTTGGAACATTACAATATCTGCACGAGAAGATACAGCCTTCATTTATCGTGATATAAGCCTGCTTAGGACAGTGACAACCGGTTTTTTCCACAAACCCTTCGACAGATAACGGACCCTCTGAACCATCGAATGTTAGGACAGCAGTTTCTCCTGAGTTTTCGATCAGAACAGGGCTTTTCTCATCCAGCGTCAACCGTATTCGGGAAACACCGTCGGAGAAAAACACCGATCTGCCTTGTCCGGCCCCGGGACCGGCGGTTGACGAGAGCGAGGCTGGAAGAGGGACTCCGGTCACCTTTGCAGAGCCGATCGACAGAAGCAGGTGTTTGACCTGGCCAAGGTCATTCGTATCTACAGTCCCCGTTCCTCTGGTCATATCAAAAGAGCCTCGGCATAATTCGTGTAAAACGGTATCGCCGCCGCCGCTCCGATGATTCCCCGACCTTCGATCCGTACATCCAGATGACGGCGAACAGCCTCCAAATCATTCAACGTCACCTCGCCGGCTTTGACTTTCCTTGCATACGGCATGATCACAGACGGATCAAAACCGATGTGGGCACAAAGACCGGTCTCATCGGAAAGAGTGTAGCGTCTGACCAGGGCTTCAAACCGGTCGATGAGTTTTTCAGGTTCTGTCGTGGCAAACTCACAAGCGAGAGCGACGCAGTTCTTGGTCCGGTAGGGAACTGGATAAAGCTGGGTTATCGTGTGCGAAAGGTAACGGGAATGCTGACTCTGGACAGCCTTCGAGATGTTGTGGGCAAGGGTCCATGTCGCACCCTCTTCAGGCGTATCCGTGTCATCGAGACCGATGATGACCCGGGTATATCTCGGCAGATATATTGTCGATCCGGCAACTTTTCCCCCGCCGCACACATCACTTGTATGACGTAAGACCCCTCTGGCGGTCGCCCGGCAGATACTTGCCCCGACACCCCCGCCACCAAGGCCAAGATAAGAAACGGAAATCTCCGAATCAGTTACTTCCACACCAGAGATCCCGGCAGGAAAATATGAACCTTCAAGCTGCAGACTGACGTCACCCGTATGAAGCATAAACCGCTGAGTATCCGAAACTATACGGGAATTTATTACAAGAGGGCTCTTGGCATAATGATTTTTTACCCACATCGCCCCTCCAATACAGTCAAACTTCTCGATGAGTTCGACAGTTAAATCGTCTTCGGATGCGAGAGCAAGTATTTCGGGATAGGAAATGGAATAAGGATTGTCAATCGTGCAGGGTTCTTCGGTCATAGGTATCAGTCTGGATTTTTTGCCGATATTTTCGCAAACGAAAATTTCGTTAACAAATATGTGTGACTGACGGGAATATAATGATTTGTGTTGTTAACTGAGAATCCACCGGGCCGGCACCCCCCGGACTGGATAAAATACTAATCCTCCAAACCCCCATTTACTTGTAATCATGTGGGACTCACTAAAGGAGCAGATACTCGAAGTAGGCAGTGTAAAAATGACTGGAGCGGAGGCTTCAGCCTACGTAAAAAATAATGAAGTAGTTTTTGTATATGAAGGACACAGACTTCCCATAAACACCGCTTTGGAATCACCGATCACCATCCGCCACATTGGCGGCGGGTCGGTCAAACTCACCTACAAATTCATCGAAGTACTCGCAAAAATAGAAAGACCTGAATAATGATATTCCCAAAAGAGTGTAAATTCGTGGGCAATGCCGCCACATCGCCCCTTGGCGACAAGGTATATTTCCTCACAGAATACCTGATCCATCCAACACAAGAAGGATTCGAGGTCCTGAAGATACAACCGAAGGATGGGATAGGACTCATGCGGGAGATCGAATCGGTGGAGCGGATCGCGGGACCCGAAGACATCGCTGTGTGGAGTGATGAGGTCAATACACACGACAGAGCAGGTCTGGTCAGAAAAGCGCTTTCAACAAAGAAAAAATGTACGATCTTCGGAAAAGAGGACGATCACATGACGTTTGTCTTCGAACCGGACCTCTCGATGTTTGAAAAGGTCCACGTCTTTGACATCACACCTCCGAATCCATCCCTCTCCGACACACTCACAGGGCTTGAATCACTCGGGTTTTTCGAAACGGAAAATGTTATCTTTGACCACCACATCCGAGACATCAGAACACTGAACACGCAGGTATATCCATGCAGGGCCAGCGGATTTCCCCAGACTCTGGACCGTGATATCCCGCCGCAGGGATCAAGGATCGCCTGCTGCAGGACCGGCAGACAGATATGTCACGAGAATTACGGCGATGACTTCGAGTTCGAAGATATATGCCCGATTACCCAGGTAAACAGAGAGCCGTTCCTCGCAAGATGCTGTCGTGCGGAGAACAGCGGCATCGGCATGTACAGAGGATACTTCGGGGCCGTGGTCCACTGGGGAGCAAACCCAAAAACGATTGCAGATGCATTTTTTGGGATGATGAATGAATGGAGAGAACGAAATGATTAAACTCGGATTTCATGTATCGATCGCAGGGTCCTTACCTCTTGCCGTGTCGCGTGCTCAGGAAACCGGTTGTGATACCTTCCAGATCTTCACGAGAAGCCCGCGTTTCTGGGCTGCAAAACCGATCGAACCCGCTATCGCAGGAGCTTTCATAGATGCAGTAAAAGCTTCCGGGATCGGGCAGGTCGTGGATCACATGCCCTATCTTCCGAATCCTGCCGCAGAAAAACCCGAGATATATACAAGATCGATCTTCACCATGACCGAAGAGTTGAACCGCTGTGATCAACTGAAGATCCCCTATCTCGTGACGCATCTGGGTCATCATGGAAAAGAAGACGGGCATAAAAAAGGTCAGGAGAAGGTGATCGCAGCGATCGGTCAGGCTCTGGATAAATCAAAAGGAGAAACAATGATCCTGCTCGAAAACACCGCGAACGAAAAGAATATCTTCGGCGGAACGTTCACTGATGTGGGGATAATATCTGATGCCCTCTCAAATGAACGGAGGGTTGGATTTTGTTTTGATACCTGCCATGCCGCAGCTGCCGGTTACGATCTGAAAGGTCACGGTGCGGAGACGGTGTTTGGCTGGTTCAATGATGAGGCAGGAAGCCTCACGCGGCTCAAAGTCATCCACCTCAACGACATGAAAGGAGGGGTCGGATCCCACCTGGACAGGCATGAACATCTGGGGCTCGGCTATCTTGGGGAAGAAACCATCCATGATGTCCTGACGTTTCCAAAGATTTCACACTGCGCATTCATTATGGAAACGCCTTCCGACGAGGTCAGGACCGATAAAGACAATATGGCAGTTGCACGAAGACTGGCCGTGTAATTTTGGCATCAACGAGCACATCAAATACGGATCAGGAGAGAGTTTGAAACATCAGTGCCACCGCAAGTTCATCAACGTTCGAAACGACCTCGGTTCCTATCTCAAGCATTAGATTCACCCGTTCATTCCCACTGAATTTCCGGAAATCCGTCCTGAGAGCTATCACCCGCTTACCACATGCAAATGCATGCCCCATTTCCCAGGCAGTACCCGAATCGACATCAGACCCGTCGATGACCCCGACAACGATATCCGCTTTTTTCAGTTCAGAGAGATTTTTATCATAGATCGCCTGCTCACGATTCTTTCCTCTCGCCTCTGCGGTGTCGTCAAACTCCTGAGGTACATACACAGAAAAGAAATTCTTTCGAAGAACTTCAGCAAGATATGAATTGTACCGGCGTTCTCCCTCCGAAAAGAGCGGAGATGCCAGATATATCCGATATTTGGCAAACACGCGGGCATCAACGATCCTGAACCCGGAAAAACGTTTTAGAAACACACCCGGACCGGTGGATTTCTCACTCGTCAGATACGTGGTCGTCACCCCGCAGGTCGGGGACGAGTTCACTCCGAGAATGCAGAGAGGTTCGCCTTTCACAGAAATCAGTTCCCTCACCTCCTGCTCTAACCGGTCAAGAAGAGCAGAAAACTCCGGGGTATCAAGCCTTTCGGTAAATGAACACGGGGACCGGGGTGTCCCAAGATACAACGTCTCCGGACACGGCAGCGGAACAACTTCGATATCAAACTCTTCGCACCGTCTCCTGCATCTGGAAAAAACCTCACGATCCTCATCGGTCGTGATGCCGTCTGCGCGATGATTTTCATTCAGAACGCAGGGTGAGGAGAGGATAAACATAGATATACTATTAGTACCAGGAAAACATAAATAAAGAGTATGAGCATGATGATCTCCCTGATTGCATATCGTGATAACTCCTGCGATCCAAAAAAATGTACGGTAAAAAAGCTGGAAAAATTTGGGATGATCAACGTCGTCAAAAAAATCACTCATGTCCCAAAAACCACGCTTCTCCTTGACCCTACCGCCGAATACGTCATCTCCCCTCCTGATAAAAAATGGGTCACGTCCATTACTGCACTAGACTGTTCATGGGTCGTTCTTGACACGACCAACCTCAATCCATGGAAAAACAGGCGTGCTCTGCCGTTTCTCGTTGCCGCAAACCCGGTAAACTTTGGAAAACCCATCACCCTGACATCCGTCGAGGCAATCTCGGCAGCTCTCGTGATCCTTGGAGAAAAAGAGCAGGCTGAGCAAATCCTTGGAAAATTCAACTGGGGTCTGAACTTCCTTAAACTTAACGAAGAGCCGCTGGAAGAATATGCCAACGCAAAAGACAGCGCAGAAATACTGAAAATACAGAGTGAATACATCGGATAATCACCCTCAAACCAATATTTATACCCTAACAAAACAGATGAATACCTACTATGGGAGATGTGCTCATTTTAATCGGCTGCCCCCAGATTCCTGTTCAGTCGCCGCTTGTACTCTACATTGCAGACTTTCTTCAGGATGCGGGACACCGCCCGATCGTTGCGGCGAATCCGTCAGCAAAGCAGCTCATTAAAACCAGCGATCCGAAAAGTCACTATGTTTCGGAATATAAAGACGTGGATAAGACCATCGGAGAGCTGGCTGACGGGACCATTCATTATCCGCTGATCATTTCTCTGATCCACAACGATGCAGGACTCACCTACACGGCAACAACTGCCGCAGTAGCTCCCAACACTCTTCTCATCTCGGTTTTTTTCGGAGAACACGCATATGATCTCGCAGAAGAGATAGAATATCCAACAGAAAAGGTCGTGGCCCCGGTGACGCACAACACCCGGCCCCTTCTCACAAAATTAGACGAGGTACTCGAATGGGCTGTCTTGAAAATATGAACTACGAGATCCTGGGAAGGAACTGTAGTTTCAAAGAAGCACGGGAAATCATCAGAACCAACAGCACGGAGAAATATGAGGTCCCGCCGGGATTCAAACTGCTGGAAAAAGCCATGATAGGAATGCCGCCGCTGATCATTGGTATCGCCAATGAAAAACTGATTTACGCCTACACAAAACCCTGCCACGGAACGTTTGTCGTCGTCGTCGAGGACACGGAGGGGGTCGAGCATGTTCGCCGAAACGGAAAACCCGTCCAGTAATGACTGATTTTCTTCTCTCATCACTGATTATCGCAGTTTGCCTCGCCATGGACTCGTTCTCCGTATCACTTGCGGGTGGCGCAGCTCTCAAAGAAAATATTGTAAAAACAGCAGTCATAGCAGGTATATTTTTTGGGTTTTTCCAATTTGCTATGCCGCTCTTAGGGTGGGCGATCGGGATTCCCATAACTCAGGTGATCGATCCGTTCGGCTACTGGATCGTGGTCGGTCTGTTCTTCTTCATCGGCGGAAAAATGATCTGGGACAGTTTTTTTTTTTGGAGATGACGACGGGATCAGTCTGATAGGATGGAAAGTTCTGCTCCTTCTTGCGATAGCAACAAGCATTGATGCCTTCGCAGTCGGAATAAGTTTCGCTTTAATCGGTGAAGCGATCCTTCTCCCGGCAGTGATCATCGGTGTGGTCGCTTTCGTATTTTCATTTTTCGGGGTTCTCGCAGGTCACAAACTCAGCAGTATCCTTGGCAACAAAATGCAGATTCTCGGAGGGGCCATCCTCGTTCTGATCGGCATAAAATTTCTTATTGAATATTGTCTCTGAATCAGACAAGACCCAGAAGTTCGGCGACACGTTCGGCTGATGCCTGTATCCGTTCCCCGACACCCTCAAAATCAACTGAGTCGATGGCAGCCTGGGTTCCCTGATTGGTCACCGGCATAGTGAGGATCTGGTTAAGAAAATCATCAGTATTGTCAGGAGACAGCTCATCAAGCGAGAGAAGAAACCCAAGATCAAGCAGTGAAGAGGTATCTGTGGTATTGACGGATGAAAGGGTATCAATGAGATTATCGGCCTCGCCTTGCGTTATCCCCTCTTTTGTGAAAGTGAACCCGAAGAATTCCACCTCCATGTCAAACTTCTCCGTTACCGATTCGTTTGACAGGAGATTGTCAGTGATCGGCGTAACATAAATATGTCCAACCGTCTCATTTCCCATGACGATGTCGGTTGTCTGTGTTCCGATACTGATACAGCCGGCACTAAGAACGAGCATCACGATCAGAAGAAGAACTGCCGGAATATATTTCATTGATAGAGAATTAGCGACACGAACAGAAAAACCTTGTCTCGTCGGCAAACACCCAACGTTAGACGTATTTGTAAGAAAAGTCAACATATGGGATATGCTCGAAATCCTCAAAGAGTCACTTCTGACATGCCCCATAGTCAAACGGGAAAAAGACGGGGTTATCTATAATTACTTCATCAACCCGATAACAGACGGGATCCCGGCAGTCACGGCGGAACTTCTGCGTGATGTGACGGCTGCCATGCTGAAATCACTTGATCTGAAAAATGTCGATAAAATCGTGGTTTCCGAGGCAATGGGTATCCATATCGGAACGGCCCTGGCGCTCGCGACCAGCATTCCCTTCGTTGTTATCAGAAAGCGAGAATACCGTCTGCCCGGTGAAGTTGTCATCGGTCAGGAAACCGGATATTCCAAAGGGAACCTCTATATGAATTGTGTAAATAAAGGTGACAGAGTGGTGATCATTGATGATGTCATCAGTACCGGAGGCACGATCAAAGGGATCCTTCCTGCGCTGAAGATTGCCGGAGCAGAATTGGTGGATATCCTTTTTGTTGTTAACAGAGGGTCTCCAGATATCGGCATTCCCTACAAAACACTTGTCACGATCGATGTTGACGAAAACGGTGTGAAAATCATTGATTCAGCTTTCTGAAGTAATAACCGAGCTGAAAAGCCGGAAGGCGAAACGGGTTGCCGTCCAGTTTCCTGAAGGATTGAAACGAAAAGCTGCAGAGATCTCGGCAACTCTGAAAAATGAGGGTTTCGAAGTTCTCGTCAGCGGAGATGCCTGCTGGGGTTCCTGCGATCTGAGTTTGGATGCTTTGGAATGGGCAGATGTTCTTTTCCATATCGGACATACCCCGGTCACCCCGGAAAAAAACGTCATCTATCTCCCTTTCCAACAAGACATTCCTCTGGAAATTCTGGAGTCCGCCATACCTCAACTTAAGCAGTACAAGTCCGTTGGAATCACAACGACGATCCAGCATGCCCATCAGACAAAGGCAATATCCACGTGGCTGAAGGATCACGGAGTCAACGCCGTGATCGGAACCGGATCGTCGCGAACCCCGCTTGACGGCCAGGTGCTCGGATGTACCTATGCTTCAGCAAAAAACGCAAAAGCCGAAGCGTATCTGTTCGTCGGGACCGGCGTTTTTCATGCGATGGGTGTATCACTCGCCACAAAAAAACCGACCTTTGCTCTTGACCCGTTCGCCGACGGTATCCTACAGGAAGTGTCAGCTGACCGACTGCTGAGGAAACGGTTTGCGCAGATCGAAAAGGCGAAAAGTGCAAAGACATTCGGGATCCTGCTCTCTTCCAAGTCGGGTCAGGCACGCCGTGAACTGGCTGAACGGCTTGCTTCTCTGCACGAAGACGCCACTATCATTCTGATTCGGGAAATATCCGAGATGCAATTGAGAAATCTCGGCTTCGATGCCTATGTGAATACAGCATGTCCGAGACTTGCTCTGGATGACCAGAGCAGGTTTCCCATGCCGATTCTCTCGCCCTCTGAGTTTGAGATCGTTCTGGGAAAACGTAACTGGGACGACTATACCATAGATGAAATATTATCATGAAACTCAGAAAACTTGAGATCTGCCTGCAGAAGGTACAGGGATTTCACTCTCCGGTAGCGGATCTTGAACAGTACATGACCCCGGCCCAGCTTGCAGCGAGGCTTCTGCACGAATCGGCACTTGCCGGAGATATCTACGGTATGAAAGTCGTAGATCTTGGCTGCGGGACAGGAATGCTTTCGATAGGCGCTGCACTTCTCGGAGCAACGGTCATTGGCGTTGATATTGATGAAGCGGCTCTGAAAACAGCCCGAAAAAATGCCGAAACGTTCGGGGTTGAAATCGAATGGATCAGAATGCGTATCGACGAAACCGCAGAACGCCTTACAGCAGATACGGTACTGATGAACCCGCCGTTTGGAGCGCAGAAGGAGCATGCCGACAGACCGTTTATCGCCTTTGCTCTTCAAACAGCTCCGGTCTGTTACGGGATATTCAACAAAGGCAGTATCCCGTTTCTCAAGGCATACACGAAAGACACAGCCGTCATCACCTCAAAAACAGCAGCTCTGCTGAATATTCCAAAACAATTCGCATTCCACACAAAAGAAAATCTGGAGATCCCGGTTGAGATCATCCGTTTAGAGAGAATATTATGAATGAACTTACAAAGCGCATAGCAGGTCTTGCCGCAGGCCACGGAGCAGCGGACTTTTACATCCCGGTGATTCCGGCTATCCTGCCGGCATTGATCCCCATATTTACTAAACAGGGTATCACATCCTATGCGATGGCAGGATGTCTCTTCACCCTCGTGACTCTGACAATGGTTATTTTCCAGCCCTTAACCGGCTGGATGATCGATAAGGGACGCTGGGTCCCGGGAATATCGTGGTGTATCCTTATGACGGGTCTTGCCATCGCAATATATGGATTTACCCAGAATTACTGGGTTCTTTTGATTATAGCAGTGGTTACGGGAGCCGGAAACTCCATGTTTCACCCAAATGCCTATCAACAGATCCATCAGTTCACCACATCAGCTAACCGGGGAACGTTCCTTTCACTATTCTCAGTCGGAGGATCATTTGGTTATGGAGCCGCTCCCCTCATTGCCGGAGCATTATTTACATGGGGAGGATTCCCCGCACTCATCTGGCTGGTGATCCCGGCGATCGTAGTTGCCTTTTTGCTTAGAAAACATCAGCAGAAACCGGCAATCGTTTCGCCAAAATCTTTGGAAATGGAGGGCGTAAAACCCAAATGGAAAAATGCCGTTCTTGTGCTCAGCATAAGTTCACTTAGGACATGGGTTTACTACGGATTTCTGGCCTTCGCCGCGATGTATCTGACGAAGTATGCAGGGGTCGATTACCTGCTGGCGACCGGAGTCGTCAGTTGTATGATCTTTGCAGGGATGTTTGGTACCCTCATTGCCGGTCCTCTTTCAGATAAGATCGGACGAAGGGAGGTTATGTTCATTGCATACATCGGAGCAACGACCGCCTATTTCGGAATATTTCTCCTATCAGGAGTTGGATCGGTCATCTCTCTCGTGATCGCCGGATTTTTTATGATGGCAACTGCCTCCGTGGAGATTGCGACATTACAGGAACTTATGCCTGGAAGCGTCGGATTGGCATCCGGGATCATGATCGGCATCCCTCAGGGGCTTGCCGCCGTGGCAATTATGGTTATCGGCATCATGGCGGATGCGATCAGCATGCCGACAGCACTCTTCTCCCAAGTATGGCTGATGATTGCTGCCATCATTCTCTGTGCTGCTCTTCCCTACCCGTTGAAACTGCTCAAACATACCCGCAGAAAAGCTGAATAAATCTGGTGAGATCTTCTCACACTTTTTTTTCGTGCCACCAAAACCGGCGTCCTGCTCCTTTAATCTTGCCGCCTTCTGCATCAACCCGCAAACGCTATTTACCACCATGCCCAATTCATATAATATGGAATTCAACGGTGTAATTCTTGAAGACACATATGCAGAAGGCTTCCCGGTGTGGGCCGCCCGTGTTATCATCACTGCAGTAACGAAAGAGTGGGCATACAAAGCAGCAACCGAAGCAACCGGTTTTGCAACCTCGACCATCGGGTGTCCATGTGAAGCAGGGATCGAACGATTCGTCCCGGCATCAGAGACCCCCGACAACCGCCCGGGATATGCAATCATGCTCTGCTGCGGTAAGAAAGCACTCAAAGAACAGGTTCTCGAACGTATTGCCGAGTGTATCTTAACTGCACCCACAACCGCAGTTTTCAATGGAAAAGCAGGTTTAGAAGAGATCATCCCTGTCAAACTCCACTTCTTCGGTGACGGATATGAGTCCAAGGTCGTCGTCGGCGGCATCAACTGCTGGTCTATCCCAATCATGGGCGGAGACTTTATTATTGAAGAAGAAGTCGGCGCAATCAAAGGAGTTGCCGGCGGTAACTTCCTGATCATGGGAGACTCTCAGATGTCTGCACTTATTGCAGCAGAAGCAGCAGTCGATGCAATCAGCTGTATTCCTGGAACCATCACCCCGTTCCCGGGAGGAGTTGTTTCATCAGGATCCAAAGTCGGTTCCCTGAAATACAAGTTCATGGGCGCATCCACCAACGAAAAGTTCTGCCCCACGATCCGCGAGAAGATTGCCGAGACCGAGATCCCCGATGGAGTCAAGGCAGTCTATGAGATCGTCATCGATGGTGTCTCCGAAGCAGCAATAAATGAGGCAATGAAAGTCGGTGTTCAGGCAGCATGCAGAGTCCCAGGGGTCGTCAAGATCACCGCAGGAAACTACGGCGGAAACCTCGGTCCCTTTAAGTTCCACTTAAAGGACTGCATCTAACTTTTTTTTAGTATTTTATTCTCGTTTACGCTAGCTCTTTAGTCACCTGGCAGTCTTTCATCGAAGAAAGGCGGTGGAATTGTACATCAAATCGTTTGCAAAAAGAGACGGCTTAAAAAAGGGTTGTACAAGAACCGGAATGATTACCGGCGTCTTGCAACGAACAAAATTCCGCAGGCACCAAGCCCGGCGAGAATGCCAATGATTGGGACGGGTGAAGAGGCCGTCGGCGTTGGGACAACTGTCTGGGACAGCACAACGGTTCTCTCAACGGTCTGGTCGGCTGAGAAGGAGATGGACTGAGACCAGTCATCATATCCAACGTTCTGGAGAAGTACGGTGTGAGTGCCGGCTGTGATGTCGTTTAAATTCACCGGGGTGACGCCTCTGAACACATTGTCCACATACACATCAGCTCCTGACGGATCAGAGGAGATTTGAAGAGTTGCGGTAGTTATTACCGGCGTGACCGGTGTCAGCGTTGCTGAAATCGTTCTGGTCTCACCTGAACTCAATATGAATGACGTTGAGTAGGAATTGAATCCGTCAAGAGTAAAGAGGAGTGTGTGGGACGTTCCAGGCGTGAATAGACCCGCATCCAGATAGTTCGGGTTGGATGCTGTGGAGTACTGGGTGTTTCCCACATAATCCCCATCAATATAGACGGCAGCGTCGGATGGATAAGAAGCGATCTGAACATAAGCATTCGCATTTTCCTGGAGATTTGCCGAGACCGAAGTTTTCGATCTGGCATTGACGGTCGCTGAAGTCGAATAAGAGTTGTAACCTGATTTCTTCACCGTGACCTGATAGGTCCCCGGATTCAAACCAATCGTGAAGGAGGTATCCCCTTGGTAAACACTATTGATGTAAACATCCGCATTCGACGGGCTGGAGGAGACAGAGAGATATCCATATGTCACGGATGAGTTCCAGTGTAGCGGAAACTGAACTGGTCTGACCTGCATTCACGGTTGTTGAGCCTGACCATGAGTTATACCCAGCCATCACCATTCAAATGCTGTGAGAACCGGCTGCAAGAATGACCGTGAGCGGACTGACTCCTTTGTATACTCCATCAATGTAGACTATTGCACCCGAGGGACTTGAGGAAACGGAAAGGTAACCGTTGGTCTGGATCGGGATCAATACAGCATTGACCGTGATATAATCACCTACTGTGAAGATAGAACCGACTGCAAGAATGATAATCATAATACCCGTTTTTCGACACGGTGATGTAATGATCTGTTGGAGTGCCGGTCGTGTAGACGATAAAAGTGTCTGGCGTAGTAATGGTGTTCCCAGTGGAAGAATCAGTAGCGGTAGCCCCTGAAGGAGAAGACGTTACATAAATGGCTGCCGTATCCAAACCTAACTCGATTGCCAAAGCTGGCAGACAAAGTAAGGAGAGGGCAGACAATAATACTAGCAAAGCAAGAAAAGGTGTTCTCATATATAATACAACGGAGTGATTACTAAAAAAAACTTTGGTTAGAGATGAGGTTTTGTGGTACAAATCCGCAGAAGTGCATCATACCCGATCATTCCTATTCTGATCCCCAATTTTACTGCAGACTCAGTAACCTCCGTGATCGCTCCTGCGAGAAGTTCTTCGAGCGTTGACACACCAGTAATCCTGACTGCAGGTATCCCGAGTTTGCCAAATGTACGCATATCAAAAAATCCGCATCCGAGAAAACCTCCGGGTGTTGTGATGAATATCAGATTCGACGGGGGCATCGGCAGGCAAAATCCTTCGATCAAAACCCCGTTCACAATACCGGATGCATGCCCCGAACAATCATACTGTAACTCCATACATATGTATGTGTAATCACAACACTAAAACGATTTCAGCGAGAAGAGAATCATCTGATCTGTGATATTCGGAAATACGGGGACCCTGTGCTCTTTCTGCATGCAGAAACGGTTGAAAAAATCGGCACAGCAGAGATTGATACATTGACGGATATGTGGGATACCATGATCCACAACAGATGTGTTGGTCTTTCAGCCCCCCAGATAGGCGTCTCAAAACGCCTGTTCATCGTAAACGCCGGAGGAGTAACCATCCGGGGAGCGAACCCTGAAGTTCTCAAAGAGGGAACACTCGTTGAAGAGATGGAAGGAAGTCCGTGCATTCCGGGAATCCAGCGGCCGGTCCGTCGGCCGGGACAGATCACCTGCAGATATCTCAACATATCCGGTGAACTCATCAAAACCGAACTCAAAGGGGTAACTGCCCGGGCTTTTCTCCATGAAAAAGACCATCCTGAAGGGATATTCTTTCTCGACCACCTGAAACCGATCCAGAAACGCATGATCCTCAAATCCCTGGAAAAATAATGGATATCTCTTATCCACAAACCAAAACCTGATAACTTCTGAGAAGGAATATTTGATAATGAATCTCATTCCCACACGCGAGGAAATTCTGGAAGTCGCCGAGAATATCCGCCCATCAATTGAGAAGATTGCGGTAAAGAAGGGCTGGGTCCTGAACGAAAACAAAGATGTGACTGATTCAACGATCGAAGGACTTACCAGAAACAAACTGGTGTACGGAAAACGATTCTGTCCATGCCGTATCCCAACCGGGGACGCCGAGGCTGATAAAATATATCTCTGTCCATGCAGGGACTCCGCGGCAGACATTGAAGCTTTTGGTCACTGCCATTGTTATCTCTATTTCAAAAAATAATATAATTTGAGTATTATTTCACACACTCTTTTATAAAGATCATACTGCCGTTTTGGATAGGAAGTAAGTGATTTATAGGAGAAATGGAAATGATTAACAGATGGAGAGAAAAGTGTTTTTTGGGGTAATCATAGCCCTTATTGTGGTGGCTGCTGTTTTAACGGCAGGCTGTGTCAGTAATGATACAGATAAAAAAACGTATGTTGTAGGTATCGACGGTGACTACCCACCGTATTCATACGTTGATGAAAGCGGAAATTTCGTCGGATTCGATGTTGAGTCGGTCCAGTGGATCGCAGAACAGGAAGGCTTTAATATCGATATCAAGGCGATCGCATGGGATGGTATCATTCCGGCACTTCTTGCAGGAAAGATCGACATGATCTACTCAGGAATGACCATCACGCCGGCACGTGAAGCCCAGGTCACTTTCTCAATTCCCTACTGGAGTGTGGATCAGGGTGTCGCCGTAAAGAACGGATCTACCGTCACGCTTGACCAGTTCAAGGCAGGAGACCTCACGATCGGTGTCCAGAGAAGTTGTTCGGCTGATCAGTACCTTCAGAGTAATGCCTCCTTTGGTCAGGCAAAATACAACCAGATGGTAACTGACGGAAAGATCAAACTCTACGAAACCTTCCCGCAGTCGATGGTCGCTCTGGAAAACGGACTCGTGCAGACCGTCATCTTCGATGATGTAAACATCAACGATTGCATCAAAGGAAAAGACGTCTATGCCATACTCGGGATCATCCCGACCGGTGAGGAGTGTGCTGTTGCAATGAGAAATGATGACACCGAACTTCAGGCACTGATGAACGACGGACTCACCAAACTAATGGCTTCCGAGAAATGGGACGAACTTCAAGACATGTACATGATCGAAGCGTGAAAACGTAAAAACATGCTGCCATCCGGCAGTATCTTTTTTTAGACGATTGCAGTGTCAATCTGAAAATACATACATCATAATTTAAAGCCTGATTCAGGAGTTATTTCAAAAAAAAAAGCTCTCTGTCACTTCTGTCGATTATTTTTGGATCCCCAGCCCTCTTGAGTATTTTATGTGTATATAGTGTAGATCGAAAATAATCGACAGAAGTGACAGAACAGAATAAAATCAAAAAATAACGTAAATCTGAGCTTTGATTTCCTGTCACTTCTAAATTGGAAGTGACAGGATCGCCAAAAAAATTAGTTTTTGCCAAGGATCCTGGCTGCGAAATGTCCGGCGTTTTCTCCACCGTCAACCGCCATGCAGGCAACCGGAACGCCCTTCGGCATCTGTGCGATCGAAAGAAGAGCATCCAGCCCGCCGGCGATCTTGCCTGAGACCGGCACGCCAATCACAGGCTTTTTTGTCCTCGCCGCGACGAAACCCGGAAGAGCTGCCGACATTCCCGCGATACAGATGAACACCAATGCATCCGAAGATTTCACGTATGCATCCAGTTTTTCGGCATCACGGTGAGCAGAGATGATCTGGACATCGAAGGAAATATTGTATGATTGAAGAACGGTCGTTGCCTTATCAACGATCGACTGGTCCGAAACGGAACCGGCTATTACTGCGACTTCTGGCATCTGATAAAACCTCTATGGAATTAGTATATGTATGTCTATTCTCATATATGTAACAGACTTTCCCATGTATAATGAAACTCTGCTCATGATGCCGGGTCCCGTTCCAATGCCAGAAACGGTCCGGAATGCAATGACGAAACAGGCGATCAACCACAGAAGTAAAGAATTCGGTGATTGCTACGCAGATATTGTCAAATCCTTAAAACCCATCTTCGGAACGAAAAACGACATGCTCGTTCTCTCCGGTTCCGGAACTGCGGGTCAGGAAGCCGCGATCGGCTCATTTGCCAAAGACAAAAAGATCGTGTCCCTCGTGAACGGAAAGTTTGGAGAACGCCTCGGCCTTATCTCCAAGATCTACGGCGAGACCACGATGATCGAATCTGAATGGGGACACGCGCTGGATCTCGAGGCCCTCAAACAGGAACTCGAAAACGGCGCCGAAGTCGTTACCCTCGTCCATAACGAAACGTCCGCCGCGATCCTCAACCCGGCAGAAGAGGTTGGCAAACTCGCACGAAAATACGATGCACTGTTCATCCTTGATGCGATCACCTCGATCGCCGGAGACACCGTAAAGGCTGATGCATGGGGTGCTGATGTAGCAATCGTCGGAAGCCAGAAATGTCTTGCAGCCCCTGCAGGACTTGCCGCTGTTTCCGTTTCACAAAGAGCCTGGGACAGACTTTCCGAGAACAGACCGTTCTATCTCGACTTAAAGAAGGCAAAGAAATCAGCCGACGGCAACCCGATGGAAACCCCGGCAACCCCCGCAGTCCCACTGTTCCTTGCAATGCGTGAAGCATGCAGACTCATCGACGAGGAAGGACTCGAGAACAGGATCGCCCGTCACCACAGAATGTCCGGCGCAGTCCGCGCTGCCGGCGAGGCATGGGGGCTTTCACTCGTCCCCCAGGTCGACGCTCTGCACAAAGCATCGAACACCGTAACCGGATTCTTCTACCCCGAAGGCGTCGAAGATGCAAAGATCCGCGGAGCATGCAAAAAGATGGGAATCGAGTTCGCCGGCGGTCAGGACAGATTCAAAGGAAAGATCTTCAGGATCGGCAATATGGGTATCATCGATACGCCCGAGATCATCGCGACCGTGGCCGCCGTCCAGATGTGCTTCAAAAAAGCCGGCTATAAACTCGAAGGCGATGGACTTTCCGCAGCCATCGATATCTTATCCTAATCTCTTTTTTTCAGGCCAACGTCTTTCCTTAAATATCTTGCACAACAGACATAGAGGGTATGTTGCTTCTTTCAGAAAATATTGCCGCGGTTCCTCCGTCCGCAACGATGGCGATGAACAATCGTTCAAAAGAGATGATCGCAAACGGCATAGATGTCATCAGCCTCGCGGTCGGCGAGCCTGACTTCTCTACTCCCGCACACATCACCCAGGCCGCAATAGACGCCTTACACCGGGGCGAAACTCACTACGCACCTTCCCGGGGAATCCCCGCTCTGACCAAAGCGATCGCTGAAAAACTCAATACAGAAAACCATATACCGACCACCCAGAACCGGATCCTCTGTACAAGCGGTGCAAAAGATGCCATTCGGATCACGATGACGGCATGCCTGAATCCGGGCGATGAAGTCATCATCCTCGACCCGGCCTGGGTCTCATATGATCCCTGTGTCACCATCGCCGGGGGAAAACCGGTCCACCATTCTCTCAATGATAATTTTCAGGTCGATGAATCCCTGTACGAAAAGATCACCGATAAGACAAAGATGATCATCGTCAACACGCCGTCGAACCCTACCGGTTCGATCCTTGGCCGGTCATCACTCAGGATCCTTGCGGATGCCTGCATCGATCACGACCTGTACTGTCTCTCCGACGAGATCTACGAAAAACTCGTATATGGACAGGAACATGTATCGATGGGTTCCCTCCCCGATATGGATGAACGCACGATCACCATCAACGGATTTTCCAAAGCCTACGCGATGACCGGATGGAGACTTGGATATATCTCAGCCCCATTGAACGTAATCTCGTACATGGACAAGGTCATGCAGCACTCAGTTGGAAACGTCAATACTTTTTCCATGTGGGGAGGGGTCGTCGCTCTTACAGGGGACCAGACCTGTGTCGAATCCATGCGTAAAGAGTTCGAGCAGAGGAAAAAATATGTCATCGGCAGACTTGCTGGCATGGGACTGAAAACAGCACCGGCAAACGGAGCATTCTACGCATTCATCAACTGCGGAGGAGATGACGGGGCAACAGCAAACCTTTGGCTGGACAAAGCCCATGTCGCGGCAACCCCGGGATTTGCCTTCGGAGCTCCAGGCTGGATCCGGATCTCCTATGCTGCATCCATGGAACGACTGGAAGATGCACTCAACCGTATCAAGTCTGTTCTCTGATATAAGAGGAACACGATCAACCCCATTTTTTCTCTGGCGCGTATCGGGTATCCTGCATAGAGGCAGGAAAATATTCCGCGGAAACCTCGCCGATATGCACTAAAAATAATCATGTTTATATAGAACTACTAAACAACATATTCCATACATTACTCTGTCAAAACAGGGTATAGGTGATTATACTATGTCAGCACAACTTGGCGGACAGCCAATTTATATCCTCAAAGAAGGAGGAAACCGTACTCGCGGACGGGATGCACAGAGCATGAACATCGCAGCAGCAAAAGCTGTGGCAGGAGCCGTAAGATCCACCCTTGGTCCGAAAGGAATGGACAAGATGCTCGTTGATACCATCGGAGATGTCGTTATCACCAATGATGGTGTGACCATCCTGAAAGAGATGGACATCGAACACCCGGCAGCAAAAATGATGGTCGAGATCGCAAAGACCCAGGATGACGAAGTCGGAGATGGAACCACCACCGCAGTCATCATTGCAGGTGAACTCTTAAAGAAAGCTGAAGAGCTTCTCGAGATGGACATCCACCCGACCGTTATCACTCTTGGATACAGACAGGCAGCAGAGAAAGCACAGGAACTTCTTAAGACCATTGCAATCGACGTCAAGGCAAAAGACACCGCGATCCTTTCCAAGATCGCCGCAACCGCAATGACAGGTAAGAATGCAGAATCCTCCAAGGATAAACTCTGTGACCTTATCGTCCGTGCAATCACACTCGTTGCAGACGCAGATGGAACTGTTGACACTGAAAACGTCAAAGTCGAGAAACGTGTCGGCGGCTCAATCGACGAGTCCGAGATCATCGAAGGCATGATCATCGACAAAGAACGTGTCCACCCGGGCATGCCGAAAACCGTCAAGAACGCAAAGGTCCTGCTTCTGAACGCTGCAGTCGAATACAAGAAGACCGAAGTCGACGCAGAGATCTCCATCACCTCCCCTGATCAGCTCCAGATGTTCCTCGATGAGGAAGAGCGTATGATCAAAAGCATCGTCGAGAAGATCAAAGCATCCGGCGCAAATGTCCTGTTCTGTCAGAAAGGTATCGACGACATTGCACAGCACTACCTCTCCAAAGCAGGTATCTTTGCAGCCCGCCGTGTAAAGAAATCCGACATGGAAAAACTTGCACGTGCAACCGGCGCAGCACTTATCTCCTCGATCGACGCAATCTCCGGTGATGAACTCGGTATTGCAGGTATCGTCGAAGAGCGTAAAGTCGGCGGCGAAGAGATGATCTTCGTTGAGAAGTGCAAGAACCCCAAAGCAGTCTCGATCATCATCAAAGGCGGAACTGACCACGTTGTTGACGAGCTCGGCCGCGCTCTCGAAGATGCACTCCGTGTCGTTGCCTGTGTCGTTGAAGACAAGAAAGTTGTCGCCGGAGGAGGCGCACCGGAAGTTGAGCTCTCCCTCAGACTCCGCGAATACGCAGCAACCCAGGGTGGACGTATCCAGCTCGCAATCGAAGCATTCGCAGCCGCACTGGAAATCATCCCGAGAACCCTTGCAGAGAACGCAGGTCTCGACCCAATCGACAAACTCGTAGAGCTCCGTGCAGCACACGAGAAAGGCAAGAAGACCTATGGTCTTGATGTCTATGAAGGAAAGGCAGTCGACATGTGGGAAGCAGGCGTTGTTGAGCCGCTCCGTGTGAAGACCCAGGCAATTTCCTCAGCAGCAGAAGCGGCAGTCATGATTCTCAGAATCGATGATGTCATCGCATCCGCAAAATCAGCCGGACCATCCCCCGAAGAGATGGGCGCGATGGGCGGAATGCCCCCAGGAATGATGTAAAGGCAGATATACCCCGGGAGAATACTCCCCCATCATTTTTTTCATCATTCACGAACTTTAACTATTTTCAGACACTAATCATATAGTAGTATTCGAGGAATTTTTCCGTGCGTCACGAAGTATTATATCAATATGACCTCCCTATCGAGATCCAGGATGACATTCCCCGGACCGAAGAGGTCCTGAATGTGATATACGCACGGAGTAAGGATAAATTTCTGATCCCGATTCTTCTAACGCGTCTTCGCATGATCTGGGGATACCCTGAACGGGAGACGGTGTACCGGATATATGAGATGAATTATATCGATCTGCTGGAGGCGTCAGTCAGGTTTCCGACGGCAGTTGCCCCGACGCTGACAATAAAAACCGTGAATAAGGACAAATATATTTTCCACATTGTGAAAAATTCGGTGGAGGAAGTGAGGGCTGCGCTTCTTTCACTTCGCGAGATGATGAATATGAGAGCCGGCGGGAATTGGGGGATCGCCGTAAAACGGAATCTGCTGACCGAGGAGTATATTCTGAGAGAGACAGAACCGGGACCGGCAGTTCTTTCTGACACCGGAGAGGACGATGTGTTTGAAGAAACGCCGACTACGGGGTCCGGCAGTGAGCCGGCGGAGAGCCTGTTTTCCCATTTCCCGGAGCGGGAGAAGACGGGAGAGGACGTGTTCGAAGGGAAGAACACGATTTCGGAAAAAGAGCAGGAGGAGGCAAAGGCCGCCCGGGTATCCCGGATGATCGAATCGACCGAACCCCCTGTGGAAAGTAAGGAGAAAACCGAAGAACCCCTAAACGATGTGATCGTGTTCGATACCGATTCAGGGAAGATGGACGATCAGTGGCATGACGAGGGGAAAGGGGATGCGATGATCCTCCCGGGAGGGGGGACCCGGGTCGGCGGAGGGCGGTATAAACATCTCAACAATGATCCAAAGAGTCTGCCGGCCGATGATGACTCGGAGGTGTATGTCTCGAAGAGACCGGATATCCCCAGACCTCCGGAGCCAAGGACCGTTTCCCTGATGACGCTGGAGCCGCGGGAGGGGCTGGACGATGAGGCGATCGATAAATCCCTCGAGGCGCTGAAGTATCTGCGGGAGAACGGGATCATTACCGATGATGAGTATAAGAAACGGTGTCTCGGCCTTTTTAAGAGAACCAGGTTGTAACCAGTTCACACTTCTCTATTCCAACATTCAAACCATCGTGTGTCACACGATTTATTTTACCGACATATTTTAATCAGATCGATTCGACCTTGAAAAAAAAGAGATTGTATCATGAAGCAGAAGAACTGACGCCAAAATCGTCAGCTGCAGCCGCTCCATCCGCAGTGTTTACAGATCCCCTGATTACAGCCTTCGCCGAAATCCAGAGGCTCACCGCACTCGGGACACGGCGGGTTCTTCTTTTCTCCCGGAGTGATCGGGGTCAGAGACCAGTTGTCCAGCGTGGTGATCGCCAGATGGGTTGCCGCAAGCTCGATGCATTTTCCAACAACATCGGCACAGGACAGACCTTCTGAGTTTTTGTTTTTGATCGCCGAGACACAGTTCACTTTCGCAAACTGTTTGACGAACTTCTCATACGGCACACCGTTCTGTAAACCTGTGCTAATACTTCGGCCAAGTGCATTGCTGCTTGCCTCGCATCCTGCTCCAACTGTTCTGATGAAGACTTCCATTGGTTTTCCGTCCATGGTGTTCACCGTAATATACAGACGGCAGCAGCCGGACTGGGCAAGGAAGGTTCTTCCAACGAGTTCCCGCGGGCGGGTGAAAAGTAATTGAGGGACAAGGCCGGGAACCAGCTTCTCCGGAGTGTCAGCGGACTTCGCCGTATCCTGCTTCTCAAGAGCGAGAACAACATCCTCCCGGGACCCGGTACGGTACAGGGTCATACCTTTGATACCTTCCTTCCATGCAAGAATGACTGCCTTTTCGACATCCTCTTTCGATGCGGAGACTGGCATGTTGATCGTCTTCGAGATCGAGGCGTGAACATGTTTCTGGAATGCCGCCTGCATTAAGACATGATCCTTCCATCCTATGTCCAGAGCGGTCTTGAAGACGGCTTTGAATGAGTCGGACAGCCACTCTACGTCCTGGACTGACCCGATTTCATGCACATGGTTGATGACCTCGTCACGTTTTTCTTCCGCTTCGGCGCTCGTGAGGCCCATCGACGTGAGGACACGCCTGAGTTCCGATTCGAAGTACGGATGGACCATCACGAATGTTTTGCCGACCGTGTTCCGGCGGGTGTAGGCAAACGAGAATACTGGTTCGATACCGGACGAGCAGCCTGCAAGAAGTGAGATCGTTCCGGTCGGCGCGATCGTGGTAAGAGCAGCGTTTCGCATGATGATACCCTGCTTGTCCCAGACACTTCCTTCATATGCAGGGAATGTTCCCTTCTCTTTGCCAAGAATAACGGACTCTTCGACGGCAACCTTATTGACCCTCTCCATCACTTCGATGCAGAAGTTTCTGCCGGCTTCAGAGTCGTAAGGGATCCTGAGCATGAGCATCGCATCGTGAACACCCATCAGACCAAGACCGACCTTTCGTGTGCGGTTGGTCGCCTCACGGATCTCAGAGATCGGGAAGACGTTTTTCGTGATGACGGCATCAAGGAACCTGACACCCATTCTGGTCATATTATCGAGAGCTTCGTAGTTCAGACCGTCGGCACGAATGAATTTTGTCAGGTTGATACTGCCCAGAACGCAGGATTCAAAAGGCAGGAGCGGCTGTTCGCCGCAGGGATTGGTGGTGTCGATTTCCCCAAGGTTGGGGGTGGGATTTTTCTGATTGATGGTATCGTAGAAAAGAATTCCCGGTTCACCATTCTTCCAGACGCCGTCGACGATCCCGTCCCAAATCTCTCCGACCGTGATATAGGCCGCTTCGGTGTTGGTTACCCAGACCTTATCCATCTCACCTTTGACGACATGATCCATGAATGCATCCGAGACCATCACGGAGATGTTAAAGTTACTGAAGTCGCCTTCCTTGGCTTTGCTTTTGATGAACTTCATGATGTCCGGATGCCAGACATTCAGGATACCCATATTTGCCCCGCGTCTTCTGCCACCCTGTTTGATGACATCTGTCGCGGCATTGAACACCCGCATAAAGGAGACCGGGCCAGATGCCACACCATCCGTTGAACGGACCGGTGACCCCTCGGGGCGCAGGTGGGAAAAGTTGTATCCTGTTCCTCCTCCCGACTGATGAATGATCGCTCCCCAGCGGATCGCATCAAAAATCTCCGGCAGGGAATCATTCACCGGCAGAGTGAAACAGGCTGAAAGCTGTCCAAGCGGTGTTCCTGCGTTCATCAGTGTAGGAGAGTTGGGAAGGAAGGACAATGACATCATGGCGTCAAAGTATTCCTTCGTCTCTTCCGGTGTTTCACTCAATGCATCTGCAACTCGTCTACAGACATCTTCGAAAGATGCCTCACCGGTGCGGTAATATCTTGCCGCTAAAATACTGTTAACTACTGAGTCCGCCATCAATTAATCCCTCTATTTACAGGTGCTTTGTTAAAAAAACCAAATCGGGATACTTCGTACCCCAACTGATTTTTTGTACGTAAGAATTAATTGGACATCACCGTATTTTAATCCACTCAATTCAAAGCATGGTCCTGTAACACAACTCTTAAGAGCTAGTTAATGAGACCAATTAACTACGATGGTTGTTCCCGCAAAAGTATTTTTTACCCGAGGCCGGGGCGTTCACAAAGATCAGCTCGTTTCGTTCGAGATGGCCCTCAGAAACGCAGGAATCTCCCCGTTCAATCTGGTGTATGTATCGTCCATCATGCCGCCGGATGCTGAAATCATCTCGCGCGATGAGGGGCTTACCGCCCTCAGGCCGGGAGAGATCGTTTACTGTGTGATGGCCAAAAACGCATCAAACGAGCCGAATCATACAATATCCGCAGCCATCGGACTTGCAGTTCCACAAATTCATGATAAGCAGCACGGATATCTCTCGGAGCATCACTGCATCGGAATGTCCAAAAAAGAGTGCGGAGCATATGCCGAGGAGCTTGCAAGAACGATGCTGGATACCATTATGCAGAAACAGGGCGGAAATATCCTGAAAACCAGTAATATCAGTATTTCTGCAGAAACGGATCAGAGCGGCAACTGGACGACCGTTGTCGCAACTGCGGTCTTCGTCTGTTAAACCTATATCTGAATACAACCAATATTTATACAACATGTGCGGCATCGCAGGAATTACCGATACGACAGAAGTATCAGGGTCATTGTACTTGGCATTATATGCGCTCCAGCACCGGGGTCAGGAGAGTGCTGGTATCTTCATGTATGATGGTGAAACCGTACACAAATACAAAGGATACGGACTCGTGTCCGAGGTGTTTAGCGGACCTGTTCTCGGAAATCTGGTTGGAAAGACCGGTATTGGTCACGTGAGATATCCAACGACCGGCGGGTCGAAGCCGGAAAACATCCAGCCGTTCCATTTTATGTTTCGGGAACATTCACTGTCGCTCGTGCACAACGGGAATCTGATAAATACAGATGAACTCAGATACGAGTACGAAGGAAACGGGCACATTTTTTCCACGACATCGGATACCGAGGTCATCGCTGCGATCCTCGCAAATGAGATCATTCATGACCACACCCCCGACGAAGCGATCAGTTACTGCATGCGGATGATCAGCGGATCATATGTCGTGATCTTCATGCTGGACGGAACATTGTATGCATTCCGCGACCCGCTCGGGATCAAACCGCTTTGTCTCGGAAAGACAGAGACCGGCGGTCATATCCTTGTTTCCGAGAGTGTGGCGCTGGATGCGATCGGTGCAGAGTTCGTGCGGGATATTGCCCCGGGAGAAAGCGTCAAACTTCAGGATGGAGAAGTATTTTCCCGAAAGATGATGAAGGCAAGATCCTGTGCTCATTGTATGTTCGAGTACGTCTACTTCGCACGGGCAGATGCAGTAATCGACGGCATATCGGTCTATGACGTGCGCAGAAAGACCGGAGCACTGCTCGCAAAAGAGGCCCCGGCAAAAGCTGACCTTATTTCCCCGGTCCCGGATTCAGGCACGGCAGCGGCAACCGGATTTTCCAGCGAATCAGGTATCCCGTTCCGTGAAGCCCTGATCAAAAACAGGTACACAGGACGAACATTCATCATGCCAACGCAGGAGAGACGCGAGATCGCCGTCCGGATGAAACTGAATCCGGTCCGCGGACATATCAAAGACAAATCCGTGGTTCTCGTTGATGACAGTATCGTGAGAGGAACGACCTCGAAGAAGATCCTGTCGCTTGTGCGTGAGTTCGGTGCAAGGGAGATCCATCTCAGGATCGCATCCCCGCCGATCATCGCACCCTGTTATCTCGGAACAGACTTCCCCACACGGGATGAACTGATCGCGTCAACGAAATCCGTTTCAGAGGTGGAGAAGGAGATCCAGGCAACCAGTCTTGCTTACATCTCCCTCGATGGACTTATCGAGGCGATCGGCATTCCAAGGGAAGATCTCTGTCTGGGCTGTCTTACCGGAAGATATCCGGTGGCGATCCCGGGAGAAGAGGAGGACAACCGCTGTATAGAAATGGTAGACTCCTACTCCTGCCCCTGAGAGCGGAAGGAGCATCCTAACACTTTTTTGAAATTGAAGACTCTTTGTGCAGAACGAGCTAAAGCAGGCATACGAAAAAAACATTGAAAACAGTTCAGCTGTTTGAATGTTTTTCCTCTTTCGGCAAAGAAGGGAAAAACACATTAAAAATTTTGGAGAGGTTTTTGGAGAGTGATACGTGTCATTAACATGAGTATTTTTTTTATTGAACAGACCCGAAAACAGTAGTGGTGTGGTGTGTCCTTGTTTCCCATTTTACAGAACTGATTTTGTTCACGGGTCTGTTTGCCGCTTGTTCTCTTCTCACAAGCTGCCACAATACTATTTGTCATTTTTGTATTTAAATATATCCCCCAACGCACAGCATTGATGTTGTGCATTGATGCCTTGCGTAGTGCAAAGCATTATAATTTCAGGAGTCAAATAAAGAATAATGGTTGAACAGACAGGCGATTTCTCCGAAATTCTCACACTTTTACGAGAGAATCCCCGCGGGATGTCAGTCACAGAAATTGCCGACGCCACGCACCTGAACCGAAACACCATAGCACGATACATGGATAACCTGCTGGTGTCCGGACGGGTCGAGATGCGCACGTTTGGGAAAGCCAAGGTGTTTTTCTTATCAAAACGGGTCCCCGTATCAGCAATGCTCAATCTCTCATCCGAGATGGTCCTCCTGATCGACGCAGATCTGACGGCCATTCAGGCAAATGAATCGTTATTATCATTCCTCTCTGCAGACACCGAAGATATCGTCGGCAAATATGTATATGATAGTGCCTGTAAGACGTTCTGCAACGACGTGCTGACCGATCAGATCAGGGCAGCCCTCAGGGGCGAGATGGTCAGAAGCGAACTGCGCCTTTTGAAAAACGGGACATATTGTTTCCTGGACCAGCGGATCTATCCCATGGTCCTTTCCGACGGCAGACCGGGGGTTACGGTCGTCTGGGATGACATCACGGAAAACGTAAACTCAGAGGTCGCGCTCGAACAAAGCGAAGCGATGTTTCGGCGTCTCGTTGAAACGATCCATGATGTTATCTGGTCCATAGATGAAACGTTCGGCATCCAGTACATCAGCCCCCAGCTTACAGAAGTGACCGGATACCTTCCGGAGGATCTCATCGGCCGGAAACTATCTAAGTTCATGCCGGCAGGGGCTGCATCCCGGTTCGAGTGGGAGCTCACCTCGGCAGTTTCCCGGGAAAACGGATTCACGCTGCCCGAATTTCCCTTCATCTGCAAAGACGGGAGAAAGATCTACTGCGAATTTTCCGGATCCCCTGTCCTTCTTGAAGAAGAGGAATCCATCTTCCTTGGATATAACGGCGCCCTTCGCGATGTTACCGACCGGAGAGATGCTGAACTTGGAGCAAAACGGTGGAAACGTTTTCTGGACTCCGTGATGAACAACATTCCTGCGATCATCACCGTGATCGGCATGGAATCCCGGGAATACTATTATGTCAACAAATCTGCTGAAAAATTTCTGCAGAAGTCCAGAGCTGAACTCTCCCTGATGACCTCAAAAGAGATCCTGGCAAAAATAGGGTCGGTCCGGCTGACTGAAGCACACGATACGGTGGCTTCGACCGGGAAAGAGGTCCGCGTTCCCGAAGATCGGATCGTAGTGAACGGAGAAAACAGATACATCTCTGCCCGGGTCATCCCGATGAAACTCTCGGTCAATCGTCAGTATCTGCTGACGATCGTCAACGACATCACCGAAGAGGATGCAGACAGGCAGCGGCAGATGATGAGTCGAGAGCTTGCTTTCATTC
This sequence comes from uncultured Methanocorpusculum sp., assembly GCA_963676575.1. Lineage (GTDB taxonomy): Archaea > Halobacteriota > Methanomicrobia > Methanomicrobiales > Methanocorpusculaceae > Methanocorpusculum. The sequence goes on from OY781078.1 coordinate 806,090, forward strand.
TTGAAGGTGTATCCACAACACAGGAGATGTGGGATCCTCTCCTTGATATGCTCCCGAAAATTTCCGGATTCGAATCAATTGCAGTATATCAGCGGAGTATCTTTGATGATTACACGCTGTTCCGGGCAAAGAACGGCAGGTTCATCCCGGCGATCCATACCGATTCGATCATTCACCGGATCATTCGAAAAGGCGAGCCGGTGATCTTTGACAAACACCGGATGAAGCTTCTGCCGGAAAACACTATTTCCCCGATGAATCAGGCAAAATCGCTGATATTAATGCCGGTCATCTTCGAGAGCCGGGCAGTTGCCTGTGTGATCCTCGGATCAAAAACGGCACTCCCACTGGACACCGTGCGCAGAACCCTGCTTTTATCGACAGCATTCCAGATCAGTACGGTTGCATCTCGGTGTCTTGTTCAGGAAGAACTCCGGCGGGAACGCGACCGGACAAGAAGTTATCTTGATGTGGCAGGCGTCCTGCTTGTCGTTGTGAACCGGGAAGGAAATGTAGAGATGCTGAACCGGTACGGCACGAAGATTCTCGGCTACACCGAAGCGGATCTGATGGGAAGAAACTGGTTCACGACCGTGATTCCGGAGCACTGCTCGCAAAAGAGGTTTGAATCTTTCCAGAAGATCGTTGCCGGAAATATCCATGATGACGATCATGTGTATGAAGGAGCTGTCCGTTGTAAAGACGGAACTGAGAAGATTCTCAGGTGGAGAAACACCCCGCTCCGTGAAGACTGCGGAAGTATCTCCAGTATCGTCTCATCCGGAGAAGTAATTTAGATCTTTTTTTGCAGAGCTTTTTCGACGATTTTTATCGCACACAGATCCCCGCACATCGAACAGGTTTCGCACTCCCCGTCCCGGTCATGAATCTGTTTTGCATGTTCGCCAAACAGCGAGAGGTCATACTGTGCCTGCCAGTCGAGATTTTTGCGTGCCTCGGCCATCTTTGCCTGGCGGGGAAGTTCAGCATCCCTCCGGCGGGAAAGATCGCCGACATGAGCTGCGACTTTACAGACCCGGGTACCCTCGATGATATCATTGACATTGGGGAGAGCGAGATGCTCAGATGGGGAAACCATGCACAGGAAATCCGCTCCGGCACACGCTGCAGCAGCTCCGCCGATCGCTCCTGTGATATGGTCATACCCCGGAGCGATATCCGTGACCAGCGGACCTAAAAGATACAGCGGCGCGAAGTCCGTTATCTCCTTGATCATTTTGACATTGTAGGAGATCTCGTTATAGTCCATGTGCCCCGGACCTTCGATCATTCGCTGGACACCTTTGTCCCGGGCACGTCTGGCAAGTTTTCCAAGTGTCAGATATTCCTGGGACTTGGCAAGTTTCGTTGAGTCGACATATGCCCCGGGACGCATACCATCGCCAAGCGAAAGAGAAATTTCGTATTCATCAAGGATCTCAAGAAGATAGTCATATTCTTTATAGAGCGGATTCTCCTCGCCGCTCGAAAGCATCATTGCTGTATGGAACGACCCCCCTCGTGAAACGACACCCATTACCCGGGGGTCGAGAGTCAGAGCATCCAAGACCTCCAGATTGACACCGCAGTGAAGCGTCATGAAATCAACGCCCTGTTTTGCCTGATCACGGATCACGGAAAACATAATATCAGCTGTCAAGTCGACTACATTTCCTGCACGGCGGACCGCTTCATAGATCGGGACAGTCCCAACGGGAATACCGAGTTTGAGAATCTCTTTTCTCATTGCAGGAAGATCCCCGCCTGTGGAAAGATCCATGATCGCATCTGCCCCGTTGTCGATCGCAGCCTGTGCTTTCACCATCTCCTTTGCCGGATCGCAGGTGACGCCGGATGTTCCGATATTCACATTGATCTTGACGGTCGTCCCCTCGCCAATCCCACAGGGTTTATATTCACGTGCCTCATTTTTCAGAAGAATGGCCCTGCCTGCGATGATATTTCTGGAAAGAGCTTCCGGCGTCATTCCCTCGGATTTTGCAGCCTCGACAACTCCGGACAAATCTCCGTGAAGGCAGCTCTGGATGATAGAGTGCATATGTAGGTATCTATTTGGTTTCCTTTCGCATTATAGGTTATACAAAGAAAGTTAAACCTGAGTAGCGAAGATATCTGAGTATGAGTGAGTCAATAATCTGGCTTTCGGGCACCGGCTGGGGAGCAAACTCCTATGTTGCCGGAAATATCCTTTTTGATGCTGCAGTATCAGCGGATGCAGTATTTCCTTACAGAGATCAGATCGATACGATCGTTCTGACACACGGACATTATGATCACACGGTAAATCTTATGAAGCTTGCAGAGCTCTGCAGTGCAAAGGTCATGATCGGCGAGTATGATCTGCCGTTTTTAACGGATGCAAAACTCAGCTTCTCGAATCAATTCGGAGAACAGCCGCCGAAGTATCCGGCAGAGATCCTGAAAGACGGAGACAGGGTGGGAGAGTTCACTGTGTACCACACGCCGGGACACACACACGGAAGTATCTGCCTTTTTAGAGAATCGGACGGGGCATTAATCGCAGGAGACACGATCTTTCCAAACGGTTCATTCGGACGCGTTGATCTGCCGACGGGAAATCACGCAGAACTGATCAGCTCGATCAACAAGCTTGCAGAACTGCCGGTGGAATCACTTTGGTGTGGACATGAGATGCCGGTCGTAAAAGACGCAAAACGCCATGTCCTCTTATCACATTACGATGTTGTAAGATATGGATAAAGGTGTTTACTGTCTGATCCTTGCATGCGCAGAGCCGTGTACAATAAAAATAGGTGCACAGGGACCCACGGAATTTAGCAAAGGCTGGTATCTGTATGTGGGATCTGCTCTTGGTTCGGGCGGACTTTCCCGGGTCACCCGGCATATCAGATTTTTTCATGAACAGGACCGAAAACCAAAATGGCACATCGATTATCTCATGGCAGCAGGTTGGGTGACCCTGGAGAGCGTTTTCTGTGCAAAAACCGAAGAGAGGCTGGAGTGTGTTCTCGCAAAAAACATCGGCGGGGACAGAGTGGAAAAGTTCGGCTGTTCCGACTGCAGATGCGACTCACACCTTTTCTACCGAAAAGACTTCCCTGAGACAGAGGTCATCCGTGCTTTTGAGAAAGCAGGACTCGAGCCCGTGTTTCATCTAATCCGGTAGGGTGAGAGAAGACTGATCTTCAGAATAATTCCAGCGATCTCCTCAGGAGATTCCCGCTCTTCTTTCTGGATCCAGGTCAGAAACACATTGAAATGCGATGCGTTGATGTATGCCAGAAGATACTCGAGCGGGACGGAAAAACTATCCTGCAAAGCCACGGTCACTAGTTTTTCCGCAAAAACATCATGCCAGAGACGGTCTTTCAGCCTGCTCTGGAACGAACACGATCCGTTATCCCCGAAAAGTGCCCGTATTATCTGGATATTCTCTTCAAAATACGTGAACAGGGCCACAACGGTTTTTTTCAGCGTCCGGCCCTCGGTAAGCGGAAACACCTCCCCTCTAATGATTTCCCGGAGATCATTGCCGATCTGGATCTCGAACGTCTCCAGAAGGGCATATTTATCCTTATAATGCAGGTAAAAAGTCCCTCGGCCGATATCGGCGGCATCGACGATGTCCTTTACTGACAACTCGTCAAAGCCTTTTTCTGCGACAAGGTCAATGAAGGAGGAACGGATAGCCCGCTCCGTTTTGATAAATCTCCGGTCTCTTGGGTATAAATCTGTCATGAAGTATTGTTTCTTTGAACCGCTGATTTTTTCATTTTACTTGAAATAAATACCGACGTCCTTCAACCCGTTCCTCATGGAAAGGGTAATAACAAGCGGTGTGATACTCTCAATGGTCGCTGCACATGCAAGCGGACCTGCATCCAGAGGTACGAGTTTAAATACGCTCGAAACAAGATCCATCACGATCCGTTTAGCTTTCTCATCATCCCCGCAGACACAGACGGAGTAATCAAGCTCTTCATCAAGCTCCATCCATTTACCGGAGGCAACAATGTTGAATGCTGTGGTGAGTTTCGCTGAGGCCGGAAGCATCTTCTGAATCGTGAGAGCTGCTGAACCTTCATCCGGACGGTCGGGCAGGAAGTACTTCTCTTTCGGGAGGCGAAGCATCGGATTGATCAACGAGATCACGATCTTATTTTCAAAAACGGATTTCCCGATAGTTTCGATGGTCGACTCGATCTTGTCGAACGGTACAGAGAGGATGATGATGTCGGAATCACACACACTTGCATTCGATCCGCCAATGCATGAATCTCCGATCTCACATTTACGGTCAGATAGGCAGCATACCACTTCATCAGCAGCGGATGCAGCTTTTGCCGGGTCACGGGATCCAAGCGAGACATCATATTTCCCGCTTATACAGATCCGGCGGGCAAGTCCCTCACCGATATTGCCGGTTCCGCCAATTATTCCAACTCTATACCGGGTTGTCTTTTTTTCCATTTCAGTCATGCATAACACCACACAATTTCACGCCAGGGATTCTGACATGATGTTCATTAGTCTCACATCTATATATTAGCTTTCCGGCATGAAATCCAAAAGACATTTTCACGAAGTCCCGGATTTTCTTGATTTTTCCGGAGATTATTCTGAAAAATCCATGCTCAACGACAGATGATTCAAACATGTAGAGAGTATTTATCTCTCTCGCTTATAATTTATAAAGAAAAAAATATCTAAAGGTCTTGCATGAACAGAAATAATCTTCGACGTATAATTCTCGCAGTATGTATCATCTGCGCTGTGATCCTCTCCGGCACGGGAGCAGTATCGGCTGAAACCCAGTCAACCTTTGTTATCACGAATTTTTCCATCTATCCGGAATCTCTGATGTCGGGTGACTCAGGTATCGTTACTTTAACGATTGAAAATACCGGTACAGAATTCGTACCGGTTGATCAGATCTTCATCAAAGACTCTGACGGAATCAAATCAACGGTAACCCAATATCAGAACCCAATCGGGGGAATCGAGGCAGGAGATACCTTCACATTATCTCTTCCGATCACCTCAACGGGTGAGACCGGCACATTTTACCCGGTCCTTTGTGTGGATTTTGGTGGAAATAACGGGAATTCTCTGAAATATCCATTTGCCGTCATCGTTGACGATCAAAGTGTTGCTATCTCGATCACGAGCCGCCTCGATGTGTTCGAACCGGACACCACACAGACCGTCGCTCTCACGATCGGAAGCCTCCGCACAAATGCGATTGAGGCAGTCGAGATCAGTGTATCCGGAACCGGGGTCACCTCCAAACAGACCTCGCTCTTCCTTGGAACTATCGCTGCAAACGAAGCAGCAAACGGGACCTTAAGTGTTTCCACAACGGCAGAGACAAAGGAGGTCACCTTCGATGTAACCTACCGGAACGGAGCCGAATGGCACACCGAAAGTCTCACGATCCCTCTCGAGTCAGGCGTCTCCAAAACCGGCGCTGAAATCATCGTCAACAACCTCGAAGTGAAGAACTCGGGAAGTTCCTATACGATCACCGGCGATGTAAACAATGCAGGACTCACAACAGCAAAGGCACTCGTGGTCTCAACAGAAGGAGCGACCCAAACTGGACTCTATCCATCCTATGTTGTAGGATCCATGGATGAGGACGGTCTTTCCGAGTTCGAAGTAACCTTCAGTAACCCGGTCGACGACGAAGTGACCCTGGTCTTTACCTATAAGGATGTGAACGGGAACGTCTACACACAAAATCAGGTAGTTCCGCTCACCTCTGCAGTTACAGATTCCCAGACGAACGGTGCATCAAGCCCGGTCGCCACCGTCCTGATCGTCATCGTAATACTGGTCATTCTTGCCGGCGGTTTTGTTGCCTGGAAGAAAGGAAAAATATTTGCACGGAAGTAAGCCATGAACTCGATCCCTGTGGTCGAACTGCATGACGTCTCGAAAATCTATCACATGCCGGCAGGCGACGTCCATGCATTAAACCACATAAATTTCTCCATTCAGAAAGGAGAATTTGTGGCCATCATGGGACCGTCAGGTTCAGGCAAATCGACACTGATGAATATGATCGGGTGCCTGGACGTGCCGACCTCCGGCGATATTAAGATCAACGGCAAGTCTACGTTGGAGATGACGGATGATGAGATGACCCTGCACAGAAGAGAGACGATCGGATTCATTTTCCAGAAATATAACCTGATCAGTCTCTTGACAGCATATGAAAACGTCGAGTATCCACTGATCTTAAAACACGGACACAAGGACACAACGACACGCACAGCAGATCTTCTCAGAATGGTCGGACTTACCGATAACCAGATGCAGCACACCCCCTACGAACTCTCCGGCGGTCAGCAGCAGAGAGTTTCGATCGCACGTGCGCTCGCAAACGATCCAACATTTTTGTTGTGCGATGAACCGACAGGAAATCTTGATTCAAAGATGAGTATTCAGATCATGGATATCCTGACAGATCTGCACTCCCAAGGGCGAACGGTCGTCATGGTCACCCATGACCCAAAGACAGCTGAATACGCCGAACGTATAGTGATCATCAGGGATGGTGAGATCGTCAATGAGTAAGGAAAACACAACTTTATGGCAGAAGATTTACTCACCGATGATCCTCTCGCTTGCGATCAGAAACCTGAAACTGAATAAATTCAGGACCATCCTTTCGATGATCGGTATCGTGATTGGCGTTTTTGCCATCTGTGGAATGGGAATGATCAGCGCAGGATTTACCGAGGAGATGAACTCAATGATTTCCGAAACGGCAGATACGCTGACGATCTCACCGGTAGGTGAAATAATCATTGACGGTACGACGACAACGGGTTTTTCCACCAAAGATCTCCGGGATATCGAATCTGCAGTAAAATCCGTGACCAAAGAGTATGATATCATCCCGATGTACTCTTCAAGTAAGTACATATATATCGGAAAAGATACCACCACGATGGCCTCGATATATGGACTGGACTCTGGCGACATCACGAAACTTGCCACGCTGATCCAGGGCACTCTTCCGCGGGGATCAACCAACGTTATAGTTGGCGAAACATTTGCCGAGGACAACGATCTCAGGATCGGGAGCCGGCTGATTATGCTTGATACAACCGGACAGGAGGTAACCTGCAAAGTAGTTGGTATCATGGAAGACAGCGGCTCGACGTCGATGGGTTTCTCCACAGACAACGCAGTTGTCGGATCTATCGAGTGGTACACCGGAATTGTCGGAGAAAATTACGGTCTGTATGACACAGTGATCGTCAAGGCAGATGATCCAACGGAACTGAACGCTATCGACGCAGCGATCGAGAAGAAGATGAACGGCAAGGAGGATAAAGACTCCGATGATACGGTCTATATCCTGAACTCATATGAGATGATGTCGGTCTTCGGCGAGATGCTGTCCATGGTAGGCATCTTCACGACCCTCATCAGCGGGATTTCCCTTCTGGTCGCATCAGTGGCCATCGTAAACGTGATGCTGATGAGTGTTAAGGAGCGGACGAGAGAGGTAGGCATTCTCCGGCGTATCGGAACCTACCGGAGCCATATCCTGCAGATGTTCCTGTATGAAGCAGGACTCATCGGCCTGTTCGGCGCCATTATCGGGACGATGCTTGCATTGATCACAACTCTTGTGTTACTGCTGGTGATGATGCGATGTTTAGATCGTCTGTTCTCATCTATGTGCCGATCGGCATTTTTATCGGGCTGATCGTCTGTCTGATATCCGGTCTCTATCCGGCATGGAAAGCAGCCAATCTCAACCCGGTCGAAGCAATGGCGACCGACTAATTTTTTTTTAATGGCTACAGTGATCAATTGTCCCGCAGCAAAAAAGTGTGATAATGAATATTCAGAGTGAGTCGCCAACTTTGAGATAATGGCCGTTGACGATCTCGAAACCCGGCATCTCGCGTTTTCCCTCGGGTTTTGATGAAAGAATACAGATAGCGCCGTCCCCTGTCATCACGACAGGTCCCTTCTTTTTGATCACATCGACGACCTTCCCCGGCTCTCCGGTATAATCCCCGAAAACCTTCTCGCTTTTGTAGATCTTCATGAATTTTCCATCAGGAAGACGGGTGTTTGCTCCGGGGATAGGGGAAAGTCCCCTGATCCTGTTATGGATTGTTCCGGCTGGCTGAGACCAGTCGATCACACACTCTTCTTTGGAGATAGAAGGGGCAAACGTCACCTTCGAATCATCCTGCGGAGTTCTGGTGACCCGACCTGACTCGACCAGTTCAAGAGCCTCGATCAGTGCTTCGGCACCAAGATCTGCCAAAGAATCGTGGACTTCTCCATAGGAGGCATTTTCATCCAGAGTGATCGACTTAGAGAGGATCACATCGCCGGCATCGAGACGAGCCTTCACGTACATGATCGAGACCCCTGTCTCGCTGTCCCCGTTCAACACTGAATACTGCATCGGAGCTGCTCCCCGATACTTCGGCAGAAGTGAGCCGTGCAGATTTATCGTGTTGTGTTTGGGGAGATCAAGGATCGAATCGGGTATCATCATACCAAATGCCACCACAACAGAGATGTCCGGAGAAAGAGCCCGCAACTGCTCGAAAAGAGCCGGATCCGTCATATTTTCCGGCTGAAAAACCGGGATCCCGTGTTCAAGTCCAAACACCTTCACCGGAGAGAACTCGATCTTGTTTCCCCGCCGGTTCGGTTTATCGGCACGGGTCAGAATACCGACGATCTCGTGTTTTGCAAAAACCGCATGAAGAGAAGAAAGGGCATACTCAGGTGTCCCCATGAAAAGAAGACGCATCTTACGCCTCCTTTTTACTCAGATCCTCAAGCTGTTTCGCTATCATTTTTTTTGCGATCGGCGAGATTCTATCGACAAAAAGTATCCCGTCAAGATGATCGTATTCATGCAGGAAAACCCGTGCCGGATAATCCTTCAGCTCCTCTTCGATAAGTTCGCCCGCTTCATTGGTATATCTGACCGTGACCCTCCGAGGGCGACGGACTTTTTTATGGATGCCGGGAACAGAAAGACAGCCTTCTTCCATCTCAACAAAGGCATTGCCGGATTTCAGAATCTCCGGGTTGATGACTCTGCGGACTTTGTCTCCGGGATTCATCACAAAGAACCGTTTGCCGATCCCGACCTGCGGGGCAGCAAGACCGACTCCGCGGTGTTCTTTGAGCATCGGGACCATCTCATCAAGAGCGGCTAAAAGTTCAGGGGTTATTGTATCGACGGGCTCGGCAACTTTGCAAAGTACCGATTTTCCGTATAACTGAATCTCCATTATTATTAGTGTTGGATTTTTTGCTTGATGAATATGACTGATAGAGAGACTATGTTTGGAGAAACGATGGAACATTCAGCACGAAGATCGCGGAGAGTTTTTCCAGGCAGCAAACGGCATCCTTTCGATCTCGCCGTAAAAAGTATGTATACTACGGGAAAAAGAGCGGTAAAAGATACTGGATAAATGTTAGAAAAATGATGTGTTTGGATAGTTATGTCCGAACAGTATTAGAACCGGTTCCGTGGGGTCCGGTGTTTTGGAAGGCATTCCTGACAGTAGACTGGTCTACCTTCTGTTGGCTTGAACGGTACCTCACATTCTTTTCCACAGTCTGAGCAGACTGTTTTGGTCATTTCGCGTGGGCCGTCATTAAACTGGCGTGGTGCGCCAAAATTATTTCTTCTTTCCATGATAGGATTTCCTTGGAGCATAAATGCTCACGAAAAAAAACAATGAGACAAAAGAGTCTTATTGATATTTCCCACAGATAACTGCGTTACCTTATAAACACTCCGTGGATAAATACTTGTGTATCGTGGATGAATAAAGAAGGACGGATATGCCCGCAAAATATCCTGATCTATTTTTATTTCCGGTTTCACGTGCTTCCGGTGAGGAGGTGCCCTTATCCCCCAGCAGCCGGCGGGAACAGGGTGATCATATCCCCTTCTTCAAGAGGGGTATCGAGACCCGCAATATAATGGATGTTTCTCCCATTTTTCAGGATGTTGACAAAGTCCCGGAGAGTATCCGGAGCGGAAAACATCACCTCACTCAATCCTTTGTATCGTCCGGTGAGCTCAGCGAGAAGAGTGCGAACGGTCGTGCCTTCCGGAAACTCAAGTTCGATCTGCATATCCATGACCTCGCGAAACGTGGCAAACGCCTTCACCGTGATCTTCATACGGAAGACCTCCGAACATCCGGTTCACCCTCTGAAAAACCGCAGTCGGTGCAGTCGGGAGCGTTCACGATTTGAATCGATTCGCATTCTCCCCGCAGCCCATCCCAGAGCAGAAGCCGGTTTGTCAGAAGTTCTCCGGTCCCGATGAGATACTTGACTGATTCAGTTGCCTCGAAAGAGCCGATCGCTCCGCAGGTCACCCCGATGATTACTTTCTTGTCCCAGGTCGGTGTTGTTGGAACGATGCAGCGGAGACAGGGGGTAACACCGGGGATGAGCGTAGTTACCTGCCCGTAGAATCCGTTCACGGCACCGTGAATGAACGGGATTTTTTCATCGAGACCCGCTCGATTCAGGATATAGCGGGTAGCAAAATTATCCATGCCGTCAAGGATCAGATCCATCCCATGGACGAGATCCCCCGCAGATTTCTCATCGATATGCCGGCAGACCGCATCCACTTTGACATCGCGATTGAGTGCATGGATCGTTTTCTCCGCTGCTTCGACCTTGCAGGCACCGATATCCTGCTCATGATACAGGATCTGCCGGTTGAGGTTGGAACTCTCGACGACATCCTCATCGACGATCCGGATATAGCCTACCCCCGCGGCAGCAAGGTACATCGCAATCGCTGAACCAAGACCTCCTGCCCCGGCAAGAAGGACACGGGCGTCCTTAAGTTTCTTCTGTCCCTCGTTACCAAAAAGAGGGATCTGTCTCTGATAACGAGCATCCGAAGACTCTGCTGACATATCAGGATCCTCCAACGTTAACTGCTGCTCTATACAAGCCCCAGTTCCTGGAGTTTTTCCTTTGTCGGAGTCCCTTCCGCATCCCAGCCTCTGACAGCATAATACTCATCGAGCATTTCAGGCACCTGGGATACCTGACCCGTAGGAGCACCTTCTTTCAGAGGCTCGGTCAGGAGACGGGTCGGTAAAGTGTCGTCTTTCCGGCCGAATCCGCGTTTGATATTATAGAGCTTCTGGAGATTCCATATCCGCTCGCCAACTTTCAGGAGTTCCTCAGCGTCGATCTTCACTCCCGTGGTTGCGGTAAGAAGATCCGCGTAATCCTCTGCATCCAGCGCAAAGGAGGTGAAGAGGCACATATCCGATGCATCGATCGCAGCAGTCAGATCCTGGAAGGTCTTGACCCACTGGGGTTTTCCCTTGATCAGATACGGATCGAGCTTCTCAGGTGCCCCGAGGATCTCCGGAGAGATCATGTATGCATAGACATGATCCGCACCGCGAACCGAGGTGGCTGCTGCAAGTCCATATCCCTGGATACCACGGGGATCGTAGGCCGGCAGTTCCTGCTTCTTGGAGCTCATCGACAGTTCCGGATGACCGTATTTCGTCACAAACCGGAAGGATCCCTCGGCAAGTTCATCGCCGATATCCTCACGTTTCCCGATCTGCTCCACGAGTTTCAGCATCCCTTTCGCATCTCCGAACCGGATCGGGTGTTTGACATACCCTTTCTCCGCCATCTCCATCAGACAGGCGATCGTGGTCGGTGCCGAGATGGCATCGAGCCCATACTCGTTGCAGATGTTGTTTGCCCCGGCGATCATCTTGAGATCATCGACCTCGCAGTCAGCACCGAATCCCAAATCCGGTTCATATTCCGGCCCCTCGCCAGTCTCGCCGTCGAATTCGTGTACACGGCCGCACTGGATAATGCAGGCAAAACATCCTTTGGGTTTCTTCAGGATGGTGTTCGCCATCGTCTCGCCGGAGATCTTCTCCGCCTCCGGGAAGTGGGCGGTCTGGAAATTCCGGGTCGGCAGAAGATAGTTCTCGTTGAGAATGTTGACGAGCACTGCCGTTCCGTAGTCATGCAGACCTTTTGCGATTCCATTCCCCTGGATCTTCTCTTTTACACGATCCTTAACAATTTTGAGCAGTTCTTCGTCAGCCTCCTTGATGGGCTGATCGCCCCGGGCCACGACCGCTTTCAGGTTCTTCGACCCCATAACAGCCCCGATCCCGCCGCGTCCGATAGCACGCGTCTTTTCGTTGATAATACAGGCGAACAACACGAGTTTTTCCCCGGCCTGTCCTATGCAGAACACACGAACACTCGGATCCTTCAACTCATCCAGGATTGCGTCGGTGGTATGTCCGGTGGTTTTACCCCAAAGATGAGCAGCGCCCCGGAGTTCGGCCTTTTCGTTATCGAGGAGCAAATAGACCGGTTTTTTTGGATTTACCGGCAATAACGATCGCATCGAATCCGGCCTTTTTCATCTTCCAGCCAAAAACACCGCCGCTGTTGCCGCTCACCGCCGTTCCTGTGAGGGGTGAGATGGTCGAGACCTCATACCTGCTCCCAAGGGGGATCCCGGTGCCAGTCAATGGTCCGGCAGCATATATGAGAACATTCTTCTCGCTCAACGGCTCAATCTCCGGGTCAACCATATCAGTCAGAAGTCGAATGCCAAACCCCCGCCCGCCGATATATGACTTTTTGAGTTCCGGCGGCGTGGGTTTGATCGTAACTTTCCCGGCCGAGAGATCGGCATAAACCATATTTCCTGCGTATCCGTCCATGATGCTTAACAAACAGTTACTTCGTGGTCATTGTTCATAAAGGTTCAAGTTGGGGATAATTTTCAGAGATAGATCATCGAAGTTTTTGCGTGAAATCCCCGAAAATGTCCTCAGAAAATATGCAGGCCCAATCAAAATATCTCTGTTCGACCCATACACGCATCAAGGAAACTGACTCAGAGAAGATACAGTCGGGGCACAAAACCCCTTATGTATAACGACGACCAATATTTACCCACATATTGAGTGAGGGAAGAAACTCGTGAAAGAAATATCAGAAAGTTATGTACCCGCCGTTGTCGAAAGCAGCGTCCGGGATTACTGGAAAACAAACAATACCTATCGTGAAACACGTAAACTTCACGAGTCGGGCCAGCCGTGGTTCTTTGTCGACGGACCGCCGTACACGACAGGCTACATCCATCTTGGAACCGCCTGGAACAAGATCCTCAAAGACTCCATCCTCAGATATCACTCGATGATCGGCCAGCATATCATCGAACGTGCCGGTTACGATATGCACGGTCTCCCGATCGAAGTCAAAGTTGAGGAGAAGCTCGGATTCAAAAACAAGGCCGACATCGAAAAGTACGGTGTTGCCAAGTTCATCGAAGAGTGCCGTGAGTTCGCTCTCACCCACAAAGATCTAATGAGCGACCAGTTCCGGGGACTTGGGACCTGGATGGACTTCGACGATCCCTACCAGACGGTCGATAAAGGATACATCGAAGCAGCATGGTACACCCTCAAACGCTGCGAAGAAGAGAAGATGCTCGAACGCGGATCCAGGGTCGTCAACTGGTGCCCCCGCTGCGGAACGGCCATCGCCGATGCAGAAGTCGATTACTGGGACGAGACTGATCCGTCGATCTTCGTCAAATTCCCGATCCAGGGAGTCGAGAACGAATCTCTGGTCATCTGGACAACGACCTCTTGGACCCTTCCCGCAAACGTGGCAGTGGCAGTTGGCAAGGACTTCGTCTACGCAAAATGCCGTGCAGTAAAAGACGGAAAGACCGAAGATCTCTGGATCGCAGAAGACCTCGCTGAACAGATCCTCAAATACGGAAAATATCAGGACTACTCGGTCATTGAAACAAAGACCGGAGCCGAACTCGTCGGAACAAAATACATCTCTCCCCTCGCTTCCGCAGTTCCCATTCAGGAAAAAATCGAGCACCGTGTCGTCATCGCCGATTATGTGGCAATGGAAAACACCGGAATGGTCCATATCGCCCCGGGTCACGGTTGGGACGATTACCTCGTCGGTCTGAAAGAAGATCTCGCGATCGTCTGCCCGGTCGATGGAAACGGAAACTTCACCGATGACGCCGGTGTCTTTGCAGGAAAATATGTCAAGGCACCCGAAACCAATCAGGAGGTCATCGACGTCTTAGGAGACGCCATGCTTGCAGTCCGGAAGATCACTCACCGGTACGGACACTGCTGGAGATGCAAGACTCCGATCATCTACCGTGCAACATCGCAGTGGTTCCTGAAAGCAAAGGATATCAGAGAAAAGATGCTCAAAGAGATCTCGGAAGAAGTCACCTGGTTCCCAGAATGGGCAGGCTCCGCCAGATTCCATGACTGGATCCAAGAGGCACGCGACTGGTGTATCTCCCGGCAGAGATACTGGGGTATCCCGATCCCGGTCTGGGTCTGTCCGATCTGTAATAAATATCATGTCATCGGCAGATACGCAGAGCTTGAAGAGCTTTCCGGTCAGAAGATGACCGACCCTCACCGGCCGTACGTCGATGACATCACGATCCCGTGTGAATGCGGCGGAACGATGAAACGTATCCCGGACATCTTCGATGTCTGGTATGACTCGGGAATCGCTTCCTGGGCAACCCTCCGGTTCCCGGAAAAGACTGAAGACTTCGCCAGGTACTGGCCGGCGGATTTCATCCTCGAAGGACAGGATCAGACACGCGGATGGTTCTACTCCCAGCTTGCCCTTTCCACGATCGCCTTTGGCAGATCCCCGTACAAATCAGTACTCATGCACGGATTCTCCCTTGACGCAAACGGCAAAAAGATGAGTAAAAGTCTTGGAAACGTCATCGCACCCGAAGACGTCATCGGACAGTTCGGTGTGGATGTCATGCGCCAGTATTTCCTTTCGGCAAATGCCCCCTGGGACGACATGCGTTTCTCCCTTGAAGGAGTCAAGACGACCCACAGAATGTTCAACGTTCTCTGGAACGTCTACAAGTTCCCTCTGCCGTATATGGCACTCGACGGCTACAAGCCGGCGACCAAAGACGGCACCTGGGATGCAGCAGACGTCGAAGACCGGATCAAAGTGTTCGGCAGAGAAGACCGCTGGCTCATTTCCCGCGTGAACTCCCTTGCCGAGCAGGTCACCAAAGAGATGGAGGTCTGCAGCCTTCACCGGGCGACCCGCCCGATCAGCACCTTCGTCCTTGATGAACTCTCCCGCTGGTACGTCCAGCTGGTCAGATCGAGAATGTGGCTCGAAGAAGAGTCCGTGTCAAAAATGCAGGCGTACGATACTATGTATTACGTGCTTCGCAGACTCGTCACCATCTTTGCACCCTTCGCTCCCCACATCACCGAAAGCATGTATCAGAACCTGAGATGTGAAGGCGATCCGAAATCGGTCCACATGGTCGACTGGTTCAGCGGAAACGATTCACTGCGCGACCCGGTCCTCGAAGAGGAGATGGAGATCGTTCAGGAGTTCGACGAAGCAGTCTCGAACGCCCGTCAGAACGGAAAACGCAAAGGACGCTGGCCGGTTGGACAGATCGTTGTCGCGACCGATTCAGAGAAGATCGCAGATGCCATTTCGGCAATGAACGATATGTGCTGTGACCGGGCAAATGCTCGCTCCGTTACGGTCGTGAAAGGCATCTGGGACAAACTCGACTGGACCGCGGTCCCGGTCATGAAAGTGATCGGCAAACAGTTCGGACGCGACGGACCCAAAGTCAAGGCATTCATCGAAGAGTCGAACGGCAGTCTGCTGAAAGCTTCCCTGACGGAAGACGGAAAGGTCATGATGGAAAAGGACGGCTTCGCTGCCGAACTTACCGAAGAACACATGACCTTCGAAGAAAAGATGCCGGAAAACATCTTCTCCTCGCCGATCGAAAACGGTATGATCTACGTCGATGTGACCCTCACGCCGGAACTCGAAGCCGAAGGATACTCCCGTGAAGTCATCCGGAGGATCCAGGAGATGAGAAAACAGGCCGGTCTCGCCGTCGATGCAAAGATCAAAGCTGAAGTCGTCATCGATGATGCACGAGTCATGCCTCTTGTGCATTCTCAGCAGGATGTTATCGAAAACGAGGTCAGGGCAAACTGTCTCTGCATCAGAGTACCGGAGGGGAAACCCTGCGGATGCAGAGCTGCAGACGAAGCAACTCTTGCAATGGACTGGGAGATCGATGATCTCAAAGTTCACATTAGCATTTCCCAAGCGGAATAATACCAACCACTTTTTTTTCATTCAGTATCTGCGGCACTAAAACACTTATCTCATCACGACCAATCCTGAGTAAAGAAGGGATAAACGTGAGTACAGTTGTCATTTATAAATCGAAATACGGATCCACGAAACAGTATGCTGAATGGATCGCTGAAGAGCTGGGTGCTGACCTGAAAAATGCCGATGGTGTCAAGCCTGAAGACCTGCTGCCGTACGACACGATCATTTACGGAGCCGGCATTTACATCGGGTGTATCGCCGGCATCCCGCTGATCTCGGACGATTATGAACAGCTCAAGGAAAAAATGATCATTGTCTTCACCGTCGGATTGACCGACCCGGCAGACAAGAGGAAATGCGAAGATCTCCGTACCAAAAATTATTCCTGGAAAATGATGGATACTATCCAGATCTTTCATCTTCGCGGCGCACTTGATTACAAAAAATCGGGATCGGCAACAAACTGATGATGAAAAAACTGAAGATAAAAGAGGAGGATTTCGTGAGTAAAGAGCAGATCCGGCCATTACTTCAGACTCTCGGATCAGCCAAACCGGAGACCGGCACAATTATCTACGACACGCCCAGACTCACCATCGAAACACGGCACGTGCACCTGCCGAATGGAATGGACAAGAACTATCTCTTCGTCCAGCCGGTCCCCGCTGTGTGTATCCTGCCGATGGATGATACCCACGTGTATCTTATCAGACAATACCGCGCAGTGATCGATGAATACATCCTTGAAGTCCCTGCTGGCGGCATGGATAACGGGAATGAAACGCCCCTGGAATGTGCAAAAAGGGAGCTTGCAGAAGAGGCACGGTTCTCGGCAAATGAGTATATTCCACGAGGATATGTGTACTCGACGCCCGGATTCTGCACAGAAAAACTGTGGCTCTTTGAAGCACGGGGACTTGCTCCTTGCGAGAATTGTCCCAGAGACGAAGACGAGATCATCGAAGTCGTGAAAGTGCCGAAAGCTGATATTTTTGCGATGATTTCCCGCGGAGAGATCGTTGATGCGAAAACGATCGCTCTCCTTACCCGGTCACTGGGGAAGGTTAATACTGACTGAATAGAAATATTATCCGACATCTATGAATATGAAAAATGCAATGAAATACCTGCTTTTCGATCAGAAGCAGTTCTTCGAAGAGTGCCCGAAAGGTCTCCTGCTTCCCGCCCTGATCACTCTTCTGTATATGCTGATCTCCATCGTCTTCATCCTCCCGGGAAATGTTTTCACGGTGGTCATCACCGTAATATCAGCAATAATCGAGGTCTTTCTCTCCTGGGTGATTGTCGTCGGATTATTCTTAGCCGGTGTTAAAATCATGGGCTATGCGAAATGCACCTTCAAGCAGATGCTTGCCGTTACCGGCTATGCTTCGGCAATTTTGGCGATCGGGGCACTCCTGAGCGGACTTGTCGGACTGATCGGAACCATAGACCCCCTTGCAAGCCTCGCCTTACAGGGAGCGGTCCTCTTCTGGTGTATCCCGGTCTGGATCTACGGGATCACATCCATCACAGACCTCCCGCCGAAAAAGGTCTTCACCTGCATTCTTATCCCGATCATCCTGATGATCATCATGAGCATCGTCTTCTATGTGATAACGGCATCATTTTCCGACACTGTTGCCATGTCAGGATCGGGATCCGGCGTCTCATCCGGCCAGCACTCCTTCTAATCTTTTTTTTACAGCATATCTTTCAGATGTTTATCCTCGCCGGTCTCCACCAGGATCTCCTGAGCGACCGGATCGAGAGCCAGAAGAAGATTGGGCATAAGGGTATATACCGGGAACCGGTAGAAGAACTCCTGCACCATGAGCTTGTTCATGATAAAAAGCAGGAACTCGCGTTTCAGATCGGAAAGATCATCGGGGCTAGCACGGATGACCCGCGGTAAAAGATCGTCCTTTAAGACCGAGAGGTGATGTTCGTTGAGGGAGTTCATCAGTTTTCTGCTCTCGACACCCTGGAAATATCTCAGGATCAAAACCTGGGTTATGAGGATCAGCACAAGAAGGAACGGATATTCTCCGGGAGCGAGCGAGATGTCGCTGAGAAATTGTCCCAGAGTCATACCGGGGAAAAACATCGCACCCACAATGATAAGGCAGGTAAATAGACAGAAGATACCGACATACAACCAGGCTTTCACACCCGCAACTCCGGTATTTTCCTTTTCGGAAAGAGGCTTCCCGAAAAAAAATCCGGGAGTGCCGGGTTTCGCGGCAGTGATCCTTGAATAAAAGATCAGGATCACACCGATCTGGGCAACAAGCAGAAGGAACATCATCCAGTCGATAATGCCGAAAACTTTCATGACGATCGCACAGAGAAGATCGATCAGATACAGGATAGTAAACCCTTTCACGAGCGGTTTTGTATTGATGAGAAAGGCGTTCCAGAAAAATTCGACCAGAGTCAGCCGGTTTTTTCTGACGGTCCGCAGAATATTTGCGAGCCGGAGAAACTCCCGCACATATACCTGGAACTTTTTATCGATGATGTTCATTTTCGCATCCGAACCTACTGACGGGATCATCATCAAAAAGAAGTAGAACATGTAGAGAGAGAAGCTTCCTTCGATCCAGATCATGAGGATCTGGCCGGGATTCTGGGATTTCATATTGGAAATCACTGCCACTGTCACAAACAAAGCGAACGGGATCAGGATCAGATGCTTCGAGCTGGAAAGACGATGCTTTCCATCCTAAAGCATCTTTGTATATTCCTCTTCGACCCGGATCTGGTTTTCGATCCTGGTGATAAACTCCTCCTTATCATACATAGAATTTCTATTTTATATGTCTGAAAAAGTGATAATCCTATTCCTACGATAAGCTTTAACATAAAAGTACAACCAACAAATGTTCATAATGACTGAGGGGGATGAACCGATCTACAATGTCAATGACAGGGTACCTTTGGGAACGACGGTTCTCACGATCCTGCAGCATTTTTTCGTCCTTGCCGTGTACATGACGTACCCGGTTATCATCAGCAATTCCATCGGTGGATCGACGGATCTGACGATGTTTCTGATAAGTGCGACCCTGATCGGTTCCGGCGTTGCCACGATCCTCCAGTCTTTTGCGAAGACGGGAGCAGGACATCTTCTGCCGATGGTACCAAACTCTTCGTATCTTCCGGCATCCCTTCTAGCTGCAATCGCTGGAGGACTTCCTCTTATGTACGGAATGCTGATCATCTCGGGATTGTTCGAGATGGTGGTAAGTCGGTTCACGAAGTTTTTCCGAATCGTTTTTCCGAACGAAGTCACGGGAGTCGTTTTATTTCTTCTCGGGATCGCTATCGTTTCGTTTGCATTCCCGCTGTTTTTCGGGAGCGTCGACTCAGGTCCCCTCGATCCAGCATCGACGGTCGTGGGCGTGATCACACTGTCGGCCACGATTTTGCTGAGTGTGATCCCGAGAAGGTTTTTCAAGTTCTATGCTATTCTGATCGGTATCGTGATCGGGATGGCGGCTTCGGTGTTTCTCGGTGTGTTCAAACTTGAGACCCTGCTTGAGATCACGAACCTTTCGGTGTTCTGGATCCCGAATCCGATCGGGATCGTCTCCTATTCCTTTGATTTCGCGCTTCTGATTTCGTTTACGATCGCGATGATCTGCGTGATGCTGAAGTCGGTCGGGAACATTTCGCTTCTGAACGCCTACACGAAGAAGGGCGAGAAAAATACGCTACAGAACGGGCTTATGTCGGAAGGGGCGGGGTCGGGATCGGATCATCTTCCGGAGCAACGGGACTTTTCGTGGGGACAGGGATCGCGTCGAGAAAGATCGGACTCAGGCTCGGGGGCTTTTTTATCCTGTGCGGGTTTTTACCGGCGATCGGTTGGGTGTTTCATATTCTCCCAAAACCGATTCTTGGCGCGACGCTTTTGTATGCGGTGACGTTTGTGATGATCACCGGTATCCAGAGTATTTCGTCACGGATGCTGGATCCTCGGAGGAAGTTCGTGGTGATCCTACCGATTTTGATCGGTGTTTCCTCAGCGGTCTGTCCGTATCTTTATGCCGAACTGCCGAAAACGCTGGCATTGTTCTTTGCGTCCCCGCTGACGTCGGGATCGATGGCGGTTTTGGTCCTCGGTCTTGTGCTGAAGATCGGGATCATAAAGCACCGATCGTTCGATTTTTCGAAGGACGCAAATCTGCAGAAGTTTCTGTTCGAGTGCGGACGACAGTGGACGCTTGACCGGATGCAGGTGATGTCGATCGCAAATCATCTCCAGAGCGTGGCGAATGCCAGAGAGCAGGAGAGGCTTGAGGTGAGGTTCGAGTCGATCGGCATGCTCAGAGCGAAGATGGTGTTCAAGGGGCCGATGGGAGGTGTGCCGAAGATCAGCGGGGGGAGAGGGAATCTGGAGGTGGAGGGGAGGGGCGTTAGAGCGAGCTATCCACTGATGTAAATGTTCATCAATTTTGTACAGGGAATATTTTCAACCTACAGGATTTTTATGAAGTAAAGTTCTATTACGATTTTACGTCTGGCAAAGATGTTAATACGATTTCTTTTGCTTTGTTCAGAGTTGGAATTATTTCTTTTCCACTAAGTTGGATATTATATTCCTTAATGTAGCTTCTATAATTTTTCTCTACAAAAATGTCATCCAAATTTTTCCAAACGTAATAAATAATAACTATGCTCCGATTAAAAGCAGTCCGATTAAACCAACCTCGGTTAAATCCGCCAGTAATAACAGATGATGAATATTGAAATTCCACAAATGTATGATTATGTTTCAATAAATTATTTGGATATCTTAATGCGTCCATAAAGGATTGTTCATCCGGAGATCTGCCATCTTTCTTATCTCTTCTTTCCCAACAAACCATAATCCACTGTAATAAAGTACCAATTACTAAAAATATCTGGTCCTGTTGTTCCGAAGTGAGTTCCGGTGAAGGTTTCATTGCTTTGAGAGTGGTAATCATGGAATCATAACTTGAATTAACTGAAAATATTAAGTGACTAAAATTAATTGGTACTTTTGTATTATTCTGAGGATTGTTGCTGATCATGATAATTGGATAATTGGAAGAAGAAAACGAAATAGATGCCGATGATTTTTTTCTATCTCATTCACCACATTTTCGTGGGGAAACAACTTCGGATGCAGCATTTTGCCTAGGAGACCTCACCAAAATCCTCAGGACCCAACGTGCCCCCATAGAACATATAAAGCAGAAGAACAGCTAAAAATCATATCAACGTTCACTTATGAAAAAGATCGTAATCCCCGTACTCCTCGCGATCCTCCTGATACTGATCTCCTGCACTGGATACTATCTTTTTTATCTGAACTCAAATCCCCACATATATCCGGACGACTCCTATACCGGGACCCTCACTGCAGAATACACCTTCCCCTTCAAAAACAGCTCGGTGACCCTCGACGTCTCCGTTCCGGCATCGACCTATCAAGGAGCGGGACATACCGGATAAAAATCCATTCCTTACACCAAAATACTAACACTCGAATATTATAATGATATCATAAACGATCCGCATCAGGAAGAAATGTATGCACAGATCCTCGACCAGACCGACACCGTCAAAACCTCATGGAATCTAACGGACGACGAATATGTCGAGCTACTCGCGACCTTTGTCCAGAGCATAAATTACAGCACGAAAGAAGCCTACCGCTATCCTTTTGAGACCGTCATCGACAAATACGGAGACTGCGATGACAAAAGCATGCTTCTTACCGGGCTTTTGACACGTGCCGGTTATGATGCAGTATTACTCGTCTTTGAAGAAGAGAGCCATGCAACGGTCGGGATCAAAACGACCGACACCGCCGCCTATCCGGATACCGGCGGATATGCGATCCTGGAAACCACCAGCTACAGTTATGTAACAGACGGATCATTCACCTTCGAAGACGGGACCTCACTCAAAAGCACGCCAATCGTGATCACTGCCAGAGAAGGAACAAAAACCTACACCGCCAGCTATCAGATCGAGGCGATCATCGCCTACCGGGACAAAGCCGAAGAACAGATCGACCTCCTGTCCTCAAAAACAGAATCAAATACGAATACACTCGAGACCATGGAAGAGACCGTGATCCAATACGAGACCAGACTCAACTCCCTAGCGGCATTGATGGATGAAAAACTCTCTGCATATAACTCGTATATCGACCAGGCAAATGCAGTTACAGCTCAGCAGAAAAAATTAAACAGCGATTATAATTCAAATAAAATATCATATGCCGAGTATGTGCAGCAGTGGGATATCCTGAAAGCGGAACAGACCGAACTCCTCGCAGCTGCCGGCCGACTCGGTTCTTGAGGAATATACTGCATATCATACAGAGTACGAGACACTGTATGCAGAATATGAAGCATACTTCTCAACATATACCAATGCATACGCAAATTACAGCAGCACGGTCGGCGAACAGAACATGTTTGTAGACATCTATAATCTCATCATTTCAAAGCCGTATAATCGGGAGTATGTATATAAGACCGTCGTGAATGCTCCAGATCTCTGAGAAGCAGCTACTCCTCGTCAGCCGAGAAAGTTTTGTCAGCTTTCAGTTTCCTTCCCTGCCTTATCACAAGAGCATAGATCGCCGCCGTCAGGACACCTGATACAATATACGACATCTCGAGAGGCATCCCGATCCAAAACGGCACTCCTGCAAGGTGAGCCGGGTTTGCCCATAAAATAAACGAGATAACGATAAATAGGATACCCACACCCGGGATCATCGAGATCCAAAACGGTTTTCCTTTGCTGATCAGATACACTGTCGCCGTCATCAAGGCAAACGAGGCGATGACCTGATTGAACCAGGAAAAGAAGCACTGTTATCGCGGCAACCACCGGAAGAGCCAGAAGGATGCGTTTTCTCATCGTCGAAAGATCGAATCCGAAGTGACCCGCGACCGAAGTCCGGATGACCCGGAGAGCCGTGTCCCCGCTCGTGATCGCGAGGATGATCAACACGATTATCGCGAGCACGATAAGAAACGTCGGGAACACCATGTCCAGGATCTCGAAGATGATCGAGGCACCTGCCGCCCAGATCATCGCGATGATCCCTTCCGCGATCATCATTCCATAGAATACCTTCCTCCCCTCACGCTCCGAGGTGATCGTCCTCGACGTGATCGGAGACTGGGTCGCGTGGAACCCGGACAAAATCCCGCAGGCGATCGTGATAAACAGCATCGGAATGATTGGCTGACCGTCAGGATGAGCGGTGAATGCTTCGGCGCTTCCTGCCGGCGTCAAAACAAGATCCGGGATTAACGAAGCAAACGGAATGTATGCAATACACAAAATGGCCGTGACCGCGATAAAAGCCACGCCGAATATTGGATAGATCCTGCCGACCACTTTGTCGATCGGAAAGATCGTCGAGATGATATAATAGACAAAGATCCCGATCACCGCACAAATCAAAACGGGCACGCCGAACGGAAGAAGCAGTTGAATGAAGTTGGCCGGAATGTTGGTGAATGTCGTAACGAGAAGCAGCAGCGAAAGGATGACCAGAACAATAAAGATCCCGCCGACATTTCTGCCGAAAAACTTGTTGACCAGGCTTGTCATGTCCGAACCGTTGTTCCTCGCGGAGATCATCCCCACATAATAATCGTGAACGGCCCCCCGATCACGTTTCCTATCGGGTGAAGAAGAAAAACGATCGCACCGAACTTCATGCCAAGGACCACACCCACGATCGGACCAATACCCGCGATGTTCAACAACTGGATCAGCAGATTCCGCCTTGTGGAAAGAGGAACACGCTCGACCGCATCCGGATGGTTCAGTGCAGGTGTTTTCCGGTCGTCGGGTCCGAATATTTTTTCCGCGACTTTACTCCAGAAGAAATAGCCGAAGATAAGGATACAAATGCCTACGAGAAACGTGATCATACTGAGTAGTCATTGTAAAACATATGAAACGTTAAAAATTGTGAAAAAGAGTTGGAAAGATTACTTCTTTTCAGGAGTCTGACAACTGCAGGTGCAGGTGCAGCTGCCCGGACAGCAGGTTTTTGCAGCCTTCTCAGCACGGTTCTCTACCCAGAGTCCGGCGGCGACCGGAGCCCATTTCTCTGCTGCGGGAACGGTTTTCTTTATCAGATCGTGAACATCTTCGGGGTTCACCATATCCGTGGATTTTGCCCCTGCAGCATCGACCATCGCTGCAAGTCTCTCCGGATTATCAAGTAACGGACAGGGACGAAGAAGGTTCTGGTTGAACGGCTGGTTTTCCCTATATTGCATAAAGAGCGGGGACTTGTATGCCTCGAGGAGCGTGTGGGTCCTGATGTTGGAGTCGGAGTAGTGGATGAATGCACATGGCTCGATGTCGCCGTTTGCGTTGATGTGGAGGTAGAATTTACCGCCGGCAATGCATCCGTCCACATACTCACCGTCGTTCCAGAAGTCCATGGCAAAGATAGGCCGGGTAGCTCTGATGTGTCTGACCTGGTGATACATATGCTCTCTCTGCTCAGGCGTTGCCAGAAGGTCGGGCACTGCATCCACGCCAACCGGCATGTAGGTAAAGAACCAGGCAAACTTTACTCCCCGGGCGATCATATCATCGATGTATGCATCGCTGCCGATAATATCGGTGTTTGCACTCATGTAGCAGCAGGAGATACCGAACGGGAGTTTCTTCTGTTTGAGGATCTCCATTGCCTTGATGACTTTCTGATAGACGCCTGCCCCGCGTCTTCCATCGGTCGCTGCCTCGTCGCCCTCGATACTGATCGCCGGAACAAAGTTCCCGACTCTGAGCATCTCGTCGGCGAATGCCTCGTCGATCAGAGTACCGTTCGTAAAGGAGAGGAAGATACAGTCACTGTGCTTTTCGCACATCTTGATGATGTCTTTTTTCCGGACAAGCGGTTCGCCGCCGGAATACAGATAGAAGTAGGTACCAAGAGCTTTTCCCTGTTCAATGATCGAATCCCACTCTTCAAGGGACAGGTTCATCCGGTTACCGTACTCAGCTGCCCAGCATCCGATACATTTCAGATTACAGGCACTGATCGGATCCATCAGAATGGCCCAGGGGATGTTGCATCCTTCCTCTTCTCTGAGTTTGATCTTCTTGTCTCTGCCAAGAACAACAGCATTGACGATAAAGTTCTCGAATATCCGTTTTCGGACGCCGGGATCGATGTCGGTGTAAAGATCCTTGATAAATTGATACCACACCCCATCTTTTTCGGAGAGCACACGTTTCACGGTGGGAAGAGGACCTTCCAGCGTGTTGTTTCTGTCCAGAAGCTCCACCCACTTAAGGAGCTTGGGAATGTTTTTGTCAGGATCAGAATCCAGATAACTAAGAACACGCTTAATCCCGAGCATCTGTAATTTTTCTTTTAACGTAGTATGTGCCATTATTGGTCAACTCCCAAAGGGGTAGTGAATAACTATAATTATTATTCCATCTCTTTGATATACTTGTTGTCATGAATTGACGGTAAAAAAAGGTTAATCATCGTGTTTTTTACCTCTTCTTCGCATCTTGTAAAAGATTACGATTATCACGATGACCGCAATGATATAGGCGACGATCGGGACAAATTCGACCGTAAAAGTCTGACTCATCATCACAAGCGATAAGCCGATCACGATCGCAGAAAGGATCAGTCCGATAACCAGTTTATCAACGGAGCTTTCAATCGTTTTACTCAGCTCCGTGACCTCTTTTGCAGAGATTTCGACTTTCAGTTTTCCTTCCGAGGCCATCTCGAGAAACGAGCCGAGCTGACGGGGGACCCGGGCAAGATCTTCGAGTCTGACTTTGACATCCAGCATCTTTTTCTGCAGGTTGGCGGGATCCTGCATCTCATCTGCCACGATCTGTTTTAAGAACGGTTCCACCTCTTTGGTGAATTCAAGATCTGAATCAAGGGTGAAGGCAACATTGGAGACAAGCATCAGGGCTTTTAAGAGCTGCATGATGTTTGCCGGAACACGGATGTTGTTTTTCTGGAACAGATCCTGGATAGAACCAAGGAGTCCGGAGAAGTTCACCTGAGCACCCATCTCTTTGTAATCCAGGAGAGCCAGATACAACTCTCCCCGGAACTCGTCGACCCCGGTCTGAGGGATCTGGACACCCAGATTCTTGATGTACCGGATGGTCATATCGGTGTTGGCTGAAAGGAGAGCGAGGACAAGGGAGCTGAATTTATTCCTCATGTCCTTCATCACAACCCCGCATATACCGAAGTCGAGGAAAACCAGATCGCCGGTAGGGGAGATCAGGAGATTTCCCGCATGCGGATCGCCGTGATAGAAACCGTTTTGGAAGATCTGGACCATGAAAGCTTTCAGACCACGACTTGACAGCTCTTTTGGATCTAGGCCCATCGCAATGATCGCATCGATGTTGTCGCTTCTGCATCCGGCAACAAACTCCATAGCAAGCAACTCTTTTCCGGAGAAGTCCCAGTAAATCTTCGGGACCTTGATGCCGGGGATGCCGGAAAGTCTCATGTTCCGGGCGAGGCGCTCGGCATTCATGCCGTCACGGGTGAAGTCCAGTTCCTTTCTAATCTGCGTGGTGAAGTCTTCAACGAGACAGACCGGGTTATACATACGCAGGTCCGGGCGTTTGTCTTCGAGCAGCTGGGCGATTGATTTGAGCAGAAGAACATCCTGCTCGATCCTTTCAGTTATCCGGGGACGCTGGATCTTCAGGGAGAGAATGGTCCCGTCCTGCATTACGGCACGGTACACCTGCGAGAGGGAGGCAGCAGCAAGGGGTTTTGGATCGACTGAGGTGAACGCATCACGCCAGTCGGGGATATACTCGTCCAGCGTGAGGATGACTTCATCAAACGGGACCACACCCACTCTGTCCTGCAGTTTGCACAGCTCGTCGATCATTTCGGCAGGGAACACTTCTGTTCTCGTTCTCATGAGCTGACCGAACTTTACAAATGTGGGACCCAGTTCTTCAAGATCCATGCGGATCCTGACGTACGCCGATTACCCGCTGTACTCCTCAAAAGCTGTTTTTTTTTCGTATTGATAAAACCAGGAAACAGTTCGTTGATGAAGTACCAAAACCCATATTTGACTAGTACATCAGCGATCTAACCATATCTTCGAAGACTTACACTCTCCATAGTCTAGTTGTTAATTGGTTTTTACAGATGTTAATATTACGGCTAAATTGTCCTATTTGGAAGTTCTTATAACCTTGAGGATCGAATTATTGTAATACCTTAGAAACTAAGGAAGGATTGATTAAAAATGGACAAATACCGTTGCTCGGTCTGTGGATATGTCTACGACCCGGAAAAAGGTGCAGGTATCATGTACCCACCAGGAACCGCTTTTGAATCACTTCCGGACACATGGAAGTGTCCCGTCTGCGGCGCCAGCAAGTCACAGTTCAAAAAGGTGTAAACATTTATGGCAGCCCGCGAGATTGTTGAAAATATCTATGCGGTCGGTACGATCAACTGGGACCTCCGGTACTTTGATGCGATCATGCCGACACCGAGAGGAAGCAGTTACAATGCGTACCTCGTTAAAGGCAGCGAAAAGACCGCCCTTGTTGATACCGGTGAACCTCACGAAGAGGCAGAGTTCATCACCAATCTTATGCGGCTGGACCAGAATTCTCTGGATTATGTCGTCTGTCTGCACGCAGAACAGGATCATTCCGGCATGCTGCCGCTTCTTCTTGAAATTTATCCGATGGTGAAAGTCGTCACAAACGAGGTCTGCAAAGGACTCCTGATGGCAATGCATCATCTGGAAGAACTCGAAGAGCGGTTCATTGTTATCGGGGACAGAGAGACCCTTTCTCTTGGCGACAAGACCCTGAAGTTCTATCTCGCTCCCTGGGTCCACTGGCCAGACACGATGTTTGCAGAAGTTGTCGAAGACAAAGTTTTGTTCACCTCGGATTTCCTTGGTACCCACTACGCATCTCCGACACTTTTCCAGGACAAAGATCTTCCCGAGTATCTGGAGGCAGCAAAACGCTATTATGCAGCGATCATGATGCCTTTCAGGGCATCGGTCCGTGAGTATCTGACACTGGTCGACGAGATCGCGCCGGTCATTATCGGTCCAAGTCACGGTCCGGTCCTGAAACTTCCCGCAAAGATCATTGATCTGTATCGTGAATGGTCATCAGACACGCCAAAGAACGCGGTCGTTGTCGGGTATGTATCCATGCACGGCATTACCAAAATGATGGTGGATTTCCTGGTTGACGATCTTGTTCAGCGCGGGATCCCCGTTCAGCAGTACAATCTTCTTGAAACGGATACCGGTGTACTCGGCAGTGCGATCGTTGATGCAGCAACCATTATTCTTGCAACACCGACCGTTCTCTTCGGCCCCCATCCGGTCGCAGTAAATACTGCATATCTGGTCAGAGCACTTCGCCCGAAAGCAAAGTACCTTGGCGTGATCGGTTCATTCGGCTGGGGAACCAATGCCGTGAACTATCTCGCCGAGATGCTTGCTCCTCTAGGAGCCGAAATGCTTGAACCGGTGTACATCAAGGGTCTTCCTGATGAACCGGCAATCGAAGCTCTGCACAAACTTGTAGATTCTATTGAAAAGCGTCATAAAACGCTTTGACCCTCTTTTTTAACACGACAGACACTTATTTATTTCAGGTTGACCTATCAATCAACTATGACAGAGCAGAAAGAGATTTATAAATGCGCTATCTGTGGAAACACGGTCAGAGTAATTGGAAAAGGCAAAGGACAACTTGTCTGCTGTGGACAGCCGATGAACTTACTTGCAGAAAATAGCACTGACGCCTCGGTCGAAAAACATGTCCCAGTCATCGAAGCGATCACGGGAGGCTACAAAATATCGGTCGGCTCGGTTGCCCATCCAATGACCGAGGAACACCACATTACCTGGGTCGCACTCAGAACCGATGATGGGATCGAACACGAGAAGTTCCTTATCGCAAACGATAAACCGGAAATGATCGTCAAGACCACCGAAAAAGCTATCAAAGCCGGGGAATACTGTAACCAGCACGGACTCTGGGTCAAAAAAGTATAGACCTTCTCTCCATTCATTTTTTTATTCCTGAAAGCTTTTTCTGGGAACGACTATTATTATCAAACACCTAATTGTACTACAAATGGGGTATCTCAGGGAACTTCCGGCGATTGGTCGTGATATCGGGTCAGTACTTCTGCTCATAGGTGCCGCCTCCCTTCTTCCGATCATCGTCGGCTGTTTTTATCAGGAATGGTATGCTCTTCCCTGGATGGCAAGCACAACGATCGCGTTGCTTGGACTTGGCGGCTTACTTCATCTTCTTCCAAAAAACACAACACCTCCCAGAGCGAGTCTCTCGATCTCCGCGACCGCCGTTATCTGGGTACTTGTTGGATTTCTTGGGTGTTTTCCCTTCATTTTTGCAGGTATGCCGTTAATCGATGCTGCGTTTGAATCCATGTCGGCATGGACCGGGACTGGATTTTCCATTGCAGTAAATATCGAAGACTGGCCAAAAACCATTCTTCTGTGGCGTTCACTGATGCAGTGGATCGGCGGCCTTGGGATCGTTGCATTCACGCTTACGGTTGCTAGCAGGTCAGGTCTCGTGACCCAGAATCTTTACCGCTCCGAAGGCGGATCGGAATCGTTCATGCCAAGCGTGATCGCAACTGCTTTCCAGATGTGGAAAATTTATCTCATTCTGACGCTGATCGCGATTCTGGCAATTCTTCTGACAGGACTCAGTCTCTGGGATGCGGTCAACCTTGCTTTTTGTGCGATCGCGACGGGAGGAATGACCATATACTCTGCAGGAATAACACATTTCGATAATCTGGCTCTTGAAATGGTATTGATCCCGATCATGCTCGCCGGAGCGATCCCGTTCAGACTCTATTATGTGATATATGTCAGCAAATCGTTTCGGGAGATCCTGCACGACAGAATTCTGCACATGATGATCGGCGTGTTCCTTTTTGTTTCCGCAGTCCTGATCGTCGAACTTTTGACCGCAGGAATGCCCCTCATGGATACCCTTCGGGAAAGTCTCTTCATGGCCGGTTCTGTTGTGAGTGCCACCGGATTCCAGAACACGACCTTTTCCGGATGGAGATTGGCGCCTATCCTGTTTCTTTCGATATTCCTCATGATCGAAGGGGCCCAGGGAAGTACATCGGGAGGTATCAAACTAAATCGTGTCCAAGTCATGTTCGAGGCACTTGGATGGTGGTTCAAAAAGACCTTGCAGAGTCCCCGTGCAGTGATCCCGCTGCGCCACGACGGGAAACCCATCTACGGAAAAGAAGGGGAAACGCTGATCGCAAAATCCCTTCTGATGATACTGCTGTTTCTTTTGCTGCTGCTTGGGACGCTGATCGTGTTTCTTCATGACCCATACTTCTCGCAGAATCTCGTAGGTACGATCTATGATCTTTGCAGCTGTATTGGAAACAACGGCAGCTCGACAGGAGTTGTCGGACTTCTGATGCCGGATTATGCAAAAGTCATTATGTTCTTTATTATGTGGATCGCCAGACTGGAAATTATCCCTGTGCTTATCCTTGGATGGGGTATTCTCAGAGGGTTCGATACGCAAAAAGGCGCACATAAGAGAGACAGGTAAGATCATGAAGATCTGGTCTCCTGACCAGACAACATGAATTTAACTCAAATTATATGTATTCTCCAAATCAATATATACGGGAATGAGACAGATTGCCCTCTATGGAAAGGGAGGTATTGGAAAATCCACTACATCGGCAAATCTTTCGGCGGCGTTTTCGGAGATGGACCTGGATGTCATGCAGATTGGCTGTGACCCGAAGCATGACAGTACCCGTATGCTTATGCACGGACGCTGGATCCCGACCGTTCTTGAGCAGATGTATGATCAGAAAGCGATCAAAAGCGAGGATATCATCTATCAGGGATTTGGAAACATCCGCTGTGTCGAGGCAGGAGGACCTGAACCGGGAATCGGATGCGCAGGCAGGGGGATCATCGCAACGTTCCAACTTCTGGAAAAAATGAATGCTCTCTATGGCGACGTGATCGTGTATGATGTTCTTGGCGACGTTGTCTGCGGGGGTTTTGCGATGCCGATGAGGGACGGCTATGCACAAGAGGTCTATCTCGTCACGAGCGGTGAGCTGATGAGTCTCTATGCGGCGAATAATATCTGTAAAGCGATCGCCCGGATATCGGAGCGAAGCAACGCAAAATGCCGACTTGGCGGCGTGATCTGCAATGCGAAAAATATGGAGAACGAACGGGAACTCGTCGAAGAGTTTGCAAAACGGATCGGTTCACAACTTGTCTGTTATATTCCCCGGAGCAACTCGGTCAGGGCAGCTGAAGTGAACCAGATGACCGTTCTGGAACACGACCCAAAATCCGAACAGGCGGCTGTGTATCGCGACTGTGCAAAAACCATTCTGGACAACACCGATCTCAGGATCCCGACACCGCTTGCATTAGAGGAACTGGAAGATCTTGCAAGAAACTATCTCTGAGTCACGGATGGCAGGGTGCACTCTCACGGGTGCCCTTTCCGTCGCCTGTTTTATTCCCGGAGCAGTAACGGTAGTTCACGCCCCGAAAGGCTGTGCACATCAGACATTTTCCATGCTTCATGCGATGATGAACGAAGCGGAGACGAAAATCGTTCCTGAGATCCTGGTCTCGGGTCTTTCAGACAAGGATGTCATATTCGGTGGAGAGGCCTGCCTTAGGCGGGCACTTGACCGTGCAGCAGAGAAACATCCGGAACTGATCATCGTTGTGACATCCTGTGTGCCGGAAACGATCGGGGATGACTGTCTGGCCGTCTGCCGGGAACACCCGTATGCAGCGTCGACACTCTATATTCCCACCTCGGGATTTCTCGGAGGAAATGCAAAGGACGGAGAGAACGCTGCACTGATCGGACTTTCAGCTTTGGCAGTGCCGACGTATCCGGTTCCCGGGACCGTTGGAATCATCGGTGAAAAAAATCTGGAGTCCGAGGTCGAGGAGAATTTTGCCGAGGTCAAGAGGCTGCTGGATCTGCTGGGCTTGACCGTCACGGTCAGATTCTGCAGAAATGCCGGGGTATCGGATCTCCGAAAGCTTGGAACCGTGTCCTGTTTTATTTTACGAGACGGCCGATCTGCAGATGCAGGACGTGAACTTGGAAAGAGATTCAACCGACCGGTGATCGGCGAGTTTCCGCGGGGACTTTCCGGATCGATCGCATTTTTGCAGGAGACCGGAAAAGCCTCCGGACTTTCTGCAGAGGTTATCGCAGCAGCGATTTCGAAAGAGATCGAACACCAGAAAAAAATGCTCGGGAAATTTGCAAATCTTTCCGGGAGTGAGGTATGCCTCGGGGTCGAACCGTTCGAAGGAACACTTGCCGTGGCACGGGAAGCGCTAACCCGACTGGGGATAACCGAGTCACCTGAGGGGATCAAAGTGAGACTGCCGTTCTATCTGCCTATCGGTGTATCCGGGACCGTGAAGATGCTCCATCTCTGGAGGAGGGCGATCCTCCATGGATGAAGGGCTGTGTGTGAATCCGGTCTGGCCCTGCGCCATGACAGGAGCCTGTTCTGTCCTTGCCGGTATTTTCGAAATAAACGTGCTTATCCACGGCTCTTCAGGCTGCTATTATTATCCACGGTCACTGCTGAAAGTCCCGCTGTTCAGCACCTATCTTCTGGAGTCGGAGATCGTATTTGGGACGGTCAACCGCCTAAGAGAGATCGTGAGCAATCTTTCGACGTCGAACAGACCGATCGCCGTTTTGAACACCTGTATCCCGGCACTTACCGGCGAAGATCTCTCGGGGGCGTTTTCTGGAGGGGAGGGAATCTTTGTCGATGCTCCCGGGTTTATCGGGAATGTCGAGAAGGGAGCAAAGATCGCCTTCGAACGTCTGGGGATCAAGACGGATCCATCGCGCGAAGGCGTGAACATCGACGGGGTTTCTCTTCTGGATCTCTTTTGGCGGGGAAATCTCCACGAAGCCGAGCGGCTTCTGGTACAAATGGAGATCCCGATTGCGCTGCGGCTCGCGAAAGACAGTTATGAAAATCTGCGAAAGGGAGCAGCTTTGCATACCGTCTCGGTAAATCCGTCGTACCCATCGGGAATCGGAACGATGCTTGGTTCATTTTTGTTCCCCGATCTGAAAGAGACCTGTGCGAAACTCGCGGATACGTTCCCGAATTCAGATATAGATCCGGTTCTTGAGAAATGGAAACGCGCCAACGAGCAGATATTTTATTCAGCCGACAAGTATCTCCGAAAATATGAACCGCCGGTCGTCGCCGTCTGCGCTCAGGAGAGTTACGCAGTGTTCGCCAAAACGATGATGGAGCGGTACTTTGGCTCCGAAGTCCCGGTGATCCTTGCGCGAAACAGTGATGCAGTAAGCATTCCCTGTGAAACCGACCTGACAAAAATCACCGGACACATTGCTAACTGCAGTCCTGACCTTATTCTGGGATCTACGTTTGAAGCAAATGCCTACCCCAAAGCTGCATTTCTCGGAATCACGCCGCCTGACCGAAGCAGGGTCTCGATATCGGCACGACCGATCGCCGGGGTCGAGGGCGGGATCATGTTTATCGAGAACGTGTTGAATACGTTGATAGACACAGCTTCTCTGAAGCAGAAAACAAATAAATAAAAGATTATTTTTGATTACGACGATAAAGTATCAGTCGGTTTTTATCGTTGTCAGTTTAACCGACTCAACACCCTTAAGAGACATAAGACGCTCTGCAATCTGTTTAAGCTGTTCACCCTGACCACGGACAAGAATGACCTCAAGACACCGCTCATCACTGACATGTGAATGGATCGTGGATTGGACAATATGTCTGTTGCTATGCTGGATCTCCGTGATCGCTTCCATAAGACCGCGGTGATCGTGATCATATACCATCGTAATGACCCCCTGGCGTTCTCCAGAAACGTCATTCATCCATTCATAATACGTAATATAGGAACGGATCGCATCCCGGATCCCCTCCGATCTTGAAGAATATCCGCGTTTCCCGATGATATCATCAAATTTATTCAGAAGATTCTCAGGCAGCGAAATACCAATACGTGAAAGATCCGAATCTCCGACCATATTAATGTATTTGTCGTATCTCTATATTAGAGTTCTTACATAATCTGAATTAATCAAAGGGTTGTACGTACTTTGGATGAAAAAAAGGAGTTAACTACTCTTCTTTGTGGAGGAGGAGTAAATGATTTTTGCCGCGATAATGATCACAACAAGAGCTGCAAAAATTCCTATGATCAGGGCTATAAATCCGCCGGCTATACTATCACCGAGAGCGTAATCGGGCATTGGCGCTTCCCATCCGATAGGATCTTCAGCTTCAATGATCTCGTCGCCCGTTGCCGGAGCAAAGACTTCTTTCACACCTCCGCTGACAAGCAGTGTGCTGTCAAGTCCGTCCGGATCGCTTGATGCGAATAAGACCGCACACCCCCCAATAATGAGAGCGATGACAAGACCTGCAACAAGGAACTTCTTGATCGGAATAGCCTTTTTCGTCGTATCTCCCGTCAGTTCCGGGCGAACACGGAAGACAAGCGTAACCACGACCGCGGTTATGATACCTTCAATGATACCGATGATCGCGTGGTAGACAAACATTGTC
The DNA here is from genome assembly GCA_963676575.1 of uncultured Methanocorpusculum sp. Taxonomy (GTDB): domain Archaea; phylum Halobacteriota; class Methanomicrobia; order Methanomicrobiales; family Methanocorpusculaceae; genus Methanocorpusculum. Next base: position 840,987 of record OY781078.1, read on the forward strand.
GGAAGACCGATCGAGAGCGGAACAGCACCGAGAATGGCGATTTCGATAGCGGCACAACATGCAGCGATAACACATGCAAGCCATGCTGCTATACCTGCTGCTCCAGCGAGAGGAAGCTTTGGAAGAACAGATCTGAGTCCTTTGAATGAGTAGAATCCTACAAATCCGGCCACAACACCCATATTGATGATGTTCGCGCCAAGTGCCAGAACACCGCCGTCACCGAAGATGAGTGCCTGGATGACAAGAACGATCGTCAAAACAAAGACAGCTGCAAAAGGTGAGCCAAGAATGATGGCAGCAAGAGCACCGCCGACTAAATGTCCCGATACACCAAAGCCGGTAGGAATATTGAATGCCTGAAGGGCAAAAATGCCTGCGGCAATGACCGCAAGAATCGGGATTTTAGATTCGTCAAGATTTTTCCTCGCCCAGTTTATTGCAAGAGCAATAAAAACAAGAGCAATTATCCAGAATACGATACCAATTGGGACGCCAAGTCCGCTATAACCAAACAGAAAATCAGGTATGTGCGTAGTGTTTTCACCTGTATATTACAATAACACGTATTATGTAATAAGTATTACTACGCATGCAAGTAGGGCAAAAAGGTATTATTTTAACATCCTGAATGTAAAAATCGTATTATTTCTCATCGATCACCATCTCCAGAAGATCCTCGCCGTCCTCGACATCCTTGAGACGCTCTTCACCGATCACGAGCGTTTTGCCGATCATCTTTTCTTTCCGGTAATCAGAGACCACACACAATGAATGGGTGCCGGTGATCTGGGAGATGTTGCCAACAAGTTCTGCACGCTGAACGGTTTTTTGAGGAGATCCGTAACAGGTAAGAATCGTTTTGTTTTCAAACACCGCAAATGCGTGGAAAGGCGACTTTCTGAGTTCCTGCACATTGATGCCTATCGACCTGAGATGATCCTCCGGTCTTTTCGACAGAGCATCGGACTCCGCATTATGACCGGAGGCAAGCGATGCAGGGACATGTGCCTCTTCGGCGGGAGTGTAATGCAGTAGATCGATCGGCATCACGATATCATCATTGAAAAATTCCTCGAGTCTCATCGCCATCTCGAGAGTTGTACCCATCCCCCTTTCATACTTACTGATCGTCCTTCGGGAAACACCTAATGCATGGGCGAGATCCCCAAGAGACATCGATTGTTCTTCACGCAGGTTTCGAAGTCTCTCTGCATCGATGTTCACGTACAGGCCTCCCGGTGAAGCATACACCAGAGGGAGTTCGCCTTCTGCAAGATAATCATATAAGGTGGAGGACGAAACAGCGTTGATCCCATATCTGAGATAGATCTCCCCGCATTCCAAAGAAACATCACGCGCGCGCTCCCCGATAATAAGCGGGACCGCGTGCAGATGCCGGGCGATCTTATCCAGGTCCCAGGCAATATCTTCCTTTACACTATCGATTTGTGAAACTACTTTGATAACCAGCAGATTCTCTCCCTTTGATGTCATCAGGTCGAAACTTCTCGGACGAATTTCGCAGCGTTCCGAGACATTGTATCCAGTCATCAGAAGGATACTGACCACATTTTGGAGGAGTCTGTCGTTGGACATAAAATGTATAATCGTAATAGTAATGCGGTTCTATAAAATAATATTATTTATGTTACTCGGGCTTGATGACACGGATTCACCTGACGGGATGTGTACGACGTACCTTGGGGCGTTGATAGCTCGCGAGTTGAAACACTCAGGATATGAGGTCACGAACCATCGTCTTGTCAGGCTGAATCCAAACGTCATTTGGAAAACGCGGGGTAACGCAGCCATATGTATCGAGATTTCGGGGGGCGATCCAAAAACCGTTTTTGACATCGCATGCGAGTTTTTGGACCGTTTCGCGAGATTCGATTGCGAAAAAACGAATCCCGGCGTTGTTGTGGTCGATGCTCCTCCGGATCCTGCATTTTATTATCAGGCTCTGCAGAGATTCTGCACAATCGAGGAGACCGTCTCGCGGCTGGAAAGGATCGGCGCGTTGTATAAAGGATACAAAAACGGTAGAGGACTGATCGGAGCACTTGCAGCCGTTTCGTCAGTCCTCTCGGACATTACCTATGAATGTCTTGCATACCGAAAAGCAGAGGTGCTCGGGACACCCCGTATTTTTGAAAAAAAGGGATTTTTTACTTCAGAGGAAAAAACGGCGCCTCACACCTGGGACACGGTGGATTTTATTCGCAGAGAGATCGTCTGTGTTCCTCATGGAAAAGACCCGGTTTTGTACGGGATCCGCGGGGAAACACCCGATTGGGTGGAAAAAGCGACCGGGTTTTTGGATGCCGAAGAGCCGGCATTCTCCCAGATCTGGGAAACAAATCAGGGAACTGATGCACATCTCCTTCCTCTTCCCGGGGGAGGGCCTGTCGAAGGGGAATCATACCGGGTTTTTGGTGTTGTAGAATCAGCGCCGGTAACAAACCGCGGAGGTCATGTGCAGTTTACGATCCTCGCACATGGTGTGAGTATCCCGGTGTTTGCTTTTGAGCCGACCAAACATTTCAGAACTGCCGTTCGCGAACTTGCATGCGGTGATGAGATCACCGTCTGCGGAAGTTTTCAAAAAGGGGTCCTTCATCTGGAAAAGTTCAGACCTGACCGGCTTGCCGAACCGGAAAATCGTTCGTCTCCGCGCTGTCCTGTCTGTGGGGGAAGAATGACCTCAGCAGGAAAAGAGAAGGGATACAAATGCCGCGAATGTTCTGCAAGAGTTCGCGATGTGGAGAGCCGAGAGAGAATTATTCATACAGTTTGGTATGAAGTCCCGCCAGGATCAAGACGGCATCTGGCAAAACCTGCAGTCAGGATGAGAGATTAAGGCACCGAATCAAATCATTAAAAAAAAGATTGGATTGAGAGAAGGGAAAAAGTAAAAAGGGGATTATCCGGTGATGTAATCATCGGTCCTGACCCATGCTGCTGCCTCAACAGGCAGAACAAAGATCCGGCCATCTCCTTTTTTACCGGTCCGTGCATGTTCACGGATGACTTTTATCAGCATCTCCACATCTTTATCCGGGATAACTATTTCGAGTTTTGCCTTAGGCAGGGTTTTCACCTGCATTTTACCGGCTCTGTACTGAAGGCAGACGCCTCCCTGCTCGCCGCGACCGAGAACTTCGGTGATTGTGACACCGGGAATTTTGTTCTGCTCAAGTGCATTCAATACTTCATCCACCTTTTCCGGGCGGATGATAGCTGTTATCATTTTCATGTTGTGAAACCTCTTTTTGCTTATGCCTGTTCACCGTGCTGGGCAAGGTCCATACCGATGTATTCCTCTTCTTCTGTGGCCCGGAGTCCCATGGTCTTGTCAATGACCCATCCAAGGATGAAGGTCACTCCAAAGGCGTAAACCACTGCGATCACCGCATCAAGGGTCTGGATGCCGAACTGCATGACGTTTCCTTCAAGAAGTCCGCCGACCCCGCAGATTGCGGAGACTGCAAAGACACCAGTCAGAATTGCACCGGTGAGACCTCCCATACCGTGGATTGCCCAGGCATCGAGAGACTCGTCAAGCCCAACCTTCATCCTCCAGGTAAGGGCAGCGTAACAGACAGCGGCTGTAATGATACCGATCAGCAGTGCACCGCCAACATTGACGTATCCTGCTGCAGGGGTGATACCGACTAAACCGGCAATGGCTCCCGATATGAAACCAAGGGAGTTAGGCTTTCCGCTCTTCCAGGAGAGTGCCATCCAGGTGAGAGCACCAGTGGCGGCGGCAGCGGCGGTTACAAGAAATACGCTTGCAGAAAGTTGGTTTGCAGAAAGTGCAGAACCTGCGTTGAACCCGAACCAGCCAAAAATCAGGAACATTCCACCAATAAGTGTCATTGGGATGTTGTGAGGACTGAACATCTGTTTGCCGTACCCGACCCTCTTACCTATGACTAAAGCAAGAGCGAGGGCTGCAAATCCTGAACTGATGTGGACGACTGTTCCACCGGCAAAGTCAAGGGCACCAAGCTGTTCTGCCCAGCCGCCTCCCCACGCCAAGTGGGCAAGAGGTGCGTAAACCAGTGTCAGCCACAGAAAACCGAAGACTATGTAGGAGGACATTTTCACCCTTCCGACGATACCTGATGTCAGGATCGCAAGTGCCAGACAGGCAAACATCATCTGGAAACAGACGAACAAAATGTCAGGTATACCGCCTGTCACTCCATCAATCGGGATCCCCGAAAGACCGACATAATCCAAAGACCAGCCGATAATTCCTGCCACATCACCGCCGAAGGCAAGCGAGTAACCAATGATAATCCACTGAACTATACCAAGGGCAAGTGCCACAAAGGACAACATCATCGTTGAGATGACGTTCTTCTTCCTTACCATACCACCATAGAACAGCCCGACTGCGGGAACCATCATCAACACTAATGCTGCTGAAATGAGAACCCAGGCTGTTGCACCAGTATCAAGATCCATGAGTAATTCACCTAATCAGCACAAAACAAATACAAATAACCCAAAAAACAGTCCCGCCATTACCCTGTTGTAGTCTAGCACCACGCCGGAGACCGAACTGTATTCCGGATTTTAAGTGGTGTTGATGTGCTGACATAATGTTTGTTCTCCATGTATAAAATAATATGCTCCGTGTTAACAAGTGTCATAGTGGCACGGAATTAATAACCATATAGAGAGCATACAAATAACCAGATGACACTAGAAGAAAAAATCACCTTTTATTCCCGGGAAGACGCATCAGCGTTTCAGAAGTACCTTCGGGAAAAGGGATGTCCGTCACGGATATCTGTTGAACACAGCTTTACGGGAACCCCCTACTTTGAGGGTAGCATATCTTCGATTCTGCAGCTTATAGATAAAATACATGCACGGGAAACGGATGCCGATCTGGATGAACTGAAATCTGATCTTCTTGCACGCAAAAAATCCCTTGAGGAGTTTTTCGCATCACACAAAGTAGGAGATTGTTTGACGGATGCAACGCCGTCACAACTTCTGGCGCAGGCGGAATCCATCGATGCGATGGGTGAAGATGTGCAAAAACAGGCATCAGATAAGTTCATGAATGCACTGATGATCCTTGGAACCCTGGAGGACAATGATCTTCTGGAAGTATCAGAGGAAAAGGAGTGCTACACGCTTCTTGGAACAAAAGATCCGGAAGATCTCCGCGTTATGTATGCATATACTGACTTCAACGGTGTAACTGAAGATGATCTGAAAGAGTCCGGGACGATGAGCCACATCAGAACCTCCTCGACCACCGAATTTATTATAACTACCGGCGTGGAACTCCTGTTTGTATCCGATATTGAGGATCTTACTGAGGTTTTAGATCATATGGATGTTGAAGACGACGAAGCTGCGCGATTCGTTGATGCGGTATTTTTCAAACATGCTTTGATCGGAAAGGTCCATGAATTGGTTTCTGAAGGAAAGCAGAGCGAAGCAGAGTTGCTTGCCGCCTTTGATGCCCCCGCCTTCCCGCTTGAAGGTTCAGATGATGTGATTTCCTTTGATTTATCGCCCGAGTATCTTTCAGGGGTCGTCTCTGACCTGAAAAAACAGAGTGTTCTGTTAGGGAAAGACGGTAAGATTAAAACCAGTTAACGTCATATATTACTGTTAGGTGGGGGATGTGGAGTACAAAGCAGTGTGGATACTGTTGCCCTCACCAATTATTCCGAGAGTCTTTTTGTAATTACTGCATCAGGCGGTTTTTAATCGATTTTGTATCTCTTATCCAAAGAAAATGCCTGGATGGATACATTAATTAGTCCATATTACAATTTTAGATTAGTAATCATCCTTGATGCTTTTTCATATCCTAAAAAGCATTTGAGACTATGAGTATCTTTTGCGATCCCCCATTCACAGTGCAGTTAAGAGAGACTCAGAAAAATATCCAAAAATGAAAAAATCGGTATTGTGCAGAGTTTACGGCAGTATTCCAGGAACAAAGACCGATCACCAGTAGTATGACAAAAAACCCGGAATCAGAATTAAAAGGGGTAAGACCATGACCTCGGCTGGAATCATTCTAATAGCTCTGGTCATTCTGATAGTCTTCGCCGCAGCTGTTACCGGATTATTCAGCAGCAAGATGGTAATGCAAAATCCACTCATGACAAAAGATGTGGAGACGGCAGTCTCTGTTTCCGGGGACGACGTAGTGATTTTCATCTCCGGCGGAAAAGATGCAGCCGATCTTAGAGAGATCATCATCTGTATCAATGGGGTGCAGCTTGCTGAAGATCAGGCAAGACAGCACGTATACAGCAATACCTGCACGTTTCGGGGAGTAGTCGATGGGGTCTCCGGAAACAGAGATATGTCGATAAAAGGAGTGTTTTCTGACGGATATATTTCGATCCTGAAATACTGCACGATAGAGTGCACCTGAGATATGGCTTTCTATTTTTCCATTGGTAAGACATACCTATATGGGTGTATCCAACCAATTATATTCAGCATTAAGGTCAAAATCATGCATAAACATTGTAGTACCCCGGTCAAGCAGTTTATCCCCCGCGGCGACATGACCGTGAATGAACTGGTCTGTGAGATGGGAAAAGCAGGAGCGTATAACGGTGGAAGTCTCTTCCATGCCGTAGAAGTCTATGAAAAAATGCTCTCCAACCCTGACATGACAAAGTTCTTCGCTCTTTCCGGAGCGATGGTCCCGGCAGGGATGGGAGGGATAGTATCAACACTTATAGAGAAAGGTCACATCGATGTGCTGACCTCAACAGGTGCAAATCTCACCCATGATATGATTGAGGCAATCGGCTGTCATCACTATCACGGCAAAGCGGAGTGCGATGATGTCGAACTCCGAAACGATGAGATCAACCGGATCTATGATGTTTTCCTGCCAAACGACGCATTCGAGGATCTTGAAAAGTTCATTCAGGATATATACTGCGGACTCCCTGAAGAACCCATCACGATCAGCAACCTTCTGAAAACAATCGGTGAGGAACTTGACACAGGGATTCTTGCAGCGGCAGCAAAACATGATATCCCTGTCTACTGCCCGGCGTTTCAGGACTCGGTGCTCGGTCTCCAGTACTGGATGTTTTCCCAATTCCACAAAAAAACGATCCTTGACGCGATCGGCGATATGCATGTTCTCATGAATCAGGTATTCAATGTGAAAAAAGCCGGAGCGGTTTTGGTTGGGGGAGGGGTCCCGAAGAACTTCACGCTTCAGAGCATGCTCATGACACCAAACGATTTCACGTATGTTATTCAGCTTACCGGAGACCGCCCTGACCTTGGCGGACTTTCCGGAGCAACCCTTGACGAAGCAAAATCCTGGGGTAAGATCGGCGAAGGAGGGACCGGCGTTACCGTGTACGGCGATGCCACAATAACACTCCCGATCCTTGCTGCAGCAACGCTGGAGCGTCTGGAGGCAAAATAAATGGCCGAACTTCTGCTCGCACTTGATGTAAAAGGCGCCGGCGAAGCGGTCCGTGTAGCTCGGGCATGCGAAGGGGAACTTGATGCAATAAAAATCGGCTACCCGCTTGTACTTTCAACCGGTATGGGAATCGTGAAGGAGCTGGCAAAATCCAACATCCCAATCATTGCCGATTTCAAAGTTGCCGACATCCCAAACACCAACGCCCTTATCTGCGAAGAGGTCTTTGCAGCAGGATGCTCGGGGATCATCACCCACGCATTCTGCGGATCGGATTCTCTCGCGGCGATCGTGGACGGGGCACATGATCACGGGGGAAATGCCTTTGTTGTCTGTGAAATGAGTCACCCCGGTGCACTTGATTTTCTTAGCGGTGAGAATGCAGAGAAAATGGCACGGATGGCGAAGGAGGCGGGAGCCGACGGAATCATCGCTCCCGCGACAAGACCTGAGCGTACGGCGATCCTGAGAACCATCATCGGCAATTCGATGAAGATCTATTCACCCGGTGTAGGTGCTCAGGGGGCACAGCCCGAAGATGTGATAAAATATGTTGACGGGATCATTGTAGGCCGCGCGATTTATGAAGCAGCCGATCCGGGGAAAGCAGCGCACGAATTCCGCCTGCGAGCCCTCTGATTTTTTTGCGGGGTGAGCCGATAGGCTCGCCCTTAACTGAGTAAGTCGATAGACTTGCGAGCAAATCTCCAATTTGCGACCGTCGGTTTATTTAACCGCGAATCGAATCAACACCAACACATCGCCCCTCCTCTTTTTCCTTATTTTCTCGGGAAGTACGACAGCAGATCCCACGCAAGGGATTCAGCCTTTTTTTCACTGGTCATCATCGTATCCAGACGGTGAGCTCCGGGCACCTCTATCGCGGAATCCTTGACATCTTGAATAAACAGATCCACCACATCTTTGTATATCTGCCAGGTCCCGTAGGACGTGGATTCATAGCCCCATGCCTTCATCAGAGCGGCGGCAGGTCCACTGACCGGCCGGTTCCCGATAAACGGACTTACGGCAACCGTAAACTTATTTTTCAGAGCCTCGGAAACACCTGCACACTCAAGGATTGGGCCGATACTTGTCACCGGATTTGAGGGACCGATGATCACCCCGTCACTTTCCTCGATCGCCGAGATGACCTTGGGGGTGGTTTTCAGCGGAGAACCGTCTGCTGTTTTTCTGACGACTCCTTTGATATTCACGTTCCCCCGTCTGCCCACCCAGTATTCCTGAAAATGCATCAGGGAGTCATCCTCACAAACCACATACGTTGTAACTCCCTGATCCGACATCGGAAGGATCCGCGCAGATACGCCGTAGCCTTTCGCAATCTTCTCGGTTGCGGTGGTGAGGGTCATTCCCTGTCTGAGAAACTCGGCACGGGCAATATTTGTGGCACGGTCCTTGTCCCCAAGGGGCAGGAGTTCGGTGTAGCCGAGTTTTTCCATCGCATGAAATGTCTCAAACGAATCTCCCCGGATTCCCCACCAGGATTCAGTATTCAGAAGTCCAGAGAAGAGATAGAGAATAGAGTCGATATCCGGGGAAACGTACAGGCCCGACATCCAGAGATCCTCTGCCGTGTTCACGACGACCGTGATCTCGTGATCACGCATAATCTGTCTGAGACCGCGGATGAGTTTGGGCGTTCCTGTTCCGCCGGAGAAAACAGTAATCATGGTAAAGGAAATTAGACGGGGGAGGTTAAGAAAATTATGAATTGGAGGGGAGTTTTGCTTTCAGCGCAGAGACGAACTCATCTGTCCCCACAACACCGGCCGGGATGATTGCTCCCTGCAAAGCATCCACATAAATATACACTGTCCCGTTCTCGTTCACGATATCCTGAACCGATGAATACGGGGAGACCGATGCGTTTTGGCCGATCGAAAAATGCATGCCGTCATCTTTGAGAGACAATTCTGCCGGCATTTCCCAGGCTGTATTGGATATGCCCTTACGCAGAAACTTTCTGAGATTTCTCTTGATCATCTTCCAGTAGAACTTCGGATAGAGCCAGTAGATCAGGACAAAAACAACCACGCCGCCGGCGAGCCCTGCCCAGATATAGGTAAACCCGGTAAATGTCACCGCAAGTAACATCGGGATAAAAAAGAACACCGCCGACATGTAGAAACGGAACCTGGAAAACTGTCTTCTCATACTGGACGAACGGGAATAATGGGATTTATTGAACGCGATATAATCATTCTCTGTTAATGTATACTGCAGTTGCATCACCATTCGGTGGGTTTCAAAAATACAAGAAGCTTCGCTAAAAAATTAGTTTTTGATCGGAGTGATCTTTCTACAGCAGCCCGTACATTCGCCCGGTATTTCTAGCGGGAATTTGCCGCTGGAACATCCCAGACAAAGATCCTCGGCAGGGATGCCGATCGAGGCCACGAGATCTTTGGTCGATACATACTGAAGAGTCGTGGAATGGATCTTTTCACGGATCGATTCCACATTAAGACCCGCTGCGATCAATTCTCCACGGGTGGCAAGATCGATCCCGAAATAACACGGAGCGACGATCGGCGGTGAACCGATCCTCAGGTGGACCTCATCAGCGCCGAAATCCCTGACCATGTCAACGATCCTGAGGGATGTAGTTCCCCGAACGATACTGTCGTCCACCAGGATAACCGATTTTCCGGCCACGTGGCGACGGACCGGATTCATCTTCATCCTTACGGCATTCTCCCGGAGGGTCTGGGTAGGCATAATGAACGTCCTGCCGACATACCTGTTCTTTAGCAGCCCTTCGATGTACGGGATCCCGGATTCTGAGGCATACCCCGTAGCAAAGGCAATGCCCGAGTCAGGGACCGGGGAAACAAGATCAGCCTTCGGAGGATTTTTTGCAAGACATGCCCCGATCTTTCTTCGGGCATCATATACAAGCACACCGTCAAGGACCGAATCGGGTCTCGCAATATACACGTATTCAAACACGCAGTAAGCTTTATGATCAGATTCGAGGACCTGACGGCGGGAAATCCCGTCATCTGTTATTGTGAGAAGTTCGCCGGGGCGAACATCCCCTTCAAAGGTTCCTGAAAGAATATCCAGAGCCTCGCTTTCGGAAACCACGACAAACCCAAAATCGGTCTTCCCAAAACAGAGCGGTTTTGTGCCGAGGGGATCACGGAACGCGTACAGAACACCATCCAGAACGGCGACTCCCGCATACGCCCCGGAAAGCCGTTTCATCGTATTCACGAACGCATCTTCTGCTGAAACACCGGATATCAACTCGTGAGCGATCATGGCAGCGATCAGCTCAGCATTTGTTGTCGTCGAAAAAATGTGTCCCTTACCCTCATACTCGCTCCGAAGTGTCTCGCGGTTGATCAAAGCAACAGAAACGGTAATGGAAAGTTTGTGGTTTTTGAACGTAAAGTTGAACGGCTGAATATTTTCTGTTCGTCCCCGGTGTGCTTTCTGGGTGTATAAGACCTGCCCCACACCCACGTTACCGACCAAACGGTCCAGTACCTTTTCACAAAACACTTCGGAAAGTTGTCCGGGACCTTTATGCATACAAAATACATGCCCGTCAAAAGTAGATATGCCCGCGGCTTCCTGCCCTCTGTGCTGGAGAGCATGCAGAGCATAATAAAGGGGGTAAGCGGCACCTCGAGAGTCGACGATGCCTGCAATACCACTCATATTACAACCGTTTTAATTATTCTGCTGATTTTTTCGTCCAGTTGTACCCACGGATCTTTGAACTTTTGCCAAAGCCGCATGATGAACATACACCGTGCCGTGCGTGCATAGACTGTTTGCCGCAGCGGCGACAGATGATATGGGAATGCTTATTTTTCAAACCCATTGATGGTGTGCCTTTTGTCATTGTTAATTCACCTCGATGTTTATTCTACAGATGGAGAGATGTAGATAACGTTGTCTCCGCGCACGATCAAAGTGCCGAGTTCAGCAATCCCGTTCTCTCCTTCTTCCTCTGCCTTGTCAAGAACCAGGTTCATGTGAACATCGTATCCCTGAAGAACTCCACGGATCTCCCGTCCACCTTTCAGTGAAATGATAACCGGCTGGCGGTTCAGGACCTGATCTAAAATCTCAAGTGGTCGCTTTGTCATTGGATTACCTCTCGTTTCTCTCAGGGAGAGAGTCCGAAACGAAAACCGCAGGCAGAATGTGCCTAGCAAACACAAAAGCCGCGGCTTTCGTGCATGTTTCGGACGTCACATAAGCCTAAGACTCATGGACGAGTGCTTAATGTATACGCCACTGTGACACATAAAGATAGCGGGAAGTTAAGCCAGAAATCAGGCGTTTGAAGACGGAGCAGGCGGGCGAAATCTTCTGTGCCGACACTCGATATTCGCAAATGACCGGTCAGGAGTCTATATAATTTCACGCGCCAAATAAGAGAGTAACAAATGGTAGAACTTATCATCAAAAAACGCCACGCCATCAAAAAAAGTCAGCTTGCGGCTTTGATGACAAAGCTTACAGAGAATATCGGAGAAGAAGCAGCTCTGTACAGCGCTCCGATGATCGAGATCGCGGAAACCGCATCAAAATTCAATATCTACATCATCGACAAAAAACCGCTGGTTATGGAAAAGGATGACTGGGCATTCCCCACACTCCGCGGAGCGATATCCCGTCCTTTTGCCGGCAGACGGATCGTGGTCGATATGGGGGCAATTCCTTACATGATCAACGGCGCAGATATCATGCGTCCGGGAATCGTTTCGGTCACGGACGATGTTAAGGCTGGTCAGCCGGCACTTGCCGTTGATGAGAGTCATAACAAACCTCTCGCCGTGGTCCTTCCACTGTATGATGCAAAGGATATCATCGCGCTCGAGAAGGGGAAGGCGGCAAAAAATCTCCATTACATCGGCGATGAGCTCTGGAATATGGAGATCTAGAGGGCTCACACAGATAGAATTAAATAAGCAACAACTAAACTATTTTTCATATGGGATTTCTTGAAGGAGTATTTGGCTCAAAAGATAGATCAACAGAAGAAGATACTTATATGAAGCTTGATCTGCAGGCATACGAAGGAGCGGTCGGAGAGAACGAACCCGCAACGATGTATGTCAAAGTCGCAAGCGTCTGTGATATCAAAGACTGTCCGAAGATAAAAGACGAGATCTACAACGGAAATATTGTCATCATCGACATCACCAAACTGAAACTCGATAAAATCATGTTCGACCGTGTAATGGGCGATCTTCGTGCCGTTTCCCGTGATGTGAACGGTGACATTATCGGACTTGGCGACCAGCGTTACGTTATCGTTGTGCCGACCGGTGTCCGTATCTCCCGCGAGAAACTCGGCGGGTACTAACACCCAATGCGTCAGGTAATCCCCGCCCCCTGCCCTGAATGCGGAGAGGATATCGAATACATATATGATACGGAAAACATACCGTATTTTTCCGACATTCTCCTGATCTGCGGCGTTTGCAACTGTGGGTTTCGCATCGTCGATACCATGGTGTTGAACGACCACGAGCCAAGCCGCTGGGAAATGAAAGTAGAGACCCAGAATGATCTTGATGCACGGGTCATACGCAGTATGCAGGGTGAGATCGATATCCCCAAGTTCGGTATAAATATCCATCCGGGTCCTGCCTGCTTTGGATTCGTATCAAACATCGAAGGGATCCTTGAACGGGCAGAGGATGCTGTAAAACGCGCCTCGATATCCTGTGAAGGAGACGAGATCACCCGGGCAGCTGAACTCCTGGAAGAGATCGAAAAAGCAAGAAGATCCGAAATACCATTTACCGTCATCATCACTGACCCGAGCGGAAACTCGGGTATAGTCTCCTCAAAAGCTAAGAAGACCAAACTCGAAATTGAGCCAGAAGCTGACGGATACTCCGTCAAACCACTCGTGTAACATAGAATGGATAATCCACGATACATCCCGACCGCTGAGGAAATAACCCGCCTCAACACTTTTTTGAAGATAAGCAGCGTACCTGAACTTGAAAAACAGACGATCAAATATATAGAGAAGGTGACCGGCAAGTCCTGGAACGATGAGACCGTTCTCGAAAAGATCCGAAACGCCATCATCACCCAGAAGGAGTCGTACTGGAAAGAGGGAGTGCAGAAGAGTGTCTCCTACAAAGGAGGATACAGCGTTCTCGGCTACATGGCATACCAGATGCCGGGATATGTTCTCGAGTTCTCTGAATTTTTTGCCTCGATGATCACCTCAGGTCTGATCAGAAAACATGTGAAGATCCTGGACATCGGGGCCGGACCGGGGACCGTTTCGATCGGTGTTGCCCGTGTTCTTTCCTGTCTGGAGGGGATGACGGCCGAGATCACGTCCCTTGAATATTACGAGACCCATATCGAAGCTTACCAGGCAATAGTCCCTGAATTTCTGAAAAATGCCGGCGGAAAAGTCACCGCGGAAAAACCGCTCACACAAGATATCACGAAAGAGATCCCCGAAGAAGAGTTCGACTTGATCGTCTGTTCAAATGTTATCAACGAACTGAGCGGTCTTGACCCGGAGAAAAAAGCAGAACTTGTCATGGCGTTATCGAAGCATCTTGTCTTTGACGGAAATCTGGTCCTCCTTGAACCAGCCGACCTTGCCAATTCAACGATGCTCCGCGATCTCTCACGTGATGTGAAGAAACAAGGCCTTACCTTATACGCCCCCTGTAACGACCTCCGGGGCATGTATTGTACGGTTTCTCCCTGCTGGTCGTTCCGATCATATGCCGACATCAAACCAACAGATCTGATGTTCGCACTCGGTGGTGAGGAGGAGAAGTTCAGATTCGTGAACACTGATGTGAAATTTTCGTATGCGATCCTCAGAATCGACGGGCACAGAAAATGCGGATACCGGATCCCGGCGGATGCAAAGAGAGCAAGACTCTCCCAACTCAAAAAACATCTGGAGAGAAGGATCCATATCACGGTTTCCGTAATGTCGACCGAAATCGGCGATGCGAAAAATTATCTGTTCCTCGTCTGTGACGGAACGGGCACAACGCCGACCTATCTGGCACTGCCGGCGTTCCACCGGATACCCGAGCATGAAGCTTTGCTTACCGCATCCTACGGATCTGTGGTGGCCGTCGATTCGGTAATGGTACGGTTCAATAAACAGCAGAATGCCTACAATCTGCTGATGGGACATGAAAGTTTCACGAGAATGATCGCCGGTGTTTCAACAGGAAATAAAGCGCCGGACAAGATCGCATTACTGAAGGAAAAATACGGGAAGAAGCCTTCGCCGAATCATCGGAGAAAGAAGACCGGTAAACCTTCGAGTAAGAGATAGAGATCTTTTCTTTCACTTTTTTGCAAATTTTTCTCTGAGAATACTGCAGCCTCGGCAAATTCAAGTGTGATGGTTGCATACTATTCAGGGTATGAAAGAAATCGCAATTGTCGGGATCATTATCCTCGCGGTCATCTTTGCAAGCGGATGTACGAGCCCGGGAGAATCACCCGATCCTTTTACCGGCACCTGGAATGTGGTAAATCCGGAACAATTCAACGCTACGAGTTTCACGTATGTTTTCAATGCAGACGGGACCGGGAATGTGACCGAGGTGTTTATTGATCCTGCAAAGAATCCAAGTATTTTCAATATAACATGGAAAGCAGCCGAGAACGCGACCTATGAGGCGACATTTGCATATCAGCTCATTCTTTCAGACGATGAAACGGCCTTTACCATTTCCGGAGACGGAGGCGGAGACAAATTCTCCGGAGACGGATTTGTCGGCATATGGACAAAGGACATCCCATGGGAAGATGACGGCGTGATCTACGAGGGAGAATATGCATTTTATGAGAATAATTCCGGATCGTTCTCCTGGTATTATCAGAATAATACCACACAGGAATCCACCTATCCGCTTATCTGGTCAAAGAATGACGGGATCTACAGCTATTCATATCTGAATGATATCTCAACATTCACCCTCGGAACTTATGGAATACTTACCGAGACCTGGAAGGATGTAACACATACCTATACTAGAGTATAGGGGACCATCTTTTTTTTTAATTACTAATCAATTACTAATTTTAGTAAATTTAGTAATTGAGAATTTGACTGCAGAATTACTGTATTACAATATCAAGAACCAATTTCAGGTCTTGTTAAAAAAAGAGAGAATCAGTTGATTTCCACGCCTTTCAGCGTGACTTTGTGTTCTTCGATCACACGGCCGACGACTTTTGATCCTTTGACCAGGGAAAGTACGATCTCCACGCTCTCTTTTGGTACGATGAACGCAAATCCCATACCCATATTGAAGGTTCGGTAGAGTTCGTTCATCTCAAGTTGGCCCTTCTCGGCGATCCATGCTAAGATCTCCGGGACTGGAAGCGGATCTTCGACGGAAAAACCGTAATTGGAGATCCGAAGGAAGTTCAGCAGACCTCCGCCGGTCACGTGACACATTCCATGAACGACTGCTTTGCTGCAGACATCAAGGACTTCAGAGTAGATCCTTGTTGGAACAAGTAATGCTTCGCCGACGGTCCTGCCGGACGGAAGAACCGTTGCATACCCACCGTTTTCTTCAGCGACCTGGCGTGCAAGCGTGTACCCGTTTGAGTGAACACCGGTGCTTGCCACGCCGATGATGATATCGCCGGGTGCGACTTTTTCGCCGGTAACGACCTTTTCCTTATCCTGAACACCAAGACAGGTGCCTGCAAGGTCAAGTCCGTTGATCATTCCCTTGAGAGTAGCAGTCTCGCCGCCGACAATATTGATGTTGGAAAGGCGTGCTCCTTCGTTGAGACCCACACCGATCTGGATCATCTGCTCGGTGTCGATACCTTCGGTCGCGATGTAATCGACGAACGCGATCGGCTCGATGTTCATGACATACATGTCATTCACATTCATCGCCATACAGTCGATACCGACCGTTGTCAAGTCCTGAAGATCGTCGGCGATCCGCATCTTGGTTCCGACACCGTCGGTACACAGGGAAAGGACCTTGCTGCCGAAATCGATCATGCCGGCAAAGTGTCCAATTCCGCCGACCATGCCGTGTTCGCCGCTGCGTTTGTAGCTCAGCTGATGTATCAGGGCTTTTACCCCGTCGGCCTCAAGGTTTATATCGACCCCGGCCTCTTTATACGAATACTTCTTTGTCATGCTTCCTCCTTTTCGAGATCATACTCCTCGTGGATCGCTCTTACTGCACGGATCCCGTCCGTTTCCTTTACTACAAACGAGACGTTCACTTCCGACCCTTGAGAGATCATCATCACATTGATCATTGCAAGACCGAGTCCGTGGAAGATCCGGTAGAGAGTTCCGGGAGTTCCTGCCATTCCCGCACCAACGACCGAGACCACGTTCACATCCTTTTCAAACGTGAACTCGCGGATGAGTCCTCTGTCTTTGATCTGGATAAGAGCCTTATTTGCAGCATTTACCTGTTCTTCGGTGATGATCAGCGAGATGTTCATCTCAGATGAACCCTGACTGATGAGCATCACGTTCACGCCTGATGCCGCAAGCGTTGTGAATATTTCGCCAGCCACTCCGGGTCTGCCGGCGGCAAATCCGCTGATGCTTATCATGCAGCTGTTTTTGATCAGTGAAACAGCTTTGACGATGCGTTTGTCGGCATGGCTTTCTTTGATGACAACCGTTCCCGGGTGGGTAGGGTTGAAGGTGTTTTTGACATAGACCGGGATGTTTTTCTCCATTGCCGGAAGAAGAGCACGCGGGTGGATGACTTTTGCACCAAAGTAAGACATCTCCATCATTTCGAGGAACGACAGCGAATCGATGACACGTGCCTCGGGAATGAGCCGGGGATCCGTGGTCATAACACCGTCCACATCGGTCCAGATGATGATCTCTTCAGCGTCGATACCTGCTCCGATGATCGCACCTGAATAGTCCGATCCGCTGCGGCCAAGGGTGGTTACGGCACCCTCGCCGGAACAACCGGTAAATCCCTGAATGACCGGGACCTCGGCTGCAAGCTTTGACCCAATACGCTCCATGATCCTTGGATAGCTTTCCGGAAGAGCGGTTGCTCCGCCGTGAACACCATCTGTGAGAATGCCTGCATCACACCCGCTTATCTGGAATGACGGGATGCCTGCCTGGCGAAGAGCAGCCGAAACGACCGGTGCAGAGAGTTTTTCACCAAAGGAGATGATGTAATCCCGGGAACGCGGCGCGAGTTCTCTAAGATTGTTGACGGCGATGAGGATATTTCTGAGCCGGTCAAGTCTTACGTTGATATGAGCTGTGACTTCATCGATATAATCCGGAGCCACGACACGAAGTGCTGTAATATGCCGGTCTCTGAGAGTATTGATGAACGTATCCAGATTCTTCTTGTCAGTACAGCTGATGATCCCTTCAGCCTCCGTGATTATCTGGTCGGTGACCTTCGTCATTGCTGAAACGACGACAGCGATTTCATTACCTTCCTCACGGGATTTTTTGATCAGATCAACGACTTTCGCGATACACTCTGCATCACCAACCGAAGTTCCACCGAATTTCATTACGAGCCGCATATTATTGATAGCACCTTTGAATAGTTGTGTAGATTATGGGTCGTAGAAAGAGATATAGTCTGCGGGATTGGGAACAAAGGATATCAATTATTCGGACCAACACTCTTCCATGAAGAAAATATTGATCGCCGGAATGATCCTTATGCTGCTGATCCTTTCAGCCGGATGCGTGGCACAGCCGGATGGACCCTCACAATATACCGATAAGGATGGAAATATCCTCACGGGAGACGAGACCGAGGGGTCTATCCTTTTCATCGACGGAACAAAATCGGTCTGGACCACGGACCCAGAGGGGAACATCAGATATACTACCACCGAACCTGACGGGACCGTGATAAAATATTATACGACACCGGAAGGAGAGACGATTCTCGAGGTATAACTTTCCTTTTCCCTTGCTTTTATCCCCTCCCTCTTCCAATAAATATATTTAAGGATTCGAAATGGGCATCGAAAACAAAAAAGACTGCCATGTACTTGTCATAGGGTCAGGCGGCGCAGGAATACGTGCCGCCGTTGATGCGGAAACGTTTGGTGAGACCATTATTGTCTCAAAAACGATCACCGGTAAAGGCGGATGCACCGTCATGGCCGAAGGCGGATTCAATGCAGTATTGAACGAAGAAGATTCGATACAGACCCATTTCGAAGATACGATGAGAGGCGGGGCATTTCTGAACGATGAGTCGCTTGTAGAAACTCTCGCCGCGGAAGCTCCGAACAGAATACGTGATCTGTTTTCCTGGGGAGCCGTCTTCGATCTGGCAAAGGATAATACGATAGCTCAGCGGCCTTTTGGCGGACAGCGGTGTGCCAGGACCTGTTATGCCGGCGACCACACAGGTCACGAACTGGTCATGACCCTGCTTGAAAAACTCAGAGGTTCATCGGTCCAGATCGAAAATGAAGTTACGGTCCTTGACCTGCTTTATGACGACGAGCGGGTGAACGGCGCGATTACCTGTGACCGTGAAGGAGAACTCGGGGTCACCACGGCCGATTCAGTTATCCTCGCAACCGGCGGAGCGGGACAGGTCTACGATACGACGACCAACTCGACCGCTGGGACCGGGGACGGATACGCGCTTGGGTACAAAGCCGGAGCGCAGCTCATCGATATGGAACAAGTCCAGTTCCACCCGACCGGGGCCGTGACCCCCTACGATTCCCGCGGAAGGCTGATCACCGAAGCGGTGAGAGGGGAAGGGGGAACGCTGAAAAACGCACTCGGCGAACGGTTCATGTCGAAATATGATCCGGCACGCATGGAACTTTCCACACGCGACGTCGTTTCGAGAGCAATTGCCACCGAAGTACTCGAAGGACGGGGCACACCTCATGGAGGAGTCTGGCTCGATGTAAGTCATCTCCCACGTGAACATATCGAAACACGCCTTCCCATCATGCTGAATCAGTTCCTCCAGTTCGGCGTGGATATCAGAAACGAACCAATGGAGGTCGCACCAACTGCCCACCACTTCATGGGAGGGATAAAGATCACCCCCGAAGCAAAGACAACAGTGCCTCATCTCTATGCAGCAGGAGAAGTGACCGGAGGGGTCCATGGAGGAAACCGCCTTGGAGGAAACGCTCTCGCCGACACCCAGGTGTTTGGAAGAAGGGCAGGGATCGCGGCAGGCAAAACCAAACGGACCGCACGGAGTATCGACATGGATCAGATCAAGGCAGCGGAAGACAAACTGCAGTCATATTATAACGGCTCGACGAAAACCGCTGATGTTCGTCGATCCATGAAAACAACGATGTGGAACAATGTCGGGATCTACCGAAACGAGCTGAACCTCAGGGTCGCTGAACGGGATATCCGAAAACTTCAGAACACCCCGCTGAAGATCGAGAGCCCTCGAGAACTCCCCGACGCAGTGATAACAGAAAATATGCTGCTTGTCGCCCAGCTCGTTATCGAGGGAGCACTCCTCAGAAGAGAGTCGAGAGGAGCCCACACCCGGACCGATGTGAAACAGACCTGGACGAACGAGACCTCGCCGTTTGGGCACACCTTCTTTGTGAAAGGTAAATCAGGTATTGAGATCCTGGAGGAAAAACTATGAAAGTAACCATCTCCCGCTTCGATCCGGACACTGGAGAACCTCCCAAATTTGTGGAGTATGATGTCAGTGTCAAAAAAGCTGCACGCGTACTCAATGTTCTGGATGCCGTGAGAGATACGATCGATGCAGGCTTTGCCTACCGGCACTGTTGTCGGGGCGGGCAGTGCGGTTCGTGTGCGGTTCGCGTGAACGGTGAACCGGTTCTTGCCTGCATGCAGGAAGCACGCGAAGGAGACGTCGTCGAACCCCTCGAACTGCCGAGGATCAGAGACCTGGTCGTCGACATTGCCCCGGTCATGGCACAGATCGCCTGGATGAACATCGGATGTGACTGTTCTCCTGTTACACAGAAGGAGATCGAGGAGATAAAACCTCTGCGGGAATGCATCGAATGCTACTCCTGTATCTCATCCTGTCCCGCGATCTCGGCCTCGGATTACAAAGGTCCGACGATCATGCGCCAGGAGCAGAGACTTAACCTCGACCCGCGGGATAAAGGGGACCGGATCCTTGAAGCGATCGACAAGGGACTCTTTTCCTGCACGACCTGTCATAAATGTGTTGAGGTCTGCCCAAAAGAGATCGAGACCCCGAGAAAAGCTATTGAAAAACTCCGGGCAGAAGCGGCAAAGAGAGGGCTCTCCCTCCCAGCACACAAAGCCCTTGCTTCCCTTATAGAGAAGACCGGACGCTCGGTCGAACGGAAGGAGCCGACATTCCTTGAGCGGGTGCCGGATGTCATCGAACCTGAAGGCGAGGTCCGGGCAACGGTAGGATTTTTCGTCGGATGCATGTTCAACGGAAGAGTCATCCAGCCGGCATTGGACACCATGGATCTTCTCCGCAAAAACGAAGTCAGAGTGATCATTCCAAAAGATCAGGTCTGCTGCAGCTCGCCGCTGATCAGAACAGGACTCTCGGGATTCGTTCCCGAACTGCAGAAACGAAACATTGATGCGTTTGTCAAAGCAGGCGTGGACACAGTTCTCACCATCTGCGCAGGATGCGGATCGACGCTGAAAAACGATTACGACACACCGTTTAGGGTCGTCGACATCACCGAGTTCCTCTGCGAGATCGGATTTGTTGCTCCTGCAAAGGTTGAAGGGACCTACACATATCATGATCCGTGTCATTTGCTCAGAGGACAGGGCATATCAGAACAACCCAGGGTCCTTTTGAATTCGGTCGCCGAAAAGTTCGTGGAGATGCCTGCGAGATGCTGCGGAGCAGGCGGAGGCGTGAAGTCCGGCCATCCCGAAGAAGCGGCAAAGATCGGAGCAGTTCGCGCAGAGATGGTAAAAAAGACGGGAGCTGATTACATCGTAACGGTATGTCCGTTCTGTGAGTTCCATCTTCATCAGGTAACAGGACTCCCTGTCAAACAGATCGGGTCCCTGATGCTGGAGGGGTATCGCAAAGAAGGAAAAATAAGTAAAAATACATAAAAATTATTCTTTTTTCTGGCCGTTCTTTGCTGCAAGAGCACTCATATAAGCGCTGACTACTGCGGTTACGGCGATGGTTTTTTCTTTTCCCTGACGGAGGGAATCCCCGAGCTGATTCATACGGGTCTCGCTTTCACGCATATATCTCGTAAGAGACCGGGTGATCTCCGGATCCTGAAGGAAATGAGTGTGGGTGTTTCCTGCGATAAACTCCGGATTGTTCATCACTGCATAATGGAGCGGAAGTGTCGTCTTCACACCGATGATGACATATTCCGTGAGGGCACGACGCATTCTTGCAACGGTCTCCTCACGGGTCATTGCTCTCGCACAGAGTTTTGCGATCATCGAGTCATACAGCGGCGGGATCGAGTATCCTGCATGGATGCAGCTGTCGATCCTAATGCCCGGACCTCCCGGGGACCGGTACCGGGTAATCTTTCCTGCATCCGCCTGGAAGTTGTTCATCGGATCCTCGGCATTCACGCGGCACTCGATCGCATGTCCACGGCAGGTGACCTGGTCCTGAGCATATGGTAACGGTTCGCCTGCTGCGACTTTGATCTGCATTCTGACCAGATCGAGACCGGTGATCAATTCGGTCACGGTGTGTTCGACCTGCAGACGGGTGTTCATCTCCATGAAGTAATAGTTGCCCGAATCATACAGGAACTCAACGGTTCCGGCATTTTCATAATTGCAGGTTTTTGCAACCGTCATCGCAGACTGGGTCATTCTTTCGCGGAGTTCATCGGTCATGATAGGGCACGGTGACTCCTCGATGAGTTTCTGGTGACGTCTCTGAATAGAACACTCACGCTCAAACATGTGGATCACATCCCCTTTTCCATCAGCGAAGATCTGGACCTCGATGTGCCGGGGTTTTTCCAGATACTTTTCGATGAAAACCGTTGAGTCGCCAAAGGCGGATGCCGCTGTCCTGCTGGATTTTGCGATCGCTTCGTCGAGTTCGGTCTCGTTGTTGACGATCGTCATACCGATACCCCCTCCGCCGGCTGATGCTTTGACAATTACCGGGTAACCGATCGATTCGGCAAATGCTTTTGCCTCGTCATGGTCGGTACTCTTGGTCCAGGGAAGGACCGGGACCCCGACGTCATACATCGCCTGCTTGGAATCGAGCTTCGAACCCATCATTTTGATGGTGGCTTCAGATGGACCGATAAAGGTGAACCCTGCCTTTTTCACAGCTCCGGAAAAGGCTGCTTTTTCTGAAAGAAACCCGTATCCAGGGTGAATTGCGTCAGCTCCGGCCATGTCGGCGACCTCGAGGATCCTTTCCATATTGAGGTAACTTTTCGTCGGGTGGGCAGCTCCGATGAGAAAAGCCTCATCGGCATACTTCACGTGTAATGCGTTCGCATCGGCTTCTGAGTAAACGGCGACCGTTTCGATACCCATTTCCCGGCATGCACGCATAACGCGGATGGCGATCTCTCCCCGGTTCGCAACTAATACTTTGTCAAAGTATTCGTTTTTACTCATTGCACCACCACTAAAACGTCGCCGCTTTGGACGACTGCTCCGTTCTCGACGAAAATTTCGGTGACGGTACCGTCGATCGGACTGACGATCGGGTTCTCCATTTTCATTGCTTCGAGAACGAGAAGGGTATCGCCTGCAGATACTTTCTGACCTGCCTGGACTTTGATGTCGAGGACCATACCCTGGATACTGCTCTTCACGCCGCCGGGAACGTCCCCGCGGTGACGGGTCTCGGTCTGTTTTCCTGAACTGACAATGGCTTCTCCTTCGACAGAGAGGATCCGGACAGAATATATCTCACCATCGACTTCGACTTCCATCGATCTGGGGATGTCATAATCTGTAGGTGCCATCCCTCCGACTGAGGTCGGGATCACCGGGAATGCTTCTGCTTTCTTTTCGCCTTTCAGGAATGCCGGGGCAATGGCGGGATAGAGGATGTAGGTGAGAACATCCTCCTCTTTTTTGATGAGTCCCTGAGCTTCTGCATCGGCTTTCATTTTATCGTAGATCGGTTCAAGCGTGTTTGCCGGGCGGCAGGAGATACGCGGGATGTCGCCGATGATCGAGGTGACGAGAGCGTCATCGAGCGGTTTGGGGCTCTTTCCATAGAGTCCTTTGAGATAATCGCGGACTTCGTTCGTGACGGTCTTGTAGCGTCCGCCCATTAAAACGTTTAAAACCGCCTGGGTCCCGACGATCTGAGATGTCGGGGTCACCAGCGGCGGGAATCCAAGATCTTCTCTGACCTTCGGGATCTCGAGAAGGACATCATCCATTCTGTTCAAAGCATTCTGCTCTTTCAGTTGGGAAACAAGGTTGGAGATCATACCGCCGGGGAGCTGATAGATCAGAACATCGCTGTCGATACGGACAGAGATCGGATCGATCAGGCAGTCATATTTTCCTCTGATGTTTGCCGCTGCGACTTTAATTGTACGGAGAGTCGACAGGGAGATATTCGTGTCGCGGGGGGTCCCAATAAGAGATGCCACGATACTTTCTGTTGCGGGCTGACTTGTTCCTCCTGCAAAGGGGGACATGGCGGTATCAAGGATATCAACGCCTGCTTCGATCGCCGCCTGATAACTCATGGGGGCAATGCCGCTTGTTGAGTGACTGTGAAGACAAACAGTGATATCGATTCTGTCTTTGATGCCGGTGATCAGTTCACGGGCAGACTCAGGCATGATGAGTCCTGCCATATCTTTGATACATATCGAGTTGCAGCCAAGGTTATAGAGTTCCTCAGCCATTGTAACGAAACCTTCGATGCTGTGGACAGGGCTGGTCGTATATGATATAGTGCCCTGCAGGTGATTGCCGGTGTCGATGACAGCGGTCATGGACTTCTGCATGTTTCTGATATCGTTCAGTGCGTCAAAGATCCTAAAAACACGGACCCCGTTTTCTGATGCGGAGGAGACGAATTTGTCAACAACATCATCGGGGTAGTGACGATATCCAACAAGATTTTGCCCGCGCAGAAGCATCTGGATCGGGGTCTTGACAAATATTTCGCGAAGAGTTCTGAGACGATCCCAGGGGTCGTCGTTTAAGTATCTGATACAGGTGTCAAAGGTTGCCCCGCCCCAGGCTTCAACGGACCAAAATCCGGCTTTTTCCATCTCGCGGGCGAGACCGAGCATATCTTCGGTTCGCATACGCGTTGCCGCTAGTGACTGATGAGCGTCACGGAGCGTTGTGTCGGTAATATTGAGTTTTGTCATGGTGTTCTCCCTGCTCATTCGAGTTATCTAAACCTTTATTATTTTGGAGGGAAGAGATAAAAAAGTAGTCCCTCGTGTGACATCAGGTCCGAAGTCTTTCCAATGAACAGCCAAAGCAGTTGAACAGAATAATTTCGATTGGCGGATATCCAGTAGGGGTGGCCTCAGCCGAACAAGCCTTTGCCTTGCGAGATTCACACCCGTGTTCAAGTGAGGTGGAGCAAATCCGATTCTGGGGGCCCGAAGAGCGGATTCAAGCAAGGGTCGAAGACCCGAGTCGGAGAGACAAACACACATTATCACGCATTGTAGATAGTGGGACCGGCGATCACTGCGGTGTTTCCAGAGTAATATATATTCCCACTTCCGGGAGTGGTAACACTGCCCCCACTAGCTTTGTAAATACCGCCGCCATAATTTGCAGAATTGGAATTGGCCCGTACCGTACCTCTAACTACCAGTTGGCCACCATCATCAACATATATTCCTCCGCCAAATCCATCTCCATACAGATTCAGGTTATTTTCCACAATTAGGGTTTCGCCATTCGGAACAGATAAGATACCCTTTGAAGTAATGACGAGAAGAGCAGACATAACACCGTCAATATTGCTACCATTCAGGATCAATGAATCACTGGAAAAGTGATTAACAGTAACTTGAGTCACCCCAGAATCGCTGGCGTTACCTATCTGCAATAATGCATCATAGTATCCGGGAGCACGCTCGAAGTTCCCGGCAGCAGCAATGATGATCTGAACATTTCCATAACTCAGGTCATGTATATTTTCAATTGAAAACTCAATTGGCTGATCTCCCACAATGATTGGATACTCGTTGGAGAACGTGAAATCTTTATCATTTATATCTACAGTAACTACCTCATACCCCGGATCTCCGAGATTGAGGCTGGTATTGTAATAGGTATTATACCAATCATTGAACGAATCAGCAAACTCCATCGTTTTAGCATAACCCTCGGTCCCAACCACATAATACGGACTCTCAGTCGGTTCCACCACGACTACACCACCTTCAACAACGACCTTTCCGCTGAAAACCAGGGCAGTGACCCTATCGGAAAAATTGCCGACGATATTCACATAGGTGACAGTCGAATTAAAATCCTTAACGGTAAGACTTCCCGCATCCGGCTTATCCCATTGTCCATTATTGGTGTACACACGATACGACTCCATAAATGGGAGATCATTTCCTGAAACCGGCGTTACAAGAGCAGTATTTGCGGTCGCATTCACCTCAACAGTAAACCCGACCACTTTATTCTCAGCCGGCACAAAAGAGCCGATCCCCGCCATTATGGAAATACTGACGAGCGATA
The DNA here is from genome assembly GCA_963676575.1 of uncultured Methanocorpusculum sp. Taxonomy (GTDB): domain Archaea; phylum Halobacteriota; class Methanomicrobia; order Methanomicrobiales; family Methanocorpusculaceae; genus Methanocorpusculum. The sequence goes on from OY781078.1 coordinate 867,083, forward strand.
TAAGAACAACAGTAAGAGCGATAAGAAGTACAGTTGCAATAACCGAACTAACTCCATCGTCCTTAATTTTATCCATGATTCATTGTAGGTCCCTTGGGATAAATTAGTTTGTGTGATAGGCGGGTCGAACGCGAAGCGGACGGCCTTAGCTGAGCAAATCTTTGATTTGCGAGCGGACGGGCAAGGGCCCCCGCATTTCAAACCAGAAGCACACCATACAGAAGAACAGCAGTACCAAGCATCAGAAAATCAGACACAGCATGCGAAAAAACCGGGACGTACATCCCACCCGAACAATACCCCCGTCTTGCCAGAAGTGAAGACTGGATGCCTGCCCTCCTCATGGAAAGAATTAGCAGACCTGCCGCAAGGGACGGCACGGCAAAGAGAAAAAACTTCTGTCCCTTGATCCTGAGTGCCGACCGCATACGTGAAAAATCGTCACGGATCTCATAGAGAGCCTGGACGGAAAACTCTGCAACCATTCCCAGATCAAAACCGATCCGTTGACCAAAAACCCAGACAAAGAAACTCATCAGCTCGCCGGCGAGGAGGGAGGCCGAGAACCAGAAGGCAAGCAGAACAAGAACGAAGATCTTTGCTCCGTAAAAAAGATCCTCGCCGGTAAGATACAAAACAACCGAGGGAAACAGACCGACAAAAATCGATACAGGCACCACGACCTTCCAGGAATTTTTTGCAAACGTCGTCTTTGCACCAAAGACGAGCCACCAGCAGAAAACCGCTGCTGCTCCAAACAAATTCACAAAGGAAAGGACCGAAAGAAGTACGAGCGTAAGAAGCCGAAATCTGATATCACTCACGATGCAGCCCTCCGTTTTCTATATTCCACTTTCGGGAATTCCCCGGTGCATACTCCGTCTCATGGGAAAAACGATCGTTATCCCTCGACGGTTTTCGATCAGGCCAGTCAAAACCTCTTTCGCCGACGGATCGAGCGAAGCATACGGCTCATCAAGAACAAGAACATCCGGATCTTTAGCAAAAACACAGGCAAGCATCAGCCGCTTCAGTTCTCCCCGAGAAAGCGTGAACGGATCCCGATTCTGTATCGCCACATCGAAATGGGAGAACAACGGAGCCCCATAGGGAACTCCCCACGAAGATATCTCACGCAAAACCGTGGCTCCCGTAACCTGATACTCGGGAAACTGCATCAAAAGAACCGGGGAAGCGCAATCTTCCAAAATGATTTGTCCAGACCCTACCTTGGATGATCCCGCAAGAGCCGATCCAAGCGTGGATTTGCCTGAGCCTACCCTGCCGGATATCATATGGACCCCCTCCTCGAAGACGGTATCCGCTGTCAGAGAAAACGCACCTGCATGAAGGTGAACAGCATCAAGAATGATTTTCACAGCCTCACTTCAAAATCCGCTTTGCGTCTGAGTGACGTGGAATGCGAACTCCACATCACATACGGAATATGTTTCGAAGAAATAAACGACCGAAGATCTTCGACGGTCTGTGGATCCAGATGGGAATCCGGCTCATCAAGAACGAGAAGGATCGGATCATAAATAATCGCCGCCGTTATCCCAACGAGCATCTTCTCTCCGCCGGAGAGTGTCCTGCATTCTCTCTTGAGAAGATGGGTTATACCCGCTTCCTCTGACGTGTTCAAAACTTTATCCTCGATCTTCGCCTGCGGAATTCCGGCAAACCGAAGAGAGGAAGCGATCTCGTCATAGAAGATCGGAAACAGCAGATGGCGGTCGGGAAACTCGCTCACGTATCCGAAATTCTGCAAACGAGGGAAAAGACCATCTATACTGACAGAACCCGAATCCGGCAGAATAAGTCCAGAACATATCTTCAAGAGCGTGGTCTTACCGGCGCCGTTTTTTCCGGAGACCACCGTTAATCCGGGAGGGACACTGAGAGAGGAGACCCTCAAAACGCCGTGAAAGAGATCATCGATCTGAATCAAGAGTAAAATCCTCACTCTTTCGCAGACGAAGTGTCACAAGTTCGACAGCAGTGATTTTTATGACATCACCGGCAATAAACGGGATCACACAGGTGATAAGGGCAGCCGGAAGCGTAGCTCCCGATGAGATCATAAACCATCCAACTCCACAGATATAGCAGACAAGAGTTGCGAGAACAAGCCCGGTCAGATCAGCAGACACGGTTTTTTTTTTTCGAAAAGAACAGTCCTGCGATAAATGCCATCAGGATAAAACCGATAAGAAACCCGCCGGTCGGACCGAGCAGGACCCCGATTCCGGCAGTGCCGTTATGAAAAAGCGGGAGACCGAGCGTTCCAAACAATACAAACAGAGCGGTCGGGATTACCGCATATTTTTTCATCACTGATGCCGCCAGCAAAAAAAAGCGTCTGAAGAGTGAACGGAACGATAAAAGGGATAGATATCCAGCCGCCAACCGTGATCAATGCCACAAACACCGCTGAATAAATGATCAGACCCGAACGTTTTTCGTTACCGTACATTGTTAACCAAATATTATATGTGAGTTAACAATAAAAAGAATCAGATAAGGTAACAGTCGCCCGCTATCACGCGTTCGACTTCACCGTTGTCTTTATGAATGATCAAAGCACCGTGCTCATCAACATCAAGTGCTTCTCCTTCGAAGCTTTCCCTGATCGTCCGGACCCGGACCCTGCGGTGCAGCGTATGGGAAAGACTTCTCCACTCTCGGAAGAGCGATTCCTTCTCGCCTTTCAGAATCATCTCATACCGGCGTTCGAACTCCTTCAGAAACACAGCAAAGAACTGGGCTCGGTCCACATCATGACCAAGCTCGTCCGAGAGAGATGTTACGAAATTGGAAAGATTCGGCATAACTTTTTCGACGGAAACATTCACATCCACACCGATCCCAACCAGACAGTAACGGATGATATCCTCATCCGCGGTAAGTTCCATAGTGGTTCCAGCAACCTTTTTATCGCCGATGAACACATCATTCGGCCACTGGATAAGGGCAGAGAGCTCAAACTCGTGGCGGATCGCCCGGGCAAGTGAGATGGAGGACGCCATCATAATAAGGAAGGTCTGATCGACGTGCAGTTTTGGCATCACCACGATCGTCGCCCAGATACCTCCTGCAGGCGACATCCACACGCGGTTCATACGGCCAAGGCCGCCGGTCTGCTGTTCTGCGATAAAAACAGTTCCCGGCTGAACTTCGTCGCCGACCTCATGCATCATCTGACGGGCAAGTGCATTTGTTGAAGGCACCTGTTCGAAATGATGCATATCCTGACCGATGACCTTGGTCTTCAGATATCTCTTCACCTCATAAGGAAGTAAGAGCCAGGTACGTTTTCGGAGAGTATAGCCGGTTTTTGGCGAGGCATCTATAACATATCCAACCTCACGCAAAAGATGGACATATTTCCAGACAGCGGTACGGGATATTCCCAGCCGTTCACTGATGACGTTTCCGGCAATCGGTTGGTCAATTCCGGCTTCGTCCAAAATATACAGAAGATCAAATATTATGTTTTTCATGAGGTTTTGACTCCGAAATGGATATGACTTGTTATGGCATATGAAAAGAATAAGATTTCGTTTGAAGACCAATATATTTGCAGTTAGAAAGGGATGGATTCCCCTTCGGAAAATATCTTTAGAAACGCATCACTCGGATACTCGTGAGTGCTTGCAAGAAGAAGGGTGCCTTTTCCAACAGAGCACTCGACCAGAACAGGAAATCCATTCTCCGTTAAAGCGACAGGAGTTCCCTCAAACGTTTCAAACCAGCCGTCGGCAGCAAACTTCGTTGTGTCATACCCGTCAAAGATACATGACCATGGAGAGGAGGTATCGACATCAAGGCGGTGTTCGCGAAATGCATAATGATATTCCACATCCACCGGGAGCCAGTTATATCTGTTTGCGGAAGCATCGGCTGCACCAAAAACGAGAAGTTTTCCCCCTTCGTCAAGATACCGTTCGATACGCCCGGAACATGCCCGGAGAGCAGGAAGCAGTTTCGAGTATGACATATTGCCAAACCCAGTCGGGATAATGATACCTGAGTATTTCCCCCGGTAAAACGGTGCCGAAAGGAGCAGCGGCGTGACCGCTTCACACGGGCAGACTGAATCTTCGACGAGACGGTGAAACGTCATTTTCGTATCCCAGAATACGGCAATGGTCATCCTTTGATCACTCCAAGCGGTCTCAGGCGTGCAACGATCCGGGAGATCCCTGCATCATGAACGGTCTGAACGACCTCGCTGCTGGATTTATACACATCAGGGGCCTCTTCTGCGATAGCCGCCTGGTTCGGGGCCCTTACAATGATCCCCTGCTTGAGAAGAGCGTGTGCGACCTCCTCACCGGTCTGACATCTCTTCGCTGAAGAACGGCTTTTTACTCGGCCCGATCCGTGGCAAGTACTCCCGAACGTTTTATCCATAGCTCCTTGTGTCCCTGCGAGAAGATAGGATGATGTCCCCATACTTCCGGGGATGAGCACCGGCTGACCGCACGCACGGAACTCGTGAGGGAGCTCGACCCTGCCCGGACCAAAAGCCCGGGTCGCTCCTTTCCGGTGGACGCAGACTTTTTGCCGGAGCCCGTCGACCTCGTGCTCCTCCCATTTAGCAACGTTGTGAGCGACATCATACACGAGAGGCATCTCTTCGTAATCGACCTGGAATTTTTTCACGAAAAGTTCCCTGACGATATGCGTGATGATTTGACGGTTTGCCCATGCATAATTTGCAGAAGCCGCCATGGCACCGAAATATGCCTCTCCCTCTGGAGATGAGAGAGGAGCACAGGCAAGTTGGCGGTCGGGAAGGTCTATGCCGTATTTTTTTGTTGCCGATTCAAGGATCTGCAGATGATCGGTGCAGACCTGATGCCCAAGACCCCTTGAACCGCAGTGGATCATCACACATATCTGCCCTTCGGACACGCCGAACGTTTGTACCGTCGCCTCATCAACGATATCATCGATGACCTGGATCTCCAGAAAATGATTGCCTGAACCAAGCGTCCCGCACTGCGGAATGCCTCTTTGTCTGGCTTTTTTACTGACATGTTCGGGTTGTGCGCCGTCCATTGCCCCGTTCTCCTCACAACGCGGGATATCGCCAGCCATGCCGTATCCCATTTCAACAGCGTTCTTTGCTCCGTCTTCCAGCATTGAAGAGAGATCGTTCTGCGATAAGCGGATCGGACTCTTTGAGCCGACACCGGTAGGGACCGCGGTGAAAAGATCCTCAATAATACCTTTCATATCAGGAATGTCGGAAACATGAAGGGGGGTCGTGATCATCCGGACACCGCAGTTGATATCGAATCCTACGCCGCCCGGAGAGATGACCCCGGTTTCAGCGTCAAAAGCACCGACGCCGCCGATAGGAAAGCCATACCCCCAATGGATATCCGGCATACCCAGAGAGTACCGCAGGATGCCCGGAAGTGTTGCAACATTGGCGAGTTGGGTGAGAGCCCCGTCTTCAAGAGTTTCTGCAAGGTTTTCCGAAAGGAAAAACCATCCGGGGACCCGCATCCCTGGAACAAAATCCATGGGGATCTCCCACTCGTTATTTGTGATCTTTCGTATCTGATCGTTCATGATGTTAGATGTCGAAAATAATTATCAGTTCATATCCTATTTTTGTTCTGGTCAGTGAAAGACTGGAGTAGGAGATACCTTTCACCCCAGTACCGCCGGAATGTTTTTTTCTGTCGAAGAGGACCCCTTCGACCGTGCCGGAAACAGAGTTTCCTACAGAAAGAGTAAACTTCTGAGGTACGAGATAGTCGGTTTCTGTGAGAAACAACAGTTCTGAAAGGAAATTTACGATCAACTCCTCGCGGTCTTTTCCTTCAGCTTGAATGGAAAATGAATGCGTTGGTTTTTCCAGAGGATATTCACCGTACAGGATCTTGGCCAGAGCGAACCCGCTTTCGGAAAACAGAGACGAAAGGTCAGATGCTGAGATCCGCATGCGGATATCCGCAGTATGTTCCAGTTCTTCAAAAACCATAATCGCCGTCTTCGAAAAGAAGCCGCGGAACCATTTGCATCGTGATCTCGGATATCCATTGGATCTGATACCTGGAGACAAAGATCACATGATTTCCCACTCGAATAGGAATGTCGGATGATTTCGCCGGACGGATCCGTACCGGCATCAGGACCGGACCGCTGCATGAAGTACTTATTCGAAAATCCCCACCGCGTTTATCCATGTACTCGATGACCTCATCCGTGACGGTTATATCAGAAAGAGGGGAAGAACCACCCTGCTCGTTATCCATTTTATATAGATGGGAAGTATATCCTGAAAAAAGTTGGCACTGGATCCACTGATATATTCAGGTGGATGCAACGACCTGCTCGACTAAATCGGCATACTGGCCCTTGAGCTCATAGACCCCAAGTGCGCCGTCTTTCATTTTGTGGGTCGACAGGATACCGAGTTTCGAGGCAACAATACCAACCATGGATGCCACGGAATGATATGTTACATCAAACTTTGTCGAAAGCGCCTCATGGATCTGTGGTACAGTCATGGACTTGGCACGGATAAGCAAACGCAAAAGTGCCTTTCTAATTCCTGACTTGTCACGAGATAGATAACTGCGAAGTCTTCGCTCGATCTCCTTTCGCAGATCTGAAGGTGAAAGCATATTTTTTATTATGTATCTATGTATATAAATACATACCGCTTATATGGGGTTGTCAAATATTACGCGAATTTGATATGCATGAAAAAGCAATAGAGTAATACCTCATGATATATCGCCTCTATGAGTACCTGATCTCACGAAATCTCACTACATTCCCAAAGGAGATATGTTTCATGCTAAGCGATGCGGATGTCATTGCCGATTCAAAAAAAGTTGGAGAGGTACTTACATGGGCAAAAGAGTTCCCGGATATCAAAAAAATCATTTTTCACATCAGCACGGATGATGCCGGGAAAGTTGAGGAGCTGTTAAGACCCGCGTCACTTGGAGAGAAGACGAAAGTTCGTGTGAGTACTCCAAAACATGACACGACATTCGGGAACGGAACACCCGAGATCCTGATCGCCATGGGTAAAAAAGGAAGAGAAGAGATCACCGATGCGATAATAAAAATCGCAAAAGAGGAGATCGATCCGGCGGATATCACGGAAGAGACGATAGAAAAACACCTGGCCTTCCAAGTAAACCCGGATTATGTGATCAAAACCGGAGGAAACCATCTCACCGACTTTTTGATCTGGCAATCGATTTATTCGGAGTTGTTCTTCACCGACATCAACTGGGACGGATTCAGGAAAGTGGACTTCCTGCGGGCTCTTCGTGATTATCAGTCGAGAGGCCGGCGGTATGGTACATAAACTGATCCCAACAGGGAAAACATCTATACCTTACATAGATAAATAAGGTACTACAACAATGTCACTTTCCATTCCAAAATTACCTGAATCAAAAGATCCGAAAATAAATTTTATCAAGGATATCCTGCTTGTTTTAATCGTTGTTGCAGCAATAGGAGGTGCTTTGTTTGCAGTATCCGGAACATGGCCAGCTCTGGTAGTCGTCGAATCGGAAAGCATGGCCCCGAATCTGAACGTTAACGACCTCGTATTTGTTGTTGAAGAGAACAGATACGGCGGGTACATGACTGCAGTTGAGGCGGAAGCTGCAGGTACAATTTCATTTGGTGGATATGGTGATGTGATCGTCTATCAGCCAAATGGGATAACCGGCGTGACGCCGATCATTCATCGAGCGATAACATGGATCAATGAATCCGTTTCCGAAGAAGCTGGATTCACCGACGATGCGGCACATGCCGGATATATTACCAAAGGAGATAACAACGAACTGTATGATCAGAATGCGATCTTCTCAGAATACGGAAGAATGCAGCCGGTCAAAGAGGAATGGATCGTTGGAAAAGCATTGTTTGCGATCCCGCTGATCGGTTTTGTACCGCTCCACCTCTTCGAGTCGGCTCTGGTCGTCGTACTCATCATCATTATCATTGAATTCGTCAGCAGAAAACTGAAGAAGAACAAAGACAACAAAGAGAAAGGAAAGAAAAAATGAACGTCAACACCATCCTGAATGATGTCCTCGGAGGTGCACGGCTCACTGAAAATGAAGCAGCATTCCTATTCTCGGTAAAAAACCGGGATATCTGGAAGATCGCAGAAGCCGCTGATATCATTCGTGAACGAAAAAACGGAGATGTCGTAACATATGTCCGAAACATGAACATCCACATGACAAACATCTGTAAAAACTGCTGCGGGCTGTGTGCATTCGGACGCAAAATTACCGATCCCAAGGCATTCTTCTTTACGGATGAAGAGTTTCGGGAACACACCAAAGACGCCGGCAGAAAAAAGGTCACCGAGGTATCGTATCTTTCGGGGATCCACCCAGAGTTCACCATCGAAAGTTACGAAAAGATGATCCGGACATTCCATGAAGAGATCCCCGGCATTCATATACATGGATGCAGCCCGGACGAGATCCTGTTTGCAGCGAATCAAAGCGGCATTTCAACAAAAGACGCACTCATTCGCCTGAAAGCTGCCGGACTGGGTTCAGTTCAGGGAACTGCCGCAGAGATTCTCGTTGATCGGGTCAGAAACATCATCTGCAATAAAAAACTCTCCACTTCAGAGTGGGTCAGGATCATCAAAGAGGCTTCAGAGGTTGGATTCCTGGCGACTTCCACAATAATGTACGGCTCGGTGGAGACAACAGAGGAGAGAGCATGCCATTTATCGGTCCTTCGTGAGGTGCAGGATGAATGCGGTGTGTTCACCGAACTTGTTCCGCTGGCATTTCTACACAAAAATACGCCGCTCGAGCGTGCAGGTCTCGTAAACCATGATGCAACCGGACGTGAGGATATTCTGTTGATCGCTATATCACGGCTTTTTCTGGATAACTTCGACAACATTCAGGTCCCGTGGTCAAAAGTCGGAAGAAAGGTAACACAACTTTCTCTGATGGCAGGCGGAAACGATGTCGGAGGAACAATGTTTGTTGACTCTCTCTCAAGGGATGCCGGTGCAGGAGATGAAGCAGATTACTTCAGTCCCGAGGATATGGAACTGATGTGTGCGGATATTGGCAGAACACTTCATCAGAGAGATACATTCTATAATCTCCTCTGATCTTCTCTTTTTACAGCTGATCTACTCTCTCACAGAATAAGGATGCAAAGAAGGATATCCACCAGCGAAAATCCGAAGATGGCAAACAGATACCCGATCGTGATCATAAACGGAACCCCATAGGAGATCCAGACATTGCCGGCTTTAGCATAGAGTTCAAGTTGTGAGGCATACGTATCCGGATCCTCACGCAGATTACGGATCGACATGTCGGACTAAGTTCTGAGAGCACGAATCGAACTGTGGGCACGGGAAAACTTTCGGGAAATAACGCCGTTCTCCTCGGTGATCTCCTCGGATACAAAACCGAAATACTGAGTGATAGAATCGCCCGGAACCGGTTTTCCCGAACACATTAGCCAGAAAGGCGCCTTATTTTTCGAGGAAAGATTCCGAATAAGGAAGATGACCGGGATGATCAGCGCGAAAACCGCACCGTTCGCGAGGGAAGATAGGGCAAGCGAGGGAAAGATCCATGCAGCAAACGGAGTAACGGGAACCGCGAGTGACAAAAGGATCATGGCTTTTCCGTCTGCAACACCAAAAAGACCGAAATAGGTGAAAACAGCCATCAGAAGAACGACGAAAACTGATGCGAGTAATACATACAATGCCCATGGGGCCGAAAAAGATTCTACCCAGAACCAAAGAAACCAAAACTCCGCATCCGACTGCTGCCGGATACCATGTCACTGCATAGATCGTACGGGTCTTCAGGTCCTGCCAGCATTCATAGAGAAAGGTCGCGAGGACCAGTAATGCTGATAACGCAAGCGGCAGTGAGAAAATCATTAAATACGATTCGATCTGAAATCAGATAAAATCAATGGGTGAGGAGGACCTCACTCATGAAAAACAGTCTTGGCTACGTACTTTCCGTGCACATATGACGGCATGCCGGCAAGCATATACGATACGCGTAATGCCTCCTCGACTTCTTCCAAAGCAACGCCGACCATTTGTGCTCCGGCGAGCTGTGCACGGAGAGCATGATCATCTCTCATGGCCGCTGCAATGCCGATGGCGATCAGTTTTTTCTCTTTCCGCGTGAGAGAGCCGTCCGACCAGATATAATTATCCAGTTTCAAAACTGCGTCATGAATAAGGGGGTCAGATTCGGCTAGTTCTTTGAAAAAGACAGGAACGTGCCCGATATTGTGTTCAAGTTCCTTCATTTTTCCCTGACACCCGCAGGTACCTTTCTTTTCTTCAAATGACATTTTGATTCAGTGAAATATTGTCTGTAAAGATAATTATTCTATGCATCGAAGCACATTTTTATAGATTGCCCGGCATATCATTCAGTAATGACGAAAAAGATCGTGGCCTTGTTCGGCAGTAATGTTCTTGGAGGAAACACCGACAAACTTCTTACTGAAGCGATTCGCGGTGCAGAGGATGTCGGATGTACCATTGAGAGAGTGGATGTTGTCCGGCTAAATCTCTCTGGATGCAGACAGATTTACCACTGCATGGATAAAGAGCACTGTGCCATCCAGGATGAGGCAGAACAATATCTTACATTGCTTAAGGACGCCGACGGGATCATTATCGCAACTCCGGTGATGACCTACGGGATACCGGGCCATCTGAAATCATTCATGGACAGATGTCAGCCGTTTTACATGGCAAAATATCATCGGAAAAACTCATTCATCGCTCCTGAACATGCAAAGATCCGCAAAACACTGTTCATTTGCATCTCCGGAATGAACACGCCCGAGGTGTTCATCGGCCCCTTACTCACCGTAAAAGCGTTCTGTCAGATCATCGACACGAAATACTTTGATGAACTTCTGCAAAACGATATGGACACCATTAAGAAAATAGAGACCAAACAAGATGTGCTGAAGGCAGCATATGAAAAAGGGAGAGCATTAGGTGAAGCAATCACGAAAGCATGCGGATAAAACAGATATAAAAGAAGAACTTGTACGGCTTGCAGATCCTAAATACCGCACATTTTCGAGCGGCCTCATACCCGGAGCGGACAATATCATTGGCGTTCGGATCCAAGACCTCCGGGACCTCGCAAAGAAAATCGCGGGCGATAACTGGCAGGCATACCTGAAAGAGGCAACTGATGACTCATTCGAAGAGATCATGCTGCAGGGTCTTGTCATTGGGTATGCGAGAGGAGAGCCGGATCAGATCATATCAGCTCTAAAATACTTTATCCCGAAAATAGACAACTGGTCGATCTGTGATTCGGTCGCAATGGGACTGAAGATCACAAAAAAACATCAGGATACATTCTGGAAGTTTATCCAGCCGTATCTTGACTCAGACCGGGAATTTTTCGTTCGGTTCGGGGTCGTGATGCTTCTCTCCTATTATGTGGATGAAAAACATATATCTGCGATCCTGGAACGACTCGACACCATCACTCACGACGGATATTATGTCACAATGGCAGTCGCTTGGGCGGTTTCGGTCTGTTATGTAAAGTTCCCGGAGATCACCCATGCATATCTGGAGACCTGCTCGCTGAATGACGTCACCTACAATAAATCGATACAGAAGATATGTGAATCCTACCGGGCCGATGAAGAGGCAAAAAATATTCTTAGAGTAATGAAGAGAAAATAATATCAGGTCTTCATTCGCTGATCGTACGTCCGGAGAGCACGTACCATATCCACGTACCTGAACTCGGGCCAAGGGGGAACACAGAAAAAGACGGCCGCTTCATTCCCGTTCGCAAGCCACGGGAGGAAGTTCGAGGTCCGTTTGTCATTTGCCGTCCGGATGATCAGATCGACCGGAGGCATCTCAACCTCAGAGTACATCCGCTCGGTCACACAATCCGGCGTGATCGCATCGGGAGATAACTCGCCGGCACGAACCTTTGCAATGATTGACTTCGTTGTTTCCAGAATCTCATTTCGTCCACCGTATGCGATAGCAAAATGCAGATAATATCGATGATGATCCTTTGTGGCTTCTTCGACATCTCTGATCTTTTCCAGAAGCCGGTCTTTGATAAGAGACCGATCTCCGATCACAGTGATGTTCACCTGTTTATCATAGAGTCGCTGATCCACTATCATCTCAGAGAACTTTTCAATAAAAAGTTCCAGCAACTCATTTACTTCTTCAGGTGAACGCTTGAAGTTTTCTGTGGAAAAGGCATAAAAAGTTGCATGTTTGACACCAAGCTCTTCCATCCAGTCACAAACCTTTAAAGTGGTTTCAGCTCCGGCACGGTGCCCGAATGCAGAGTCTTTTCCGCGGGCCTTTGCATATCTCCGATTTCCGTCCTGAATAATAGCTACATGGGTTGGGACACATGTCAGCTGCCGAATAAGCCTGTGGACATACAGGTTCTCTGCAAAGGACCTGAGACTCACTGGGGAATCACCTCTACGATCATGCCGTTGTTGGGATATCGTTCGATGATTTTCCGCTCACCGCCAAACTTGCGGGGAATTTTTCTCATCTGCTGCCAGTCAAGTTCGATCGTCCCATCCTCCATCTCTTCATAATAACTTCCGGCACGAAGGCATGGAATGATCATATCGAGATCGTCATTTGGTTCCATAGAGCCGTACATCACCGTACCGTCCTCGGTGATCATATCAAACGGACGTGCAGAATTCATGGCGATACGCTTGAGTCTTTCACGGAGCTGGACAGAATCTTTGAATGTGGATGTGCAGTAATGGACTTTTGGATGACCATTGATCTCATCGGCCCATTTCGTCGAACCTTTTATCGCATTACAGAGAGGATTCTCCGTCTCAAGTTTTCTCTCACGCATGTTGTCAGCACAGGCATCACCCCACTCAAGCTGATTGATGTTGAAAAAGTCGAGAAAGTCAAGAAGCGGAAAGAAATACCTGAGACCCTGCAGGGAAGGGACCTCGAAACCGACCGAAAATCCCATTCGTTTTGCATTCTCGATCGACTTAACGTATGGCGAGTTCAGAATATCTTTCCAGACTTCATGAGGCGGATGCATTCTGATCTCATCAACACACTCGACAAGAGCGGCGAGATCATCCTCGGTCGGCGCGTGGCCTGTGTAAAGGTGAATGTGGTGATCCTTGCCGAAATGTTTTTTGAGCGCCGAGCAGAACTCAACGACCCGTTCGATTTCCAGAAGGGGTTCTCCTCCCGTGACACCGGTCCCAAGAGCATCCATCATTTCTCCTTCGGCAATCGCCTCTTCGGGAGTGGTGATCTTCTGATCGTTTGCATAGATCACATCAAGATCCTTTCTCTCCTCGGAAAGGGGACAGTACCAGCAGTCCCGATCACACCTTCCGGTAATAAAAAGGACCAGCTTTGCTCCGATATAACAGAGTTTGCAGCCGTCAGAGAGATTTTTCGGTTGTTTGTCCTTCGCCATAATTATAAGGACATCTCAAGAAGACGTTTCAGCGTCGCTTCACGACCAAGTGCTTCCAGGAACCAACCAAGACGCGGACCTCTGTCAGCTCCGAGGAAGGCACGGTAAATGCCGCTAAAGATATCCTTTCCGGTAACCCCAGCTGTTTCTGCCGCAACGTAAACCGCATTGTGCAGGACATCAGCTTTCCACTCAGCATCAGTGACAAGTTTTGCATAGGCAACGACGGCTGCTTTGACCTCCGGCTTTTCATTGACGGCAACTTCCGGAAGGGATTCGGCAATGGCAAACTTGGAGTCGTCGGGAGCATCCCGCTCGAGCCACATCTTGGCACGGTTTGCCTGATCAAGGACTGCATCTTTGTCTACGATCTCATATCCGCTGCGTTTGAGGATATCGAAGACGGCATCATCGGTCCGTGCGATCTGGACGACCGTTACCATATGACGGAACGGGATCGTTGTCTGGGGGGTGGCGATCCTGGAGAGTTCGTATTCACGTGAATCTCCGGCAACGGCTGCTCTGTCATACTCGTCGATCAAACGGAGTAAACCCATTCCCGGATCAAACGCGATGGTCTTTTCGGGTTTGGTCTTAGCGATCATGTAACGGAGAACTTCCGGCGGGACGATGTCAAGCATATCCCGGATCGTTAATACAACACCTTTCGAGGAGTGCATCTCGCCTTTTCCTTTCAGGCTGATCCATTCATACGTCACCGGGACCGGGGCATTGTAGCCGTAGATTTCTTTCGTGATGACCTTCCCGGTATCATAGGATCCTCCGGGCGAGGCGTGGTCTTTACCGAACGGTTCGACCGTCACACCGTGTACGAACCAGCGCATCGGCCAGTCAACACGCCAGACAAGTTTTCCTTCACCTTTAGAGTAGTCTGAAACACCTTCGTGGCCGCAGGAACATTTGTAGGTGACGGTATGATTTTCGATATCGTGGGAAAGGATCGCTGCACGAGAAATGGTGCCGCATGAGGAGCAGATTGGATAATACGGGGTCCAGCCTTCTTCGAGTTTTCTGCCGGAAACTCTTTCGAGGATCTCTTTGATCTCCTCTGAGTGGATGAGTGCCTCTTTGATCTGTTCAGTGAACATTCCGGAGCGGTACGCTTCACTGGTCCGGATGATTCTCGGATGGATATCGAGCTCTTCGATCGCCGAGAGGAAGGGATCCAGGAAGTGCTCTGCATAGCTTTTGTGTTTTCCGCAGGGACACGGGATATCGCTGACAGGCCAGCCGATATATTTCTGGTAGTCATCTGAGAGGAACGGATAGACTTTTCTGAGCGGATCGAAATCGTCAGCAATGTAGACGAGTTCGGCCTCGATTCCCCGTGTGAGGAGGGCTTTGTAGATCATATCACCCGTCATGACCTCACGCATATTTCCCAGATGGATCGGACCGGATGGCGTAATGCCGGTCGCAATCAGTTGCGGGGCATCAGCCGGAACCTGTGCAGCTTTAGCATCAGCCCAATGGATCTTCTCATGTATTTTTTCTTCCATGTATTGTTACCTGCTATAGATGTGTCTGTAAGTATGTGTTTTCAAATCTGATAATACCTGATGTCCAAGCCGGGAACGGCGGTTCATGTTATCAGACTGTCAATCTAAAAAATAAAAAAAGGAGAGTTATTCTGTAACTGCCGGGAGAGCCGAATCATAGAGATTGGCAAAGAACCGGGCGGTAACGACATCAATGAACGGCATAGCCGCAACAAGTAAAATACAGCCGGCGAACGGGATACACAGAAGAACGATCTCCGCAACTCCCACAATGAGACCGAGAAGGATCCAGTATCCGAGATATCTGAGCCATCCGATGTTCGCAATAAGGCTGAAGAGTTCCTTTACATGGAATGCTGCACCGAACTTCTCTTCCTTTGCGAATTTTATAACACCCATCATTCCAACCATTATTGAGATGATCTGAAGAATGACCGATATAATAATGCCAACAATAATCAGATATGCCATGTTGTCCATCGGACCGAGATTCACAAGGGTGGAAATGACGATATAGGGGATCATGTAGATGAAGAGGATGATCATTGCAAGGATACCCTCTACAAACATCTTACCCCAGTTGTTCAGTGCAAGTTCTCCTCCGCGGTAAACTCTCATTATGAATCCGTAGATGAAGATGCCTGCAAGTATCGTCACGATGATCCCGAGAATGAAGAAGAGGATCGAAGCCGAAGCAAGAATACCAAAAGACGGATTGCCCATCATCGGACCCGCCATCATGGCGGAATCGACCACTGATGAGAGGGCAGGTGTCATGACAGCGACAAGTGTCGCGAGCATGAAGATCGTTCCAAGGATCAGCATAACTATGCCTGCAAACATTACTGCGTACAGAAGAATCAGAACAAACCAGCTGCCAAAGGATTTGAATGCAGTGTTTGCATACTCCATGGAGTTCTGGATGTTTTCGCTAAAACCTATTATCATAATATTAACATATCAGTTTCCTGGACTATATATGGTTTCGCCGCCTGGTTTAAAAAAGGGTGTTTACTTTTTTGGCACCGGCCATGTTTGCGCCCCCAAGCTCGGTAAAGCGGAGATCGGCACCGGTTAGATTGGCTTTCCACATATCTGCACCTTCCAGGTGGGCATGGGTAAGATCGGCACCCGATAAATTTACGTGCCTGAGATCGGCACCTTCCAAATGAGCATAGGAGAGATGTACCCCCGACAAATCCAGACCCATAAACGAAGCCTCTTCCAGATACGCACCGTAGACCCGGGTATCATCAGGTTTATTAGAGATCTCGTTTTCATACCACTCGTTCCAGCCAAAAACCCCGGCTTTCAGACGGGAAACCTGAGCAGGATCACACTTTATTTTTCCTTCCCCGTCATATACGGCAGCATCCGGATTGGCACCATCGAGGGAAGCCCGGGATAAATAGGCCCGCCAGAGATTCGTACCCGCAAGATTCGCATTAGAAAGATCAGCGGACTTCAGATAAGAATAAGATAGATCGGCCTTCTGCAGATTGGCAAATCTGAGATCCGCACCCTCCAAAAACCAGTAGGCAAGGTCCCCGCCCTCAAGATGGGCACCGTATGCATCCGAACTTCTCAGATACATCGTCTCTTTCAGATGGACGGCATACCACTCGTTCCAGCGGGTGAAATCCTTCTCCTTTGAGCACTCCCAGAGTAGGGAATACTGCCCCGGATCAAACATTGATTTTCTCATATGTCAACTCCTCAGCTTTTTTCTTTCTCGCCTCTTTGATGAGGACCTCATACGCAGTTATACCAAGGATCAGAAGGACCGGACCGAGAACGAATCCCAGAAGTCCCATAGCCATAGCTCCGCCGAAGAATCCAACAAACATGAGCATCGGCCTGATCTTCACCCGTTTCCCGGTGAGTTTCGGGCGAATGATCAGATCAGTCAGGACACAGGTCAGGAAGTAACCAAGTGTCGCAATCAAAATAACGCCTCGGATATCCCCGAGACACAGCGCATAGATGCCAACAAAGATGATCACCATCAAAGGACCTAAAACCGGGATCAGGGCAAACAAAGCACACATTGTGGAAAAGAAGATCTCGTGACCATACCCCAGCACCAGGAAAAACCCATATGCTAAAAAGAAGGTCAGGAATGCAATAAAAACATGAACTATGTAGATGGAAAAAAGGATATCCTTGGTCTTTTTTGCCATCAAAGAGACATTTTCCATTGATGACTCAGGGACGATAGAACAGAGATCTGCCCAAACATTGTCCCCAAAAATGATCGATAGATAAACCAGAGCGTAGAATAGGATCATATCGATGATAACTGCCGGAATCATCTGTGCAGCGTTCAGGGCAAAACTTGGAAACATCGTAAGGAGAACACTTTTTATCTCCTCAACAATCTGCACGGAGAATTCACTGCCGTCGGTCAGATGGAGCAGATTTGTCACCGTAGTGATGATGGTCTGAAAAATGGACATGAAATACTCAAAATCAGAGCTGACAACGACAACGATACCCACACAGACACCGATGATTACCACAAGAATGAGCGTGGTTAAGATTCCCGCAGAGAACGCTGCAGGAATCCTTCGAATCATCTTCCGGTGCAGCGGTAGAATCACCACCGCTACGGAAAGAGCAAGGATAAAGAGGAAAATATAATTCCACGAGACAGCAAGGATTGCAAGAAATATCAGAGCGACAAGTATCAAACTGAAGTGGTCCCTTGCATACTGCGGAATATTCATTATATGATTAAAGACGGCAAAGGATAATAAATTCTGGGTTAATAAAAGAAGAGTAAAACGGGTTTACTCGACTACTTTGAATGAATTTCCGGGAATGCCGCAGATCTGGCAGTGTTCCGAGGTTTTTTTGATCTCAACATTTCCGCAGACAGGACAGAGATAGATGATATTTACATTGAAGTCTTTGCCTGCTTTTACTGCCTCAAGTGCTTTTTTGTAGAGTTCTGCGTGTACTGCCTCTGCTTTCATAGCATGAGTGAATGTGATAACTGCATCCTGCCTATCCTCTTTTTCTGCAATGGAAATAAACTCCGGATACATCTCATTGGTCTCGTGGAGTTCGCCATCGCGGCCTGCTTCGAGATTTGCAACCGTGCTTCCGATGTGGCCGCCGACACGAAGAAGTCGGCGTGCATGGATCTCTTCTGCCGCGGACGTTGCACGGAAGAGTTTTGCTACATGATCATATCCTTCATCGGCTGCTGCTTCGGAAAAGGATTTATACTTGCGGTTTGCCTGGGATTCTCCGGCAAATGCTCCATCGATACAATCCTGAGTATTCATACACTACTATTGTTGAGAAACTCAAATAAAGATTTGGAAGGAGGAACATTTATCCGAAACAACTATGTATGCTCTTTTCCAAAAGAGAATTACATATGAGTCTGAAGAATACTGCAGATATCGATAAACCTCGGGAAAAACTGATCGCCAAGGGACCTGCAAGTCTTAAACTTGAAGAACTGGTGGCGGCAATCATCGGGAGAGGAATCCCCGGATGTGATGCGATCCAGATCGGAAAGAAGGTTGCAAAAATCCTGATGTCCAGGACCTACGAAACTGAGGTACCCGATCTCTGTGAGGTGAATGGGGTGGGAGAGGCGAAGGCGTGCCAGATTATAGCAGCACTGGAACTCGCCCGGCGGTTTCCTCCGCCGGTTCACCGGCTTACTGTCATTCACAAAGCAGAGGATGTCCTCCCGTTTGTTCACCAGTACAGATATGACACTCAGGAGAATGTTGTCGCGGTGACTTTGTCCGGAGCTCATGAGGTACTGAAGGTCAGACTTATCACGAAAGGGCTACTGAATGAATCACAGATCCACCCGCGGGAGGTGTTTGCCGGAGCAATTCAGGACAGGGCAGCTGCAATGATCCTGATTCATAACCATCCATCTGGAAATCTTCATCCAAGCAAGCAGGACCTGAAGATAACAAAGGACATGCAGGCTGCCGGCGAACTGCTCGGGATCAAACTGCTGGATCATCTGATTATCGGACCAAAAGACGGATTCTGGAGCATTATGGACGAGGAATAAAAAAAGGTTACCGTTTTGATTTTGGGCAAACACCGCAGGCACGGCAAACCTCGACGCGCGGGGTAAAGTGTGCTCCCTTTCCACAGAACGGCGGAATATCTGCCGCATCTCTCTTGTAATATACATGAGGTACGAGCGATATGTGTGTGTATGTCCCGACCCCCACACCGATTTTTTCTGCAATATATTCCTGAAGTTTTGAGAGCGCAAACATGTTTGACCCGGCGGCCGAGAGCATATCATTACTCCGGAAAACGATTTTCATATTCAATTTTCCTTCTCTGACCACACACTGGACCAGCTGAAGACAGGGACAATCAGCCAGTTTTTCATCGACAGGAGGACACCAGGTAATCGCGACGGCACGACGGGAGACTGGGCTTTCCTGTAATTTATCGATGATGTACTGGATCTGATCCTGATGGATCTCTCCGTTCAGCGAGAGTCCGCATCCCCAGTCGAAAAGTCGTCCGTGATAATCATACTCAAACACCGATTCCGAGCCGCAGATAAGATTTCGTGCGTACTCTTCCAGGAAGGCCTCCTTAAATCTGGAACAGGGCGAGACCATGGGCAAAGCAAGCGGTGTATCAACACACAGACAAACCTCGTCAGTTTCGACCGTCTCCTCTCCGTTCTCAGTTGTCAGCAAGGTACCCTTTTCCAGAATATAGCGGATAACAAGTTCATGTGCCCGTGCAAGATCCGGCGCACGAAGTAGTTTCATGTAATAGAATAGAACGTAAGGAACGTAAATGTATTTCTAACCATGTCCCGGAAAACGATGTCAGGACATACTGATGGTATGAGCTAAAATAAAATAATCAAAACAAGTAGCCCGTAGCAGATTCGAACTGCTGTCGAGGGATCCAGAGTCCCCCATGATTGACCACTACACTAACGGGCTAAATTACCTTAATGAATATGACATGACAGAATATTAAGATAGCGATTGGACGGTGACCAGATAGATTTTATATCAGCCCTCACAAACAAAATACCAGTGTTAAGACTGATATTCAGCCCAATTTCGATCTGGGTCCTCTTTGCCCTGATCCTCCTTGTCGTAATAGGCTTACCTTTGCTGTTCTTTGGACTCATCGGAGCTGCTCTTGGAAATCTGGGATTTGGGTTCTGGATGATCGTCCTTTTGATTATCGCAATCGTTGTCGGAAGTTTTATTAATATTCCTCTTGGAACTCTGAATCCAAAGAATCAGAAACCAAAAGAAGAACCGACCCCAAGGAAACCGGCTGGACAGTATGCTCCCTCTATGTATGATAAGATGTACCGAACGGACCGGTTCGAACCCGAACCCTATACTACCGGTCCTGAGAATCAGGGAACACGGGTCTCAATAAATGTCGGGGGTGCAGTGATACCGATCCTCATCTCAGTCTACATCATACTCATGGGAGCATTTGGCAATATTTCGCATGATCCCTGGTATCTCACAAAGATAATCGCAGCTCTCGCAATCACGACGATATGTGTTTATCTTGCTGCAAAACCTGTGAGAGGGATCGGCATTGCCACACCGTTCTTTGTCGGCCCGATTGTAACACTCGCGGCCGCTTTGATTCTGGGTGGAGGGTTCGGTCTCCCAGCTGCAGGAATCGCCTATGTGGCAGGAACGCTCGGAACGCTGATCGGAGCAGATCTCCTGCATCTTAAGGATGTCCCGAAGAAGGAAACATCGATGCTATCCCTTGGCGGCGCAGGAACATTTGACGGAATCTTCCTTACGGGAATCATTACTGCATTGATCGCTTCGTTCTAGGTAAGCCGCACACCCCGGAACGGACCTCTTTTCTTTTTTTCGATGATGTGACTTTCTGTAGTAAATGATCCAAGCAGATAGACACTCTCAGCAACCACGAACCGGATATACATGAACATAGTTATGACGGAAGGAATAAAGAAACAGACGGGAACCTGTGGATTTGCATCCCTAAATACTCATAAAAATAGATATTGGAGAATACTAATTAATCGCGTTTCAGGAGCAAAGAAACGGCACTGTCAACGATAGAAAATAACTCCCCCGCGCTAAACGTTTCAGAATTAAGTATCAGATCATACGGAGAGAAATCAAGAATATCGATCTCGTAATACTCTATATACCGACCGGCCTCGGACGCCTCACGCTCAACCGTCATCTCAAACGCCTGCTCTTCGGTTAGACCCTCGCGTGCAGCGATACGGATCGAGCGGCACTCGGGAGACGCACACAGGAGAATCTTCAGATCAGCATTCTCAACCATCCAACCTGAAAGCCGGCCTTCGATGATTATATCATCCGATGACTCGCCGATCTCCTTTTGACGAGCATCGATCTCCAGATCGATTGCCGGATCATTCTCGGCAATTTTGCCAAATGCAGCGAGATCCATATTCCGTTCCTTTGCAAGGCCGCGGAACACCTCTCCCGCCGATACATATCTATATGAATACTTCTCAGAAATTGAACGACCAAGAGTTGTCGTGCCTGAACCAGGCGACCCGCTGATCGTGATTCGCACTTACACTCCCCCGATATTCAGGGCTTTTCTGATGATCTGAGACATGGTTAATGAGCAAAGCATATACCAGAGGATCCACAACGGGAAGAAGCCGATATAGACTTCAAAGTAGGTGGATAAACCGGCGAACGGGATAACGATCGCAGTTGAAAGACTCGGGTCAGCAAGCATCTCGAGCTCGGTCGGGATGTGTTCGATCAGCCAAAAGAAGATCGGCACAGTCAAAACCAGGATATATGCCATGGGTTTGAACTGGTTTTTGGACATCTCCATCTGCTCGGCCATCATGGCCTGCTGACGAGCCTGCATCTTCTTGATGAGTTTTTCATCGCCTGAAAGCTGAGCTTCTCGAAACTTTACCTGGAAATCTTTTGTTTTTGCCTGATTTTCTGCCATCTTCTCGTAATCCATCGTGTATTTCTGGATCAGGGATGAGTAAAAACCCGTGATGGTTGCGAGAATCAGAACCAGGGCAAAGAACGGCAGACCCAGGGCTGCAAAAGGACCTATTACTATATCTACAATACCTGCGATAACCTGACGGGCTTCCGGCCAGCTGTAAAGCATCATCATGCCAAAAACTACAGCAAGGGCTATATACATACTGTATTTCTTGCTGAACTCAGCTCTTTCCATGACCAGTTACCTCAGCGTTGCTACAAGTTCATCGACAGCCCTGTCTAAAAGGAAATCTGCATTGGTGATGATCTTAACGGTACATCCAGTCAGCATGGAGTATGAAGCGGCGAATGCACGGTTCATTTCCTGGTGCTCAGCGATAGATTTCGACCCTTCCACATCACGGACACGCGTTTCGTCAGAAAGTCTTCTAACAAGGATCTGATCGTTATCGGTCTCAACAAGAACGATCACATCCGGCATAATTGCAGATACGACCCATTCAGGAAGACCCGCCAGATAACCATTCGGAGTCTTGACCGATGCATGAGTATCAACGATCACGTTGCCGTCGATCGCCGCGATCTTCTCTGCTGCAGTCTTCTGAAGACATTTCTGGGCAACACGGTCGAGTTTTCTCATCTGGTCTCGGTCGGTGGCCAAACCTTCAGCCTGAGCAACTTCGAACATGAAACTACCGAAGTTGAGATTCTGGTATTTGACACCTTCAGCGGTGATTTTCTCAAATGCGGAGTTAATGACGGTGGTTTTTCCAACGCCTGGGACCCCGGTGATGATTACTTTTTTACCTGACATAGTTATTCTCTTCCTATAGAGATAGTATTTCTAAGGTTAGGTTTGGAGGCTAATAAAGATATTTTCACGATAGTGGGGAGGGATAACAAAATCCCGGGTATTTGAAAGAGTGACTATCAGAAAAAAAGAAAAATTGGATGATTTTTGGGATTTTAGTTATTCTTTATCGAAGAAGCCCCGCATAAACGGATACATCTCCATCATCTGCTCGTTAGCGATCTGTTCATACAGACGATAAATGATTGATACCGTCAGTAACAGACCGGTTCCGCCAACAAAACCGATGATACCAAGCATGTTTGCAAGAACAGACAGAAGACCGATAAACACTCCTCCAATAACAGTTACACGGGGAATGTATCTTTCGAGGTAACGTTCAAGAACGGTGGGAGATCTCCGGTAGCCGGGGATCTGCATACCGGAGTTCTGAATCTGCCGGGCAACATGCTTTGAGTCAAGACCTGCTGTCTTGACCCAGAAGATTGCGAAGAGGACACCTCCAAGAATCATTACAGTACAATCAATACCCACACGGAGAATAACTTCCCATACGGCATGACCGGTTCCTGTGAATGAGGAGAGCCACCACATCCAGTCCTGAGGCTGGTTGATCGGAGCAAGGTACCACATCAGACCGTTCATCGGCGTTGAGCCGCTGTACTCACCAAGTGCAGTAAATCCAATACTCGAGAGGAACATACCAACCATCTGGACGTTTGCCTGAAGCACACGAACAAGAATCATGGGCAGGACACTTGCATAGACAAGCTTTACCGGGAATCTTGATCTGGCACCACGGACATTCGCATGGGCGAGGGGAATCTCAATACGGGTCGATTCAACATAAACAATCAAGAAGAAAAGACCCACGGTTGTTATGAGAGCCAAAATCTGCAGACCGAAGTAATCAATAAAGTTTGAACCATCGGCAATGACTTCGAACAGCCTCGGGAAGAAACCAACAGCGAACTGATCGGTCGTTGCTTCCCAATTGAACAATCCGTTAATAAGACCCTGGGCGACTCCTGCGACGATAAAAAGACCCACCCCGGATCCGATACCCCATTTGGATACGACCTCGTCCATAAACATGACAAGGACACCGCCAATACAGATCTGCAGGAATATCAGCATTATGACAAAACCGGCGTTTCCGCCGAAAAATGCTGAAACGGTCGCATCAGCAGTCATCCATCCGCCCAGCACATTCGGCAGAGCTTCAATGATGATCATAACAAAGATAAGGACTTTCTGCAGACCCATGTAGAGTACCTGACCACGCTGATCTGATGTGTTGATTTTGATCAGATCAGCACCACGGAGTAACTGCAAAACGATTGATGCGGTGACGATCGGCCCGATACCAAGATGTAGGATAGTACCTTGTGCACCAGCTAAAAGGGCACGATAATACTCAAAAACATCAATTGATGTGGCGGAAAGACCAAACACCGGAATGTTCGTTAAAATAAAGTACAGCAGCAACACCGCAGCTGTCCACATCAGTTTGTTTTTGAAGTGGACATGACCTTCCGGTGGCTTGACTGCCGGCATTCGGGCCAGCAGGGGTTCCATTCGATCCAACAGTTCTCCCATGAGTTATACACCAAAAAATTATTCGGAGGTCTGAGTGGTTCCACCCAGTTCCTCGATCTTTGCAACAGCACGGACGGAGAAGTTCTCTGCGGTGAGTGCAAGTTTATGAGTTACCTTGCCTCCACCGAGGATCTTCTCTACACCAATCTGTGCGGCATCAAGAGTAATAACATCTCCGTTTTGGGTTGCAATTCCACGGGCAACAAGATCAGGAATCATCTGATCAATGTCACCAATATCAAGAACCTCATACGTTACAGATATCTTACTGAAAAATCCGTGTTTTCCCTCGGTCTTTCCGAGAAGATACCAGTGGGTAAAGTTGTGGTCACGCCATCCGGCTGCTCCACGACCTCCACGGTTACCTGCACCACGGCGGTTTTTGTGGGTACCTCCACCACAGGTGCGGGTCCCCCGAAACTTTGAACGCTTGTTTACTGGCATGCTACTTACCTCATTTTGATCAGAAGATCATTGATATCCGTACCGTAATAGCCAAGGGCACCGCCCTGGGTATACGTGCGTTTCGTGGTCTTGTATCCCTTTCTTGGCGGGTGCATACGAAGCACCGGCTTGAGTTCGGGGGCATCTTTCATACGGATCTCACCGTTGACAAGAGCAGCTGCAAAATCTGCAATGCTTCCATAGGAGGTTGCAGATTTCACGTACTCTTCAGTGAGCGGTTTGTTGGCGGTAAGTCTTCCACGAGTGGTGAGGATTGTTGCCAATGTGGCAGCGTCAACTTCACCGAATGCGATGAAGTCCTTTGCTTTACGGATCATTCCGAGGTACTCGGGGGTCTCAGGCACAAGAACACAGTGGTTAATGTGGTGAAGACGGAGCATCTTCAGGGTTTCCTTAATGTCACGGCGGGTATTAACCACACCGCGAACCTGAACGACAGCATACATTATTTGCGCCCTCCGATACGAATCAGATTCGTTTCACGAAGTGCATTGAAGGTTGCCTTTGCATAGTTCAGGGTAGTTCTGGTGTTTCCACTAGTGTAAACCCAGACATCCTGGATTCCTGCAAGGGTAAGTACTTTCTTACCAACATCACCAGTCACAAGACCGATTCCTTTCGGGGCGGGTTTGAGGGTAACGGTGACGGAACCGGCTTTACCGGTGACCTGTATTGGTACAGAGTGTTTCATACCGCAGCCGCATTCCCATGAACCACATCCACGGCGGACTTTGACCATGTTCAGTTTTGCATTTGTGATTGCTTTCTTTATTGCAGTTCCGACCTGGACATCTCTGCCCTGACCAAAACCGACGTAACCATTCTTGTTGCCGATGACGACCACAGCTCTGAACTTAATACGACGTCCGGAGTCAGTCATACGCTGCATCATGTCGATACAGAGGACTTCGTCAACAAGATCGGGAAGCATTGCGTCAACAATGCCTGCCTCTTTGATGGGCTGTCCGCTTGCAAGGATCTCATCGAAGCTTGCAAATTCGCCTGCCATGACTTTTTTGCCAAGACCGGTTACAGGGACCCATACTTCCTGCTCGTAAGCCATATTACTCCAGCTCCTTCATAATTGCGTCTTTTGTTGCCTCGACAATTTCTACGAGGTCACCAAAGCGCTCATCGTATTCAGCGATGTGGGCGCCGTTGCAGCGGTCATCATCCGGAAGGATTGATGCTCCTACCGGGACATCGAAACCTGCTTCAACTGCACCTTTGATTGCAGCAAACACACGGGAACCGGTCGATGCGACCTGCAGACCAAGATCTGCAATTGCACCTTCATAGCCGGCTTTCTGGGCACGAACTGCGAAAAGCATACCGGTAAGATATGCGGCAGGGGTGTTTCCGAGGTATCCTTTGTATCCGTAGTTTACCAGGTCACGGCTGTTGACGTGAACGAGAGTGTAGTCGCCATCCATCTGGGCAGCGATGAGCTGGATGATGATGTGGCGGTTTGTTTTGCGGACAACCATACGGTTTCTACCAGAAACGATTAAACGCTGGCGCTGGTAGTAATCAGTTCTGCCTTCACGGCGTCTTCTGAACTGAACGAAATATCTTCCATTAATTGCCATTGTTTACTCCCTCCTGGAGGTTACGAGCTCAACCTGTGTTTTCATGTGAGCGACGTTACGGAACTGACCACCTGCTGCACGACGGTAAAGTCTGCGGTATTCGGTCGGTGTGATGGATCCTGCTTCACGCTGGTTACGGAGTTCCTTACGCTGGGCACGGATCTTTTTGATCCACTGGGTCTTGGACGGAGTTCTGGCACCTTTTGCACCACTCCGGCGTCCCGGACCTTTTCCGTGTCCGTATGAACGTTTGACCATACGGGCCCGGACACGTCCACGTGAGATTCCTTTCTTCTGGTGGGAAGAAATTGCACCCTCGTCAATGAGGTTGCGGATATCCTCGCGGGACATTGCATTCTGGATGTCATAAAGTTTTTCCGGGTTAAACCATACACGGTTTTGACCACAGTCAAGAACGGATGCGGCAATTCTGCGCTGGGATGCGAGATCACTCATCTGCTTTCACCTCTTCTGCTCCTGCCGGTTTTGCAACCGGTGTAACGGCAACTTTGGCTTCTTTCGAATTCAAAATTTTGATGCCGAGTTCAGCTGCTTTGTTCAGGATAACGCTGCGTTTAGCACCGCCAACAGTTGCGCCGATGCGTACTGCGGTGGTTGCCGGGTCGATTGCGCTAAGCTCGGACGGAGTAAAGACGAGTTCTTCACGGTATCCGCTCGGGTGGAATCCACGTACTGCTTTCGGTGCTCCGAAACCTGCTTCCGGGTGTGCACCCTTTGCACGGTAATCCTTGCGCTGTTTGCTGTGGAGACCCCTTGGTCTTCTCCAGCTGTCTGCCAGTTTTACTTTAGCCTGGAGGCACTGGCGGGCAAAGCGGGATGACTTCTTAGCTCCACGAGCTTTGATAAGTTTCTTGATTTCACTCGCCATGTTAGTCGCCTCTGCTGGTAATGTAAATGCCGTCCTGAAACACACGCGGATCACGGTTTCTGACCCTGCATGCCAGTTCGACATTTGCTGCGGAATTACCGATCGTTTCACGGTTGATACCGTTTAAGATCAGTTCATCGCCCTGGACTTTTACTTTGACACCTGCTACGATGTTTGCGTAACGTGCCTGCTTCTCACCAAGGAAGTTTGCGACCTCAACTTTGTCGCCGGCAACTTTGACCTGGATCGGGAAGTGATTGTACACAATTTTCATGTGGTATTCGTACCCTTCGGATACGCCTTTGCTCATGACACCGAAGTGTGCCTTGTAGGTTCCAAGCAGTGCATAGACACTGCGTCTTGCGGAAGAGCTTACAAGCGTGACTGAACCATCTGCAATAGTAATACTGATTGCAGGGTGGTACATCGTGCGGGTAAGTTCGCCTTTGGATCCCTTCACGGTAACGAGATCACCATCTTTGGTGATAGTTACGCCTTCCGGGATTTCGAAAATCAATTCTGCCATTGTTTTCACTCCTCAGAAGACATACCCTAAAAGCTCGCCACCGATGCCGAGCTTACGTGCCTGTTCATGGGACATTACTCCCTTAGAAGTGGTCAGAATAATAATTCCAAAGCCCTTTCCCGGAAGGTATTTGATTTCCCAGGACTCAAGGTCCTCAACTTTCACCGAGAAACGCGGCGTGATTACACCACATTTGTTGATGTCGCCGGAGAGCGCGATCTGGAATTGACCTCCTCTGCCGTCGTCGATCATCTCAAAACCGGTGATGTAGCCATATTCCTGCATGACCTTAAGCATGTCACCAAAGAGGCGGCTTGCCGGTTCAACGGTCACTGCAAGTTTACCAGTGTCACCGGCATTCTTGATAGCGCTCATTGCGTCTGCGATAGGATTCTGTTTTGTCATTCTCCTTTCACCTCTTAGTTCATCTTCTTAAAGCCCATGGTGGGCGCCCATTCGCGGAAGCACTGACGGCAGAAGTAAATGTTGTATCTGCGCACAAGTCCCTGCTTACGTCCGCAGAGCTGGCACTGGTTTGCACCGCGGCCAAACTTTTTCTGCTGGACTTTGCCGATCTCTTTTGCTGCCATGTTACTCCACCTCAATGCCGAAGGTCTCAGTAACGAACTTCATGGATTCTTCACGAGCCATACGAAGTTTGCTGTTGAGTTTCTTCTGCTGGATTTTTCTGCGTGCGGTTCTGGTTCCTTTCTTTTCGATGACAGCGATGATATCCATACCATAGATACCGATCTTTGGGTCATATGCCTGACCCGGGAAGTCGGTGTGTTCTTCGATACCGAAACCAAAGTTGCCGGTTACATCAAACTGACGGGTGTGGAGAACATTTTCCACAGCGTAAGTTTTGAGTGCCCTTTCGAGGAATTCCATGCCTTTCTTACCACGGAGAGTAACTTTGCATCCAATTGGCTGTCCTTTGCGGATACCAAATGCCGGAAGTGTGTTTCTGGCATATGAACGAATCGGTTTTGCGCCTTTGGTCAGGTCTGCCATGATGTTCTCGGCATTGACAAGACGTTCCCCTGCTTCACCGACGCCCATGTGGACGACGACTTTTGAAACGAACGGGGTCTGCATATCACTCATGCGTCAACACCCCAGGTTTTGAGGAAGGACTCGGTGGTTCCGATCATGTAGACATAGTCTTCAATGGTCTCGAATTTGTCGCCGTTAGCATCCTCAATGATGACACGATTTGGCAGTGAAGAGTCCTGAACAAGTATTTCTACAAGCTTTCCTGTCTTCATGGTGTGCTGTCCGCCAATAATAATGACCATGTTGCCGACTGCATACGGGAAGTGCTGCTGGACTGCGAAACGGTCGTCGCCGGCGATGCCGATGACAAGCGAATCTTTGCCTTTGCAACTGTCTTCACCGATGAAGTTTGCACCGCAGGTTAAGTTGATCTGTGTCTTGCCGCCTTTGATGGTGGTTTTGTTTGCAACTTTAACGAGCTGGACTTTTGCAGCATCTGCGGAGATCTCATATTCATTGTGGCGTCCCTTTTCGTCAACAAGAATCATGTAGTGCTTATCGATTTTCGGGAAGCTGATGATATCAAAGACGTCGATTCCGATGTGTTCATCGGTTACGATGTGACCATTCAGGAAAACGTGGAGGTCGTGCAGAATTTTTCTGACTTCTTTGGTGTTTAATGCAAACTGCATGTGATCGCGGAGCCAGACGCAGATCGGAAGAGCTGAACCATCGTGCGGACCGCTTGCGGTGCTGACGACATATTTGCTTTCTTTTCTGGCTATCTGCCATGCATCCGGTACAGTCATTCTCTTAGTTCGGGTCATTATGCCTTCACCTCAAGACGTGCAACACGCATTGCATCTTTTGTGTTGAGTTTGGTAATCATTATCTTGGACGGATCGAGTGGTCTTGGGACATCTTCGCCGTTGGCTTTCTTGACATAAACTCCGTGAACAAGGACCTTCGTGTTTTTGACATCTACGCCATCAACAACGCCTTCGATTCCTTTGAATTCACCACGAAGTACTTTGACAGTATCGCCGGTAACAACACGGAAACTGCGCTTTCCATACTTTTCGCGAAGATTGCTTGCGAGAGGAGAGTGTAAGAATGCACCACGAGTGTGGATCGGAGCATTATACCGGAACTTCCGCTGCTTTCTTGGCTGAGTGCTTGAAATACGTGCCATGTTTTCACCTTAGATAATAATGGTTGCCATTGATCCAACCTTCGGGAAACGTTCAGCGACTTCACGGGCAACCGGACCTTTAATGTCGGTTCCACGCGGATCGCCATTTTCGTTCAAGAGGATCATTGCGTTCTCTTCGAAGGATACTCTGAGGCCGTTAGGGCGACGGAATTCCTTCTTCTGACGGACAACGACTGCTCTGACGAGCTTCTTTCTCATGTCCGGGGTTCCTTTCTTGACTGTGACAGTCGCAAGGTCCCCAAGTCCCATCTTGGGCTGCCGGTTTTTAACACCGTGGTAACCGAAGACGGATACAATCTGTACAACACGGGCACCCGTGTTGTCTGCACAGACCATCTTTGAGCCGGTCTGAAGTGCGCGCGGAATTTTTGACGTTAAGCCTTTCATTCCTTAGTCACCTCGACAACTACATAGGAGGTCGTTTTGTTCAGTGGTCTGCACTCTGCAATCTTTACCTCGTCGCCGATTTTGGCGTCAAGGCATGGAGCCATGTGTGCGTGGATTTTGGAACTGCGTTTCTCATATCTGTCATATTTCTTGACTTTATGGAGAAAGTTCCTCTCAACGACAACAGTTCCCTGCATTCGTTCGCTTACGACCTTACCGGTAATCACCTGGCCGCGCACCGGTAAGCTGCCGTGAAACGGACAATTTACATCGTCACAATCCTTTTCTGGGACTGTGACATTTAAGCCGATATTTTTTGCCATATTAACCCTCATGTCTCGCTCACATCTTACGATATGGGCTTACGCGCATACTTACGCGCCGCGTTGGAGAAACAGACAAAGCATTGCCGTCTATTATCACCTGAACACTATCCGGGAGGGTCACCCGGAGTAATTTACGTTGTTTCTCCAGGCACTTAATGCCATTCCCTGTATTGATCCGAAGAGTGTTTCTGGTCTCATCAATGATGACACCGGAAATACCTTCTTCAGACTTGTTCGGTGAATACTCCACAGATACAAGAAGACTGATCATTTCGTGTCTGATTATATTCTGCGGAGTGATCATAGACGAGCTTTATGCCTGACGTTTGGTCTGTTCAGTCTTGATACGTGCGATAGTTCTGCGAACTTCCCGGATCTTTCCGGGGTTTTCCGGTGCACCACCGGCGCTGACTTTTCCATAGTTCTGAATCAGTTCGATCTTGAGTTTCTGCTCATTCTCGATCAGTTCAGCATCGGAAAACTGGGCGACTTCTTTTGCTCTGAAGATAGTCATTTTCAGACCTCCTCAACAAATTCAGGTTCCGGTTCGGCTGCAAGTTCTGCATCGAACTCTTCAAAGATATCGGTCTCAACAACACGTGCCGGAGCTGGAGCTGCATCCGCACGGATTTCGAACTGATCCGGAAGTTTTGCTCCCGGCGGAACGATTTTGACCTGAACACCGATGATACCGAGCTTTTTGATTGCAGTTGCATAGCCCTTCTCAACGATTGACTCTGATGGTTCACCTGAGTGTTTGATGTAGCCTTCTACGAACTTCTGCACACGAGCACGGGCACCGGTCAGCTTACCTGCGATAATAACTTCACAGCCAAGTGCGCCGGAGTCCATGACACGGCGAATTACGGAGGTGCCAGCCTTTCGGAAGTACCATCCGCGTTCAAGTGCATTTGCAAGGCGTTCTGCCATGATCTGGGCGTTAAGGTTCGGGTTTGCAACCTGCTGGACTTCAACCTGCGGCGAATCGATGCCGTAGATAGTGTTGAGGTTAGAGGTCAGCTGGCGAACCAGTTTACCGCCTTTACCGATAACGATACCTGGCTTCTCTGCAAAGATCGTGACCTGGGTTCCAACGGGGGTCCGGACGATGTCCATACCTCCGTAGCCGGCACGTTTGAGTTCCTTGTTAAGGTACTGCTCGACTCTGACTTTGCGGACACCGTCTGCAACGAATTTCTTTTCGATTGTCATACTTACTGTACCTCACGGAGGATGATCTCGACGTTGACAGAATCTCTGTGTTTGGGGGTAGCTCTACCCATTGCACGGGGGAAGATTCCTTTCATGCAGCGTCCTTTGTTTGCAGCGGCGTGGATGATGACCATCTTTTCCGGTGCGAGACCTGCATATTCAGCGTTCTTCTGTGCAGAGCGGATCAAACGGACATACTCAGCGGCTGCCTTGACCGGGTATCTGCCGGCTGCGGTTCCGAAGGTTTTGCCGTTTAAGCTCTTCTGGTGGCTAACATTTCTGTTATAGCGGTGGAATGGAACTGCACGCTTGAGGTCGATGACCTGTTCAAGATATGCAACTGCGTCGTCTGCCATCATATTACGGACAAGGTGAGCGATTTCCACAGAGTGCTTTGGAGAGCAGTTGAGTTCGTTAGCCTTGACACGGGCGATGTTGTCGCCGGTAAGTTTGTTACTGTATTCTGTTCTTGCCATAACAATCACTTCAACGGAACATACTTACTCGACTTGGTTGCACCGATACCGGCACTTCCGTGGGCAACTTTCTTACGGGTTAAGGCGAACTCTCCAAAGTAATGGAAAATTCCTTCAACCGGGATCTCTACGTTAACGAACTCCTTACCGGAGTAGATGGCAACATTCTTGCCGACCATTTCGGGGAGGATAATCATTGAACGGCTGTGAGTTCTGACACCGTCACCTTCAGCGATCTTCGCGCGAACGTCCTCTTCATCACGGGTAAATCCGCGAAGGACCTTTCTGCGTGCGCCGCTGGGCATAATAGTAAGAAGCTCGTCCATGGACATGGCTTTGAGCTGCTCAATATTAAAGCCGTGATAGGTGTATTCCTCTCGCCGCTTTGGCATTCTCTTAGTAGTTTTCTTTGCCATTTACGTTCACCTCCGATATCCAGTTCTGCGTGCTGCAACAGATCCGACTTTTCTACCGGGAGATGCTCCACGTGCAACAGTCTTTGGTTTACCTGGGTGCTGATGTCCTCCACCACCGAATGGGTGATCGACGACGTTCATTGCGACACCACGGGTTCTTGGCCAGCGGGTTGCAGAGGATTTCATCTTGTGATACTGTTTACCTGCTTTCAGGATTGGCTTGTCACAGCGTCCTCCACCGGCCACAAGGCCGACGGTTGCAAGGCATGCCTCATTGAACCATTTGGGTTTTCCTGAAGGCATTCTGACACCGACTTTACCAGCGGATTTTCCGATGATAACGGCCTGAACTCCGCTTGCACGAACGAATTTGCCACCGTCTCCGGGGCGGGCTTCGATGTTGCAGACGGCAACTCCGGTCGGAATTGCTGAAAGTGGTAACGAGTTACCGTTTTCGACAGTGGCTTCAGGTCCCCATACAAGTTCCTGGCCAATACCGACACCTTCGGTAATCAGTGCGTATTCTTTCTTTTCAGCTACCTTGCCTTCGATTTTCACGACTGCAATCGGAGTGTGACGTGCCGGGTCGTGCTCGATGTCGATGACGGTTGCACGAACGGTCTGAAGCGCGGAGCCAAAGTGCTTGAGCGCTGCTTTATACTGGTGCGACGGGGCGCGGTAGGTTGGACCGCCTTTTCCACGTGACTGTGTACTGATTCTGTGTCCCATTTATCTCACCTTATACGATTCCGAGCTGAGAAAGGATTTCTTCAGCGGCGTTTTTCTCTTTGAAGGTAATGACTGCCTTCTTGTTTCCTTTAGAGGTCATCATGGTATTGATTGAGACGACCTTCTTGCCAAAGTTCTTCTCCATTGCTTCCTTGATGGATGCCTTGCGGGCTTCCTTCTCAACAATGAAAGAGAGCTGGTTCGAGTTCTCTAAAAGGACCATGGCTTTTTCTGTTACGAGGGGGTGTGCGAGTGTCATGATTAGGCCTCCCCGAACTTCTTAATTGCAGCTTCGGTCCAGACGGTCAGTCTGCCTGCGTCAGCTCCGGGTGCAAGAACATTGATGTTCAGGGCATTGACGGATACGCAGTCGACTCCTGCGATATTCGCACCAGCAAGGAATTCACCGGACGTCACGATAAGAACAGACTTTGCCTGCTTATATTTGCGTCCACGTATCTTTCCACGACCGGCGCGGATATTTCTGGAAAGTCTTGCACGCTCAAGATCAGCCCAAAGTCCAAGTGCCATAAGGGCAAGTTTGACTTCGGCGGTCTTGACGATCTGTTCAAAGGAGTCATCAACGATGATTGCTGCTTCGCCTTCGAATTTGTGACCGCGGGCGGTGACGAGTTCGGTGTTAACGGTAGCTGCAATGGCTGAGCGGATTGCCTTTGCTTTCTCTTTCTTGTTGATCTTCTCAACAAGGATCTTCTCTGCTTTTGGTGCGTGTGCTGGGTGACCGCCTTTTACGTTAGGCACTTTTGCAGCGCGGCTTCCGTTTTTGATACGCGGAATCTTAGCTTCACCGCGTTTGGATCCCCAACCTACTGCAGAGGTTCGCAGACCTGCAAGCGGGTCTGCCCCGTGCGGCTGGTACTGTTCGCTCTGGTATGCGAGGATGGCCCTTCTGATAAGGTCCGGGCGGTATGCTTCGTCGAAAACGGCCGGGAGTTCAATTTCATGGAGGACTGAGCCGTTAATTGCTTTTACATTTGCTTTCATCGGTCATTTCACCCCTGGTTGCTCTGAAGACTGACATATTCTACAACCGGGGTCTGAACCTTCTGCTCACCCATGCGGGTAGCAGACCGGATTCTGACGAGGCGTTTTGCCGGTCCGGGAATGCTTCCTTTGATCAGGACGTAGTTATTACGGACAAGACCATAGTGGAGGAAGCCTCCGGCCGGGTTGATTTCGTCTGCGTTCTCACCGATCTTGATGATACGTTTGTTGAACTCAGTACGCTGCTGGAAACCCATCTGACCGGGCATTGGTACCTGCCAGCGGACGTGGTGGGGATTCCATGGACCAAGAGTTCCGATATGTCTTTCCTTCTTGGTTCTTGCGTGTTTTCTCTTACGAAGGGTGATACCGAATCTCTTGACTGCACCCTGGAATCCTTTTCCTTTGGTGATACCGGTTATGTCAGCAAACTGACCCTCGCTAAGGAGAGAATTCATATCAACATCGGCTCCGAGGAGGGAGAGAGCGTAATCAAAGCGTTCCTGTGCACTGCCGCCGGCAACACGGATCTCCATAAGGTCGGGGACCTTCTTTGGAATACCAGTGATCTCGGTCGGTTTTGTGTACATGAGCACCATTACTTCAACAACATCGTCAATTGCAGCATTGATCTTCTCAGTTGCTTTTGCAGCGTTGTTGGTCTTTGCTTTGGTGATTCGGCCGGAGAGCGCTTCGAGGTTTTCTGCCCAGACTTCAGTCAGGGGGTGTTTGCCATAGGTATCTTTGATGTAAACACGAATGGCAGCAACGACCATGGCTGGGATTTCAATAACGGTTACGGGAACCATTACTTCCTTACCTTCAGTCGGACTCTTCTTGCGATCATCGATCATGATCACGTGGGTCATACCGGCTTTGTAGCCTGCAAATCCCTGGAGCATTGGCTGCCCATTGTACGCTGGCCAGGACTGGTACTTTGGTACGATGCCCTTAGCCCGCACTTTTGGATAGTATGCGAGTGACCCGGCACGGGGTCTCACTGTTCTCATTTATAAATCAATCCTTTAGTGCCTTCTCTTGCATTATGCAAAGAAGACGTCTGCTGTGGTTGTCATCAACATGACAGCCGTTCTTTCACCGCCGGCTTCCTGGAATCCAGGAATCGACCTGCGGGACGCATTTTGTCGGTCTCTGTGTTTAACACACCCAATCACACTGTTAAGCGCGGGTATGTGACACATTGGACGGAAAGACGGGAGTTCAACTCACGTGTATTTCAACGTGCGAAGGCACGCAAAGCACTGCTTTGCACGCAATTGAGATTCCTTGTGGGATATCCTATTATGAACACGATAACGTCTTATCTGTTCATTTACCCGATTTGCAGTTGTATACTGCGATTTCCAAGTCTCACGAAAGAGAACCTGACTTACGATACGCTTCCTGACGTCCAGGAAAGGGCACATCATAAAGACGTTCGCCCGGCGCATCTAATCAGACCTATAGTAGGTCTTAACATCTACCGCGGGATTGCCCGCTTAGAGTTACACAATTACAAAACAAACGTGAAACCACGGTTTTTTCATACCAACTGGATATCCTCATTCAGCAGATTTTGCTGATATCAGCCTATTGAAGGCTCCTATGTTATTGGAGAAGAGAGAATATAAATTATTGTATAGTTGTACCGAATCCAACCGGTCACCATACACCGAACCTTGGAGACACCTGCTCGGAATTAACTGAAAAATACGATCAGGTCCGGGATCAGCCGAAGTACAGCTCGCCG
This sequence comes from uncultured Methanocorpusculum sp., assembly GCA_963676575.1. Classification (GTDB taxonomy): domain Archaea; phylum Halobacteriota; class Methanomicrobia; order Methanomicrobiales; family Methanocorpusculaceae; genus Methanocorpusculum. Next base: position 903,453 of record OY781078.1, read on the forward strand.
TCATTATTCAGATAGACAATGATGTCCTCTTTGACATGCCGACCTTTGATTTTTTCCGGCATATAAGATGAGATCCGGTTGATTAAGGCAAGGGTATCATACCGGATTTTAATATTGAGGGGGGCCGCGGAGACATAGATGATCTTCGGAGCTTCTATCAGATCCATACCTTCCGGGAGAACACACAGTTCAGTGGCGTCAAGTGTGTACAGAAACTCCAGCGTTTCCTTTGCCCGACGGATATTTTCATTGGCGGATTTTTCAATAGTGCAGATGTTTGCCTTGGATGTCCCAAGTCGGTCAGCGATCTGCTGCTGCGTCATACCTTTTTTACGATATCGGATGACTTCCTTCTGACGGTCGGTAAGAAGCGTATCTTTCATAAGTATTAATTCAACCTAATTAACTATAAATGATTTGATTAAACATTCTTGTAAATGAAATGTCATGAGAGCCCTGCGCGCAGGCAGAGAGAGAAGGATATATACAAAATTTCCTAAAAAACAAGACACGGTATCAGTATTCTGAGATATAGTAGAGAAACCATTGTGAAAATACCCACGCATTTTATTCCGATAGATGATAACAGGCAGGAATTGTTGTTATTTGATTTCTGGACAGTGTCATTCACAAACCTTATATTGATTCTCGTCGATAAACTGATGTTCTCATTTCAAAATGAGAGGTGTATCAAATATGGTAGTTAAGGTAGGAGTTGCAAAACTCGGTAACATCGCATCAGGTGTTATGGCAGAGTTGCTTTTAGATGAGCGTGCAGACCGCGAAGACATGATGACATTCATGGCAACTTCCGGAACTAAACTGCAGAAGGAAGATGTTGACCGTGTCGTTTCAAACCTGAAAGCATGGCAGCCTGACTTTGCAATCGTTGTTTCCCCGAACGGAGTTCTCGAAGGCCCGGTCGGTGCACGTGAAGATCTGAAAGCAGCAGGTATTCCGACCATCGTCATCACTGACGATGTCACGACCAAGAAAGAAGGCTGGGAATTACTGAAGGCATCCGGCTTTGGCTACATCATTGTCAAAGCAGACGCAATGATCGGTGCCCGCCGTGAATTCCTCGACCCAATCGAGATGGCAGACTACAACGCCAACCTCGTAAAAGTCCTTGCACTTACCGGTGCATTCCGCAAACTCCAGATGGAGCTTGACAAAGTCATCGATCAGGTGAAAGCAGGCAAGAAAGGCGCAGAGCTCGAACTCCCGAAACTTGTTCTGAACGCTGACAACTCGACCAAAGGCGAGTTCACAAACCCCTATGCACAGGCAAAAGCACGTGCAGCATACGAGATCGCATCAGCAGTCGCAGGCGTCAACGTCAAAGGCTGTTTCATGACCAAAGAGTGGACAGACTATGTCCCAATCGTCACCTCAGCACACGAAATGATGCGTGCAGCTGCAAACCTTTGTGATCAAGCACGCGAACTCGAGAAGGGATGTGACGGCGTTATCCGCAAGCCACACAAGAAGACCGGTGAGATCGTCTCTAAGGTCGCCCTTATCAGCAAGCCCGAGTAATCGGACAATCCCAATTTACCATTTTTCTTTTTGGATGCAGGAGCGGGAGAAAATCTCCCGACCCTGTATTAATGAAAAATATCTCTGTTCTGTATTACAAAGGTTTAAAAAAAGTTCAGTTCGTTCCGGAAACCATATTCAGGAAATACTGATGGATGGCGGTATTCTGACCCAGCTCCGGATGGAAAGACAACACCAGTTGGTTTTCCTCACGTGCAGCAACAATGTTTCCATTAACTTCTGCAAGAACCCTGACGTTTTTCCCAATACGGGAAATCACCGGGGCACGTATGAAGGTCATATGAACATCGCCGACATCAGCAAACGGTGCAATGGTTTCAAAACTGCCGAGCTGACGACCATAGGCATTCCTGACCGCAGTAATGTCCATCGTTGCAAGAGAAGGTACCCCGCCCTCAACATATTTTGCAAGAAGGATCAGTCCGGCACAGGTACCCATAACTGGAGTGCCTGATAGGATGAGCGAACGAAGCTCATCATACAGACCGAGATCCAAAAGAAGTTTCAACATGACGGTACTCTCCCCTCCCGGAAAAATCAGACCATCCGGTTTTTGTTTGAGATCGGAAAGGTTCCGAATCTCAAACGTCTCAGCTCCCAGACTTTCCAGCATCCTGATGTGTTCGATGAATGCACCCTGAAGTGCCAGAACACCGATATTCATAAAATTATTTTCCCCGTTCCGCCATCAGAATAGAGATTTCATCTGCATTGATACCGACCATTGCCTCACCAAGATCTTCAGAGAGTTCTGCAAGGAGGGAGGGATTATTATAGTTCGTAACGGCCTTCACAACAGCCGCTGCACGCTTTGCCGGGTTACCTGATTTGAAAATGCCTGAGCCGACAAAGACGCCCTCGGCGCCAAGCTGCATCATCAGGGCAGCATCTGCCGGAGTGGCAACCCCACCGGCGGCAAAGTTTACCACTGGGAGTTTTCCATTTTCATGAACATACTGCAGAAGAGAGATCGGGACCTGCATATCTTTTGCGGCAACATACAATTCATCCTGACGGAGACTGACAACGCGGCGAATCTCGCCGTTCAATGTGCGCATATGACGAACAGCCTGGACAATGTCCCCGGTACCTGCCTCGCCTTTAGTTCTGATCATCGTTGCACCTTCGGCAACGCGGCGAAGAGCCTCTCCGAGATCACGGGCACCGCAGACAAAAGGAATATTGAACTGCGTTTTATCGATGTGATTGAGGTCGTCAGCCGGAGAGAGAACTTCACTTTCGTCGATGTAATCAATCTCGAGAGCTTCCAAAATCTGGGCTTCAACAAAATGACCGATACGGACCTTGGCCATTACCGGAATCGAGACCGCTTTCTGGATACCCTTAATCATCTTCGGGTCGCTCATTCGGGATACCCCCCCGGCGGCACGAATATCAGCAGGGATACGCTCCAGAGCCATAACAGCACAGGCTCCTGCATCCTCTGCGATTTTTGCCTGCTCTGGCGATGTGACATCCATAATCACTCCTCCTTTCAGCATCTGTGCAAGTTCCTTGTTAAGTTTTGAACGATTTTCTGTCATGAACACTCACGGATTGTATGGTTTTTATCTTTTGAAAGGCGGGTTACCCATCATTAGAATACCTTATTCAATATACCACTGACGTTATATCAGGGTTTTGGATGAGGGAGAGTCGGAGATCTCACCCCCACTATCTCAGAAGGCAATCATTTTTAGAGAATGAGAAACGTACCTCTGGAAAAATCGCGTTTATGACACAGATTTTTCAGTTATTTTCAATAAGAGCAAGATACGGAGGAGAGGTATGGACATACACGTCTGGATAAAAATGTTAAAAGAAAATGGGTAAAATCGGTTGTACCGAATTTACATAATCTTGCCAAGAAGGCGGATCGAGGTCGTCATGTCGGGTCCAAGTGGGGAACCGAAGATGATCTGAGTAACGCCTGCAGCGGTAAGGTCTTCACATTTCTGGCGGATAGTGTCCGGGGTACCGCAGATGGTGAATGCTTCAATTTCTTTGTCAGTTACAAGTCCACCGACTGCACCGAAGTCAAAGCGGGACAGTGCGTTCTTGATCTTTGCTACGTTTGCAAGGTCGAGTCCGTGGCGGAGAAGAAGTGCTTCGGGGGATCCTGCTGCAATAAATGCTGCAACAATCTTTGCTGCCTTCTTTGCTTTCTTCTCATCTTTGTCGATAGAGAGTGCAGTGTATGCACCAACATCGAATCCTTTCTTGCCAACACTTTCGCATGCAGCTTTGATGATTGGGATTGCAATTGCGAAGTCTTTGGGGTTGGATGCGTTGATAAGTGCACCATCGCCTTTCAGTCCTGCGAGCTCAAGGACTTTGGGTCCCTGTGCACCGACATAGATTGGGATACCTTTCTTGCCCGGAAGTGTAACACCGGTAAGTTTTGCACCATCGTAGTCGAAGAACTCTTTGCCGTCTTTCTTAACTTCTGCACCACTGCAGAGTGCGCGGATCTGGTCGATTGCCTCACTAAGTCTTGCAACAGGCTTTTCTGCCTTGATTGCCAGCTTTGGAAGGGTGGACAGGTCACCTGGACCGATACCGAGGGTTGCACGTCCATCGGAGATCTCGTTAAGAGTGCAGGCAAAGGATGTCATTGATGCCGGAGTGTCAGTGAATGCATTCATGATACCCGGACCCATCTTAAGAGAGGTCGTTGCCAATGCTACTGCGGTTAAGACCGGGTAACAGTGGCGGTTGTTGTAGTGGTTGGTAATCCATGCGTAATCAATGTCTTTGCTCTCTGCGAGCTGGCAGTAGTTAACTACCTGTTTGACATTTACGTTTCCTGGAACAAACTCAATTCCATAAGTCATAGTTCTTTACACCTCACGTTAAAATTGCTTCCCTCTGCTTAAATATATTATGATTTTAAAAAGGAATCAGCGGCAGATTTCAGCCCATTTGTAATCCAACACGAAAAAAACAGCAAATCCGGCGTTTTAGTATGCGCTCTTATTGAGCAGAAAACGGACCTGCCGGGGATCGAACCCGGTTCTTCGGGTTCGAAGCCCGAAAGGATATCCACTACCCTACAAGTCCAGAGTTAATAGTATATTTGTATCCGGTGCGTATTATCTTGTATGGTTCTTTCTTCATCAATAATCAGGACCCGTATCAAAGATGGGACACTGGGTATAGACCCGTTTACCGAGGAATCTCTTCAACCTTCCTCATACGATCTCAGAAGTGCAGATGATATCACAATAAAAAAATGTGAACTGACACTTGTTCCGACGATGGAGTTCGTCAGTTTCCCGGAGGATCTCTGCGCAACACTCTGGGGACGATCATCTTTCGGGAGAAAAGGAGTTGTGCTCGGGGCAGGATATATCGACCCAGGATTTCGCGGAAACCTGACACTCTGCATGGCAAACTATGGGCCCGAGGACATACCAGTAACAAAAGGGATGCGTGTTGTTCAGATGCTCATCCATACTGTCGAGGGTAAAGTGGAAAACGTATACGACGGAAATTATCAGGACAGTTACGGCGTGGTCAAATCAAAAATTTAAGATACCAAGCGTAAAAAGCATCACAGGGAGCATGATAGCTCCCATACAGAAGATCCTCGGTATGTCGATCATCCCGGGAGTCAGGCCGACAAGCGTTGAAAGTATCAAAATCAAAAAACCGAAGGGACCGCAAAAAATCACCGTCATGCCAACCAGAAAAATAAGAACAACTCTGGCAAGGACACTCTGGTTTATATTCATAAACACCCGGCTGAATCTCGAGGCACCGACCGTTACAAAGTAGCTTGCAAGGGCTGCGGCCCCAGCTGCCAGAACCAGCAGATAGATTGACGGGAGATCAAATGAGGCGAGGGTCACCATGGCCCCTGAACGCATTCTCCCAACCGCATATAGAGCCGCAAGACCCAAAAAAGCATTTGCCGTGTTCGCTGCAGATGTTGAGACAAGATACTCCCTTGAATCCATTTTTTCGAAAACCGAACTTCTTCTGACGACAAGCAAAGCATTCGCGGTTCCACTTGAAAAACCCGGGAGCCACCCGACAATCGCGCCGGCAATAGCCCCTTTAAAACCATTTTTCAGGATCGTTTTTTGTGATATCATAAGTCCGGTAAAACTCTGATCAGCAGGCTTTATGAGAGATCTCATTGATGTGATAAGCACAGGAATGCCAAAGAGACCTGTGAGGAGAGGCAGGAGGAACTCTCCTATGCCAAACACGCCAAAGGAGAAATACGAAAACCGCATCGCATAAACCCCAAGGAGACCGGACACAAGAAAAACTGCAAATGACCAGACAGGAGCTTTGCTGAATACAATAAGAAGCCCGGCGGCAAGCAGGATCACGAGACCTATGCCCCAATCAACATACCCCTGAACCGAGGGAAGGACGAACACAAAGAGAACAAAGAGCGGGAGACATAACATAAATCCCCACAGGCTGTCAAGGGCAGAAACCCTCACGGCTTCCTGACCATTCCCCAGAAGACACAGGTTGTGTGCAGGAAGGACCGAGAGAACAGTGTCAGGATCGGGGACACCCAGAAACGTAGATGGTAGTATATCAACGAAGGTGTGAACGATCATCATCGATACGATCATCACACAGACTCCCTCGACCCCAAACACAAAGACCAGCGGGACGGAAAGTGCCGCAAGAACTCCTGCAACCGTATTTGAATGAATACCGGGGACAAAACTGGAGATGGTGCCGAAGATGACACCCGCAAAAAATCCGGCCACAACCCCGAACATAGTAGTGATTTAGACACAACGACTATTAAATCTAACAGTCCAATAAATTCATATATGTTAATTGCCATAACCCGCCATACCGGGGCTTTAGAGGACGCCGCCCTTTGCGAGAGATACAACCATAAGGCAAAGGTCGTTTCACTTATCAAACCGGTCAAAAACATGGAGGTTATTGAGAGTTTTGTTAAAGCAGCAAACGAAGGAGAGTTTGATGCCATCTTTTTCCCGAATGCATTTGTCGCTGAAAAACTCGGACACTGCATCAAACAGCAACTAGCGTCCAAAGTCAGGATGATAGCAAACGGACCGCAAACCGCAAAAAATCTGCATAACATTGGACTCGCCGCAGAGATGCTGCCGTTTTTCTACACAAAAGATCTTGTGCTGTATCTTGACAAATGGATCCGCGGGAAGAAGATCGGGATCCCGAGAGCAGGAAATACTTATCCCAAACTTGCCGAAGACATTAAACATGCAGGAGGGATACCCGTAGTATACAGATGTTATGATGTAGAAAAGACAAATGAAGTTATGGATCTCACGGGAGTCGAGGCAATTTTATTCACGAGTCCTGTAGCATTTAATCTGGCAATACTTCCCAAGATGGAAAACATCATTCAGATGGCAATAGGAGAAGTAACGGCAAACGAGATGATGTACGGGGGAGATGCCCCTGCCGTAATAGGGGAAGGATCCATTGAAGGAACGCTCAAAGCGTTGAATGCCTATCTTGTGACGGAGAGCCACTGATGGGATATACCGGGGTCATTCTGGTCGACAAGCCGCGGGGACCCACCAGCCATCAGGTTGCTGCCTGGGTCGGCAAGATGCTGAAATCTGATGTCGGACATTCTGGAACGCTGGATCCGATGGTCTCAGGCGTCCTTGTTGTCATGCTCGGAAAAGCAGTAAGGCTCGCCCCCCTCCTTCTCCTCCATGAAAAGGAGTATGTAGCATGCATGCGTCTGCACGCAGACATTCCGTGTGAACGTGTCGAGGAGGTCGTAAAACAGTTTACCGGCAGAGTATATCAAAGACCGCCGAGACGCTCTGCAGTAAAACGTGCACTTCGCATACGGGTGATCTACAGAATCGAACTCATCGACATGCAGGATAGACTAGTCCTTCTGAGGGTTCGGTGCGAAGCAGGGACATATATCAGATCAGTCTGTGTTCACATCGGAAATGTTCTCGGCTGCGGCGGTCAGATGGTAGAACTGCGCCGGACAAAATCCGGCGGATTTTCATGCGAGGAGGCACACACCCTTCAAGATATTCGTGATGCGGTAGAGATGAAAGACGAAGCGGCACTTTCAGCAATGATCCTTCCTCCAGAACAGGTAATAGCAGATATCCCGAAAATAGTCATCAGAGACAATGCGGCAAAAACGGTGGCAAATGGGGCGATGCTCGCCGGAGTCGGGGTATTATCAGTAGAACAATTCTCACGCGGCCAGAGTGTTGCTCTGATCACCCAGGGAGGTAAACTGATCGCTCTTGCCGATTCACTATTTGATTCAGACAAAATCGTCTGCGGCAACCCAGGTCTGATAGCGAAATCAACACGGGTTTTCGTTACCCCCAACTCAGTAGGTTAATAAAGACTGAGAACACATTTTTTATGCTAGTTTTAATGCTGAGGTAGTCTAGCGGTAGGGCGCGGGCCTGGAAAGCCCGTGAGGCGAAAGTCTCTCGGGAGTTCAAATCTCCCCCTCAGCGTTCTTGTTTTACAGTCTTTTTGCAATTGATTCTGCTGCTCCAAGAACGGCATGCATATCCGGTTTCAGGATCGCGACCGGAACATCCACCATTTTTTCGATGAGGGGAGCCAGGATCGGTGCACAGATAATGCCGGCGGCTCCGTCATTTCTTGCACGAACAGAAACGATAAGACAATCCTCGAGAGAATTTGCCGCATACCCTTTAATCCTGTACTCGGTTCCGTTTACCTCGATTTTTACTCCTTCGTTCTCATCAAGGAGAAACTTTGCTGCGATCAGGGCAATGAATTTGCCGTGATGAGGAGAGAAGACGGCAACGATTTTTTTCACGGTAAAAAGCCGGGGGTCCCGTTCCCCGGATGCAATTTTATACAGAGTAACGGCAGGTATGCGGGTCATTTCCGAGAGCTGACGAATGCTTAAACCCCTGCGGTCAAGCTCTTCGGACAATGCCACGCGAAAATCGGTCTCAAATATTCTCTGTTCAAACATATTAACATAGTATTGTATATTTTCTGAGATAAATAATATCATTTGAGATTCAAATCGGCCAGGTATCAGAAGTCTCACGCACCATATGATTTCCTTTTGTAACTTAGTGTTAAATTTATTACTATTCGAATTATAACATAAAATCAGTGAGAGGTGGGTACTTTGGAGATATCTGAACACACGACCATATGTTTCTGTCCGCTGCACGGAATCCTGGATACGATCAGTAAAAAATGGGCCCTCATGATCATCGCGGTGATAGGAAACTCGGGATCAGCAGGCTTTAACGAGCTGAAACGCGGACTGTGCGACGTCAGTTCAAAAACACTCTCAGTAACGCTCAAGGAGCTTGAAGAGAGGGAACTGATTGATCGCAGAGTATTGAACACGAATCCGCCAACCGTCAGATATTATCTGACCGTATCGGGATGGGAATTACGCGAACTATTGATCCCGCTTCTCACCTGGGTTATGAAAAACGGCTGACATAAGGAGGATGGATGTCCCATTCACATCCATATGGGAAAGGAACCGATTGAGGAGGAAAAAAGTGGATGGGTTTATGCTGGAGGAGTAAAAGAAATCAGGTCTGCTTTTTTTTCTTCGCTTCTACTTTGCCGTCAATATTTTTGGGGAGAGGAATCGACGTAACACGGATCGGCTGGTTCACGTCTTTTGCGATATTGTTCCCCTGCATTTTTATTGCCGCAGTATCATCTTTTGCTCTCTGGGAACTCCCGGCCCTGATCGAACCTCCGGTGTCATTTGGACGTTGATATGTTTTCATCCGAACCTTATCATCCGACGTATCCTTCGGACGCTGGGTATCTGCCATTCGAACATGACCATCGGTTTCCCTCGGGCGCTGCTGACCACGAATTTTTGATAGCAATCCTTCCAGAACTCCAGACTCGGATGCATCCGGTCTTTTCCTTGTTCCAACCGCAAGTTTTCTCTCACCGCCGTACATCTCCTTTGGCTTGTCGTTTCCGCCGACGTTTGCCTTGCCTGAGAGGACACCGTCCTCCTTCTTCTCACGTTTCGGAAGGGGAATGGTATTGTCGATTTTTTCCACCTTTTTGAGACCGCCTACAAGGATCTGCGGATCCTTTTTCTTTGGAGATTCTTTTTTCTGGGGAACAGCGACCGGAGTCTTGACAGGTTTTGTCGGGATGATGACCGGCTCGATCTCAAAAAGGTCATCCTCAGGAGCGAGCGTCTGCTCTACCACGATACGTTCTTCAAATATATCCTCCTCTTCGAATTCCATGGAACCACCATTTTCTAAATCATCATCCTGCTCCTCAGGTTTTTCTGCCAGGTCGACCAGTTCATCTTCAAAAATAACTTCATCTTTTGCCATCGTTAAAAGAGGAATGTCGGAGTCGGTTATCTCCTCGAAACCATAGACTTTGTTTTGTTCCGCTTCATAAATCATTCTGATCTCATCAAGCTCGGAGACCCGGGGAACATTTTGTATGCCGGCAAGAACGATGATGACACCGACATACTTCGTGGATGTGACCGGATAATCACCGGCACGCATCTCAAGTCCCCTGATGCTCCGGTCAATCCATTTGCGGACAGTCTGGAACCCTTTCATAGAAAGCTCCTTCGAAGGACCGGATATGAGAATAAGGGCCTTGTTTGCCGAGGTGAGATCGCAGGGAACGGATATCTCCTCATACACCGCTTTTTTCGCAAGATCAACTATACGGGATGTTCTGAGATGTCCTTCGTTGAGCAGATACTCCTCGACTCGCAGTCTTTTCATGAAACTTGACCATGCTGTCGGAAGTTTTTCTACCGCATAACCGACGGCAACTAGATCCATGCCTTTCAGCGTGTTCAGGATCTCTCCGGCATCCAGAACAACTTCGGCTGACTCAACACCTTTGAGACCAAACTCGCCGGCACGGAGGAGCAGACCCACTCTGGCAGCAAGATCTTCGTTCAGCCGGGGATAGAGTTCTTCGAGCGTTGGTTTGATAGCAACACCATTTTTTTCTGCGGCGAGAGAGATATCTTCGGTGATTCGTGTATACCATGTTTCGTTGTCGAAGAGAAGAGAGGCACTTGTGACAGCCCGGACAGCTTCAAGGGTCTCTGAAGCATAGGCAGAGACTTTGATCCCTTCGTTTCTTCCGGGAAACGTCAAAATGGTAAAGACCGGGTCGGGAAATGCAGCACTCAACTGTTTGACAAAATCCGTTACAAGTTCGGCCATTCTACCGCCAAGTCCGGCACATACAAAAATTGCATCGACTTCGTCCACACCTGCATCCTGAAAACAACTTGCGAGATGCCCCGTATCAAAATCCGTTCCGTGATCGTAAACCTTTTTTACCGGGTCGATGGGGGTTAGAACGATCCGGTTGGCCGCTGGGATCCCGGTCATTCGGTTGATAAGGTCACGATCTGAGTCGAAAACATAAGAGCGGACGCTTTTCACACCGCTTTTTGCATCATGACGGGATAACGTCTCAACGATTCGGCATCCCGCACCTCCGACTCCTATAAGTAATGCCCTCATGTATGCCTGTTTCTATAATTCCCCTTGCAAAGATATAATGTTAATAGAAAAAATCAGAGTGAATCCCTTCTGCCTGATGCAGGAGATCTGGATTTTCCGGATTTTTTTCCCCTCCGTTTTTTGCCGGTGGCAACCAAGATGAGAATAAGTATAACGATGATAGCGACAAGAGCAGAAATACCAATTAACGTTGTAGGGAGATTTTCCGAGAGAATAATAGTTACGTTGTTATCAGAGTCAGCAAGGACCAAGTAGGTAACATCGGTTCCCGTATATCCATCAGCGGATGCAGAGAGAACGAGAGTTGTCCCGGGTTTGACGTTTTCGGTGTAGGTTCCGTTGGCGGAGGTGAGACCTGCTGCAGTTCCATTGAAATAAACGATGGCTCCTTGGACTGACTTGTCATGTGCGGTTACGGAAATTATCAGAGGTACAACCGAGTAATTGAGTTCAACGATGATGTCAGGTGTATCGGAACTGAACTGGATTTCCTGTTCATATGAAACATACCCGTCTTTTTCTATGCTCAGGTCATATGTTCCTGAGGTGTAGGTCGGAAGCTGAGCTCTACCATAAGCATCCGAGTAAGAGACGAGCTGCTCATTGATATATACTGCCGCTCCGGATATGGGAAGCTTCGCCTCATTGTAGATAAGGATCAGCGGCGTAAACTGGGATTTGGTTAGGGAAATAGTAAGGGAGGTCTGATCTGTACCGATGTATTGGGACAAGCTGTAGGGATCATATGAATCAGCACTGATAGTTATCAGATGATACGCACCTTTCCCCATTCCGACGTGAAGCAAACCTGCACTATTGGTTGTACCTTCCTCTTTTCCATCTATGCTGATTACTGCTCCGGAGATAGCGGCTCCATTCTCATCGGTGATTTTTATGGAGACCGGAGTTTCTGAGACGAGATAGACGGACTCGCTTCTGGGCATTGTACTGATGGTGATGCTTTTCGTCTGGGTAATGTAGCCGGATTTGTAAACCGACATGGTGTACACCCCTTCATATTCAACCTCGGTGAACTTGGAAACTCCATTCACGTCAGTGTACAGAGTGTTACTTATCGTTCCTTTTGTAATGGTGACACTCGCTCCGCTGACTGCATCGTAGTTTGCGTTGTTGTCAAACACATTTACGGTGAGAGTTGTGGAGACTGCGGAGACTGTCCCACATAAAAGAAAGAGGAGGAATAATACTGCAAGGATACGCTTTATCATTGTATTCATTTTTTGCGGTCAACTCCTATTAGTTCATCGGTTGTTTGAGATCCGTTCAAGAAGCATACCTTCAACAAGGACGGGGTGGGAGGTTCTTGCTTCTTCGATTGCACGGGTTAGCCGCCAGCCGCGTTCGGCATAGATGGTGAGAAGCGGTTCACCGCGTTTGACGTATTCGCCGGGTTTTTTATGAAGGTGGAGACCTGCTCCGTGATCTACGGGGGAGCCGGCAGCTCTGGCAATAGTGATCAGTGCCCGATTTTTGATGGAGACCACATAGCCGTCTGAAGCAGATGGAACAATAAAGGTATGTTCTCCTGACGGGAAATCGGTTGATTTGACTTTTGGATCGCCGCCCTGGATCTCGATAATGTCCAACATTTTTTTGAGGGCTTTTCCTTTTTTAATCAGATCAGACGCAGCTTCCGCTCCCGAACCGGTCCCGGTTTTACCGGTTATTTCAAGTGCGATGCCGGCGATGGCAACACTTTTCTGAACTAGGGAGTTGGCACCGTGTTTTCCTTCCAGTATGCTGAGGGCTTCGGATACTTCAAGATTTACGCCGATGTCTCTCCCGATGGGAGAGCCGCCGTACGTGATGGCACATTCTACTCTAATACCAATACGGTTGCCAAGTGTGATGAGTTCATTTGCAATGACACGTCCTTCTATTTCATCGGCAATTTTTGTACCGGGACCGATCGGGATGTCTATGACGCAGGTGTCTGAACCTACGGCCATTTTCTTTGCCATGATGCTTGCAAGCATCTGACCTCTTGCATCGATTTTGAGCGGATACTCGTAGGTGACGATGATGTCGTCAGCAGGAGCGATGTTTGTTGCCCCGCCCCACACGATAACTCCGCCAGCTTTCTCGGTCATTGTTTTGATTTCGGCTGCTGAGAAGGCAACGGGGGCAAGGGCTTCCATGAGATCGGCTGTTCCTCCCGCCCCGGTGATCGCCCGCGAACTGGTTTTCGGAATGAGAAGACCTGCGGCGGCGATGACCGGGACAACAAGGAGGGTGATTTTGTTTCCGGGGACACCGCCGATCGAATGTTTATCAACGACGGGTTTTTTCGAGAAGGTGATCTGTTCTCCTGAAGCTACCATCTCCCGTGTGAGATATTCAACTTCATCCATGTCGAGTCCATTGATGTAGGCAGCGGTGATGTAGGCGGTGATTTCTGAGGGGGAAAGCACATTGGATGACAAGTTAGAGATGATGGTGGCCGTTTCTTCACGGGTGAATTTGCCTCCGTCCATTTTCTTTCGAATGAAGGAAATTGAAGCAGGGCGGGTGGCGGCACGAATTTCTATTTCATCTCCCTTTTCTGCGTCGAGTGTGTTATTGGTCCCAAGAGAGACGGTGGCAGTTCCCTGACTGGTGAGGGTCCTGGTTATGGAGACAGGGGCCGTGATGGTATGTTTAGTTTTTGTGCGGGTAATGGTGACACGGTCACCTTCAAGAACACCGATCTGCCGGGCGTCAGTGTCATTTAAAAGAATAACCGGGGTAGAGATATCGATCATATCAAAGATAAGGTTCATGATGATTCTCTTTTGGTTGGGATAGGATAAGGATTTTTGTATAGCGGGACGTTCCTATGTAGCGGCCTTAGCTAAGCAAACAGAATGTTTGCGCGTGCGGGACGCCCTTTTTGGGCGTCCCCGTACAAAAGGAGATGGGTACAGGAGGTAAAGAGATCGGTCCGGCTGACAAAACCGACGTCGTCTGCTGAGCTGATCGAGGATCTTGAACTCTTCGTTTGATATGTTGAGATAGATACTGTGTCTCATTGATGTGATGTTGCCGGGTGCCTTCATCCATCATCCGTCATCCATCAATGGTTTTTGACGATGAATGGCGGGCGACCCAGTTTTGTTGTTTTCGAACTGCACAGTAACTATATATACTTTTAGAAGTAAATAATTAATATAAGATTTTTTAGGCACAATACCCCTCCAGAGAGAGAGAGAGAGTGCGGCTCAATCATTTTGGGTATCTCTTTTTTCGGTTTGTGTGTGTGACGGATGATGGATGACAGCATTCGGTCAGGTACCGTGTCTCATCCCTTTAAGATGATCCGGGAATTTTGATTATCCCAAAGGTCCAATAGAAGAATGTCTGTTCCTGTTCTTTCCCCCTAAAGTCAGAATCGGGCAGGCACATATTCCTGTTTTCAGTTTATTTCTGTTGCCCCGCCCAAGGCAGTTTCCTTAGACTGTTGTTGGGTATTGTTGCAGATTATGGTCTGTTTTGTGGTGCTTTATGTTCCGGTGCGGGAGGACGACGCGGTGGGAATATCCTATTTTTGAGGCCCATTTACACCCCCCAGACGGCTCATCTGTAGCAGAATATGCAAAATACTCGTTTTGAGAGGAGTTGCGTACCAAACTGTCACATATGTTTGTGGATATTTGGGGGATTTTCGGCTTACTGTCAAATTCAGGATCAAAGCAAAGTGATAAACTATGACTTGCGAGTATTTGCGAGTCCAGATTTAAAATTGTGCGGTCACGAAATCAAGAAAACACCTGCAAAATACAAACAAATCGAAATAACACTAATTTCAAAAAAGTCAGTTCGGAAAATTAGGGGATTTGTGCCCCCTTCGGGACACAAATCTGTCTTAGCCGTTAAAATTCTTCAAGAAGAATTTAGTCGCGGCGGAGGACAAGAACTGCGACAGCTCCAAGGCCTGCGAGTGCAAGGAATGCACCGAAGCCTGGGGAATTGGACTGAGTTGCAGTTGCGGTTGCAGTTGCGGTTACAATTGCAGTCTTAGTTGCAGTTGCGGTTGCAGTTGCCTCAATGACCTTAACGATCGTAGAGGTGGTCAAATCTTCCGTAACTGCCTGGATTGTGTATGAGTCAACGTTTAATCCGGAAGTGTCAAAGGTGACTTCCCAGGTGTTTGCACCATCAGCACCTGCAACAACCTTGGTTGTCAGGGTGATGAAGGAAGCAGAGTTGACTGAACTCTTGTCAACTGCAGTGAATGCGGTTGAGAGAACATCAACGGTTACAAGAGTACCTGCTTTGAGGTTGGCGGTTCCGGAGACTTTAAGAGCAGAGCCCTTTGTTACATCGGAAACAGGATTCAGAGTTAGGGTAGGCTGAGCAACGATGAACGTGAGCTTTACGTAGATATCATCGATGTTCTGAGTGTTAAGTGCCTGGCACAGTGCTTCTGCAGCATTTGCGCTTTGGCGGTCTGCAGTATCGAATAAGATACTTGTGTTAGCGTTGCCAGGAACAGGTGTTGCGGTTGGATTCTGATAAATGATAGTGCCAATCGGCAGGATGTTGTAGAATCCATCATACATCTTGTGCTGGATAACTACGAAGTACTGGCCGGCTGAAAGATCTGTAGTGTCAATCTCAGCGCTAAAGGTACCTTCGTCATCAACAGAGATAGAACCATTTACGAATTTGTTTGTTCCAAAGACGTAGTATCTAAGATCATTGGTTGCTTCTGCAATTCCATTGATAACAATATCATCGCCCTGTGCAACAGTTGATGATGCAGCAGTAGCTGAAAGGAATGGCTGTTTCAGAGAGACAGAGATAGTTGCATATGTATAGTCTGAGTCAAAGGCAGTCCCATTCATCGCAGATGATGCATAGAAGGTGTAGGTACCTGAATCTAATGATTTTCCATAAGCATCTACTGGATTGAAGGTAGATGTCCAGGTGTTGTCATCATCAACGGTTACTGTAATACCTGAAAGGTATGTACGCTCAACGTTTGATCCTTTGATAAAGAGATAAATATTCTCGGTTTCGGTGTTTGTACCGGAAAGAGTGATGTCATTACCAATGTAATAAGAATTCTGATCTGCAACGGCACTCACAATACCTTCTGAAACACTAACTTTTGCTTTCTGGGTAGGTGACTGGTTAGTGGTGAACGTGTAGGTGGTATCATCTGAACCGCTGTCAGAGTTGAGCTGAACGGTCCTAGTTCCACTTGAACTGAGGTCTATCGTGAAATTGACAAGATAGCCAGTAGAGGGATTAACATTACCGTGAACATAACTCTGACCATCAAGAAGGGTGAAACCAGCTTCATTGACGGTAACTAACACAGAATTACTAGGTGTACCGGTGACGGTAACCAGGATTGAAGCTCCGCGGATAATTGAGTCCTTGTTGATGGAAATGGAATCTGTTACTGCAGAACCAACCGTGAACGAAACCGTGTTGGAATCAACGTACTTCGATGGAGTGATATTAAGTAAATTCTCAGTGTTGCTGGTTGCAAATGAAGCTTTTGCAGACCAGGTACCTGAGCTTACACTTGCAAGGGAAACATCGTAAAGAGTCTTTACAGTGGTTGAATTCCACCAAAGTGAGGATCCAGTGGAATTTTCACCAAACTCGTAGGTTGATCCACCGGCTGGTGTGGTAAACTTAATGCTATAATTAAGGTTTTTAATACCAGTAAGTGAGAAATCAATGCTCTGGCTCTTTAAAACGGTGGTATTAGCAATAGAGATACCGCTGTTTGCTTTGTATATAGCAAGAGTCAGTGACGGATACTTGATGGTAAAGAGATTCACAGCAGTATTACCATTACTAGAATAGAGACCTGCTACGACAGATTCACCGGAAATCGTACCGGTCGCATCACTTGTGATAATACTAGCAATCTGACCACTTTCCCACAGATAATAGGTACTGTTGGCATTGGTTGCATTGTACTGATATACGTACACAGTAGAGCCTGCTGTTGGATTCGCTGCTGATGCTGATCCCATAAAGAGAACGGCAACAAGGAACACAGCGAGGACTGCTGCAATCATTTTAGTTGTTTTCAATTTCAATTCCTCCTAAATTAGGATGGTAAATTTGGTTGTGCATGTTTGACATGCGATACGTGATATTCGACATTTGTCGAATAAGCATTCTGCAAGGGTCATACTCCGATGAACGGAATATTCTTTGATATTTGATTATGTAATATAATAGACTTTGTGGTCGGGGGCCCATTACCTAGCCTAAATCGGCGGTAACGTGAGCCAAAAGATAAAGCACGCATCCGAACAGGCATACCTTTCTGACGCAATTACCGCATAATTCATTTCGACAAACGACGGATTTCTACCGCTGGGAATACGTCAACTGCGTCAAGAAGGACGAAGACGCATTATATTATAATAGTGCGAACATTGATCACATCTTTGCTGGAGAGATTTAGAAGGGTGATTTTCTTTGAGGAGGGGGATTCGTCGCAAGCCGCACACGCAAACCTGCGGTTTTCTCAGCTAAGGTCGCTTCCTTCGGAAGCAACCCGAAAACCCAAGACCTTATCACCAACTGCATCCAATAATATTCGATAACCATGCCAAGTACGATCGTAGTCGGTGGCTTTTTTGGCGACGAAGGGAAAGGGAAAATCGTCGCCCACATTGCGCAAAAAGACAAAGCAACAATTATTGCCCGCGGCGGCGTGGGGCCGAACGCAGGTCACACCATAAATGTACTAACCGAAAAATATGTTGTCCGTATGATCCCGTCAGGATTCCTCTATCCCCAAGCGGAACTCATGATCGGAAGCGGAGTACTCGTTGATCCAAGAGTCTTTGCTCACGAACTTGACATTCTGAAATGTGCGAACCGAACGAAGATCGACGGTCGCTGCGGAATCATTGAAGAGAAACACATCACCCTGGATAAAAAAGATCCCCACCTTTCTAAAACAGTCGGTTCAACCGGTTCCGGATGCGGACCTGCCAACTCAGACCGCGTCATGAGAAAAGGCCTCCTTGCACGTGACATTCCTGAACTTGCCCCTTACATCACCGATGTTGCCCAAAACGTGAACGACGCGATCGATAACGGCGACTCTGTTCTCATCGAAGGGACACAGGGCTTCGGTATTTCCCTTTACTATGGAAACTACCCCTTCGTTACCAGCAAAGACACCTCGGCATCCCAGATGGCTGCTGACGTTGGCGTCGGACCAACCAACATTGATGACGTCGTCGTCGTCTTCAAAGCGTTTCCAACAAGAGTCGGCGAAGGACCCTTCCCAACCGAACTCACTCACGAAGAATCAATTGCCCTTGGCATCCAGGAGTTTGGTGCCGTCACCCAAAGAGAACGCCGTATCGGAACCTGGGACGGCAAAATGGCACGCTACTCCGCAATGATCAACGGCTGTACCACGATCGCCATCACCGGAGTCGACCACGTCGACTCGACCGTCTTTGGAGCGACTGATTACGCAAAACTCACTCCCAAAGCACTGGCCTTCATCGATCAGATCGAAGCCGACACCGGAAAACCCGTCGGGATCATCTCCACCGGACCTGACCAGTCTCATATCATCGACATTAGATCAGAGCTGTAATCAATGAAACGCCGGATACTTGACATCATCTGCTGCCCCGTATGCAAGGGAAGGTTTATGCTTACAGAGATGGAGGGTAATGATACAGAAATAATGGAAGGACTCTTGACCTGTACCGCATGCAAACTGGTGTATCCAATCTCATCAGGGATCGCAAATCTCCTTCCGGAAGATCAGAGGTAACCTAAAAATGCCAATTGTTGAAATCCATCTGAACCGTCTCGGAATAAACTCACTTGAAATCTCGACCGACTCTGTCGAGGTCAGTGCAAGGACATCACTCCACATCCGGATCGTAAACTACGGGGCACCCACCCACGCAACTCTTCGGACCGAGGGATCGACATATACCAACTTCACCTACGAAAACCTCTACGTCGAGGCCGAGTCGGAGATCAAAGTCGACATCCTTCCTTCAGCAAACCCCGGCAGTTTCGAGATGCAGGTCATCTCCGGATATGGAATGCGGCGTACCGGATTCACGGTCAATGTGATCCTGCCGGAACTTGAAGAAAAGAAGGAACCCGTTTGTCAGGAACCAGTACAAAAACAAAGCAAACGTGCCCCTCTGACGAAGATCGGACTCGGTGTGATCCTGATCAACCTCATCGCCCCTATACTCGGCTTCATCGTTCTTATATTCTGGATACAGGCACCCGCGGCGGTCAATACAACTGTCATAGCAGTGATCCTCTACATCATCATGCTTGCCGGGATCATCATTACATGGCGATCGGTGCAGTAACTCTTTTTTTCGGACTGGTCATCGACCGTCTGATCGGTGATCCGCGTTCAAATTTTCATCCGGTAGCTCTTATCGGTAGATTCATCGGTCTCTGGGGTCGCACGAACTATTATCACCGGCGAACCGAACGGTTCATAGGGCTCTGCGGGTGGCTGCTGACCGTCAGTATAGTGATCCTTCCCTGCCTTCTCATACTCCTCTATGCCCCATGGTACATAACCCTCCCCTTCTCCATACTCGTACTCGCTTTCTGCGTTGGAGGGCGTTCACTCGAAGAGCATGTCAGAGCAGTCGAAACTGCGCTGGAACAGGATGAAGAAGAGGGGAGAAAAGCCGTTCAGTACCTCGTCAGCCGGGACACAAAGACCCTCTCCTTCGAACAGATCAGGTCAGGAGCATATGAATCCGCAGCAGAAAATCTGGTAGACAGTATCATCGCCCCGATTTTCTGGTTCGTGGTCTTTGAACTCCTCTTCGGCATGGGGATCATCGGCGCAGTAATGTTCCGATCAGCCAACACTATGGACGCCATGCTCGGATACAAAGATGATCGGATCCGTCTTGGCTGGTTCCCTGCCAGAATGGACGACATCCTCGCCTTCATCCCTGCACGGATCACCGGGGAAGTGCTCCTCCTCATCTTCCTCCTCAAAGGAAGAATCAAACAGGCATGGTATATCTTCAAACACGACCGAAATTCACGACCCGGTTTCAACGGCGGGATCCCCATGAGTCTGATCGCCGGAGGCTGCGGGGTTATGTTTGAAAAACCCGGCGTCTATCAGATAGGATATCCTGAACAGACCCTCGCCGAAGGAGGGGGAGCGATCATCAGCACGATCAGATGGTGTACGGTCATCTGTGCGGCAATCGGGATTCTCCTTCTCATTTTCATATAAAAATTCTTTACCTTATACCCCGAATACTCTATTCATGGAGACATATCTGAAAATTATAGCGATCATTTTTGCAGTATGTATGATTTCGACCGGCGTAGCTCTCGGATTTGCCGGAATCGGGAGCGACACAGCCTCGGACCGACAGGCACAGACTCTTGAGGAATGGTTCGGCGTTGAACTTCTGACGGCCACGGCAGCCGACGGAATACAGGTCCCGGTCATCCGAACTGAAGACGGTGACTTCATCGACGCGGCTTCGCTGATTCGGGTCTACTACGGAGAAAGTAAGTATGCGATCATATATACGATAGAAGACGGCAAAATTACCAAAGAACATACATCCGTCATCACGTTCAGTAATGGTGGAAAGGATCCTGCCGATCTGAAAAACACACTGGGAACATCCGGATAAATGCCAAAACAGATCAAAGACCCGGTCCATGGATACATTGAGGTCCCAACGCCTCTTGTCCCGCTTCTGGATACAGAAGCTGTCCAGAGGCTCAGATACATCAAACAACTCGGGTTTATCTACCTCGTCTATCCCGGAGCGAACCACACTAGATTCGAACACTCGCTTGGAGCGATGCATCTCGCCTCACTCCTCGCACGTCAGCTTGACCTGAGCGGGGACGACACGTTTCTCGTCTGCGCAGCAGCCCTTCTCCACGACATAGGCCATGGACCGTTCTCCCATGCAAGTGAAAGACTTCGGGCAGATTACGGACCGTTCTCACACGATGAGATCGGACCATACCTCATCACACCGGAAATTTCCGACATCCTGGAAGAAAACGGAACGGATCCAAAAGAGATCGCCGGGATCGTGGCAGGCAATCACCGACTGGCAGAGATGATTCACGGAGACCTGGATGTCGACCGGATGGACTATCTTTTACGCGATGCACATTACACCGGCGTCCCATACGGGAATCTGGATGCCGACCGGCTTATCCAGTCACTTGTTTTCACCGGCGACGGTCTTGCCATCAAAGAGTCCGGCGTTGCGGCCGCCGAGTCACTCCTCATTGCCAGAACACTCATGGGCCCTTCAGTCTATTATCATCATGTCGGTCGGATCGCAGAGGAGATGTTCCTTCTTGCCGGAAGAAGTCATTTTACCGACAGCACCCCTGAGTCATTTATGAGAATGGACGATGTCGCCGGAACGACGCTCCTGATGAACTCACCCTCGGCCATCTCCCGCGAGATGATGCACAGGATCTGGAGAAGAGATCTTTACAAACGGGCGGTCTACACCGGGCGGGAACAGTTGGACTTGGACCAGCTCTCTTCGCTCAGACCGGAAGAGAAAACCCGGATGAGACGGGCGATCTCCGAAACTGCCGGCTTATCTGAAGAAAAGATCATCATCGACATCCCGCCGATTCGAAAAGAGATGCGGATGATGGTCCAGGTACAAAACCAGCACGACCTTGTCGCCTTCGAAGAGATCATCCCGCTTTTATCCATGATGAACGCTACCCGGCAAGGCCAGTGGCGGCTCGGGGTTTATGCACCGGCAGACGTCCTTGAAAAAGTTGGTGACGCGGCACGAGAGGTTCTTTCCCTGCGCCGGGCAACAAAACAAGATAAACTCCCAGGTACTATAGTATAGTTATGAAGAGGATCGTTGTCGGGGTGACCGGAGCCTCCGGGATACTCTATGCAAAGCGGTTACTTGAGGCCCTCAGACAAGCGGATGCCGAAGTTTTTCTCGTCATCTCGGATACCGCCCGGACCGTCGCGAGACTTGAAGAGGTCGACCTCTCCGGATATCCGGTACATTATGAGGAGAACCTCGATCTGGAGGCGGGAATCGCCAGCGGATCATTTAGGTTCGATGCAATGGTAATCGTTCCCTGCAGTATGAAAAGCCTTGCCCAGATAGCAAACGGATACTCGACAACATTGATCGCGAGAGCCGCTGATGTCTGTCTCAAAGAAAGGAGACCGCTCATCCTTGTACCGCGGGAGACCCCATACTCACGGGTTCATCTGGTCAACATGCTCGCAGCCCACGATGCCGGTGCCTTGATCCTGCCTGCATCCCCTCCGCTGTACACTCATCCGAAAACGATAGATGAACTTGCAGATATGATCGCCGCACGAATCCTCGATCACTTCGGAATCGAACATACCATTGGAACACGGTGGAAATGATGAGAGAATTTATTCAGCAGATGAAAACAGCAGGGCTTGTCGAAGAGATCTCCGACCCGGTCTCTTCCAGGTACGAAGCCCCGAAACGTGCCTTCCAGACAAAAAAGATGCTGGAATTTGCGGATGTGGATGGCCACCGCTGTGTGATGAACACCATCTTCAACCGGGAATCACTTTCGGTCGCTTTGAATATCCCAAAGGAAAGACTCGTAAAAACACTGGCCGCCTGCACCTACGCAGGAAAAACCCGCGATGCGGGCACCTTGCAGTTTGAAAAGGCTGACCTTACCAAGATCCCGATCATGAAACATTTCCCGAAAGATGCAGGGAAATACCTGACATCGGGAATCGTATTTTCGGCATGGAACGGAGTCACCAACGCCTCGATCCACCGCCTGCAGGTTCTGGATGACACTCATCTGATCGGCAGGATCGTAGAGGGAAGGCACACCTACAAACTAATGAAACAGGCTTTTTCCGAAGGAAAAAAACTCCCGATTGTGATCACGATCGGAACACATCCCGCAGTAACATTTGCCGCATCCACCCGGGTCCCGGAAGGAAAGGAGATGAACTATGCAGCCGAGATCCTCGGAAAAGAGCTGGATCTTTTCACTTGCCCAAACGGAATCCAAGTGCCCGACGCAGAAATCATTCTCTACGGATATCTGACCGAAGAACTCCATGAAGAAGGACCATTCGTGGACATCAGCGGAACCTACGATCCGATCCGCATGCAGCCCGTCCTTGAGATAATCGGCATGCGGACAAAACCTGATTTCATCTACCACGGGCTCGTCCCGGCTGGCGCAGAACACAAAATGCTCATGGGCGCCCCATATGAGCCGAAAATATATCAGTCGGTTGCGGGCGTCACCAATGTAAAAGACGTTTATCTGACGCCTGGAGGAGCGGGATACTTCCATGCGGTCGTCCAGATCAAAAAGATGACAGAAGGAGACGGCAAAAATGCCATCATGGCAGCATTCGCCGCTCACACCTCGCTCAAACATGTCGTGATCGTGGATGAAGACATTGATATCTACGACCCCTCGGATGTGGAGTTTGCTATCGCAACACGCGTCCGGGCCGACAAAGATGTTATGATTATTTCAGGTGTCAGGGGATCCTCCCTTGACCCCTGCAGAATAGGCGACGGCATGAATGTAAAGGCCGGCGTGGATGCAACCATACCGCTTGGTTCAGAAGATGAATTTATCCGTGCTGAGTGGGATTGAATAATAAGGAAGTGAACAATGGAATTAGACAAATATGATCAGGCGCTGCTGAACGGCGAATACGGCGAAACCAAACAAAAAATGATGGAGATCCTCTTCGCTCTCGGAAAGATCTATGAGGCGGAGAAGTTCATCGAAGTAAAAAGTGTTCAGGTATCCGGAGCCTCTTTTAAAACGATCGGGGATGCAGGACTCTCCTGGCTCAACACCCTCTCGGGAAAAGCAGTCGTTCCGTCATTTCTGAATCCAATCGGCATGCCGCGTGATGAGTGGCAGAACCTTGGGATACCAAATGATTTCGCGAAAAAACAGCTGGAAGTAAACGCCGCGTATGCACGACTCGGGATTCGTTTGACCTGCACCTGCACACCGTATTACTTCAACATCATCGAAAGAGGGGACCACCTCGCATGGTCGGAGTCCTCGGCAGTCAGCTACGTGAACTCCGTTCTCGGAGCACGAACCAACCGGGAGGGAGGCCCCTCTGCCCTCGCATCCTCCCTCACTGGCAAGACCCCCTATTACGGTCTCCACATTGTCAAGAACCGTATTCCCCAGATCGATTTCCACATCGACGACCCGGCGGCGACAAAATCCTGGACCAATGCCCATTACGGCGCTCTCGGCATTATCGCCGGAGCGATCTCCGGAAACCGGATCCCGTTTTTCACCGAGCTTCGTCCCAACCGTGACATGCTCAAAAGTCTGGGAGCCGCCATGGCCGCAAGAGGAGCTGTTTCCTTATACCACGTAAACGAGATCACCCCTGAGACCCGCTTCCCTTTCTTCAAAAAACACATCGAAGAGGATGACCGCGAAGTCATCGAGATCGAAGTGGCCGAAGTCAACGAGTTGTTCGGCAGTCTTGGGGCGGATGTCATAGCCCTCGGATGCCCCCACCTTTCGACAGATGAACTCGAAGAACTTGCCTCGCTTCTGGAGAATAAGAGAGTAGTTCTGCCGTTCTACATCTTTGCTGCAGAAGAATTGAGAGCAAAACACCCGGATCTGTGTAATAAGATCCTCAGCAGCGGTGCAAAAATCGTTCCAGACACCTGTATGATCGTCTCACCGCTGATGGACAAAGCCGGAGTTGTCATGACGAACTCCGGAAAAGCATTCACGTACCTTCCGGGAATGTGCAAAGCAACGCCGTTGTTAGGCACTCTTGAGGAATGTGTCCGTGTAGGATGTGGTGAATAAATGAGTTTATTAGATAAAATCTCACCGTTTGAAAGAAAAGATCTTCTGATCGCCTGGCTCGTCCTCGGGGTTGCCTTCACACTTGGCATCAACGGCGGACTTGCAATAATTACTGACTATCAAAACATAACCGTAGAAGGACTTCTGATAACCTTCCTCATCTCCCTGATCGCGGTCGGACTCTCCTTCGTACTTCACGAACTTGCCCACAAATTCACCGCCATGAAGTTCGGTTACTGGGCAGAATTCAGAAAAAACACCCAGATGCTGATCATCGCGGTAGTTGTCGCGGCGATCACGGGAATCGTATTTGCCGCGCCCGGGGTAACTCTCATCAACACAGCCGGCCGTGAGATGACCAAAAAAGAGAACGGGCTCATCTCCATCGCCGGGCCGTTGACGAATCTTGTCCTGACCATCCCGTTCCTTATCATAATGATCATCGAATTTTTGATGAAACCTTCATCAGGGATAGTCCTCTTAACCCTGCCGGGATTTTTACTCTATCTGGGAATGATCGGCTTCCAAGTCAATGCGATGCTCGCATTCTTCAACATGCTCCCGGTTGGGCCGCTTGACGGAAAAAAGATCCTGAGATGGAATCCGGTCATCTTCGGCGTGGTTATTGCCGTGTCTCTTGTCCTGCTGTATCTGGCACTTATGCCGACAGTGATCCTCTCGCTTTTTGTCTAAATGCGAACACTGACCTCACCTGAGGTCAATGTCCTGATTTTTCCGTCCGTTTCAACGACCAGCCCGCCTTTATCATCGATCTCGATGGCTTTTGCAGAATACCAGGCATTATTTTCGAGAAACATGATCTCTTTTCCAAGAATAAGAGATCTGGCACGGTACTCCTCGATGAAACTTTTCTCCGGGAGAGAAGAAAACATCTCCAGCAGATGATTGATCAAAACCGCTGCGAACGCATTTCTGGTGAGCGGAAAATCCTTGGGAAAAAGCGGTCCTGCGATCTGTTTAAGATCTTCCGGAAACTCGGATGTTTTGAAGTTTACCCCAACCCCCACGATAACCGACTCAACAGTTCCTGACTCGATATTGCTGACCGCCTCGGTGCCGATCCCGCAGATCTTTTTTCCGTTCAGGAAGATGTCGTTCACCCACTTGATCCTCGGCTCAAGATCTGAAACTGATTCAATTGATTTGCAGACGGCAACGCCTGCCGCGGTCGTGATCATGACCGCGTCCGAAAAGGAGAGACCAAGCCGGGCGATGATGCTCAGATAGATGCCGGTACCTTTGGGGGAATAGAAGGATTTTCCGTACCTCCCGCGGCCGGCTGTCTGTTCTTCTGCAAGAATCACCGTTCCGTGTTTTGCTCCGGCGGCAGCCATTACCTTCGCATCGATGTTCGTCGATTCGGTCGAGGTCTTGACAATCACGACCGTGTCCGCATACTTCGGCAGAAGCCGTGAACGTATGCCTTCGTCTGAAAGAACATCCGAGTCCTCCAGAAGATACCCTTTGTTGGATATGGCAGATATGCAATGACCTTCACTCTGGAGAGTCCGGACCGCTTTCCAGACCGCAGTTCTCGAGAGAGAAAGCTCCGACGCTATCTGCTCGCCGGACACATACCTACCGGTATTTTTTTCCAGGATGCAAAGCACCAGAGATTTTTTTTTCATCTTCTGATTATACAGATTGGACCGTGACCCCGTTTTACGAGAGGAAGAGAGTTATTATGAACTTCGGCAACTGCTGATCACTTGAGATCACCATTTTAAACGCTGCTTCATTGTCGTTCGTGTTGCCAAGATACGTAAGAGCGATCTCATACTGGATCTTCATTACCGTTACTTTGCCCCAGAAGATGGTCAGCGTAGCAATCTGATCGGGAACAGAGGTCACTGTATTGACTTCAAGCGGATAGGTCACGCCGCCAAGCGAGATCATCATGACGTTGCCTGATGAAGGGGAGAGAGCAATGATTTTGTAGCCGCCGACACTAAGCTCTTTGTCAAGGGGTATCCAGACATTGTAGGTCGTGTCATACGCATAGCTTTTATCGGTCGCTTGGGTGATGGTGACACCCGACGAGATGACCACGACACCTACAAAGATGATCACCAGAAGAAGAATGATCCCGAATATCATCAGACCCTTATGAGATTTCTTTGGTTTCGGCTCATTCTTTGCTTCAGCTTTCTTTACAGCATCTTCTGCAACGGCTTTTTCTGCAGAAAGACGGGTAACTTCTTTTTCGAGATTTGCAGCTCTTTCTGCATCATGAACTTTTTTGGCTTCTGCAGATTTTTTAGCTTGTTCTTCATTTACCAGAACTTCAGCTTTCTTAAGGTCCTCAGCTTTTTTTCTGCTTCGGCTTTTTTGATTTCCTCAGCACGCCGGAGTTCCTCAGCTTTCTTCGATTCTTCAGCCTTTCTTATTTCATCAGCACGTCTGAGCTCTTCAACCTTTTTGGCTTCCTGAATTTTTTTGATTTCCTCAGCTCACTTCAGAACGTCTTCGTCGGTTAATCCATTCGGAATATCATCCATAATAATTATTTATAGGCTGGAGTAGATGATAATACTATTTCTCGGAGAATGTCTTGGAAGGTTTTCTTCTCATATACCGCGAATATTTTCTGGTTTTTTTGACTGCAGTATGATTAATATACTATTAATATAGTGTATATCTTTAATATGGATATTCCAGTTTCGCAGAAGGACGACGCCGTATCCCCGGTAATCGGAACGATACTGCTTGTTGCCCTGACCGTTGTGCTTATCGGTATTATAGGAGCGGTTCTGATGGGATTTGGTATGGCAGAGCCGACACCGATTCTCGGAATATCGATAGGGAATCAGGGTAATATTATCACCGTAACGCACCTGAATGGAGCAGAGCTCCCTGCAGGAAGTTATACGATCCTTGTGGACGGTGTGGACAAAACGGCTGAGTTCGGCGGGAACGTGGATTTTGGTCCGGGCATAACCATTAGCTGGGATTCAGGGACGGAGGCGGTCGGAATGGTGTCTGTAGTTTATACGAGTGACAAGGGCGTCTCAACACTTCTTGCAGAGAAGACGATTGGAAAAGCGGGAAGCGGAGGGGGAGATCTACGTATCCTTGATATTGGAGGGAGTAGCTTTAATCTTTCCAATGAGTGGGGAGATGAATGGACAAATATAGTAATTACAGCACAAAATTTAACTCATGACTGGGAGAGCGTACTTATAGCTCCATATAAAGTCTATTACGATGGTGGAGATTACTGGTGGGTTAGAAACAGCGGGCTCAGGCTAACAAAAGCGGAGGCTGATTCAGACCCTTCATTAGATACGTTCACCGCAACCCATTCGAATGAACTAATAAAGATTAAGAGAGACCGGCTTCTTACATATGATGACACGGAATTTGCTTGGGTTGGGGCAGTGAAATTCCTTGATGCTGTCAAACCGGTGAACACAGGGACCCTATTTACGGACGGAACAATCCTCTATGTCTGGGCTAGTGATGCAGATTCCACTTTCTTCGGTCTAAATAATTATGGACCTTGGAAATGGGCTGAAATAGGCATTTCAACCTAATGTACTGCTCTTCATCTCTTTTTTATGTAACCCACCTCCCATTCTCACAAATCTCTCATAAGATTCAGTTCATTCATCAACTGACACGGATTTAAAAAATTTACTGGGAAATCAGATTACAGTATTACTCATAGATGATCGAACACATGTTGAGTATTCCTATTTCAAAAGACAATGCAGTATCACCGGTCATCGGAACAATACTGATCATTGCTCTTACCATAGTACTCGTTTCAATATCTGCAGTAGTTTTTCTTGGTTTTGATATGGCGGAGCCTGCGCCGATCCTCGGAATTTCCATAGGACAACAGGGAAATGTCATCACCGTGACGCATCTGAACGGGGAAGTCCTTCCCGCAGGGACCTATAAGATCCTCGTCGACGGAGTAGATAAAACGGCAGAGTTCGGAGGGACCATGGATTTTGGTCCGGGTATTATGCTTAGTTGGGATTCTGGGACGGAGGCAGTCGGAACGGTGTCTGTGGTTTACACGGGAACGAATGGAGGAGAGACAGTTCTGGCACAGAAGAATATCGGAAAAGCAGGAAGCGAAGAGGTTGTAGACCATCAGATACTCGAAATCAACGAGGTGAAATATTCTCTCTTAGATTCTGTATGGGATGGGGGCGGAGAGTGGGACGAACTGCTGGATGAAGCAAACGAGAGTACGACAGGCTCCATAACCTTAGCAGAGAATAAAATATATTATGATGGAACCTACTGGTGGGCCAGAAATTACCATGGTTATTCACTGACTACAGACCAGGCCCAGAACGATCTCACTATCTCTGAATACATGGAAGACGTGGGCGTAGGTACTGATGGTTGGGTAAATATTGATACAACCCGGGTGCTTACAGCTGCTGATGGCGAATACTCCAGTTATCATAGTACTGTAACATTCTCTAGCTCTGTCAAGCCGGTAACCACAGGTACCCTGTATTATAATGAAACAAAACTTTATATCTGGGGAAGTAACAATGATGCCCAGTACTTCGAAAAAGAGGGCGTATTCAATTCCTGGGGCTGGTACCAGATCGGCACACTCAACTCCGCATAACTCCTCTCTTTTTTCTACGTCGCAAACCTCTGTCGCCAGTTTCCTTTGGAAACTGGCTCCGCTGAGGTCGTCCGCTTCGCGTCCAACCCGCTATCACAAATCTTTTTCAGAGACTTACTCCGCGGTTCACCACCCGAAGTGTAGCTTCGATTAGTAAACCTCATTATAAATCGTGACAAATACATAAAGAACCCATGAAGGAAATTCCCAAAGAAGAGATGCTCTTAAAGTGTCCATCCACTTGTGCTGGATGCGGCTCCTTACTTACACTCCGATATATCCTCAAGGCTGCAGGCAAAGACACCATACTTGTGATCCCTGCCTGCTGCAACAGTGTGATCCAGGGGGTCTATCCCTACATGCTTCACACGGTGCCCGTCTATAACATCGCATTTGCGGCTGCAGCAGCCTGTGCCTCCGGCATGAGTGAAGCTCTACGGGCAAAAGGCGAAAAAACCAACGTCATCGTCTACGCAGGTGACGGAGGGACCGCCGACATCGGTATCCAGGCACTATCCGGAGCTTTGGAACGCGGAGAAGACTTCCTCTATATCTGTTACGACAACGAAGCATACGGAAACACCGGCATGCAGAGATCCGGTGCGACCCCGCTTGGAGCTATAACCACCACCACCCCGAACGGAAAAACCGTCAATAAAAAGGATCTCGACCGGATCGTTGAAGCACACAACCTGCCTTACCAGGCAACGGCCTGCTCCTCCTATCCTGCCGACATCTACAACAAAGTGAAAAAAGCCCTCACGATCCCGGGCCCGAAATTCATCCACATCCTCGCACCCTGCCCACCGGGCTGGAGGATCCACTCGGAAAAAACCGTTGAGATCGGGAAAATGGCAGTCAAATCCGGTATCTGGGTCCTCTGGGAAAAAGAGTACGACAAATTCACCGTCAGTGCCCCCTCGCGTGCCGCCATGAAACGGCCGGTACCCGTAGGCGACTACCTCAAAGCCCAGGGAAGATTTAGAAAAGTTGATGAAAAGACCGCAGGGATCATCCAGGCAAACGTCGACAAAAACCTCAAAAAGATCGCAAACGAAGCAACATACTCGGAGGAAAACCAATGAGCGAACTTATAATGTCAACCGGTAATAAAGCCGTTGCAGCAGCCGTAAAAATGGCAAAACCGCTCGTCGTTGCCGCATACCCCATCACCCCCCAGACCGAGATCATCGAAAGCATCGCCGACTACGTCGAATCAGGAGAGCTCAAAGCACGCTACATCCCGGTCGAGTCGGAACACTCGGCAATGACCGCCTGTATCGGCGCCTCCATCACCGGAGTGCGTGTGTTCACTGCGACAAGCTCGCATGGTCTTCTCTACATGCATGAAATGCTCCACTGGGCAGCAGGCGCACGTCTGCCGATCGTGATGGGGCAGGTCAACCGAACCCTCGCTCCCGGATGGAACATCTGGGCAGAGCACACAGATGCTCTCTCACAGAGAGACACCGGCTGGCTTCAGGTCTATGTCTCGACCGTGCAGGAAGCATACGATGCGACCTTAATGGCATTCAGGATCGCAGAAGACAACCGCGTTCTTCTGCCGGTCATGATCAACATGGACGGATTCCTCTTATCCCACATCATGCAGCCGTTCGAGATGATCGAACCCGGAAACTTCATCCCGCCGCTGGACCTGCCGCAAAAAATCGACGTCAACGACCCGAAAGGTTACGGAGCGATGAGCCCAGCAAACGTCCACTACCAGTTCAGATTCGACATGGAAATATGCATGAGGGTATCACGCACGGTCATCAACGAGACCGAGGCCGAGTTTGCAAAACGCTTCGGCAGAAGCTATGCACCGGTCGAAGAATACTTCTGTGACGATGCGGACGTTATAATCATTGCAATGGGAACACTCGGCAAAGAGGCCGAAGTCGCTGTCGATCTGCTGAGGAAAGAAGGCATCAAAGCAGGAGTCATGCGGATTCGCTGGTTCAGACCGTTCCCGCTTAATATGAAAATCAAAGGAAAAGACCTCGTGGTCATTGACCGTGACTATTCGTTTGGATTCGGCGGCGTTGTTGCCGGAGAGATCCAGGCAAGATACCCGGACGCAAAGATCGCAAGCATCATTGCCGGTCTCGGCGGACAGGAAGTCACCTATGAAGATATGGCAGAGTTCGTTCGCACTCGCAAGATGGGAACAGAGTTCTGGTTCGGTATCCCGCAGGAGGAGCAGTAAATGTACGAGATCCGTATTCATTCACGCGGCGGTCAGGGCGGCGTAACGGCGGCCCGAATGATGGCCACCGCTGCCGTAAAAGATGGAAAATTCGCGACAGCATGCCCGTTCTACGGTGCAGAACGCCGCGGTGCTCCTATCGTTTCATTCGTCCGGATAGACGATTCGCCGGTGAGAATTTATTCCCAGATCAACAAACCCGATATGATCGTCATCCTTGATCCGACCGTCATGGACACAGTCAATGTTCTGGACGGCCTGAAAGAAGGAGGTTCGATTTTCATCAACACGCATGACGATGTTGTCTTCCCCGCAGGCTTCAAGGTTTACAAGACAGATCTTACCGGGATCGCGCTCCGCGAAAATCTCGTGGTTGCCGGCAGTCCAATTCTGAACACCCCGGTGATCGGAGCTCTCGCAAAACTCGGCCTCTTCAGCCGGGAATCGGGAGTGAAGGCGATCACCGATACGTTTGCTGATCCAAGAAACACCTCGGCTGCGAAAGCAGCTTTTGAGGAGGTTATCGTATGAGCAGAATGCCGAAAATGACGATCAGCGTTCCCCATGAAGGGGGAGCTGGTCTTACCGGAACGTGGAGAACGTTCCGCCCGATCGTCAACCGTGATATCTGCAATCAGTGCGGGATCTGTGCGATGTTCTGCCCGGATGCGGTCATTGATCCGGACACCCTGGAGATCAATCTGGTTTACTGCAAAGGTTGCGGGATCTGTGCCAATGAATGCCCGAAAAAGTGTATTCAGATGGTCAGAGAAGAACGCTGACCTTTCCTTCTTTTTTCGTATTCAATCCTCAAATAGAGCATTGAGCATGCGTTTTGGATCGTCCAAAAAGCGTTTGGTGATCTGATATGATGCGGTCTTATCGTATGTTGTTTTTTTGATTGAGTTCGGGGTCACCTCAAAAATATCCGCATCGGGATATGTTATCAAAATTGGGGAGTGGGTCGCGATCAGAAACTGGGAATGCTCCTCTTCGACCAGCCGTTTGATCTCCAGCATCAACGTCATCTGACGTAAAGGAGACAATGCCGCTTCCGGCTCATCGAGGATATACAGACCGTTTCCTCGAAACCGGTTTTGTACAAGTGCCAGCAGACTTTCCCCATGCGACTGATCATGCAGGGATTTCCCGCCGTACCCGTCGAGGTTAAATTGCAGATCCACCACCTGAGATGCCACATTGTAAATACTCTCTGCCCGATAAAAAAATCCGTCCTTTTCCCGTGCCCTGCGTGACAGGGTAATATATGAATGTAGATTTGACTCGGTCGATCTCGTGGTAAATGAAAAGTTCCTGGAACCTCCTTCCGCATTGAATCCTGCTGAAATAGCGATGGCTTCCAATAATGTTGATTTGCCCGAACCGTTTTCTCCTACAAAAAATGTCACATGAGATTCAAACGTCAGCTCACCCATTCTCTGAAGATTCTGTACTACTGGCAGATCAGCAAGATACGATCTATCGTCAAAATTTTTCAGCATGACCTTATGCAGATAGACGGTCCAGGACATGGTATTGTTAGTACAATTGGCAGTACAAAATATCAATCTGCTCATCAAAGCCGATAGAGAAAAACATCACAGACCAATCACCCGATCCGCCATGAATGCGACGACCGAGGGATCATGCGAGATAAACACATAGGCCATATCATGTTCCTTCTGGATATGCTTCAGCAGATGCAGGATCTGAGCCTGGACCGAAACATCCAGCGCCGAGGTCGGTTCATCCAGAATCATCACCTTCGGCTGCACGAGCATCCCCCGGACGATCGCGACCCTCTGTGCCTGCCCCCCGGAGATCTGGTCGGGATAGCGCGATAAGATCTCGGTCTGTAACCCTGCACGCTGGAAATGATCCAACAAGACAGCGGGATGGTCCGATCTTGGAACGCCCTTCAGGCTCAGCACTGCAGATAATGACTGATAGATCGTCCGAACCGGATTGAATGATCCTGCCGGATCCTGAAAGATCATCTGGATCCCGGGATTTAGACCGATCAGTTCTTTTCCGGAATATCTGATGACCCCGGTATCCGGATGTTCCAGCCCGGCAAGGACCCGGACGCAGGTACTTTTCCCCGATCCCGACAAACCGGTAAGGCCGACGGTCTCACCTGCAGCGACCTGCAGAGAGAAATCCATGAGAGCGGCCGTTTTCCCATAGGATCTTGAGATATACTCAGCTTCCAGAATCAGCATCGGTGACACCTCACCCCATCTATAAAATCAGAGATATCCGTCCTGCACTTTTCATCGGCGAACCTACACCGCGGATAAAAGACACAGCCTTCAGGCAGATCGGTAAGTGCGGGAGATAATCCCGGGATCGGCACGAACCCGTTCTTCGGGAGACTGCCGAGAAGACCGCGGGTGTAAGGATGTTTTGGTGCTGATAAAACGGCCAAGGTCTCTCCCTCTTCAACGATCATTCCGCATTACATTACGGCAATACGGTTCGAAAGGCGAGAACCCACGTCCATATCATGCGTAATCAGAAGTAAACCAGTCCTTTTTCCAGCGGTGACCGTCGACAACATCGCTTCTAGATCAGTTACATTCGCAGCATCCAGCCCTTTGGTTGGCTCATCGGCGATCACCAGATTTGGGTGAAGAAGTGACACCGCGGCAAACACGATCCGCTGACACATCCCCCCCGAACACATCCAGGGATAGGCTGCCATCATCCAGTCTGCATCCAGACCAAGACCCTGCAGAATCCCCTTTGCCCGGAGTTCTGCATCCTTTTCTGAACAGAACCCGTGAATCAGCTGCGGCTGAATCAGCTGTTTTCCAATCTTCATTACCGGATTGAGAGCCCACTCTGGGCTCTGAAACACCATGCCGATCTCCTGATCCCGGATCTGTTCCATCTCACGTTCCGAGAGATGCAGAATATCCTAACCCTGATACGAGATGCGGCCAATTACCTCGGTCCCGGATGGGAGCATACGCATCACCGACTGAGCAACCACAGACTTCCCGCACCCGGACTCGCCGACGATCGCGAGACACTCTCCCGGCGCAAGCGAGAGAGAGAGATTTCGTACCGCCGGAATTCTTCCTTTAGAACCCGGAAACGAAACAGAAAGATCCGTGATCTCAAGAATATTCTTCATAACTGCACCACCTCACGAACACCGCGTTCATGGATAAAGGCAAGACTGGTGATCGCCAGAACGCCGAGAATGATACACAGTGCAGGAGGCAGCCACCAGTACCACATGCCGCGAAGGAACCCGCTGTAGGTAAACGCATCTGAGATCATTCCTCCCCATGACACCATAAGAGGGTCTGATAACCCAAGAAACGCCAGCGAGGCCTCCGAAATCATAGCAGCAGCCGTCACGAGCACGAACTTCGACACGAACTTCGGCACGATCATCGGAAAAACAACGGGTAAGATCTCCCGGACCAGGATCCTGAAGTCCGAAAATCCCAGACAGCGGGCGGCGAGGATGTACTCGGACGACCTGATCTGTATCACCTTCGAACGTACAACGCGGGCTATAGACTCCCAGGACAAAAGCCCGAGAACGAAAATCAGAACCCACGGACTTGGACCCAGATAGGCGGCAAGAATGATCACGAGAGGGATCTTTGGGAGGATCAAAACAATATCCGTCGTCCCCATAAGAAATTCATCCAAAAGCCCTCTCCTCCAGCCCGCAAGAAGACCGAACGCGGTGCCCACACACACGGCAAGAATTCCCGAGGCAAAACCGATCATCAACGTCCATCTCGCTCCGTACAGTAGAAGAGAAAAGATATCCTTTCCCATATTGTCGGTCCCGAGAAGATGCTCGGCACTCGGCGCCTGATAGGTTGCATCCCGGTCCGTGATCGAATATGGGGCAAACATGCCCGGAAAAACTGCAACGATCAAAAGGACCAGGATCAGAAGACCCGGAAGGATATACCGTCGGTCAAACTTCACTGATCATCACCCCGTTTCACCCGCGGATCGATGATCCCGGAAAGAATATCAGCGAGCATATTCGCACAGATCGCCATGACCGCGATCACGAGAAACAACTCGGAAAGCACCGGATAATCCAGATTCAGGATCGCGGTGTACATGACCCTTCCCAGACCGTTCAGGGAAAAGATGATCTCGATAAACAGTTCCCCGGAAAGAGTAAACCCGAAATCTATTGCAAAATGGGTAAGGATCGGCAGGATAGCATTCTTCATCACATGGCCGTAGATGATTTATCTTCGCGGGAAACCGAGACTTTTGCAAACTGCGGATACAGCAGGTTCTTTTCCGTCAGAACCGAACCCCGCATGATGATCATATTCCTGACAAACACGAACAATGCGAGAGTCAAAACAGGCAGCGCCATATGATAGGCCACGCTGAAAATATCCGGGGTCTCGTAAAATCCTTTGTACGGGAACCAGCCGAGCTGGTACACGAACACCGAGAAAAAAATCAGACCGAGAAGATACGGAGGAATACAGGACACCACGACCCCGAACGCGGTCAGGATCTTGTAACCCTTCCTCTCGACCATCCATCCTGACCAGGTACCGGCGATGATACCAAATGTATAGCCGATCAGCATCGAAACCCCAGTCAGGAGAAGCGTCCAGGGAAGACGATCCCAGATCAGTTCCGCTACATTCTGATGACGTGTATAGGAGTATCCCAGATTCCCTGTAAGAAGATCGCCGATATATATCCCGAACTGATCAATCAGCGGGCGGTCAAGTCCGAGTTTTATCGTGACAGAATCAAGGATCTCCTGTGTCAGATACACATCCTCGCCCACAATACACTGTACCGGATCGCCGGGCATACACCGGGGGAGCAGAAACACGAGCAGAACAACTATCAGCAAGGATACAGCATAGCGGACGATTTTTCTGGCAAGTATTCTGTTCATACGTTTTTCGAAGTATGTATACTATTTGTCACAAAAGTAAAAAAAAGGAGATTATTTAGTCGGATGAATCTAGACAAGATTGATCTCGTTCAGGATCCCCGTTGCCTTGGAGATGTACCATCCGTCGATCTCGGTGTTGATGGGGGTCACATCCGTACACCAGTATATGGCGATACCCGGCATATTCTCTGCATAATAATCCTGAAGATCGTAGATCAGGGCTTTGAGTTCATCTCCGTCGGGAGTCGTCGCGATTTTCGCACAGAGTTCAAGGAATACCGGATCATACACGTTCTGGAGTTTTCCCGCACCCACGGCATTTGAAGCAAAGTATCCGGTTGCCCAGCCTGAATCCATCATCATGCCTTTGGGAGTGATTCAGTTGTAGGCGATGTCATACGCCTGAGAATCCTTTAATTCGACCCACGCGTTTATATCGGACGCAAATTTATACTCAACATCCAATCCTGCCTTTTCAAGGTACTCTTTGATGAGTTCTCCCGCGACCTTTTCACGGGTTAGAAGAGTGACAGTAAGCGCATTGCCGTTTTTGTCCTCACGGATCCCGTCACCGTTGACATCTTTATAACCTGCGAGATCGAGCATCGATTTGGCGGTCTCGAGATTGTAGGTGGTGGCTGTGGTCTCCTTATAATAGGGAACACCGTTTGGAATGAATCCCGAGTTCGCAGAGAGAGCATATCCCGACGCGGAGATCTCAACGAGTTCATCATAATTCAGTGCATAGGCAATCGCTTTGCGGAACGCGATATCTCCCCCCACATCCGAGGTGATCGTGTTGAATCCCACATACGACATTTTCAGGGAGGGGGTCTCGACCGTGGTGAATTTTTCTGAGGAGTCGAGAAGGGAGACCGATCCAGTCGGGAAGGACGCGGCGTACTTCCAGTAGGTGTCGCATTCACCGCCAAGCATGGCGAAAATCGCGGCATCTTCGGTTGCAAACCAGTGGATCTCAACCGTTCCGTAGTATGGGGCTTCCCCTTTCCACGCCGGGTTCGCCGCGAGGACGAGGGTCCCGGAGTTAATATCGACCGACTTAACGTAGTAGGCCGCTGAGCCAACGTAAGGTCCTACATTGATGTATTCCTCAGGATTGTCGATCGATTCCCAGATATGTTGTGGAACGATGTTGATCGCAACAAGATCCCCGCACAGACGGTAAACGGGATCGGCAAGACTGATGGTGATGACATTCCCGTTTGTAGTGATCGTGGCATTCTTGATCCACGACTGAGATGTAGTGATCTTTTCTGCAGTATACAGAGGGGAGAATTTGACATCATCAGCAGTCAGAGCCGTTCCGTCGCTCCACTGATAATCCGGATCCAGCGTGAAGGTCCAGGTTTTCCCGTCGGAAGAGACGGTCCATGACTTCGCAACTGCGCCGATATAATCGCCGTTTTCATCCACCTGGACAAGCGGCGGGGTGGTGACCCGGGTCATCTGGGCGAAGTTGTAGTTCCCGAAATACGAAGCTTCGGTGATCTCGTTTGGTGTGGCGATTTTTAGTACTGCATCCTGATCGGTCTGTGAAGATCCGATACATCCACTGGAAAAGACGAGGATGAGGGTAAGGAAGAGGATCCCTACGAACACAACATGATTTTTCTGATACATAGCAATTACTCTTTTCTTGGTATTGATTCTATTAATATGTTGGATTTTAAAATTGATGTGTGTGAAATATTAATGTTAAAAAATTTCGTGTTACGAGTGAGAGAAAGAAAACCATATCTGTTTTCACTCCCCAGATTATCCATCAGATAAAATATGTACGACGCAGATCTTGAATGGCGGGAAATTACCCGGAAACAGCGGGAAGTATCGAAGTATAAATCCAGTGCGGAATTTTTTTCGATCCAGACATTTGTGGATAAGATGATGCAGAATCTCAAAAGCGGCGGTATATCCCGGGTGACAGATCAGCTGGCGGTTCTCGGGATCCCTGCAGATTCGACTGTTCTGGATATCGGAGCAGAACCGGGGACACTTGCCGTACCTTTGACCGGATCAGGGTGCCGGGTGACGGTGGTCGAACCTTCGCGGCCGATGACCCTTGCTATGGACCAGTACAGGCAGTTTCGAAACGTGGATGCCCAGATCAAGGTGATCCCGGCTGCCTGGGAAGATGTTGATCCCGGCTGCCTGGGAAGATGTTGATCCGGCGGATCTCGATAGCTATGATTATGTGATCTCATCGTTTGCCCTGAGTGTGCCGGATCTGAAGGAGGCTTTGGAAAAGATGCATCAG
Source organism: uncultured Methanocorpusculum sp. (assembly GCA_963676575.1). Classification (GTDB taxonomy): domain Archaea; phylum Halobacteriota; class Methanomicrobia; order Methanomicrobiales; family Methanocorpusculaceae; genus Methanocorpusculum. The sequence continues at coordinate 942,351 of OY781078.1, forward strand.
GCGGCAGCAAAGGAGGTGCATATCTTCTGGTTTATGAACGACTCCGTCTGGGATGTGACCTATGCAAAGCTCTGGGAAAGCCTGCACGGGGAGAAGTACTGGGCAAAACCGAAGGAGGATGTGGTCTGGAATTGTCTGTATCAGATGGGGATCTATGCGGATATTTCTGTACACCCAATGAAAGATGCACGAGGATATCCAGATCTGACGTCAGCGGTAGATGATTACGCGGACCGGATGGATGCTCATGATGAGCGGCAAATGGCGATCATTGGAGAGTATTTGGACAATGTCCTCGTGAGGGGGGGAAATGGGAACCTGGGTTTCCCTGAAGAGGGACTGTACGCACATATCTCATGGAAGGTCTGAAAGACCGCTCTTTTTTCACATAAAAAACTGCACACAACATCACTTATAATATATGTGTAAAAAATGTAAAAGAGCGAGTTTTCTGTAAAAGTGAAGATGGAAAGCGAGTAACTGGGTGAGGGAGCGGAGCTTGAACAAATTTACAGAAAAATCGGCGCACTCCCCCATATGCAGCAGGTTCTGGATTTTTCAAGCGTGCAGGAATACGGTAATTCTTTTCCTCACTCTTCGACCGTAGCCGCATCCTCGGTCTTCTCTACACCTGCAGACGTTCTCGGGGTGCAGAGTTTAGCCGCAATAGTTTTGAACATATCCGTCTCCATACCTTTCACATTGATGCCCTTCCTTTGGATCGTGAGAGCTTGTTCACCCGGACAGGCATACACGCAGGCACCGCAGAGAATACAGAGATCCTGATTCACGGCAACATACGCCTTTTTGAAACTCTTTCCCTTCCCCTTCCCAGTTTTCTTTCCCTTCTCCGCTTTCGGAATAGTAACATAGAATGCACGGCACGGACAGACATCCACACAGGCATTACAGCCTTCCTGACACTTTGCCGTATCCACGATAATCTCTCCCTCGAAGAACTTCGTAACGACAACGGCATCGGACGGACAGAGCTCATCACACCAGCGGCATGCCACACACTTGTCTTTGTTGATCGTGACTTTCCCCGGAAGGACCGGATCCTTCGTCAGATTACGGGTAACTTCAAGGATCGCCTTCTCCGGACATGCAGCAACACAAACACCGCAGGCATCACAAAAGGATTTCTCCCACTTGATCTCTCCCGACTGACTATCACATTTGATCCCGTTTTTTTCTGCAGGACAGCCCGCCTGACCAAATAACATCTTCTCCGGATCGAACCGGCGGTGTTTGATAGTAAGGGCTGGACAAAGTGACGCACAAACGCCACATACTGTACATTTGTGCAGGCAGATGACCATCGTGATATTCGCCGTCAGAGCAGACTGACGTTTTGCCCCGGCGGGGTCCTGACCCTCAAAAACCGGAACGTCACGAACGATCGCATCCTCAGGGCATGCCTCGCTGCAGACAGTACATCGTTTGCATTTCGTTTCATCGATCTGAGCGGTATAATCAAACTGAGGGAAACCTTCATTATCAATGATCGGCAGGGTCTCTGCCCCATTAACAGTGATTTTCAGAGCTTTAAGCGGGCAGAGGATCGAACAGATACTACAGTATGAACATATCGCCGGGTCAACCAAAATCGCACCCCTTCCTCTCAGAACACCGGCATGTTGTAAAACGATCGCATCTTTAGGGCAGGATTCAACACAGATACCACAACCGGCACATCTTGAGGTGTCAAGAATGAGTTGTGATACTGATGTGAGAAGACGCTGCTCCATGATCATCATCGTATCATTCTCTTTTCTTCTCGAGAATTTAGGATACAGGGTATTTATCGTCATTTGTATCTCTCCCTGTTTTTACAGGATCCAAAACTCATTACATCGGAATGCGGGGTATCAAAAAGTCATTATTTTTGCCTATCGGTATTATTATTCGTTCGCAATAATATAAATAGATTAATTTATTATTTTGAATAAGTTAAATAATAATATTTACAAAGTTATGCCAAATATCCACCTAGGCAATGTCAATCTGCAAAATGTATCAGTTACGTTATATCCCGTTCCGGGAATACTGCGATGCACGCAATAATAAATTCACCAAATGTAGTTTTGACTGCTTTTGATGGATCCTGATTAAAAGCCGTATCCCGTCGTCAGGATACAATCAGACGGGATCTTTCTCTATTTTTCTTCATATGGATATTTTATATGTGCAAACTATAGTTATGCAAAAAAAGTCAGATCAAAAAATATACACTATTATTTTTTCAAAAAGAAGTCAGAGATGGAAAAACAGGAGGAGAGGGTGTATTTCCTCTGTTTATCTCTGTAAGGTTTTAATCCAAATTATCGTAGACTGGAAATTTACTCTTTGAACACGTTCTCGTAGATCATATCCGAGCCGGTTGCATGCAGACGGGCACGTTCGTCGGCTTCTTCTGCGAAGGCAAGGACCGGGAGCTCCATGTCCATACCCGGCTTGTGACCGAACATCTTCTGAAGCTCGACCTGCTGGGCGTGCATAAAGAGCGAGTTCGGAATGTTCATCGGGCAGACATCGGTACACTGACCGCAGTTCACACAGGAATCTGCGATGTGGGCGAATCGAATCAGCTGGAACATAAAGTCCGGCGGGAGTCTTCCTGACGGGACTAAGTAGTTCTTCTTGGTTGAACACTCAACACAGTAACAGATCGGGCAGCTCTCGATACAGCCGTAACATTTGATACAGCGGCTGGTTTCGGCCATGATATACGTTAGACGGCCGCCGGTGCCTTCACCGATCGCGACAAACTGCTTATCCTGGTTTTTCTTGCCCATCTTGATCATGACGTTCTCAATCTTCCCGCGGATCTCGAGACCCTTCGGGTTCGGTGCGCAGGTTTCAAGAACGCCTTCCTTGACGGCGCCGTCAAAGACCATTGCGCCTTTATCGGAGCAGATCTCAACTAAGGTTGCTTTACCGGCTTTATCTCCGATAACTCCCCAGTTACCACACACAATATCACACTGGCGGGGAATCTTGGTTTCGCAGCGCTGACAGTTCGTTCTGCGGCCGAGACCTTGTTCCTCAAGTTCATCGATCGAGATGCCTTTGTGCTGACCGTCTTTGGTCATAACAATGAACTGTCCCTTGTCGATCTCCTCTTTCACTACATCATTCGGGTTGATGCCGTACTTCGATGAAATCATGTTACGGGCAACGACCGGAGACACCGAACCACCACAGTTCAGACCGACCATGACGATGTTATCAAGATTGATCTGGTTACGCTTTGCAAGTTCGTACATTGCCTTTGCGTCGCAGCCTTTGCAGGTAACGGCAAGCTTCATGTCTTTTGCACCGTTCAGGTACTTCTTGATGAGCTTTGGCAGGAGCAGCGTTCCGCAGTGAAGGGAACCGGCAGTCTTTGCAAGATCTGCCGAGTCGGTAATGACGACCGGTTCTGCATCGAAAACATCAAAACCTTTCTGGACGGTTAAGACACCATCAACGATCTTGCTGTCAAGCAGGTATTTGAGAATGGATGTTACGGCACCGCCGCATTCTCCCTTAATTCCGGGAACTGCGGTCCATGCGTAGAACATATCGCCTTTGGCAGACATTTACTGGCCCTCCTCGATCTTGGTAATTTTAATTGCACATGCCTTGTATTCCGGAATCTTACAAACCGGGTCAAGTGCGTTGTGGGTAAGCAGGTTGGCTGCACATTCAGCGAAGTGGAACGGCATGAAAGTCGTTCCTTTCATGATCTGCGGGCTGATTCTTGCCGTTACGGAGATAGTATCTCGACGGGTCGTTGCGTGAACCATCTCGCCGTCATTGATGCCGAGTTCTTTAGCATCCTCATCGTTGATCTCGATCCAGCCGGTCGGAACTTCCTTGTCGAGAGTCGGACTGCGGCGGGTCATGGTTCCGGTATGCCAGTGGAACAAACAACGTCCGGTCGTGAAAACAAACGGATACTCTTCGTCTGGGACCTCAGCCGGTGCTTTCCATTCTGCCGGGAAGAAGACACCAAGTCCGTCCGGTGTAAGGAACTTCTCTTTGTGGAGGATCGGGGTTCCGGGGTCTTCGGGGGTCTTGCATGGCCAGTGGAGACCTTCGGGCGTGTTAAGACGCTCGTAGTTCATACCGTGATACTGCGGAGTAAGGACCGCCATTTCATCGAAGATCTCGGATGCGGACTGCCAGGCGAACTGTTTTTCGTAGCCCATCTTTGCTGCGACCATGGAAATGATCTTCCAGTCGTCGAGTGCTTCTCCGGGAGCGTCCTGAGCCTTTCTCCAGCGGATCACACGGCGTTCGGTGCTGGTCTGAGTTCCGTCACGTTCTGCATAACAGACAGCCGGAAGAATGACATCAGCGTAGTCACAGGTTTCGTTGTAGAAGATATCCTGAACAACGAGGAACTCAATGTTCTCGAATGCTTCCTTCACGTGGTTTAAGTCCGGGTCGGACATAAGCGGGTTTTCACCCATGATGTACATGCATTTGAGTTCTCCGGGGTTGTCCACGAGAACGTTCATCATGATGGTGACTTCGTATCCGTTCTGGGTCGGAGCGATGTTTTCGGGGAAGCCCCATGCATCGGCGAACTTCTTGTGTACTTCCGGATCGGTGACTTTCTGATATCCGGGGAAGCTAACCGGGAGTGCGCCCATATCACAGGCACCCTGAACATTGTTCTGGCCACGGAGCGGGTTGACGCCAGTACCTGGTTTCCCGAGGTTTCCGGTAAGCATCTGAAGATTTGCAGTTGCGTGCACGTTATCGACACCGACCGTGTGCTGGGTAATACCCATGGAGTAGATTAACGCACATCCTCCTGAGTTGGCGATCCAGTCAGCTGCAGTGTGGATCTCTTCGGGCGTGAGACCAGTAACCTTGGCAGCGTTCTCAAGGTTGTACCTCTCCTGCATGACAAGGGCTTTGAGTTCTTCGTAGCCTTTGGTACGTTTTTCGACGAACTCTTTGTCTTCCCATCCGTTCTTGATGATATCATGCATCAGACCGTTAAGGAGAGCTACATCAGATCCGGAGTGGAACTGTAAAAAGAGATCTGCCTGACTAGCGGTGATGGTACGTCTCGGATCAGCGTAGATGTAGTGAGCACCTTTTGCTTTTGCCATGTATTCGCGGCGTCCGATCAGCGGGTGCTGCTCAAAGGTGTTGGAACCAATGATGAAAACACATTTGGACTCGGCAATGTCGGGAATACTGTTGGTCATTGCACCGGATCCAAAGGAACCTGCAAGACCGGCAACTGTGGAAGAGTGACACAGACGGGCGCAGTGATCAAGATTGTTGGTCTTCAAAACACCGCGGGCAAATTTCATCATGGCGTAGTTATCTTCGTTGGACACACGGGCAGAAGATAGAGCACACCGCTCTGATGGTTTGTATTTCTTCAGATTTTCTGCGATGAAGGTCGTTGCTTCATCCCAGGAAACAGGCAAAAGTTTGCCGTCTTTGCGAATCTGGGGCGTTGTCAGTCTGTCGGGGGAGTTGATGAACTCGTTGGCGTACATGCCTTTCGGACAGAGTTTTCCTTCGTTGACAGGTGAACGGGGGTAGGGAGACACACCAACTACCTTTCCGTCACTTACAACAAGGTTGAAAGAGCAACCCGTTCCACAGTAGGGGCAAGTGCTCTGAACATATTTCAAATCAGCCATGTTTGGTAAAACCTCGTATAGTTAAATTTCTTTTAACGAGGGTATATTAATTGACAGCGTTGTCAATTATTTGTGATTTTTGTAAAATGATGTTAGTTTACAAAATATCATAAATCAGTACAAAACACACTTTTTGTTTTACAAAATCGATATGTTTATTTTTTTACATTAATAGTAAATTAACGAACCAAACGTCCCAGTTTGCCGATACTCGCAAGAATTCGGGGTATTTCATATTTTAGAGGGGGGACGCATTAGGGCTTGTAATTACATTCGGGCCGTTCTGCTCGCTCCATTTCAATTTTTTGATCGATAATGGTGGGTTTTGTGCGTGCGCCGGTTTTTCCCCATCTTTGGAGGGTTTTTTTCAAAAAATAGTGGAATCAAAGATATTTTATACTCATCAGTTGCAAAGGTAAGATAATGCCCGGACCGTTGTTAACAGATCGTCAGAAGATGGTGATCCACTGCCGAAATGATGGTATGACTCAACAGGAAATCGCTGATGAACTGCAGACCACGCGCTCAAATATCAGTCTTATAGAGAAATCGGCAAACGATAATATCCGGCTCGCAAAAGAAGCTCTGGACTACATCTATTCACTTGAGGCGACCCTTGTCTGCACACTTTCTGCAGGAAGCGAGCTTACCCAGGAAGTTTTTTTGATCTACAAAGCCGCACGCCAGATCAACATAAAAGTCCAGTATGATACCGGCGCATTGATGAATCGGGTAATGACGGCAGTACCGGAAAAGATTGCTGACGGTACAATCAGAGAGGACATCAATATCTATCTGAATCTCACCGGGATAATTTATATATACTGACCTCTTTTCATTGAGTGAAGAGGGTAAACTTACTTTTTTTGAATATTTTTTTTTTGAATTTTTTCACCAAAATATGCGCACCACAATTTTTCAGAGGGATTGCATCCTGAAAATCTATGCTTTGCGAAATTCGCTAAAATTTCGATAATTTATCAAAATTTTTCAAACACTATGTTAAATAAACTTAATTGATTAAATTAACACTAGATTGATTTTTATGGGATGCCCGAGATACGTAAATCCGTATGAAAAAGTTACTAAGTGTGTTTGGTGTTTTTCTCATTCTGCTCGCCGTCATTTGTGCAGCAGGATGCGTAAGTACACAACAGCAGGAACCGACCCAGCTGAAAATAGCGACAAACACGTCGCTGTATGATACCGGCCTCCTTGATGCGGTCCAGGATTATTATCTTGAAAAATACAATGTTGATCTCCTGATCACCTCGCAGGGAACCGGAAAAGCAATTGCCTCCGCAATGAACGGTGATGTCGATGTATTACTCGTTCACTCCCCGTCCCAGGAAGAAGTCTTTATCGATGATGGTTACGGTGTAAACCACAGAGGTATTGCATACAACTACTTCATCATCGTCGGTCCGGCTGATGACCCGGCAGGAATTGCAGGAATGACTCCGGAAGAGGGAGTTGCCAAACTCAAAGAACTGGGAGACGCAGGAACCGAGGGGATCATCTTTGTATCCCGCGGCGACAACTCAGGAACCCACTCTGCAGAGAAGGCCATCTGGAAATCAGCCGGATTCAACTACACTGCTCAGATCACTGGATACGGTCCATGGTATAAAGAGACCGACGCAGGCATGGGAGACTCCCTGACCACTGCAGGCCAGCTTGGTGCCTACATCCTCACTGATGAAGCAACCTATCTCACTTACAAGAAGAACAACAATCTCTCACTCGAAGTGATCATCGATGAGGGAGCCAGCCTTCTGAACAGATACAGTATCATGACCATATCCCCAGCTAAATTCCCGGATACCAATGTTAAAGATGCTACCGATTTCACCAACTGGCTCATCTCCGAAGACGGTCAGAACTTTATCGGCGCATACGGTGTTGAAACCTACGGCAAAGCACTCTTCACGCCGATGAGCACCCTGAACGAAAGCACTCTTCCGCCGTTCAACATTGATTGTAAGACTCCTGTAGTCATGCCGACTGCATAAAACAGTCATCCAATTTTTTTTATTTTATCTAATACAGGAAAATACTCATGGGAGAGATAACCGACGGATTTCTGGAAGCTATAACGCTCATCGTTACGATGAATCCGGAGATTATGGAAATCGCCGGACGAAGTCTGTATGTTTCATCACTCGCAACGCTCGTCGCTGCATTGATCACGATTCCGATCGGCGCCATCATCTACTACTATGATTTTCGCGGAAAACGTACCGTCATCAATCTCGTCCAGACCTTATATGCTCTGCCGACCGTCATCGTCGGATTACTGGTTTATCTCCTTGTATCGAATTCGGGACCTCTCGGTTCCTTAAAACTCCTGTACACAGTAAATGCAATGATCATTGCACAGGTCATTCTGGTTTCTCCCTTGATCGTCGGATTGGCCATAGCCGCACTTTCCGGCTTGGACAAAGAGATGAAATACACAACCATGGCACTCAATGCACGGGCATACTGGGCAATGCTGACCCTGGTTCGTGAGGTGAAATTTGCTATTTTATCGGCAGTCGCCCTGGCATTCGGCCGGGCGATCGCAGAAGTCGGCGCAGTAATGATGGTCGGCGGAAATATCCGGCACTTTACCCGGACCCTGACAACGGCCATCACCCTGAACACATCCATGGGGGAGTTTTCCACATCCATTGCCCTCGGAATTATTCTGCTGGCGATCGCTTTGATCGTAAACTTCGGAGTGAATTTTTTCCAGCACTATAACGGGAGGATGAAAGATGACTGATATCATCTCGGTCCGCGGCCTTGCAAAAAGCTACGGAAAAAAAGAGGTCGTTCACCCGCTGAACTTCTCGGTGAAACAAGGCGAGATCCTTGCAGTCATCGGACCGTCGGGTGCCGGAAAAAGCACACTTCTCCGCATGCTGGATACAATAGAACCGGCATCCGAGGGTGAGATCACGCTGTTCGGCGAAAAGGTCACGAAACACTCAGCCTACAATCTGCGGAACCGGATGGGAATGCTTTTCCAAAAAACGGTGCTCTTTGACAGAACCGGGGAGGAAAATATCACTCTCGGTCTCTCCTACAGACATGTTTCCCGTGAAGAGAGACAAAAACGGGTAACAGAGATCCTTGAGGAGATGGGGATGAGCGAGTATGCAAGACGGAGCAGCCGGACCCTTTCCGGCGGAGAGGGACAGCGTGTTTCGTTCGCCCGGGTCCTGGTAACAAAACCGGAGATCCTGTTCCTTGACGAACCGACGGCAAATCTTGATCCGGTCGCAACGAAACTGCTCGAAGAGATGATCCTGCACGAAAATCGGGTGAATAAAACCACGATCATCATCAATACCCATGATCAGTCAAAGGGTCAGCGGCTCGCGGACCGGGTGGCGGTGATGATGAACGGGGAGTTTGTCCAGTTAGGTTCTGCCTATGAGGTGTTTTACCATCAGGCAAATGAGCGTGTGGCAAAGTTTGTCGGCGTCCAGAACCTCTTCACCAGCGTTGTCAGAAACGGGAATGCTACATCGGACGGCGTCGTTTTCTGCCCTGCTCCTCATGTTCCGGACGGAATTGTGCAGATCATGCTTCGCGCAGAGGACATTTCTCTGTCGAAAACGGAGATCAAAGCCGGACGTATCTCGGTTCAGGGCAGAGTAGTCTTCTCAGAGAGAGCTGGAGCATTTCTGCATGTTCTGGTGGATGCCGGCTGCATCTTTTCGGTCATCTGCCCGTTCCGGCAAACCGGGGACATATATGATCCCGGAGATATCGTGCAGATCGCGTGGCGGACCGATGCGGTCCATCTTGTCTAAAAGCTCCTTTTTTCCTTTATGCAGAGAAGGCCGCCAATCTCTGAGCATAGTACTTCTTCGAAATGAGGGCGGCTCATCTTTCGTCCCCGAACAAACTATAATCTATCTCCACCGCAAATACTATAGAGATTTTATGCGTATACCAATAAAAGACGTGACCCCTGAAATTGGGCATGCACACATTGCAGGCTGGGTCCACGAAGAACGTGATCTTGGAGGACTCACCTTCCTCCTCGTTCGTGACAGATCCGGGATCCTCCAGGTCACCATACCTAAAAAGAAAGTCACCCCCGAAGTACTCGCCGCCGTCAAAGACGCTACCCGCGAGTCCGTTATCGAATGTGAAGGCGTAGTCAAAGCCACGGAAAAAGCACCCGGAGGACGAGAACTCGTCCCCGACACACTCCGCGTAATCTCCCGTGCAGAAACCCCTCTGCCGCTTGACGTCTCGGAAAAAGTTCTCGCCGAACTCGACACCCGGCTCGACAACAGGTATCTCGATCTGCGAAAACCCCGCATCAACGCCATCTTCCAGATCAGAAACGCCTGTCTGCGTGCCATCAGCGAATACCTCTGGGACCAGAAATTCACCCAGGTCCAGACCCCGAAGATCGTCGCTGCCGCCACCGAAGGAGGAACCGAACTCTTCCCGCTCGCCTACTTCGACAAAGAAGCATTCTTGAACCAGTCCCCTCAGCTCTACAAACAGATGCTCATGAGCGCCGGGTTCGACAGAGTCTTCGAGATCGGTGCGATCTTCCGTGCAGAAGAACACAATACCGTTCGTCACTTAAACGAAGCCACCTCGATCGATATCGAAATGTCCTTCGCTGACGAAGAAGACGCCATGAAAGTCCTCGAAAACGTCGTAGCTGCCGCATACACATACGTCGCAGAACACTGCGGCGACGCTCTTGAGACGCTCGGCATCACCGACTTCAAGATCCCGACCGTTCCGTTCCCCCGCATCACCTACAAAGAAGCCATCGAGATCTCCACCGCCGGCGGCGAACCGCTCGTATTCGGCGACGATCTTTCGACCGCTGCCGAGAGAGTTGTTGGAGAAAAGATGGGGACCATGTACTTCATCACGGAATGGCCGACCTCGACGAGACCGTTCTACACCATGCCGTTCGAAGACCGCCCCGAGGTTTGTCGTGCATTCGATATGATGCACCCCAGAATGGAACTTACCTCCGGCGCACAGCGCTGTCATATCCACTCCCTTCTCGTAGAACAGATCAAAGCAAAAGGTCTCAACCCCGACGCATTCGAGTTTTACCTCGACCCGTTCAGATACGGGATGCCGCCCCACGCAGGCTGGGGACTCGGCGCCGAACGTCTGGTCATGACCATGCTCGACCTTCAGAATATCAGGGAAGCTGTTCTCTTCCCGCGTGACCGACACAGAGTCAGTCCATAATCTTCCTTTTTATGATAAAACACATCGTCTTCTTCAAACTCGCCGACAACAGCGAAGAATCCTGCAAAAAAGTCCGCGATCTGCTTCTCTCCATGAAAGGAACCGTTGAACAGATCCGGGAGATCGAAGTAGGTATCGACCTGTACCACACCGACCGGTCCTTCGACATCGCCTTAACGGTGATCGTTGATGATGAGGAGGGACTCCGCGGGTATGCCGATCATCCCTATCATATGGACGTCGTCAAGAAATACATGACGCAGGCGAGCGAAAAAAGCATCATCGTCGATTATATCATCTAAAAAAATAAATTCGCGGAACCGTACCCGGCTTTTATTCAGGGATATTTATAAAACGGAAAAAACCTATATAGAGTAAGTCAAAGGAGTAGTGAATAATATGCCAACAAGTAAGAAACAGATGGGGAAACTGAACAAAGAAAAGAAGGTCAAGGCAGAAGGGCTCTCGAAGCTTGCAGCTGCAGGCAGCAAAGAAGCCCAGAAAAAGCTCAAGAAACTTGAGAAAAAACTTAAGTGAACCAACTGAACTTTCCACCTATTTTCTTTTCTTTTTAGGGACCGGTCTCAAAGGATGCCGTCCTCTTTGCCGAAAATAAAGACCTCTTCGATAGGGCAGCCGAAAACAAGAGCCAGCTTGTAGGCGAGAAGGACCGATGGATTATACTGGCCCTTCTCAAGCGAAATGATCGTTCTGGACGACACGGAAATGGTCTCTGCAAGCTCCGCCTGGGTCAGATTTCGGGCGGTCCGCAATTCTTTTATCCTGTTCTCCATTAGAGCCTCTTGTCATAATATATCTGTGAGCCGATAGACAGACCCGCCAGCAGGACCACAAGTCCGCACGCCGCAAGCGTTACATATAATTCAACGCCGATAAGAGCCGAGGCAAGTGTTATAATACACAGAACCGGCGTAAAGATTCGGACAGTATTCCAGCCGGCACGTTCGCGAATACGGATGTTCCGCTCGTCATTTACCTCGATCGCCTGTATTTTGAGGGTCTCGGGCGTCTCTACCGATTTTATAACGGATTTTCCGATCAGATTTCCCCCGGAGAGGGCAATTAACGCGGCCCCGATTCCGTAGCATGCACCATTCAACGTAGTACTGCCCGTAAAGACGAAGACTGCGAGAAGGATCAGCACGATCCCAATGACCAGCCCAAAGATTGAGAATAGAATATTCTTTTGCATGCTATATCATATGAAGTTTATTTCATATGAAGTTTTCTTCACATTTGGTGTTTTAAAAAAAGTTAAGGGGTCAGGCGTTTTTCAGCGCGACGATCTCCTTAACATCAACCAGTTTCCAAACCATTGTTCGTTCTTCGCTGATGATTTTCTCAGCAGACTCGGTGGGTGAATGACCCAGGGCATAGAGACTGTTTTCCGAGATTTTTTTGTCTGAGATAAGTTTGACGAAGTGACTTTTTACCGCACGTTTTCTTTCATCGTCCGTAACCTCGGAGAGTTTGCCGAGCAGCGTCACGAACTTGTAGGCAGACATATCCGGCGCCACACTTTCGATCTCGACAGAGACGGCAGGGTTCTGAGAGAACAGCTCCATTTTTTTGCCGTATCGGGTCGAGAGGAAGTAGAGGTTTTTCTCGTCAAAGACGTAGAGGAAGGGTGCGATGTAGGGATATTCTTTCCCTGAAAAGGCAATTCGCGATACGACATTGTTTCTGATGAGGGAGTCATATTCGGGTTTTTGCATTTTCGGGATTTTTAATGGTGCGGACATTGGTGATCATGCAATAAGTTATCGCAAGCAACAATAAACTCTTGGTTTGCGGCAGAACTGAGGATACCTGATGCAGAGGGTTTTTATCTGCTCAGGACGACCTAGTTTATCATGGATCTCCCCTGTCTTTTGCCGACGACGGTCGTCGGTTCGTTTCCCTGCGTGAAAGGGACGGGACTTTCGTCCCTTTTGGACCCGTATAAGAAAGCGGTACAGTTCGCAGTAGCAGAGCAGATACGGGCAGGGGTGGATATTATTTCCGACGGGCAGGTCAGGTCGGATATGGTGCAGGCATTCGTTTCGAAGCTGCCGGGGATATCGGAGAAGACAGTTGTTGGAAAGATCGGGGCGGCGGATAAGCCGATCACGGTAGGCGATACGAAGTATGCGTTGACGCAGACGAAGTACGTGAAGGGGATCCTTACTGGCCCATGCACGCTTGCCTATTCTTTGCAGGTGGCAACGCCAGCCTACCGGAATAAGGAGGAAGTGGTGATGGATCTCGCTGGAGCTTTGCATCAGGAGGCAAAGTTTCTCTCAGAAACGGGGGTGACGATCATTCAGGTGGATGAGCCGATCCTTTCAACAGGAGCGATCTCTGTGGATACGGCAAGAGAGGCACTGAAAATTATTTTTGCTGGGATCAAAACACCGTCATGTATCCATACATGCGGGATGCTTGGGGAGATCGCGGATTCGTGGACGAAGCTGCCGGTGGATATTCTGGATTTTGAGTATGCGGTGTCGATGGAGAATATGTCGGTTCTCTCAAAGAGAGATCTAGCGGGGAAGAAGATCGGCTGCGGATGTGTGAAGAGTTCGGATCCGGCGGTAGAGTCGGTGGAGGAGATCGAACGGCGGATCATGATCTGCGTGGATGCGTTCGGGGCGGAGAATATTCTGATCGATCCGGACTGCGGTCTTCGGATGCATACGCCTGAGACGGCGTTCGAGAAGCTTTCGCGGATGTGCGAAGCAACGCGAAATGTGCGGAGTGCCCTCTAAGTTACATGACAGAAGAGGACAGAATATTTGCAGGCAGGCTCTTTGATGCACGTTCAAAGGAGCTTTGCGGCATGAAGCATAAGGCGCATGTTCTTTGTCAAAAATTCAATGCACTTGACGAGGAGGATGAGGATCGTCTGCCGATCATTTAAGAGTTTGTAGGGAGTATCGGTGAAAAATATTATTTTCAGGGGCCGATACAGTTCAATTACGGGTGTCATACGTTTATCGGCGAGAATTTCTTTGCGAATTTCAATACGACGATCATGGATGACGGGCGGATCTTTATCGGAGATAATGTGATGTTTGGTCCGAATGTTTCGTTGATGGCAACTTCACATCCGCTGATCCCGGAGGAGCGGGTAGCTTTGCGTTATGAGGACGGACATGTTTCGATGTCTGAATATGCAGAGGAAATCCATATTGGAAATAATGTCTGGCTCGCATGCAATGTTGTTGTGCTGGCCGGGGTCCATATCGGGGATAATACGGTGATCGGAGCGGGGAGTGTCGTGACGAAAGATGTTCCGGCGGATTTTCTTGCCTTCGGGAATCCGTGTAAGCCGGTAAGGCGGATCATGGAGAAGGATTCGAAGATGGATCTGTTGTGAACCGGCTTACTGCATTTTCATCCATCTATTAAGAAGATGAGAGAATGGAATGCATCTCATTTCCATTCATCAATATTTCTTTGTCCCCCGTCCTGTGATACAAAATATGCCTGATTTCTACTATTGGATTTTTCAGGTATCGTTAATCGTATTTTCCCGGAATATACCAATTCCCTCAATATAATTTTAGCCCACTGCCGTGTATTCCCAAATAATATGCCAACTTCTGCTGCGGTAAACGACCGGATTTTACACACTTTTACCAGCATTTCTTCACGTTTTTCCGAACTCATTCTCTGCCCGAGACTCAAAATCTCCTCTTGGATTGTTTGCGGGAGAGACTGAAGAAGCATTGTTCGTTCCTCTCTGGGTATCTTGTGTGCTCATCTGGGTAAATAAGACATTTTCTGCCTTAGATCCAGAATATTTTTCAGAAATCGTGTAATATGTTGCATAACCATGAGAATGCTGATGTAATATTCCCAGACCTCGCAGTCTTGCAAGAAGATTGCTTGATTTTGCCGTATCATAACCTGTAAGGGATCTACAATATTCATTAGATACATCCCCGGTATTTTTCGCATAAACCAACGTCCTCACCTCCTCACTGGACAACCCAAACTGAGAAAACTGGCTCAGCCAGCGTATGGCATTTTCATCCATCAGCTGATGAAGAGAGAGGGTGACAACAAACAGACAGATTATATATTTCTGAGACGAAAGACCCATCATGACGAAAAAAACGGTGATACTCTGGATAATCGGGATCCTTATTATTGCTCTGATCGGCTTATGGGTGGTTGTCGAACAATTTAATGATACAATCGAGGCGTTTACGATGCGCCCTATTGCGGAGGATGAACTGCCGCATTATGCTGTTCTCATGAATCTGACTGAGGAGGATTTTGCGGCTCATCCGGGTCTGTATGAGTGTATAGAAAAATATGTGCGGATCTATGAGCGTCCCCTGGATTATCTGGAGTTTTCTGGGATCACCTACAAAGAGGGGCGGGAAATTTACGGGAAATACGGCGGGAAGATCCTTTGCTGGAATGGGACCTATTATCAGTTCCTGTTTCTTACGAGTTGAGGAGAGGGTAAGGAAAAGAAAAAAACGTATTTACGGATCTGATCCTCCCAAAACCCCAAAATATTCCGGCAGAATGTATTGTGGGAAAGTATTATCGTGGCTGAGATACCTACTCCTACGTATTGGAGAAGGAATGGTATTTTCAGAAGATGTGGTAAAGAACGCGTTTGACAAAGTAAATGGCTATTGTCAGATTTGCGGGAAAAAATTAATATTTAATAGCAGAGGAAATGCGGAGGCACGCGGAGCCTGGGAGGCACGTAATATTAAACCAGTGAGTGAAGGGGGGAAGGATGAAGTGCGAAACTGCATGATTTTGTGTATGGATTGTTATAATAAACCCGCTGAGGTGAGAAGCGGGAATGCGCCGGCCCGAGTCGAAGGGCCGCTTTATGGTGAGAGACGGAAATAACCGGAATATTTCCGTTCACTTTTTTTATAGTATTATTTCTCCGTAATCGGTTTATGATTTTTGAGGAGGAGGATCACGCCAATAATGAGGAATGCCAGTCCGAAAAGGGCAAAGAGTTCGAATTCGAGAGACCATGGCGTGAATATCGCCGTTCCGATCCCGCATATGAGTGCGAGAATGAGGGATTCTACGCCGGATATCCGGGGGAGGAGACGGTTTACCATAGTTAATTCATGATGATACTACTATAAATTCATTTTGAGATGGATGCGGCAGCAGTTTTCCGTAACCCTGGTTCCAGAAGATGAGGCAAAGACGGGGCGGATTGGTGTCAGGTTGGTTTATAGAAAACGTGACACCACTTTTTTGGGGAGGGTTTTGTGTCAGGTTTGGAAAAATGATGGTGACACCAAAAAACAGCTCATTGCGGGTTGATTTTAAAAAAATACGGTTTATTCTGGTTTTATTGTGGGGTGTCACGTTTTTCCCGAAACTCTGTTATTTGTAGTATTTAGGCTTAGATCCAGGTGTTTGAAAGTTTTCCCAGGGTTTTGAGAAAAACGTGACACCAATATTTAGGAGGTTTTTGATCGAAATCGAGAGAGTCGAATTCCCAGGGTGCACATTTTTTCCAAAACCCTGGGAAAAATTTTAAAAACCTAATTCTAAGCTCATATAGAGCTTATTTCATATATGCCATACTTAAAACAGAGTTTTGGAAAATATGTGCACCCTCACAAAAAACCCTTAAAATAGGTCTTTTTGCAAAAAAAAGCAAAATTAGAGTGAAATAAGGGTGCACGTAAATAAATAAGACCTGCTCCCAAAACAGAAATAAAAAACTAGGGTGCAGGTCCGACGTGCTCCCTACTTTTTCAGAACACAGGTGAAAAAACGTGATCCGTGAATCTTCTTTTTTTCAAACCCGTACACCCGCATCCCACAAAACAGCCCTCCTTTTTCAGCCTGAGACAGGCAGACCGCGAAAAAAGTCCCTATAACGTACGTTTATCATAGGCAAAGAAGAGAAGAAATGCTATGATAGTTACGAGTTTGGTAGTAGATGATTCTACGATTAATCTTAACCTTATCAGCATAATTCTGACTAGTGTAGGAATTATTGTCTCCTCAGTGATTGCGGTTTTGTTGTATACTTTCCAGAAACGGTCAACGGAAAAGCTGCTGAGTATTCAATCCAACCTGGAAAGTACGGAACAAACTCTCAACGCTATGATGAATACTGAACTTCTGCTGTATCGGAATCTCAAACCGGTGGTCGCTCATTGTTATTCGGCTGCCTTAGAGCTGCATCCGGATAAGGAGCTGAAAGGCGGACCGCCGGCCAATGATACAAAAGAACGAGCGGCATGGCACCGGGGGCGAGCTGATGAATTATTGAAACAGGCTCATGCGGTGAAATATATGGCAGAGTCAAACATGCATTCTTTCCAGGACGATGTTTATCAGAGTCTGAATGCCTTTGTTGATGTTTGTTTGAATCAGGCATTTGATTACACGATGGAGTATGTCCCGGATGCGGAGACGCCGTAGGAGGGCGAGGTCCAGGGTAAGTGGGAGGAGAAATGCTATGAGAGAAATGCCGAGATCAAGGCAGCCTATGAGGCATTTGAAACTGAGATAAAAAACGGATGAATGAGCTGAAGAAGGGGTGAATGATCCGGGGAGATGAGTGCAGGTATTTCCCAAGAATGAGGATAAGATACAACAATAAATATTTATTTTTTATCAATAAAAATAGCATTTTACAAAAATAATTAACTAAATTCATGATAATTTCGACATATTTATTATCTCAAGCATTATCGCACCGCGCGGTTGTGGATATAAATACTTAAAGTGAGACTATTTTATAATGCTCGGACACGTAGGTTGGGAACATCGTTTTATGACTAAGATGTATTCTACAAAAAATATGAATATAACATTATTGGATGAGAGTATAAATGTTTGAAGAAGCACAAAATAACACTGAAAATGCGGATAATAAATTGAAATTCTCTATTCTTTCTGACGAGGAGTGTTATTTTGATTTAGAATGCAAGAATGAAAAGTGCCAACAGAGATTCAAAATATATTCGAAAGATTTGTTCGAAAAATCCTCTGATACTATTTATTGTCCATTCTGTGGGTTCAATGCTCCTGCCACTTCGTGGTTATCAAGTAACCAATGGACTCAAATTAAAAATCAAGTATTGGAATATGCGGTAAATGAAATAAACTCAGTTTTACACAATTTTGCAAACCCAATTAATCGACAACATAATTCAGGCCACATTAAAATGTCAATGACCACTCCCATTGGGAAAAAATCTTTTGTAACTCTGCCAATAGAGGCCTTAGATGTGATGGAACAAAAAATAACGTGTAAAAAATGTGGAACTCGTTATGCTGTTACCGGGTCAGGATTTTTTTGTCCTAGTTGTGGATACAACTCCGCAGAACAGACTTTTAGTAATACCATAATGATGATTAAGGCAAAACTAAACAATTTAGATATCATTAGTAAGGTTATCTCTGAATCAAGTAATAAAGACGACGCAGAGAGAGTATATAACTCAATGATAGAATCATCAGTATCTTATTTAGTCGTTGCATTACAGAGATTGGCAGAATGCGTTTATTCACAAATCCCCAATGTAATACCATCAAAGAAAAATGATTTTCAACGGTTAATTAATAGTAATCAACTTTGGAAAGAAGCGACAGGTTCTGGATATACGGACTGACTATCAGAAGAAGAATATAAATTCCTTGTCTTATGTTTTCAACAACGCCATATCCTTCTGAATAAACAGGGAATTGTCGATAAAGAGTGTATTGACAAAAGTGGGGATGAAACGTATTCTGTTGGGCAACATCTGATACTTACTAAAGATGATGTTTACATTTACGCTGAAATTATCATAAAATTAGGTGATAAAATACAACAATTATACATATAAATAAAAATGAAAAAAAGGATTGTTGTTCTTCTCACAGGAAGAACGTCACATACACGATGCCTGCAAAGATCCCTGCGACGATCAAAACCGTCACGAAATCTGCCGCATGGTAGACCATCTTCCTCCGGTGCTCCGACGCTTTTCGGTATCCCCGCATATCGATCGTCAGACCAAGCGTATCTGCCTTTGCGAGTGAATTCAGCATCAGCGGAAGCATAACCGAACCGAGCTGCTTCAGTTTACCAATGATACCTCCTCCGGGAGAGTACCCGCGGGAAAGCTGAGCCTCATTGATCCGCACACCCTCTCTCTGCAGAGTCGGAATGAATCTGATAGCGATCAGGAACATCAAAGCGTAATCGCCCGGCACCCGTAATACATACAGTGCATTCACCAGATCACGCGGCTGGGTCGAGATGACCAGCAGCTGGAATGAGAAGATCAGCACCGCAAACCGGAGAGTCATCTGAACCGCAAACATGATCGCTCCCGTCGTCATCGGGATCATCCCGTTCGGCAGAAGCGTAAACAGCACATCGCCCGACGCACTTGTGAGGATCGTCAAAACGACCAGAGCAAGACCCAGAATGATCAGCAGGGGGACCTGACGGATCAGCGGCTTGAAAAGCCCGCCGATCGCCGCGAACGCCAGCACAAACACGACCATTGCTGAGAGAAGCAGCGGGTCCGAGGTGAAGATCGCCGCAAACATCATACCGACCGCGAAGAAGATCTTCGTCATCGGCGACAATCGGTGAACGAACCGGTTCCCGGGAATATACTGCATAATATCTTCCATTTCACTCACCTCCGCGGATCTCGGTTATTTTACCCGTTTCTATCTCGATGATCCGGTCCGCATACCGACCTGCGAGCACAGGGTCATGAGTCACCATAAGGATCGTCTTACCCTCGTTCCGCATCCCGGTCAGGACACGCATGATCTCATACGACTCCTTCGGGTCAAGACCCGTCGTTGGCTCATCGATAATAACGATCTCCTGACCTGTGGCGATAACGCAGGAAAGAGCAAGTTTCTGGCGTTCGCCGCGGCTTAAATGACGCGGATTCATCCCGGCTTTGCCGCCAAGACCGACTGCCGCAAGAGAAACCGCCGGCGAAGCATCGGATTTTCCGATGTTCTTCAGACCGAACAGGATCTCCTTCTCGCACGTATTTTCAAACAGCATCGTGTCAGGATTCTGGAACACCAGACCGACATGCTTCGAGATCTCCGGGATCGAACGGCACGCGATGTCCTCGTCTTTCAACAGGACCGATCCCGCATCCGGACGGAGAAGACCGTTCAGATGTTTCACGAGCGTTGTCTTACCCGATCCGTTCTCACCCAGAATTGCCGCGATCTCGCCTTTGAAAAAGGAGACCGAGACATCATCCAAAGCAAGGACCTCGGGGAATTTGTGCGTGACATGGGTCGCTTCCAGCACGACGTCATGGATCGGGGCAGTCTTTTCGAGCGCCGGGTAGTTCGTATCCTCGGGTTTTGGAACGCCGTCATACACGATCTTTCCATCGTTCATCGTGATCATCCGGGTGGCATACCCTATCGTCTCATCGATCATGTGCTCGATCAAAACGATCGTATGACCCTTTGCCGTCATGTTTTTCAGCAGCGTGTATACCTGGCGTCTGGCGTTTTTGTCCAGCTCGGAGGTCGCCTCATCCAGAACAAGGAGAGGTGTCTCCCGGGAAAGTGCCGCGGCCATTGCGACCCGCTGTTTCTGACCGCCGGACAGATTGTGCGGGGCACGGTCTGTTAAGTGACCCGTGCAGGTGACCTTGTAGATCTCGTCGAGTTTCTTTCTGGCCTCGGCCTCTGGCAGGTCGCGGGTCTCCAGACCGGTGAGGATCTCTTCCTCGACCATGGTGAAGATCAGCTGAGCGTCAGCATCGTCAAAGACCATGCCCACTTTTGCGGAAAGCTCGGTCACATCTTTGTATTCATCGGCATATTTTCCGTAAAGAGAGACGTTCCCTACAACAGTTCCACCGTATGCATGAGCGAGAATACCAGAAATTGCACGGGAAAGCGTGGTTTTTCCGGCTCCCGAATGACCGTTGATAACAACGAACTCGCCCGGGTTTATTTTGAGCGAGACATTGTCGAGGGCCGGGGTATCTGCCGCCTGATACGTGAACGTAAGTTTGTCTAAGGCGACCGAATCACTCGGCGCAGCTTCCGTGTGGATGGTTTTGATGACGGTCTTCGTCTTCTGCATGACCGAGGTTGCCGGCATCGCGATGATCTGGGCGATGATAACGTTCGCCACCATGGCGCTCAGCACGATCGGGATCAATGCTATGGCGAATGCGAGAACGGTAGCAACGGCGGTCTCTGTCGTGAAGAACATCACGAAACAGGTGACCGCGATGAAGGTGAGACCGCTTGCCGGGGTAGCGATCGCAGTTGAAATTGCCGGGGCAAGGCGGGTATGATCCTTCACGAGTTTATACACCGCTAAACAGACCACGGCGCCGATCGGCTCCGACATCAGGTTTCCAAACGGAAAGATCGAGTGCGAAAAGACCGCACAGATAATTCCGGCTACAACGCCTATCCCGAGAGCTTCTTTAAACTTCGGGACGACGAGGATGATCGCAAGGCAGTAGAATGCTATCGTCAGATTCGCGACGATGGCCCCCGGTACGAATAAGGAGATGTACCGGGCGATTGCTCCGGCGGCAAGTAAAATGCCGACGAGTGCTATATCACGTGATTTCATGATTGGTATGTGTTATGAATATTGTTCGCGAAGTTCCCGTCTCAGGAGCTTCCAGCCGTTTACCCGGGGGAGGGCATCCACCGTAATGATCCTGCGGGGGACTTTATATCCCGCAAGCCGCTCTTTCGCAAATGCACGAAGAGAGCCTTCCTTATCTGAGCTGTCCCAGCCCCTCCGCCAAACGACAGCGACGACCGGCATCTCTCCCCGATGTTCGTCCGGGATCCCGAAGACCGCGATCTCGGCGACCCCTTCGTGACCGATGAGGACCTCTTCGACCTCGGTCGGATAAATTTTCCAGCCTGACATGACGATCATGTCCTTTTTCCGGTCAGTGAGGAAAAGTCTGAGATCTTTGTCGAGATACCCGACATCGCCGGTGAGGAACCAGCCGTCTTCGAGGAACGAGGCGGCAGTCTCTTTGGGCATGTTCCAGTATCCTTTGGCCACCGCCGGACCACGCAGAGCGATCTCGCCCGGCATATCGATCGGCAGCTCGATCGAGGGATCGGTCTCGTCAACGATTTTGACTTCCGAGAAGCAGACCGGATGACCCACACTCTGGAACCGGTCGGCGGATGCGTAATCCTCGGGACGGATCACCGTTCCCGTGCCGATGACGACCGTCTCCGAAAGACCGTAGGCATTGATGATCGGGATGTTGTACCGTTGATAGAATTTTTTCCAGATATCATGGTGGAGAGGCCCTCCTCCGGAGATGATCTCTCTGACGGTCGCAAGGCTTTCCTCGGGCCCCTTGGGGGTTTCGGTGAGCGAGTGGATCACCGGCGGCATGCCGGCGAGAACGGTCACCTTGTGCTCTTTACAGAGAGCGAGGTATTTCTCGTAGTCATACCTCTCCATCATAACATAGAGAGCGCCGGCACGCATCGCGGCGATCCCCCAGGAAAGACCGACGTGACCCATCGGATAGATGCCAAGATAGACGTCGTCCTGTTTGAAGGTCAGGACGTCGCACTCATTGTGGATCGCGGCGAGCCAGTTTCCGTGCGTGAGCATTGCTCCTTTGGGTTTGCCGGTGGTTCCGGAAGTATACTGGAGCTGACAGAGGTCATCGTGTTCGGTATTCTCCGGTAAGAAGCGGGGGGAGCCGCGCATGGACTCGATATCTCCCGGCACATAGATCTTGACCGGCAGATCGCGGGCAACGGATCCCCCTTCTGGATCCGTAATGAAAACTTTCGCGCCGGAGTTTTCCGTCATATAGGCAAGTTCGCTTGCGGTGTAGACACGATTTGTGGGAACTGCCACACAGCCGATCCTCCAGACGGCGAAGTAAGAAACGAAGTATTCGGGGCTGCTGTTCATATAGAGGAGGATACGGTCGCCTTTCACGGCGCCTAGGGAGAGGAGATCGCGGGCGATAGCGGAACTTATTGAAAGTATTTCGGCGGAGGTGTATGACGTGTTTCTTTCCGGACAGAAAAAAACCGGTTTTGCCAGACGACAGGCGTTTGCATCAAGAAAGGTGGTTATATTCAACATCGACTATCAAAACAATATACTTTGATGTATAATTGTGTGCATAATGAGTATAAATATGCTCTCAATTTTACGGGGAAAGGGGGACGCCCGGAGGCAAGGCAAGAAAACATCTATCTGAACGTACGTAAATATATTGACTAATTTATGGCAGAAACACCAGAAGGAATACCCGCACCTCTGCAATGCTCCGGCGTTGTTGATCCTCTGATCGATGAGGCGCGGGCGCGGGAGATCGTCCGCGAGTGGCTGGGGTCGGACACAAAGCCGTTCATCCCCGACGACAAAATCAGGTTCGGGAAAGCCGTGATGCTCTATTATCCTTTCTGGAAATACAGCAGGGAAGACGGCGGCACGGATGTGACCGTCTACCGGCCGGCCTTCGGAACACTTCTTTCGGGTCTGCAGAATCTGCAAAGGTTTGATATTAAATCCAGCCCGGTCCCGAATGATGCGAATATTCTGCCTGCCACCATCTACTCCTCGGTGTATTACCCCGAACTGCACGGGATCGCCCGGGCGGAGGAGCTGGTCGGGATCCCGCTCTGGCTGATCAGTTACAAAGTGAAAAACTCCATCTATATGGTCGAGGTGGACGCGGAATCCGGCATGGTCTACGAAGAGTGGCATCCTATCAAAGAGCCGATCAACTGGAGAAAGACCGCGATGATCGCCTGTATCCCGGTAATGATCCTCTCTCTGGTCGCCGTCTATTTCAGTCCTTGGCTGTTTCTTCTGGTTGCGGCACTGCTGATCTTCTTCCTGTATCAAAGCGAGATGCTTGGCGTGATCAACCTCAAACTCAAGGAGGGAAAAGATGGGGCTTGAACGTTCAATCGAGGATCAGGTTGCCGAGTTCAATTACAAGGCAAAGATCACCAGAGGTGTCGCCGACCGAACGTTCCTTACCTGGTTTGCAAAAGGGATCAAGGCGCCTGATTTGGCAAAGTATGCCGTAGTCAGCGAAATGTATCTCCTCTATCTGCCGTTCTGGAGATTCATAGCTCAAGGTAAGGCAGTCGCCTGCGGCTACTCTGAGTACACCGAGCAGACAGGAAACGTGATCAGAAACATCTTTGAGGAGCTGATCGACGAGGAGTTCATCTGGACGGAGTGTGCCTGCGATACCGGCAAATACGGCATCGACAAACTCTGGTTGGATCCCGGAGGAGAGAGCCCATATGTACGGGGATCGGTCGTCTCGATGGAGCCGGGTGGTTCCGCGATTGAGGCAATCAAACGGGGACGGAAAGCCGTCCATGATCTTATCCAGAACGCGGCTGAGAAGCGAATCGATGTCCTGACGCTGAATAAGTCGTTTCTGATCCCGAAGGTGTTCGAACTGGTGTATGCTCCTATATGGATAGCACACTACGAGTACAAAGGCGGGAGTTTCACGGCAATCGTGGATGGAATAAAAGGCGATGTTCTGGGCGGGTCAAGCCCGATCAACCTCACCGCACGTACCCGGATGATGATCCTCTCCCTTGCCGTAGGAGGAATCATGATCGGGTCATCGGTTGCTATGCTCTTCATTCCGGGCCGTATCAGCTGGCCGAGATGTTTCAGATCATTCTGCTTCTCCTGGGTATTGCCATGCGTATGGCAGGATACCCCGCGTTCAAAGAAGGAAAGACCTTCGTTGCTTCGGGAACTATGCAGCATATCTCTTCGCTCCATCCCGCGGTCAGAGTACCCAAACTGCTGACCGATCACGAGATCCTGAACCATGAATCGACCATCCTGAAGTGTCCGCTCTGCGGGGAAGAGGTAAACCAGCCGTGGGGTGAGGTGATCTCCCCCTGTAAAAAATGCTCCCATCTCCTGGACATCACCACAGATACGGTGAATGTCGTGCCCTATGATGTTGCCAAACCGGATCTTCTGGCGAACGTAGCTATGGAGGGAGTGAAAGCTGACTTCATTCCGTTCTGGAGATTCGATGTGAACTTCGAGGTGACAGACAAGCTCACAGGCGGGGACACCACGACCGGCCTTCCCGACATTGCCGGAAAACGCAGTTACTATATTTGTGCGGCAGATATCCCCGGTATCTTGCCGAGTCGTGGGAGATCGATATGACAATCAGAAACCCGGAGATCGTTGAGGTGATCGCCGGGTATGAAGGGAATTATCTGCCGATCCTGATCAATCAGAACACCGCACGGGAACTTACGGAGTTTCTGTATCTCCGATACGAAACGGATAAGCCGGGTATCCTGCAGGTCCTCAGATACAACTTCACTGTCGAGAACTCGCGGATCGTGTACATCCCGTATTATAAAGAACAGGCTTCCTACATTCCCGGCATCTGAAAAAAGAGAGGGATTCTCAATTTTTTTGATTTTATTTATTTGAAGTATACACCTACATCCTTCAGACCATTTCTCATTGCGATGGTAATTACAAGCGGCGTGATTCCTTCAACGACCTTCGTCATAGCGAGAGGTCCGGCATCGAGCGGCTTCAGTTTCGACACACTGCCGACAAGCTCCATAACGGTCTTCTTTGCTTCCTCGTCGTCACCACAGACGGCGACGCTGTAATCCAGAACTTCGTCGAGTTCCATCCATTTGTTGGCTGCAACGTTGTTGAATGCTGCAATGAGTTTTGCTGAGGGAGGGAGCATCTTCTGGATAGCAAGTGCTGCTGATCCTTCTGCCGGTGCATCCGGGAGGAAGTACTTTTCCTTCGGGTTTCTGATCATCGGGTTGATAAGGGAGATGACGATCTTTTTTTCAAAGACGGATTTGCCGATGGACTCGATCGTCGCCTGAACTCTCTCGAAAGGTAAGGAGATGATGATGATATCTGCTGAGCATACTTCTGCATTCGTCGTGCCCGAGCAGGTCGTTGCCGTGCATTTTCGGTCATTCAAAGCACAGACGACACCGTCTGCTGCGATGCAGGCCTTTTCCGACTCACGGGAACCAATAACCACATCGAATTTCTCGCCAAGACATATCCGTCTTGCCAGACCTTCACCGATGTTACCGGTTCCGCCAATAATTCCTACTGTTTTTGTCATAAAAGTAATCCTATTGATTTGTTTTTCGAGGGGATTCCTTCCGGCAATGCAGAAAATGAAACCCAAATCGACGATTTACTCTTACTCTTTATCGCATATACCCTTTTTGTTCAGATTTTGAGGGACAATGCCGTAAAAGCAGTATTATCGCCGGATATGGTATGGGTAAATATTTACCGGCTTAATTAGCATAAATACATGTATAAGTCTTCTTAACAGCAAATTCCTATGAATTTAAATAATTTATCGATTGTGATTTTATGATAATTTTGGAAAAAACATATGTTTCCGACTATCTACTTGAATATCTTGCATCAAATAATATTCCAGTACTTGAAAACGAGTATGCAGTTTCCAATACCAGAGGGAATACCCTTAATTTCATAAATACAAAAGAGGCGGTAAAGAGATATCATGACGGCGAACGACTCTATACCGTTTCCGAGCACGCCCTTGACTGGATATATACGAATCTGCCGAACAGCGAAATTGTTCATAAGATCGGCATACTGAAAGACAAAGCAACATTTCGTAAAACGATATCAGGTCTTTATCCCGATCTGTTTTTTGCAGAAGTCACTCTGGATCAACTTCGAAAAAGCGATTATACAAAAATACCTTATCCGGTCATTCTGAAACCATCCGTCGGATTTTTCAGCATAGGGGTCTGTGCGCTGTTCAATGAAGATGACCTAAAAAATGCAGTATCCGACATCGAGGCAAATATACAGAAATGGGCAACTGATTTCCCGGAAACGGTCATCGGTTCAAAATTCCTTCTTGAGCAATATATCAGGGGTACGGAATACGCAATCGATGCTTATTACGATACTGAAGGAAAGCCGGTCATACTGAATATCCTGACTCCCCGGTTTGCATCCGAATGCAATGTCAGAGACAGAATATATTACACGTCCGCAGAAATCATACGTCAGTATCTTCAGCCGTTTACCCGATTCCTTGAACGCATAAATACAAAATTACACATAACCGATTTTCCGATGCACATAGAGGTCAGAGTTACCGAAGACGACATTATCCCAATAGAATTCAACCCGCTGATGTTCGCCGGTTCCTGTTCTACGGATATAGCGTATTTTGCTTACGGCATAAACACGGTCAACTGTTATCTTCATCAGATCAAACCTGATTTTGATGATATTATCAGGAAAAAACTTGGGAAGATATACAGCATGATCCTGCTCGACAAGGGCGGAAAAGAGATAGAAAGTGACAGATTCAACTACGGTAAACTCTATACTGAGTTTGAACATGTTCTTGACGTCCGCAAGATTGAGGCGCCGGAAATGGAATTGTTCGCTTTTCTGTTTACGGAAACAAGTGTTGGGAATGAACAGGAACTTGACAAGGCGCTGGTATCTGACTTTTCGGAGTACCTATGATGAACAAAATTGTCCACTCCCAAAAGCTGAGCAATGAATAACATGGATAAGAGAAAAGTGAATATCCCGCCGGCACCAAAATAAAGGTGAAGAATGTCATCAGCATAAAATTTCATGACGAAAGGGATACAGCAAACTCTGGAAAGATACTTCCATCATCAGACGTTCCGTCCAAACCAGCAGGAGATCATTGAGACGATCGTCAGCGGAAGGGATGTACTCGCGGTGATGGCAACGGGCGGGGGAAAATCCCTCTGTTATCAGCTCCCGGCCATGATGCTTGAGGGGATGACGATCGTTATCTCCCCGCTGATCGCCCTGATGAAAGACCAGGTGGACTCGCTCTCGAATCAGGGAGTGACGGTCGAGACCCTGAACAGTTTGCAAACCTATGATGAAAGGCGAAGGGTCGAGCGCGAGATGCATGACGGAAAAATCCGGATCCTGTATGTTTCGCCTGAACGGGCGGTCACCCCGGCATTTTTCGCGACGCTTGCCGGCTGTAAGGTCGCGCTTTTTGCCGTGGACGAGGCACACTGTATTTCGATGTGGGGGCATCAGTTCCGGCCCGAGTACCGGGAGATCAAACATCTGCGGGATAAGTTCCCCGGCGTTCCGATTGCCGCTTTTACGGCGACGGCCACCCGGAGAGTCCGTGAGGATATCGTGAACGAACTGCGGCTGAAGGACCCTGCTGAGTTCATCGGAAGTTTCGACCGGAGAAATCTCCGGTACTCGGCATTTGCCGAGCCGAACGCTCAGGTAAGAATGCAGAAAATCATCAGTTATGTTACTGCCCACAAAGATGATCCGGGGATCATCTACTGTTTTTCCCGGGCGAGTACTGAAGAGTTGGCGGAGCGGCTCCGAAAAGTGCATATCCTCGCAAATCCCTACCATGCGGGTCTGCCGACACCGGAGCGGAGCAGGGTCCAGGAGGAATTTCTGAACAACTCTATCAGAGTGATCTGTGCTACGGTTGCTTTCGGCATGGGAATCGACAAGCCGGATGTCAGATATGTGATCCATGCCCATATGCCAAAAGACATCGAGTCGTATTATCAGGAAACTGGAAGAGCCGGCAGGGATGGGCGACCTGGGGAATGCCTGCTGTTTTACTCCGCAGGTGACCGGCGCAAGATCGATACTATGCTTGTGCGGGAATTCACCGATCCGAAAAAGTCGGAGATCGCCAGAGAAAAACTGGATCAGATGTATGCGTACTGCACGGCAGGGTCGTGCAGAAGACGGCTCCTCCTTTCATACTTCGATGAAGAAATCGATGAATGCGGAAACTGTGATAGGTGCGGGGACACACCCAAAAAAACGGTGAGACCATCAGGCAGTCTTACGAAGGTGATCCTTTCCGGGGTACAGGCGGTTGACGGGATGCTGACGACGCCGGAGTTCATCTCGTTTCTTCTCGGACTGGAAAGGGCAAAGACAGTGAGACTTCAACTGAACACGCATCCGTACTTCGGAGCAGCTAAAGGGCGGGAACGTGAAGAGCTGGAGCTGGAAGTCAGCGGGCTAATCCAGGCAGATAAGCTCCGCCTTAAAGGAAAAACCGTGATGAAGCTGTGCTCAGCTCAATGAGTGGGCGGCTCTATTAATACATCACACAACGCAGTACCGGCCATCTTGATCCCGCTCTTTTTCACATACTCTGCACGACCGGAGTAATTTCTGCTGTCGATTCATCAGAGAAAAAACACTCAGAACATCAGAGCGCATCACAAAATTCTCCGATGCATCACCAAAAAACCGTCAAAAATCTCAAAATTTCAGTATATTCCTGGCTTGTTGCCGATTATCCCCTCTACACCCCTGTCACGAAGATTTCATGTCTGAGAACACCCCTCTGAACCTTAACCGAGCACATCGACGCGTTTTTCGTAAATAAAAGCGAAATCATCATCAGTCACGAGGTATTTTTGCATCATTTCTCTTGGAGTAACTGGAATCTGAATACGTATAAAATTATATACCCCCATCCCCATACACATAGTTACACGTTGACATGCCCCTAATCGAAAACGGCATACTAACGAAAAAAGGACACGATATATAATGTCATTACCAGATGTGCAGTCCACCGCCCCGGATGTGAGAATCAGCCTGACGCGTGTTGGTGTGAAAAATGTCAGAAAACTTGTCGAGGTCGGCAGGCCAGGAAAGACCCGGCCGGCGATTTTCATATCCGAGTTTGATGTATTCGTTGATCTCCCCAGCAGTTTGAAAGGAGCAAACCTTTCCAGAAACTTTGAAGTGATCGACGAAGTGCTCCAGCAGGCAACGAGCGGTGATGTCAAGGGTATTGAGGATGTATGCGGGATCGTTTCACGAAAACTTCTCGATCACCATGAATACGCAGACCGCACTGAAGTTTTTATGAGAAGTTTCTACATGATGAACCGGGAAACCCCAGTCTCGAAGACATCATGTCAGGAAGTCATCAATGTCTATGCACACGCGGTTGCTGAGAGAACGGACGGTAAACCGATGGTCAGAAAAAGCGTCGGCGCCGAGGTCACCGGTATCACCGCATGTCCGTGTGCTCAGAATATCATGAAGGATCATGCGATGCATGTGATGGAAAAGCTCGACATCCCGGAGGATAAGATCGAGGCATTTTTCAATGAGATCCCGATGGCAAGTCATAACCAGCGCGGACGTGGTTTCCTCTGTGTAGAGACTGACGGCGACATTATTGTCCCGCTCGAACAGATCGTCACAGTCCTCAAGGAATCGATGAGCGCAAAGATCTACGAACTGCTGAAACGCGGCGATGAAAGCTATGTCGTGATGGCAGCCCACAAGAACGCCAGATTCGTCGAAGACTGTGTTCGTGAGATGGCACGAAGAGTTGTTGCCACGTTCGTTGACCTGCCCGGAGACACGCACATCACTATCCGGCAAACCAATGAGGAAAGCATCCACCAGCATGATGCTTACGCGGAGAGAAAGGCAACCCTTGCCGAGCTTCGCGAAGAACTCAGCATATAATCAACAATCACTTTTTTCGAAACAGTTCGACGGTTATTGTACGAACTGGAATTTTTTTCATAAATGATAAGTAAACAGCATCAATACAAACCATTTTTCACCAGAACCATATGGATAAATTTATGTACTTATGACCTATTGTGAAATGTATATATGGTTTGAACGTCTAACTCTCACAAAATCAGAGGTGGAATCTCATGACCAACGACACGAAACAAAAAATCATGTATGCCGCAGCAATGGCGACAACCTATCAACCGGACTCTCTTTCCAACGATAAACTGGAGGCTGCAACAAAAGGTCACGGCGCTCTTGTTATTCAAGTCTATGCTGCCGCCAACTCGATCGCGGGAGACATCTTCTGCTCAATTTCCGGAAAGCAGACCAACTGTGCTGAAAAAATGACAGTTCTTGATGCATCTCTGGGAGAGATCCCCCTGGACACCGTCATCGAAAAAGCTGTTAAGGCGGCTATGAATTCAGGAGCTGCTCCCGAAAATGCAGCTTTGATCGTCGCATCCCTTGCCTACTTTGCAGGATCTGCAGCACGGTCGGGCGTCCCTCTGGGGAACAGAAAACTCGGCGCAATGGCACGAATGCATGCGGGCGGAGCCAGAACCAGTGCCATTGCTTTGGTAACCGGAAAATCTACCCACAGAATCCAGGCATTTCCTGCCTACATGGCGATCTACAAAGCCCTTGACGAGAAAAAACTGACCAGAGTTGATGGATCGACCCTTCCCGGATTCATCTCAGGCGGAACGATTTATGGTCACTCCGCACTTGGGGAAGACTACAACATACCGGAACTTGCCTACAATGCCGCACAAGTCGGAACAAAGGCCATGCTCAATGCAATGGCCGGAGCCGGGGTCACCCCGCTTGGACTTTGGCCGGCATTGATCGGGGCAGCGGTAACGATGGAAATCGTACATCCTGACGCAAGTTTAGGTGAAGAGTTTGGAAAATTCGGAACCGTTGATTCCTCATATATGGCTGGAAAAGGCGCCCGTGATGCAGCAAATCTCCCTGAAAAACTGCATATCCGCGGAACACATGAAGAATATGACACGGCAACACTCATCGGAGACTTTGGTCTTATTCTCAAAGATGTCGGCGGGCCGTCAGTAATCGGGTCAATGGCATTTTCAGAAATTTTTGCCGGATTTGAAGAAGCAGCGATGATTGGTGCAGGATTTTCCGGAGGACCTGTCAATGCTCCCCTGGGTCACGTGATCGGAGATATTGTTCCAGCCCTTCGGCATTTAATGCAGAACGGTGGCGATGTGTTTGCGGCAGCTGACATTATCAGGGAATACAAGATGAACTCGTTCATCGATCCAGAACTTGCCATCTGCAGTCTGAATACCATTGCACGAAAAGCCGAGCAGGTTTCACGAGGAAAGATCACAAAAACCTGCATTTTAGCATCCGAAGGAGTCCGTGACAGAGCGATCTACCGCCGTGCGGAAAAGACCTATGATATGATGAAAAGCGGAAAATCTTTGGCCGACGCAGCAAAACTTCTGGATGAAGAACGCAAAGCGTATGTCGAAAAGAGGGGGTCTGCTATCCTTTCCGGATTCACCGATCATGCTATCGAGCTGAAATTCACAGAACTCAGGTCTCACGGAAGACGCACGGATAAGTTCACCGAGCGTTACTGGGGTTTTGATTCCTATGTTTCCTATGACATAAAAATCGACGGCAAACCCTACCATGTGGAAAATCTGAGTGCAAAAGAAGTCCCCGCATTTGCACTCGAAGGTAAAAACAAAAACAATCCCGACTGGGGAATTGCTCTCCAGTGCGGTGCGATTCTCACACAGGAGCTTCAGTATATCGGTCATACGATCATCAATGTGACGGTACCGGCGGCAGTTGGCGCTCTGTTTGATATGGACGCAAAAACAGCGGCAAAAGAGGCAGAAAACGGGGCATATCTGACCCGCTCTA
This sequence comes from uncultured Methanocorpusculum sp., assembly GCA_963676575.1. Taxonomy (GTDB): domain Archaea; phylum Halobacteriota; class Methanomicrobia; order Methanomicrobiales; family Methanocorpusculaceae; genus Methanocorpusculum. The sequence continues at coordinate 974,718 of OY781078.1, forward strand.
TCCCTGGTGCAAAAGATAAGGCCGCTGAAGTTGCAAAACTTGCCCAGCTGATCTATGCAAAAATGGAAGAGCCTTTCCCGGAATGAAAACATTATTCATTGATCCGCGGATCGGAGGTATCAGTGGAGTTGCCTTTACAGCGGCTCTTTCTGATCTTGGTGATCTTGAAGATCTGCACAAAAATACTACTGATGTTGTGTCTCGATTCACGGGAAACGATCCTGAGATATTGATGAACGATTTGGGATTGTCAAGTGCTGCGAAAGAGAAGGCACATGTAGTTTTTTCTGATCTGGAATCCGTATTCACGAAATATCATGAGGGAAATTTTTCCATCACTCAAGCACTCCCGGAGGTTGTATGTCCGATCGCACTGTTGGATGCGATGGATTTTCTTTCGTGCCCGATCTATGCGGCTCCGCCCGTTCTTGGTAACTGCCTGCCTGAAACTCTAGAGATCTGTGCTCTGCACCGGATGCCGGTTGCAGATACTTCCACCGGTAAGGAACTGACAACACCTGCCGGTGCAGCTCTTTTAGCAAATCTTGCGGTTTTTCGCAGATCGATCCCCTCGATGACGCCGGTGAAAACAGGATATGCAAACGAGGGGGGTCTTTTGGTCGTTGAGGGTGAGGTTTCTGATTTGACGGAAGAGAGGATAATCATTCTTGAGACAAATATAGACGATGTATCCGGAGAGATAATTGGATATGCCGTTGAGCAGCTATTATCTGCCGGGGCCGTTGATGTATTTGTGGCACAGGGATTTGGCAAAAAGCATCGTCCTGTATTTGTCTTATCCGTCATCACGACTCTTGATCAATACCAAAAACATGTAGAGATTTTAATGGAGGAGACGGGAACTCTTGGTGTGCGAATAAAGGAAGAACCAAGGATCGTTGCAGACCGCGTCAGGAAATCCTATCCTATTACTATTTTAGGAGAGGAGTTTTCCGTGCGGGTCAAAGTATCAAAACACTGCGGTAGGATTATTTCTATAAAGCTTGAGTTTGAGGATATGAAAAATGCTGCACAAAAACTGAAGATCCCCCTTAAAGATGTAGTAGCGGAAGTACAAAGGCAGCTCCCAAAGATAATGGATGACTGAATTTTTTGCTGCGGTTATCAGACCAATATATCTGAAATTTTCCTGATTATGTCTGAAAGAGAGCCATTCACCCTAAAAAAGATTTTGGAGGAACTAGTTCCTTTTTTCTAAAACATGAGCCTCACTGAGAGCGCACACTCAATAGGAGGCAGAAACGCCATGGATTCCCCTGAACTTGATGTGAATAACCATAATGATTGTAATTATAATATTTTGTGCATACTTTTATTAAAAATAGTAATACTACATGTAAAAATGCATGCGCAGTTAGTGAATTGTCGTTAACCGTGTGGGGAATACTTAATTACTCACGGAATAAAGACATGGATTAGCGTACTTCTGTACGTGTCATTAATCCAAAAGGACAATGGTAATATTCCTGTATAGCTGTTTGAAAACCTAAATAATTTAGGATGAGGCGAAAACATTGTCGAAAGTAGTAGAAATTTCCCCGACCACCAGACATGAAGGTCACTCCAAGCTCGTTTTAAAAGTAAACGATGAAGGCATCATTGAGCGCGGAGACTGGCTTTCTATCACACCGGTTCGTGGAGTAGAGAAACTTGCCATTGGTAAAACCTATGAGCAGGTCCCAAAGATCGCTTCCCGTGTTTGTGGTATCTGTCCGATTGCCCACACACTTGCCGCAACTGAGGCAATGGAAGCATCAATGGGTGTTGAGATCCCAGACGACGCATACCTCCTGCGTATTATCCTCCAGGCTGCAAACAGACTGCATTCCCATGCACTGCACGACATCCTGGCTCTTCCGGATATGTACATCCCAGGAACCGACACAAAGATCAACCCCTTCACACCTGAAGAGCCGGTCAGATCTGTCGCAAAGCGTATCCAGACCCTTCGTATGATCGGTCAGACCATCGGCGAGATCGTCGGTGGCGAAGCAGTACACCCGTCCAACCCCCGTGTAGGTGGTATGTACAAGAACATCACCCCGCGTGCAAAAGCAAAGGTCTACGACCTTGCAAAGCAGGGAGTCCAGCTTGCACGTGAACAGATGGAATTCATGATCGCAGTCTTTGAGAACTACGGCAAACGTGACTGGGCAGAAATGTGCGGCCGCGAAGTTGCAATTCCAAAAGACCTCGGATTCCACCAGCAGGGCTACATGGCAGCTGACCCAATGTACGGCAGCTCCTCTCTTGATGAACACCCGACCTGGGACCCGGCACGCTGGCTTGAAGTCAGACCTTGGGACTGGTATATGGGTGAAGAAGAGATCACCATGGACGACCCCGCATACCCAGTAGGTGGAACGACCAAAGCAGGTGCAAAAGCATGGCCGCAGATGCAGGCATGTACCGGTGTACCACTGTACGACGGACAGCCTGTTGAGGTCGGCCCCCGTGCACGTATGTCCATCTTCAAGAACTACGACCGTAAAGGCGCAATCGGCCTGAACATCGCTCGTGAAATGGAGTACATGGACTGTATGTACAAGATGATTGAGGCAACAGATGCACTCAACACCTGCGGATCCACCGTAGCAGACGTCATCCCCCAGGGAGACGGCGAAATCGGATGGGCAGCAAATGAAGCACCACGTGGCTGCGACGTTCACCTTGCAAAGGTACGGAACGGCAAAGTCGAGTGGTTCTCCATGCTTGTCCCGACCACCTGGAACTTCCCGACCTGCAGCCGTGCACTTACCGGCGCACCATGGGAACTTGCAGAAGTTATCGTCCGTGCATACGACCCCTGTGTTTCCTGCGCAACCCACATGATTGTGCTGGATGAAAACAACAAGCTCGTTGCACAGAAGCTCCTTGAGTAAGCATATACCATGGAAGGACTGTTCCCAGAAATAATAATCGCCGGTGTCGGTAACGAACTCTTTGGCGACGACGGATTTGGTCCAGTGGTGATCAGAGCTTTAGCTGACTACGAACTTCCCGACAATGTAAAAGCAATGGATGTAGGCCTTGGCGGCCCTCACCTCATCTTTTCGATGTTGGATCCGGAAGTCACAAAGAAACTGATCATCGTAGACTGTATGGACTTCGGGGGAAAACCCGGAGATGTTACAAAGATCCCCGCCGATCTTCTTCCAGAAGGCAGAAGAGAACGTTACATGGATGCCCATTCCGGAAATCTGCTCGATCCAATCGGCAGACTGAAAGGAAAAATGGATATTGTTATTATCGGGTGCCAGCCCGGGTATATTCCTGCTCCGGACTCAGAGGACTTTGTCCTCGAATTAAGTCCGGAAGTTCAAGGAGCTGTTCCCAAAACTGTAACTGTCATCTTACAGGAATTAGAGAGCTGAAAAATGGGATTATTAGATAAACTCAAAGGCTTACTGTTCGGTAATGAGGCTGTCAGCGAGGGAAAACAGGACGCAAAGCCTGGTGCAAAACCAGCTGACGCAAAGGTCGAACAAAAGCCAATTATTACAAAACCAAAGGAGGAGAAGCCAGTGGCTGACAAGATTACTGTAGGACATGTACACATGAGCGGTTGTACCGGATGTCTCGTGTCCCTTGCAGATAACTACGAAGGATTACTTACAATCCTCGACAAATACGCTGACCTCGTCTACTGTCTGACTCTCGCCGATGTGCGCCACATCCCAAAAATGGATGTCGCATTAGTCGAGGGTTCCGTCTGTATCAACGACGAGTGCTCAATGGAAGAGATTTTAGAAACCCGTGAGAATGCAGCAATTGTTGTAGCTCTCGGAGGCTGTGCCTGCTACGGAAACACCACCCGTTTCTGCCGCGGCGGACAGCAGAACCAACCCCAGCATGAGGGTTTCCTGCCAATCGGCGACCTGATCAAGGTCGACGTGTACATCCCCGGATGTGCGCCGACACCACAGCAGATCAGAAACGTCTGTCTTATGGCATTCCTGTTACTTAAAGGAAATGACGAGCAGAAGGCACTTGCAACCGCATACCTTACGCCCCTCATGACCCTTGCAGCAGCAGGAACCGAAGCATGCGGCTGCGACCTGATGACCGAAGTCATCAACCAGGGTCTCTGCTGCGGATGCGGCAGCTGTGCAGCAGCTTGCCCGGTCCGTGCAGTCACGATCCAGTATGGTAAGCCGCAGGTCGAACGTGACCTCTGTATCAAATGTGGAGCATGCTACGCACAGTGCCCGAGAAGCTTCTTCAGCTTCGAAGTCTGTGGACAGTATGAAGCAATCACTAACCTCATTGGAGAGGTTATGAAACCCTGAGGGTCCGGAGGCGAAAAAATGAAATATCTTGGACAATACAAGGCAGTCTACAAAGCTAAATCCGGCTGCGAAGACATTCTCGCAAAGGCCCAGGACGGAGGAATCGTCACATCAATGTTTGCCTACGCACTTGAGACAGGCATTATTGACGGAGCAATCGTCGCAGGACCAGGATCAGAGCCATACAAGCCTGAACCAATGATCGCCACTACTGTAGAAGAACTCTTCGCAGCACGTGGAACGAAATACTCAGTATCACCGAACCTTGCACTGATCAAAGAGGCAACCCGCAGCTATGGTCTTGACAAGATCGGTATCGTCGGAACTCCATGCCAGATTCAGGCAGTACGCAAAGCACAGCTGTACCCGATCGGTATGCGTGACGTCCCCGACAAGATCGCACTTGCACTTGGTATCTTCTGTATGGAAAACTTCCCCTACCAGGGACTCTTCCAGATGGTCGAAGACCACTGTGCAACCAAGATCGACAATGTCACCAAGATGGACATCGGAAAGGGCAAATTCTCTGTCTACACCGAACGCGGTGTAAACTCACAAATCCCCTTAAAGGTCACTCACAAGTATGAGCAGCCCGGATGTCACGTCTGTCTTGACTACGTCGCAAACATGGCAGATATCTCAACCGGTTCCGTCGGAACTCCGGATGGATGGTCTACCGTCTTCGTTCGCTCGGCAGCCGGTGAGGCAGCCTTCGACAAGGCAGTCAAAGCAGGCTGGATCATTGCTGAGTCAATGGACGGAGTCAAGCCAGGTCTTGAACTCGTCGAGAAACTCGCAACCGAGAAGATCACCAAGAACCAGAAGTACCTTGAGCACAGGCTGCACAAGGATCACCCGGCTCTTAAACCCCTGCGTAACCCGTACATCTAAACGGTGTATCGTGGATTACCAATGTACCCATCCTCTCGGGTACACTTTTTTTGAACCTTACCCTTACGTCTGATGACCTCAAACGAACATCTTTTCTTCTCTAAAAGATGTACCTCTTTATCATGAACGATACCTCCTCTCCTGCGCCGAAAAAACGAACGGCAAAACCCAAACTTGATAAACCAACTGAGCAAAAACCGACAAAAACCTCAAAGAAAATAGCCATTGCAGAAGAGAAAGTCACTAAGCCTGAAGAACAGCCGCACGATACCTACAAACCTGTTCCAGAACAGTTCCTAACAGATCTTGCGTCTCTTGCAGAGATCCTGGAAACAAATTCCACCATTTTTGAGCCCATCAGGGAAGTTTTTGAATATCATCTCGTTGATCCGATTGACAGAAAAACCTTCCCGAAACTCGTCAATGCCATGTCGATGCTACTTGGAGCGAATGCTACTATGGTCCTCATGACGGCTTGTCATGTGAACTCTGCAGCATTCTTCGAAGATCTGCTCTATGCGATCAAGGAGGATAAACAGAAAAGTGCCGTCTGGATCATCCAGCATCTAACATCGCTGTACGGGAATCGTGTCCAACAGGCATACACGATCTCTGCCGGCACCATGGACGAAGACTGGCATATGATCGATGTCAACACCTACAAACGGGAAGGTGATACCCCTCTCTGGATACTCAACCTTGAACTCGTCCTCTACAACGGGACCGAAACCAAGATCACCATGACACCAGACTCCGTCTTCCAGCTGGTCGAGATCCTTTCCGCCGAACTTGCAAAAAATATCCCAAAGGAGAATGTTGATGAAGGACTCATTACCAAATGCGAAAAGAACTTCACCGCCTTCTATGAAAAATTCTATGGCTGTAAAGATGATGAGAAGCACAAGGAAGAACACCCTCCCGGATATGCGTGAATGCTCATAATTCCTCTTTTTGTAAAAAACAATGTATAAGAGTTGCAACTCTCCTGCTGCCGGAGAGTAGATACAGAATTTATCACACAAATAAAAACGTACCTTGGGAGAGATGATGTTTAAGATCGGCGAGTTCTCGAAGATGAGCAAAACCACTGTAAAAGCTCTGCGGTATTATGACGAGATCGGGATCCTTGAACCGGAAAAGGTTGACCTTGCACGCTACCGTTATTACACGACCGGTCAGCTTATCAAACTTCACTACATCCAGTCTCTTCAGCAGGCAGGTCTCTCACTCGATGAGATAAAGAAAATAATCTCTGGAGAGGAGCCCGCAGCAATTCTCGAAAAAAGAAGAGCCGGACTTGAAACGGAACTTAAGGAAAAAACTGACCAGCTCTCCCGTATCGATTTTATCTTACAAGGAAAGGAGGATGAATATTTTATGAATTATCAGGCAACCATCAAAGAAATCCCCGAGTGTATCGTCTACTCGAAAAAGATGACGATCCCGAACTATGATGCATACTTCACAGAGATTCCGGCAATAGGCGCGGAATGTGCAGCAGCGAACCCTGACCTCAAATGTACAGTGCCGGGTTACTGCTTTGTCGTGTATCTCGATGGAGAATACCGGGAAAAAGACATCAATGTCGAGTATTGCGAAGCAGTTGATAGATTCGGCAATGAAGTGGGTGACATCAAATTCAAAAAGATGCCGGCCATCACCGCAGTATCAGTAATGCACAAAGGATCTTACAGAAATCTTGGTGAGGCATACGCATTCATATTCAAATGGATCGAGGAAAACGGATACACGGTAACAGGAAGCCCGAGAGAAAGTTACATCGACGGGATCTGGAACAAGGAAAACATCGCTGACTGGCTCTCAGAGATTCAAATCCCGGTAATGAAAAAATAAAAAACCCCGCTCTATCACACAGAAAATAATTCGTTGAACGCTTCGGCAATGGTCGGATGAGGGAACACCTGGTCCCGCAAAACCGTGTAGTCAGCATCCTGGTCCATTGCCAGTTGTATGATGCTGATGACTTCATCCGACTCTGCACAAAACAACCCAGCGCCGAGAATTTTTTTTGTATCGGCATCGATAATCGTTTTCATCATTCCGGTCGTCTGACCGATGATCTGGGCCTTTGAGATGCTGCTTACAGCAAATGTTGAGGTCAGAACATTGTATCCGGCTGCCCGTGCCTCCCGTTCAGTTTGTCCAACACGCGAAAAAGGCGGGGAGACACACATACTGCAGGACGTACGGTGATCGTCATTTGCGGCATGATCCCCGCAGTGACTTCCCAGAATTGCATCGGCGGGTATCTCCTGTTTTTGTCCCTCGGAGGTGAAAGAGATCAAAGATGATCGCTGTTCCATTGCTATTTTCTCGACATGAGAGCCGAGTTTAAAGATAATACCCCGTTCTTCAAGAGCCTTTTTGATTTCAGCAACAATATCTTCGTCTTCTTCTGGAAGAAACACCATATTTTCCTCTAGGACGGTGACGGCACAACCAAATCCGGCATAGATCGAGGCAGTTTCAAGCCCGACCCGACTCCCGCCGAGAATGACGAGCCTTTTTGGAAGATCCACAAGATCCATGAGCATCTCACGTGTATAAGCAAGCGGACAGGTAGCAAGCCCGCTGATTTCGGGAAACAGTGATCGATTTACGGAAGCAAACACGATCTCGGATCCGGAAATGACCGATGTCTCCTTTGAGGATAGTATCCGGACCTCATTCTCGAAGATGACCGACCCTGAACCGCGAAAGACGGTAACATTGTCAAGCTTTTCCAACTCATAAAGATCATTCTTTGCGAGCGTTGCCTGAAACCTACGCTTCTCTTGGATGGCTCTCCTGTACCAAATATCCTTTTCATCAAAGGAGAGACCAGGATGGAGCTTCACAAAATCCGATTTATGCACAAGAAAGTGTGATCCGATATCTGCCTGATCAACAGAGGTCCCGTCATGTATGTCTGCGGATTTTTCTATGACCGCTACTGATTTCCCTGCCGCCGCAGATCGTTTTGCAAGAATTTTTCCGGTTTTGCCGATCCCGATAAGAATCACATCAAACTTTTGCATTGATGCATTACTCTTTCCTCTGATGGTTTAAGTAGGTATAGCCAAAACAGATTTTAAAAAATGAAAGGGGGTGAGCCGGAACAACCGGCATTTTTTCGTTTTGATTATCGTCTTTTTGCAAGAGCAAAAACCGATGCAGCACAAAGACTGGCAAGGATTCCTGCTACTGGAACTGGACTCTGCGTAGAATCTGCAGATGAATCGTTCTTTGCATAGATCGTCAGTTGATCATAATCTGAATCGCTAAGATCATACCAGAAGAACAATGAGTAGAATTCCTTGACGTTGTCTTCGACGTTGTAATCGAATACATCAGGGTAGAACAAATTGCCAAGCCAGATCATAGAGAGAAGCCGCTGAACTGAGGGGGGACCTCCCATCCAACTGTAGGGACCATACGATGCCTCGTAAACATTTCCATTCTTCACAGCAGAAAGTGACTGCCACATTTCTCCGTTCATAATATCATTGTAATAGGCATGATCGGTAGTGTAGGCTACAATGATATAATCCGGATTCATCGAAAGGATATCCTCCATCGTATACTCATCGCCTAATCCGCTGCTCGTAACGGCAGGTCCTGCAAGATTGTCTTCCAGATAGTTGATTACTTCGCCGTGATACGAATTTTCGCCGGAACCGATCAGATGAACTGAGTTGCCATCAACACCGGTGACATAGATCATTGAGACTTTATCCGTGCCAACTTTTGCCATTCCGGTATCAAACTCTGTCAGAAGATCCAAAACATACGTGGAAAGCTCCTCTCCACGTGTCTCATTCCCAAGAAGAGTACCGAGTGTGAGATAGGACTGAGGAATGTCGGCAAGTTTGTCCTGCGTAAAAAACGCAAAAGGAACGCCGGTCGTGGACTGAATTTCATTAAGATCCGCTACCATTGATGATTTTGCCTCACCAACATCGAGAACGACATCAATATTGAGCTGTTTATTGAGTTCCATGATCTCTTCGGCATTCATAGTGGACTTCGATCCATAAAACTGACCGGTCACCGGTAAAGCAAGAACACGTGAATCGATGTATTTTTCCTGATCAGCAGAATACTTGCTGGATATGCTCACTAACAGATCAGGATTGAATGAATAGAGCACAATTTGTGCAAGAGGGCAGGAAGGCGATACAGCGTCAATAGTTGCCGGTAACGTAATTTCACGACCGACGTCATCAACAAATGTTTTAGTCTCTTCAGCTGAAACACCACCGCAAAAAACAGAGGCTCCAACACAAATTAGAACCAAACACGGGATTATTCCTAGTATTTTTTTCACCTCACAGATGGATAAAAGAATATTTCTTGGAGTGTATATAACAATTACTGATTTATTTATCAAAGTAAATTAAACATGATTAACATAACTCTGCTGTCTTTCTGAGATGTTTCCAAATGGGATGGGACGTTTTGCCGGCAATCTACCATGACCCGTAACGGTGAGAGGAATACGATGGAAAAAAGAGACGAGAAAATAGGGGAGGAGGGTCAGCCAAAAATCAGCGGATCTCGTGGATGACCATGCCGGAGAGCAGTTTCGGCTCGAACCATGTCGACTTCGGAGGCATGATGAGTCCCGCATCGGCCACATCGATGACCTGCTGCGCAGTGACCGGCTGCATAATGAACGCTGCCGAGTATTCACCGTTGTCAACATCTCTGATGACTTCTGCTAGAGGAGCAATTCCACCGACAAAGGAGATACGCGGATCGCCGCGGGGATCGAAGATCGCAAGCATATAATCCAAGACGAGTTCCTGCAGTATTGAAACATCAAGCCGTGAGATTGCATCGGCTGCGGGATCGACCGGGCGGGTCAGTTCATACCACTGGCTTTCAAGATACAGATGGATGATGTGCATAGATCCGTCGTTCTTGACGGGAATGATATTTTTGGATACATCAACCTTTTTTAACGGGGTGATAGTAAATCTGAGAGAGAGATCCCCCAGGAACTGATCAGCATTCATGCCGGCGAGGTCCCTGACAAGACGGTGATATCCATAGATGCGGACCGAATCATGCGCAAAGAGGACGCTCATGAACTTTTCTGCGTCAGGCGTTGCACGACCTTCCGAGAGCCGTCTTTCCAGAACGTTTGCCGAGGACTTCGCCCGGTGATGACCATCGGCGATGTACAGGTTCGAGATCTCTGAAAAAAGTGCGGTGATCCGGCTGACTTCAGCAGGGTCTGCCACCCGGAAGATCTGATGGAGATTGCCGCCTGCAGAAATATATTCGCCGTCGGGCGTGTGGGCGGCGGCTATACTGCAAAGGGTCTGATGGATAAGACCTGAGTCCTTGTAGAGTAAAAAGACTTGACCTGTATGAGCGGACACTGAATCGATATGCCGGGTCCTGTCCTCTTCTTTATCGTACCTAGTCAGTTCGTGTTTTTTAATCGTATCATCATTGTATTCAGCTACAGAAACACAGGAGACGAGCCCGGTGAACAGTTCGCCGCCAAGTGTTATCTGATAGATATAGAGCGAAGGCGTATCGTCTTCAATAAAAAGTCCCTCTGCCTTCATCTTTGCAAACATTTCTGCTGCTCGCTCATAGACACGATCGTCATGCGGATCGATATCCATGAGTTCCGCATCGGGTCGGATCACCCGAAGAAGAGATTGATCATTTTTTGCTATTTCTGCAGCAGCCTCTTCAGCGCTGATGACATCGTATGGGACGGACGGCACGCTTCGGTATGCATCCGGAGCGGGGCGAAGACCGGTGAAGGGATATACGCTAACCATTATGCTATATTGGTTAGCGCCCAATAGTAAAAATAGCAAATGGTAACCTTTAGAGGAGTGGGCGGAACCGCGGCCGGCTGTCTGATCAGGAAGGCAACTATCGAGGATATACCGGATATATACCGGGTCGAACTCCTGTGTTTCCCTGATCCCTGGGATTATAAGGCAATGCTTGAAATGATGACGGTTTTTCTGACATCGTTTTATGTAGCAGAAGCGGAAGGAAGGATAGTAGGGTTTTCAGCCGGGGCAATTGAAGAAACCGATCAGGAAAAATACGGTCATATCTGTAATCTTTCCGTCTCTCCCGACATGCGGGGATTTGGTATCGCGAGACTTCTGCTCCGTAAACTGGAGCTGGATTTTTTTCTGGATGGATGCTCTGGCTGCAGTCTGGAAGTGCGGGTAGGAAACACCCCGGCGAGAGCTTTTTACAAAAAGATCGGATATGAAGATGTCATTTTGTTTGGGGAGTATTACAAGGACGGGGAGGACGCCGTTGTGATGATGCGGTGGTTCTAAATGTCCTTGAAAAATATGTTTATGATGGAAGACCTCGGATAAGAAATTATCATGATGCAGACTCACTTCAAAAAGCGGAGTAACGTTCAAGTTACTAAGGCCGGCAACGAGGAGTATCCGCCAGGTCCGATTGATCGCCATATGAATATCGTTAAGGAAAGAAAATATGGGTTCATCCCTCAGCCCAGATTCAAAAAGCGGAGAGCTTACTGAGCATCAACATCCGTGATGCTCTCAGCATTTCTTTTTTTCATCCTGCTAGACAAAACCGTCTGCACGGCGTTCATCCTGAAGCTTTGACCATGCTTCCAGGCCTTTTTCACGAAACAGATCGTTGTCGTATTTTACTATTGGGTGTCCATGAAAAAATTCAGCAAAATGCTCACAAGGATAACTCTCACACAATACACATGTTTCTATGCCTTTCTCTTTTGCACATATCCTTATCGCACAACCAGGATTGCCGCTTCCTTCGCGGCATGAGGTGCATGTTCCGTTTTCAGCCATGTCCTTGAGAAATGGCCAAAAACCATCACCCTCGGGAATCATATGGATGATCTCCTCAAATCCGGCTGCTTTCATTTCATTGTATAAGACTTTGGCAGCAGGAGTGATTCTCGCTTTGACCGCGCAATTTTCGCAGTAAAGACCGCAATAACAGCTGTATTTTTTATCCATACGTTCACTTCCAATATTTTTGTTGAGTTACTGTATAACTATATTAACAACCAGCATTTCACCTTTTCGCCAAAAACACATAATCATATCAAACGATGTTCCGCTTCAAAAAACGAAGAGATTACTGAGTATGTACCAAAAAATGGATGATGGAGAATTTATATCATAAGAACACCGATAAGAAATCATGAAAGATAGCAAAGATCTGATCGGAATGCCTCTACCCTTGAAAAGTCTCACTGAATATCAGGCGGGTTCAATCGTTTCCCGTATGGTCATCAATAAAAAATCCGGTACTGTTACGGCATTCGCTTTTGAGAGGGGCGAGGGACTTTCCGAACACTCTTCTCCGCACGATGCTCTCGTGATCGTCCTTGAGGGAGAGGCGGAGATTCCGATCGGCGGGGTATCCCATTTTGTTAAGGAGGGAGATATGCTGATAATGCCGGCAAAGATCCCGCATGCAGTCCATCCCCTGTCACGATTTAAAATGATGCTCGTGATGATCCACGAGTAAGATCACTCAATTTTTTGCATAAAACGTATCGGATCGTTCTGTGATTTCAGATCTCTGGAAACCTTTTCGTATTATTTGACGAACAAAATCTAATCCAGTAGCCCGGAAAAATAATTACAATTTAAAAAAAGAATGTTTTTCTGATCCAGTCTTACATCAGCAGAAGAACCGGTACGAATACCAGTGAGATCATTGACATAAGTTTGATCAGAATGTTGATCGAAGGTCCGGATGTGTCTTTGAACGGGTCACCAACAGTGTCACCAACAACTGCTGCTTTGTGAGCGTCAGAACCTTTTCCGCCGAAGTTACCGAGTTCGATATACTTCTTTGCGTTGTCCCATGATCCACCGGCATTTGCCATTGTGACTGCAAGGAGGAAACCACAAACAAGGGCTCCAACAAGGAGACCGCCAAGGGCTAATGGACCAAGGATGAAACCGACTGCGAGAGGCGCAACGATTGCAAGAAGACCCGGAAGAATCATCTTTCTGATTGCTGCTTTCGTAGCGATCGAGACAGCTGAGGTGTAGTCAGGTTCTGCGGTACCTTCCATCAGGCCTTTGATCTCTTTAAACTGGCGGCGAACTTCAACGACGATCTGCTGTGCTGCATCACCGACTGCTGTCATGGTAAGAGCAGAGAAGAGGAACGGAAGCATACCACCGAGGAGGAGACCGATGAACACTCTGGTGTTCAGGATATCGATCGTATCGATACCAACGGCAAGTGCGTAGGAGCTGAAAAGGGCGAGACCTGTAAGAGCGGCTGAGCCGATTGCAAATCCTTTACCGATTGCTGCGGTCGTGTTACCGACTGCATCAAGTGTATCGGTGATTTCACGAACAGAGTGGTCCTGGTGGGACATCTCGGCGATACCTCCTGCATTGTCCGCGACCGGACCATATGCATCAACAGCAAGGGAGATACCAAGCGTGGATAACATACCAACAGCTGCAATACCTATACCATACATGCCGGCAAACTCGTAAGCAATGAAGATCGCAACTGAGATGATGAGAACCGGCCATAAGGTCGACTCCATACCTTTTGCAAATCCGCTGATGATATTAGTGGCTGCACCGGTCTGACAGGATTTTGCAATTCCTAATGTCGGCTTGTAATCGAACGAAGTGTAATACTCCGTGATAAGACCGATCAAGAAACCTGCAACGAGGCCGGCGATGGTTGCAAACCAGATACCCATACCAAGCTGGGCTTCAAACATGAATCCCATACCAAGCTGACCGTATAAAAGGAAACTCGTTACACAGTAGGTTGAGATGATGGAGATGATGATTGCAACAATAAGACCGGTATTGAATGCCTTGTGGATTGCGGAACTCTCGTTCTTCTTTGTACGAACACACAGAGTACCGAAGATTGCGGCAATAATACCGAATGCTGAAATGAGCATTGGGAGGAGAATTAAGTTTAACGGGGCGATGGTTTCACCAAAGAGCTCGGATGCAAATGCTGCACCTGCAACTCCGAGAGCCATGGATGCGATGATCGAACCAACATAGGATTCGAAAAGGTCGGCACCCATACCTGCAACATCACCAACGTTGTCACCAACGTTGTCTGCAATGACTGCGGGGTTTCTTGGATCATCTTCAGGGATGCCGGCTTCAACTTTACCGACAAGGTCGGCTCCGACATCTGCGGCTTTGGTAAAGATACCGCCGCCGACACGGGCGAAGAGTGCAACTGAGGAGGCACCAAAACCGAATGAGGCAAGGATAGACACAACAGTGCTGTAAAATCCACCGTTGATCATAACAAGGATGATGAACACAATGGACAGGCCAAGGAGACCAAGTCCGACCACGGACATACCCATGACCGAGCCGCTTGCAAAGGAGACTTTTACAGCATCTGCGATTCCGCGTTTTGCTGCATTGGTTGTTCTTACGTTTGCTTTTGTTGCGCTGTGCATTCCGATATATCCTGCAGTTGCCGAGAGGGTTGCACCAATGACATAACAAAGTGCAGCCCACGGGGAAATGAGGATAACGAGAATGATTGCAATAACGATAACAAAAGCTCCGATTGCACGATACTGACGATTCAGAAAGACCATTGCGCCAAGGTGAATGGCTGCAGCGATCTTCTGCATCTTCTCATCGCCTGCCGGCTCTCTCTTCACGATAGAGAAAGAGTAGAGGGCAAAGAGAAGGCCTAAAACGGCACATATTGGAGCGAGATAGATCAAATCCATAGGTATAGAAAACCTCCATAAAATTGGGTTGGTTTCTCCTTATGTTAATGGGTGGAGAAGCTAATAATACTAATCCCTTACCCGAACAAAGAGAGAAAGGTAAAATCAGTTAAAGAAAGCAGAATTTCTCATAGGCAAGTGTAGAAAGATCCACAACAACCGCCTCAGCCGGGGTCGGTATTATATTCATCTGTTTCTGAAATGAGGTCTGAGACTGCCAGGTCCCGGCATTTATGCCAAGAACGCCCCGATATGAGATGACATCACTGATATGGATATGCCCGGTGTGGATGATATCCGGCACGTCGCGAATGACGAGGGCATCTTTATCCGTGGAGAGCAGAGGGGTTCTCTGCCCGTAGATCGGACCCAAATGCCGGCGTTTGAGCATGGCCTCCATAATCTCGCCGACTTTCGTATATGCTGCACCCGGAATGAACTTAATCAGATCGTCAATGCTTCTTCCATGGTACATAAGTACGTTGACCGACTGGATGTTGACGAGGGCAGGATTTTCAACGAAGGTGACGTTAGCCGGGAAATTCCCGCGAAACTCTTCCGGAAGAGCGGGTTGGGGTTCAGCTCCCCTGACCGCATCGTGGTTGCCGGGAGAAATCACGATTTTCAGTCTATCCGGCAGAGCAGCCATAAGTTCGCCGACATGGTCATACTGTTCATAAATGGTTTTGATATCCAACTCCTTGTCCTGATCCGGATAGATACCAATACCATCCACCACATCCCCGGCAATAAGCATATATCCTATATCTTCGCGTGTCTGCATCCATGCCGAGAACTTTTCCCATGCATCAGGCAGAAATGTATTACTGCCCACATGGATATCGGAGATAAACACAGCCTTACCCGGTTCCTTTGACGGAGAGACGGTATTCGTCAGCGGGATATCCGGCCTAAACAGCGTGTCGGAAAAAACCATCTGGGTCTTTCCCATACTATCCTTCGCGAGCTGACCTTTGACGCCAATGACTTCATCCGGCACAATCGACTCGGCCTCGGCGAATCCATCTCGATTTTTATTGAAAAGTACCTTGATAGTACCAGTCGAATCTTCCACCTCAACGATCCGATGACCCTTGGCACTGGTCGAGATCGAACTCACCATACCCACGAGACCGATCTGCTGATCCATAAACCGATTACCGGTCCTGACAAGAGCTTCGATCGGGATCGGACCGACCCGTCCGCGCATCATGGCAGCCAGCGAATCATACCGGTCGCGAAACATGGCATATGAGGATTCCGGATCTGGAAGAGGGACCGAACTCCCCGCCCGTCCGAGCAGGATCTCAAGCGTCCTGCTGACGCCGACATTGAGTTTGTCGTTCCTGAGAGGGATCAATGCAGGCACCTCCTTTGGCGTGACGACCGTTACTCCCTGTGGGAGGGAGGCGATGATGCCTTCGATAACGCCCGATCCGCCGCATTCGCTGATATAATTGACTACCTGGTGGTTTACCAGAAATCCGGCATCGGCAAACCTAGTGACGATCTCGCGTTTATCCATAAAAAATGATTCGTGTTAAATTAACTTTCCACTCGAAATAAAGGGGTTATTATATTTCACGAAAGTGATTCGACAAAGACACCGATTCTGCGCACAGCCTCGGTAAGTTTTGCACGATCCACCGCGTAACATGTACGGATGTGACCAACACCGCTTTCACCAAATGCACTGCCCGGAACGACGGCAACCTGCTGCTCGGTCAGGAGGCGTTCGGCAAACTCTTCGCCGGAAAGCCCGGTACCTTCGATCGAGGGGAACGCATAAAACGCTCCTTTGGGGAGATGACAGGGGAGACCGATATCGTTGAGACCTTTTACGAACAGGTTTCTTCTGATCCTGTACTCTGCAACCATCTCATTCTTTGAATCCTCGGCGTGTTTGAGTGCTTCGATCGCAGCAAACTGGGAGGCAGTCGGTGCCGACATCATCACATACTGATGGATCTTGAGTGCGGCATCACAGATCTCCTTCGGTGCGCAAAGATATCCAAGCCTCCATCCCGTCATCGCATATGCCTTGGAAAAACCATTCAGCGTGATCGTCCGGTCCCAAAGACCTTCGATCGATGCTGCTGATACATGAGAGCCTTCATAGGTCAATTCCGAATAGACCTCATCCGAGATCAGCAGAAGATCATGATCGAGGATGATATCAGAGATTGCTTTCAGATCATCTTTGCCCATAACACCTCCGGTCGGATTGTTCGGGAAGTTGATAATCAGCGTTTTACTGTTCGGCGTGATCTTTTCCATCAGTGCATCAGGGGTGACTTTGAACTGATCTTTCGCATCGCAGGGAAGAGAGACGGGTTTTCCTCCCGCCATCAATACTTCGGATTTGTATGAGACAAAACACGGATCAACAACGATGACCTCATCACCGGGATTCACGACAGCCCTGACTGCAATATCAAAACCTTCTGATACACCGGTCGTTACGATGATTTCATTTGGCGAGTACGGGGTATGATACCTTTTTTCCAGATCCTTGGAAAGAGCTGAACAGAGATCAGGCAGACCACGATTCGAGGTATACATGGTCATGCCTTTCTCTATAGATGTGATAGCAGCTTTTGATACGTTCCATGGAGTATCAAAGTCCGGTTCCCCGACACCCAGACTGATAACCTGATCGTTATCCATCGTGAGGACGAGGTCGAAGAACTTTCTGATACCTGAGGGAGGGATCTCAGCAGCTATTTTTGATACAAAATTTCGCATGATAGACCCGTCTTAGAACGTAATCAACTGCCTGTCCCTGCTTCCCGGACGAGCCATTTCTACACCCTGTTCTTTATAGGTCCGCATCACGATCTGGGTCATCGTTTCCCTGACCCCGTCGATAGATGCGATCTGTTCGGCAACGAACCGGGAGATCTCTGCCATAGACTGTCCGGTGATGGTGACCTGGAAATCGTAACTGCCGGTAAGGAGTTTGATACTCTCGACCTGAGGGAAATGGGCAAGCTTCTCTGCAATACCATCATATCCCAGACCTTTTTCCGGTGTTACTTTGAGAGAAAGAATGACCGAAACATCATCGACACCTAATGCCGAGTAGTCGATGACTGCCGTACACCGGCGGAGAATACCTGCCTGCCTGAGACTGGTAATCCTTTTAGTCACATCGCTCTCGGTCAACTCCAGCATGACAGCAAGATCGCGTACTGGGATCCTGCTGTTCTTCCTGAGTTCCTTTAGGATTATGGTGTCTTTTTCATCCATGTTTACTCACCTTTTTCACGACTTTTTACTAGAGGATGCAGAATGCTGCATTCCTGAAACCGTGAATCATTCATGATCACATTACGTATCTCATTGGTCGGACTCTTAAAATAAATTTCCGTCGTCCGGCCGTGCCGACCGTGAGAAACAACACGGGTCGTAATGATCCCGAGCATGTTGAGTTCGTTGATAAGATCGGAGACGCGTCGGTGACTTAACGCCTCGGTGTCAAGCTCCGAAGCAACTTCACGGTACACATTGATGACCGAACCGCTTGTGAACACCTTCTGACTGGAGGCTGCCATGAGAAGCATAGAACACAATACGATCTTGCTCTGTGCAGGAAGTGTTTTGACGCATTCACTCATCGTATCAGTTTCGATGTTTTCCTGGGCCCCGTTGACATGCTTTACCATGACCTGCTCGGCGCCTTCACGTTCGGCAAGTTCGCCGGAGACCCGGAGCAGATCAAGAGCCCGGCGTGCATCACCATGCTCCTGAGCTGCGCGTGCTGCGCAAAGGCCGATCACTTCATCGGAAACAACATCCGCGAAGAAGGCCATCTCGGCACGTTGGTGAAGGATGTCACGAAGATGATCTGCGTTGTACGGGGGGAAGACCAACTCTTCTTCCGAGAGCGAGGAGAGAACACGCGAATCAAGAAAATCCTTGAAGGTGAGGTCGTTTGAGATGCCGATGATGCATACACGCGACGAAAACAGGTCACTGTTGATGCGCGTTAGATTGTAGAGGGTATCGTCACCGCTTTTTTTCACGAGTTTATCGATCTCGTCCAGCACGATGATCTGAAGACCGCCGGCCTGCTCGAGAACATTTTTGAGTTCCGAGTACACCTGATCGGTATGCCATCCGGTTGCCGGAATGGTGTTTTTGACCCGATCACTTACTTTCAAATCATGACCGCTGACATGATTCGCAATCTGGGCAAGTACCCGATACTGGGTGTCGATGGTTTCACAGTTGAGATAGACAAGTCTGCATGGTGAAAACTCCGAACTCTCGTTTTCGAGCTCGGCCCCGACGAACTTAACCGTAGCGGTCTTGCCTGTTCCGGTTTTTCCATAGATAAGAATGTTCGAAGGAGTGGCTCCCTGAAGAGCGGGGGCAAGGATCTCGGCAATGGAATCAATCTGATTCGTCCGGTGAGGAAGTTCTTTTGGACTGTAACTATGTCTTAAAACCTCACGGTTCTGAAAAATTTTATTAGGACTGATATATTTTTTGAAGAGACTAGTAGATTTGTAGGGTTCGCCATCCATCGTAATTATTTCCTTATAGATGTATTATGTTTTTTTTCCTGATAATGTACCACTACTGCGAGTGGAGGGGATGGATGATTTCAAATGGAGATATTGAGATAACCTGTAGTTTCGATGGTAGATGTTCAATTTGACAAATGTACGACCGTATTGATGTCCCCACCCCTTTATTACGAGTGGAAATTGTTGAAGTAGGAGAGATGGGCGGTTTGCATTTATTTACTTTTCTTTAAATACTTTATACACTTTAGGATTATGAGAGGTCAAAATTTTGTTTTCACGTATATACCTTTTGATTTTTCTTTTTCTATATTAACAAAAGAAAAATCTTTATATAGATAAAAATGAAACTACTTATGATTACAAAAATACATAAATGAAAAACGTGTTTTTCAGCAATACAAAAATAATATTTCCACTCGCAACAAAGGGGTGAGGGACTTCTTTTGTAAATATTCTGTAAACAATAAAAAATACCTGTAATATCTTATTTAATCCAATTACTTTTCTCTCATGAAAATTATTGACAAAGAAAGAGAATAACCTATTATCTTTGAACTCACACATTTCTTTTATGTCAAGGAAACACCGGGAAGATATTTCAGTTAAGGCAGTTGTGATCACTGTCTCAACAACCCGCACAGAAAAAACTAATCTTTCAGGAAAGATTATCCAGGAAACGTTTGAAAAAGCAGGAATCCCTGTTATCTCACTGAAAATCGTTAAAGATGATATTACCGAGATCAGATCAGCTATTATGGAGGCACTCGATTCTGCCAACTGTATCGTTGTGAATGGAGGTACAGGTCTTACGCATGATGACTGCACGATCGAAGCTGTTTCCCCCCTCTTCATAAAAACGATGGACGGATTCGGTGAACTCTTCCGTCAGAAAAGTTATGCGCAGGTTGGAAACTCTGTTATTCTTTCCCGTGCCACAGCAGGCATAAACAAGGGCCGTGTAATCTTCTGCATCCCAGGATCACCCAAAGCGGTCAAACTTGCAGCTGAAGAGATCATCGTCCCGGAAATTATCCACATTCTGACCCATGCAAACCAATGACCCACCTCTCCTGCTTACACCAGTCAAAACCGCTGAACAAATTCAGGAAGCTGCTGACCTTGCAGAGAGCGTCTGGACTAAACATTATACCTCGCTGATCAGTTCGGCACAGGTTGCCTATATGATAGAAAAATTCCAGTCAGTCCCTGCGATCACCGAGTAGATCCAGCAGGGGTACAGATATTATCTGATGCAGTGCGGCGGTATTTCTATTGGATATACGGCCATCCTTTCACAACCGATGGAAAAATCCCATTTTCTTTCAAAAATCTATGTGGAAAAATCCTACCGCGGCAGGCATTTCACCTCGCAGACGGTTGCAACTCTCAAAAAAATCTGGCTGACGGTGAACAAAGGAAATCACACCTCCATTGCCGTGTATGAACATCTGGGATTCATCAAAATCCGTGACGCCGTGACAGAAATCGGGGAAGGATATGTCATGGATGATCACATCATGGAAGCAACCATCTGATAGGTTTCCTCCCTGCTGTAGGATCCGGTGTTGATTATCTCCAGTTCATCGATGTATGCATAGCAGGTTGCCATGTACTCGTTATAGCTGGTGAGGTTTGTTTCATATTTTTCGTATACCGCCGAATCATATGCCTGGCTGAGCTGGGTCTCCTGACTCATTATCTCATTTTTCAGCACTCTCATCTCCTGACTCAGCGAGTCGATCGTAAGAACGATTTGATCCCGCTGCTCCAGGATCGCGTCGATCTGCCAGGACACCGTGTAGGCGACCGTCCCTCCTCCAACAAGAATGACCGACTCTTCTCTTATGCGTGTTCTGTTTCTGCTTCTGATAAGAGCAGAATTCTCACCGATGTATGCGTAACTGGTTGTTTCGATCAAAATGTACTGGCTGATCACATTTCCGTTCTCATCTGCCTCTTTGATCGCGGCCATCATATGGTTTTCTTCACTCAAAACCACCACTCCTGCCGCATATCCGGATTTTGCGAGAAGATCTGTGAGAAGAATACTTTTATCATCACAGTCCCCCCTGTTTTCGATCACCGTCTCGATCAGGAAATTTACCTCGGCCCCGACCGTTTTGTAGGGAATGTTCTGCACATAGGTGGTCAGCAGTTCAATGTATTCATTGCTTGTCAGCGCATGCTCTTTTGCATAGGCATCGAAGACTCCGAAAAGTTTTTCGTACATCTGATCCTGTGCCGGGTCATATGCGATTGCGGAGTAATACTTCTCCGGCGAACATCCAAACACCGGTGTTGCTTTTGCTCCCTCCTGTTTTGCGCCGTAGTAGGGAGCGAGCCGGAGGGTGATATCACCCACCACCACATCATCCATGAAGGGGAATTCAATGTGAACAACGGTCGTTGAGGTGTCGGATTCATTCACCGGGATCGAAGGATACGTGGTTTGATGAATGATCAGACCGATGCCTGCCGCAAGTATTAGAAGAATAATTAGAGAAAAGAGTATTTTATAGTGTATTTTCATCGGTTGTATGGAAATACACTCTATTCTGAATTAATTGTTTCGTTTGGATGGTCATCTCCATGCATCAAGCATGGCGACCCGTTCTAGCACAAGCTCCCCGATCCGGTCCTCTCCGACGACGCCAAGCTCTTCATCGGAGATGTCGAACTCCTTTTTCAGTGTCTCTCTGTTTGCAGTCACTTCATCTGACTCCTCGATGAGTCCCTGGACTTCTTCTTTTGCTCTCTCCACATCGCCGTCAAGAATCAGAACATAGACCAGATTTTGTCCCTTCTGCAGACCAAATCTCGGTGTAAGAGAACACTGTCTCTGTCCTGAAGCATACACCAGGATCTCCATCGAAAGAGTGCGGGCAATATTTTTTCCATCGGAAAAGGACCGCTTTGCATGCATGACCGCCGATTCTATGTGAGGTTTTCCGGCGATCTTTGCTGCGTCAAAAAGAACGATCACGGATCCTGTGTCTTTGCCAATGCTGTTTATCTTTTTCAGCGTGCTCGCGACATCCTCAACATCCAGTTTTCCTGAAAAAATTTCCATCGTCATTTTCACTCTCCAAAATCAAACAGGGTTGCCTGCGGTTTTTTCTCGATCGGTATCTCTTCGATCTCTTCTCTTTCAGCATCCGGCCGGATCTTTTTTGCGGATTTGCGGTCGGCTTGTTCGAGAACGTTTTTCGCGATCGTCGCACCCAGAATCGAGATGACATCATGCTCTTCTGCAGCAAGGAGATCCTTTGGACCGGTTATTCCCTGGTCAAAGAGTCTGCGGGCTCGAACACGCCCGATGCCTTTGAGCGAGATCAAGGGGAGCAGCTCTTCTTTTACCCCGTGGCTTACTCTGAGTTCGAGATCCCGCATCTCGTTATCACAGCCGGAGGTGAACTCATGACAGATCCTGCCTGCCGCATGCATGAGCCATCTGAGATTTTCAACCACTGCATGGATATCTCCGGCGCCTACGCCGAACCGCTCGCAGATGGAATCTTCGCTGATCTCAGATATCCACTCCTCGGCAACGAGAGCTGTCTTTATCGCTGCAAAAAATTCCTCGGAAATATCTTCGAGCAGGAACTCATCCCCTCGTTCCGTGAGGATCTTATCAACGAACTTTTCATCCGAAGCCTTAAGATAGAATCTGAACATATCCGGCGTCATGCAGAGGAGATGCAGCATCCCAAATGCCGTGAACTCTTTTCCTGCAAGACCGTCCTTTATCATCATGGCAGATTCGGGATCGAGGTAGAGCCGGGACGTCAGTGCCCCGAACAAGGTCCCGTGGATCCCGTCTCCCTCCTTCTCGATCATCCCGGACTTCTCCAGATATGCAAGCGTCTTCTCGATGTTTTTATCGAGACGCCGGTGGACGGATTTCTGGCTTGCGTAGAAGGATTTTTCCATGAATCCCCTGACTTCATCACCTGTTTGTGCAAAACCCGAGGTGATAAGTGCAAGGAGATGGCTTCTGAGTTCGTTCTCTTTCTGGCACTGGGAAGAGATGTCCTCTGCCGGGGCATCGATGAACTCTTCGAACAGCCGGTCAACGTCGTGTTTTTCTTTGGCGATGAGAACTGCCTCGCCATACGGATCGAGTCTTGGTCTGCCGGCCCGTCCCGCCATCTGACGGTACTCAAGGACGGGGATCGGATTCATGCCGACTCCCCGCTCATACCTCTGATAATCCCGGATGATCACCCTTCGTGCAGGCAGGTTCAGTCCTGCGGCAAGCGTCGGGGTCGATGAGATGCAGAGGATGTCTCCGTTTCTAAATCCTTCTTCGACTGCCCCTCTCGCTTCACGGGGGAGGCCTGCATGGTGAAACGCTGCTCCGGATTTTACGGCTGCGGCAAGATTTTTTCCGGACGCGGTCGTGTCGGCTTTGGCGATCCGTTTTGAAAGTTCATCGAGTGTGACCGAGGATCTTTTCAGCGTTATCGCTGCCCGTTTGGCGTATGCCTCGGCAGAACGCCGTGATGAGACGAACACCAGACACTGCCCGCCTTCATTTATCGTATCCAGAAGAAGATTCAGGTCGTCGTCCTTTTTCGGGGTCTCAAGCAGCCGTTCCGCTCCGTGAAAATGGATCGCTCCATTATAATAGACCCCCTCCCGGAGATCGACCGGCCGCCATTCGCTCGTGATAAGTGCGGCATTCAGCCATTTTGCGAGGCTTTCCGGATTTCCCATTGTGGCGGACAAGCCGATGATCTGCATATCCGGGTTCTGGAATCTGAGCTGCGCGATCACCATCTCCAGGGTCCCGCCGCGGGAATCGTCACCTATCAGGTGGATTTCGTCAACGACGAGAAGAGAGATGTTTTTCAGCCACCCGGCTTTGTTCCTGATGAGTGAATCGGTCTTCTCGGATGTTGCCACGATGATGTCGTACCGGCCAAGGTACTCGTCGCGCTGGTCCGGGTCCCCGGTCGCGATCCCGACCTTCACGGATTTGCCGCTGAAGTCCTCGTATTTTTCCGAAGCAAGGGCTTTGAGGGGGACAATGTAGAGACACTTTCCTCCCTCGGAAATCTCCTTCTGCATCGCCATCTCTGCGATGAGTGTTTTTCCGGAAGCCGTAGGAATGGCGGCTAAAATATTTTTCCGGTCTAATAAACCCGCATTTACACACTCGGCCTGGGGGGGATAGAGTTCCTCGATCCCATTTTTCAGATACGCCTCGCGCAGGTGATTTGGGATCGGCATCTCGTTTATTTTCATGAAACGAGTCCGGATTTATTTAGACCCCTTTGTTTCCAGTGGAACTCTGCAGAATTACTCATGATATTTAATGATTGTTACTTAAGTACGCCCTTAGTAGTAGTAGTTAAGTACATCCAACTTTGCTTCCTTCTTTTTTCGATCCAGGAAGCTAAAGACGGTACTGTGATCCGAGCCGTTTATGAGCATGGTTACCGCTGTGTGGGCATCGTTCATCTGATCCGGCATGCCGATGATGCCGACGGTTTTCCCGTAGACGGAGACGAGTGCCCCGGTCATGTTTTCGATCTGTTCCCGTGCTTTTCCTTCACGTCCGATGATCCTTCCTCTGATCCTTGCAAGTTTCTGGGGGGTGTCGGCGATATCTGAAATATCGATCAGAGTCAGGATCATGTCGTCGTCATCGAGCAGTTTCTTTGCCCGCTCGGGTGAGAAACCTCGTCCGATCGCTTTGATGACTTCCATCGCACGAATCTCTGAGAGGGAATCCTCTTTGTTTATGATCTTAATAAGACCGGACTGGCTGTCGATTTTCAGGGTCACATGGAGCATTTTTTCCAGAAATTTTCTGGTCTCGCCGCCTTTTCCGATGATTGCGCCGATTCTGTCGTTGGGGATCTTTACTTCTTGTGTCATGATTTATATCTCGAAAAATTCTTCTCCGACGATGTCTCTGAAGAGTTTGTGTTCGTCGGTTGTTTTACATTTGGTG
This sequence comes from uncultured Methanocorpusculum sp., assembly GCA_963676575.1. GTDB lineage: Archaea > Halobacteriota > Methanomicrobia > Methanomicrobiales > Methanocorpusculaceae > Methanocorpusculum. The sequence continues at coordinate 1,000,149 of OY781078.1, forward strand.
CCAAAAAATCTGTTGATGTTTTTGATGTCCCTGAAAAGGAAATTGTAGGCCCGGGGGTGTTCGGGGATCACAGCCTGTGCCATATCAATTAAGATGAGTCCGTCAGGTCCGGTGAGGATGTTGTACTCGGACAGATCGCCGTGAACAAGACGCGCTTTCTGATAGAGATCGCGGATGAGTCCGATGGTTTCCTCGTAGCCTTCTTCGGGAGTTCCCGGGAGTCGGAGGCGCATCTGGGGGTGGGGGATGTTCCCGGTCCCGAGAAATTCCATGACGAGGATGTTTCTGTCGAATGCATACGGGGTCGGGCAGGGGATGCCGGCTTCCCTCGTTCGCGATAGGTTGCTGTACTCTTTTTTCGTCCAGGCAAAGATGATGTCTTTGTGGGTCCGGCGGATGCCGGAGAACCGGGGATCACCGATGATGTAATCACTCATCGTGGTGAAGTTCCCTGTTCTGATCCTATAGATTTTGACGGCGGCAGAGATCTCTTCCCCTGCATCGTCGGTTTTTCCTGCAAGGAATACGTTGGCTTCCTTGCCGGTGGATATGGATCCTCCCATGGATGTGATGATATTTTTCTTTACGAGTTTGTAGAGCGCTAAAAGAGTGACTTCGTCAAAGACTTCGCCGGTGACTTTTCTTGAGTCGGTGTCTTTGAGTCTGATGCCGAGTTCGGAGAGTTTACGGTCGAGGTATTCGATCCTGCCGTCCTGGTCCTGGTGGTGATCTGCTGAAGATGCTGATCGTGGCGGTGAGCAAGTTTTAGGTTTGCGGTTTTTTTCGGGGGACATGATAGGGGTTGATGTAAGTTTCAGCTGTGCTGTTCTGGTATATATTTCATTTATAGGGTATTAGATTTTGGGGAGGAGGATGTGTCTCAGGAGAACTCCGTTCACTGAGTACGGTTTTTGAACAATGATGAAAAATCGGGGGCACGTGGGATGTGCCCCCAGATATTTTTGTTTGAGTTTGGGGCACATTCGGGAAATATACGTGCCCCCTAAATCCTGTTGATTTGCGGGTTTTATTTGGAAAAAAGGTATATTTGCTGAGTTTTTGATGTGGGGGCACATTTTTCCTAAAACTCTGTTATTTGTATGGGGAATAGGAAATAACCTATATTTGAGCTTAGATTCAGGTTTTTGAAATTTTTCCCAGGGTTATGAGAAAAATGTGCCCCGGATATTTTGAGGTATTATAATCATGAGGGAAGGACTATTCTATGATATGCTGGTAGAGGGACCGAAAGGGTGGAATAAGGAGCTGTATGATAAGCTGAGTTATGATTTTCTGATTGAGTGTGCAACAAAAAATGATGGGATCAAAGAATGGAATCAGGCATATGAGGCATATCTGAGATCTGAATGGGAGAGGTTTGTTTCCTTAATAGAATATGATAAGAAAAATATTTGGGTATTGATTGATCTTGATCTTGGTTTTGATTTTGTACGACCAGATTATAAAAAGAAAAATTTCAACAACACAATTCTTGATGATGCCTATCTCTCAGGTGCCTATTTTTCAGGTACCCATCTTGATGGCTCTGATTTCTCTTATGCCCATCTTGAGGGAGCAAAATTCATCTTAACCGTCGTAAATGGGGAGACCCTGTTTACCAACAACACCATAGATACTAAAACTAATTTCACCGGGACGTCCCTCTCATCAGCCCGCATCGACCCGGAACTCAAAACGCAGCTGGAGAAAAACATCCGGCAGATACGCTGGGAACACTGGTATAAAGATAACAAAATGCTTGAGATACCGGCGAAAATATTCTGGAAAATTTCCGATTACGGCAGCAGTACTCGTGCTATTCTGTTTACCTTTTTTGTTTCGAATTTTGTCTTCACGATGTTCTATCTCGCACTTCGTGATGCAGATCTCCTGCATGGAACGATCCTCTCCTCGGGAAATGATATCCTGTTAGCGTACATGCAGACGACCCTGGTCCCCTTTGGCATATTGGGCATTGATCTAACGACCCTTTCGCTCTTCCTCGTATTCATTATCTTTATTCAGGTAATTTTCGGCTACACCATTCTCGCAGCTTTGGTCACCAGAATGGCGATCATGTTCCAGAATCTGAGTCCATAAACTATTTTTTTCACGGGGATAGATCGGCTCACCACTCGATCCTCAGTCCGACCCCTACTTCATGAACAGGAATCACCTGATGGACCGCTGCTTTCACCGCAAACGAGGTACAGTGGCAGGGATACATCTCCGAGATCCCCTCGTTTTTCATATAGGCAATCGTCTTCTCCGCACGCTCATCCATCTTTTTCATATGCCAACCGCCGATGATCCCAAGGATCGGTTTCTTAAACAGCTCTTTTGCATACGCACAGATATTACAGATGCCGGCATGCGAACAGCCCGTAATAATATAGATGCCGGCATCCGTTTCAAAGACAAGAGCCGAGTTCTCTAAGATAAAGTCGGGGACGTATCCCTCAGGCGTTTTTCGCGTATCCATCTCCGGCCGCGGTTCGAATTTCTGCGTGATAGGGATCTCGCCAAGGAAGGTTATATGTTCGCTGATTTTGATCGGATCCTTCGACAGCTGCAGACGGGTTTTTTCCCGTATGGTCTCTTCGGAAACGGGTGACCCCGTCAGCAGATCCCGTCTGCGTTTTTCGGCAAATGTATCAGGATGAGCGATCACTTCGAATGCTGACGTGTCGAATTCCTCCAGCAGATAAGGCAGACCGCCGGTGTGGTCATCGTGCCCGTGGGAGATCACGACCTTCGTCAGAGCTGAAAGATCGATCCCGAGTTTTTTCGCATTCCTGATGAAAAGATTCGAGTAGCCGGTATCAAGCAGGATCCTCTCCGTCCCGTCCTCGATATAGAAGCAAAGACCCGGCTCTCCGTAAAAATATTTGTCGATGAATGTGTTATTGTCGACGAGTACTGTGAGTTTCATTCGATGATGTAGTATTGGGTTTTCGAAACTTCTACTTTACTCTAATCTCTTTTCAGCCTCAACATACCACGAAGGAATGGAACTTTTCATATCATCATACCAGAGAAGAACATCTTTTGCCATTTCAACTGCCGTTTCGACCTCTTTTTGCCCAAAAGGTATCGACCAGGGGATCGAGCCAAGCGTATTGCTGCTTATGTATAACAGAAGCAGATCCCAGAATTCCTTCGGGACGGATCCGTCAACATATCCGTCGATCCGTCCTGCCGCAAAAAAGATACTCTTCTTTACGCACCACACGATCCGGTTGAATTCTTCCCAGGGATCCCCGTAGTCGATCTGGTTAAAATCGATTATACAGGGGTCCCTCTCCTCATCAATGATGATATTTCCGCAGTGAAAATCCCCGTGCTGAAACGACTGCGGCCGGTTTTGTATCAGATGCCTGTGCTCTTCGATGTAGGCAAGCATCAGATCGTCATGCTCGAAACGAACACCGCAGCCAAGATACCGCTCGTTTCTCCAATCAAGTTTTTTTCCAAACCGTATATCCCATGGTATCATATCCTCCGGCGCCGAGATCGCGTTCAGCCATTTTTGCAAAATCCCGGCTTTCACTCCCACTCTATACTGCTCCTCGTTTGAAAGCAGAGGCAAAACGTCATCTGCCTCTTTGCCTTTCGTCCAGGTAAGAAGCATGTACGATGTAGTATCGCTGCATCTTCCAAATGCGATCGATTTTGGTGCCGGGATTCCCTGCGATTCTATCGTTTTGAGAGCCTCGAACTCCTCTTTTTTGCGGTCGTATTTGTCTGCGGCAGACAAACGAAGCAAAATTTTCCGGCCGTCGTCTGTTTTGACACGATATTTTGTATCATCGGACCAGCCTTTGAGGATCGGCGTTATTTCTGTGAACGTATAGTCGGGTATCTCAACCGGCATAAAATAGGAAAATTAGTTTTTATAGCTCTGCACGTATGCGTAAGCATCCGCGAGAAGTTCCGCAAGGGAGTCGCCGCATGCAGCTTTCAGATCCATCGGGTGGACCTTTCCGCCGGCATAGGCTGTCTCAAGTTCTGCATAGTTGTGGAACTCAAGATCCCCACCGAACTTCTCCGGTCTGCGGATCGCGATCGTGTCCATTCTCGGGAAGATGTTGTACTGGAATATCTGCAGGATCGGGTTCCCTTCGGTCTCAAGCGGGCAGAATGCCTTCTTCATCTTCTTTTTGATATCTTCTGGGGAGTCGGCGACCGAGATCACATTTCCTTTCGAGGAAGACATTTTCTCACCGTCGAGACCGTTCACGATCGGCGTGTGGATACATACCGGGGGTTTGTATCCGAGGGCCGGCAGGTGTTCGCGGGCGAGCATGTGGATCTTTCTCTGGTCGATCCCTCCGACTGCTGCATCAACGTTCAAGGTCGGGATGTCGACGACCTGCATGACCGGGTAGACCATCTGGGAAACCATCGGGTTGTCCATTGCACGACCGACTTCGTCCATACTGCGGGTAGCACGGTTCAGAGTGATCTGCTGACAGAGGGTCAGCACTTCGGTCTGGTATTTCGGGGTGAGCTGGACATCGGTTCCGAGAACAAAATCCGCTCCTTTCAGACCGACTGCCTCGATACAGGATTTGTTGTAGTCGGAAAGCTCTTTGATCTGTTCGAAGGTTCCTTTTCTGTTCAGATAGGCGTGCAGGTTTGCGATCAACACCACGACGTCAAATCCTGCTGCTTTCATATCCATCAGTTTATTGATGGTCACCAGGTGACCGAGGTGAATCTCGCCGCTTGGTTCATAACCGGTATAGACCCGTTTTGTTGGTTTGTTCAACAAAGCTCTGAGTTCGTCTTCGGTGACGATCTCAGCCGTATTGCGGGTGACGAGTTCGTATGCGTCCATATCCCGATATGTTGTCCGTGAAATACTATAAAGGATGTGTGAGCGTGAGTCTGTGTACTAGCCAAAAATTATATCACTCAATGTCTATAATAACTACCATTACCTATGCCATCAACAGATAAACCAGAATGTGGTTATTATAAACAATACCTTCTCCTCTACCTAGACTTTCTTGAAGCAAAAAGCAGAATCCTGCATGATGATAACCCCATAAATCCATGGGTATTTGGTCTTAAAAGTGCTCTTTCAACTGTTTCCTCCTTTCTACGAAATTATGATAGGGATAATCCAAATGCTGAAAGACCATATGTTAAGGTATTTTCTGACAATGTTGCAGCAGTCTTTGAAGTTCCAAAAACGGAGTCTGACCTCAAAGAAAAACTTAAATATCTCAGTCTCTTTGCGGGAGTATTTCAAACAAATTCTCTTGCACCCGATGGCTGGCTTATTCGCGGCTGTTTAACATCCGGCTATCTTTACATCAATAAGCATAATCCTTCTGCCAACCGTTCAGAAAGTATTCAGGATGAAATCGATTTTTTCATAGGTCCAGCACTAATCAGAGTCGATAGTATTGAAAAAGAACTTGCAATCTATCCCAGAATAATTGTTGACACCAGTAATGTCGAGTTTGGAGATACCAATTATCCCTTATGTGATGAAATAATATGATTGTGGAATAACCACCCTTGGCTTTTAAAAAGTGATGATGGTTTGTATTATCTCGATTATCTGAATCTTGCAGTCGAAAGGATGGATGATGTACAGACTAAAGATGATCATCTGGCTGACCTATGTGTTGGTATGGATATATTAGAGGATGAGAGCAGGGAACTTGATGAGAAGGCATGTGCAAAAATAGAATGGACAAGATCATACGTCGAAAAGGCACTTAAGAAATGGTAAATTGCGTTAGGATGGACATCAAAATCCACGCCAGAACAGATTTCGAGTCAGTATCTAACATATAGACAGGTAAAAAAGAGGGGTGGTTTTTGGAAGGGGTGCTGTCTTCAGATTTTTGAACCGGACAGGGCAAGGGAGATGATGAGAAGGAGAAGTCCCGCTATCATTTTGTCCAGGAGCGAGGGTGCGTATTTCATACTAGATTATTGCCGTTATTCTATCACAAATGCGGCGTTAACTACAAAAATATTTTTAGTTATGCAGATAAATGAAAAAAAGGACAGGAAAAAGAGTTTTTTGAAAATAATGATCGTTCCGGAATATTTAATGATCCGCAGAAAAGAGGCGTGTGATCATGTTTCTATTTCAACACCTTTACCACTGCCAAATCCTCCTAACTCCATTCTGAAATAAACTTCCCTGGCATCCGGGCTAAGCGAGTAATAATAGATCCCTTCCTCTTTCACCGCGGTAAGTATTCGGTCGTCGAATTTTTTCAAATGAAAATACACGGTATCCGGAGATTTGCCGACAATCCCGGAGATCTCGTGGCGTTTCAGGTTTGGATGCTGATATAATGTTTTGAAAATAAAACCCGTGGTTTCATTTTCCAGAATGCCGTATATGACCGGTTCTAAGGATTCCTGATCGACCGGGTGTGCCGAATAATACGTTCTTCCGTTCACCTCGGCTGCAAATATCTTCTGTTCATTTTGGAGCCGGTGAAGCTGATAGGCAACGGACCCCCGGGAACTGTCTACCCCGTCGACGATCTGTTTTTGTGAACAGAATTTGTGCTGCCGGATGTAGGTGAAGATCTTTGCCGGCGTCGATTCCGGGTTTTTCTCGGGAGATCTGCGGCGACAGAAGAAGATGAAGGTACCGCAGATACCAAAGATTGTAGTAAGAAGCGGAATCATCATTGTTCTGGTCATGTTTCCAAGAGGCGTTGACTCAAAGAGATCAAAATATGAGCCGATATAGAGGGGGAGCACGGTTTTCCAGTAAACAAGGTTCAGCCATCCGGTAATAGTTACTCCCTCAATTTCGTCATCGATAGGAATTATCTCATAATCTGCCGGGGCTATTACCAAGTCATCGTCGGCGGTGGGATAAGAATAAGATAGGTCAAAAGCGCTCCCGGTTCCACATACACCTGCAAGTACGCAGAGGATCACAAAACATAGGAAAAAGTGGATTTTGGTTCTAAACGGCATTGAATTGTTGTTATTTGTTATGTATATAACTGCATGATTCTTACAGATGCTCAATTACTTTGTAGATTTTTCAGGAAAATCATATGTATGCAAAGGTATTGCACGGCATGCGGCCGAAAGAACATGTATCTTAATACATTGGTATGTTTTGTTGTTTCATTGTAATAAAAACATTGAGCCTAGTATCCAATTCACGTTCTCAAGATTTCAAGGGATAAAATCAGTATTGGAATCTATGCTCAATGTATTGATAATAGATGAAAGAGAAGGTATAGTAATGGTGGTTGTAAAAACCAGCATCTGATGAAATGTACGAGAACATATAATAATGAAAGATAAAGAGTATTCCAAAGATGTTATGAAAATAGCATTAGGTGTTGTATTAGGTATCGTATCTGCCGTTTGTATTCTATTTATTCTGTATATGATTGCTTCCGGCGTTGTTCTTCTCGTTGCCCAGCTCATGTCATGATCCGCATATGTCAGCAGATCAAAAATGGCAATGATCTAAATTCGGGCTGCCGACACCAGTCCATCCCGCTATCATTTGCGTACGTTTGAAAGATATTCGTAGACCGCGGTACTTTTCATGAAAGCAAGAAGTATCAGGATACCGAAACATAAACCGCAGATATAGGCAACTGCCGTAAATCCGATTTTTGCAGAAGGCACATACACTATGATCAGCCATGTAAAGAGAATTACTACTCCTACAAGAATACCGGTGATCACCCATTTTACTCTCTCAGCATTTTTATTCAAAACCGGGTGCATGACCACGCTGACCTGTTTTGGATGAGGATACTTTTTATCCACCCATTGCATTACAACAGCAGCAATACCTCCAAGAATCAGGCCTGCAAAATACATCGGGAGAACCACCGACATACTGACTCCATTATTCATATCATAGGTTCTGAGCAGAATCGTTGGAATAATAGAAAGTAATATCAGTATTATTAAACACGAGATGCATCTTATGTGGTTATTGGTCATGGTGAATTGCCTGATTGGATTAATCTATAAGAGAATCAAACCATCAATGATGTCTATTCTAACACTATCTATCCGATCAGATATTGTTCTTTCCCCATTATGAATACATTGAGCCTAGTATCCAATTCACGTTCTCAAGATTTCAACAAATAAAACCAGCATTGGATTCTATGCTCAATGTATTGATAATAGATGAAAAAGAAGGTGTAGTTGTGGATCATATTAACCATCTTCAAGATCATAATTACATTTTATACTGCTTACTTAACCAGGAGGGAAGAATCTTCTCATGAGGTTAACAATGAACATGATACGAACCACCCGGGATCATGACTGAACATACCAAAAACACAAAAACAAGCGTCGTCTGCATGGAACTCATCCATCTGGTGCCGCTATGCATTTCTTCGGCATATTTCTCATGGAATATATCTTTGCCAAACGCCGTCACCGAAGGACTGTTTGCGAGTTTGATGTCTCTCCTGCCGATCGGAGCCCTCATCGGGGAGATTACCTATAAGAAAATTGTCGGTAAGGAAAGAACGACACGATTCACTGCCGTTTTAATTGCCCTTGTTCTTTTGCTCGTCATCAACATCGGAATGGGCATCACAAATATCCTCGGGGGAGCCTTCACTTCTCCGGCAATGCTGACGAATCTCCTGCGAACATTGATTTGGATCACCTTCATCTATTTCGCTCTGATACTTGCTCCTCTCTTCTCCCTTGTTGTCCCAAGACTCTGCGAAGCACGAAAACCGCAGACGATCCTATCGGGAGTCTCGAAAGGGTTTGCCGTATTCAACATCTTCTATCTGATCTATTCTACGTTTAGCGGCATAGCAGGAGATGCATATGATGTTGTTGTCCCCGGAATGCCTCCCGCTTATCCCTGGTATATATCCCAGGTATTTATGTTGACCCTCTCCATTATCTGGGCCCTCTTCGGTCTCGCGGTTGGAGCCTGCATGATTTGGCTGTGCCGAAAATCAGTTGATGATGTATGCATGCTTAACGAACGTGATGAAAAATGAACACAATGCAGAACCCAAACATAAAATTACTTTCCCCAATTTATTTTTTACCGATATGTATCTTTTGAGCGTTTATTACCTAGAATTTTTCAAATATACTTATAGAAGCCATACTAGCTGCATGTCTGTTCGTATCGACGGTAATACTCTTTATTGAAACGATCCTCTGCTTCAGAAATAATGATGAATCAATCAAATCCCGCTTTGAGTTCCTAGCATTATTTACCGCATTACTGTTAATTGGCGAGATTGGATTAGGGCTCATATCAGTTATTGCCGGAGGGGGTGCACAACTCACTGTCTTACTCTGGATGCCTGTTTGGCTGACACTGATTTACCTCATACTGATCGCCTCTCCAATGATGACATCCGTGGTTCAAAAAGTATCGGCACATTCAGGATACGGAAAGGTTATGAAACGGACCTCCTGTGCATTTACCGTTTGGGGATTTGTATTTTCCGTCTGTTACATCATTATGTCGGTTTTGGGAGATGCGAATGATGTCGTGATCGAAGGAGCCGTACAAACAGTTCCCTGGTGGATCTCAACGGATCTTATAAACACGGGCTTTGCGGTCTGGGTTATTCGGGGTATCGCCGGCGGACTTCTACTTCTTTTCGGATGTAAAAAAGATGACCCTTCGACGTTTTGAATGGAAGAGGAGACAAATCAATGTTTACTATGTGAGGTTTAAATGATGAAATTGCGTATAAAAATTCTTGCTGCATGCATATGCATACTTCTGTTGATCATTAGTGCCGGCTGCATCTTACCGGAGCACTACTCAGAAAATAATAGCCTTCCTGATTTCATGCCAGGTATGTTTGATTTTGGATTTTTGACATCACCTCCCGAAGTAGTGTCATATACCACCCCTTCTCTTGACTGGTACTTTGATCTGGATAATGCAACGGGTTTTGTAAGTGTGCAGCGACGTGATGACCGGTCAAATCAGATTCCAACTTACGTTGCAACACCCGGTGTTGAGGGAAGAATTGCCATACAAATCACGGCATCCGGAGAAGATATTATTGTCACTCTCAATAGAACAGTTCCTTTGTCGGAAGGGATGTCGCTCACCCTCGAAGGTGAGCTGATCCACGTGAAGGACGGTGAAACGGCAGATGAAACTATTATTCTCCGGGTAGATTCCTCGGCAGTGAATACTGCTACGCACTCGGTGATCTGGCTGGAAACGACCAGTAGATGGAACCGGGCGCGTGTATGTCAGTTGTATTCAGATGCTGATCCAAACAGACCGGATATTTGAATGATAAAAGACAGATGGTATTATTTGACCCGGGCATTCTCATCGTTTTTGGCATCTGGGCGGTGATAGACGGAATTCTGATGCTCGTGTCTTTAAAAAATAGAGATGATGTGCAGTAAATCCTTCATCCAAAAGGACATGGAACCTGCGGCACGTCCTATAATCCCGGAGTTATTCCTCTTCCAGGAACATTGTTCTCGCCGCGATCTCCTCAACAGTCATACCCTGTGCATGGGACCTGCAGCAGACGGTCATCATGCTTTCGCCGACCTCGATGATGTGCATATCCGGATCATAGAATCTGACAACTCTCTGACCCCAGGCATGTTCGATCGCCTGATGGACGTAATTCACCTCATACGTTTTGAGACGTTCCACAAAAGCATCGTACTCCTCCTCCTCGAAGTAGAGTTCGGCATCGTTTCCCTGAGATCGTATCTCTGAATCAGGTTTATTGATAAACCCTGTCCAGAAACTCTTTGACTGAATGGCAAACGATTCGGCAAACGTCACGTTTGCGCCGAAATCCATGGTTATCTCCTGACCAAGGATCCCGGTATAGAATTTCTTTGATGCTTCGATCTCCTCAACGACGATTAATGGGCAAATAAACTTCATAATTTTGTCTCCTTATCTCTCCACCAGAGGTACCATGTTTCTTTTTTCCTAAATAAAATACAGCCGTCCAGAAATCCTACCCAATCATCCGTGAAATCATAGTCGGTCAGCGTCGAAACGAATGCTGCCAGAAACACATCATGGGTCACACAGACCGAGATCCCGTCCTGAAATGCTGTACTTTTCAGGAAGGCGAGAAGCTTTTCCGTTCCTTCCTTGATTGGATAATGGCCGAGCAGCGTGCCGGTACGGATATACTCAAAGGTGATCGTCTTGGTTGGATTTTTCACATACAAGCCGCGGGTCAGCTCATCATCAAAAACATATGCCCCCGGATCACCCAGACACGTATTTCCACAGACATTGTCCGGCTCTCCCGTTCCTGCAAGGATCAGTTCGGCAGTGTGCATGCACCGGAACATCGGGCTTGCGTACGCTTTGACCGGTCGGCCTCCAAGTTTTTCGCCAAAGGTCCCTGCGGCACGTTCGCCCCGGGTCGTGAGTTTCTTCTGGGAACCCGGCTCTCCTTTAGTGAACGGTTCACGCTCGGCATGTCTGACGAGAACGACTGCCGCATCCCACTCGGTCATTTTCAGAATGGTGGGGATCGGGCTTTCCTCTCCGATGAATCTGACCGTCCCCGTAACCGGATACGGATCATCCGGGGGGTCGTCCCTCCGGATCTCCTGTCCGGTCGGATCAATAACGAGCCACCCGTCCTCGTCTCGGACGAGTGCCTCGCCGTTTTTGAAACCCCGGGCATCGAAATACCAGTCCCCGTACACCATCTCTCCTCCGGTCGTGATATGGGTGGCTCCGTAATTTTTCCGGTAGATGACCGCCGCTCCTTCACGGAACTCCTCTGCATAGAGATAGTTATTGTGACCGATCCGTTTTCCCTCCTCATTGATATGGAAATATTCTCCGTCGGCTGTTTTGACCACAGCACAGTCATCGGCATAATCCCCTACCCAGGAATACCGTTCTTCATAGATCGGGTTTCCGGTAAAATCGATGTGATAAGCTCCCGAATCATCGAATACGGCGGCAAGACCCGGGAACCTGAACGGTCCGACGGTTTTGAACTGTTTTTCATAGATGGGGGCGCCGTTGAATTCGTGATAGGTCCCATCCGGACTGGGTATTGGAAGATCCATGAAAAAGTTAGCGGATGGTAGTAAGACCAACTGCTTTGTTCGTGATCGCGATCGATTCCATCGCCGTCTTAACGTTTCCTGCCATTGCCCGAATACAATCCACGGTTTCCACAACGACATCCGCTTCCTGATGGATCGCCTGGAACAGATAGAGGTCGGTCCCTTCATCAAGAACTGAGAGGGACTCGGCAAAGATCCCGTTTTCCCAAAGGTCCCCCCTTGGGCGGAGCAGATCGGAGGTAAACTCCTTGAGTTCTGCCGTGCTCGTGATACCCGTGCTCTTCTCGATAAGACCGAGACGGGAGTGGGCTTTGATCAGCTCGATGACCTGTTCTTTGGTTGCCGAGTTTTTCAGCTCCATATTGATGAAATGCATATGCATGAGGGTCGTTGGAACGATCATTGCGGAGGTGATGATATTGATATTGGGCAGAACACTCTGGACGTCAGGACCGTGATGGGACGGGATGGTGACTGGATTCAAGACGATCGCATCGATCGGTCCGCGTTTTATGTTCCCCGGGTCTCCGCCGCGGCGAACCATGGTTGCCCGGACTTTTTTCACACCAAAGACCGAGTCTATAAGTTTGATGATCCGGCAAAGACCGGTGGTATTACAGGAAACGACCCGTGCATACTGTCTGCCGATCGCCTGATCATAATTGCAGGATGAGTTGAAGGAAAATCCGGCGAGTTCATGTTCCTCTCCCCCTTCCCAGACGGCTTTCTTCTGATATTTTTCATAGAGGGCTTTGTTTCCTGCACCGACTCCTCCGGGTGTTGCATCGACCACGATATCCGCCTTCTGGATCATCTCTTCAACCGAGCCGGCGACCTGTATTCCTGCTCTCGCAAAAGCATCTTTTTTGCTGATATCTGCGATGTAGAGGGGATATCCTCTCTCCTTGGCAACGTATGCTTCTGCCCCGGGTTTGGTTTTGGAAACGCCGATTATCTCCATATCCGGCTGACAGGAAACTGCGTCGGCGACGCGTTTTCCGATCGTTCCATATCCATTGACTGCAACCTTGATCATAGTTATAGTATGCTTCTCTTTCATGAATGATAAAATTGTATGCTCCGGGTATGCAGAAAAGAGTACTCAGAAAAGCTAAATTAAAAAAAGAGAAGTTAGGTCTTCACATCACCGATCTCTTCAATATATGCGTCAAAGACATCGGCAACTTCTTTTGTGGGGGGTGCCGTGATCTTTGTAACCACATAGATGGCTAAAAGACTCACGAGAACGCCCGGGATCATCTCGTAGATTCCTGTGGAAGTTGCAAGTAACATATACCAGAGGAATGCGGTGATTCCTCCTGCAAGTATACCTGCGAGAGCTCCCTGCCAGTTCATTCTCTTCCTGAACAGTCCGACCAGAATAACTGAGCCGAATGTTGCTCCAAAACCTGCCCAGGCAAATGAAACGATACCAAAGACGGAGCTTGTCATATCAAGCGAGAGACTGATCGCAATCAATGCAACGATAAGAACGGTTATGCGTGAGATCCAGATCAAAGATTTCTGGGATGCTTTCTTGTTAAAGAACGTCTTGTACAGATCCTGGGAAATTGCCGAGGATGCCACAAGCATCTGACTTGATGCAGTACTCATGATCGCACCAAGGATACCGCAGTAGACAATTCCTGCAAGGAAACTGACGAGGGTCGCTTTACTCATCTCAATGAACACCGTCTCGGGGCTTGCGAGAGGTGTACTGAAGAAGATCTGGCCTAACAGACCGATGAAGATTGCGGAAAACAAGGAGATAATGACCCAGACCATAGCGAATTTTCGTGCCTGCGGGATCTCCTCGGGTTTTTCGATCGCCATGAATCTTGGAAGGATATGCGGCTGACCAAAGTAGCCGAACGCCCAGGCAAGACCCGATACGATAACAAAGACTGAGATGAATTCTCCGGTTGACGGGTCTTTGAAGAGTGAAAGCATGTCAGGGTTCATGGTTGCGATCGCATCAGTACCTGAACCGAATAACATAAACAGTGCGAAAATCGGTACAAGGACCAGTGCGAAGACCATCAGCATTCCCTGAATGGAATCCGTCAGACATACTGCTCTAAATCCTCCGGTGAACGTATAACAGACGACGATTGCGGCACAAATAAGCATTGCCGCCGTGTAGTCCATACCAAAGATGGAGTTGAAGAGTTTTCCTCCTGCAACGAACTGTGCAGCGGTATATACAACAAAGAAGATGATAATAAAAACCGAAGAGAGTGCAGAAAGATATGCTTTTTTGTCGCCGAATCTATTTACAAAAAACTCGGGAAGAGTGAGTGAATCTTTTGCTTTGTGGGTGTAAACTCTCAGACGTTTTGCCACGAGTTTCCAGTTTAGATACGTACCGATTGCGAGGCCGATCGCGGTCCATCCTGCGGAAGAAAGACCCGATACATAAGCAAGACCCGGCAGACCCAAAAGCAGCCAACCGCTCATATCCGATGCTTCGGCCGAAAGCGCCGTAACCCAGCGGTGAAGGCCTCTACCTCCAAGAATGAAGTCGCTAACGGTCTTGTTCTTCTTCATATAGAAGAAGCCTATGTAGATCATAATGCCGAAATATATAATAAATGCGGCAATGATTCCAATTAAATTCCAGTCTACCACAAGATACACTCCTACGTTGGATTTTCCCTCCACACCAAGGGTTAAGAAAATCTCATTAAATGCAAGATATTAGTTGAGTTCCCATAATATTTATGTAATCTGAATCAACAGAGTAGATGTAATGATCGAAGAAATGACAAAGGAACGGGCATACGGGATCCTCGGACTCCCAATCGATGCGGATTTTTCCACAACGTCGCTTGCATTCCGAAATCTTCGCGACAAATATCATCCGGATACAAATCCGCGAATGCGAAGAGAATACACCGAAGTCATCGCCGCGTTCGAGTATCTTCAGCGTATGTTTTCAGACTGATCTTGTCCGACCCGGGGTGCTCAAATACGAAAAAAATTGAAAAAATGGGAGCCTATCTCTCTGAGTGAGAGCGGCATTTTTTCCAAACTCCTAGGCATTATCGCACCGCGCGGTCAGGGGTATATATAGTCTCGCGTTGTATGTAGTAATTGTAAACACACCCTAAGGATGGTTCATTCTGACAGTACCCTATTGGTTTGGTCCTTCATGAGCCCATCCCTCCTATTTTCAGGAATCATTATCATGTTTATCCCCTTATGAATCAGTAAGGAATCATGATTCAAATCTACTCTTCGGTCAATGCGGCAAAGATCCCTGTTTTGCAGGACACTATCAGCAAAGGTTGCTTGGTACGTATGATCCAGCCGACTGACGATGAATTATCGTTTGTCTGCGACAGGCTCTCGATCGAAAAATCCGAGCTTACGGTCCTTCTGGATGAGGAAGAACGTCCTCGTGTAGAATCTGACGAAGGGACCTCTCTCATCCTTATCGATACTCCCTATGTGGTAATTGAAGATGATATCGAGTCATATATGACGATCCCTGCAGGTTTTATTCTCCTCCCCGAGGTGATCATCAGCGTTTCCCTGCGGCAAAATCCAATTCTTGATCTCTTTGCTCTTGGAAAAATCAAAAATTTTTCTACAGAAAACCATGCGGTTTTCATCCTGCTGTTTCTTTACAAAAACGCCGGTTTATTTGTATAGAATCTCCGTCTCATCGATAAACGCACCAATGAAATAGAAAAAACCCTCAGAAAATCCACAAAAAATGAGGAACTCTTTCATATGCTCACCCTCTCGAAATCCCTTGTATACATCATCAACTCACTGAAGGGAAATGATTCTGTATTGGAAAAACTATCCAAGTCGCAAACCGCAACGGGAACTTTGACGGAAGAAGACCGCGATCTTCTCGAAGATGTCATCATCGAAAACCATCAGGCTCTCGATATGGCACAGACATTTTCCGAGACCATTTCAAGTACGATGGCGGCGTTTGCCTCGATCATCAACAACAATGTAAACTGGATCATGAAACTCTTCACCTGTTTTGCGGCAATCATGATCATCCTCATGGTTGTCGCAGGATTTTTCGGTATGAATGTCAGTATACCTTTGAGCGATTATCCGCTTGCCTTCATAGCCATCGTATTTGGTTCACTTGGTTTGTCGTCGCTCCTGCTTTTTGTGATGCTGAAAAAAAAG
Organism: uncultured Methanocorpusculum sp.; assembly: GCA_963676575.1. Taxonomy (GTDB): domain Archaea; phylum Halobacteriota; class Methanomicrobia; order Methanomicrobiales; family Methanocorpusculaceae; genus Methanocorpusculum. Next base: position 1,016,343 of record OY781078.1, read on the forward strand.
ATTATCTAGCTCTGGAACACAAAGCAGCCCCAGGCCATATATTCCCGCCCATAGGTAAGGTATTCATCCTGGATCTGCTCAAGATAATCATATAAATTTTCAGAGACTGCATTTTTCCAGACCGCAGATTCATATTGGTCCCATTCCTCATCCGAGGCACTTAGCATACCGGCAAGCGTGAGTCCAAGATATCGTGCCGTTGAAACCAGTTCTAAGGATGTCGGGACATCTCTCCACTCTCTCGCAAAATCGGGCGGCACGGACTCCTTCTTCCAGAACCTGTCTCCGATCACAAGGCTGCCTCCTTCTTTTACAAACCCGGCAAGATTCTCAAGGGTCTTTTCCGCTCCGCCAAAAATAAATGATGTGCCAAGGGCGCAGACCGTATAATAAGGTTCGGCCGGAACATATGAGCGAGCATCCCCTTCGATAACTGAGATGCCGGTTCCCCGGAGCAGTTCTTTTGCGCGGGATGTTGACTATTTCTGCAACTCAATGCCGCATCCCACATCCAGAACCGACATTCCTGGTTTGAGGTTCGCATACTTCCCGGCAAGGGCAAGCTTCTTTTTAGAAAAAGGATTCATAATATTCATATTTCCTTGGGTCAGCATGCTGATTTCGTCCTCGTCCATGACACAATAATTGTTGTTCTCCATTAAAGCAATATTGCACAGATGTTCTTGTCAACTACTAAAGTAATTCTTACTTATTTCAAGAAATACATACTTTATTATAGATTCTTCAGCCTATTTTAGTGACAGGAGTACTCTGTGGATCTTAAAAAATTATCAAGCTCGGTTGTCTTTTTCTCGCTTCTGGTGCTTTTAGCATCCTGTTCGTATGCAATCCTATCAACCATCGTAACGCTCGCTGTAATGAACGGTTTTGGGATACCGGTCATCCTGGTCGGTAAGTTCGTCTACGGATGGATCATCCTTCTTGTACTTGTAATTCTTGTTTGGTTTATCTATCAGAGAGAGCAGGCAAAACATGCACTCAGCACTCTGCCGATCTGGAAGCGTGTTGTAACTCTCATCATCACCGGTATTGTGATGGCTCTCGTCACGGTATGTTACTTCCTTTCACTTGAGTACCTGCCGATCTCTCTTGCCGTTGTTTTACTCTTCCAGTATTCCTGGATCGGTGTGGTTATCGAGTCGATCACCAGAAGAAAACTTCCGTCGAGAAATCAAGTCATTGCCTGTGTTGTTATCGTCGTCGGTACGATTCTTGCAGGCGGTATCATTGGTTCAGATCTCTCACTTGCAGAGATGAATCCGGCTGGTATCGTGCTCGGTCTCCTTGCAGCATTCTTCTACGCCTTGTTCGTTTACCTGAGCGGAAGTGTCAGTCCCGAACTTCCACCAATGAACCGCAGTTTCTTTATTGCTACCGCCGGTATGGCCTTTGTTCTGCTTTTCGTCGGAACGATCTATGGAGGAGCCGCAGTCATTGAAGGAATCACGAATGTGAATGCATTGGCCTACAGTATCCCGCTCGGTCTCTTCGGTATTGCGATTCCGATCTTCTTCCTTGCGGTTGGAGCGCCGAAAGTCAGTACCGGTATGGCAACTATTCTGAATTCAGCTGAACTTCCTATCGAGGTCCTTGCCGCTGCAGTGATCATTCTCGAACCGGTCGCCGCTCTTCGCTGGGTCGGTGTTATTATCATCGTCATGGGTATCGCTCTTCCGTACATCCTCGAACGCAGGATCACGAGCGGTCTTGAAAAGTAGATCCTACAGAAAATATCTCATCTCTTTTTTTTCATTCGGCGGGTTTATCTTAAAAGAGTAACATACCCTCAATATTTTATATTATGGTATTCAACTAAGTATCATGAGAAAATTACATATGATTCTGTTTGGAGTTGCGCTGGTTTTTCTGCTCTTCTCTGCGGGGGTCTCCGCTGATCTCGCCACTATCTCAACACTATCATGTGACGGGATCACAACGAGTTCATGTACGTTCCAAGCTAACTTACAGAAAAACGGCGGGTATGACGTAACTGATGTTGGATTTGTCTATGGAACCTCCGCTTCAGACCTTGCATATACCGTGTCTGAGGGATACCAAGGTCATTCGTACGGCAAATATAGTACCACCGTCTCCGGACTTGCTGCGGGAATTACCTATTATTACTGAGCATATGCGGTGAATGAACAAGGCACTGCATATGGCCCTGTCATGAGTTTTACCACCCAGTCAGCGGGTCCCGGATCTTTCGATATCTTAGCTCCTTATAAAAACCGGGTAGTAAATGCCGATAACGGCGTGACCGCACAGTGGGGTGCTTCACCGGGAGCTGCAGGATACCGGGTCACATTATGGGATATGACCATGAATACGGTGTGTTTCACGAATATGGAAATCGAGAACTCTACTTCCTATTCTATCCCGTCGGATAATTTCATCGCCGGTCATGAGTATGCTTTATCCATATGTGCATATTCTGATGCGGGAACGACCTGTCAGGAACGGAGTTTCTCGATTCAGGCAATGAATGGTGCTACAACAGTACAAACGAATGCTTCCGGCACCTCAAATCAAAATACGAACTAATATAAGAATTCTCAGATTTTAGAACTCATCGTGACTGGAGAAAACGTGTCCTCAAATACTGCCTCAACCCAAGGGATGTCAACGTATCGATACACATTCATCGTCAGGACAAATACCGATACCGATTAGGTATGTCTTTACCTCCACAATTGGATCAATACCAGTTTTATTGGCGTGAACTCAACCTATGGCACGAGCGGTTTACTCACCCAAACGCGTGAATTTACATTTACCCAGCTCATGCTTTATGAATAGGGACAAAACCTCAGTGCCGAGGCATGCGTCTATTATGATGGTCAGCCTATTAGAGACCGGGACGGAGCATATAAGGAGGTCTCCATCCCTGCTCCGGGACAAGGAAATACCACTGTCTCCGGCAGCACAAATCAATTTATGGATCAGATCATGAACTTCTTTAGGAATATGTTTTCCTGGAACTTCGGCGGAACATCTGCAGAGTGATCCAAAAATCTATCCCCTCCATAAACCCATTTTTTTGGATATTCATCAACCACTTTGCAGGTCCACTCCTCGATCCGAAACTCTTAGATCTCTGCGGAGCTCCCTATCCTGTCAGATGATCTTCCGGGAATTACCCAATATTTCTTTCATACCCCTCAATCAGACTACTCGCTAAACCAAACTTTACTTGTTAAGAACATGGGATTTTCAGGGATAAAACTCAATAAAACGGTATTTTACTTGTCAAACCAACAAATAAATTTGTTTTTATTTATGGTAAATAAAATAGTTTTATAATCTCCCGCCTCCTGACGTATAGGTATGACCATCATTCAAGATGCAAAGAAAGGCCTCATCACCGAAGAGATGAAGGTCGTGGCAAAATCCGAGGGAGTGACCGAGGATTTCATCCGTCGGGGGATCGCCGGCGGCCATATCGTCATTCCGATGACTGCCTACCGGAAAGTGAAACTCTGCGGTATCGGCTCAGGTCTTCGCACGAAAGTGAATGCATCGATCGGGACCTCTTCCGATCTTGTGGATGTAGATGTCGAGCTCGAAAAGGCCCGGCAGGCGGAACTCGCCGGAGCAGACACTCTCATGGAACTTTCGACAGGCGGAGATTTGTTAGAAATCCGTCGGAGAGTTTGTGAGCAGTCGAATCTTTCTGTCGGCTCTGTTCCACTCTATCAGGCGTTCATCGAAGCTGCCAGAAAAAAAGGCGGCGTCGTTTTCATGGATGAGGACGATCTGTTCAAGATCACCGAGCAGCAGGCAAAACTCGGTACGAATTTTATGGCGATCCACACAGGGATCAATTACGAGACTGTGAAAAGACTGAAAAATCAGGGCAGGCACGGCGGTCTTGTCTCCCGCGGGGGGGCATTCATGACGGCATGGATGCTGCACAACGAAATGGAAAACCCTCTCTACCGCAGATTCGACTACCTTGTTGAGATCTTAAAAGAGCACGAGGTCACGCTTTCTTTTGGAAACGGTATGCGTGCGGGTGCCTGTCATGACGCGACGGATCGTGCCGCCATCCAGGAACTTTTGATTAATGCGGAACTTGCTGATCAGGCGACTGCGGCGGGTGTTCAGTGTATCATGGAAGGTCCGGGTCACATCCCGCTCGATGAGATCAAAACGAACGTCCAGCTCGAGAAACGGGTTACCAACAACAAACCGTTCTATATGCTCGGTCCGCTTGTAACGGACATTGCTCCGGGATATGATGACCGCGTTGCTGCTATCGGAGCTTCCGTTTCATCTGCCGCCGGCGCTGATTTCATCTGCTATGTCACCCCAGCCGAGCATCTCGCTCTTCCGACCCCCGAAGAGGTCTATGAGGGAGTCATGAGTTCACGTATTGCCGCCCATGTCGGCGATATGGTGAAACTCCCGAAGACCCGTGAGGCCGACCTTGAGATGGGGCACGCACGCCGGGATCTTGACTGGGAACGCCAGTATGCCGTCTCCATCAATCCGGAGAGGGCACGCTGTATCAGAAATTCCCGCATGCCGGCAGACTCCGACGCATGCACGATGTGCGGAGATTTCTGTGCGATCAAGATCGTGCAGAAGACATTTAATTTCTAAAGCGGGGACCTCCGTAGGAGGGTCCTCAGCTAAGAAAGCCGCAGGCTTTCGCTGAAATAGTGAACAACCCGGGACTGAAGTTTCCCTCGTCAGGCACACAACCCCTCCTCTTTTTGATATCTCATCAGTGCCCCGTTCAGTAGATCCACGACCGTTTTTTCCATATAGGCAACAATCATTTCCGGCGAAAGATCCAGCTCTCCAAGGATCCAGATCTCTACTATACCTGCAAAAGCTACCGTATAGAAATGCGTCAGATACTCGACATATCCTTCCGAACTTGGAAGATTGCGTCCGTAGGTCACAACTACATCCCGGACGACCCTCTCTAGATCCGCTTTAAAAAAATCTTTCAGGGTTTCACGGCTCAGCGAATTGAGGGTGCACCTGCACATCTCCCGGTTCGCAGAAATATAGCTGAACAACTGTAATATCTTATCCTGCCAGCGAAAGATCTCCTCGTTATTCATAAGGAGTTCAAACGCCTCCTCCTCATACATCCATCGTACAAGGTCATGGACATCCTCGAAATGATAATAAAATGTCTGCCGGTGCATCCCGCATTTTGCCACGATCTCCTGCACGGTGATCTTGTGCAGAGGTTTTTCCGCCATCAGTTTTTTTAAGGAGGCTGCAAGGATCTTTTTTGTGATCTCACTTTGAATGGCTACGTTATTAGACATATGTATATACAAATGTCTTACCAGATCCGATATATACTCTGGCATGAGGCCCCCTCTTTAGGTGGCGTTTTCCGTTCTGGTATCTGCATGCATTCTCTTGATCGCAGGTCTTGCTTTGTGGATCTTCTCATCGAATGCCCTCCTAAGTGAAGTGGGTATGCTTGTTGGCAGAGGATCTATCCTCTCTATCCTCGCGGTATTGTTCGTCCTGCCGGCGCTCTTCCTGATTTTTGATAAAATCATCCAGAAAACGTCTCTGAATATGCAGTTTGTATCTGATAATAAAGGAGTATAAACATGAAATCATCTGTAAAAATTCTTATAACCCTGATAATAATCACATTATTCATCGTTCCTGCCGCTGCGGCCGGAACACAAAAAGAAGAAGTCATCTATGTTAATCTGAATGGTGACGGGTCAGTCGACCATGTATATGCGGTAAACATCTTCGATATGCAGACAGGCGGCCGTATCACTGATTACGGTTCGTATTCTTCGGTCAGGAACATGGTCAAGACCGACCAGATCAATGTCAATGATGATGAGATCACTATTGATACATCGGCAGGTAAACTCTACTATGAAGGAGATCTTGGCGCTGCATCTGTTCCATGGAATGTCAAGATAACCTATTTCATGGACGGTGTTCCCTATTCTGCTGAAGAAATTGCAGGCAAAAGCGGCAATCTTGAGATGCATATCGTCATCACCAGAGAGCCGTCCGATACACTGGACTTCTATGAAAAATATGCCCTCATGATGACGATCACCATGGATGCGAACAAATGCAGTAATATTACGACATCCGATGCAACAGTGGCAAATGTTGGAAGCAGCAAACAGCTCTCTTACACGATCCTCCCGAATCAGGGTGCGGATGTCGTCATCACTTCCTCTGTGGTCGACTTCGAGATGGATGCGATATCCCTGAATGGTGTCCGTCTTTCACTTAATGTTGATGTTGACACGACTGAAATGGAAGACGACCTGGTGGAACTGAGTGACGGAATTGTAGAACTTGATGACGGTGCATGGGAGCTTCGCGACGGGATGGATAATTTCTCACAAGGAGTTGCTGATGCATCTGCCGGAGGATATCAGGTTAAGTTTGGTGCGATCAGCATGGTTTCCGGCACAAGTGCATTATCTTCTGGTCTTGCGTCACTCGCCGGGCAGAATGCCGTCCTGACCGGCGGTGCTGATCAGATTTTTGACGGTCTGATCACCACGGAAAATTCAGAACTTTCCGGGAAAGGTATTCCAACATTATCGAAGGACAATTATGCTACAGTATTGAATGGGGCTATCGCCTCAACTACCAATCTCTCTCAAAAGCAACAACTTACCCAGCTTCTCACGCAGCTTACTTCATATCAAACCCTCTACGCCTGTCTGATGGCTTACACGACAGGCGTTGATTATGCCTTCACAAATGCTTCCAAGCTATATGCAGGAGCGCTCAACCTCTTCACGGGCGCCTCTGTATTAGCATACGGCCTTGATGAATTGAGATCAGGCACAAATACTCTCGAAGAGGGCATGGTCAATCTGACTGATGGAACCGGAGAACTCAGGGACAATACTACGGGACTTGACACACAGCTCACCGATAAGATCAATGAAGTACTCGATCCCTTACGGGAAGGCACCGGGAACACGCACTCCTTCGTCTCAGCAAAGAACACGCAGGTGAGCTCGGTCCAGTTTGTGACGCACACACCTGCAATTGAGAAAACCGAAGTGGAAGTCCCGGACGACGAGACCGAAGAAGACCTGAACCTTATGCAGAGAGTTCTGCGGCTCTTTGGACTCGCATAATCTTTTTTTTCTAAAACTGTTTCCCAATCAGGAGAACAGGTACTGGATCACCATTCCGGTTCAATCAATACATTTTTTAATGGTGAGGGTAAATTATGGTTATGGCCTTGATTAAGTCAGGAAATGGTAAAAGACCCTGGTTTTTAATTAGTTTCCTCCTCCTTCTATGTGCCGGATTTATCTTCGCATCAGGCTGCATCAGCACTGATACATCCGGTCAGACCCCCAAAGAGACCCCCAGGTTCCCGCGGTAGATTACGCTGATGCTTACAACTGGTTATCTCTTCCGAACATTTCGAAAGAGGTTGACATCTTTTATGTGTATCCAACGGTAAGCAGCAATGAAACAGGTTCGATGTCCATATCCGATGATGCGGACCGGGCACTCGCTCAGGGTATTTTTGAAGCTCAGGAAAGTGTGTATGAGCCATACGGTAACGTATTTGCTCCGTATTACCGACAAATGACAACGAACGTCACGATAGAAGACGGCATGCTCGCAACCGACACTGAATCGTTCAAGCAGGGTGCTCTCGATGTTCAGGATGCCTTTGAGTATTATATCAACACCCTCAATGACGGCCGGCCTTTCATAATTTCTGGACACAGTCAGGGGACAATGGCACTTATCGAATTGATCAAGAATCGGTTCGGCGACGACGAAGAACTTCGCAGCCGCATGGTCGCCGCGTATCTTATCGGCTATACGGTGACCGATGATGACCTTCAAAAAGCAGGGTTCACCGCGGCAGTTGGTGCGTATGATACCGGCGTTGTGGTGACTTACAATACTCAGTCTCCGACTTCGGTCGGCGGCCCCATGCTGATGGAAGGAGCAAACTGCATCAATCCTTTGAACTGGAAGACCGATTCGACCTATGCCTCCTCCTCGGAAAATCTGGGTGCACGGTTTTACAATGACTCAACAGGGGAATTTATCCGTGAAGTCATTAATTACTCCGATGCTCAGATCGACCCTGAAACCGGAGCACTTATGACAACGATCCCTGAAGGAGAAGATCTGGATATCGGCTCTTATCCCGAGGGAGTCTATCACCGGTATGATTATGCATTCTGGTACAGAAACCTTCAGCAGAATGTCGGCGACAGGATCAACGCATATTTACAGAAAACATAAACGCAGTTCCTCCCTGACCCGTGTTTTTTTCGTGAACAAACCGGATCTCCTGCATAAAAATCAGGTTAACCTGATCTCTTTTCCCGAAGGCAACTATTTAATGACCCCCGTCTATTATTAGTATATCAGATATGTTTGAACTACTCCTCAGCCCTACGGTCTTACCTTGGGTTTTAATTGTTATCGGAGCCGCACTTCTTCTTATTGAAGCCAGCTCGCCGGGATTCTTCATGGCAGTTCCCGGAACCGCCATGATCTTTCTTGGGGTCATGGACTTCTTCTTCGGGTTAGAGGTCCTTTCCTCCCCCCTGGGCATCACACTGACCGTTCTTGCTGCGATTTTAGCTGCAGTCGTCACGGTGTTGATGTACAAGAAACTCTCTCCCGATCAGAAACCCACTACCTCAGGGCAGGACTCGATTATTGGAAAACCCGGTTTTGTTACTGTGGAAATCGTTTCCGACTCCATCTCGGGCAAAGTCGAGATCGACGGTGTCGTATGGAGTGCAAAATGTAATGACGGGACTATACCTCCCGAAACAAAAATCGAGGTGACCGCAGCAAGCGGGGTCCACCTCACAGTAAAAAAGGTCTAATTTATGGATGCATTAACATTACTTGCAATAATCCTCGTTATCATCATCCTTTTCATATTTGCAAAAGGTGTTGTCATCGTTCAGCCGTATCAGAAAGGACTTGCCGTCCGTCTTGGAACCTACACGGGTCAGGTCAATCCCGGTTTCAAATGGGTCGTTCCGTTCATCACCACAGTGTACAAACTTGATCTCAGGACCCAGGTCATCGACGTTCCGTCCCAGGAAGTCATCACCAAAGATAACTCTCCGACCGATGTGGATGCGATCATTTATGTCCGTGTCATGGACCCGGAACGTGCCTACTTCGAAGTAGCCAACTACCGTCAGGCAACCGTGGCCCTTGCCCAGACGAGTCTTCGTGGCATCATCGGTGATATGGAACTCGATGAGGTCCTCTACAACCGTGACATGATCAATCGCAGGCTTCGGGATATCCTTGATAAGGAAACCGACCAGTGGGGTGTCAAGATCGAGCGTGTTGAGATCAAAGAAGTCAACCCGATTGGCGCCGTAAAGCAGGCAATGACCGAACAGACCTCTGCGGAAAGAGAACGGCGTGCCGCAATTCTCCGTGCAGATGGTGAAAAGCGTGCTGCAATTCTCAAAGCAGAAGGTCTCAGACAGAGTATGATCCTTGAGTCCGAGGGTGAACGTCAGAGTAAGATCCTTCGTGCAGAAGGTACCCGTCAGAGCAGGATCCTCGAAGCCCAGGGAGAAGCCCAGGGTCTGCGGATCATCTCACTTGGTTCCCGGACGCTCGACAAACGTTCTATTACGGTCCTTTCCTTAAACACCATGCAGAAGATGGCAGAGGGTCAGGCAACGAAGATCATCTTCCCGTTCGAGCTGACCAACCTGGTCAAACAGGGTGCAAAGTTCCTTGGCGGAGAAGAGCTTGCTGAAGCGGATTCAATTTCGGATATTGTTCTGGATGACAGTATCTTAGGCGACCTTCCGGACAAAGAGGAGATCGCGAAGGCCGTAGAAGAGGTGAAAAATGCAAGCCAGCTTGCAAAAACACCGGAAGATATCGTCGACTGATCTCCCCACCCCTTTTTTGATCATTCCGGTACTGACCGGCGTCTTTCTCAGATGTGCTCTGTGCTTCTTTCGCCCGGATACGAGAGCCTGGTCTGCTAATGAAAACTAACTTACCCCGGTACGACCAACAGTAATACAGATTCGAGGGGCATGAACATGGCATTGAAAATACTCCATTCCAGTAGTCGGAAGAAAGGAAACGAGACCGTTACTTACGAACATGGAAATGAGGCCGATATAGTGCAGTTTGAGTACGGCAAATTCCCGATCGACTACGCGGTCAACTTCGCAGGTCTCACGCTATCCTTTTACCTGCAAAACGGGATGTATCATTATAAACGGGCGATTGGAGACTGGAAAACCGAGATCAATGTCTGCGTAACCGACGCAAAAGTGCTCATCCATCCGGTCGAACCGCTCAACCTTCCGGACAACATCACCGACTTCATGGAGATCAAATTCGATCCGATCAGGGTCGAGCCGTCAGGAAGATGCGTCGTTTTTGTGACGATGCCGATCGAGATCGGTATTTTTCTTGAGTCGAAAGAAGGTCCGGCTGATGTCCTCGATATCATCTCCTATGTATACCCCAAATACTCTCTCTACGGCTGGCCGAACCGCGGAGTCATCTCACGATTCAATGAAAGCAAGGTGTATTATTATCCGCCGTCGATGAAAAACTATGAGACGGGTCTCCTGAAACTTGAGATCGAAAACAAATCTGATGAATGGGCGACCGTTGGGAGAGTCGTCATTTTCCAGAAAGGTCTCTACCTCTACTTTGATGAATATTTTGTTACCGCTTCAGCCGAAATGAAGATCATCAGTCCGGATGTGGCAGTTGTGACCGGGATCGATGTACCTGTCCATCCGGGCATGACCCCGTCAAAACGCCTCTTTAAAAACCGCAAGCTCACGCCCTTTTATAATGTTGCCGGCATGCTCAACGATACGTCATTTACTATGGATATGGGGCTGATCTGAAATGGCAAACAACACCACCGAGATCCTTGTCGGAAATTCATTCCTTGATACCATCTTCTTAGGTGAGATCACCTATGGTAATCTTCTCGTTGCGGTCATCATCCTTGTCGCGACCTATATTATTGCAAAAGTGATTTCGGTTGTTGTCATGCGGGCCCTTGCCGGAAAAGTTGAGATCAACAACAGTACGTTTCTGGCAAAGATCGTTCGATGGGGAACGTATTTCGTCGGTATCCTTGCGGTAAGTCCGTTTCTGCACATAGACTTCTCCGGACTGATGGTCGCCGGAGGGATCGTGGCCGTCGCGCTCGGTTTTGCGTCCCAAAACACTCTCTCCAACTTTGTTGCCGGCATTCTACTGATGTTCGAGCGGCCGGTGGGTGTCGGGGACAATATCAGTGTGAACGGGAACGAAGGGTATGTCGAAGACATCGGTATCCTTTCCACGACGATCCGTACCTATGAAGGGATCTACGTCCGTATTCCGAATGAGTCGATGTTCTCCTCTAATATCACGAACTATGTGGCCCATATCGCACGAAGGTTCGATTTCAATATTGGGATCAGATACTCGGATGATGCGGATAAAGCCATTAAAGTTATCAAAGAAGTTATCGAGAAGCATCCCTATGCCCTGAAAAGTCCGGGACCCTCGGTGTATGTGGACGAACTCGGAAACAACAGTATAAATCTTAAGGTCCGTATCTGGTCACCATCCGGGTTCTGGTGGGATGTGAGGACCGATATGCTGTGGAAATTGTTCAAGGCTCTCCGGAAAGCCGGCATCGACATTCCGTTCCCGCAGTTGACCCTCTGGTATGGCGAAGAGGCGCCAAAACCCCCTAAGGTGACAAAAGGCGCAGGTGGAGGGTTCACGCCGGACGAAGTTCTTGGGAAAAGTGAGGCATCCCCGGAAAACGCAGTCAAGGTGACGAAATAAATGGATCAAAGAGAAGTATTTGCCCGGCTTTCTGCTGACGATTTGGATCAGCGGCATCTGGCCGTCCAGGATCTCGCAACTCTTGGAAAAAGCGATCCGGAGACCATCATCCCCGCAATCATTGCGGCACTGAAGACCGGGACGATGAATCACCGCTGGTATCTCGGCCGTGCGCTGATCCGAATCGGTCCTTTCGTGATCCCCCTCCTCGTCGCTGCTTCAGAAGAGGAGACGGATATGGCTGTTCAGAAATATTACGGTGCCGTCTTTGCCGCATTCGGCGAAGAGGTCGTCCCGACCCTTGTCGGCTTGTTCTCCTCGAAAAATCCGACCACCCGCGGGATGGCGGCGGCCGCCCTCGAAAAGATCGGCGGACCTTCCCTCCCTTCACTCATAGAAGCTGCAAAAAGTTCCGACGGCACGGTAAAACTCTGTGCTGCCATGACGCTTGCAAAATTCCAGATCTATGATTACTGATCTATGGCAGAACTGGTAACCTCCCCGGATTACCGGGCGTATCTCGAAGGCCTTATCGCCGGACTCGATCGGGCAATGGAAATTGCCAATGCGGCGAAAAGCGTCGGCGTCGATCCCCGCCCATATGTGGAGATTCCGATCGCGAGCGATCTCGCCGGACGAGTGGAAGCTTTGCTCGGCTACAAAGGGGTCGCCGAAAAGATCCGCTATCTTGAGGACCATATGTCGAGAGAGGAGGCTGCCCTGAAGATCGGCGACGCGTTCGTCGGCAAAGAGTTTGGCGAGTCGACCCGCGAGGATATCCTCGATCATGCGATCCGTGCATCCATGGCCCTTTTGACTGAGGGTGTGGTCGCGGCGCCGACCGAAGGTATCGGAAAAGTCGCCGTTCGAAGAAACGACGACGGGACCGAGTATCTTTCGATCTACTACGCAGGACCTATCCGGTCCGCTGGAGGAACTGCCCAGGCACTGTCCGTCCTTGTCGGCGATTATGTCCGGCGGCTTCTTGGGATCGACCGGTACAAACCCCGCGATGAGGAGATCGAGCGGTATGTCGAGGAGATCAAGCAGTACAACAATATCCAGAGTATGCAGTATCTCCCAAAAGACGACGATATTCGTCTGATCATCAGAAACTGCCCGATCTGCATCGACGGAGAACCCACCGAAAAGGAAGAGATCTCCGGTTACCGCAATCTGGAACGGGTCGAGACCAACGTCGTGAGGGGCGGCATGGGTCTCGTTATCGCCGAAGGTATCGGTCTGAAAGCCCCCAAGATCCAGAAAAACGTCGCGAAGATGAATCTCGACGGCTGGGAGTGGCTCGAAGAACTTATCAGCGGAAATACACCTGCTCAGGAGGAAGAAGAGGAGCCGGGCATCCACCCGAAGGACAAGTATATGCGGGATATGCTCGCCGGCAGACCGTCCTTTTCGTATCCTATGAGAAAAGGCGGGTTCCGATTCCGTCTCGGACGGTGCAGAGACACGGGTCTTGCGACCTGCGGGTTCAACCCGGCTACGCTGCATATCCTCGATGATTATCTCGCCGTAGGCACGCAAATGAAGGTCGAGCGACCGGGCAAAGCCTGCGGGGTCGTTCCCTGTACAGATATCGAAGGGCCGACCGTTCGTCTGAAAAGCGGCGAGCTTCTCAGGATCGACACGCTTGATTCGGCGAACAAATACTTTGATCAGGTCGAGTATATCCTCGACATCGGAGAGATCCTGATCTCGTTCGGTGAATTTATGGAGAACAACCATGTTCTCATGCCGCCGAGCTACTGTGAGGAGTGGTGGATCCAGGAGGGGGGTCCCCGGCATCCGAAAAACGAAGCCGAGGCTCTCTCTTTCGTTATCGAAGGGGCGTATCTTCATCCGGATTATACCTGGTTCTGGGACGACTGCACCGAGGAACAGCTGATTTTCCTCTCGGAAAAGACGGCCTCGACCGGCTCGATGCGGGACGGGGTTTTGTACATCCCGGAGGATCCTGCGGGGAAATCAGTTCTGGAAGAGCTGCTCGTTCCGCATACCGTGGAAGAGGGCTGCTATGTTCTCCGGACCCCTCTTTCCCTCATCATGGGACTTGGTCTGACCTATTCTCTCGAAAAAAGTCCAACCTGGAAGACCCTTCCGCCGTTTTCGAACGGTCTTTCCATGGCGATGTATCTTTCGGGTCTGAAAATGCGGTCGAAGGCCGGGACCCGTGTCGGGGGAAGGATGGGCAGACCAGGAAAATCCGCTCCGAGAAAGATGAAGCCGCCGGTCCACGTGCTTTTCCCGATCGGCGAGTCGGGCGGCATGAAACGTTCCATCGATAATGCCGCGAAGGTCTGCAACTCGGATTCTGTGGAGAATTTCCACGGGACCTCGGTCACGACTGGCCAGGTGGAAGGACTCATCCAGGTCAAGACCGGAGAGAGGAAGTGCCCGAAATGCGGCGCCGTGACATTCAAGAGCCGGTGTTCCGACTGTGGGACGCATACGAACGCGGTCTATCGGTGTCCGCACTGTAATCTGCCGGGCGAAGAGGGACAGGAAACCTGCCCGAAGTGCGGGTCGAATCTCGTCTGTGCCCGGGAGAGTATCATCAGTCTGGCGCAGGAGTATGCTTCGGCTCTGAAAAATGTCGGCATGTCGCCGTCTTCTATCCCCGAACTGAAAGGGGTCATCAGTCTTATTTCCCGTGAACGGGTGGTCGAGCCTCTGGAAAAGGGTCTGCTTCGTGCGAAAAACAATGTCTTTGTTTTCCGTGACGGGACGATCCGGTATGATATGATCGATCTGCCGCTGACGCATTTCCGGCCGGCGGAGGTCGGGGTTTCTGTGGAAAAACTCCGCTCGATCGGCTACATGCGGGATATGTACGGCGCCGATCTGGCGGATATTTCCCAGCTGGTGGAGCTTCATCCGCAGGATATCATGGTCTCGGTGGACTGCGGCGAGTATCTTGTCCGGGTTGCCCGGTATATTGATGAACTGCTGGTGAAGGTGTACGGGCATGAGGCGTATTATCAGGTGAAGACGCCGGAGGATCTGGTTGGTCACTTAGTGATGGGTCTTGCGCCGCACACGAGTTCCGGAGTTCTCGCCCGGATCGTGGGGTTCACGAAGGCGAAGGCGGGGTACGCACATCCGTATTATCATGCGGCGAAGCGACGAAACTGTGATGGGGATGAGGACTGCGTGATGCTTTTGATGGACGGTCTGCTGAACTTTTCCCGGTCGTTTCTGCCGAGCACGCGGGGCGGGACGATGGATGCCCCGCTCGTTTTGACGACGACGCTGAATCCAAAGGAAGTGGATAAGGAGACGCTGAACGTGGATGTGATGTCCCGGTATCCGCTGGAAGTATATACGGCATGTCTGACATATACGCCTCCGAAGGAGGTGGGGAAGTATGTGGATTATGTGGAGAAGCGGGTGGAGACGGTGGGTCAGTTCGAGGGTTTTTCCTTTACGCATGACACGACGGATATCTCGGAAGGACCGATCGATACGATGTATACGAATCCGATCCTGAAGGGAATGGCGGATAAGATCAAGGCGGAGCTTGGGCTCGCAGACCGGATCCGTGCGGTGGATACGAACGATCTTGCGGAAAGGATCATCAACAGTCACCTGATGCCGGATATGATCGGTAATCTGCGGTCGTTTTCGAAGCAGGCGTTCCGGTGTCCGAAGTGTAAGATGAGTTATCGGCGTATTCCGGTTTCGGGGAAGTGTAATAAGTGTGGGGGGCCGGTGAAGGCGACGATGCATAAGGGGAATGTGACGAAGTATCTGGAGATTTCGAAGTATATGGCGGAGCATTATACGCTTTCGGATTATACGAATCAGCGGATCCAGGTGATGGAGATGAATATCAATTCGACGTTTGGGGAAGAGGAGAAGACGCAGATGGATCTGTCGGACTTCTTCTAGCGGGGTGAGCCGACAGGCTCGCCCTCAGCGGAGCAAGTCTGAGCGAAGCGAGGACTTGCGACTGCGGGTTGACGACGAATGACTTTTTTTTAAATATAAACCGGCGAATAGATTAAATTAAAGCCGTTGAAAACAATTATGAATTATCAGTAAATCGTGAATAGTATGACAAAAACTCTTGTTGATAAAATACATGATTATGAGTATGACTTTGCGATATCCTATGCAGGAGAGGATGTTGATATTGCAAGAAGAATTAAACAGGCAATCAAAGAATTGTCTGGAGATTGTAGTATTTTCGTTGCAGCAGATGAGCAAGCTCCCCTTGTGGGTCAGGATGGAGAAATAATTTTTCGAGATTTATTTAAAAATTCAAAACAGGTTCTTGTTCTCTTCTCATAAAATTATAAGCGAAAGGATTGGAACCGGTATGAACTTGCTGTTATCCAGGGAAGAGATGAAAATAATAGATTTATACCAATTAAATTAGATGACGTGAATCTCATTGGTCTTCGCACTTCAATTATAGTTATCCCTTTCTCAAATAATTATCATGAGATTGCTAAAATAGCAGTCCAGAAATTGATCATATTTGAGAGAGAGAACGGCATCCAAAGAGAAACTGATTTTCAAAAACTCAGACGAGAAGCAAAGGACTCAAAAGGTGCAATCGATAAATCATATCAGTTAATTCTTGACGATCGTAAGAGAACTCCTCTTGAGAATATTGATTATCCTGAAGGAGATTTTCAACAGTCTTATTCTATTATTGACCAAAAAAATTTACCCCTCGGAAAAATATCCAAAATACAAGTGAAAATAAATTTACCTGCAGATTTGAGTATGGGGGCTATAATATATAATCTAAAACATTGCAATGCATCTATATTTAATGACTATAAACCGGAAGCTTTATCAATATTAGCATATTCTGACAAAGCCTCTAATTTTCAGGGATTCGATCATAAATATAATGTTGCCTCATGCGATTTTGCTCTGTATGGTGATTTTGGTAAAGCCGAAGAAGGATTTGCATATAACATGCCGGTAAGTAAATTTGAACACACAATACAATTTGAAGAAAGCTATTTTGATACGAATTTAAAGATGACTACATCATCGGAGTTTATGGAAAATCTGATGTTTTAAGTATTGGATGAGAAAATACTTGACATCATTCGTAATTCTCAGGACGCTAAAATCTCGAAAATATTGAAAAGAAATGATCAATATAAACCTGATATAATTAGAGATAGATTAAAAATATTAAAAGAGAAGAAACTGATTAAAAATGTTGGTCCTTCATATAATTGGCATTGGGAAATAGTAAATAAGTAGGAATATTCTTTTTTAAACTAATTTATGGTTGTAAATTCGGTAGATACCTATTCTCCTTAAAATAAATGCGACTGCGGGTCGGCGTCCAATTTTACCTCATCAGGAAGCTATTTCCCATCACTCACTAAGCAAGATAGTATGACGATCTACGTAACAACGCTGGATAAAACTCCGATCTCGGAGAACCCGCATAATGTGGATGTCCGCAAAGTCCACGGCTCACCAAGTACGGATGTGGTGGTCATTACCCTGCAGCCGGGCGAGACGCTGAAAAAGCATATGACGCCGGTGGATGTACTGTTTTATGTTCTGGAAGGGAAGGGTATCGTCGTGATCGGCGATGAAGAGATAGGGGTCGAGGAGAATTTCCTGGTCGAAAGCCCGAAATGCGTGCCGCATGTGCTGATCAATGACAGTGATGATGTGTTCCGGGTGATGGTGATCAAGAAGCTGACGACCGGCGATGAGAGGGATACGAAAACCAGACTGCTGTGATAACTCTATTTTTTTATTAATCAAAAAGCAAGAAATCATTTTTTGAATAACGGTCGTCGTTCATCATGATTATAAATCAGAAAATGTTTCACGTATAATGGGATTTTTTGCGATAAACGATTCCTATTTGAGAGCAACAGACCAAAACCCGTCGATTTCTCATTATGCTCATTTTTGTGCAGTTATGGCTTTCTCGCTAAATATAAGTCTATGGTATCGTAAATATTGATTTTACCCCCGATTTCATCAATTAACGTTTTCATCTCAGCTTCAAAAGCATCTTTTATCTTGACATCTAAAGTTCGATGGTCTGAATATGTGTTTAGTAAAGCAATATAAGAATCAGAGGTGAGCGTGCGTACCCGATGATACAATTTTGCTTTAACATCTTTAAACCCAAATTTTTCTAATTCGCGTGTGCGTCGTTCACAATCTTTTTCACCAAATTCAACGATTTCCTTATCGGATGGACAATATTTATCATATACTCGTTTGCTTACTTGATTGCTTATATCGTCTTTTCTGTTTGGAAACGGATGATTCCAAAATAATGCTATAGTGCCGCCCTGTTTTAAAATATCTTTTACCTTACCGTATCCTTCTTCCAAAGGCAGCCAGTGAAAGGCCGTTGCACAATACATCAGATCGTATGAATCCGATTCAAGAGGCAGAGTCATAAAGTCGGCATTGACAACATTGAAATTATCGTATTTTCTAAACTTCTTTTTTACCAAGTCACTCAATTTATCGCCGATTTCAATCGCAGTAACCAAGCAGCCGGTTTGTAGAATAGATTTTGTTGCTTGCCCTGTGCCAATTCCTATCTCTAAAGAATGACTTCCCTCATCAACTGAAGAATACCTGATTATATCCGTAAACAATTCATCAGGGTATGTGGGTCTTACGTGATCGTAGTTCATTTCATCTTCATTAAACTTTAAACGCAAGTCCATTGTATCACCTCACTGCATTTCTTTAGAACGTCAATAAAATTCTTGTTCACCTGTATTAAACCCGGGAATTTATAAGCATTATACCCTGTTTTTCTGATGCGAGGGGGGATTTGAAAATCAGAATTCTCTGAGAAAGGAGATCCTGTCCATACGGTCGGGTATGAATCAGAGCGAATTTCTTTTTTCCCTGCTTTTCGCATTGAACAGGGCTTTTAGTCCGACACATATCACAAAGACCGGGCCGATAACATACCCTGCCCAGACAACCAGTCCGAGAATGCCGAGGATCAGGAGTTTCAGCCATCGATATCTTACCGGCTTTTTCCCGGGTCGGACATAATATCTCAATACCAGGCATCCTAAAACGAACGAGATCAGAATAAAAACCGCTGTTACGCCGAATGATACCTCGAACCCAGTTTTACTGAGTGCGAGCATCGCCTGGATAAGCATGAATGCCGAGCCGGCGATATACAGGAGACCGCCGGCAAATCCGGCGAGCGTCTCCGGATTGATGGGCACCGGCTCTTTTTTTACTCTAAAGAAATAGACCAGCCCGAATACGACGATCAGGAGAGGGAATCCGATGACGAATGCCTGCCTGTTTCCTTCCCATATTCGGATATTGGCAATCGAAAGAGGGATCATGACCCACTCGGGAAGAGAAAACTCTTCGCGGTAGTCGAGGGCAAGACCGTAATTTCCGGCCTCCGTTCCGTTGTTGACCATCGCAATAAAATACGTGCCGGAGGACTCGGCGATGTATTCGTATTCCAGCCACTGGTAGTTTGCGGCAGGGGTGAAGGGTTCATACTCCGGGAGGTCAGGGGCTTCTCCCGGGATGAGGATGTATCCTTCGTTATCGAAAAGAACGACGCCGACGGGATCTCTCCCTCGTTTTCGATGTCGGGGCCGATGAAGACCGCGTCGGGATTGGCGGCCCCTATATCCGGGGTAAATACGGAGAACCAGAGCCGGTCTCCGGTCTCGAGGGAAAATTGATAGTAGGCAACCGATCCGGCATTCGGGAATGTGCCGTAGAATGCCCATGATTTGTAGGGGTCGTCGATATGGACGACGTTTTGTATTCCTTCGTTTGCTCCGGTTATTTGTGGGACATGTGCTGCGGCACAGGAAGTCAGTTATAGGATGATGAGTAAAACGACGAGTGCCGCTTCTACTCTCCTCATAATAATTTCATTAATGTTCTTTGAGGAATTAAATTTTTTCACGAAAAACGGTGAAAATTATTTTGGATTTTTGAGCAAGTCCAAGCATCAGCATTTCGGACGCTCTCTTGCCTATATTTGCCTCATTAGTAACCTATTTCAGGTTTGTGGTGAAGCAAGATAGTAAGTATGACGATCTATGGAACTACGCTGAAACCCTCTTCGATTCCACTCTTCCCGGGAGGGATCGGATCATGACCGAGACGATACCCTATGAGGTCACGGGGACGACAGGAGAGATCGAGTTCCGGAAGTATCCCGCACTCGTGCTCGCAACGGTCGACAGTGCGGAGGATGATTCAGGGTTCAATCTGCTGTTTGCCTATATCACGGGTAAAAATGCCGCAAAAAATACTCTGCCTATGACCGCACCGGTGATCACGTCCGCAAAGATCCCTATGACGGCGCCGGTGGTTTCCGACGGGACCACGATGTCGTTTGTGATGCCTGCGGGAAAAACCCTGGACGAGATCCCGGAGCCGCTGGACAGTCAGGTTCGGATCGTACCGGTCCCTGAGCGGGAAGTTGCCGTTATCACATTCAAGGGAAAAACCCATGAGAAGGATGTGAGAGAGGAGGAGGCACTGCTCCGAAAAGGGCTCGAGGATGCGGGGATCGAAGCGGAGGGAGAGGTATTTTTGATGTGGTATAACCCCCCGTGGATGCCCGGATTCCTGCGGCATAATGAGGTGGGGATCGCGATCAAACGGTGAAAGGGGCGGGCAGAGACCACACTACAATGGGCGAAAACATCCATCACAATCAATCTATTTTTCTATACCCTGAGAATTATATTTAACACCCAAGTCTCTACTTTTCATTTCTTGACGAAGTCAATATCAATACGATGGACATATATATGATAAAAACGGATTTCGTTCTATGCCTGTTCCATCATATGAAGACTTCATGCTCCCAATGCTTCATGTAATTGATGACGGGAAAATACATCCAATTAATGAAGTAATAAAAGAACTTTCGATCGTTTTCAATTTGTCAGACGAGGATAAAAAAGAATTATTGCCGAGTGGGAAAATGCCTGTTTACCGGTCGCGGGTTGGCTGGGCAAAGACCTATTTGAAAAAGGCTGGTCTGATAGATAACTCAATACGGGGCAAAGTAAAAATCACCGAACGAGGAACCTGGGTTTTACAGAGTAAGCCAGAAAGGATTGATTCGCAATTCCTTATACAGTTTGATGAATTCCAGACTTTTATGAACGGAACAAAAACAGAGGTTTTGGATACTGTTATTCCAAAAACAATCTCTCCTGAAGAAAGGCTTGAACAAAGCTATCAGGAAATAAAAAACTTATTTGCTTCTGATTTGCTTGATCAGGTACTATCTATGAGTCCTGCGTTTTTTGAGAAATTGGTCGTTGAACTTCTTGTAGCAATGGGTTATGGGGGGTCATTACGAGAAGCAGGTATGATCCTTGGTAAGAGTGGAGATGGGGGTGTTGACGGATTAATTAAGATGGACAAACTCGGCATCGATGAAATATTCATCCAGGCAAAACGATGGGACAGAACAAATTCTGTAAGTAGTGTAGATATTCTTAACTTTATTGGGGCATTAACAATAAAGGATTCCAAAAAAGGGGTCTTCATTACAACTTCAAAATTCACGAAGGAGGCACTATCGGTATCTCAACAACACAATTTTAAAGTGGCTCTTATTGATGGAGAAAAACTCGTCAACTTAATGATTGAATACAACCTTGGAGTGAGCACCTACGAACAATATTCCATAAAAAAATTGACTCTGACTACTTTTCAGAGGATTAATTCGAAGATAACTATAACTTTTAAAACAAGATGCGAGGGGAGGGATTCGAACCCGCGAACTACTTAAGAACAGATCTTGAGTCAGTCTCCTTTGGCCACTTGGATACCCTCGCGAAAATACTTTTACATATTGAATATGGTTTCTAATGAAGCTTTCGTCTGCTCTGGGGCATCATCTTCATGATGGTCTTCTTATAACTATTTTTTTTGGGTGCTGATGATTTTTTTAAATGTAGTTTTTTCCTCCTCTCCGAAAAGTTAACAAACCTCCTCAACTAATAAACTACTTGTTATGCATATATCAGTAGAGAATCTCGGACCTTTATCTAAAGCCGAGTTCGATCTCAAACCTCTCACGGTGTTTATTGGAGAGAATAGGAGAGGAAAAACAAAATGCATCACTTTAGCAACAGCGTTGTTGGATGATCGTGGTTATTTCGCGTTTTTAATTAAATATATTTCTTAAACACATCCCTATTCAATTCCAGAAATTGATGAACTCTATACTAATCTTGAGGATCATGGAAGAGTACAGATTGATATTATATCCTTATTCGAAAAAATAGGACAAACATATTTCAATTGGCTTGGGGATCTTGCACCAGAAGAAGCGAGTTCTATACTTGGAACTGAGAATGAAACATACACCAATCTTAAGATATTATTCACACCCACTCAAGAAGATATCCAATCTATTAAAAAAGAATTGATAAATAAAGAATTTGATAAGCAATATGAAGGATTAAGCATTGGTGTGGTAAAGGAAAAAGAGAATCCCTTCATCCACATTTATGTAACATCAGAGAATACCACAAAGCAGAGTAAGCTCCCAAAACGTACAATAATGAGATTTATTTTGAATAATACTATTCGTCTAATTCATCATGCGAATATCTCAGAAACATTTTATTTGCCTAGTGAAAGAGCTGGTCTTCTTCTATTAATCTCCAGAATGCGAGAAGTAAATACAAATACTGATGCTTCAGGTAATAACACAATAAATTCAGAAAATTCTAGAGAATCAAATTTACATCTTCCACATGCAGTAATTGATTACATAGGTCTTGTAGGGTCATTATTGAGAACTGGTAGTTTAGAAAAGCGCATACGTGAAGATGAAAAAGACCTGAATATAATAAGATATATCGAGTATGCCAATTTATTGAATAATGCTATCGTAGGAGATATAATTGGTCTATCAAGTCTAGAGCCATCCCCAAAGCGTGAGATTCAGATTAAAGCAGAAAATCATATCATTGATATTCAGGGGACCTCATCGAAAGTTAAAGGATTAGTAGGGCTTGTTCTCTATTTGCAGTATAAAGCAAGACCAAACAACCTAATTGTAATTGATGAACCAGAGCAAAATTTGCATCCAAATCAGCAGGTAGCTTTGGCAGAATTCATCGTCATTCTTGTAAACAGTGGGCTTAATGTTTCTATCACTACTCATAGCCCTTATATTATTGAACATCTCCAAAATCTTATTCAAGCATATGACTTGAAAGATAAATCTGATGTCATTGATAAACTTAAGCTCAAAAATGAAGACGCTTTGATAACTAAAGAGAAAGTTGGCGTCTATCTCTTTGATAATGGAACGGTGGAAAATATTCTTTTGGATGATGGGTCCATCAACTGGCAAACCTTCTGTAATACTGCAAATGATATAGAAGATGTCGAAATGACAATCTACCGACAGAAAAGGTATGAAAATTCTACCTCTCCTGCATCAACTGGAAAAGTGACCGAATCTATTCTTAGCTATAAAAAAGAATAATATGCCACTTACTTCACTTCTTCTCTCAGCTCTCACCCCCAAATCTACTCTTAAAGAGAACAATATAGGTATTACCATTGATAGAAATGCTCTGAATAAAGCTGAAGAAACCCTCCTGCTTTTTGAATCAGATAAAAAAGACACACATTTCCGTCGTATTTGGCTCCCGCAACAAGGGTGCGGAGATGCAAATTCACTATGTTGTGATGGTATCATATTTTATCACTCTCTCAATACTGGTATGAGTGGAACTATTTGCTTTGTTGAACTCAAAGGAGGTGATCTCCCACATGCTGTTGAACAGATTGAGCACACCTATAACGCAATAAAAGATGCATTAATTAACGCAAATATTAAAACCGGTAAAATAAAATGGAAAGCTGTAATTATTTCAAATGTTGGCAAACCCAAAAATTATTTAAATATAGTAAAACCCCTTACAGATAAATTTGAAAAAGGGAAGGAAAAATAATGTTGAATATAAACATCTGGCCAGTGGGAATAACTTCTCGATAACCAATTTTATTCAAAAATAATTTTTCCTTATTCAACTACTAAAGTCAATATTTTCCTTTATTCAATATACGCTATACCTCACTATTAGTCTCAATTATTAATCAAGTATTGATAATTAATAAAAAAGATTACTCTCTCTACTTCTCCTCCGTCTTCACCACCCACTTCCCCTTCTTCTCGAGCTTCGCCTGCTCCCCTGCCGGATCATCCAGATACGCCAGAACCGCGTCAAGATCCCCGCCCTCCTCCAACGCCTCCTTCAGCAGATCCTTCATCCACTCGAAATACATCCCCCTCTTACTATCCTTCAGACTCGCCCCGCACTCATTACAGAACTTCGCCGTCCCCGAATTCACCGTACCGCAAACCGGGCACACATTCAGCAGACTGATCCGATTCACCATCGCTTTTCGCACCCAATCCTGAACCGTCGTCCCTTCCACGCGTGCCGCTGTTTCCAGCTGCATCTTCAGGTTTTTCGGGAGCCGAATCAGGATCTGATCATCATTCTTTTCTTCAGCCATAATTACTCTACATACCTATTCTACGTATATCTATAAACACTCTGCTATCCAAACTTATTTGTATAAAATGATATAAAAGATATATCAACCCAAAAAAAAAACAACGGAGGGAAGTAACGGCCTTGAACGAACTACCCATTCCGCTTCCGGCGGGCTACACCGCCGAACTCAAAGAAACGATCAAAGAACCTCTTTCGCCCAGCGGAGCCGTGATCGGTCTCGACGTCCAGTCCTACCGGATCAACCTCTACAAAAACAGCAAGCTCAAAGATATCCTCACCACCTGTGATACCAGTGTCGATCTTCGTCGCGCCGTCAAAGAACACATCATCGACACCGAACCCGAAGGACCCGAAAAAGAGTTCCTTCTTCGGTTCTTTGATCCGTCTTTTGATCCGCCCTGGGAGAGAAAGACCATGACCCGCGGGCAGCTCCACACACCCGCTGCTCTCCTCAACTCCCTCAACGACGAAGGAAACGCCGTCCGGTTCGAAAAAGAAGCCGTCGACTATCTCAGATATGGCGCGACCCGGGGCGAATGGTTTTCCTGGATCGATAATCACTGGGAACCTGCCAAAGAAAAGATCGGGAAGGTCCTCCGGCTCATCGGGAAAAGCACCGAAGAGGAGCTGAAATACTTGAAGCGCCGGGCCGAGATCGACAACACGCCTGAGATGCGGAACCTCGTCACCCAGCTCCAGAATCACGTGAATCTGAGCAAGAACCACACAAAACAGGTCGCCCTCCAGAAGATGATCGAAGGCTCTTCGATGCAGGTGAATCTCGCCGAAGCGTCCGATGACCGGTATATCACCTTCAAGAACGGCGCAATCGACTGTAAAACCGGCGAGATCATCCCGATCTGGGCGTGCGATTCGATCCGCGAGAAGTATCCGCTGATCTATTTCGATCGGACCTATACGCCGGGGCTTCGCTCGCAGGCGTTCATCGACCACCTGAAAGTGGTGTTCACGGACAATACGAGCGATCTCTCTGACGAGGAGCGGACGCTTCGGATGATGGAGCTTGGGCGGTGTTTTCTGCGCCTGCTCGGCTATCTGCTGTATCCGGCGAATCCTGAACAGATCATCCTTTTCCTGTGGGGGAAGGGGAGTAACGGAAAGTCGACGACTATCGACGTGCTGCGGGATATTTTCGGGTCGGAGATGTCGGAGGCGTCGGTCCGTGAGTTGTATGCAGGGTTCGAGGACCGTCCGGCTTCGGGTATTTTCCGGTCGCTTTCGAAGCGTGCGATGCTGATCTCGGAGGCGAGAGATGAGGAGTCGCGGGGCGGGCGGATCAGTGCCGACACGGTGAAAGCACTTACGGGGGATGCTATGACGAGCCGGTTCCGGGATATGTATGAGAAGTCCCGCCCGCAGAAGATCGTCTGTACGCCGGTCGGGGTAACAAATGAGCTTCCCCGGTTCGATAAGGTGCTGGATTTTGCCCTGCTTCGCCGGCTGAAAACGATCCCGTTCCCGCATATGTTTGCGGGCGATGAGCGGGTGAAGGATATCCGCGAGTCGCTGCTTGAGGAGAGGGATGCGATCTTTTCGATGGTGGTGGATGAGCTTATCGCGTATATCAAGGAGGGGCTTTTGCCAGTGCCGGCGTTTTGCGCTTCGACGCAGAATGAATTGCTGGCAGGGTTCGAGGTGTCGGCGTTTATTGAGGAGTGTGTGGCGAAGTCAGATACGGGGAAGGTGTCCCGTCGTGAGCTGGAGGAGGCGTATATTGCGTGGTGTTCCCGGCATGAGGTTTCTGTGGGCCTTGCGAAGGAGTCGACGCCGGGTTACGATGAGTATGGGCAGATGAATTTCCGTCAGGTTCTGTCTGAGAAGGAGAAAAGGGCGCTGTTTAAGGGGATGCGGGTGTACGGGTATGATGAGAAAATGATTCATGGAACGCGGTTTTTCAACTGTGTTCTGAAAAAGTAGGGAGCAGGTTGAACCGGCTCCCTTGTTTTTTGTGTGTGTTTTGGGAGCAGGTCTCAAAAATCTACGTGCACCCAGATTTTTATGTGATTTGACTTTTTTTTGAAAAATAGGCTTATTTGAAGGGTTTTTGGTGAGGGAGCACATTTTTTCCAAAACTCTGTTTTTAGTATGGTATATAGGAAATAAGCTCAATATGATCTTAGAATTAGGTTTTTAAAATTTTTCCTAGGGTTTTGAGAAAAATGTGCTCCCTGGACATTTTTGAGGTATTATAATCATGAAGGAGGGACTAATCTATGATATTATGGTGGATGTGAATAAAAGACCGGAAGGGTGGAATAAGGAACTGTATGATAAGCTGAGTTATGATTTTCGGATCGAGTGTGCGAAAAATGGTGAGATCGAAGAGTGGAATCAGGTGTATGAGGCATATCTGAGATCTGAATGGGAGAGGGTTTTTCCCTTAATTGAGTGCGATAAGAAATCTAAAATGGTATTGTTTGATGATATTTTTAGTTTTGTACGACCCGATTTTCATAGTAAATATTTCATAGACACAATTCTTGATGGATTCAATTTATCAGGTGCGCATCTTAATGAAGCTAATTTTTCACGTGCTCATCTTGATGGTGCTGAGTTCTTTAGTGCACATCTCGAGGGAGCAAAATTTATTCTTTCCATAGTTAATGAAGAGACCTTCTTTGCTGAAAATACCCTAGATAAAAAAACTGATTTCACTGGAACATCTCTCTCAGCAGCACGAATAGACCCGGAACTCAGAACACAACTGGAGCGAAACATCCGGAAGATCCACTGGGAAGCATGGTATAAAATGCCGAAATTATACCCGGCTCTGGAAAAAATCAAGAATACCCTCATAATAAAATTCTCAGCCAGAAAATCGCCAGAAAAGAAAAAATGGGAAACAAAGCTTTGCTGCGTTGATCGGGTCATCAATGCTTTTGTCAGAACATTCTGGTGGATGTCCAATTACGGCAGTTCTACCAAACGAATCATTGCCGTATTTTTCGGCTGGAACATACTCTGGGAATTTATCTATTATTATCTCCTGCCGTTTTTGCCGGGTATCAACACAACCGTGTTGAACGTGTCTAACATCTGGGCCGCGATCCTGCAGACCAATCTTATGATGTTCAGTATTACTGATTTAGCGACTGAAGGGCTGGATATCCTTCCAATGCTTTTTGTTACGATCCATATCGTTGTTGGGTACTTTATTCTTTCCGCTCTCATCACTCGTCTCGGCATCATGTTCCAGAATCTGAGTCCATAAACTCTTCTTTTTTTCACCGCGAATCTTCATAAAAAAGGATGTTTGTTGGATGTGGATGCATGAGAGATCTCACCGCGAATAATCGCGAATCGCATTTTCCTTACGCTGTCCTCTTGACCTCGTCATTTCACTCCTCGGTCGCGTTCCTACGCTCCGCCTTATCGGCTCCGCGTGGCCGGAACGCCAGCGTGGAAAATGCTGGAAAACCCGCGTCGCGGGTTTTCTTCTGTTTATTTAGGTACATTCTCCTTTTTGAAGTAAAGGTCGTTTGTGTAGACAAACCGTTTCCAGTCGAGTTTGCCTTTCTTCCCAAAGTTCATCAGAATACCCACCTGAATTCCGGTAGCTTTCAGATAGTTGATCAGTTGTGCATCATCAATTTCAGTCAATCGGGAGATCGCTTTTAATTCAAGGACGATTTTTCCATAACAGACAATATCTGCTTCAAAGAAACTGGGGAGTTTCACGCCTTTGTAGAATACATCCAGGTGTTTCTTGTGTTCGAAAGGGATGCCCTGCAAACCGAGTTCCACCTCCAAAGCGTCATGACACCCCCCCTCCAAAAAGCCGATTCCGAGCGTATTGTAAACAGTCATCGCACAGCCGATAATTTTTCGAACCTCTTCCCGATAGAGAATATCAGGATTATCCACACCAGTATCCATGAAATTCTCTTCTATTTTCAGGTAATAATCAGATTTCTCTGATGAAGAGAAAACCCGCGACGCGGGTTTTCCAGCATTTTTCGTTCCGCCGTCACGACCACGCGGAGCCGATTAGGCGGAGCGTAGTGACGCGACCGAAGGTCAAGAGGGCGGAACAGGAAAAATGCGATTCGCGGAGATTCGCGATTATTCGCGGTGGGATTTCTCATGTGTCTGCACATATCCCGTACACGAATTTATCATGTGATGTGTTCAAAGGGCATTTTTGGGATGTATTTTTGATGGAAGCTTATGCTATGATAAAGAAATGACATCGGAAAATAGATGAAAAATACTTAATAAATATACGTAAAATGGTAGTGTTTTTCCCACCAGACACGTCAACAATTATTTTCTGTCACCTGTAAGACTGCCGGCCTTTTTGACAGGCTGTGTTCTTCCTTCAGGCATTTCAAGATGTGTATTGAGAATTCTCTCTGATTTTCTAAAAGAACTCTCTTCTAAGGATTTTTTCCCAACCTTTTCTTCTCTCGTCATTATATAAAAATAGATGTCTTCTCTATTAAATCATATCTACAAGGATGAGACCACTAAGCAGGATTGCTAGTGATATTCCACCAATGAGGAAAAAACTGTTGACTTCTACTAACATCCATTGCTTTCCTATCAAGACTATCAAGAATTGCTTTTGACGCCATTAGTATATCCGCAATATTTTGGATTACTGCTGAACGTTTATCCTTAAATTTATGACCATCAAGTATTTCTTTCACAAGTAAAATTTTATCCGGAGTAGGTATCGGTTTTATTTTATGACCCTTGTATGAGAACAACAATGTGAGACTAAAGCAGCTTAATTGTAGAAAAAACAGAAAATATATTACAATTATTATTGGGATGCATACGATATTTGTTAATATATTCTGTTGAAATACTACTAACGAGACCTCCAAAGCAAGAACAATTCAAATTACTGAAATTACGGACGCTGCTTTTTGATCCAATTCTGTTGTCCATCCAAGTTGACGATTCAAATGTTCAGACACTAATTCTTGTGCATAAAGAATACTCTCATCAGTTGGTTCAAAATCACTCTCGTTACCATCAGTCATTTTTTACCTATTAACTCTTGTCTCATAAATTCATATCTTTTATCATATATCTGTATATTTACGAAATTTTCAAATGTCTCCTCCGCAGAAAAAATAATCTACCTGTGTGAGACAACACATTTTCAGTTATATTTATGGTCCCACTTATAGTCCCACTCGACCCCGGATATTCCCCTCCAACAGACTTATCAGGTCATGTTCATAATTATTACATACCCCCATGACCTGGCGACCCCCCTCTATCAACATCTAAACGACCGGAATATCAACCTCCCTCCAGACAGATTTCGCCTATTCATCCTGATATACTGGCTTATTCTCGGAATCTTCCTCGTTGCCATGTGGGCGCTCCTGTACTACAGCATCATCCCCATAGACGCCGTCTCTCTCTCTTCCTCCGGCACCACCCTCAAGGCACTCTATCTCGCACCGTTTTCCCATGAGATACCGACGCATTTGCTAACAAACCTCCTGATCTTCTTCATTCTCGGCATCTTTCTGATGCTCATCACAGCCATATTTCCGAAACTGGACAGCTGGTTTCATCTTTGCCCCTTCCTCGCCTGTATCCTCTTCATCCCCATCCTCCCCATCTCATTCTCATCGGCATTACTCTTAGTACCCTGGCTTCATCTGGTACATATGGTCGGATTTTCCGGCATCGTGGCTGCCATATTCGTGATGATATTCGTCATGATCTCCTTTGCCGTCTGGAAAAATTTTGAAAGCATCAGACTCCTTATCGGGATCCTTCTCTTCTCGGCAGTAGTATATCTCCTCCTCCCCCTTGCAGAAATACTAAACACATCCACCGCCGTCCCGAATGCCGCTCACCAGATAGGATTTCTCTACGGGGTCATCATCACCTGGCTGATCGGCGCCGCCCTGACGACCGGTTCGAAAAAACGCGTATATCTCTATCTTATCGCACTGCTGACGATAATTATCCTGCCAATTATCCTGCTCGGAATAACTATGCTGCTGTAAATACCCTGCTTCTCTTCAGGTACATGATGCATACCCTCCCCCATACACGAATTCAGCGTATCCTGTGCTCCTTGAACATTTTTGAGGTATTATAATCACGAGGGAGGGACTATTCTATGATAATTTCACTTATTTATGATAAGGAGATTATTTGGTGTGTATATGAGTAGAAAAGAAGATGTTGAAAAATATTTCAAATTACAGTTTGGATTAGATACAACTGATGAGAAACGGAAAGATGCCAAAAATCTACAAATAGAGATGCTATCTGATTTAAGATACATTTATCGGTATCGGGGAGTTGGCGAGATAGAGCGTCTTGTCGCCTGTATTAAAAAAGGACAACCCATTGAGATGAGACTGTCTCATCCCTCGAATTTAAATGACCCATACGACACATGGTTACCTCTAGTTTATCTAAAAACAAAGGAAAAACGGCGTGAAATTACACGGAGTTGTTATAAATTAGCTTGTGAAAAGGGAAACTTAGATTCAGTCAAATCTAAAGAGTGTTGTGAAAAATACCGATCTAATCTGGAAATAAGTGACTTTGATGAGTGGTTTGATAAAATTTTTGAAATTTTTCTTGAATATTGGAAGAATCCAATAACCAAAGAGGAATTGAAAAAGAAACAGATTCAAAAAATCAGTGAGGTGCATAAGAAATCTTGGCGAAAGGAGCAAGAAAATTTTGGGATTGCTTCTTTCTCTGAAAGGTGTGATTCTCTGCTCATGTGGGCTCATTATGCCGACAGTCATAAAGGTATTTGTCTTGTTTATGATGTTAAAGCTTTATTTGGGATTCGAGATCCAAAGGATATTTTGGATTGGATACACCCAGTTAGGTACGTACCTGATACATCTGAAATTCTAAGTGAATGGGAAAAAATAACGACTGGTCAAGAGCTAACAGATGCTCAGAAGGAAGATATTTTCAAAAAAACTCTATTGACTAAATCTCTGGATTGGGAGTATGAAAATGAGTGGAGATTTGCTTTTAGATTTCCGGATGCTGAATATCAATCCTTACCTTGGGTTCTGTGCTGCATATATCTTGGAGTCAACATTGATGCAAAAAATGAGGAAGACATTCGAAAAATTGCTAATGAAAGAAATATTTCAGTGAATAAAATGCAGTTATCTGATAATCAATATAAATTGATTGTAGGTGATTAATCACCGAAAGGCGCAATTAACTTTTCCCCCGACTTTCATTTATAGTCTCATTTAAAATCGCACTTCCCCCCACTCACTTCTTCTCCTCATGCACATGCACGTGATGCATATCCGCCCCGTGCGGATGCTCATGCTCCGTATATTCATGCATATGCTCATGACTATGTTCTTCCTCGACCGGAGGATCATGGACATGCGTATGATGACCATCATCATGCCCGTGCCGGTGATCATGCATAATCGACTCATGGATATGGAAATGCACATGGCCCCCCGTCGCCGCAAAATACGCTCCGATCGCCATCACTCCCGCCGCTAAAACAAACAACGGAGTAAGTGGCGTCTGGAAAACAGCGAATGAAATACCTGCCCCGATAAACGGCGCAACCGCATAAAACGCACTCGTCCTCGCCGCTCCAAGCTGCCTCTGGGCAAGCACATACAGATAGATCGACAGCCCGTATGAAAAAAAACCCAGGACAAGCGCCGCGATCACACTTGGCAGATCCGTCTGCATCCCTGACGCAAGAAACGCGATCATCAAAGCCCCGAACCCTGCCCCGAACCCTTTTATGACAACGATCTGCATCGGATTCTTCAGCGAAAGCATCCGCGTACAGTTATTCTCCACACCCCAGCACACACACGCGAGGATCACTAAAATCGACCCCGTCGAAAACGAAAAACTGCCCGCATCATTCACTGTAAGGAAAACACTCCCCGCCACGATCAGAACGATCGCGATCCACAAACGCCGGTCGATCGTCTCCCGAAACAGTAAAAGAGCCACAAGCGCCGTCGTGACGATCTCGAAATTATTCAAAAGCGATGCATTCGCCGCCGTCGTCAGCGAAAGACCCAGCATCAAAAGGATCGGCGCCGCAATATCCAGCACGATCATCCCGATAACAAACGGCAGATCTTTTCGCGAAAGCGGCGCCTCCTTTAGTTCCCGTCTCCTCACCCGGGTCACGAGATTCACCGCAAACATCCCGATACCCGCCCCCAGATACAACAGGGCCGCCATCAGCTCAGGGGACGTCGTCGCGAGCAGGATCTTCGCCACCGGAGAGCTGATACCGTACAAAACAGCCGCCAGAACCGCAAATCCGATCGCCAGTCTGCCTGCGGAAACATGCATACCTTCCATTTGTCCCGGATGGTGATGAGGTTTTTCATGCTCCCTCCTCCCCTCATCACTGGATTTATCTGTATCCGGAGTAATATACTGAATAAATGCCCTTATCCGTACTTGCCATCACCACATCCCCGCGTCGTCACGGCAACTCAGAATCCTCCCTCGACAAAGTGCTCGAATCGTTTTCCGAGATGTCCGTCGAAAAGGTCGTCTTAAACGACCTCAACATTAACCCCTGCAAAGGCTGCGGAAAATGCGAAAAAGCCGGCGTATGCATCCATGTAGACGATTTTGTCGAACTCGGCGAAAAGATCCGGGCTTGCGACCTTCTCATCTTCGCCTCCCCTGTCTATTCCATGTCTGTCTGCGGCCAGGGAAAGATCCTCATCGACCGCTGTCAGGTCTTCTGGTCGAGAAAGTATGTCCTCCACGACCTTCCAAAGCCGGAAGGAAAAAAGTTCGGGATGTTCGTCTCGGTTTCGGGACAGAACCGCAAAGGGATCTTCGATCACACCATCCCCGTCGCCCAGTTCCTCTTTGACGTGTCCCAGATCCCGCCCTCGCAGATCCGACTTCTTCTTCTCCCGGGTCATGACAAGATGGGTGATTTCAAGAAAGACCCGGACGCGGTCGCCCGGGCAAAAGAAGCCGGCGATGCGATGGCGGCCTTAATGGTGGAAAAATGACGACCATGCTCGTGATCAACGGAAGCCCGCGAAAGCTCGGGAACACGGAGACGGTGCTGAATGCCTTCGTCGAAGGGGCAAAGGAAGCCGGTGCAGACGTAACGACCATCCGTCTGGTTGAGATTGATCACAAAAACTGCAAAGGATGTAATGCCTGCCACAAAAACGGGGTATGTGTACTCAAAGACGATCTGACGCCGGTGTTCGACCAGATGATGCAGTCGGACATTCTGGTTCTGGCGTCTCCGATCTATTCGATGACGGTGACGGCCGAGATGAAATCCTTCATCGACCGGGGTCAGTTTTTGTGGGCACAGAAGTTTGTGAGAAAGACCCTCACGTTCGATGCTGAACATATGGCAAAACACAAGGGTGTGTTTCTCGCGACGTCAGGGCAGGATCTTCCGTATAGCTTCGATTCGGCGTTTCCTGTGGTCAGGGCGTTTTTCAATGATTCGGGTTTTTCCTATGCGGATAATGTGCTGTTTCCGGGCATGGATCAGCACGACGGGGTGAAAGGCTGGCCGGAGAGTGTGGTCGAGGCAAAGAAGCGGGGAAAAGAGATCGTGATGAAGATGAATCTTTAATGATGTTATCGGATATTTTTAGGGCATATGATGACGAAATGCAGGATGATCAGTATATGCCTGGGGATGAAGTTACTGATGAAATGAAATTTAAAATAGATACAGAGCTTGACAAATATCAAAAATTAAAAGAATTAGTTAATAATAGTGAGAAAAAATATGTAATATACGCTCCATATCCATACCTCGATAAATATCATAAGATCGAGAAAAAGCTAAACGGTACCAGAGATGAGCGTGAAAATATCTGTAAACGGCTCTTAGAATATGAAACTGATTCGGAGGCTCTGCCCCAATTACTGGAGCCTGTGTTAAATCTGGCACCTTGGTTTGATCCTGCAGGTAGATTACTTGAACAAATATCTCTGGATGTAGATTCACGAAGAAAGATTTAGACAATAGTTATGAACCCTCCTTTGAGAAAATTGAAAGCAAGTACGTCTCGATTCGCTCTTGGTGGTGTTCTTTTTTCTGAGAAACCTGAACACGAACACGCTTTAGAACAAGTCAATCACTTTTTAACTATATATCCCAGGCTTATGGAGTGGAATTACACCGATAAAATATTTGATGAATTTTTTTCGATGTTGTCTGAGATGAAAATATATGATCAACTGAGACAATTAGATTTAGATCCTGAACATGAACCAGATGTTCCAAACACAGCTTCTAAACCCGATTTTTCCATAGATTTCAATGACACTACATACTTTATTGAGATAAAATGTCGATTTGAGTCGTTTGAAGAGGGGGCGAGTTTTATGGGGATGAGCAAAGATCTTCCACAAGCAAGGTTCATGTCTCTTGATAATGCCACTGGGAAAACTACAGGTGTCGTAGTAACTGCCATATTGGATCAGATAAAAAACTGGGAATCCGCAACTCTAGAGATTCCGGTTATTTTAGTTATTGAAACTACATTTGATTTTTTGGGAACTTCATTAATTGTAGACACTGCAAATTTACCGAATATGATTTGTGAATTTGGTAAAGGAAACTATTCAAATATTCCACAAAATCTCAAAGGAATATTACTTTTTGATTGCAATTCTAAGAGGCATCCTAAGGTGGTGTTCTATCCCATAAATAATTGTGATGATAGATTTACTAAAAAAATCTCTAGCATGTTTACACAGGATAAATATTAACTACCTCACGTTTTTTTGATCAGTGTCGAATATTCCCTTATCACTTTTTTCTTCCAGAACGCTCCCGGCTCGTCCTCAAGCAGAGCCTCGGCGGTATGCATGTCGGCACGTGCCGAGACTGCGTCCCGGGCGAAAGATCGCTTTACTTCGCGTTTCTGCCGCATCGGCGTGAAGGAAAAATCGCAGACAATATCCCAGAAGATGAGTCCTTCGGCAGGTGCCGGATGGACCCGGGCAGTCGGGGAGGTCAGCAGGTCGTCGATGATCCCGGGCTCTGCAAGGCTGAGGCCGATCGTCTGCAAAGCTCCCGCCATGCCCCGGACCATGTTCCAGAGAAAACTTTTTGCGGCAACTTCGAAGATCGGGCAACCGTCCGAACCCTCGAAGACTGCGGCGCGGGTCACGGTCCGGTCCGGATCCCTGCCCGCTTCCATCTTCGCAAAGCCGCTGAAGTTGTGAGTTCCGACGAGGCGGGACGCCGCGTCCTGCATCCGGGAAACATCCGCAGGGTAGGGAAAATAATACCGGTAACTCCGTTCCCTCGCTGCATACCGGGGATAGAACTCGTCGTCGACCTCGGCGGCGGAGAGACACCAGATATCGTCCGGCAGATGAAAGTTCAGTGCCTCGACCGCGAGTTCGGGCTTATCGGTCGTGATCGAAAACAGCTGTTTTCTCGCACTCACGCCCTTGTCGGTTCGTCCTGCGGTCCGGAAATGCGCTTCTTTCGCATCAGAAAACAGCCCGAGTTCGATGCCGCCGGCGACAAACTCCCCTTCCACGGTCCGTTTATCTGGCTGGTACTGGGATCCCGCGAAGTTCTGTCCTCTGTAGCCCGCAAGGAACGCCAGTTTCATGGGATCCGCCGGGATTTGAGCCGGGAGGTTTGCCGTCTCGCCTTTCGGACGAAATTATGGAACGACTGGGAGGTGTAGGTCCTGATCGGGGTCTTTATACACTTGCTCTCGATCTTTCCCTTTCTGATCGCATCAAGGAAGGACGCGACCGTCCGCTCTTCTGCGTCGATGATATTGATCCCGTATCCGACGAACTGACAGGTGTGGGCGTCGGACCCGGCGGTCATGGGTATATGGTATTTTTTGGCGAACTTTGCCGCCCGGTTGTTCGCGAGTCCGAGATAGTATCTGCTGTTGAAAACTTCGATCGCGTCGGCTTCCCGCAGGGCTTTCGGAGAATGGAGACCGACCGCGTGCCGCCATCGGTGATAGGGGTGGGGAATGATCGTGAGGCAGCCTTGTACTTTTGCCTCCCGGATCGTCTCGAGGGCGTCTTTTCCCGCCTCGAACATGCTGGTCGTCCCGAGAACGAGCACATGTCCCTGTCTTGTCGAGACCTCGATCCCCGGAATGATCAGGATCCCGGGATTTTGTATTGCGAGCGCCTGCTTCGCTCCTTCGGTCGTGTCATGGTCTGTTATCGAAATTGCATCCAGTCCGCGTTCCTTCGCTTTTGCTATGACCTCTGCGACGGGGCACTTCCCGTCAGCTGACGCGCTTGAGTGGATATGCAGATCGCACGTTATCAGAACCATCTTAAGGTAATTACTATGTAAGTACAAAAACATAAGGATAACATACAATGCATGTTCTCTTTCTCACAGGACGCCAGAGTGCATCCTCCCTCAGTCTGGCTTTATCCAAGGTAACAGAGTTTACCTGTGAGATCATCGAAACAGGTGAAATTGCGTCTTTTTTAACACCCGGGTCATTAGAGAAGCTGATTTTGTCTCACCCCTGCGATCTCGTGGTCGTTTCAGGGATGTGTACAGCGTCTTTTCATGACACGGAAATAATGACGGGCGTCCCCATCTGCAAAGGAACGCGCCACGCGGCGGATATGGGGATCTGCATCCCGCTGATATCCGCCGGCAGGCTTTCTGCAGAAATACCGGCCGATGATATGCTTCTCGCGGAAAAGGCAGCGACCGCCCGCCAGAATCTGGTTCTCGCGGAGTGCGAGGCAGAGCCGTTTTTTACCATTCGGGGCGTGAAGATCGGCGGATCTTCGCGGATCAAGGTCATCCATGAGATCATGGACGCCCACCGGCATCCCGCGCTCCGGGACGCGGTGATTCTTGCAAAAGAACACGGCGCGGATATCGTGGATCTCGGGTTCGGGTTCGATGCGACCGCGGATGATGTGGTCAGGTGTTTTTCGATGATTGGGGATCTGGAGATCCCTCTCTCGATCGATACGCTGGACCCTGAACTGATCGAGGCGTCGCTGTTTCGTGCGGATCTGATCATTTCTCTTACGAAGGAAACGATCCCCCTGCTCGCGGAAAAGATCCTGGAGGCGGGCGCCGCATCCGTTCTTATCCCGCGGGACGGCTCATCGCTCGAAGAGACGATTGCATCGGCTCTTGCGGCAGGACTTTTCAGGGTCCTCGCCGACCCGCTTCTTCAGCCGCCGCTTTCGGGGATGACCCGGTCTCTTGCGGCATATCTGCCGGAGACGGTCTGTCCCAAGGTGCTTGGCTGCGTGAATGTCGTGGAGATGATGGATGCGGACAGTCCGGGGATCTGTGCTATGCTTGCGTCGGTCGCGGCCGAGACGGGCGCCGCCTGTCTTTTGATTTCCGAACACTCGGACAAAACACGGGGAGCAACTGCCGAGATGCGGCGTGCGGTCGAGATGATGGTACTTTCCGCCGGCAGACCATATCCAAAGGATGTCGGTCTCGATCTTTTTATCCTCAAAGAGAAACGCTGCCGGCGTGAACCTCCTCTGCTGTACGAAGATATCCGGGATGCCGGAGCTCCTTCGGATTCCCTCACCTATGATCCGAAAGGAAATTTCCGGATCGGGATCGAGAACGGATACATCGTCGCCGTCCGTGATTGGAAGGCCATCCGCGGGACATCCTGGTATGAGGTGTTCTCTGCTATTCTTGCGGAAGACGGGGTTTCGCTTCTGGATCATGCGGGCTATCTCGGAAAAGAGCTGTATAAAGCGGAGCTTGCGCTCCAGTTCGGCAGGAGCTTTGAGCAGGACGGGAAGTTCTGAGCATGCGGTATTATCTGAGAAAAGATATCCTGATCGTCCGCGGGGATTTTCGTGCGGCGAGCAATGGTGTCGACGGCGGCCTCGCGGATGTCAGATCTATTTTGAACATCTCCGTCCCGCGGCAGTTTTCGGATGATACCGCTCTTTACATAAACAGCATGTCGATGCGGAACGGATTTTTAGAGCCGTATTTCGGTCTTTTGACCGCTCTGCCGATCATGAATCTCTGCATCGCCCGCTATGACTACGTTACCGTTTTCGTGACCGCCGCCGTGTCAGACCGGAACCGGACGATCAATATCATCGTCACCTGTGAACATCCGCTGACCGATGCCGCTCTTCTCGGAGCCATGATGACGGTCACCGAAGCGAAGATGCAGGTCATCGCGGCACGAAAACTTCCCGTCGGCGCTCTCTCGACCGACGCCGTAGTTGTGGCCTGTGAAAAGACGGAAGGGATCCCGGAAGCGTTCGCGGGACTTCTTACCGAGACCGGCATGCGGATATCAAAAGCCGTATCCCATGCTTTGACCGAGGCATTGGTCAGGTTCGATAACTATCTTCTTTCCACCTGGGGTGTGACCCGTGGATGGTCGCGGGGGAACCCTGCGATCGTCAAACGGCACAGATCCTCATTTTTCATTTACAGCCGGTATGGGGGCGACCATTGGAACGAATGGATCCCGGAGGACTGTCCGTATTATCCGTGTCATAATTATGCGGATCAGCAGTGCAGTTTTTGCTACTGTCCGTTGTATCCCTGCATGGACAAGGATCTCGGTCAGATGATCGACACGCCGCACGGAGAGATCTGGAGCTGCATGGACTGCCGTCTTGTGCACGAACCGCAGGTGGCGAACCATCTTCTCGCAAATCCCGAAGCAGGCGTTTTGGAACTGAAATCAGTAAAAAAGAAAAATATTTAGAGTCCGAGCTTTTTTGCGAGCTCTTCTAATGGGATCCCGTGGACCATTGCGGCCTCGCGAATGGTCTCATTGTTTGCGATCGCGCAGCCGAGACAGCCCATGCCGAAGCTTTGAAGGGTTGCTGCAGACTCAGGTTTCTCGCGGAGAAGGTCGGCGATAGTTGAATCAAGTGTGATTGCCATGGTACTATGTTAGCGGGATTACTACTTGATATTTACGAAGAAGATACCAAAAAAAGATTAATGGGATGAGGTGATCGATGCAGCTTTCTTTTCGAAGGTGAGGATCTCTTTCCATGCAAGATCGACCCACTCGTCGTTTTCGAGCCGCATCACATCATACGAAGGATATGCATCCCCGTTTTCGTCGAAGACGATGGTTCCGGTGAGTCCCACGTGCCGGATCTGATCGAGACCTTCCCGGATACCGTCAGCTGTATATCCGCTGTTTTCTATTGCCTGGGATACCACGATCATCGTCTCATACCCGTAGATCGAATCACGGACCATCAAAGCTTCTCCGAATGTTTCAATATAATGCTCCTCGTACGAGGGATCAGAAATCCTCCTTGCCTGGGAAAATCCGATCAGACCATCGGCGTATTCTCCGACTTCCAAGGGGACCTGACGGTTGGTCAACGTGTCGGAACCAAACCATGCCGGGTCGGGTCCCTCTTTTTCCGCCGCTTTCATGATCTCTACGCCCTGACTCGGGTTGACGATCAGAAGAACGGACTCTGGATCGGTGTTCTTCATTTCGGTGATGATCGCTGAAACATTTACGGTATCCGAGTCAGGGACCGAAATGTCGGAGACGATATGCATCTCCGGATACGAGGTGTTCGCTTCATTGAGGAATGCGTATCTGAGACTTTTCCCGTAACTGGTATCGAGGCTTATCAGCATCACATTCTGCGTTTCGTCCCTCCCGCCAATTATTTGCGCCATGCCGGCTCCAAGATAAATGTCGGAGGAGACCGTTCTGTAGACATAATCTCCGTATGCCGAGAGACTTGCAGATGTTGCGGAGGGAGAGATGAGAACGATCTCATATGACTCTGCGTATGGTGCCAGAGCAAGCGTCACCGTGCTCGAGACTGCGCCGATCACCACCGGGATCCCGAGGTCCCGGATCTCCTTGAACTGCTCTATTGCGAGCGTGACGTTTCCTTTGTTGTCATAATACACGGCCCGTACGGGAACGCCCCGGATACCGCCGTCCGCATTGATATCCTCGACTGCGAGTTCGATCCCCCGCATATACTCAATGCCGAACTCCGCCATCTCTCCTTCAAACGGCAGTGAAACCGCGATGACCACTTCATCTTCCGGGAAATCCCCTTCGATGATCGTGCCGAACGGGTGGAATGCTATGATAAACATGAGGATCGTGAGGATGATGATCACCCAGGTGATGAACGTTGATACTTTTGTTTTCGGCGGTTTTTCATGATGACCGGACATTTACGTCTCCTCCAATTTTGCCTCTTGTTCGGATTCATCCCCGATCTCAGGCTTCTTTCTGCCGAACAGTTTGCCCGTCCCAGCGGCGAAAACGATATGGTCTTTCGCGAAATAAGCGAACAATGCCACGCCAAGGGTATTGACGATCGTGATTGGGAGGAACGTGCTCGCAATGATCGCTATGATCTCGTCAATGGTCTGTGTACCCAAAAGGAGTCCGCATCCCGGAACGATGATGAGCAGGTGTATCCATTCGATGATGACGGTCAAAACGACCGCTTTGAAGATAGTGATCCTTCCCTGCCACCAGTGGACGGCAAATCCTGCGATAAGTCCGGCCGCGAGAATGGCAAGTGAACATCCAACAGCCGTTGGTCCGCCCTGGGCAAGACGATAGATGCATTCGATAAGTCCGGCAACGACCGGGCCTATGGCGCTGAAGTTGAAGATGAGACCGTTGACATCGATCCCCCGAAACACGCCGTATATGGAAAGACCGCCGCCTAACGCGACCGTTCAGGCCTTATCTGCAAGAGTCGCCGTTCCGTTGACGAGTTTCTTAAACATCTCCGTCTTAGTGAAGACGAAGAGTATCACTACGATCACGAGCATTCGTTCGATCAAGGGGATGCCGTTTTCCAGGAATGAGGATTCTCTCAGCAAAGCTACATAGATCGAAAGCCCGCTCCCGAGCATCATTATGGCAGTCCAGATTCTGGATCCTTTTGCATACTTCGGCAGTCTGCTGTCCAGATAAATGACGATGAATCCGAAGATACCAAAAAGGATCGCTGAAAGTTCCGCGATCACCATGGCAAGGATGATCACAGCAGTGAATACGAGGAGAGTGATCTGATTAAGATTATACTCGCTTGGCAGTTTTACTCCCGTGTCTTCTCCAAGGTGGCGAACTACTTTGGCGAGAGCGCGGGCACGTGCGTCCATGCCGACCACGACCGCCCCGAAAAAGATGATCGCGACAAACATCAGGAAAAGATACGGTCCATAGGGTATCGAGCTGAAAATATAGAGGATCTGGGTGATCAGCGTATCAAGCGTGATCTCCGCCCCGTGCGGCATAAAAGATACGGCATATCCTGCATAGCCGAGGAACATGAAACCGATCGCAAACATCTCCATGAGATAGGAGCCGATTATCAGGTAGGAACCCCAGTTTTTCGGACCGGGCAGACGATTCAGCGCGTCGAAGATCGTCTGGTTCGTCGCGAAAGTATATCTCGCAATTCCGTTCGTAAATGCGTATTTGAAGATGAGAGTGATTATAACGACCCAGATCAGCGCCGAACCGTAATGTGCGCCAATCTCGATTGCCTCAGTTACCCCTGCTTCACCGGCTGCGGTGATTGCGAGAAGAAGACCTGGTCCGAAGAAAACAAAGTTGTTTTGAAACCATCTTCGAAAGCGGGTAAATACGGAGTCGCTCATTGATTCTCTCTAATTTTGCAGGTCTGAGTTTATATGATCTTGGAGTTCGTTACTGGGAGATGCGGCCTTGAAGATGCCGATCTCTCCCATTTTTGTAAAAATCCAGTCATATTTTTCCCGGTCCAAACGCTTTGAACGCAACGACCGAGGCTCCGAGCAGAGGAGCTTTTCCTTCAAGAGCTGAGATGCGGATCTCCGGCATCGGCAGGTAGTGATCCATACATTCGGTCATTTTTTTGGCTATCAGCGCCGGATAGTTTCTGACAACAGGGCCGTCAAGCACGATAAAATCAGGATTGTAGGCTGCAACGACCGAGGAAAGTCCCCGTCCGTTTATTTTTGCGAGTTCATCGCAGAAAGAACGGCAGAGCGGACTTCCCTAATCCGCGGCGTACAGGATTTTCCCGGCATTCATCGAGGGTTTCGGGTCACATTCGATATAGTCCTCACTCCAAGCCCGGAAAAAGTTAGGGATCCCGGTTCCGCTCGCGTATGCCTTCCAGTGCCTGGTCCCTCCGCAACCGCAGGGAAGATTCCAGGTCGTGTCCACGAGAAGGTGATCGACTTCGGAAGCATTTCCATTCGAACCGCAGAGCAGTCTGCCACGGTCCAGGATTCCTGCGCCGATCCCGGTGGAAATGGTCAGATATACGAGTGTTGCCGCATCCTTTTCCCCGCCGAAATAATATTATCCAAGCACCCCTGCTTTACAGTCGGTCATCATACGTACCGGGATGCCGAACCTTTTCTCCAGCGGTCCGGAAAGGAAGATCCGTTCACATTTCATATTGGGCGAACAAACGATCGAACCGGTTTTCAGATCGACCGGTCCGGCGGTACTGATGCCGATCGCTTTTGGCGCGATCCCTGAGTTTTTTCTTAGATCCGAGATCATATCGGATATCAGGATCCGTATATCCGCCGCATTAGTCAGGTCGTTGACTTCGTTCTGGGAAAATGCCTCGATCGTTCCCTCCTCGTCAACGATTCCCACCCGAAGATGTGTGGCTCCAAGATCGACCGCGGCAACATACGTATGATTATCCATCTTATTGCTAGATTTGCTCTTCTTGCTCATCAAGTATTTCATACTCAGCACTTTTCTTATTTTATATCTGGTAATTGTCGGTGATCCATGATTCTCGCCGCTATCCGGTATTCGTTCATTGACCCGGAGACATCCTGAAATATCAAAAATGACCCCCTTTTTTCTCTATTGCTTGGACGGGAGGCACAATCCTTAACTATCTATAATCCGAAACTCTGTACCAATTATGATTACCGTCGGGCTTTTAGGGTGCGGAAATATCGGTCACGTGATCGCAAAGAGTCAGGAGAACTTCAAAATTACTGCAGTATATGATGTGGTTTTTGAACGTGCAGAGGAGTTCGGCAGAGAGTTTTGGGCAACTCCTTACTCTGATTTTTCGGCATTCCTCAAAGAGTCCACAGATATCGTCGTCGAGGCGGCATCTGTTGCGGCGGCCACGTCCCATGCACAGAGTATTCTTCTCGCGGGAAAAGATCTTGTTATCATGAGCGTAGGGGCACTCGCGGAGATCTCGTTTCGCGAAGAACTCATCCAGACCGCCCGTGAGATGAAGAAAAAGATCCACATTCCTTCCGGGGCTATCATGGGACTGGATAATATCCGTATCGGTCAGATCTCTACAATCGATAAATTCGTTCTCCGCACAACGAAAAATCCCAAATCCCTCTCGCGTGAAGCTGAGGAAAAAACCTGCATCTTCACCGGAAAAGCCTACGACTGTGTTCATCAGTACCCGAAAAACACGAACGTTGCCGAGTCCCTATCGATTGCCTGCGGCAGAGACGTGGATGTCGAGTTATGGATGGATCCAAAAGAGGACCGGAATATGCATGAGATCTTCTTCGAAGGAGAGTTCGGCGAGGCATACATCAGAGTCAGAAACGTTCCGTCCCCGGATAACCCGGCAACCAGTTATCTTGCAGCCCTTTCGATTCTGACGCTTCTGAAGAATCTGGACAATCCGTTGGTGATCGGTGCATGAACTATGAAAAGAAGATCAGAAGACTTGCCGATGAAAAAGGCGCCCTGATCCTTGCACACAATTATCAGCCGCCTGAGATCCAGGATCTTGCTGATATCACCGGCGATTCGCTGGAACTCGCCCGCAAGGCGAAGGACGCAAAGGAGTCGACGCTTGTTGTCTGCGGCGTCTACTTCATGGCCGAGACGGCAAAGATCCTCTCGCCGGAAAAGACCGTTCTGATCCCAAGACCGGACGGTGGCTGCCCGCTTGCCGATCAGCTCACTCCGTCATCGGTTCGTGCGGCAAAAGCGGCTCACCCCGGATCCCCGGTCGTTGTGTACGTGAACTCGAACGCGGCGACGAAAGCAGAGTGCGATATCACCTGTACGTCCGCAAATGCCGCGAAGGTTGTTCGGTCCCTCAAAGAAGACA
Organism: uncultured Methanocorpusculum sp.; assembly: GCA_963676575.1. Lineage (GTDB taxonomy): Archaea > Halobacteriota > Methanomicrobia > Methanomicrobiales > Methanocorpusculaceae > Methanocorpusculum. The sequence continues at coordinate 1,060,739 of OY781078.1, forward strand.
CGATCCTGTTTGGTCCGGACGCAAATCTTGCAGCATATACCCAACGGCTTGTCCCGGAAAAAACGATCATCCCTGTTCCATTGAACGGCGGCTGCCCGACCCATCGCCAGTTAACCATCCGGGATGTTGAGGCAGCAAGACGCGAGTATCCAAACGCGACGATCATCTCCCACCCGGAATGTTCTCCCGAAGTCCAGCTCGCATCCGATCTTGTCGGCTCGACTGGGTATATGATCCGGAGATGCGGTGAAAAGAAGGAATGGGTGATCCTTACAGAAAAGGGGATCATCCATCCTCTGCAGAAAAAGTATCCAAATACTCTATTCCACGGTATTGATACGGCAGTCTGCTCGAACATGAAACTCATCACCGAGGAGGATCTCTACATCACGCTTAAGGACGGTGTCGTTCCGATCCAGGTGCCGGATTACATCGCAGAGCGTGCACGTCTTGCGATCGAGCGGATGATCGAGGCATCGGCATAAATGCTCCCGACCGATCAGCTTCTTGCATTTGTTGCCGAGGACGTTTCCGCAGGTGACATCACGACCCCTGCTCTTTTGGAAGACAAGGTCATTTCGGCACGTATCGAAGCACGGGAAGAGATGGTCGTTTCAGGAGCGGAAGAGTGCGAATGGCTGTTTAAGAATACCGGAGTTCTTGCCGAAGTTCTGGTAAAGGACGGTTCTACTGCCCACCCGGGTGAGAAGATCATCGCGCTCAGGGGGTCGGTCCACGCCATCCTCTCCTTAGAGCGGACCTGTCTGAATCTTCTCGGTCGGATGAGCGGCATTGCGTCTGCCGCGGCAAAGGCCTCCAGCCTTGTCTCGGTAGTCAATGATCATGTCCGGGTCGCCGGAACGAGGAAGACCGCCCCTGGACTCCGTTATTTTGATAAAAAAGCATTAATCGCCGGTGGTGCTCTGCCCCACAGACACACGCTTTTTGATCAGTTCCTGATCAAGGATACTCATCGGGCGTTTATGCGGGTCGATGAAGCGGTGCGAAAATGCCAGGCGTATTCTGATAAGAAGGTGGAGTGCGAGGTCGAGTCTCTGGAAGATGCTCTTCTTGCGGCAGAGACCGGCGCCGATATCATCATGTTCGACAACATGACCCCGGAACTTATTCGTGAATCGATCTCCGCGCTTGAAGCCGCCGGTCTTCGCGGGGAAGTGAGCTTAGAGATATCAGGCGGCATCACGCCCGAGACCGTTGACCGATACGCCGGTCTTGATGTGGACGTGATCAGTATGGGGGCGCTGACGCATTCTGTTCGTTGTGCTGATGTAAGTTTAGAGGTAGATATGTAAATGCAGGTTGAGACGAAAGCAGCTATTGCTCTTTTTTGCCGGCTCTATCCTGTCTCAGTTTGTGCCGCTGAGGTATAAAAATGAACTTTACTATTAGAGATATGAAAGCGGATGACTGGGCGCGGTTCAGTCAGATCTATACACAGGGACTGTTAGAAGGGATCTCGACGTTTTCTACGGTATGTCCTACCTTTGAAGAGTGGGATGCGGTACATCTGAAAGACTGCCGCTATGTCATGCTCGCGGACGATACGGTCGTCGGATGGTGTGCCGTCAGCCCTACTTCCGCACGGGAAGCCTACAAAGGTGTTGTGGAAGTCAGCATTTATTTTGATAAAGCATTTCGCGGGCAGGGTCTGGGCACAAAACTGCTGGATCATCTATGTCGTGAGAGTGAAGAAAAAGGGTATTGGTGTTTGTATGTGAACATTTTCTCTATAAATGCTGCAAGTCTCAATCTTCACACTAAGTGTGGTTTCCGGGAGATCGGTTACCGTGAAAGAATTGCCAAAGATAAATTCGGCAGCTGGCAGAATACGATTGCCATGGAACGGCGAAACGGCATAAACTAGATATGTCCCCTCCTTTTTTGGAAAATTTTTGCACCGAACTCACTCAATGGGAACGGCATTTTTTCTCAACCCTTGGGCATTGTTGGACCGCGTGGTTAGGGGTTTATATCATTACAAGTCAACCTGTTATCTGGAGATCAAAATGGACGCACAGCAGATCCAGCAGATTACCGACAGAATCTCCCAGAACTTAGTGTCCAAAGGAGTTTCGCCGGACAAGCAAAGCATTTCAGAGAAGCTTAACCTCTACATCAACGAGTTTGGTGTGGTTCCGTTCGAAGCTGAGCGGAAAGTACTCTCTGATCAGTATAAACAGCACAAGATCCCTGAAGAGGCAAAGCCCGCGGCAGGTTCTTCGACAGGCGACCTCGTACATATTGCCGATATTCAGCCAAACGACTGGGTCACGGTCGAGGTGAAAGTCGTCTCTCTTCAGACGCCTAATTCTCCGTCGATCGCACAGAGCGGGATCTTTGCGGACAGTACCGGAGCCGTACGATTTGTCGTTTTTTCTAAGGCAACAGAGTTGCCGAAACTTGAACTTGAGAAATGGTACCGGATCGAGTCGGCGGTCGTCGATTCGTTCAAAGGGGTTCCCAATCTGAAACTTCACTCGGGGTCCCATGTCACCGAGATCGAGGATGACCGGTGTTTGGTCCCGTCCGAGCCGACGAGGCTGAGCGATCTGAAGCCTGGCGTTGTTTCCTGTGTTCACGTGAAGTTCATCGAAGAGTGGGAGTCACGCAGTAATCGGATGATGCAGAGCGGCCTTATTGCTGATGAATCCGGGCGGACAAAGTTTGTTCTTTGGCAGGATGCTGAGAAGGAGAAACTCATTCCAGGCGCAGTATACAATATTTTCTATGCGAGTGTGGATGAGTATAACGGAAGACTTTCCCTGACCCTGAACTCGGCGGTCTGGATCCAGGATGAGGATGCTGAGATTTCCGTTTCGGTATCTTCGGGCAGTTCTGCTCCAAAGGAGCCTCTGCCGGTTTCTTTGATCCGTGACCTGAAAGTCGGTTATGCCTCTCTTCGCGTCAAGTTTGTCGAGGAGTGGGAGTCCAAGAGTGAACGGATGATGCAGAGCGGGCTTGTCGGCGATGAGACCGGAAGGATCAAGTTCGTTTTGTGGCAGGACGATGCCAAGGAACGTCTGGAACTCGGACGCGTTTATGAGATCACGAACGCGAAAGTGGATGAGTTCAACGGCCGTCTTTCGATCAGTCTGAATCCGGCGACGTATTCGGCGGATGAGCCTGATGCGGATATCGCGGTCGGGACGCGTTTGGATGAGGTTTCCGGGACCATTGTCCAGGTCTCAAAAGGGTCAGGTCTGGTTCGGCGCTGTCCGGTTGAGGGATGTAACCGCGTCCTTTCCCGGCAGAACTTCTGTCCGATCCATGAAATCCAGAACTCCTTCAATTATGATCTCCGGATCAAGGGTGTTGTGGATAATGGTCAGCGGGCATATAATGTTCTTATGAACCGTGAGGTCACCGAGGCACTTTCCGGGATGACCATGGATCAGGCGATCGAGATGGCTTCGAACAGTCCTCTTGGTCTGGAGGAGATCCAGGCAGTTCTTACCGAACGGCTGTGCGGAAGATATGTGAAATGTTTGGGTAACGAGTTCGACGGCAGGATCCTGGTGAAGTCTGTGAAGTTTATCCGTCTCGATCCAAAGGTTACTGCCGAACTTATGAACCGTGCGGGATCTCCAGCGGGAGGTGACGGCGTATGAATTCGGGTCCTGTAACAAACGGGCAGTTCATGTCCTATGAACGTGAGCCGGCAAAACGCGTTTTTGCTGCTGAACTGCGCGAGGCGTCAAAGACCATTAAAGATACCGTGGATGAAAAGAGTCCGGTGTATCTTCTGCTGCCGGCAGGCGAGCGGTGTAACCGGGTCCTGATCGCCGGGACCATAACGCAGAAGGATAAGGTAGGTGACCAGAATATTTTGTACCGTGCACGGGTTTCCGATCCGACCGGGATATTCTATATCAATGCAAGTTCTTATCAGTCTGAAGCGATGCATCAGCTTGCGAAGATTGATACGGCGAATCCGTCGTTCGTGGTGGTTGTCGGCAAACCGAATGCTTACACGACACCTGATGGTAAAACCCTGATTTCTGTGCGTGCAGAGTCGATTCTTGTGGTGAATCAGGAGACTCGTGACCTTTGGATCCAGGATGCGGCGCGTTCAACTCTCGACAGAGTGGATGCGCTTTCTTCGGATTGTCCGTCTGCAGATATCCTGCTCGCGCGTGAGACCTATCATTTATCTCCGGATCACTGGAAAAAGATGGTTTCTGATGCCCTTTCACGCATCATGCAGCTGTAAACCTATTCAAAAATTTATTTTTCCGGACATCGTTCCGGTGTCTTTATATGCCTCAATCCCTAACATTTTCACCTCACGAATTATCCGAACTCAGTTGGAATCCTCCTGGTTTTCTCCGGGTGTGTTCCCTTTCTGTTTCGGTGGGTTTATAAGTGATTGGGGGTAACTATGTTACCTCGCAAGGCTTTCGGATTTGACCTCTAAGGGGCTCGGCACTCTGTGCTTGGTTCTTTGTGGTGTTGGTTCGAAGACTATATAAGCATCTGATGCTGATATAGTAGAGCTGTTTAAGTGGAGGACAAAACGCGAATCATCCGGGTAAGGCCGGAGTGATTGTTGGTCCTGACGTTGGTATTGTGGCGATGCGGACATTCATTGAAATGACCGCTGATTCCTTTCATATGGTTGTGTTTTTGTGATTATGTCGTAGAAACAACAACTGTGTGCCTATAAGAAAGAAAACAAAAAATAGTAATTCTGGTCGATCCTGCCAGAGGCCATTGCTATCAGGGTTTGACTAAGCCATGCGAGTCGAGAGGTGTAAGACCTCGGCATACTGCTCAGTAACACGTGGTTAACCTGCCCTAAGGTGGAGAATACTCCCGGGAAACTGGGGCTAATGTTCCATAGTGGATGCATCCTGGAATGGTGCATCCTCGAAAGATCCGTCGCCTTAGGATGGGACTGCGTCCGATTAGGTTGTTGGCGGGGTAACGGCCCACCAAGCCATTGATCGGTACGGGTTGTGGGAGCAAGATCCCGGAGATGGATTCTGAGACATGAATCCAGGCCCTACGGGGCGCAGCAGGCGCGCAAACTTTACAATGCGAGCAATCGTGATAAGGAAACCCTGAGTGCCTGTCGATGCAGGCTGTTCATATATCTAAATCATATGTGAAGAAAGGGCAGGGCAAGACCGGTGCCAGCCGCCGCGGTAATACCGGCTGCTCGAGTGATGGCCACTATTACTGGGTTTAAAGCGTCCGTAGCTGGACTGTTAGGTCCCTTGGGAAATCTTCACGCTTAACGTGAAGGCGTCTAAGAGATACCGGTAGTCTTGGGACTGGGAGAGGTAAACCGTACTTCGGGGGTAGGAGTGAAATCTTGTAATCCTCGAGGGACGACCTATGGCGAAGGCAGTTTACCAGAACAGCTTCGACAGTGAGGGACGAAAGCTGGGGGAGCAAACGGGATTAGATACCCCGGTAGTCCCAGCCGTAAACAATGTGCGTTAGGTGTGTCGGTAACCACGTGTTACTGATGCGCCGAAGAGAAATCGTGAAACGCACCACCTGGGAAGTACGGTCGCAAGGCTGAAACTTAAAGGAATTGGCGGGGGAGCACCACAACAGGTGGAGCCTGCGGTTTAATTGGATTCAACGCCGGACATCTCACCGGATAAGACAGCTGTATGATTGTCAATCTGAAGGTTTTACATGACTAGCTGAGAGGAGGTGCATGGCCGTCGTCAGTTCGTACTGTGAAGCATCCTGTTAAGTCAGGCAACGAGCGAGACCCACGCCGACAATTGCCAGCAGCATCTCCGGATGGCTGGGGACATTGTCGGGACCGCCTCTGCTAAAGAGGAGGAAGGAATGGGCAACGGTAGGTCAGCATGCCCCGAATTATCCGGGCTACACGCGGGCTACAATGGGCGGGACAATGGGTAACGACACCGAAAGGTGCAGTCAATCTCCTAACCCCGTCCTTAGTTAGGATTGCGGGTTGCAACTCACCCGCATGAATCTGGAATCTGTAGTAATCGCGTTTCACTATAGCGCGGTGAATACGTCCCTGCTCCTTGCACACACCGCCCGTCAAACCATCCTAGTGGGGTTTGGATGAGTCCCTGGTCTTTGCCGGGGTCGAATCTAGGTTCCGTGAGGAGGGTTAAGTCGTAACAAGGTAGCCGTAGGGGAATCTGCGGCTGGATCACCTCCTAAAGAATGATCCAAACACAACCTGTATGACTGAATTAGCATGGTCATTTCAATGAACCGTACAATCGCCACAATACCGACACATCAATATCATACTCACACGCAGTATGGTTTGTTAAACAGTAACAAACGAATAAATAAAGTAGTGTGAGGGGCGCGTAGCTCAGTTGGAAGAGCGCGGCGTTTGCAACGCCGAGGCCTGGGGTTCAAATCCCCACGCGTCCACTCCGTAACCGACTGTGACAAAGTTTTTTTTCTTTGTCACCGGTTACGGTTACCAATGCACCCGGAAACGCGAGTTACCGGGGAAGGGCCGAGAGTCACTGACTCTTCGAGGCCGTGTATAGGTTTTGCATTTGGACGTTAAATGGGTATCAGCGGAACCTTTCTTTACTGAAAGTTATTTGTCGGTAGATCGACACACTTTAAGAGAGACAAAGGGACCCTGGCAACAGCACATAAGCATGATGCTGAATATTCCATTTACCACAAATAATACATTGTTGTAACAAACAATCATCAAAAAAATTATCGACATACCCTCTGATGTTTCAAGCTTTGTAACATCAGAGAAGAAAGAACCTGGTTCTTATGCCGGTTAGTGAATGGTTCGGTTTGAGAGCCGATGAAGGGCGTGCCAAGCAGCGAAATGCCCCGGGAAGACGCAAGGAGTCTGTGATCTGGGGATACCCTAATAGGACCTCCACACGATTTATCGTGAATCCGTAAGGATGGGGAACCCCCCGAAGTGAAACATCTCAGTAGGGGGAGGAAGAGAAATCAATTGAGATTACGTTAGTAGAGGCGATCGAACCCGTAATAGTCTAAACTGAATCCCGCAAGGGAGATGTAGTGTATGGCCTTCGTTATAGTATGTGTTTATCTAATGAAAGTAGCTTGGAATGGCTTACCTTAGAGGGTGACAGTCCCGTACGTGGTGATAAACATGGCTTAGAAGTGTCCTGAGTAGCGCGGGTTGGAATTCCCACGTGAATAAGGGGGTCACCTAACCTCCAAGACTAAATACTCCTCAAAACCGATAGTGAAATAGTAGCGTGAGCGAAAACTGAAAAGTATCCCTAAAAAGGAAATGAAAAGTGCCTGAAACTAACCGGTGATCGTGTGTTACGGCGTGCAAGGATCTTCTCTTCGAAAGAACCCGTCGCGAGGCGGTAGTATGAGTAGAGTTGCCGACGTCGTAACTTACGTTTTGAAGAACGGGCCAAAGAGTGTATTCCGCTGGCGAGGTTAACCGAAAGGGTAGCCGCAGCGAAAGCGACAAGCGCGTAGTTTACCTGGTGCGGCGTACTAATAGTGCGTGGAGTCAACGGGATACGACCTGAAACCTGGTGATCTATGCCTGAGCAGGTTGAAGCGTTCCGAAAGGTGCGTGGAGGACCGCATGCGGTATTGATATGCAAATCATTCGCGTGACTTGGGTATAGGAGTGAAAGATTCATCGAACCGGGTGTCAGCTGGTTCCTCTCGAAACATGTCTAAGCATGACCTCGACCGAGAATGATAGTGAGGTAGAGCACCTATTAGAAATCCCGGGGGAGAAATTCCTCGCTTTCTTGTAAAACTCCAAACTCCCTATCTTTGTAGACGTCGGGCAGTCCGGGCTACGGGGTAAGCTTGTAGTCCGTAAGGGAGACAACCCAGACCATGGTTAATGCCCCCCAATGTAGGCTAAGTGTCAACACTGAATGAAGTCCTAGGTCAAAGACAACTGGAAGGTGAGCTCAGAAGCAGCTATCCTTTAAAAAGTGCGTAACAGCTTACCAGTCAAGATTTAGGGCGCAGAAAATGGACGGGGCTCAAGCCTACTGCAGATACCATGGCGCACGTTTTTGAACGTGATCGAGTAGAGAGGCGTCCTGTATGGGCTGAAGCAGGGGTGTAAGTTCCTGTGGACCGTATAGGAATGAGAATTTTGGCAGTAGTAGAAGCATAGAACAGTGAGAATCTGTTCCGCCGAAGGGGCTAGGTTTCCTCGGCAATGTTCGTCAGCCGAGGGTTAGTCGGTCCTAAGTTGCACCATAACTTGAGTGTAGCAAAAGGGAAACAGGTTAATATTCCTGTACCGTGCGTTGATATACTGACGCATCGGGTTATACATAGCGGGACCGTCGTCCCGTCCAATCGTATAAACTCTTGGAGTACCGTAATGGTGAGAATTGAGTGAAAGCGTGATGGCGTAAGTGTGTAAACACCTGGTGCCCGTGAAAAGGTAACGCAATGACCGTACCGAGAACCGACACAGGTGCCCCTAGTTGAAAAGACTTAGGCGTGTCGGAATTATTTGTGGTAAGGGAACTCGGCAAAATGGCTCCGTACCTTCGGAACAAGGAGTGCCTGCCTAGTGATTAGGCAGGTCGCAGTGACCAGGGAGCTCTAACTGTCTAACAACAACATAGCAGACTGCAACTCCGTAAGGACTAGTATAGTCTGTGAATCCTGCCCAGTGCGGGTATCTGAACACTGATTACAATCGGACGAAGGACCCGTAAACGGCGGGGGTAACTATGACCCTCTTAAGGTAGCGTAGTACCTTGTCGCTTAATTGGCGACTTGCATGAATGGATTAATAAGGGCTCTACTGTCCCTACCGCAAATCCGTTGAACCTTTTATCCTTGTGCAGAGGCAAGGGACTCCCATCGGGAAGTGAAGACCCCATGGAGCTTTACTGCAGCCTGTCGTTGACTTACGGTATTACATGCGCAGCGTAGATAGTAGGTGTTAATGCTCATATTCCGGTATGAGTGGAGCCACAGTTGAGACACTATCCTTGTTCTGCTGTAATTCTCACTCATCTTTTATGGTGAGGACATCGGTAGGTAGGCAGTTTGGGTGGGGCGCCACACCCTCGAAAAAATATCAAGGGTGCCCTATGGTCAACTCATGTGAGTCAGCAACTCACAGGAGAGTGTCAAGAGCATAAGTTGGCTTGACGTGATTTCGCACAGCAAGAAATCACGAGTGGAAACACGGGTCTAACGAACCAATACGCCTTTTTGGTGAGGGCTATTGACTACAGAAAAGCTACCCTGGGGATAACAGAGTCGTCGCCGGCAAGAGCACATATCGACCCGGCGGCTTGCTACCTCGATGTCGGTTCTTTCCATCCTGGCTGTGCAGCAGCAGCCAAGGGTGAGGTTGTTCGCCTATTAAAGGGGATCGTGAGCTGGGTTCAGACCGTCGTGAGACAGGTCGGTTACTATCTGATGGGAGTGTTCGAAATCTGAGAGCAAGATTGAAATAGTACGAGAGGAACTTTCAGTCGTCACCTCTGGTGTATCGGTTGTCTGATAAGGCAGTGCCGAGCAGCTACGTGGCACGAGATAAAAACTGAAAGCATCTAAGTTTGAAACTTCGCTTGAAAAGAGATTTCGTTATAGAGCACCGGTAAAAGACCGGGTTAATAGGCTTGGGATGTACGCACGAAGGCAACGACGTGTTCAGTCCGCAAGTACTAACGCTCAAATCCAGATTCTTAATGAACTGGTATGCCTCGATAATTTACAATGGATGATTGGTTACTTCAATGGAAATGCAGTGGTAGATGGACTTTGGCATCATGAATTTGTGCCTTTGCTCTTTCGAGAATTTGTCTACTACCGATTGAATATTGAAGTTTCCGCTGTGCCCAGACGTTATCTGAATGCAAAACCTATGAAGGCATATCCTTTATAAACAGTAATGGCTAATATATTATGCCAGATTACTGTGCTAAGTTGGCGGAGCGGCCACGCGGTTGCCTGCAGAGCAACTCTACTCCCGTTCAAATCGGGAACTTAGCTTGGGGGATCATGCGGCCATAGCAGAGAGGTTCCACCCGGACCCATTCCGAACCCGGCAGTTAAGCTCTCTTGCGTCGGTCATTGTACTGAGATATGCGAATTCTCGGGAACTGGTCAACGCTGCACCCCCCTTTATTCTTTTGAAGTGTTTAGTAGTGTTTTTTTATGTTGAGTGTAAGTTCTCGCGTTTTTTGTTTGTCTTCATTTTCTGTTCTGATTTATCCGGCTACCGTGAGGTATCCAGCATATATCATAACAGAAAGGGGAAATAGAACGGAGGGGGAGAAAGACAAAATTATGATGTAATACCTCAGAAAGATTGGATCACATTATTTCTCCTGAAATCTATCTGCGTGAGCCGTTCCTTTTGCAATTCAATAAATGTATAAATGCATTCATTGTTGTGATTATGTTGTCAACGTTGCATATATTTTAAATACGATTGAATACAACCTGTATCTATGTTCCCGAAAGATGGTTGTACGACCTTTACAGTGGATGATATCCCCAAAAAATGGTATAATATCGCTGTTGATATCGGTTCCCCGGACATTCTTAATCCGAGGACAATGAAACCAGTGACCCACGATGATCTTGCACCCGTGTTTTGTAAAACATCGGTTGAGCAGGAACTCGACACGACTCACCGGTTCATTGATATTCCCGATGTCGTCAGAGAAGCATATGCGCAATTTGGCCGAGTCACGCCGCTTCAGCGTGCATATCATCTTGAGCAGTATCTCAAAACTCAAGCTAAGATCTACTTCAAACGTGAAGATGTCAGCCCAACCGGCAGTCACAAACTGAACAGTGCTATTGCTCAGGCATACTACAATAAACGTGACGGAACCGAACATCTGACCACTGAAACCGGAGCGGGCCAGTGGGGGTCTGCCCTTTCTCTCTCCTGCAACTACTTCGATCTCGATCTGATCGTTTTCATGGTCAAAGTGAGTTTCGAGCAGAAACCGTTTCGCAGATATATCATGGAAACCTATGGGGGGACTGTCTATCCGTCACCGAGTTCGATCACCGAGTACGGAAAATCTGTTCTGGCAAAAGATCCATCCTACGGTGGAACCCTTGGAACTGCCATCACTGAAGCAGTGGAAATGGCTGTTAAAGATCCGACCGGAAAAACAAAGTACAGTCTGGGCAGTGTCGCCAATCACGTATGTATGCATCAGACTGTTATCGGCCAGGAACTGATTGCTCAGCTGAATGAAATTGATGTCACACCCGATCACATGATCGCATGCATAGGCGGAGGAAGTAACTTCGCAGGGTTTGCATTTCCGATGATCCATAAGAAACTCCATGGGAAAGTTGATACAAATTTCCTCGCAGTCGAGCCGGCCGAGGTGCCCTCTCTTACAAAAGGAGAGTACCGGTATGATTTTGGCGATTCAGGATGTATGACCCCAATGTTCAAAATGCATACTCTCGGGCATGATTTCACCCCGAATGCCGTTCACGCCGGAGGTCTTCGGTATCACGGCATGAATCCGCTTGTCTCAAGATTGTATGACAACAAGACCATCAATGCTGTATCCTATACACAGGAACAGATTTTCCAGGCAGCTGTTACCTTTGCGAGAACCGAAGGGATCATTCCTGCACCTGAATCCTCTCACGCAATTAGGGCTGCTGTTGACCTTGCTCTTGAGGCAAAGAGAAAGAATGAGGAACAGATTATTGTCTTTAATCTTTCAGGTCACGGTCTCCTTGATATGACTGGATATGCAAATCACTTCAAAACCTGTTCACAGACAGTGATTGAAGTCTAATTTTTTGGAAAAAAAGGGATTGTGTGATTCAGATGGCCGTATGTGCGGCTTCGACAAATGCTTTTGTCTTTTCAGCATCCCTGACATTATTTTTCTTCACGCCGGTGTGGACATCCACTGCGTAAGGGTGAACCTGACGGATTGCCGCGGTCACATTTTCCGGTGTGAGACCGCCGGCAAGGATCACGGGGATTCCAACAGACTGTACGATTTTCGCACTGATGCTCCAGTCATGAGTAAGTCCGGTCCCGCCGAGTCGGTCAGGGGTTCGTGTATCTAGAATGATTGCATCAGCATAGGCAGCCACCTCTTGGGCTGTTTGTACGGCTGACGCATCCATTACATGCACAGCTTTCATGATACGAATATATGGCAAGGTGTCCCGGATCATTGCAATATCCTCCGGAGAGATCGTGTTCTGGATCTGGACCGTGGTACATCCGGACCGCTGGATGATATCGATTATGGAGCGGGCATCCTGCAGATGAGTTACCGCAACCGGTTCGATGAACAGAGGGAGAGTTCTTATCATTTCCGCCGCTTCTTCAGGGGTTACGGCATCCTGGGTCACGTGAGTGATCCCCATTAGAAATCCGACCGCATCTGTACCGGCATCAACGGCACATTTCAGATCCGCAAAACTTCCGGTACCGCAGATCTTACATTTCATCGTCGACCTCTATATCATACACAGCATGCCAGCTGGTTGGCGAGTAGGAACGAAGGAAACGTTCGGTGATCTTTGCCTTCGGAAAAGCACGTTGAATATTTTCATTGTGTTCTCCCTCTTTCTCGACAAGTGAGTAGAGGTGGATGACTGCGCCTTTAGTTGCAAGTTTTGCAGCTCCGGCTAAAAATCCGTATGCTGCGAACGGTAAGTTCATGATTATGCGGTCAAACTTCATCGAATCGAGCATATACGCAAGATTCATCGCATCTCCGAGAATAGGCACTACGTTATGCAAATGGTTTAGTCGGATGTTTTTCTGAAGAAGGTAAACTGCGGATGGGTTTATGTCGTTTGCGACGACAAGCTTCGCCTTTCCGCTCAGCATCACTGGAAACGGACCGACCCCCGCGAACATATCTAGAACCCGCTCTCCTTCTTTCATGGATGAGAGGATCCTCTGGCGTTCATTCGAGAGTCTTGCCGAAAAATATGCGGCGGTTAGATCGATGATCATTCTATGACCATATTCATGATACAACGTCTCGGTTGTATTTTCTCCTGCAAGAACTCTGAACTTTTTTGTTCTAAACTCCCCTTCGACCGGTGAGGTGGCAAAAAGGGCTGTGTGGGCCGAAGGGCGTGCCGCGAGAATCTTTGCTGCTCCGATGAGATCTTCCTCCTGAAGAACTACGATCCCGCCGATCTGTTCGTGGCGGGGCAGCTCTTCGCGGAGACTTGTTGTGGAAAATTCTGCCTGAAGACCGGTCTCTTCGAGAACGGGGATTAACAGATATCCTTCTTTGACGTATGGCCGAAGGCTTCGATCGGCTTTTCCTTCGGCGATCAGTTTTCTGCGTCCCTCTTCTCCTTCAAGAACTGGGATACGCACGCACCACTGCATGACTTTTTCACTCATTTTTTACGTTCCGGATCTTTTCACGCAGATCTCCTGCGGCTTTTTTGATATCGGGGGCACTTACCACTGCGGAGATAACACAGATCCCGTCTAAACCTGCCGTGATAACTTCGCAGAGATTTTCACTGTTGATGCCCCCGATTCCGACCACAGGTATCTCTTTTGGAACGGCCTTTCTTACTGCAGAGATACAGGCAAGTCCGCAGCCTTCACCGGCGTCTGGTTTTGAGCTGGTCGAAAAAACTGGACTTACTGCCACATAATCTGCTCCGTTCTGGACCCCTATTAATGCCTCTTCAACAGAACTGATGGAGATGCCGATGATGAAATCATCCGGAACAAGGCGTCTTACGACCTCTACCGGCAGGTCGCTATGTCCCAGGTGAACCCCATCCGCTTTCGACGTGAGAGCAATATCGACACGGTCATTTACTATGAAAAGGGCTTTATCTTTCGTGATCTTGCGGATCTTCAATGCTTCGGCAAAGAGAGCTGCTGAGTTCATCTTCTTGTCGCGAAGCTGGATCACATCGGCCCCTCCTTCGGTCGCGAGCTTTGCTATCTCTGCATGGGAATGACCGTTTGAGAGATCCTCATCGGTTACCACATAGAGATCATACTTCATTGATACTCAGAGATCCTCGCAGATTTGATAAACTGTTCGTTTGTAAGTGAAGCTACCGCATCGAAAAATGCCGGCTTAAATGATCCTGGACCTTTTGCAGTTTTTGCAGCTTCTTCGCCGGCGATACCGAGCGCGGTCATCGCGGCGATACAACCGTCAACCGGGTTCGAAACCGCGGTGCAGGCGCCGCAGACTGCGCTCGCCATACAGCCGGTCCCAGAGATTTTTCCCATCATTGGTACACCGTTTACTATGCCGACGACACGTTTTCCGTCACTTACGATATCCTCTGCTCCGCTCATGACGACCGTACATCCATATTCTTTTGCAAAGCTGCGTGCGATCTCCTTCGGCTCTCCAGATATATTGCCGGAATCAACGCCCCGTACTGTTGCCGAGACGCAGGCGAGGGTGCCGATCTCTCCTGCGTTTCCTTTCACGACGGAGATGGGCAATTCGTTCATAAACCTCTCCGAGGTTTGTGTGCGGTATGGGGTCGCCCCTGCTCCCACGGGGTCAAGAACGATGGGAATACCGTATTTCTTTGCTCCGTTTGCTGCAGCAAGCATTCCTTCGATCTGTTTTTCGTCAAGCGTTCCGATATTCAGCACGAGAACGCTCGCTATTTTTATCATATCCACCACATCCTCCGGTGCATGTGACATCACTGGGGATGCCCCGAAACATATTGTCATATTTGCGCAATCATTTACCGTAACGTAATTGGTGATCTGATGCACAAGGGGATTTCTCTCCCTGACAAGGTCCAGAATGTGAGCGTATTTCTGCATATGCCTGAATACTATTTGCCTGTTTGACAGAAAAATGTATTAGTCCCTTCCGAACTATTGTATAATTATGGATGAGTATCTCGCAAAGATCCGTTCCGGGGATCTGAAACTTTACGCGTTGGAAAAGAGTTTGCCGGCAGATGATGCCGTATCTCTTCGCCGTAAATATATCGAAGAAGAGACCGGCACGGATCTTTCCGCTGTTGGGGCCTATACGATACCTATTGACCGGATAGTGACGAGAAATATCGAGAATATGATCGGCTGCGTTCAGATCCCGTTGGGAGTTGCCGGACCTTTGGCGGTCAAAGGAGAGTATGCGAACGGCGACTACTGGCTCCCGCTGGCGACGACCGAAGGTGCTCTGGTCGCATCGATCAACAGGGGGTGCGGAGCTATCACCAAAGCCGGAGTTGCGGAGGTACGTATTCTCAGAGACGGTATGACGCGTGCTCCCGTTTTTTCGGCTAAGAGCGTGGCCCACGCTGCCGAGGTCGCCCGATGGGCAGAGGACAATCTCCTTCTTTTGAAAGTCGCCGCCGAAGAGACTACAAATCACGGCGAACTGATAGGACTGACTACGTATACAGCAGGTACGAGCGTTTTTATCCGCTTTGAGTTCGACACGAAGGATGCAATGGGCATGAACATGGTCACTATTGCCTCTGAAGCCGCGGCTCACCTTATTGAGGAGGAGACGAAGGCAAAACTTATTGCCGTTTCCGGAAACATGTGCTGCGACAAAAAACCCTCGGCGATCAACATCATTGAGGGTCGGGGAAAGACGATATCCGCCGGGGTTTTTCTTTCGGATGAACTTGTATCCGCGATTTTTAAGACCAACTCAGCTACCCTTGTTGATGTCAATACCAGGAAAAATCTGACTGGATCTGCCCGTGCTGCTTCCTTGGGATTCAATGCTCATGCTGCGAATGTGATCGCCGCCATGTTCATTGCTTGCGGTCAGGACCCGGCGCATGTGGTCGAGGGAAGTAATGCGATCACGACTGTGGATATGGTTGAAGGGGGAATATATGTTTCGGTTACACTCCCCTCTCTTCAGGTTGGAACAATTGGAGGAGGAACCGGTATTGCTACCCAGAATGCAAGTCTTGCCATGCTGGGCGTGGCCGGCGGAGCTGAAAATCCGGGAGATAATGCGAAAGCATTTGCCGAAATCGTGGCAGCCGGTGTTCTGGCGGGAGAGTTATCACTTCTCGGAGCACTTGGCGCCCAGCATCTCGGCAAAGCCCACCGGGAACTTGGAAGAGGAGATAAGTAAATCCTCTGACTCTCCTCATCTTTTTATTTCTGCATTCATATTTTCTGTGTTTGTCCAGGTTTCACACTGGATAATTTTCTTTATGGGTTCAGTGTCCCGAAAATATTTTATTTTGAGAGTGGCATTTAAAATAAAAAACACACGAAATATAGTTATTATTATATAAAAAACAAAGAATATCAGCAGAGATAGGACATATTTTGACCAGTCATGCTTTATCCAGAAGATTGATGTTGTCACCGTGCTAATGATTAGCACACATGTTTGGAAAACATATCCGTATGGAACGGGTCATAGACCGGAATTCCGGTCGTGTGGTCATTGTACCGTTGGATCACGGCATTTCTATGGGGCCGATCCCCGGGCTCATCGACATGCGTGACACAATAAATAAGATCTCGATCGGCGGGGCTACTGCCGTTCTCATGCACAAAGGGATGGTCCCCTACGGTCACAGAACCTCCGGAAAAGACATCGGTTTGATCGTCCACCTTTCCGCAGGAACTGGTCTTGGAACCGATCCAAACTCTAAGGTTATCGTCACGACCGTTGAGGAGGCAATAACGCTTGGAGCGGATGCCGTATCCATCCACATTAATCTTGGGGCCGATACTGAACCCGAGATGATCTGTAATGCAGGAGAGATCTCACGCAAATGTCAGCAGTGGGGAATGCCTCTTCTTGCGATGGTCTACCCCCGTGGTAAAAACATCAAAGACTCCTTTGATGTCGATGCCCTCAAAACCTGCGCACGTGTTGCAGCCGAACTCGGTGCAGATCTTGTAAAAACCAGTTACACGGGAGATATCGACACGTTCCGTGAAATGGTCCGGGGTGCTCAGATCCCTGTTGTCATCGCTGGCGGTCCAAAGATGGGCTCTGATATGGAGATGCTTCAGATGGTTCGCGACTCTCTCGACGCAGGAGGAAAAGGTGTCTCGATTGGAAGAAACATCTTCCAGCACAATGATATCGTCGGGATCACCTCAGCCGTCTCCGATATCGTTTTGCGGGACGCATCCGTGGAAGAAGCAGCAAAACACCTCACCCGGTGAAATCAATGACTGTCCAACTTCCTCCAATCCTGGTCCGTGCCGACCACCTGCCGACCTATGACGAACGAAAAGCTTTCGTCGCATCAGCCCTTGAATCAGGGTATACCCATATCATTCTAAGGCCTGAAGATGAGGCTCTGTGCCATCTCGGCAGATATACTGCAATACTGGCGGCCGACGGCAAAAACCTCATGTATTCCGGTGAACGCATCGGTGTTCTCCTGAATCTGACAGGTGCTGAGGAGATGGAGGAGGCGTACATCCTGAAGAATGCCGTTCCATATCTTATCATCTCCCCCGAAAACTGGAAAGTTATCCCGCTTGAAAATCTCATATCCCGGTTCCAGATCGCTGAGACAAGTGTATACATATGTGTGAAAACCCCGGAAGAAGCTCGGCTTGCTTTCCAAACCATGGAAGTCGGATGCGACGGGATCGTCATCACTTCAGACGGTCCTGCCGATCTCACAGCTTTTGCAGGGATAAGAAACGCAGAATATCCAATAGTCGACCTGGAAACTGCCGTGATCACTCGAATATCCACTCTCTCCTTAGGGGATCGGGTCTGTATCGACACATGCTCGCTTCTTGAGCAGGGCGAAGGGATGCTCATCGGCTCCCAGTCCTCCTGCCTCTTCCTCGTCTGCTCGGAAAGTTTTGAAAGCGAGTACGTCAGCGCCCGACCATTCCGGGTGAATGCCGGGGCAGTCCACTCCTACATCCTTTGTCTAGACGGTACTACAAAATACCTATCCGAGATCTCCAGCGGGAATGAACTGCTTTCCCGCAAGCCTGACGGGAGTCTACGGACCGTGAATGTCGGCAGAGTAAAAATCGAGGTTCGCCCGATGCTCTATATCGAGGCAAAAGCAGGAGGGAAGACCTACTCTGTCGTCCTGCAGAATGCCGAGACCATACGCCTTGGAACGCCCGCGGGGGAGGTTTCCGTCTCTGATCTCACTATAGGCGATCAAGTCTACGTCAGACTTGAAAGCGGCGGCCGCCATTTCGGACATACGATGGCGGAGACAATCTGCGAAAAATGACTGTGAACTGTTCCGTCATTGTAGCAAAAGATGAGGATGAGGCTCGCGTCCTCGCGAAAGAGGCGGTCGCCAAAGGAGCGCAGGCTCTTGAATTCCGGCTTGATTCCATCCCAGTCATTCCAGCAGACCTCTCCTTTTTTGCGGCAGGTGTCCCCTCCATCGCTACCTTCAGGTCTCCTTCTGATGAAGCGCGAAAGGAGACCTTCCTCCGTGCACTTGCGTCCGGTGCGAAGTACATCGACATCGAATCGGATTCAGTATTGAGAGATCAGTTCCCAAAAGAACAGGTCATCTGTTCGTATCATGACTTTGAAAAAACTCCTGCTGCGGATGAAATCCTCCTCATCTTCAAAGATCTCCGATCCTCAGGGATCCCCAAAGCCGCATTCATGATGAGGGGGCTGGCAGACCTTATGGCCGTCTTTGATGCGGCGTCCATCCTTAGGGAAACGGGCACCCCGTTCATCCTCATAGGTATGGGGGCGGCAGGCGAGGTTATCCGTCTCCGGGCTTCTGATCTTGGTTCAATGCTCAACTACTGTGCCGTAAAACCGGAACTGGCATCGGCTCCGGGTCAGGTTACTTTGGATGAGGCTTTCAGGCTCGGTCCCGATCCGCTGGTTACCGCCGTAATCGGCTTCCCCCTGACACACACATCTTCGCCGGAGATCCACAACGCAGCATTCAAAGCCGCGAAGATCCCCGGCAGGTATGTGAAGATCCCGACAACTCTGGAGGAACTGCATCTCATCCCGGATGTTATCAAAAAATATCGGATCACCGGCATGAATGTAACCATTCCCCATAAAGAATCTGTCATCCCTCTCTTGAAAAGGATTGATCCCCTCGCTGAGTCCGCCGGGGCAGTGAATACTATCCGTAACTCTCCCGCCGGTCTCGAGGGATATAATACTGATATCCTGGGAATCGCCGCGTCGCTTTCTTCAGTGGATGTGGATCCAAAGGGTGCTGAGGTGCTCATCATCGGCGCCGGCGGGGCAGCGAAGGCCGCCGCTGCGTATCTGAAGGCTGCCGGTGCTCATCTTTCGATCACCACCAGGACCCACTCCCGTGCAGAGACACTTGCCCGGAGTTTTGGTGTCCGTGCCGTCAGGCTGGAGGAACTCAAGCCTGAGTATACTCTGATTCTGAACGCAACACCGGCAGGTATGAGCGGGTTTGAACAACGTTCGCCAGTTCCAAATACTATATTCACTAAAAACACTGTTGTCATGGATATGATCTACGATCCGGAAGTGACTCCGCTCCTTACTGCTGCAAAAGCAGCAGGTGTGCGGGCATGCATCAATGGAAAAACCATGCTTATCGAACAGGCCGCCGCATCATTTACCCTCTGGACCGGGATCATACCTGATCGAGAAGTGATGAGAAAAGCATTCGAAGAGAGGACGGTATGATCGGGAAAGGCGTGTCCCATGGGGCTCTCTCGGTGATCAATGCGATATCGACCGGAAAAGGGGCGGCATTCGGTATCGACCTCAAAACCGAGGCGACCGTTCAGCTCGTTCCGGAAAAAGAGTTCTCTGTTGAGATCGACGGTCACCCAGCCGAGGCTACGAAGCTCGCCCGTTTTTCCGTTGAGGAGATGCTCAGACGGTATCCTGGCTCGGGAATGAACGGCGCAGTGATCAGAACTGTCTCGAATATCCCCATATCCAAGGGTCTGAAAAGCAGCAGTTCCGCCGCGAATGCAATTATATCGGCTGCTGCCGAGGCACTCCGCGTTCGTATCGATCCTCTGGAGATTGGGTGGATCGGAGCGACAGCTGCGATGAATGCAGGCGTCAGTATTACCGGGGCGTTTGATGATGCCTGTGCATGTCAGCTTGGCGGCCTTGTATTCACCGACAATATGGAACGCGAACTCCTGCTTCGCCGCCCGATGCCGGAAGGCTTCACGGCTGTGATCCACATCCCGTCATTCCAGATCAGGAAATCCGCGTTTCCCATGGAAAAGATGCGTGAGATACGTGATATGGTCTCAGCCGCTTACGATATGGCAATCGAAGGAGATGTCTTTTCGGCGATGTATGTGAACGGAAGATGTACCTGTGAGGCAATTGGAATCAAGCCGGATATCGCGGACAAGGCTCTCTCATGTGGAGCAGTTGCCGCCGGACTTTCCGGGACCGGTCCCGCCACTGGGATCCTTGTTCCTGCGGACCTACTTGATGAATTTCTCGATCGGTTCGGCCGGGAGGATATCCTCCTCGCCAATATCAGGAATGGAGTGTAAAATGAAACTTATTGTATCTTTGTCACGGATCTCAGGGCAGGTCTGTGCACCTCCCTCAAAAAGTCACACTCACCGGGCCTTTCTTCTCGCAGCTCTTGCAAAAGGTGAGTCAGTTGTTCTTTCTCCTCTTCTTGGAGAAGACACCCTTGCAACACTGGATGCGGTCAAAGCGCTCGGAGCAAACGTATGCATAGCAGAGGACAAAATCACGATTAAGGGTGGTGATTTACACACCCCACTTCCAAAAGGCACCGTGATAAACTGCAAAAACTCAGGTACATCCATCCGAATGCTTGCCGGCATCGCATCCCGTCTGGATGGAACGACTGGATTCACCGGAGATTCTTCACTCTGCTCACGCCCGATGAAGCCGTTGCTTGACGCACTGGAAGAGCTCGGAACAGAGGTAACCTCCGAAAACGGCTGTGCCCCGTTTATCATAAAAGGTCCCGTTTCAGGAGGAGATGTTCACATCCGCGGGGATGTGAGTTCTCAATTTATCTCTGGTCTGCTGATCTCAGCTCCGCTTGGCACAACAGACACCCGGATCCATCTGACTACCTCTCTCACGTCAAAACCCTACGTGAACATGACGATTTCTGCCATGAAAAAACACGGGGTTTCGGTCGAGACTACCGATGACGGGTATCTTGTCCGATCCGGTCAGGTGTTTTCTTCGGAGGATATTCAGGTTGGCGGCGACTACTCTTCAGCCGCATTTCTGTTTGTAGCTGCGGCACTAACCGATGAAATCACCGTTTCCGGACTCGAACCGGCCGATCCGCAGGGTGATCAGGTAGTGATCTATATCCTTGAAACATTTGGGGCAGAGGTCATTCGCGAGGGTGAAAAGGTCACGGTCAGAAAAGCGGCTCTGAAGGCAGCAGACATCGATCTTGCGAACGCCCCCGATCTGTTCCCTATTATTGCGGTCCTCGCAAGTCAGGCGAAAGGTACCAGCAGATTATATGGAGCTGCTCATCTCAGATTCAAGGAAAGCGACCGGATCATGTCCACCGTCCGTTTCCTCCAGTCCATGGGGGCCGAGATCAGTGAGACCGAGGATGGCTGCATTGTCACAGGACCAGCTGAGCTTTCTGGGGCAAATGTTACTACCTACGGCGACCACCGTATAATGATGGCTGCCGCAGTCTCCGGACTTATCGCAAAGGGCGAGACAATTATCGATGATGCCGGCTTCTGTGCAGTTTCCTACCCGGGTTTTGTCAAGGACATGCAGAGACTCGGTGCAGATATGAGGGAAGAATGAATCGAATCGGAGATACCATAACGCTCACTCTGTTTGGGGCGAGCCACGACAGCCGCATCGGTTGCGTCATAGACGGGATTCCAGCCGGATATCCGGTGAATGAAGTAACTATCGCGGCGGATCTTGAACTCAGGAAACCATCTGAAGGTATTGGAACGCCGCGTGTGGAGACCGATATTCCTGAAATCTCCGGTGTTGTGAATGGAACTACCACCGGGTGCCCGGTCGTGATCACATTTTCAAACAGTAATGCCCGGAGTTCCGATTATGAGCAGCTCCGCCGTATTCCCCGCCCGGGTCATGCTGATTACCCGGCGGTCTCTAAATACGGTCAGGCTCATGATATCCGGGGCGGCGGGATGTTCTCCGGGAGGATGACTACTCCGCTTGTTGCGGCAGGCGCTTTGCTTCGGGGGATGATCGGTATTGCTGGTATCTATGTTGGTTCGTATGTGACCTGTATCGGACGCGTCATCGATACAAATTCTTATGATCCGGAGGACGTGATGATTCGTTCCCGAACCAACCCGCTTCGGGCAATGTCTTCTGACATTGAGGGACGGATGAGATCCGAGATCCTCGCCGCGAAATCGGAGGGTGACAGTGTTGGCGGGATCGTCCGGTGTTTTGCGGCAGGTCTTCCGGCAGGTCTTGGCGAGCCGTTTTTTGACACGCTCGATGGTGAGATATCCAAAGCGGTTTTCGGGATTCCCGGTGTGAAAGCAGTTGGATTTGGCGAGTGGTTCACTGCCCCAGGCCTTCGTGGATCTGAGAACAATGACGCATACCGTTTTCAGGGGAATTCTGTTGTCACGTCGACGAATCATGCGGGAGGCGTCCTCGGCGGGATGTCGAACGGCGCTGTTCTGGACTTTTCCGTAGCATTCAAACCGACCCCCTCGATAGCAAAGCAGCAGATGAGTGTCGATCTGGTAACCCGCAAGGACGTGGATCTTTCGGTGAAAGGACGTCATGATCCGTGTATCGCGAACCGGGGGGCAATCGTTGTTGAGGCAATGACGGTGTTCACTCTTGCAGATCTTGCACTCCGGGGTGGGTTCCTTGTCTGAAATTGACGGGTTCAGGGACGAACTTGCCTCGATTGATCGGGAAATCATGCAATTTGTTGGTCGTCGGAACAAAATCGCTCTGGTGATCGGCGAGAAAAAGGCAGCCGCGAACGAGGAGGTCGTAGTTCCCGCCGTCGAAAAAAACGTCGTCCAAAGGTATGTTGATGCCGGGAAGGTTTCCGGCGTGAGTGCGGAAACGGCCGCACGAATTGCCCGGGCGGTTATCGATGAGTCGGTGGATGTGCAGGGGATGATCCCTCGCCGTGCTGTTCCGTGGAAGATCTTTATTATCGGGGGGAACGGAGGTATGGGCAGATGGCTCTCGGCATTTTTTGCCGGACGGGGTCATACAGTGACGATTAATGATCCTCGACCCGAAGGGGCGGCGTATCCCGTAAGGGATATTTCATCCGGGTGCAGGGATGCCGATGTCATTGTCGTATCAACGCCTATAGGAATCTCTGCAGGAATCATCAAGGAGGTTCTTTCAGAGAATAAAGACGCCCTCATCTTTGATCTTCTCTCCGTGAAAACCCCGGTCATTCCGTTTCTCCGCAAGGCGGCAGCGTCCGGTGTCAGGGTATGTTCGGTGCATCCAATGTTTGGACCGGGTGCATCTTCAATAGCCGGCAGAAACATCATCGTGTGTGCTTGCGGAAACAGCGCTGCTGTGGAAGAAGCGGCAGATCTTTTCAGCGGCGGGACTATTCTTCGAATGGAAGTCGAGGAGCACGATCCTGTCACTGCCTACGTCCTCGGTCTTTCCCATGCGGTAAATCTTGCTTTCAGCGGGGCACTTGTCAAAAGCGGCTTTCCTTCAAAAATACTCTGTGCGGCGGCATCGACAACGTTCCGCAAACAGATCACTGTATCCAGCGAGGTTTCCTGGGAGAACGGCAGACTCTATTATTCGATCCAGAAGGAGAATCCCTTTAATGAAGCGGCGGTTCAAAATCTCATGAAAGCTCTTCAGGAACTTCGGTGTTCTGGAGAGGATGCATTCATAGAAAAAATGCATGAGGGTGCCGCCTGGTATCCGGAAAAATAACCGGAAACGTTCTCTCTCCTTTTTTAAAGGCACTAACCTTATCTCAGCCCGTCAAAAATACCGCTATCAACGGCAGGGTCACCAGACAGAGCATCGTTGAGATACAGATACCATGGGCCGCAATATCCGGATGAGCTTTATGCTCCTCTGCAAGAAGCACTGTATTTACTGCTGCTGGCATCCCTGCCGTCACCACAATGATCCCGAGGATGAGTTGATCCTGGATAAATTGTGAGAAGATCAAAAATATCAGGACTGGCATACCCAGAAGACGGATCGCCGCAACGATATACTGCCTGACATTTTTGAAGATCGAGGTAAACTTCAGCTGGGCAAGGAACCCGCCGGTCACTACTAGAGAAAGCGGCGTCGTAACATCGTTCAGCAGTTCCAGAGAACTGTAGATGGGGTCCGGGATTGAAAACGACGTCAGGAAGAAGATCAGCCCCAGGATCGTTGAAAGAAACGCCGGATTTAACAGGAGTTTCGGATCGAATGAGATTCTGCCGTTATCTTTCTCATGTGCTCTAAGAAGCCAGATGCCGACCGAGTACGTCAGTATTGTAAAGGGAATATTAAAAATCGCCGCATAAAAAATCGCGTCCTGACCATACAGCATGGAAAGAATCGGGAACCCCATGAACATCGAGTTCGAGAACATGAGCATGAACCGGAAAACACCGTATTCCTCCTTCTTTGCCCGCATGAGAATGGGGGCGAACCAGGCAACCAGAAACGCGATCCCGTAGTAAGCAAACGCTGCTAAAATCAGATGTTCGCCCTTCATAAGAACTTCGTTCGTGAAAGGGATCTGCATGGAGAATATCACCATCGCGGGAATACAGATATGCAGAAGGAACTTTGAGAGGGAAGAGACGGAAGCGTCGTTCAAAATCTTGATCCTTCGTGCAAAGTATCCTACCCCGATCAAAAGAAACAGGATGAGAATCTGGTTCAGGGCGATGAAATAATCCATTATTCTTGTATACAAATAGCACAAGGCACGTAGTTAATCTATCGGGACGGTCATACTATACTGTATGGACCCTATTGTAGAACAGGGATTTTACTGTCTCCTGGATGTCATCAAAGAAACAAAAGAAAAACAACAGGAAACCGCTGACCTGATCGTTAAGGAGGACAAGGTCCTTCTCGAAAAGATGATCTCGGCCGTTGTTCCGGTGGTACAGGCAGTCGGGTCGCTTTTCCTGCAGAAAGCAAAACAGGACGCCAAAGGTGACCTCTACGACCAGATCTACTATCCCGACAAAATGATCATCCTCGGAAAATCCGAGACCCCTGTTAGTTTCCGACCCGATGATCCCAAAAAACAGGTCACCCAGCAGTTCTGCGTGGCTTCAGAGAAGGGTGCCCTTTTTGAACTGATGTTCTCAACCGACGGTTTTGTGGTCGACACCTATACCTCGCCCCTTTCAGCGGAGAATGCTCTTGCTTTTTACGGCTACGATATCCTGTACATGCTCTTCTCGGCAATCCGGGATTACTCCCTCGCGGAAGAAGATCTCCTCGACGCACTTAATCTGACCCTCGGTTTTCTTCAGCAGAAAACGATCTGAACACGGTCATACTCAAAACCTGTTCTCTTTTTTCGATACGTTTCTGGAAGCGCGAGCTTTGAAAGAACAGAAACACAACAAAAATCAGAAAAATAGTGGGCCCGATGAGATTCGAACTCATGACCTCCCGGTTATCAGCCGGGCGCACCACCTAGCTATGCTACGGGCCCCTTTTACCTTACTACATAGGATGTTGCCATATAAATAGGTTCTGAAATCCATTTCCTGCCTCTGACGTAGCCTTATTCTCTTATCATGCCAAACATTATGGAGATATGGCAGAAGAGACACCCAAGAAATACCTCCTTGGAAATGACGCTATAGCCCATGCTTGTCTCGAAGCGGGCGTTGACTTTGTTTCCGGATATCCCGGAACTCCGTCATCCGAGGTAGTTGACAAACTCCGTGCCGGAAAAGATCCCTGGTACTACTTAGAATGGTCAGTTAATGAAAAGGTCGCGTTCGAAAATGCTCTGGCCGCAAGCTGGTGCGGGCTTCGGTCGATCGTCACGATGAAGCATGTCGGTCTGAATGTCGCCGCAGATCCTCTTATAACCTCGGCCTACACCGGGACAAAAGGCGGATTTGTGGTTCTTTCGGCCGACGACCCGTTCGCGCACAGTTCGCAGAACGAACAGGATTCAAGAATGTATGCAAAGTTTGTCCAGATCCCGTGTCTGGATCCTTCCTCTGCTCAGGAAGCACATGACTTTACTAAAACCGCATTCGAACTCTCCGAAAAGTTCTCTCTCCCCGTTCTTCTTCGTCCAACCACGAGGATTTGCCACTCAAAAGGGGATGTCCTTCTTGGGAAACCGACTTCTTCGACCCGTAAAGGCGAGTTCATCAAAGACCCGAAGCAGTATGTCGTGATCCCGGCACACACCCGTCCTCTGCATGCGATCCTCACGAAAAAACAGCCTGAGGTCGCAAAATACTTAGTGGAGGCAGGTCTCAACTCTGCAGAGATCCGCGGGAAAAAGGCTGTCATCGCTGGAGGAATTTCCATCTCCTATGTCGAGGAGATCATCCCGGATGACGTCTCGTTCATCAAAATCAGTGCATATCCGATCGACCGGAACTGGCTTGCGGGCATCCTTGCACAGCACACCGAAGTTCTTGTTGTGGAAGAGCTTATGCCGGTCATCGAAGAAGCGGCACTTCAGGCTGCGTCCTCGACGATCGTTCACGGAAAACTTGACGGCTATCTGCCTCACGAGGGAGAATACTCCCCTGCTCTGATCGCCGGAGCATTTGAAAAGGCCGGTTTTGCGAAAAACACCTTCCCTTCCTCACCGGAAATGACCCCGGTGGCGGTCCGTCCCCCGATCCTCTGTGCGGGTTGTCTCCACCGCTCGGTCTTTTATGCAATAAAAAAGGTCTTCAAAGACGGCGTGTTCCCCTCGGATATCGGCTGTTATACGCTCGGTCTCCAGCTCGGAGCGGTCGACACAACGATTTGTATGGGAGCATCGATAACGGTCGGCTCGGGAATAGCCCACTCCTGCCCGGGAACCGATGTGGTCTCCACGATCGGCGACTCAACGTTCCTCCACACCGGTGTGAACGGGCTTATCAACGCGGTGTACAATAATACGAATCTGATCGTGATCATTCTGGATAACCGTATCACCGCCATGACCGGTCACCAGCCGAATCCGAACACCGGTCTGACTGCAACCGGTGAGGAATCGCCGAAGATCTCGCTCGAGGAGCTTGCGAGAGCCTGCGCGGTCTCCTATGTGGAGTCGGTCGATCCGTATGATCTGACCTATCTCCTTGCCACCCTCCGGGAAGCAAAGGAAAAACCCGGCGTAAAGGTCATCATCGCCAAACAGCCCTGTGTTATCATGAACAAGCGGCTCGGCATCAAACGGAACCGGTACGGTGTCGATGCAGAAAAGTGTACAAAGTGCGGAGCATGCCTGAAGTACGGCTGTCCGGCGATCGAGACGGATGAGACCGGTGCCGCAAAGATCACTGCTCTTTGTACAGGATGCGGCGTCTGTGCGGATATCTGTCCGGCGGGTTCGATCTTCCGCGGAGGTGCAAAACAATGAAAAAGAGTTTTGATGTTCTGATCGTCGGTATCGGCGGGCAGGGAACGATCCTTGCCTCGAATGTCCTGGGCGATGCCTGCGTTATTGAGGGTCGTCATGTCCGGGGAGCCGAGACGCACGGAATGTCCCAGCGTGGCGGGTCAGTAGAAACACATATCCGGATCGACGGCAAGTTCGGCCCTCTGATCGCTCCGGGCACTGCGGATCTCCTGCTCGCATTCGATGTCCTTGAGGCAGTTCGCTACCGGCACTTCCTGAAGGCCGACGGTGTAATGGTCGTGAGCCGTGAGATGGTCGTTCCGACCTCGGTCTTTTCGGGAAAACAGCCCATACCAAAGATAGAGGATATCGAGGCAGAACTTAAAGCCGGTACGGCAAAGGTGATCCTCGTAGATGCTGCAGGTATTGCAACTCAGGCAGGAAATCCTCTCGCCGCAAACATTGTTCTTCTCGGTGCCGCGTCGCATAAACTCCCGCTTGCCGCTGAATCCCTGTCCGAAGCAGTTCGGCGGAATGTGCCGCCAAAGACGGTCAGTATTAACGAAAAGGCATTCAATCTTGGAAAAGAAGCGGTATAAGATTCTCTCTTTTTTCAAGTTACTTCATCGCGTTCATGAATTCTCTTGTGATTGTTCCAACTTTGATACTTCATGAGATAACAAGATCCTTTCTTTCAAAACGATTATCTCTTTTATATCAAAAATCTCATAAATACATATATTATATCCTGAAGGTGCGCATTTAGATGTTAAAAGAATTCATCACTATACATAATCAAAACATCAAAATCCCCGCAATTTTATGGGGAAAAAGTACCGGTAATCTATATCTCGCCGTGCATGGAAACATGTCGAATAAAGCGGATGAGGTAATCGTGGTTTTTGCGGAGGAAGCGATCAGGAAAGGCTACCAGGTCCTGAGTTTCGATCTTCCCGAGCACGGTGAGCGTACAAGAGATGAGTATCCCTGTAAGTCGAATACTTGCGTAAGTGATTTGACGGCGGTCTATCGGTATGCCCGGTCAATTTCAAATAATATCAGCTTTTTTTGCTGCAGTATGGGTGTGTATTTTGGTCTGCTGGCATATCAGGATCTGCCAATTGGACAAAGCCTGTTTCTCTCTCCCGTGGTCAATATGGAACGGATCATTGAATATCTTATGACCATCTTTCAGATAAGTTAACCATCTCTGGAAGAAAAACAGGAAATTGTACTGCCGATCGGCATAACGCTCTACAGGGATTATTATTGTTATGTAAAAACTCACAGAATCGGTGCATGGAAAATATCTACCAGTATTCTCTACGGCACGAATGACGATCTGATCCCTTGAGATGAAATATCCGCTTTTGCAGAGAAAAACTCAGCCGCTGTTGACAGAGTGGAGAACGGCGAGCATTATTTTCACACGGAAGAACAGCTGGGATCTCTGAGAAACTGGCTGAAAAAAAGTATTGATACCATATAATAACATAATTTGGGATACTGCCTTTTTTATTTGTTTCATCTCCTGAATCATTATTCGGGTGATACACCGGAATAATCTCCTTAATACAGGTATTTTATGGGAAGTCTTGCAGTTTTGGAAAAAGAAGCGGCCTGAGTATTATCTCTATTATTTTCAAATTTTTACTTATTTCATCTCTTTTAATAGTTTTATGTCAATTATAATGATTATTCATGCAGAAATCCAGATCATTGAGGATAAGATGGGGTCTGTTACTTCCTCTTTGTGGGATACGGCCCGCGAACTGGATGGTATCCCGGCAGATGATCCTGCAGTGGAACTCGCATTATATAAACTCAGAAGTGAGATCCCACTCTCGATCGAGATAGGCAGATTCGACAGGAACAATACGCTGATCTCCACGACCAGATATCTTGATCCGTGGTGGGTCCCCGGTGTAACCAAGTCCAGGCTTAATTATCCGGTGGATATACTTGAAGCCGCTGGATCTTCCTGTATGGTCTCGGATATCTATCAGTACCAGGATGGGGACCGTGGGCTTATGATCATCACACCCGTGTATGATGCTAATGGTGAGTATGACGGCGTGCTCAGGCTTTCCTATGATATAGACAGTTTATTCTCCGGACTGACAGAGTATCTCAAGAACGAATACGGCTATACGTTATGGGCCATGCATACCACAGGTCTGAAATTCTATGATGAAAATACCGTAGATATCGGCAAATACCTGACGGATGATCCCTCTTATCAGACGCCCGAACTCCAGAATATGGTGAATACTGTTCTGACGAATGAATCCGGGAACATCTCCTATCATCTCTACGATACGTCCAGAGGTGAAGATACACAGATAAATGCTGTTTGGGGCACGGCGTTTATCGGATCCGAAAAGGAGTGGCGTGTTGTTCTTACCGATAATGTGCCTGAAAGCGTGGGAACCATCGGATCCAGCGTTACTGTGGAGGAACTGAAGAGTTTTGTCGAGAATGCCTACGTGTATGCAACTAAAGTAGGTAAGACAGAAGCTCTGGCAGCGTTCAATAAACAAACAGGTGATTTCATAGATGGTGAACTGTATATTTTTGCCTATGATATGAACGGGACGGTGCTTGCACTGCCGTATCAGCCGGATCTGATCGGGGAAAACCGCTGGTATCTGCAGGATACGACTGGGATCAAGTATATTCAGCGAATGACTGCCCGGGCAAATCTGGGAGGAGGATTTGTGCTTTACCTGTACGAAAACCCGGCCAATAATTTTGTGAGCGAGTTGAAGTTGTCCTATGTGATGGTCATTGATGATACATGGTTCATCGGTTCAGGTATATACCTGGAGGATCAGCCGTTTTCGAATACATCGTATATTAACTGGCAAAAGCGTGAGGCGCTGGTCAGTCAGGTGAGAGGTATGGATTATTTCACAATTGTTGGGGGATCCCTGCAGTGACGGCTCTGATCAACGATCCAAACAGTGATCTGAATGCACAGGAGGGGTTGTATCCGTTTGCAATTACGGAAGACGGCACGATGTTCGCATATTCGATGGATCCGTCTTTAGTCGGGACGAACCAGCTGAGTATGAATAATTCGTATGGTATGTCGATCATGCGTGAGGGTATTTCTTTGTCTCAGGAAGGCGGCGGACTGATGTACAGCAAGGTCTGGGACCCGAAGACGATGCAGGAAACCTTTGTCCTGATATATATGAAGCCGGCGGACGATTCGACATATTTCGGCAGTATGCTGTTTATCGATTGAATGGTTGTTGGAATATGTTACCTTTTTTATTTTTTTTTTCTGAGATCCTAATGATCAGAGATCCGGCATAGATTTCATTATACACAAAATAGAAAAAAATAATATTGCCTGTCCCTACTTCATGAGCAGGTGGTTTGCCAGTTTGATAAACAGACACTCTCCCGTACTTAGCTCATAGAACGTATCGGCTTTTTTATCGATTTTTGCATCGGCACGCCAGAACTTACACTGCTTGCCCATACATCTCTCTTTTGTCATTGGACAAATAAAACCCATTACTGAAAACTAGGACCGCAGGTAATAAATATGCATCGAAATTCGATTACATTGATGGACAGGATATCCATCTTAAAAAAGATGAGGAGTCCGGTTATAACGAGATCATTGAGGCCGTGATCATCGTTCCGACACCGTCATTGGTGAACAGTTCCAGAAGCAGATTATGTTCGGAATTCCCGTTCAGGATGTGTGCTCCTTCAACACCGTGAAGGACCGCATTCACGCTTGCCTCAAGCTTTGGGATCATCCCGCCGGAGATCGTGCCGTCCAACATCAGCGCATCCACATTTTTCAGCGTGAGTCTGTGGAAGATCTCGGTCCGATTTTTGTTCATTACACCATCTACATCAGTTAGCGAGATCAGTTTGAACGCCTTTAACGCCACGGCAATCTCCCCGGCCATTGTATCGGCATTGATGTTTAAGTCGTTTCCTTTCCGGTCAAGCGCCAGAGGTGATATTACCGGAATATACCCTGCATCCAGCAGAGTCTCAAGAAGGTTCGAGTCGATCTCCTTCACATCTCCGACAAAGCCGAGATCCACTTCAATCTCCTCATCACCGACCATCATCTTTCTGAGTGGCATCTTCTCTGCAATGACCATACCGCCATCGTTTCCTGAGATGCCCACGCCTTTTGCCCCGTTTTTTGCAATCATTGAAACTATCATGTTGCTGATCTTTCCGGCAAGCACCATCTGGGCGATCTCGAGTGTCTCCTCATCCGTCACGCGAAGACCGCCGACAAACCTTGCTTCTTTACCAAGGGCCTTCATCTTCAGCGTGATCTCCGGTCCGCCGCCGTGGACGAGAACGACACGCATTCCAACGTAGTGGAGCAGCACTGCATCCTGAACGACCGAGTTCATGATGACCGGATCGATCATGGCGTGTCCGCCGAGTTTGATCACGATCGTTTTTTTGTGGAACTTCCGGATGTACGGAAGTGCCTCCATTAGCACATTTTGTCTATTGTTCATGTTGTATACTTCCCGTTGATTTCCACGTATTTCTCCGTGAGGTCACAGCCCCACGCTGTGGCTTGTTTGTTTCCCGACTCAAGTATGAGGGTGAACACCACACGGTCGCCTACCATCACGGCTTTTGCCCGTACAAGGTCGGCAACAATGACCCCGTTTTTCACTAACTGTACCTCACTCTCACCTTCACCGATCGAAAGCGAAAGTTCCTCGACCGTGAACTCAACGCCGGCGTATCCTGCGGCACAGACAACTCTGCCCCAGTTTGGATCCTCACCGTAGACAGCACTTTTCACGAGGGGGGAGGTAATGACCGATTTTGCGATTTTTTCCGCGTCACGTTCACGTTTGCAGCCAAACACCTTGACTTCAAGCATTTTTGTCGCGCCCTCTCCATCTGCCGCGATCTGCTTTGCAAGGTCGATGCAGACTGTCTCAAGAGCTTTGGAAAATTCGGTTACCGGGATATGTCCGACTTCTCCTGTTGCTGTACAGAAGAGCGAGTCGTTTGTGCTCTCATCCCCGTCCACGACGACACGGTTCAGACTCCGTTTCACTGCAGACTTCAGACTGTCCTGAAGCTGTTTTGCCGGAATCTCCGCATCGGTGTACACGAAAGAGAGCATCGTTCCCATGTTCGGCGCGATCATACCTGAGCCTTTACAGATACCTGCGACCGTAAACCCTTCGCGGCGCACAATTGCGTGCTTTTCCCGCGTGTCGGTGGTCATGATTGCCTTTGCCGTCGCCGTCTCGGCCTCGGGGGAGTGTGCGAGTCTGCCGGCAACTTGCCCAGCCTGTCTTTTGATCAGGTTAAGATCAAGGTATCGTCCAATCACCCCGGTGCTTGCGACTCCGCACTCGAGTTCGCTGATTCCAAGGGCCTCTGCCCCGATCGCTGCCATTTTTTCTGCGTCGGAAAGACCCTGCGTCCCAGTATATGCATTGGCACATCCTGAGTTCACAATGATACCTGCGAGTTTTCCGCGTTTGGTCCGCTCCGTCATCAGATTGACGACCGGTGCACGTACCCGGTTTTTTGTGAAGACCGCTGCTCCGGTTCCGGATGCCTGGATGAGGGCAAGTCCGTACTTTCCCTCTTTCATACCCCAGGCGTTCACCCCTTCCACGGCGCAGATGCTTCTGAACTCTGCGGTCATGGGAACATCCCCGGCATTCTAATACCTTCGGATTCATCGAATCCGCACATGATGTTCATGTTTTGGACCGCCTGACCTGAGGCTCCTTTCACAAGGTTGTCTATTGCCGATACGGCTACGAGTCTTGTCCCGTCAGCTTCCAGCTCGAAGTTGATGTCGCAGAAGTTGGAACCTCTGACCCCTCCGAGTTTTGCAGGCTGAAGTCGGACAAACTGTTCGTTTTTGTAGAAGTCCTGATAGAGTTTCTGTATAATTTCCAGCTCCATTGGTTCATTGAATAGAATATGCGCAGTTGTTATGATTCCTCTTATAGCGGGGAGGAGGTGGGGGGTAAAGTAGACATTTGCGTTTGATCCGAGGAACGCTGCTTCCTGACGCATCTCCGGCAGATGTCTGTGGGCTGTTATTTTATAGGGAAGGATGTTTTCAGCAACGTTTGGGAAGTGTGTGGTCTCTGAAATCGAGTCACCCGCTCCGGAAACCCCACTCTTTGAATCATAAATTATCGTGTGGGCGAGTTTTGCAACCGGAGCTGCCGCGAGGGTTGCCCCGGTCGGAAAACAACCCGGGTTTGCGACAAAGCTTGCATTTTTTACATCCTTGCGGTGAAGTTCGGGGATACCGTAAGGTGCTTTGAAGTAATTAGAGTGTTTCACTCCGTAGGTTTTTTCATAGATCTCCCTTGGCAGGCGATAGTCCGCGGAGAAATCGACAGTTTTTATGCCGCACTCTTTCAGTTTGCCGGCATACTGCATGGCAACAGTATGAGGAACCGCAAGGAAAGCAAAATCCGCGTCGATGTTTTCGACATCCGGATTTGTGTACTCAAGGTCAATGAGATTTTTCAGCTGGATGTGATCTTTGGTTACCTGGGTGCCTGCCAGCTTTCGTGACGTGGCACAGACTATATCTGCTTCCTTGTGCGTCAGCAGCAGTCTGATGAGGTCGCCCCCGGCATAACCGGATGCTCCGATAATCGCTATATCCATACGTAAATTATTGGTTTACAACTAGTTTAAAGATGTTATTCCCCGGACTCTTCGTCAGGCGTTTTCTCTCCCCGGTCCATAAGTTTCTCTGCAAGATCTGCAAAGATCCCAGCCCGTTCCAGAGTGGAGACGAGCTCCCCGGGAAGAGCTGAGATCCCGAATCTTGCCCCGCAAAATGCCCCGCACAAAAGTGAGACCGTATCTGCATTTCCTCCGCATGTGGAGGATATGCCGGAGGAGTTCACGCGGGATATAATATCGTCTGCAAAAGAAGACTGCAAGGGGCAATGTATGGTATATAGAGGAGGAGTTTCCAAGAATACTCACGGCATCGGGTGTGGGCATGCCGGTCTGCTCGATTCTGATCGCATTGGCTATTTTTCCTGCGAGCATCGGATCCATATTTTCTGCCGCAGTCCGGAGTGCTGCAAATCCTGCCTCTACATCACTCGTCTCAAGAAGGGTGTTCAAAAGAAGTGCGCATCCAATCGTTGCCGCGTGTATCCCGGGGTGCGTGTGGGTCACCGTACAGGCAGCCAGAAGTTCCCTTGCCATCTCCTTTCTGTCCCTGAAAGCGAGGACAAAGGGAATCGCGAGGCCGATACACCCCGCACTGTCTGAGTATATGCCTGATCCGGTGAGGTTTTCGGTCTTCTCCATTTTTTTGCATGCGGCAAAAATGGTCCCGTCCGGGTATCTGAATTTCTGTAAGGTATAGGTTTTGAGAAGCTCTTTTGCGTAATCGGTGTTGTCCCAGGCACCTTCTGCGAGGATCCGTGAGGCTATGAGGATCAGCTGTCCGTCGTCGGTGTACTGACCCGGGAGGAGATTATGATTCGGATGACCTTTGTGTGCCTTTCCAAAGGTCGGATCTATTGAAAAATGTGCGGTGGTCGTCTCGTGCGGCATCCCGAGAGCGTCACCAAGGATAGCTCCGATAAGACATCCTTTGTATCTATTGAGCATGATGTATTATTGAGAGGGGTTTATGTTAATTGTTATGGTTGGTTTCAGGTCGTTTGATTCGCTCACGCTATCTATATCCCCGCAAACCTCCCACATTAGTATATGCACTGGTATGGGGAGGCCGGAGAAATATCGATAGATTCGGCGGAATGCGAAGAACGGATACTGAATACTACCACAATACCATCCCTCCTTTGTAATTGGGAGGATCTTCGAGCCGCCGGACTGATCTCAACCAGAGAAGAATACATCCGGGTGGTCAGAGACGTATCCATTTTCCTCGCGATGAAAGGGATCGCCGCGGATCTTGATAAAAAAGATGCCGCTCTTCTCCAGATGGTCCGGACCCTCGACGAGATGGATGATGTGATCAACCTCCTCACGGAAAGAGTGACCGACTGGCATGCAGCGATAACGCCCGGAACTTCCCATAAATATACCCTGGCAAATGGTCCCCGCCTTGTTCAGAAAATTGCAAAGTCCGGCAGTCCCTCATTGAAGCGTGTGGCACGGGAGATCCTTTCTCTTTCCGGAGTCAGAACAGATCTGATGAAGGAAGTTTCCCGGGAAGCAGTCACCGTTATCCCGAACATGAGTGCCCTTGTCGGCGGCCTTGTTGCCGCACGGTTGATCTCACGTGCAGGCGGTCTTGAATCAGCAGCAAAAATGCCGGGGTCATCCATCCAGGTGATCGGTGCCGAGTCGGCTCTCTTCTCTCACATCAGGACCGGCTCGTCTTCGCCGAAACACGGCATCATTTTTCAGCATCGTCGGGTCCACAATGCGCAAAAGAAGGTCCGCGGAAAGGTTGCCCGTCAGCTTGCCGCGAAACTTGCGATCGCTGCCCGTCTTGATCTGTATCGGGGAGAACTGGATGCTGAATTTGTTGATCAGGCGAATGCAAAGATCGACAAAATTTTTGGAGGAGAGTTATGATCGACATAAAAGGCACACTTGTATCCGAAGGTCCGGGAGGAGTTTATAATGAGCGAATGCTTGGGAACTTCCGCGTTTGGGACCCGTACCGGAGTAAACTTGCCGCCCTCTGGTATCTGAACAAAACTACCTCCCTTGGCAAGGATGAGGTTGTCCTTTATCTCGGAGCCGCGAACGGCACGACCGTTTCCCACGTGGCGGATTATGTGGAATCAGTTTACGCAGTAGAGTTTGCCCCCCGCCCGATGGAGGATCTCCTGGCAGTAGCAAAGAAACGTAAGAACATCGTTCCGATCTACTCGGATGCGACCCGTCCTGTTCGGTACGCCGCTCTTCTCGAGCCGGCGGATCTGCTTTATCAGGATGTTGCCCAGCCGAATCAAGCGGGCATCGCGGTGAAGCATCTGCCGTTTATTAAGTCCGGCGGCCGTCTCGTTCTCATGCTGAAAACACGGAGTGTGGATATCAGAAAGTCTGCGGATGAGGTGTTTGCCGACACGTGCGTGGAGCTGATGGAAGGCGGATATGTGGTGGAGAAAAGCGTATGGCTCGATCCATATCACAAAGATCACGCGGCTATTCTCTGCAGAAAGCTCTGAGTTGCCGTGAGGGGAGGGGTGGTTACGGGCTGGGCGTGAACAATTTCCGGTCTTCTTTTTTGATTTTGAGGGATATGCTTGGCTGGATTTTTGATGTTTACGTGTTTACGCGATTTTGGGAAATGCAGGGGGTCCGGGGGTTCAGAAAGTCTGCGGGGCGTTTTCCTCTCTTACGTAAATTTCTCTTTTACTATATTTGTATTTTTATTATATTGGGTATTTTTCGAAAAAGAGGGATATTCACAGGTTTTTAATGTTTACGCGGTCTGCGTAAAATTCACGTAAAGGATGTGATGTATGAGTATATAATATTCAAAATGGGACTTACGCGGTGTAGTGTCAATCTCTCTTCCCGAATTGGATTGAGGATAACACCGCATAACTCCAATCTAAAAAAATTCTTACTCTTTTCTTGGTGCCGGGCAGGCTCCGTAATCATGTCTCTTTATTTTTCTCAGAGAGAGTCCGAAGAAGACCGAGACGATGCTCACAGTAAGGAGTGGTGCGATCCAGATCGGCATGTCTAGACCGAATCCTTCTGAGCACATGATGATACCCAGACATAATATAGAGTACATCGTTCCGTTTTTGAGATAAGCATATTTCCTGATACTGTCAACGTTTCGAATCGTCAGTTCACGGACCACTAACGCTCCGAGGCCGTTTCCAATAAGAATCAGAGGTACCGACATGGTGAATGCGAATGCGCCAACGACTCCATCTATGGAAAATGTCGCGTCGATCACTTCGAGAAGCATCAGTTTACTGATTTCGGATTTGTGCCCTGTTTCATTCACATCAACTGTTTCCGTCTCAAGTTTCAGAGATTTGGCATCCGCAAACAACCGGAATCCCTGCATGATAAAGAAAATCGCTGATCCCGCCACTGCAGCGACGGCGAGGAATGGATTTATCTGTACAGTAAAGTAAACCAGTGCCAGAAGAATAAGTGCTGCGACCGCATAGAACCAGGGTCCGGTTTTCGAGAAAGCGAGTTCTCCCGGTACGATGCAGTTTTTCTGCTCTGCCATGAACCAGTGCAGAAACAGAAATACCATAAACACTCCTCCTGCGAGGAGGAGAAAAGGAGCGCTCTGCTCGATCGCGAGAGCCGCGGTCTCGTCGCCGGAGAAAGTCGCGGTGAGTGCTCCGATCGGACCGAGCGAGGGGGCTGATGCCCAAATTATAGCCCAAGGCAGAAGACCGCGAACCCCGAAGACCGCGATGATAAGGCCCCAGGTCAGAAACCATCGGCGCGCCCAGGCCTTCATCGTCGATAAGATATCCGCGTTGATGATGGTATTATCTATGCTGGCAACGGTCTCGAAAGCAACAAGACCGATGATGATGACTACAGCGTAGAGAATGTCCATGAAAACTACACTGTATTCGACTCTCCGGAATATAAACCTGTGCTGTTTTCCGGCACACAGATTTTATTGGATACGGAGGTCAATGTATAATCATCAATCAATGGACATATTTTCACGTTCTGCCTCCTCCTCCCGCCTTTTTATTGATGAGACGGTAACGGCTCTTCTTTCTGCAGAGACAAATCAGGCGGCGGCAGAAATTATCGGCAGAGCCTTGTCCGCCTACACGGTTTTCGATCTGCAGTATATTGGCGGGCATCTGAAGTGTGAGGTTGACTGCCTCCCGGATCCGTATCGCCGGATGTACAAACCGTTCTGTATGGATTTGCTCGATCAGTATCATGCATTCATGCAGGATTTCAGGCCCGGGATCGTTTGTTATGGTCCGCTTCCCGATCTTGATCTCTGGAAAAAATATTGGATTGATGTCCCCGAATACTGTTTTCAGGATGTTAGTCCTTCAGAGAACTCCCCTCCTACCCAGAACCATCCCTTGTCAAAATTATTTTATCGTCTGGTATTTGCGTATGTCATGTTCGTGAAGGGGGGCTGCGGTCATCCGGTTGGCATGCCGTTTCCGGGCGGGCTCCGGATCCGGCAGGTGGGTGACATTGTTTACTGCCCTATCCGTGACCGGGAAAAGGATCTCCCTCAGGCGTTATGTAATTACTGCCCGGCAAAACAGGATCCGGATTACTAGAATTCAAAGTGTTTAAGAGAAATTCTTTTTACTAGCACAACATAAATTCAAGATACTTATGTTCGAAGAACTCATATCCACCATTGAATTTCAGATGAGTCTGCTGTTATTCGTGGCATTGGGAGGATATCTTCTCGCGACGCGGATACACCAGTCTGCGGTCATCGGCGAGATTCTGGTAGGTCTTATCGTTGGTCCAAGTGTTCTCGGACTTATTACATATACGGATTTTGTTCAGAGTCTCGCCGGACTTGGCGCAATAATTCTGCTGTTTGTGATTGGATTCGAGTTTGAACTGCGGGATATCACCAACTGGCGATATATCTTAATTGCCTTCATAGGAGTTGTTGTCCCATGGGTGGGTGGCTACATCACCGCGATCTTTTTCGGCATGGATTTTTACAGTGCCATTTTCATTGGTACCGCGTTGACCGCCACAAGTATTGCGATCACGGCAAATGTTTTGCGGGAGATGGGCAAACTTCATCAGCCGTTTGCGAAAGCAATCATCGGGGCTGCGGTCATCGATGATATCTTTAGTTTGATCGTGCTTTCAATATGTAATGATCTTTCTTCGACAGGTGAATTGGTTCCTCTCGCGATCGGTCTAACTGTTATCAAGGTGTTTGGTTTCGTTATTATTGCAGCAGGGGTCGGTGTCAAAGTAATTCCTATCCTGATCACTAAGATGGATGAAACAAAAATCGCCCGGAAGTTCCCAGAGTTTGTGTTCATATTTGCGATGATGATCGCATTTTTCTATGCAATGATGGCTGAAGCTGTGGGAATATCTGCTATTGTCGGGGCTTTCCTTGCAGGTGTCTGTGTGAACAGAGTCAGTCTAAAGCATAGTATGGACATCAAACTCGGCGCAGAGTATCTGTATCTCATCTTCGCGGCGATCTTCTTCGTGTCACTCGGTATCATCGCGGATCTGCGGTATCTTACTCAGGATATTATACTGTTCATCGTGATTCTGACGATCGTTGCCATTATCACGAAAGTTATCGGGTGCGGCCTCCCGGCCAAACTGACGGGGATGAGTTGGCGGGACTCGGCGCTCATCGGGTTTGGGATGACCCCCCGCGGGGAGGTGGCCATGATCGTTGGCCTTATTGCTCTGAATCGGTTTGAGGAGATGGCGGCCGCAACTGTGGATCCTCTCGAGGCTGAGCATCTTATCCAGCTGGGAAACGAGCTGTTCATCGCGATTGTGGTGATATCCCTTGTGACGACGGTGATCGTCCCAATGATTTACAAAGGTTTCTTCTTCAAGGGAGAAAAGCCCAAATCTCTCACCTGTGAACCGGAAACAAAAGCTTAAACTCTTCTTTTTTTCGAGCTGCCGGATTTTTTCACCGGGGGCAGACCTTTGTTAGGCACCAGATCACCGATTAGATCACTTCTTCCTGCCTTCAAAAGCCCGGAGATGACATAATCATACTGTTTCGGATCCTTCCACTGAAGAAGAGCTCTCTGAATCCGTTTCTCATCTCCGAGGGGGACATGGACTTTTTTCCCGGTCATAGGGTCGAGTCCGGTGTAATACATCGCCGTTGAAAGGGTCATCGGAACCGGGGTGAAGTCCTGGACCTGTTCGGTGTACATTCCTTTTTCCCTGAGATAGAGGGCAAGGGTGACCATGTCA
Source organism: uncultured Methanocorpusculum sp. (assembly GCA_963676575.1). Lineage (GTDB taxonomy): Archaea > Halobacteriota > Methanomicrobia > Methanomicrobiales > Methanocorpusculaceae > Methanocorpusculum. The sequence continues at coordinate 1,101,023 of OY781078.1, forward strand.
TCTATCCGGCATCCCGGATGGGATGACATAAGATACGACACGAGATACTGTTTCTTCGTTTTGTCCTTTTGGAGGGCATCGAACCTTTTGCAAAAGGCATCAAAGGTCGCTTTTCCCGGTTTGTTCATCAGCTGGGTTACCCGGTCGCTGATATGTTCGGGCGCGACTTTCAGGTGACCGGAGATGTGGTGTTCGGTCAGCTCTTTCAGGTATTTGTCCCCGTCCTCAGTTTCGGGAATGAGGTCGTATCTTACCCCCGAGCTGATGAAAACATGTTTGACTTTTCTGATCGCCGAGACGTGTCTGAGCAGGGAAAGCTGATCGGCTGTGCCAAACTTCAGCGAAGGACATGTCGTACAGTTTTTGTCGGTGCAGGCTCCGTTTTTCTCCCATTTTGCACAGCTGCAGGCATACATGTTCGCGGAAGGTCCGCCGAGATCCGAGATCGTCCCTCTGAACTCCGGCATTTTCGCGATCCGCTCCGCCTCTTTCAGAATGGATGCCTCGCTTCGTGAAACGATCTCTTTTCCCTGATGATGGGTGATGGCACAAAACGAACAGGCGCCAAAACACCCGCGGTGGGTGGTGATGGAAAATTGGATAGGGGTCAATGCCGGGATCGGTTCTTTGTATGCCGGGTGCTGTTTTCTGGTGTACGGCAGGTCGTAGGTAATGTCGAGCTCCTCAGTGGTCAGGGGGCGTGCCGGCGGGTTCTGGACGATGACGGTTTTCGGGTGAGGCTGGATCAGTGTATCTTTGGAGAGATACTGGATCTTAAACGCCTCTGCATATGTTTCCTTGTTTACTACTCCCGGGTATGCGGGAAGTATGGTCCCGGTCGGAGGATTTTCCCGGAACGCTGCTATACTCATCGTGTAGCAGGTACCTTTAATGTCCGTGAGGTTTTTGACGCTTTCGCCGTTTTTCAGGCGTTCGGCGATCTCGATCATCTGGAGTTCTCCCATTCCGTAGACGAGAAGCGAGGCGGGAGCATCCGCAAGGATCCCCTGTTTGACCGAGTCGCTCCAGTAATCGTAATGAGCGAGGCGTCTGAGACTTGCTTCGATCCCTCCTATGATTATCGGGGTGTCTTTGAACAGACGATGAAGTATATTTGTGTAAACAAGGGTCGTTTTTTCGGGGCGGGTGGGTTTTCCCCCGGGAGAATATGCATCGTCATGCCTGCGCCGGAGTGCCGGGGTATAGGCGCTCACCATCGGATCGACGGCTCCGGGAAGTACGGCGAAGAAGAGGTTTGGTCTTCCAAACTGTGTGAAGTTCGTTCCTTCTCTGTCCCTCCAGTCAGGCTGGCTTATTACGACAACGGAGAATCCTGCGTTGATCAGTGTTCGTCCAAGGAGTGCAGCGGCAAATGACGGATGATCAACATAGGCATCGGCTGATACAAGTATGATGTCGGGCGCAGTTCTTCCGGTATTTTTCAGTTCTTCTGCTGTTATTGGGAGGTAGCATGGCTGGTCAGTGATATTTCCGGTGGTGATTGAAGGCATTCTTATCCGTATGATGGGTGTTGTACGGTGATTAAGGTTCACGAAAAAAGTCCACGTTCAGAATGTATATATGGGAAAGTGAATCATATAACAATCAATGAAGAGTCGGTTTTATTGATTCTTCAGGACACAGAAAACACAGATTTTCCCATATAGAACCATACACACACCAGCAACCCCCGGATCCAGTTCACACCACCATACATGATTCGGGGAATTTTTTTTCTTCTTGTCCGGCACCAGGTACCTTTTGCTCGAAATAACGGAAACTATATATTATATTATGTTAAATATGTTATACGCCGAAGTATGGGTTGGACGGGGATCGCCCTCCTATACTTCAGTACACACAACAGGAAAAGTAGAATCAGATTTTTTATCATACCACCATACAAAAAAATGCCCGCCCCATCCCACACACAACGGGGCGGGTTTTTATATTTTGCAAATCCTTATAGTGTTCAACTAACATAAAGTAGGACTAACTGCTATGAAGAAAAATACGTTCTATATTATATGTGGTCTTATTGCGATCTCGCTGCTTCTTTTATTCTGGCTGTCGATAGAACTTTCGAATCCGGTGATCATCGCGGTTTCTGTTATTCTCGCAGCGGTGCTTTTCTTTATTCTGAAACAACGTGTAACTGATATCGTTCAGGATGAACGGACTATTTTGATCGATATGAAAACCGCATCCGCGACCATCAAGGCATCGGTCATTCTTTTCCTGACTGTGAATCTTGCCACTATTGTGTATGTGTTCAGCGTTCCCTTGGGTTTTCATTCATTCACCTATCACCTCTCAAATGATTCGCTGCTCTCTGCCGGGGAGTATGAATATGTATCGTATTTTCCCGTCCCGCCTGAGACTATCCCAATCTCGCAACTAGGATTGTTTGCCGTACTGCAGCTCATTATGATTGTTGTGGCCCTCTTCATTTATGTTGGATTCAGGCTCTATTACGCCCGTAAGTTCGGGGTATGGGGAGACGATGAAGAATAAGATCAAGGTGTACCGGGCTATGTATGATCTGACGCAGGATGCTCTGGCAAAAGAGTTGGGTGTGACCCGCCAGACGATTCTTGCAATAGAAAAAGGAAAGTATGATCCGTCCCTTGAACTGGCGTTTAGGATCTCCAGATATTTTTACACAACGGTCGAAGAAGTATTCCACTTTGACTAATACCTGATTGGAATCGGGTGCCGATCTTCTTTTCCAGGATATGTGACTGCGGGAATGTGCTAAAAAAAAGTTAGGATTTATCCTACGACCACAACGACTTCACTGTTTTCTTTAAGATCCAGAGTATCACGGAGATGTGTTCCGGAAATTACCTCAATGATCTCTTCCGGATGATGGGTCCGGCCGGGCACGACTATAGCGCTCGGGATACCGGATATCATGCATTTGATACAGCGTGCCTCACCAAACATGCGGTGTTCATCTTTGAACCCGGGAACAATCGTCCATTCCAAGGAGTCCCTCCGTTTTCTGACCAGAACACTTTGCGGGTTGAGTTTTATATTGAGCGTCCCCGGATATGGAGTAAACCCGCAGAGTTTTTCGAACTGTTCCTGATAGTGGGGAATGGACATATAGTATCTTCCTTCGCCGACACCTAATATGACGGTACCAGTAAGGATATACTGCTCATCTTTTACATCGAATATTTTACTGTACTCGGAGAATTCCCGCCGGAGATGCTCCTCTCCGGATCGTGTCACGAGAACGAACTGACCAGTAGACTCGGCGGTCCGCGAAATCATCTGTGCTTTTTCGAGTGACTGAAGTCTACGTGATGCGGTTTGCTGGCTAATCCCGAGCTGGTCTCCCAGTGCCTGTGTGGAAAGGCGTACTGGTCCTTTACACCCTCCAAGCAGGGCAATTCGCCGCAGAAAGGCCGCATCTTCAGCATCTATCGCATACATAACGCATTGTTGGAGTGGTTACTATTTATGAGTTAGTATCGGTTGCATTCGTGTATTGACGAATTCGACAACTAGCTTCTTATGTAAGTAACGAAATATAGGTAGGTATGAAGTCGGTACTTCGCCAGCAGCTTGCCGAGAAGATGGCAGGCGAGATCACCCTCTCCGATTCACCCGGAAAATCTCTGAAAAAGTGGCGTACAAGTTTTCAGATAGCTCCGGGTGTACTCGCAGATCATCTTGGAGTGTCTCCATCCGTTATCAGCGATTATGAGAGCGGAAGGAGAAAAAGTCCGGGAACTGGTGTCGTTGGAAAAATCGTAGACTCGCTTCTGAATGTTGACGAAGAAAATGGTGGGACATACATCAAAAAGTATGGCAAACTCCTGTTTTCGGATTATGATGACGAGGTCATTTATGATATTCATGACTTCGCCACATCTATTCCAATCAGGGAATTATCGGAACTGATTGAATGTACACTCATCTGCGGGGAGCTTGATTCCCAGATCTTTGGCTACACTGTAATTAACAGTACGAATGTCATTCTGAATCTTTCACCCAATGAGTTCAACCGCATTTATGGATGGAGTACTGAACGCGCTCTGATTTTCACGGACATTTCTACCGGAAAATCCCCGATGATCGCGATTCGGGTCACCCCGTTCAAACCCCCGTATGTAATCCTTCAGGGAATAGATGAGGAACATGTCAACCCGCTCGTCAAAAAGCTTGCAGAAAAAGATCACATTACCGTTCTCTGTACGCCCATGGGAGTTCAGGATCTCGTTACACGTTTGAGGAAAACACAATGGTAGGCATAATCACCTACGGGGCATACATTCCCCGTTTCAGAATAAAAATCGAAGAGATTGCTCGTGTATGGGGAGCGAACGCCGCGGAGATCACCGGCGGGCTTGGCGTTATTGAAAAAGCAGTTCCCGATTACGATGAGAACACGGCCACATTTTCCGTTGAGGCAGCACGCTCGGCCTTGCGTCGACGTCCAGTAGACCCTTCCGATATCAAGGCGGTCTATGTGGGATCCGAATCAAATCCGTATGCCGTTAAACCGACCGCAGTTACGGTAGGGGAGGCGATCGGTGCAACACCCGTTATGACGGCTGCTGATTACGAGTTCGCCTGTAAGGCAGGAACTGCCGCTATCCAGACTTCAATGGGTCTGGTATCATCAGGAATGATGAAGTATGCCGTCGCAATCGGAGCGGACACTGCTCAGGGAGCGCCCGGCGATGCACTGGAATATACGGCAGCTGCCGGAGGAGCGGCATACGTTATCGGCAATGATGATCCGATAGCGGTGATTAATGACACCCGCTCATACTCCTCAGACACGCCGGATTTCTGGCGGCGCGAAGGAGAGGATTATCCCAGACATGGAGGAAGATTCTCCGGGGACCCCGGGTACTTCAAACACACTATCGGGGCTGCAAATATGATGATGGAACTTTGCGGAACGAAGCCGTCCGATTATACGTATGCCGTCTTCCATCAGCCGAATGCCAAATTCCCGCAGAAAGTTTCAAAAATGCTGGGATTCACTCAGGAACAGATTAAGACCGGTCTTCTGGCTCCCACACTCGGAAACACCTACAGTGGTTCCGTTCCCCTTGGCTTAGCGGCTATTTTGGATGTGGCAAAACCCGGTGATCGAATCTTTGTTACAAGTTACGGCAGCGGCGCAGGATCCGATGCCTTTGATATTACCGTGACTGATGCGATTTTGGATAAGATCGACCGGTCCCGCGGCCCGACCGTTGAGCAGATGCTTTCCACAAAGAAGTATCTTGACTATGCAGTGTATGCCCGGCATAAGGGCAAGATTCGAATGTGAGGTGGATCATGAGAGATGTAGCAGTAATTGGTGCAGGAATCACAAAATTCGGAGAAAGATGGGACACATCTTTCCGTGATCTGTGTACAGAAGCAGGAATCGCCGCACTTGAAGATGCAAATGTGGCAGGAGAACAGATCGATGCAATGTTTGTCGGTTCGATGTCCGCGGGCAGATTCATCGGTCAGGAACACGTTGGGGCACTCGTTGCCGACTATGTGGGACTCGGCGGAGATCTTCACGTACCGGCTACCCGTGTCGAGGCAGCCTGTGCATCAGGCGGTCTTGCATTCCGTCAGGCCGTAGCCGCAGTTTCTTCAGGAATGTCTGACGTTGTCATTGCCGCTGGCGTTGAGAAGATGACCGATGTTGGAGATTCGACAGATGTCCTCGCCGGAGCAGCTGACAGGGAGTGGGAAAGCTTTGCAGGCGCAACCTTCCCTGGTCTCTACGCAATGATTGCATGTGACTACATGCACAAGTATGGACTGACCCGCGAGCAGCTTGCCCAGGTTGCGGTGAAAAACCATTATCATGGAGCAAGAAATCCGTTCGCCCAGTTCCAGAACGAAATCACCCTCTCGACGGTGATGAACTCAACCCTCGTTGCTTCACCACTTAGGCTCTTCGACTGCTCACCCGTTTCAGACGGCGCTGCGGTCGTAGTTGTATGCCCGCTTGAAAAAGCACGGGAGTTTACCGACACGCCGATCAAAGTCCTTGCCTCAGCGCAGGCAGGCGACACGATCGCATTACACGACCGCCCGGACTTTTCCACGATGGGTGCCACCGTTATTGCAGGAAATTCGGCGTTCCGGCAGGCAAAGCTCGAACGAAAGGATATTGACTTCGTGGAGGTTCATGACTGTTTCACGATCGCAGAACTTTGTGCGATCGAGGATCTCGGCTTTGTTCCGAAGGGAACTGCCGGAAAGTTCACCGAGCAGGGTGAGACCCAGCTTGGCGGAAAACTTCCTGTAAACACCTCCGGAGGTCTCAAGGCATGCGGCCACCCTGTTGGCGCCACTGGTATCAAACAGATATGGGAAGTCGTCCAGCAGCTTCGCGGCGAAGGCGGCAGACGTCAGGTCGAAGGGGCAGAAATAGGTATGACACAGAATGTCGGTGGAACCGGCGCTACGGTCGCATCACACATCTTCGGGAGGGCATGAGATGACAGTAGCACGATTCTGGAGGGAGATTCCCCAGAGATATAATCTGGTGGGAACGAAATGTGAGACCTGCGGCGCTGTGTTTTTCCCGCCAAGAGCGATTTGTCCTCACTGCCGCAGGGATGGAAAAATTGTCCCATGCCATTGTTCCGGTAAAGGAAAGGTCCTGACATACTCGATCCTCTCTGCCGCAAGTGAGCAGTTCTCTGCTCTGAAACCATTTGTGCTGGCGATCATAGAACTGGAAGAAGGAACAAGGGTCACCTCCCACCTCATCTGTGAGCCGGATGAGGTCCATATCGGTATGCCGGTAACATCCGTCTTCCGCGTGCTGGACCGCGAAGGTTCGGATGGTATCATCCATTACGGAACGAAATTTGTTCCCGACCTCTAATCTTTTTTTTAAGTTTTCAGTATTGGGCGCGTCGTTTCCACTGAACGATCTTGATATCTCGGGGGTATTCCCAGTATTTACTCGTAATTCCCTCTAAATGTTCAGGAATAATTTGCTGTAATCAGCATACCGGATGGATATGTTCTCTCTTATCACTAAAAGAATAGTGGGTATTTGTTAGAATTTCGTTTATAGATTTGATTATTTTTTGTATTTTTAACTGGGTTTTCTGCAGCAGTGTTTCCAATATCCACTGGGACATATAATAATCCTAGGTATGATTAGAATGATTAATAATGATGAATGCCCATACTTTAAACAAGTGATATCTATGTACCCGCCGGAACTCATTTCCATACTGATATTGCTGCTTGTTCCTGTTTGTGCCGCTGTTCTTTTAGCGGTCTTCAAATCAGACCTTGTCCGCAATATCCTCGTAGGCATAACCTCGGTCATTATTATTGGGACGTCCATCTTTCTTGCATGGACAGCTCTGCTCGCTCCCGTATCTTTGACTATCGAGAATGCTGAATGGATCAGTATTCTTTTATTCATCGTTGAACTCGTCATAGCTCTCGTGATCCTGGGCCTTTCCATAAAATACCGGAAAATCCTTCCACTCATTCTCTCGGTTATTCAACTCATCCTTATTGTGAGGCTCGAACTGTTTAGTATTGACAAACCGGAGGTGATACAGACATTCACGGTCACCAATCTCTCGGTTGTTATGGTCCTTATCATAGGCATAATCGGGACTCTCATCTGTGTCTATTCTCTTGGTTACATGAAGGATTATCATGAACACCAGATCGGTGTTCCGGTGCGGAAACGCTACTTCTTCGCTCTGATGTTTCTCTTCCTCTCGGCGATGTTCGGGCTTGTCTTCTCAAATAATCTGATGTGGATCCTGTGCGCCTGGGAAGTAACAACTTTGTGTTCCTTCCTTTTGATCGGATACTCCCGGACCCATGAAGCAGTGAATAATGCGTTTCGTGCAGTGTGGATGAATCTGATCGGCGGGATCTGCTTCACCCTTGCAATAACCCTCCTGATTCAGATAAATTCACCGGTAAGTCTTCTCTCCGTAAATAATCTGCTCAACTTCCCGAATGTATCTGTCCTGACGATACCCCTTGCGCTTATCGCCGTCGCTGGTTTGACAAAGGCTGCCCAGATGCCGTTCTCGACCTGGCTCACGGGGGCAATGGTTGCTCCAACACCGGTATCTGCTCTGCTTCATTCCAGCACCATGGTCAAGGCAGGTGTGTATATTCTTGTGCTCTTTGCCCCCCTCTTCTCGCAGACATGGGTGGGGATCTTCCTCGCTCTGATTGGGGCCTTCACCTTCCTGGTTACCTCGGCTTTCGCAATTTCCCAGAGTAACGCAAAGAAAGTTCTCGCCTATTCTACGATCGCCAATCTCGGTCTGATCACCGCATGTGCCGGTATAGGGACACCCGCGGCAATCATGGCTGCGATCCTTCTGATCATCTTCCATGCGGTCGCAAAGGCTCTGTTGTTCCTCTGTGTCGGCGCGGTCGAGCACAAGATCGGGAGCCGGGACATTGAGGACATGGACGGACTTCTGGTCCGTCTCCCGCTCCTTTCCACGATGATGGTCATCGGTATCTGCGGGATGTATCTTGCGCCGTTTGGTATGCTCATCTCCAAATGGGCCGCCTTTCAAGCATTTGTCACCGCTCCGCTTGGATACGTGTTCATCTCGCTTCTTGCCTTTGGCAGTGCCTTTACCATATTCTTCTGGACCAAATGGCTTGGCAAACTGTTCATGAGAATGAACAAACCTCCCGCAGAAAAGATCGCGCTCCACATCTCCGAGAAGATCTCGGTGATCGTCATGGGCGTTCTGGTGGTCGGCTGTTGTCTCGGGTTCCCGGCGATCATCTCCGGCGTGATCGATCCTTACCTGATAAGTCTCCGTCCTTTCTTCATTGTAACGAATAGTGGGTTCCAATTCCCTGACACCCTGATCATGCATGCTCTTATGGCTATTATTCTCCTGTTCCTTGTGCTTGGAGCCTTCCTTGGTTCCAAAGCAGGAAAAACGATCCCGCCGTATATGGGCGGGCGTGCCGTTGACACCGAAGGCCGGTTCCTCGGTTCCCTTGGCGTCTACAAGGAGGCAAAGACTTCGAACTACTACCTCGAAGAATACTGCGGTGAGAAAACACTCCTCAGACCTTCATGGGTGATCTCAGGGATTCTGATCATCGTGATGCTTGTTCTTGGATTTATGGGGTGATGATATGGATATAATGTTTCTTGTGGGTGCGGTATTATTTTTTATCCTTGCCCTGATCTTCGGCGGACTCCTTTCCGGATGTGACCGAGTATTAACTGCCCGTTTCCAGTCAAGAGTAGGCCCCCCGATCCTTCAGCCGTTCTATGATGTGGCAAAACTCTGGCATAAGGAGAAGGCGTTCTCGAATCCTGTCGAGATCATCTTCACTACTGCATACCTGGTCCTGATTGCATTTTCCGGAGCAATGCTCGCAACCGGAGGCAATCTCCTGTTTGTGGTCTTCTCCCTCGCACTTGCCCACACCTTCCTGATCCTTGCAGCCTATGCGGCAAACGCTCCGTTCTCTCACATAGGTGCAGAGCGTGAACTTCTCAGTCTCATGATCCTCGAACCGATCCTGATTCTGTTCGCCGCAGGATGCTTCATGGTCACCGGTAGTTTCGAGACCTATCATCTGCTCATTATAGATGTACCGGGTATCGTTTTCCTGCCTGGTGTGTTCATTGCCTTCATCGCCGTTTTGACCCTCAAACTCAGAAAGTCTCCGTTCGATATCTCTACCTCACACCACGCACATCAGGAACTGGTGAAAGGTGTGACCACCTCCCTTTCGGGCAGGAGTCTTGCCAAAGTGGAGATCGCGCACTGGTATGAGATGATTATTTTCCTCTCCATGATACTTCTCTTCTTTGGTGGTTATCCGGTAATTTCCGCGGTGATGATCGTCCTGGTGTTCCTTCTGGAAATTATCATAGACAACGTCTTCCCGCGTGTGACCTGGAAGATGACAGTCAAGAGTCTTTGGATCATCACCCTCGTCTTCGGGGTGGGCAACATTGTAATACTCGGTATCTTTGGAGGTATGTTCTTATGAGTTCAGCATCAAAATCCCCCTGGCTCCTTCACTACAATGCTTCCAGTTGTAATGGATGCGATATAGAGATCCTCGCCGCCCTGACTCCGGTTTACGATGTCGAGCGGTTTGGTATCATCAACACCGGAAACCCTGCACACGCCGATATCTTTGTGGTAACGGGCGGGGTGAACGAGCAGAACAAAGTGGTCCTGAAAAATCTCTACGACCAGATCTCTGAGCCGAAGGTGGTCGTCGCGGTAGGAATTTGCGCATCGAGCGGCGGGGTCTTCCGTGAGTGTTATAATATCTCCGGCGGCGTCGACACGATCATTCCGGTGGATGTGTATGTTCCCGGATGTTCTGTCCGTCCCGAGGCACTTATTGAGGGTATAATAAAAGCACTTGGCGTTCTGGAAGAAAAACGTGCAGCTCTGGAGGGCAAAAAATGAATATGAAAATTGATTCCATAGAAACTGCTGATGTACAGAACATTGCCGGCACCATGAAAAACAGCGGATTTCGCCTGCTTGTTGTGACCTGCACGCCCGCTGACGAAGGCTACTATATCACCTACTCATTCGAAAAAGAGACGGATCTCCGGCATTACCGCATCGCCGTTTCAGATGGGATGAAGATTCCATCAATCGGTCCCTCATACTGCGGGGCATTTGTGTATGAGAATGAGATCCATGATCTGTACGGATTTGAGTTTGAAGGAATGACCCTGGACTTCGGGGGAACATTCATCAAAACATCTGTTCCTTATCCGTTCAAAAAGAAAGAGCAGCCAGCTCCTACGGTGACTGTAGTTAAGGAGGCGAAGGAATGACCGGCAAACAAACCATCATCCCGTTCGGACCCCAGCACCCAGTGCTCCCCGAACCGATCCATCTGGATCTGGTCGTTGAGGACGAGCATGTCGTTTCAGCGATCCCGTCGATTGGCTATGTCCACCGCGGTCTTGAAAGTCTGGTAGATCGCCGAGATTATCAGGACTTTGTATTTCTCGCCGAACGTATCTGCGGTATCTGCAGTTTCACCCACTCCTCGACGTTTTGTCAGGGGATAGAAGGGATGATGGGTGTCCAGGTTCCTGCACGGGCGACCTATCTCCGGACCATGTGGGGCGAGTACTCGCGTCTCCACAGTCATCTTTTGTGGCTTGGATTGTTTGCTGACTCACTTGGATTCGAGAGTCTGTTCTATCAGGCATGGAAGATCCGCGAATCTATCTTAGATGAGATGGAGGCAACTACTGGCGGCCGGGTTATCCAAGGTGTCTGTAAAGTCGGCGGGGTTCGGCGTGATGTCGCAAACACCTTCCTTTCGGATATGGATGACCGGCTCGATGAAATCGAGGATGAGATGAAGACACTTACGAACGTGTTCCTGAATGATTACACATTGACCAAACGTCTTATCGGAAAAGGTGTGCTCTCGAAAGAGGATGCCTATTCACTCGGAGCAGTCGGTCCGACCGCCCGCGGCAGCGGTCTTGATCTGGATGTCCGTTCAACCGGATATCTCGCCTACGGCGATATCGGGTTCAAACCCGTGGTTGAAAAAGGCGGTGATGGATATGCCCGCTGTGCGGTCAGATGTAAGGAACTATTCCAATCGGTGGAAATTATTCGCCGGGTCATCACTGATATGCCGGACGGCGATGTTTTTGTTCCGGTGAAGGGTAATCCCGACGGTGAATACTTCAGCCGCTCCGAGCAGCCCCGCGGTGAGGTCATTCATTACCTGAAAGGTAACGGCACAAAGAATCTTGCACAGTTCCGTGTGAGAACACCGACCCTGACGAATATCCCGCCTCTTGTATCGATCCTTGCAGGCTGTGAGCTTGCCGATGTCCCGCAGATCGTTTTGACGATCGATCCGTGTATCGGCTGTATGGAGAGGTGAACTGTCATGAAGATGCTTAAAACGATCATGAAACAGTTCTTCCACACTCCCGCGACGACGATGTTCCCGTATGAACCTCTGGAGAATTTCGAGGGGACCCGTGGTCATCTGGTTTTCGACCCTTCGAAGTGCACGTCATGCACGATGTGTATGAAACGGTGTCCTTCGCAGGCGATCGTCGTTCAGCGGGCTGAAAAGATCTGGACACTCGACCGGTTCCGCTGTGTCATGTGCGGAAACTGTATTGATGTGTGTAAGTTTGACGTCCTCTCAATGGAACGGGAGTATGCAAAATCAGCGACCCCGGCCGAGCGGAGCGTTGAGACCTACGAGATCACGTATGTGAAACCCGAGCGGCCGAAGAAGGAAACCGCAGAGTAATCCTTTTTTTTCTTTTTTTGTCTGCCGGATTTCGGATATGATTAAAAGAGTGTATTTTAAAAATTATTTTTTATAGGGTATCGGATCTTCCATTCCGATATCCGCAAATGCCTTCAGCCGTGCAAGACAGGACGAACATACGCCGCATGCCTCATCATTCTCTGAATAACAGGACCATGTATGTTCATACGGAACGCACAATTTCATCCCTTCTTTCAGGATGTCGGTCTTGGTCATCATAACAAAAGGAGTCAGCAGTTCTATGGATTTTTCCGTCTGGGTCCCCACATAAATGGCATGCTGCATCGCCTCGATGAACCGGGGAGTACAGTCCGGATATCCCGTGTGGTCGCCGGACTGGACGCCGATGAAAATCGCCTCGCCGTCACGCGATTCACAATAGGACGTCGCGATCGCAATCAGATTTCCATTTCTGAACGGAACATAGGTGTTCGGGTTTTCTGCTTTGCCAAGCACACCGTCTTCCACTTCGATGTTCATGTCGGTCAGACTGCTCGCTCCAAATTTTGCGAAGTAGTCCAGAGAGATCTCCAAGAATTCCACTGCTTCGAGATCCTCTGCTACTTTCTTCGCGCACTCAAGTTCCTTTCTTTCCGTTCTCTGACCGTAATTCATGTGAAGGGCTAGAATTTCATACCCCATCTTCTTTGCGACAAAGGCAAGGGTCGTGGAGTCCATTCCTCCTGATAAGAGGCATACTGCTTTTTTCATTGTACATTCACCACTTTATGCAGCTGAAGTTGGAATCGTACTGGCAAGCGTTCAGCTATGATCGTTTCAACAAGCCAGCCTGTCTCCGTCCCGAACACCGGAGTAATACAGACTGGGGCTGTTGGTTTGTGGGCGGCGAGAACCTCGACCATATACAGATAATCTGCTTCGTCACCGATAACAAACTTCACGCAGTCCTTTTTGGTGAGTCCGGGCAGGAGTGAAAGATCGCTCATCTCTCCGGATGACGGGCACTTCACGTCCATAGAAATGGACGCATATTCAGATACATCGCTGAATAGGATCGTGCCGTTTGTTTCGATATCCGCATGAATGTCTGCGGCCGCAAGGATCTCCAGCAGGTGAATCAGCTCCTCTTTCTGGAGAAGGGGTTCTCCTCCGGTCACACAGACATAGGAAAGACCGGAATCTGCGATCTCTTTCACGATTTCGTCCACGCTTCTGTCCGTCCATTTTTCAAAAGAGTATTCGGTGTCGCACCAGGCACATCTGAGATTACAGCCCGAAAGTCTGAGGAAAAAACAGGGCATACCCTGTCTTTCTCCTTCTCCCTGCAGACTCACAAACGTTTCGGTGACTCTCATTCTGCGAAAAACTCGGCATAGCAGCCTTCCGACTCCCATACCCGCAGTTTTGCGACCCTGGCGCTCAGGTCATGTTCTGTGCAGAAGGTATTGAGCCGCTCGCGGATGTCCTCCGCCAGAAGTTCACTTGTCGGGTCACCGTTTGTCAGAATGGGTGTTTGGAATCGGGAAAGGGCTTCTACCATCGGATCGTCTTTATTCAACACGACCTGATGGTCGTAGACATTGATGATGTTTTTGATGATATTGTAATCAAGCAGGATCCGTGATTTTTCGTCCGGCGTTCCGTCCATCCAGACCTCAACACTCCAGCGGTGACCATGCAGCCTGGAACATTTGCCTTCGTAATGCATCAGACGGTGGGATGCATCGAAGTGGGTTTCTTTATAGATCCGGGTAACCATTGGTGTAATGTTTTGCCTTGAAGACCATAATACTCTTCTTCGGGTTTCATCCGTATTCCCGCGAGGATGATGTTTTTGCCTTCATCTCCCCCGGTCGCCGTATCTTCACGAGGGGGTTTCTTTTCCTCATCGGCGAAACCGGTTCCTGAAATGTAATATATAAAGATACTTATTGAATGGTGGCCTTTCCCGAAATCATATCAAAAACCGTCATTTTTTGATCTCTGGGTGAGTGGCCATTAGTATTATTATCACACCCCGCTCATAAATATAGGAACACGCTGAGAAGACCGTATCTGTTTCAGACACGACTGGTCAGCAGGCGTTCGTGGTCCTGCATGCAGGATCCCGCACCTTCCCGCCCGTAATCCGGGCGGGTTCATTCACAATATAGTATCCAAACCAATGAGGAAATTTCATGGGAAAGGGAAAATTCGCAGCTAGAAATCTCGTTCGCACCGCAAAGAAATTCCGGTGGAGCGACTCAGTTTACTCACGCAGAGCGCTTAAACTGAAACTGAAAGCAGATCCCCTTGAGGGAGCACCAATCGGACGCGCAATCGTTCTTGAAAAGGTCGGTGTGGAAGCAAAACAGCCGAACTCGGCAATCAGAAAGTGTGTCCGTGTTCAGCTGATCAAAAACGGTCGTCAGGTCACCGCATTCGCGGTTGGCGATGGTGCTATCAACTTCATTGATGAACACGACGAAGTCACCATTTGTGGTATCGGCGGTCGTGCAGGTCGTTCAATGGGAGATATTCCTGGTGTCCGTTTCGTTGTAAGCGGCGTCAACGGCGTCTCGCTCAATGAACTTGTTATCGGACGTGCCGAGAAAGCACGGAGGTAAATAATATGACAGAAGAAGCAGCCCCCAGCAAGATCCTTCTCTTTAACAAGTGGGATATGAGCGAAGTTGTCGTAAAGGATCCAGGAATGGTCCGTTACGTCACTGTCACCTCTACTGAAGTTCCGAGCAGCTGCGGCAGACTTACCCAGCAGCAGTTCACCAAGAGTGAAATGGCGATCGTCGAAAGACTGATCAACCGTCTCATGCAGCAGGAATACAACACCGGTAAGAAGATGATGTGTACCAAGATGGTCATGGATGCATTCGATATCATCAACAAAAAGACCAAGCAAAACCCGCTTCAGGTCTTTGTTGATGCTGTAGCAAATGCAGGTCCCCGTGAGGAGACTGTCCGTCTGAAGTATGGTGGTATCAACGTTCCAAAGTCCGTTGACTCAGCCCCGATTCGCCGTGTCAACACGGCCCTCAGATACATTGCTCTTGCAACCTGGAGAGGCTCACACAAAACAAAGAAACCCGCATACCTTGTGCTCGCCGATGAGCTGATCATGGCAGCAAAGGGAGATGCAAAGTGTTTCTCTGTTGGAAAGAAGGAAGAAGTCGAACGGATTGCAAAATCCGCACGGTGATTCCCCTATATATTCTTTTTTTAAAAAAGGTGTTTTATGTCACGTGGAAAAAAGATGGTAGAACGAATTACGGAGCTCATGAATGATCCCGAGCACATCCGTAATATCGGTATCGTAGCGCACATTGATCATGGTAAGACCACCCTTTCGGATAACCTTCTTGCCGGTGCAGGAATGATCAGCGAGGAACTCTCCGGAAAAGCCTGCTGGATGGACTCGGATGAAGAAGAACAGGCACGTGGAATCACCATTGATGCGTCAAACGTATCCATGGTCCACATGGTTGGCGGTCACGAGTATCTTATCAATATGATTGATACTCCCGGTCACGTCGACTTTGGTGGAGATGTTACCCGTGCAATGCGTGCCGTCGATGGTGCCGTTGTCGTAGTCGATGCAGTTGAAGGTCCGATGCCCCAGACGGAGACCGTTCTTCGTCAGGCACTCAAAGAGGGTGTTCACCCGGTCCTGTTCATCAACAAGGTTGACAGACTCATCAACGAGCTGAAAGTTAACCCCCAGGAAATGATGATCCGTCTTGGAAAAGTCATTGACAAGGTCAACAAGCTCATCAAAGGCATGAACGAGGAGCTCTACACCAAAGGTGGATGGAAACTCGATCCAATGAAGGGAAACGTCGCTTTTGGTTCAGCTCTTTACAACTGGGCTATTTCGATCCCTTACATCAAAACGACCGGTGTTTCACTGCAGACCGTTATCGACAAGTGTAACGAAGGCGATATGAAGTACCTTGCAAAGGCATCCCCGCTCCATGCAGTACTTCTCGATATGGTCGTAACCTTCCTCCCGAACCCGCTTCAGGCACAGGGTAAGAGATGTAACATTATCTGGCACGGCGATGTTGAGTCGGAAGTTGGTAAATCCATGTATGCATGCGATGCCAAAGGTCCGGTCGCAATGATGATCACCGATATCTCCTTTGATAAACATGCAGGAGAGATCGCCACCGGCAGACTGTTCTCTGGAACGCTCACCCGCGGTCAGGAGGTTTACATCTCCGGCACGGCAGGTAAGGCAAACAGACTTCAGCTTGTTGGTATCTTTATGGGTCCGACCCGTGTTGATGTGGAAAAGGTCGTTGCAGGTAATATTGCAGCTGTATCTGGTCTCAGCGATGCAATTGTCGGTTCAACTGTTTCGAGCCAGAAGGATATGACGCCGTTTGAGTCCCTTAAGCACTACTCAGAGCCCGTCATGACCGTCGCGGTCGAAGCAAAGAACATGAAGGATCTTCCAAAGCTTATCGAAGTTCTTCATCAGGTCGGAAAGGAAGACCCGACTGTCCGTATCAACATCAATGAAGAGACGGGCGAACACCTGATCGCCGGTATGGGCGAACTCCACCTTGAGGTCGTTACCGGCCGTATCAAGAGAGATAAAGGTGTAGAAATCATTACTTCCCCGCCAATCGTCGTCTACCGTGAGACGGTCTCAAAGCCGCTTGATGGTACTGTTGAAGGTAAGTCTCCAAACAGACACAACAGGTTCTTTTTATCTGTTGAGCCTATGCCGGAAGCAATCCGGAAGGCTATCCAGTCGAACGAGATATCGATGAACATGGAAAACATCCCTCGCCGTGATACTCTTGTAGCACTTGGTATGGACAAGGATGAGGCCAAGTCCGTTAAGGATATCTACGGCTCGAACATGTTCATTGACTGCACGAAAGGTATCCAGTACCTCAATGAGACGATGGAACTTGTTCTTGATGGTGTTCACGAGGCACTTGACGGTGGACCGCTTGCTGATGAGCAGGTTCAGAATGTTTTGATCAAACTCCACGATGTGAAGCTTCACGAGGATGCTATCCACCGTGGTCCCGGACAGGTCATTCCTGCAGTTCGCGGTGGTATGAAGGCAGCTCTTCTTATGGCTGGCGACACACTTCTTGAACCGATGCAGAAGATCCAGATCACTGTTCCGCAGGATCAGATGGGTGCAGCAATCTCCCAGATCCAGGGACGCCGCGGAGTTCTGTCTACGACTGAGTCTGAAGGTGACCAGATTGTGGTCAACGGTGAAGCACCGGTCGCAGAACTCTTTGGTTTCGCCGGAGATATCCGTTCAGCAACCGAAGGCCGTGCAATGTGGTCTACTGAGTTTGCCGGTTTCTCCCCGGTTCCCCAGGGAATGCTTTCCGAAGTTGTTATGAGTATCAGAAAGAGAAAGGGTCTCAAAGAACAGATCCCGACTCCGAAGGATTACCTCGAATAATTTTTCACGTCCAAAGGGTCATCGGGTCGTTTCACATGGGTGATATGCCTGTGTGGAACCTGAATATTTTTTTTCTGTTTTGCATTTTATTTTGTGGCGTCCATTTTAGACGGAACATATATGCCCACGCGACTCCAAATAAGGAAAATGTAGTAACAAGGGTAGAATGGGAATTAGTGAAAAACCGGTCTCAGAACAAATGTTCTATGGGTGCTGCATCTGATACCGGGGGTAATCTTTTACAAAAAGATTATTTATAGGCAAAATTTAAAGACGGCACACAAACCATCCCTCTCTGTCCAAGTTGTCATAGTACGTATGATCAGATTCTCTGTAACGCGGCAGAGTTGAAAAAATCGGCGTGGATCCCAAGGATTACAAAAAAGTTCAACCCAAAAAATCTGGAAAGAAAACTGATAAGGGCCCATATCCCGGATTACTAACAAAGTTTTCTGAATTGGTATTAGTACCATGTAAGGATAGTGGAAAAATAAAGTATTTTGAGGAAAAACAAATGGCAACAAATACAGGAGAGGGACACAGAAAGGGTGCAGTTGGAAGTAAAGAACGTGGAGATCCTCGTTCTCAAGTGGAAACTCCCTCCGGCTACCGAAAAAGAGATGGAGAAACAGGGAAGTTTATTGACGGTAAAAAGGACGGCACTCCCTTCAAAGGAGTGAGAAAAGAGAAATCTAGCTAAAGATATCCGCTCTGCAACCGAAGGTCATGCTATGGCGAATCCCCTTTACGTGAGGAGCGGAGCAGATCGTTGATTTGCGACTTGGTCTACTGAGTTCGCAGGCTTTTCCCCGGTTCCTCGGGGAATGCTTTCCGAGGTCGTTATGCGTATCAGAAAGAGAAAGGGTCTGAAAGAACATATCCCGATTCCTATGGAGTGCCTTGGATAATTTTTCACGTCCAAGGGTCATCGAGTCATTTCACATGGGCGAATCTGTGTGGAATCTGTTTTTTCTGTTTTGCGATTTTTGTAGACATGCCTCGCTGAGGTCCTAAGCAAAAAAATTATGTACCCCAGCGATCTGCTTTTACAAACCTGAGATACAAAAATAAAAAAAGGAGTTGATTTCTCTTCAGAGAATCACGCGGGTGCGGCTAAACCCTACGGTATAGTCATGTTTTCGAAATCCATCGTTTTTCTATCGCCGCCTCCCATGCCTCCCACTCCGTTCATGCTTCCCATCGCGGAAAAGTTCAGTTCCGAAGTATCCACTAAAAAATCAGGATTTGCGGTCTGTCTCTCCTCAGTTGAGGGGATCGTACCGTTCAGCTGACCAAGGATACTCTCAAATCTCCATACTCCTCAAGCGTCTGAATCCCTGTCTGATACTCCTCATATGTATAGAATGCCGTGGGGTCGGACTCAACGTAGTCACCGATCAGTGCATCGATCGCCGCGATCCGTTCCGTGAACGACTCGCCGTAGAACTCCGTCGCGATCTGTTCAAGATACGCATGATAGAGTTCCGTGTACTCCTCCTTCTCCAGAAGAACACCGATCAACGGTCGCTCTTCAAGAGAAACGCCGCTCGCCACCGGGGTATCGATCGGGAAATTCACCGCCTCGCTCGCATCACTGATCCCGTAGGCACCAAATGCCAGATTCAAATCCCAAGGCAGGATCGAAATCTGACCGTCCTCCTCATACAGATAGTAATTGTGCTTCATCGAACTCACGTAGATATCCAGATTCACCAGAGCCGTATTCGCCGCAAAGTACCTCAGCACCTCATCGACATCCACGTAGGTCTCCTGGTCGGTACCTTCATTCAGATTCTTCAGAGCAGTCACCACGCCTTTTTCATCCGACTTTGATGTATTCGTCACCGAATTATCAAAGATCTGACTATAACTATCTATATCATCATCCGTATAGACAAGATCCGCTCCTCCTCCGCTCCCGAACATACCGCCAACCCCGCCCATCTGATCCATCCTTTCCGTCATATTGATGTCGGACATGTTTGTAAGGTTACCGAAGTCCATTTGGGATATCTCTTCGTCGTTCATCCCGTCTCCCATCGCTTCTGACATTGAATCCGGCTTGTAAAGTTCACTGTAATCCGCTCCGTACACTCTGTCAAGGAAATCCTCTTCCGGCGCCTCGACCATCAGATACAGACCGAAATACTCCCCGTTGATATAGATCGCCGCATATGAATAGAGCGGCGTATCAACACCGATGTAATCCATCATCTCATACGAGAGATACTCCTTCATGTAGGTCGCATCCTCATAGATATTGTTCAGTACGAATTCATCCAGCCCGTCAAAACTCTGACCGCCCACATACTCATCGGCTTTTATCTTGAAACTGTACCGGTCCGAATCGCTGTTTGCAACTGAGGAAAGACTCGTCATTCCTTTAGTTCGGATTGCGACCGATTCATACGTCTCGCCGTTGATCGTGATATCGCAGAGATGGAACTCCTCCTCAAGGGGATTTTCCAGCATGTCAGCCCAGTTCTCATCACTGATCGTGATGTTGACTGTCGTGATCTCGTCTTTATCGAAGAGGGTGCTCTCACAGAGGGTATCCTTTTCAGTTATCCCCAGAGCCGTTGGATTAAACATGAGGGTGCAGGTAAAAAGTACCGCACCTACGACGAGAATAATCGTGATTATGTTGATATGCTTCATCTTACGTCATGTATTCGCCGTTATAGCTGACAAAAACGGAATTTGAGACTCCTGCAAGATCTGAGATCTTGTTCACAAAACCGCTCTCCTGATCCGGAAGGCGGACCTCGATCGTGAGTTCCATTCCGGTCTTCGTGACGGTTTTTTATTTCAACAGGGACTTTTTCACTGTTCTCTTCAGAAGCGCGTTCACACTTGCTTCTGCATTTTCATCGGCACAGTCCACGATTAGGATATACGGTTTGTCTGTCGCCTTCTTCGTCGAGAAGATTTAGAGAACAACTCCGATAAATATCGATCCGAAGATTGCGAGCGGGATAAGTCCTGCACCAAGAACGATACCAGCCGAGATCGCCCAGAATAAATAGGCAATATCCATCGGATCTTTCACCGCCGATCTGAACCTCACAATCGAGAGAGCACCGACCATACCAAGAGACAGGATAACGTTCGATCCGATCGCAAGAATGATCATCGTCGTCACAAGAGACATGGCAACAAGGGACATCCCGAATCCCGAGGAATACATCACGCCGCTGAACGTTTTATTGTACACATAGAGAATAAAGAGACCGAGAACAAGTGCCAGTCCCATTGCAATGAGCATATCCGTTAAGGAAAATTCGGTTACCGTCGAAAGAAAGTCCGAGGATAATATATCGTCAATGGTCAGTGCCATTTACTCACCCAAAGACGCGTGCAACTGCATATTTTGAGAAGGCAGTGACCCTTCTGTTCTGTACCTGTACCATACTTCTTATAATATCGGGGAGATAATTGTCATATTTTATTTCTATTATAATAACCGGTTCCCCGTTGGTTTTGATCATGGGGGTTTTGGCGTTGAACATATCGGTCGAGTTCACGCCGGTTGAGATCTTCGTGTCGAAGGTCACCCGCATATTTCCGGGGCGGTAGACAAACGGCTCTCTCATGTAGTCGACAAGCGTTTTCGGGTGGAGAAGTTCATACTTCATATTTGCATACAGTTCCAGGAGGAGTCCGTTCTTTGACTCTTTCATCCATTCTGTATCGCCTTCTATGAGTTTTTCGCACTCGTCTTTTGTGATCGGTGCGGTAATTTTGTTCGTGAGATTGTTTATTTTGGACTTCTTTTCTAAGCGGATGAATGAGGTATCATTATTGTAATACCGTATCCGAAACTTTTCCCGTTCATTTACTCCGTTGAGTTTTTCCAGAAGGGCTTTGTCGTCCGGTGTTTCAAAATACAGACTCCGGATCCTGTATGGTCCGTTTCCGTCAGTGTGTTCATCTGGGCCTGCAATGGTCGACAGACGTTTTTTGATTATCAAATAGTCTGTCGTATTCAGGTAGTATTTTAATTCGTGCCTGAATTTTCTTTGTTTCATTTCTTCTTGTCACCTCGTTTATACTTGGTTTGATGTAAAACATTATTAACATATTAGTTTGTTTGTGTTACATTATGTCAAACAATGTGCCACTGCCAATTACTTTTTGACCTCCACGCTCCAATATATTACAAACAGATGCAAAACAGTGTTCAGTATGCTCCTTTCGTAAAGGACGATGAAAATAAAGGATTCGATATGCATGTCCATTCGACCGCGTCAGACGGGCGTACAACACCAAAGACACTGGCTAAATATCTCAATAAAAATGATGTATCCGCCGCGATAACGGATCATAATGTGATCTCCGGGGTGAAGGAGGCACGTGATTATTCAAAGCATATCATTCCCGGGATTGAGGTTTCTGCTCTGGAAGGCCCGCATGTTCTGGTCTATTTTGATACCTATCGTGATCTTGCCGCGTATTATACCTCATCAATACAGGATCATCAGGGGAAGTGTCCGCATATGGCGATGAACATCTCAACCGAGAAGATCATCGAATGATGCAAAGGATGCCGGCGGTCTGGTGATTGCAGCCCATCCGTATGGATATGGGATGAGTGTGAGAGGCATGATGAAAGGGATCGATGTGGGCGTCATCGATTCCTTGGTCGCGGGAGAGCTTGATGGACTTGAAGTGATCTGCAGCGGGATGTCTATGCGGCAGAATATGCGGGCCGAGAGGTATGCGCAAAAAAATACGATGTGCATGACCGGGGGCTCGGATGCTCACGTTCTTTGGGAAGTCGGGCGGGCCGTGACGGTTGGATATGAGAATCAGACGCCGCTTGAGTTTTTGGAGGACGTGAGACGCAGGAAAACGGGTGTGTGCGGGATGAACCGTTCATCCGGACAGAATCTGCTGATGGGGGCATGTATCACGCCAATCTATATTCCGTATGCTGCGCCCGCGATGATGATTCATGCACGGCAGAGCTTGATGCGGATGAGATCCTAAGTCCCATTAAAAAAAGGAATTTGGATGATCAGTAATTTATTTTGATGAATCCGAGAGGCTCATCTTTTACTTCATACGCGAGTTTTGCGTCGCCCTGTGGAATGATATAGGCAAGCCATCCCTCAGCTGTTGCATATTTGAGGATGTTGGTGGTGGGGAACGTCGAGTATCCTGCGGGCAGGACGGCAGAATAGTCGATTCCGTCCACATAGATTTCGTAATGATACGGGGCAACGATTTTAGCTGTATTGTCTCCTCCGTCAAAGGTCTCTGCTATGTTCAGCATGACTGTATACTGACCGGGAGCCGGTGTCGGATTTGCCGAGGATCCTTTTGCCAGCATATCTTCCGCCTCACTGCTGAATTTTCTCTGTGCAATACTTATTGTGATCGTATTTCCTGTATCGGTAATGGTCAGTTCCTGACCCTGCATAACTTCGACCGGTGTCGGAACGGGCGTTGGGGTATCAGAGGGTGTTGAGATACACCCGGCCGACAGGGTTATGGCGCTTAATACAAGGAGTGTACCAAGAACATACCAGATTTTTTTCATACATTCTCTACTGGTCCTCTTCGCTATAAATAGATTATTGAAAAAATTAGAGTAGTGGCGAGAACAACCGTGAGATCCCCTCTTTTATCTTCACATTTACCGACCGTTTATTGTACTCTTCAAGCGTGATCTCCGTGCAGTTTGTCTCCAGTTCGGAGAGGAAGATATGGTTCATCTTTTTCCCAAACTCGAGATCATAGATGAACGCGTTCGTTTCAAAGTTCAGTTTGAAACTCCTGATATCCCAGTTGGCAGTACCGATCGTTGTACTGATTCCGTCGAAGATACCTGCTTTACTGTGGATGAATCCGTCGTTGTACGTATATCCCCTAACACCGGCGGCGAGCAGATCCCCGAGATAGGAGTGATTTGCCCAGTACACAAACGGATGGTTCGGTTTGCAGGGGATCACGATCCGGACATCGATGCCGGAACGTGCGGCGAGCAGAAGTCCGGTAAGCATGGATTCATCTGGAATAAAGTATGGTGTATGGATGTAGATCGACTCCTTTGCATGCCCGATCAGGCTCATATACCCGGAATAGATGGCTTTTTCTGCAGAATCAGGTCCGGACGAAGCGATCTGGATATATGAATGCCCGGTAACATCCTGGAATCCGTCCTCCGGATAGTATGGACTGTCTCTATTCTCCACCGAGATCTGGGCATCCTTTGCCGCATAGTTCCAGTCCATAATGAATCTGGTCTGGAGTGCCACGACAGCTTTTCCGTGAAGACGCACATGCGTGTCGCGCCAGTATCCCATTGGCCCTTTGCCAAGATACTCGTCCCCGATATTGAACCCGCCGATAAATCCTGTTTTCCCGTCAACCACCAGAATTTTTCGGTGGTTCCTAAAGTGCAGCCTTTTATTGAGAAATGAAACCTTGAGCGGAAAAAAGATCCTCACATCGCCGCCTGCTTTTTTCAGCGGGGTAAGAAAATCTTTTTTCACGGAAAAGGACCCGGCGGCATCGAAGATCGCTCTCACCTCGACGCCCTCTGCTGCTTTCTGTGCAAGGAGCTCTATGATCTGATTTCCCAGTTCGTCATCCCGAATGATGAAATACTCCAGGTGGATGTGATGTTTTGCTTTGGCCACCTCCTCTTTGAAGGCGGCAAACTTCATTTCTCCGTCGGTGTACAGGGTTATCTCATTATTTCTTGTTAATACCGTGTTGTCCAGACTGAGGAGAAGGGCGATCGTGCTGTCAAACCGTGAAATATCGGGGGCAAGCTCCAGTGCATTTTCCGTGATTTTGTGGAACTGTTCTTCTGCCTGACTTGCGAGCATCAGATCTTCTTTTGGTCTTTTTGCTGAAGATATGAGAACCGTACAGGTGTCTGCCGAAGAACAGATACATTACTAATCCCAGAAATGGCAGGAATACCATTACCATGACCCAGGTCAACACCGTTTGCGGATTGCGTCTTTCAAGGAATATGACGGTAATAAAGGCTCCGATATCCAGTAAAATGATTATCAGCTGCAAAAACCACATGAACTCACCGAAAATGATGGATATCAGGTCAATCATAAGATACATGAATATGCTCTCTGAGCATGATAAAAGTTGATGTATCTACACCTCGAATGATACTATATTGTGGTGTCTTACAGAATACTTTTCGAATACTGGGGAAGAGGGCTGTTAGTTGCGGCGGTCATCTCGGCGATTGCTGGACTATTGATCGGTAATACAGCTGTTCTTTATCTGGTCGCCGGCATCTGTCTGATCCTTTCACTGGTGTGTCTCTTTACCGGACGCCGTATTCTAAATGCGGGGGTATGATATGCCGGTCATTACGTTTTCCCGCAATGTGTTTCTTCCACTGACTAATGTCTGTGCAAATGCCTGCGGGTACTGTTCATTTAAATCCCCGGTGGCTGAAGGCTGTGTTATGCCGAAAACGGAAATCATCTCCACGCTTGAACGCGGGGCGGCGTTTTCCTGTACCGAGGCTCTCTTCACGTTTGGCGAACATCCGGAGCGGGAAGCCGGTTTCACCGCATACATAAACCGTATGGGATACCCGGGCATCCTCTCCTACTGTAAGGATATGAGCAGATATGCCGTCTCGTTTGGGATTTTGCCGCACACGAATGCCGGGATCCTCAGCTATGAGGAGCTGGAGGAGTTCCGGCCCGTGAACGCGAGCATGGGTCTGATGCTTGAAACGACCGCCGAGATCCCTGCACATGTTCACAGCCCGGGGAAATATCCGTCGGTTAGGATCGAAATGATGGAGAATGCCGGCAAACTGAAGATCCCGTTCACGACCGGACTTCTTCTCGGGATCGGCGAAGGAAGGGATGACCGCATCGAGTCTCTTGAAGTTATCCGCGATCTCCATAAAAAATACGGGCATATCCAGGAGGTGATCATCCAGAACTTCTGTCCGAAAGCAGGTACTGATATGGCGTCGTATCCGGGAGCTTCGACCGAGGTCATCGCGGATACCATCACGCTTGCAAAAGAGATTCTGCCGTCGGATGTGTCGATCCAGATTCCGCCGAATCTTGCCGATGCTTCCCTCCTCCTCGATTTCGGGGTGACCGATCTTGGCGGGGTATCGCCGGTGACGATCGATTACATAAATCCGGAACATCCCTGGCCTGCTCTGGATGCATTAAAAGATATTTCCCGCGGGTATGAGGTAAAGGAACGGCTGTGCATCTATGAGAAATATTGTGATCCTGACTGGGTCTCGCCCGAACTTTTCGGGTTGGTGAGCGAATTGGCGAAGAGGGTTTACTGATTTTTGATTCAGGTTTCGTCTTAATGATACTGAACTTCTTTATCTCCTCAATCCAATAATAATGCACATGGATGACGTCTGTCCCGCCCCGATGAAGGAACGGTAATGGGAGATTGATGCAATACGCGTTTTCTCTCTTCTGGCGATGATACTTTTCCATACCGTTTTTCTTCTCGGTGTCTTTCACATCGTTGATGTGGATGTGTGGCTAGGACTTAGCACGTACCTCCCTTTTGGGACAAGCGTATTTGTCATTATATCAGGTATGGCTCTTGTTCTCCGTCACGGATGTATGCTCGGTCAGCCGCGTCGTGCCTACTATCTGGCTATACTGAAACGCGGGATAGAAATCATTCTAATCGGGATAGGTGTATCCATAATCGCCTCCCTTTTGATTTTGGTGTTCATCAATGACGGACGGTACATGTACTTCAACTTCCTGCAGATGATGGGCATGTCCATGATACTGTGCATCCCTTTCTTACGGTTTGGGAAATGGAATCTGATCCCTGCAGTATTTTTCATCCTGCTCGGCCTATTTCTTGAAACGATCAAAGGACCTGCCTGGCTGATGGTTTTTGGGATCCTCCCGCAGGATTTTTATCCGCGTGACTTCTTCCCCATCTTTCCCTGGGTCGGCGTTATGCTGCTGGGTGTCTGTCTGGGGGCCCTTCTGTATCCAAACGGGATCCGCTGATATCATCTCCGTTCAGGAGGAAAAATCGGTCAGGTTCTTGCACTTATCGGCAAGTATCCCCTCCAGATATACCTTATTCACATCCCTTTGATTGGCACGGTCCTTTTTATCATCGTCGTACTTTCCGGACTTTGCGGATGTCCGATCGACCATATCTGAAAAAAATCTAGGCAAATTACTTATCCGCCTAACGCATACATGGCTGAAACAATGAGCGGTGAAGAGCAGTGCGGAACTCCGGGATTTCCCCCGTTAGTTAAAAAAAGCGAGCGTTACTGGGAGATCGACGCCATCCGAGGTCTTGCCCTTTTCGGGATGCTCTACTTTCATTTTCTCGCCATTCTCGTGATGTTCCACATCCTTCAGGAGACTCGCGAGTTTCTGTTTTATTACAGTCCGATCGTGATCGTATCCGCCGCCTTCATTTTCATTGCTGGCGTGGCACTCGTTCTTCGGTATAACCGTATGCTTGGAAAGCCGATGGGTTCGTATTACTGCGACATCGCGAAAAAAGCCCTTTTTCTGTTTTTTATTGCCATGGGTATCACGGCACTGACCTGGCTTGCCTCCGTTGTTATCTATAGCGATGATGTCTTCATCAAGTTCGGGTTCCTCCACATGCTGAGTATTTCGATGCTCATCTCGATCCCGTTTCTCAGGTTTGGGAAATGGAACATCCTTTTTGGCATACTAATCATTCTTATCGGGGTGTTCATCATCCCGGGTCTCCAGGGTCCGGGTTGGCTCTATCCGCTCGGGATCCACGGTGCCGATTTCATGGACCATACGCCGGACTACTTCCCGCTCTTTCCGTGGTATGGGTTCATTCTGCTGGGGATAGGTCTCGGCAACATCTTCTATCCGAAAGGCGTCAGGTCGTTCTCTGTCAAGCAACCCGGTTTTCTCGGAAAATTCTTTGCTAAGATGGGGTACGGCATGACCACACTCATCATCTATCTCGTTCACATGCCGATCTTCTTTGTCATCTTGTGGCTTTTGAGCGTGACGACCGGGATCGGTTATGTTTAGCTTTCCAGAAATTACTTAGATATACAAGACCAATATGACTGGAATAATGGGTGGTGAAATGCAGGTAAACGGGACAGCGGTCCGGGGAATTGGTGAGCCGGGTTCTCCGCAAAGCGAGCGGTATTGGGAGATCGATGCTATCCGCGGCATTGCTATTCTGGGGATGCTCTTTTACCATTTCCTTGCCTGTCTCGTCGCTTTTCATATTATGGTGGAGGATACCAAGTTCCTCTCCTATTATAATTCCTATATTCTGGGATCGGGAATTTTTGTTCTTCTTGCCGGTATTGCGATGATCCTCCGTCATGAACGGATGCGGGGAAGAACGACTAAGGAGTACTACGGAGCTCTGGTTATCAAGGCACTGTTTTTACTGGCGCTCGGTTTCTGTATTACGATCGAAAGCTGGATCGGTGCTTCAGTATTCCTTGGCAGTGATGCGTTTATTAAGTTCGGATTCCTGCATATGCTTGGCGTGTCCCTGCTTCTTGCGATCCCTCTTATGAGATATGGAAAATGGAACATTATTCTCGGTATGGTGATTATTGCGATCGGAGCGTTTATTTTCCCGTACATCAATGATCCACCCTGGCTTTATCCTCTGGGGATCCATGCAGAGAATTTTATGATGTATACTCAGGATTATTTCCCCTTATTCCCATGGTTTGGTGTGCTTCTTCTGGGGGTAGGTCTGGGCAATGTCTTTTATCCCCGGGGCAGACGGGGTTTTACCATACGTGAGCCCGGAAAGATCGGAGAGGCTTTTGCAAAGATCGGGAATGGTGCGGTCACGCTTTTCATTTACCTAGTCCACATCCCGGTGATATTTGTTATTCTGTGGATCTTCTCCTCCCTGACGGGCATTGGGTATTTATGATATGATTATTGATATAGTGAACTCTGACTCCGACCCGGCAGGACGAAATATCCGGGCGGCTATCGACGACCTTCTGAAAAATCCGCCGGAGGGGGGTTTTCCCCTTTTCAATGGAAACGAGGTAACGTTCCACACTGTTCCCGACAGGATCATCCATACGGAAAAAACTGCGGTGAACCCTGGCGCGGATCTCATCATTGTTGTTTCGCGTCATTCAAGTGTAAATCCGGTTCCGGTTCTGACGGTTCATCCGGCAGGAAACTTCGGTATCGCCGGACTTGGCGGCAGCGACCGGGAGCTCGGTCTGACCGATCCTGCCTGGATGAAGTCGGTTCTGCAGAACCATGCAGCGTTCGCTCCTGAAGGCTACCGGGTATCTTATGAGATCACGCATCATGGCCCGACGGATTTTCCGGTTCCTTTCTTTTTTGTCGAGGTAGGCAGTACCGAAAAGGAGTGGAACGATTCTTTAGCTTGCACCGCAGCGGCAAAAAGCGTTCTCTATGCACATCCTTCACCAGAGTCATTCTCGCTGATTGGGTTTGGAGGTACGCATTATGCGGCCAGACAGACGGTGATCGGTCTCGAGACGAAGGGGGCGTTTGGGCACATGATGCATACGCGGGATGTCGGTTCCGTTTCGGCAGAGATGGTTTCCCAGATGATTGCAAAATCAGGCGAGGCGTCTGCCGCGCATATGGACCGCAAAGCTCTTTCAAAGCAGGAAATATCTCATCTTGAAGGGATACTTACTGACCTTGGACTGGAAGAGATCACCGAAGGTGACCTCAAAAAGATCAATTCGATATCGTTTGAAACGTGGTGCGCATACAGGGATTTTGCCGCTATAGCAGGATCTTATTTGAAAATCTTCCCGCATGGGAGGATACTGGACGAGAATCCCTCGGTGATCACACTCCCTTCTGATCTGTTCTCTGCGGCATTTCTTGGATATGAGGAGATCTTCCTTGCAGAGCTGGACAAAATGGGGAATATTTTTCATACAACAGGAAAAGGCGGCAAACTTATGCCAACTCTGTTAACCTCTGCCAAAAACAGGCTGCAGGTATCAGGTGATTTAATAGTCTTATCAGTTCAACAAATAACACGTACACAGGATAGTTTGGTGGAAAGTGATCAAATCACGATAACCCGCCGGCAGTTCGACCCTGGACTCGCGCGCACGCTCGGGGTCCCGTCAGGTCCTTTGTATGGGCAACTCGTCGCCGGAACGCCGGTGACCCTTCCTGACGGCAGAACAATTACACCGGACATGGTCACAAAAGTGGTCAAAACATCCATCAAAATACCGGGATTGGAGAATTACTCATGAGATCAATTGTAGAAGAAGCATTATCACGCAAACGGTTCGAAGACGTTGCACGCGACGACACTCCTGTTTCCGCAATTTATGACGCGAAAACCGAAGCTGAACTCGGTGCAAAAACCTATGCAGTTCGTCCGCAGACGCCGGAACCAGCTAAGGCTGTTGCTCCTGTTCAGCCTCAGCCCGTAAAAAAAGAGCTGGTAAAGTCCGATGTTGACTACTTAAGTCAGTATAGTTTTACTGCTGCCAAGACAACTCCGACGGATGAAGATGACGAATTCGATGAGATCCTGGCTACTCTCCGGACAAAGATCACCGTTATTGGCTGCGGCGGCGGAGGATCCAACACCGTTGCCCGTGTTTATGAGGAAGGAGTCGAGGGTGCCGAGATCTACGCACTGAACACCGACGCCCAGCACCTCTCCATGCTTCGGGGCAGAGTTGGTCGCCGTATCCTTATCGGACGCCAGACCACCAAAGGTCTCGGCGCAGGTGCGATACCCCAGCGTGGTGAAGAGGCTGCAATCGAAAGTGAGGATCTTATCCGCCAGGCACTTGCCAGCAGCAATATGGTATTCGTGACTGCCGGTCTTGGTGGAGGTACTGGTACCGGTTCAGCCCCGATCGTCGCAAAAATTGCAAAAGAGATCGGTGCTCTTACAATAGCTATAGTAACTCTGCCTTTTACGAGTGAAAGTGCTACCAGAATGGAAAACGCCGAGATCGGTCTTGAGCGTCTCCGGGAAGTTGCCGATACCGTCATCGTCATCCCCAACGACCGTATCCTTGAAGTTGTACCGCGCCTCCCGCTTGCCCAGGCCTTCAAAGTCTCCGATGAAGTCCTGATGCGTGCCGTTAAAGGAATCACCGAACTGATCACTCTCCCCGGTCTTGTCAACCTTGACTTTGCCGATGTACGGACCGTCATGGAACAGGGCGGTATTGCTATGATCGGTGTCGGCGACTCCGACAGCGAGGATAAAGCAATCGATTCCATCAAAAAAGCTCTGCGCTCTCCTCTTCTTGATGTCGACATCACCGGCGCGACAGCCGCTCTTATCAACGTCATCGGCGGACCGGACATGACGATGGTTGAAGCAGAAGGTGTTGTACAGGAAGTCTATCAGAGAATTGATCCTTCAGCACGCATCATTTGGGGTGTCCAGATCGACCCAAAGATGGAAGGCCGCATGCGAACCATGCTTATTGTTACCGGTGTCCAGTCACCACAGATTTATGGTAAGCAGGAACAAATATCTAGGGCATCACAATCAAGTCAGGTCCAGCGCTCAAAGTTTGAGATTGACTTCCTGAGGTGAATACATGGCTAAAAACGAGAAAAAAACCGATGAAAAAAAGGCACTTCCTTCCATTCAGATAAAGAAACCGGTGATTACGAAAGCAAGTGTTTCTGAATTTTTCAGAAAATACCTTCGTGTTCTGAAACTTGCCCGCAGACCTACCAAAGATGAGTTCTGGAAAATCTCCGCAGTTGCCGCAGCAGGTATCGCACTCATCGGCGTTCTCGGTTTCCTGATATATCTGATATTTGAATATCTCCTTCCATAACTATGACTGAATCAAAGTTTGGCAATCACTACTACATCTTAAAGACGACATCCAAGCACGAGCGGACCGTTGCTGACAACATCCGTGAGGCGATTGAAAACAACATGACGGACGTCGTCGTCACTGCGGTAGTTGTGCCGGAAGATATCAAAGGTTATGTCTTCGTGGAAAGTCCCGAAGAGCACGCCAGGATTGAGGAGCTTGTTGAATCGATCGCTCATGCTAGGATTGTTTTAAAGAATGAAACATCACTGGAAGAAATAAAACATTTCCTCGTCCCGAAACCGGCAGTTGCAGGTATCGATGAGGGAACAATCGTGGAACTGATCGCCGGTCCGTTCAAGGGTGAGAAGGCAGTGGTCAAGCGCGTTGATCACTCCAAAGAAGAAATCACCGTTGAACTCTACGAATCGATCGTTCCGATTCCTATCACAATACGCGGAGACAACGTGCGTGTGATTGATCGTAATCAGGATTGAACCTGGTTTTTTCGCGTGAATGCAAAAAACCCTGCTTCATTCTCCAATCTATCTTTTTTTATGGGGAGTTTCTCCAGTAGGTTTATGTTCTCAGAGGTAGATCTTAGTGAACCAATGTTGGGCTACCTTCGGGTATGCGCCAACATACGGTGATACAATGGCAGAAACTGTCGAGGTACTGGTACCCGGCGGTAGAGCAACTGCAGGACCGCCACTCGGTCCGGCACTGGGTCCCCTTGGGATCAACGTAAAAGCAGTCGTTGATAACATCAACAAATTGACTGCTGAGTTCAATGGCATGTCTGTTCCGGTAACGGTAATGGTTGATGACAAAAAGAACGTCACGTTAACAGTCGGTATCCCTCCGACAACCGCTCTTGTAATGAAAGAAGCGGGCGTCGAAAAGGGTTCCGGCACTCCGAATACTCAGGCAGTTGGTAATCTGCCGCTTGAAGCTGTCATTCGCATTGCAAAGATGAAGATGGAATCCATGCTTTCTTACGACCTGAAAACGGCCGCAAAAGAAGTCATGGGCACCTGCGTTTCCGTTGGTGTAACCGTCGAAGGCAAAACTGCCAAACAGGCAATTGCCGCCGTCAATGCAGGCGAGTGGGACGAACAGCTCGCGTAAGTGAGATAGTTCGCACCGCTTCAAACGGGTACGTGGATTTCCCACGTAAAAAAATGTACAGTAGTAGAGAACAAAACCATAGGAGATTGGGGAACACTCCAGTCGAAAAACTATGGGAGGCTTCATCAAATGGTTGAAAGAACCCAAATTATAACAGCTGTTACGGCAGCACTCAAGCAGGCCCCCGAGCGTAAGTTTCAGGAAAGTATTGATATTACTATCAACCTGAAACACGTTGACATGGCCCAGCCAAAAAACCGTATTGATGAGACGATTCTTCTGCCACAGGCAATAGGCGTAAAAAAGATCGCCGTCCTTGGTAAGGGAGATATTGTATCCCAGGCACGTAACGCTGGTGTCGATTTAATTATCGGCCCTGACGAGATCGAGCGTCTGGGCGGCGTTCCGCGTGAAGCACGCAAAATGGCCGGACATTACGATTTCTTCCTTGCAGAGACTGCGGTTATGCCCCTTGTTGGTCGCTGGCTTGGTCAGAGACTCGGTCCACGCGGTAAAATGCCGCAGCCGATCCCGCCAACCCTGGACATCACTCCAATCGTCGAGCGTCTGAGAAACTCCGTGAAGATTCGGTCTAAAGACAGACTTAATATGTCTGTTAAGGTTGGAAACACCGGCATGTCCGTAGAGGAAGTTTCAGAAAATATTGACGCCGTCGTGAAGAGGGTTGTAGGAAGACTTGAAAGCGGAGAGTTAAACATCCGCTCCGTCTACGTCAAAACCACGATGGGTCCAGCAGTGAAGGTGATGTAAACATGGCAATTTATACCCACCACCTTCCCGCATGGAAACGCGAAGAAGTTGAGCAGATCAAAGATCTCGCTGACAAGTATACACTCGTCGGCTTAGTTGATGTCTACGGTATTCCCGCAAGACAATTCCAGCAGATCCGCAGAAATCTGCGCAGCAATGCAGTTGTGAAGGTTGCAAGAAACACTCTTGTCGAGCATTCCATGAATGAACTCGGCAGTCACTTTGTTGATCTCAACGAGAAAGTTTCTGAGCACTCCGCTCTCATCTTTGCAAACGGTAACCCGTTTAAACTGTTCAAGTCTCTTGAGCAGACGAAAACAAAGCGTTCCGCAAAAGCAGGCGAGATCACTCCTGAAGACATTGTTGTTCCAGCAGGACCAACTACCTTTAAGCCCGGACCGATCGTAGGAGAACTCCAGCAGGCAGGTATCCCGGCAGCCATTGACGGCGGTAAGGTCAAAATTAAAGAGACCAAGACCGTTGTTAAGGCCGGTCAGGCTATCAACAAAAAACAGGCCGATATATTTTCAAAGCTTGGTATCAAACCAATGCCAGTCGGTCTCTTCCTCCTCGCAGTATGTTACGAGGGAGATATGTATCTGCCGGACGTCCTCTCAGTGGATGACGAGGCATACAAGGCAAAGATCACTCTCGCAGCACAGCAGGCATTCAACCTCGCAGTCAACGCAGCAGTTCCAACGGCATGTGTCGGTGTTACTGAGGCTCAGATCGCGAAGGCCGTCCGTGAGGCAAGAAACCTCGGTGTAGAAGCATCCATCTATGAGAAGGGTGTCATCGAGTTGATCATCAGCAAGGCATACAGACAAGCAAACGCTCTGAAGGCAATTTAAATCAGAAATAGGTGAAATAAAAATGGAGTATATTTACGCAGCTCTGTTAGTTCACTCCGCAGCTAAGACTGTGGATGAAGAATCGGTAAAGGCAGTTCTCTCTGCCGCAGGTATCGCAGTCGACGACTCACGTGTCAAAGCATTAATTGCAGCACTTGACGGTGTTGACATTGAGGAAGCAATCTCCAAGGCAGCAGCAACTCCAGTAGCAGTTGCAGCAGCACCCGCAGCAGCAGGCGCAGCAGCAGCAGCAGAAGTGGAAGCACCCGAAGAGAGCAAGGAAGAAGAAGAAGAGAATGCCATGGCAGGCCTTGGCGCTCTCTTCGGCTAAATCTTTTTTTTGATACGGCAGTATTTTGTCGGTTTGTTTCATTCAGCTTCGGTGTTTTCCGAAGAAGAGATTTGTTGATGAAAAAAGAGATGGATCGTTTCGGATCTGATCTAGAATAACTCGAGTGTTTCACTTTCGAAATTTTTGTTCCATCTGCGTGTCTCTACAGTAATTGTTCCTAATTGCCCGAGCATTTTTCTCTCGTTTAATATGTCACGCCGATCGTAGAGATAGAACTCGACGGGTCTCCAGAGCGCGACCCAGCCGATTACTACAAAACTCTGCCCAATCGCATAAATTATATCATTCTGGTTGTAGATGCTGGTTACCACACTGCTCAGTATCAGACATATTATGAGAAAAATCAGTCCCCGGGCGAGATACCTTCTCCCTTTGTTCATGGAAAATTTGTATTTTTTGTGTGCGGAGCAGAGTCTCAGAGCAAAATGCGAATGGATGGCCTGTTCCATGTCGGTTCGTATCTTTTCACCATCGTAGAGAGTTTGTTCCAGATACAGGACGATTTTCGCTGAACTGCGTTTATCATTCGGCATATCTTCAAGCGAATCCATAATGTATGATTCGGTTGCATGGTTGATCTCCTTCTCATCGTTCGGTGCTGGGTCGAGAAGATTATAGAACTGTGCAGGATGTGCTATCCTAAGTTCAATATCACTCCATTTCTCGTGTAATTCACATGACGTCATATGAGTCCCTCCTTTGCGAGCGTCCCGGCGGTGACCACCTGTCCGCAGGAGATACATCCGTCACCAAACGGGTATCTTGGATTCGTGATGCATGCCACTCCGGCTTCTTGCAGCGTTTCAATGATCGTTTCCCGAATGGAGCGGTTTATGGCAACCCCTCCGGAGAGTGCCGTCTTCTGTATGCCGGTTGTTTGCACCCCCATGAGTGCTATGTTTGCTATGCCTTTCGCAAGAGTCGTTTGAATCGACGCTGCGATGTCTTCAACGCATATTCCTTCGCACAGCATTTCCATTCCCTCCCGGAGTATGGGGGATGTCAGCAAAACATCCCGACCGTCTCGTGACTCGATATTGATTTCCATCGGCTGGGCCACGCCCCGTGCAGCATATGCTTCGAGCATCATCGAAGGTTCGCCGTCATACGTTCTCTCCCGGCAGATGCCGAGTAATGCCGATGCTGCGTCTAGAACCCGTCCCGTCGACGTTGTGATTGGTGTGTTGAATCGCTTTTCTGTCTGCTGGGCAAGGATCCGAAGGGCTGTGTCATCCCATTCTCTGCTCTGGAGAAGTGACAAGGTCGCTTCGGTCGGAAGAATGCCGTAGAGCATACGTTCAGGGAATTTTGTTGCGAGGTCCCCCCCGGGCATCAGGACCTGTTCGAGGTGCCCGGTTCGGATGTATCCATCTCCCGGCGATCCGGCAAGGATCTCCCCTCCCCAGATGGTTGCATCGTCTCCGTATCCAACCCCGTCGATTGCGATACCGACGACCTCTTCTGTGGTTACCGAAGCAATGTGGGCGCGGTGATGCTGGACCGGGCAGAGAATAGCTCCGTATCGCCCGGCAAGCTTCTGAGCGACCCGTGTACTCAGAAACTGGGGATGGAGATCATGGGCAATGATCTCCGGGACTGATCCGGTAAGGCCAGTTAGCTTTTCTATTGTCTCTTCTAAGTATTCCACGGTCGGGGGATTTCTGATATTTCCTATATGCGGTGATGTTATCAGAAAACCACCGGTATATACCGTTGCATTGGCGTTGAGTTCAGGACCTACGCCGAGGATATTCCTGTTCCCAAGATCCATTCGGGTTCTAAGCGGAGCAAAACCCCGTGACATTCTGATAAGATACCCGTCTCTCACAACCGAATCATCACATCTGTTCACGATCTCGCGGTCGTGGGTAAGAATATAGTCCACCACCCGCCCCATCTTTTCGATGATGGTTTTCGTTTCGGTGATCATCGGCGTTCCCGGAGCATTTGCACTCGTCATTACCAGAAGAGGGGACCGGAGTTTTGCAAACAATAGGTGATGGAGTCCTGTATACGGAAGCATCACCCCGAGATTATGGAGTTGGGACAAGGATATGTGTGATTCTGGATCGATCTTATCAAGGATCATTATAGGATGGACCGGTCCCTTGAGCAGATCCCATTCTTCCTTCGTCGGTTCAGTGACAAATCCTCCAAGAGTTTCCGGCTTCATCATTACAGCAAGTGACTGGTTCGGTCTACCGAGTAATGTTTTCAATCGCTCTGCCAAATCTTCGATACAGCAGATATGAAAACCGCCGATCCCTCTTATAGCAACGATCTTTCCTGCATCCAGCAGCTCTGCCGCTGCAGAGATCGTATCAGTCTCTGAAATGATCTCCCCCGATCCTTTCAGCAGAGAAAGCTTCGGCCCGCATTCTCTGCAGGCAATGGTCTGGGCATGATGCCGTCTGTTCCCGGGGTTCTCGTATTCATCCCGGCACTCCGGACATGCGGGGAAATCATCCATACTCGTTCGTTCTCTGTCATAGGGAACGGATTTTATGATGCTGTATCTCGGTCCGCAGTCGGTGCATGAGGTTGCCCAGTATCCATAATACCGGCTTTTCGGATCCATGATGTCGTACAGACAATGTTCACAGGTCGCAATATCTGCCGGCACAAATCCCGTCCTTGCCCCGTCTTGACTTGGGAGAATGGAAAATCCAGCCGGAGGATTCCAGTTCGGTAGCGGCTCAACTGATATCGAGTCGATGACCGACATCTTCGGTCCTTTTGCGACCTCCCGGCAGAATCCATCGAACTCCTCTCCGGCGGCATCGATCTCCACTTCGCTCCCGTGATTGATGACCGTCCCATTTATTCCAAACCGTTTCGCCTGGACATATACAAACGGGCGGAATCCCACTCCCTGTACGATCCCGCGTAGGATTATTTTACCAGACTTCATCAACCTTTCTCAAAAAGGATTATAGAATCACAGACAATATAAGTGTAGGGTTTTGTGCCCCACATATTTTCTTTGTGGAGCGCCCATAATACAGATATGAGATATACCATGCCTGATGATCCATTAACCAACATCCTTCGCAGTAAACGTGAGACGACCAGATTCCAGGTCTTAGTTGAGGTTGCCGAGCACCAGCCGTCGATTCGCCAGCAGGAGATCGCAGAAAAGCTCGGCGTCACTCCCCAGGCTATATCGGAATATGTACGTGATCTCGCCGATGAGGGTTATATCAGTGCAGAGGGGAGAGGACGGTACTATGTCACTCACAAAGGAATCGAATGGGTCCTGAACAATGCGGAGATCTTAGAGTCCTATGCACGGCATGTCCGTCGGGATATTATCCATCAGGTCGTAACTTGGGCTGCAATCGCGGATTCTGACCTGAAAGCAGGTTACTCGGTCGGCGTGTACATGAAATCCGGCTGGCTTTATGCAGGCAAACGTCCCCAGACTGCCATGGGTATGGTCACTGCCGATGCATCGGAAGGGATGGATGTCGGCGTGGCACGGCTTGCAGGGATAATTGAACACACGGAAGGAAAAGTGGATGTTGCGAAAGTACCCAGAATCGAGCGCGGCGGTTCAAAGATGATTTCGATGGAGAAGTTCCTCTCTCTTGCAAAGAATGCCGATATCCTCGCCGCAGTCGGACTTGAGGCGTATATGGCCTGTAAAAACTCCGGCATTAAACCCGACATGTTCTTCGGGGCACGGGAAGGGGCTGTTGAGGCGGCATTCCATGGAATGCGCTGTCTGATCCTGATCGTTGATGAGGAGTTTACTGATTTCCTGAAACGTCTTGAAACTGCAGGTCTTTCGTATACTATCCATGAACTGGTGACAGAATAACGTGACGACCATCGTCCAACCCTGGAAAAAGGGGTATAAAGTCTATTTTTGTGATGACGCAAAAGCAGGAAGAATCAAACATGTAGGAACTGTTGAACTTGAAGAGACCTCTAAAGGGATGCGCCCGTCTGAGTTTTTTGTCAGAAGACCCGGGACATCTCACGCTGAGAAGACGCCAACAAAAGAGTTCACTACGGTCCTTCGAGGAAACGGTCCGATCAAGCTTACCCAGACCATGCCGGAATTTCAGGATTTTCTGAGAGGTATGCAGTTATCCTGGGAAACGACCACACTATGCCGGACCTGTCTTTTTGACGATCGTTTAACTCCCCTTACTGAGGAGACCCGGATCAAGTGCGGGCAGGAGTTTGTCTGTCTTGACTGTGCAAAGCGTGAGCTCCGCCGTGAACTCGGTCACATTAAGCATCTGGGTAAACGCACGCAGCTTCATATCGAAAATCTCCTGGAAGAGTATCGTGACCTGGATATGGTGCTCGCGATTCTTCAGCCAGAATCGCTTGATACTAAAAAGACGATGTTTGACCGGCTCGAGGCACATGATCCGACACCGACCGAACGTATCGAAAATCTTCCTCTTCCACGGGAATTTGTCGAGAGGTGCGGTGTTGAGACACTCATGCCTGCTCAGCAGCGTGCGGTCGAGTCTGGTCTTTTATATGGAAAAGATCTTCTTGTTGTTGCCGCGACGGCGAGTGGGAAAACGTTCATTGGAGAGATGGCAGGACTGAAAAATTATATCGAAAAGCGCGGAAGAATGCTTTTCCTGGTCCCTCTCGTAGCTCTTGCGAATCAGAAGTATGACAGATTTTCTGAAAAATACAAGTCTATAACTCAGACATCGATAATGACCGGTGTTTCCCGTGTGAATCTACCGGAGACCCGTCCTATTGGAAACCGCGGTGCAGGCGGCGGGATCGTTGTTGGAACCTACGAAGGTATGGACAACCTTCTCAGAAAAGGTATGCCGGTCAGCAACATTGGAACTGTTGTGATCGACGAGGTCCAGATGCTCGAGGATCCTGAACGGGGTCACCGGCTCGACGGACTGATCGCGAGACTGAAATACATCGCTCCAAAGGCTCAGTTCCTTTATCTTTCG
The DNA here is from genome assembly GCA_963676575.1 of uncultured Methanocorpusculum sp. Taxonomy (GTDB): domain Archaea; phylum Halobacteriota; class Methanomicrobia; order Methanomicrobiales; family Methanocorpusculaceae; genus Methanocorpusculum. The sequence goes on from OY781078.1 coordinate 1,140,531, forward strand.
GCAACTATCGGTTCGCCGAATCTACTTGCAAAAAAGCTGAATGCATCCCTCGTTTCTTATGCAGACCGCCCGGTTGCTCTGGAACGCCATCTGATATTTACCGAAAAAGATTCGAAGATCCCTTTCATCAAAAAGTTAGTCTTTGAAGAGTTCAATAAGACTTCTTCCAAGGGATACAAAGGTCAGACGATCGTTTTCACGAATGCCCGGAGTAGATGTCATACCGTAGCCGAGGCAATCGGAGGAACGGCCGCCCCCTATCACGCCGGACTTACTTCCCAGGAACGCCGGGCTGTTGAACGACAGTTCGAGGAAGGCAAACTTGCCTGTGTTGTCACTACTGCGGCACTGGCAGCTGGTGTGGATTTCCCGGCAAGTCAGGTGATTTTCGATGCTCTGGCAATGGGAATCGACTGGCTCTCAGTTCAGGAGTTCCACCAGATGATGGGTCGTGCCGGTCGGCCGGATTTCCACGATCTTGGCCGGGTCGTTATTCTCGCCGAACCTGGCGTATCATATTCGCGTGAAACAAAACTCACTGAGGAGGAGGTTGCTATCCAGCTTCTCAAAGGAGCTATGGAAGAGGTCTCGCCGGTATATGATATTGAGGAGACTTCTGAGGAGTTTGCGGCAAATGCCATCGTATGCCGCGGCCGTGAGGCTGATATTATCGCCATTGGAAACAGCATGGTCGGCGTGGGGGACGATCCTCTCTCGGAACTTCTCAAACACAAACTCGTCAGAAAGTCCGGAGGTATCTTGGAGCTTTCCCCGCTTGGGAAGATCATGGCAGAGCATTTCATCGGAATGGAGCGGCTTTTGGAGATCGATAAACTGGTCCGTGTAATGGATGATCCTCTGGAAATGGTCGCCGAGCTCTCGTGTATGGATGATGAGCGCGAGAAAGAGAAGCGCTGGGTCGATCGTCGTTCTACTGACAAAAAGGAAGCCGCATGGATCGGGGACAAAAAGGCTGCTGCCAAACCTACTGCTGAGCTCGCATGGGTCGCGAAGAAGAAAGAGATACATGCGGTGGAGAAGCATGCTCATGATGATGAACGGTGGAAAAAGGCCGGATCCCGTAAGCTTCGTTATGAAGAAGACGAGGTCGAGGTGCCGAAAGCTCCCCGCCGGGCGAATAAGGAGATGGAGGACAGGGTCGAGCGCAAGAAACGTGAGGCATCCCAGTACATTCCTCCCCCAAAAAGAAAACAGCGGGAGGGTGACACTGGGGATAGTAATGTGTCCAAGCTTCGTTCTGCCTCCACTGATCCTCTCAATATTATAGAGTCAGCTGTGGATCAGCGGCGTGCCGGTAATTATGATAATGCTTTGAAGATCCTCGGAAATTATGTTTCTGATAATCCAAAGGACAGTCGTGCTCTGGTTGAACTTGGCAAGGTATATGATCTCCGTGGTGACCGCGATACGGCGTATTTATGTTACCAGAGAGCTGCCACAGCTAATACCCAAAACCGTGAGGCAATCGATAGAATGAATGCATTTCTTATCGGTATCACGGTCGCTATCGATAATAACACATCTGATTTCAAAAAGGAATCTGGTGTTGGCAAAAAGAAAAAAGAGTGAGTATATCTTCTCATTTTTCGTATATTTTATCATCAGCCTAGATGACACACGTCTTCGGGCTGATATTAATTATTATTGCAAGATAGCAAAAAGGATTATTGGCACTGATTTCCAAGCTCATACAGAGCATAGAGCTCATTTGCTGCTTCTGCGTCGGCACGCCTCATCGCCTGTTCGATGAGAACTTCAGCACACTCGGTCGGCAGACATCCTATTCCTTCTTTTCCGATCCGGATGAGTTCAATGAGTGAGATAAACTCCTCTTCCGTGAGCCGGTCTAACCGTGCTGCAAAATCATCGGCATCCTTTGCATAATGATTTGTCACCGGTGGAAGAATTGAGCGAAACGCTGTTTCTGATTTTCCGCAGACAAGCGTATCACACTCGGGTGCGAGTTTTAAAAGAAGGGCTATATCATGTTCGGATAATATACGGGACATATTCTTAGTTTTGGACAGTCAAGGATTAATTAGGTTCCGCAAAGAGAACACAGATCCTGCGAGATCCTGAGGACATAAAGCATCTCGCCGTCTTCCTGCCGCTCCTCTGCCACCACGAGAGTGATCAATGCTTCTGCATGACAAAGCTTCAGCACGTCATCAATACCGGTAAGAGAGGAGATGAGAAGGAGTATCCTCCCGAATGTTGAAAGATGAGGGGGTGCTTCATGCAAAAACCGTTCCACAACCTCCCGTCCAGAAGGTCCGCCGTCAAGAGCATACTCTAGCCAGTCGTCACCCCGCTCTTCAGGAGTTGTCGGGAGATACGGTGCGTTGAATAAAATCAGATCGAACTCACCGCAAACTGGTTTGAAGAGATCCCCTCTGATGACTTCGATACCGTTTACTTCGTGTGCATATCTTGCAGCGTGGGGATTTATTTCGACGGCGAGGATATGCGGTGTTATCTCGGTTACGGATTTTGCCACAGCGCCCGAACCTGTTCCGATCTCCAGGACCCGGTCGTTTGGCTTTACCTCTGCGAGTGCAGCTTTTATCAGGAGATACGTATCTTCAGATGGAAAATAGATCTGGGTCGTGTCGATCTCCATTATATCAGATGACTAAGTTGGTTGGCAAGCTCAATGAAATCTATGACTGAAAGCTTCTCAGGACGTTTACCGAGCAGATCTTTTGGTATATTACTGATGAGCGCTGTCATTGTCTCCTCTCCATAGATGCTTCTCATTCCTTTGAGTCCATTTTGAATGGTCTTTCTCCGGTGAGAGAACAGTTCGCGAACGACGATGGCATGCACGTTACGATCGAGAATTTGAACCGGCAGTTCGTGCGGGATGATTTTTACCACTGCAGAATCAACTTCCGGTGGGGGGTTGAATGCCCGCGGCGAAAGTTTCAGGATGAGTTCAACATCTGCATAGGTCTGAACCATGACGGAAAGTCTGCCGTATTCTCCGTCACCCGGCGGGGATACCATTCGTCTTGCAAACTCCCATTGATACATCAGAACAGCTATCTCGAAACCGGTTTCGAGCAGTCTGAATGTGATCTTCGAAGAGATGGAGTAGGGAAGGTTTGCGATGACCAGATCAAAATCTGGAAGGTTAATTCTTGAAGCATCACCCCGGGTTATAGTCAACTGGCTCGAGGCAAGTTCATTTTTGAATCGTTGCTTAAGGTTCGGCAGAAGTGTTCCATCCAGTTCGACGGCTCTGACATTTGCTCCGCGTTCGAGAAGTGCTGCGGTCAGTACTCCTCCGCCTGGTCCGACTTCAAGCACGTTGCGTCCTTGGATCGGGACTGAATCGACGATAAAATCTACGGCGTCTGTATCAATCAGAAAATGCTGATCCTTTGGCGCTTTCATAAAAAAAAGATTATTTAGAGGTAAAGAGATGATATTTCTCTTCCGGATTCTCGAGTTCAAGCATGATTCTCTCACGGATAAACTTCTCCGGTTTCTGGAGTGTTTTCACCCGGTTACGGATATCCTCGAAGCTTTCAAACGGCTTTTTGTGTCTTTCTTCCAAGGTGTCGATCAGTGTTTTTTTGCCAAATCCCGGAAGGAGGTTTAACATGTGCATTTTGAGACTGATCGGAACTGCAATGTTGTAAAACTCCACGAATCGTTGTTCAGACTTGGCAATGATTTTCTCGACTACCGGCTCAAGCTCGCCTTTTGCGGTTGGGGTCAGTTCGTCATAGGACAACCGGCGTTTTACCCGCTCGACATGTTTCCTCTCATCTTCACCGATGTAGACTTTATCGTGCAGATTTATCGCAACATCTTTCTTTGCGATAAGTTCGAGGAGTTTGAACTGGTCAGTGCCTACTGCGAGAATAATCGATTCCCGCTGATTCAAAGGACGTCTGTCGCTTGCATATCCCCATTGGAGATAATCCAGCACGATAGCTTCGACTTCCTTTTTATCGGTCCTCTCAGTCTTTGGCGGCATATCTACCACTCACTCGTATTTATGCAGAGTGTCAAGAATCTGGTCTAAGTCTTCGGGGAGAAGAGTAAACCGCTCTTTAGCGTAAATTGCTCGGATCTCATCGCGGCTCTGCGGCATGATGTTTACTATCCTGCAGGCAATCTCCGGCTTCGTTTTCTCCATGGATACAAGGTCTGAAAGGGTGGACTTTGCCGTTTCAACACTGGATTTACTGAGAATGTCTGCATGGTCAATACTCTTACGCAGTTCGTATGATATGCTTCGGGCGGGATCGTCACCCATTTCTCCACCGGAACGTTTTTCGCGGATCGCAATAAGCTCTTCGCGCAGCTCTGGAAGGGTCATCATATCTTCACTGATAACTTTCTTTACTTTCATGCGAGACTCCTGATAAATGTAAAATAAGTATTTGGGGGTTAATTATATTTCTGCGCCGTGAGGTGCTGTGGTCGTGCAATGACTGTCTTGGTTGCATTGCCGTCTTTGATTTCAAGGAGCCAGGCTCTGCCTCTCTTGCCGACGATTGTTCCGGTCTTACCGTGGAATCTCGGGTGGGGTTGTCCTTTCTGAACGCTTGAGTCTAAGACAAGGTGAACTTTCTGTCCTTCTTCGAAGTTCTGAATGACCTTTGTCACATTGGGCATACCGCGGGTACGCAGGGTTTTCTGTAACTTATATCTTGTTCGTTTTTTAATTCCATTGTGCTTTGCCATGTTTACTCATCTCCAATATTTGGTAATCCGTCGACCTGCACCACGTCTAATTCGACGACTTTGGCGGGTACGGCGAGGATTTCAGCAAGACTGGGAGTCGTTCTGCCCCCGTCTCCTGATACGAGCTCTTTGATATAGAGACCACCTTCACCAAGCACTTCGAGCCGGTAAAGACCATCCTCCACACCAAGAACTCCTATGTCAATGACCTGTCTCTTTCGAACGAGGTCTGCACGTCGGTGCGAGACCCGTTCAGGCGTGCGCTGATCGATCCAGGCTCCTTTGAGCTTGGATACAGCATTCTTAACTGTTTCCAGAGAGATACGGTCATCTATTGAGACTAGAATCCTGTATGTTTTATGCCCTTTGTTTGATTTAAGCATTTCCACGGTCTTTTTGTCAGACCAGCTTTCCAGAACTACCCCTACACGAGGGTTGGCAGATGCATTAATCGCTTTTTCAAGCTCTTTTAAATCATATGTCCGCTTTTTCGAGCTTTGCATTTCCATTACGAAGGGTCTTCCGGTCCCGATCATCACGGCATCAATGTCTTCTCTTCCTGCTCCGTGAAGGACTCCGCAGTCACTAGCGAAAATCTGTTTTGGGACTTCTGCAATGAGTTCTTCCACTGATGTGGGGTATTGTTTGCCGGTAAAGTTGCAAATTTCACATCCTCTCCCTTTGCATGCGCGGCAATCCCAGTGCGTTTGCGGGATCCCGCGTTCATATTTCAGATATCTGCCGTAGAAGTATATGGAAGTGATTTGGATTTCAACACAGTCATCTGCGATATTCAGGACGATGGTGACCTCGGGATTTTTCGGATTCCCGTGTTTGCCGGTAAGAGCAGAAACTGCTTTTCCCACTTCACGGTTCATCTCGGACTTCAGGGGTTCGGGATTTTCGAGAGAAAGATCAGACCAGAGCATCTCTTCTGATTCTGCCATCATCGGGGGGACACGTGTGCCTATGACGAAGGTTTCATGTTCGATGCCTTGTATGGCTGCTGCTGCTTTTTCTGCCCAATAAGGAATTGTATCGAACAAATCGTTACAGACCCAGCAGGTTCCTTTTTCGTATGGTTTGTAGGGGATATTATATGCGAGAACGTGGGCTATTCTCAGTGAACGTCCCCGTTCTTCGTTGGTGAGTCCGAATGATTTTTTTGCGAACAACCGTCCAAGGCAGTGATCACAGATATCGCCGTACTCTAATATGGTGTTGACGAGTTCAAGCATTTGATGCATTACTATTGGATGGAGTACCATTTAGGCTTGTTCTCCCCTACGGTCGAACTCGTTTAGGATTACGATGATCGTGTGGTCTGCATGGAGGACGCGTGGGCCGACTGAGTATTTTGGCAGGTCTTTGATAAGTTCCATCTCTTCTTCAGTGAAGTTCAGGTGGTCACTTAATATGAAATTTTCCGGCAGGACTTTTGCCGTTCGAATATCCTCTCCGTTTTCATCAAGAACTGCAAATGCATGTTCCTCAAGCAGTTTGGAAAGGCCGCTTTTTCTCATGGATATTCCCGGAGCTGCCCGCTGATATTCCTCCTCGGGAATAGTTACGAGTGCTTTTTTGATCAGTGCACCAGCACTTCGCTCGTCAGGGTTGAGGGATTTGATTTTATCTCCGGAGAACCGGAGTGTGATCGTATTCGCAGGGTCTGCCTGTTCTCCTCCTTTCAGGATAAGAAAACATTCGGTGTTTCGCCGGAGGTCGTGACTCAGAAAAAATGAGGCGTTGATGCATCTGCATAAAACGTCCATTCGTCCGGCTCCCCCCGGCATATCGTTTAGAGAGAAATCCGGCGTCGTGACCGCTTTGTGTCCTATTACTGCAAACCTTAACATTGTACTAGTATGATAGGGTGTGAGGAATAAAAAGATCGTTTGGCACTGTCAGACGGAATGTTCATTTTTAAAAATTACGAGGGCGCATACAAAAGTAACACGCAGCATATTTTATAAGCAAATAAAGTATTACAAATAACATTTATAATGCACTCTAATTGTATCAATTAGGGAAAATAACCCATTACTATATTCAGATTGTCAAAAATCGTTTGAATAAAGGTAATAGATAATCTTGCTCTCCTTCTCTCTTCTAAAGATAATACTTATATCCCGACACAAAGAAACAGTGTAAATGTCCTGAGAGGGGGCGGATGTGATAGCTATGCATATCTGCCTGGCAACTAGGTTTGCAAGAACCCGGCCGTGGACGTGAAAAAGTAACCGTCGCTAACCATCAGTGATTCTATCAGCAACAAACAGCAATTTTCAGGAAAAGTAACGGTAAAACAGCCAAACCAATCACCTTTAACAAACGAGGAAAAAATTATGGCAAAATACAAAGATGTAATTGACCTTTACGATGACAACGGCAAACTCTTAAAGAGCAATGTCGCACTCGAAAGGATCAGCCCGCTGGTTAACCCGGCAATCAAGAAAATCATCGACGACACCAAGAGGACTGTTGCAGTCAACCTTGGCGGAATGCAGGATGCATTAAAGACCGGTAAGATCGGTAAGCACCAGCAGATCCTTGGTCGTGAACTCAACCTTGATATCGTTGGAAACATCGACGCTATCGAAGCAAAAATCAAAGAGTACGTTTCGGTTGAAGCAGGTGACGACACCGAGGTCAAACGTTACAACGGCGGAAAACTTTTATTAGTTAAGGTCCCGTCCTCACGTATTACTGCGGCAGCAACCTATGATGCAGCACTGACCTCTGTAGCAGCAGCAACCACCTATGCGGTTGTCGAGCAGTTCAAAGTTGACATGTTCAACGCAAACACTGTCAAGGCAGCAGCATTTGGTACCTACCCAGTCACTATGGATATGACGGGCGGAGCTTGCTCCATGATCATGTCCATCCCGCAGAACAACGAATCCCTTGGATACGCACTTCGTAACATTCCGGCAAACCAGTCTGTTATGATCACGCACAAGAATGCAATGCAGGGTGCAGCACTCACTGCAGTATTTGAACAGGCAGGAGAGTTCGAGATGGGCAGTGCAATCGGTCCATTCGAGCGTGCACAGCTTTTACTGCTCGCCTACCAGGGTCTGAACGCCAACAACCTTGTCTACGACCTTGTAAAAGCAAATGGTCAGACAGGTACCGTCGGTACTGTTGTTCAGTCCTTAGTCGAGCGTGCAATTGAAGACAAAGTCATCAAACAGGGCGCAGCCGCAAAGGGTGGATACTTCAAACCCTACGAGACTAAAGACCCGATGCTCTGGAACGCTTACACCTCTGCCGGAACTCTTGCAGCAACCATGGTCAACTGTGGTGCCGGACGTTTCGCTCAGGCAGTATCATCCACATTACTGTACTTCAACGATCTTATCGAACACGAAACCGGACTTCCGGGATCTGACTTCGGAAGAACAATGGGTGTTGCAGTCGGTTTCTCCTTCTTCAGCCACTCCATCTACGGTGGTGGAGGACCAGGTATCTTCAACGGAAACCACGTCGTTACCCGTCACGCAGCAGGTGTTGGTATGCCTTGTATCGTTGCAGCATGTGCACTTGATGCAGGTACTCAGATGTTCTCTCCGGAAGGAACCGCAAAAGTTTACGGTGATACCTTCGGTCAGATTGACGAGTTCGCCCGCCCACTCCAGGCAATTGCAAAAACAGTTTAAGCCTGTACTGATTTCCGCTTAGGCGGAAAGGAAATAGAATGACAGAAACAATATACCCACAACTAAGAATCGTCCCCACAAGATTCCTGAATCCGGAGACCACTGAGATCCTTCTCGATAAAATCTACACAATAGATGGGATACGCCGACTTGTGCTGAATGGTCCAAACCTTCCGGCTATCGTACCTTACGGTCCTGCCAGAGGTGAGATCAATGATAACACACATCGGCGTATCATAAAGGTCTGCGGCGAAGATTATCTTCTCCACGTTCAGGTTGGTGCAATTCTTCTTGAATTGGACGATGCTTCTGTGATTCCGCTTGTCAAGGCGGCATGCGATGAGGTCTTCTCTGACAAATTCCCGTATGGGATCACCGAGGGTACCTACATGCGGTCGAACATGACGACCACCGACTATGCCAAATACGGCATTGTCGATGACAAACGAATTCTTGGAATGAGCGATCCAAAAAGCAAAAAGCTCCCTATCATCCTTCAGGGAACTAAATAAACATGCCGCTTGGTCGTGTAACACAACTCGTCGATTGCAGACAGAGTATGGGTATGGGTAAGGGGGGATCTCTTGCCCAGAGGGGAACCATCTCTGAATGTAAAAATTCTGATGTCATCATCGTGGCCATGTCTCCCGGCCGGAGACATATTACTAAACCTGTCTGCGATATTACGTCAGCACTACGGCAGCAGGGGATCGAATACGGCGTAAGTACCTTGGTGCTGAATGCAGGCAGCGGTGTTCCACCTGATGCGGATATCGGCGGGGTATCACTCGGCTCAAATTTCGGAATTCTCGATCGTGAGATAGAACAGATAGAACGCCACAAAGTGGCGGTTCTTCACCACGGAAACATACGGTCTCACGTGGTCCACAAATCAAGAAAGATCCTGCAGGAATGCAACATCAATGCTGTTGTTGTCTGTCAGGCTCCTGTTGATTATGAGGATTTCGCAAAGGCTGGAGTAAAGACCGCGTACGTCATGCCAAAACCCGACGACATTCAGACCAAAGGCACCGTAATGGGACTTGTAACCGGAATCACCCGGGGACAGACGCCCAGTCGTGTGGCTATGTCAGCTGTCATTCATGAAGTACTCAGAATTATTAAATCTACAAACTAGGTGAACAAAACTATGGCATACAAACCACAATACGGGCCGGGAACCTCCAAAGTTGCGGAAATTCGTCGCAACCAGATGAACCCGAACGTAAAGCTCGAAAAGATTCGCAGCGTCACTGATGAGGACATTGTCCTTATTATGGGACACCGTGCACCAGGACAGGCATACCCGTCAGCACACCCCCCCCTCTCAGAGCAGGGAGAGCCGGACTGCCCGATCCGCAAGATCGTTAAACCCACCGAAGGCGCAAAAGCCGGTGACCGTGTCAGATACATTCAGTTCGCTGATTCTATGCTGAACGGCCCCTGTCAGCCTTACCAGAGAACCTACCTTGAATGCTACCGCTTCCGCGGTATCGATCCGGGAACTCTCTCAGGCCGTCAGATCGTCGAGTGCCGCGAGCGTGACCTTGAAGGATACGCACGCGAGCTCATTGAGACCGCTATCTTTGACCCGGCAACTACCGGTATCCGCGGTGCAACTGTGCATGGACACTCACTCCGTCTCGCAGAGAACGGTATGATGTTCGATATGCTCCAGCGTTGTATCCTGGACAAAGATGGTATTGTAAAATACATCAAAGACCAGGTCGGTGTCCCACTTGACCGGAAAGTCGCTGTCGGTAAACCGATGGATGCTGCCTGGCTCAAAGCACACACCCCAATGTTCCACTCTCTTGTTGGAACCGCATTCCGTTCTGACAGTGAATATGTTGCATACGTTCAGCGTATCCACTCCCTCCGTACTAAATACGGATTCATGCCCACGGAGGCCTGAGTAATATGGCAAAAGTAGAAAAGACCCAGAAACTTTTCCTTGAAGCACTCAAGCAGAAGTTCCCTAAGCAGGACGTTTCCTCCACGACCGCAGAATTCTATAAATTCAACGGTCTTCAGCAGTCTCTCCGTAAGAAGGAGTTCATGGCTGAGAACAAGAAGATCGAAGCTGCACGTGGAATCTCCATGTATGATCCAAACCGCTGCCACCTTGGTGGTGTCCCGATGGGTCAGCGCCAGCTGATGACCTACGAAATTTCCGGCACCGACACCTTCGTTGAGGGTGATGACCTGCACTTCGTCAACAATGCTGCTATGCAGCAGATGTGGGATGATATCCGCAGAACCGTAATCGTGTCCATGGACATGGCCCACCAGACCTTGCAGAAGCGTCTCGGCAAGGAAGTTACTCCTGAAACTATCAACGAGTATCTCCACGTCGTAAACCACGCAATGCCCGGAGGCGCTGTCGTTCAGGAACACATGGTTGAGACCCACCCGGCTTTAACCGACGACTGTTACGTCCGTGTATTTACCGGTGACCAGGAACTCGCCGACAATCTCGAGCCCCAGTTCGTCATCGATGTTGAAAAGCTCTTCCCGAAGAAGCAGGCTGAAGCTCTACAGGCAGCAGTCGGCAAATCCCTTTGGCAGTGCGTCCACATGCCGACCATCGTTGGCCGTACCTGTGATGGTGGAACCACCTCCCGCTGGTCCGCCATGCAGATCGGTATGTCCTTTATTGCAGCATACCGTATGTGCGCCGGTGAAGCAGCAGTCGCTGACCTGTCCTTTGCAGCAAAGCACGCTGGTGTCATCAACATGGCCCACCACCTGCCGGCTCGCCGTGCACGTGGCCCGAACGAGCCAGGAGGAATGCTCTTTGGTAACTTCTCCGATATGATCCAGGCAGACCGTGTCAATCCAAACGACCCGGCAAAAGCTTCTCTGGAAAATGTCGCTGCAGGCGCCATGCTTTTCGACCAGATCTGGCTCGGATCCTATATGTCCGGCGGTGTCGGTTTCACCCAGTATGCAACAGCAGCCTACACGGATAACATCCTTGATGACTTTACGTATTATGGAATGGATTACCTCCACGACAAGTATAAGATCGACTGGAAGAACCCGACCCCGAAAGACAAAGTCAAAGCAACTCAGGAAGTTGTCAACGACATTGCCACCGAAGTCAACCTTTACGGTATGGAACAGTATGAACAGTTCCCGACCCTGATGGAAGACCACTTCGGCGGTTCCCAGCGTGCATCCGTTCTTGCAGCAGCATCCGGTATCACCACATCAATCGCAACTGCAAACTCCAACGCCGGTCTCAACGGCTGGTATCTGTCTATGCTTATGCACAAGGACGGATGGTCCAGACTTGGTTTCTTCGGCTACGATCTGCAGGATCAGTGCGGTTCCGCAAACTCTCTGTCCATCAGACCTGATGAAGGCTGTATCGGCGAGTTCCGTGGACCAAACTACCCGAACTACGCAATGAACGTTGGTCACCAGGGAGAATACGCAGCCATCGCAGCAGCAGCCCACTTCGGCCGCGGCGACGCATGGACGCTCTCCCCGCTGATCAAGATCTGTTTCGCAGACCCGGCCCTGAAGTTCGACTTCGCTCACCCGCGTGCAGAATTCGCCAAAGGAGCAATCCGCGAATTTATGCCAGCAGGTGAGAGATCTCTCATCATCCCGGCACAGTAAGTGGTTATCTAACCACTCACTTTTTTTCTTTTTTTCCTGTTAGAAACGTGCAGGGGATCTTTTTATTTATATACTGGCCACGAAAAAGTCCGACAACAAAGGTATTATATCGGGGATTTCATCAAGAATCATTGTCTTGAAGTAAACTCCACTAGATTTAATCAACTGGACTATCATTAATACAAATTAATTGAATTTCAATCTGGGTTTTTCCCGTCTTATTTTACGAAAATCCGGGATCTCTGAGCTTTTCTTACACAATTTTCGCATGTCTTATATATCTATGAATGTAAATAGAATATTCGTCCACACTTTGTACTCCATTCTTTAGAGTGGTAACGTTTTACGAACACTTGAGACGCATCCTTCGTTTCAGCCTGTGGTGCTGAAACATATCAGGTTCCTGATTAGTTATCCACAATCGGGAAACAAAACTCAAGGGAGAATCATACATGCAAGAAATTATAATCGGCATTGGAGTAACTGCCCTTGCGGGAGCTCTCGCAGCGGTTGCTGGTGCAGCCGAAGATACTGAGTCCAACATCGGATCACAAGGTGACCCGAACTCTCAGGTCCAGCTCGCACCGCAGATGGGATACACTCACCGTATCTATAACAAGGCAGTGAGTGGGGAACCACCGGCATACACCCTGTGGGTGACCCTTGCTTGTGGTGTTGCATGGGCATTCCTTATGTTAGGAGTCAATGCAATCCTCGCAATCATCTTCGGAACAGTTCTCGCAACCTTTGTGCAGGGAGTTTACGCAACTACTGCATACCTTGGAAGAACCGCAAGTCTTTCCAAGTTTGGACAGCCGGTCTTTATTGATGTTGTTAAATCAGTAACGACCGTGACTATGGCTCACGCATTCGTAGCTATCTTCGCAACGGTAACCGTATGTTACCTTATGATGACAGTAATCGGTCATCCGTTTGCTCTTCCGCTTCTTGGTATCGTATGGGGTCTTGCTCTTGGTGCAGCAGGTTCTGCAACCGGAAACCCGTACTATGGTAAAGAGCGTCAGTACCAGAATCAGAAATTCGGTGCTGGTGTCCCAATCTCTGCATCTGGCAACATCGTTCGTTATGCAGAAGCAGGACAGAGAAGCTCAATCGACAACGGTTTCTTCACCGCAAAATTCGGTGGACCCGCTTCAGGTCTTTGTTTCGGATTAATCGTGTTCTTCGAACTTTGGCGGACTATCATCTTTGAGAATTTCCTCGCAGGATGGGGTCCAATAATCGTCGGAGCGCTTATTATCATCATCTTCATGATCATTGACCGTTACGTTGAAGTCTGGGCACGTAAAAATTACGGACCCTACACCGTGGAGGCCTGAATATGAGTGCAATTGCAGCTAAACCCGGAGCAAATGCCGGATCATTCCAGCCAATTCCTTCGGTCATCGCAATCGTCATCGCAATCATCCTCGTTGTTGTTGCTTACTTCCTTGGAAGTTCCGGCATCCTCGCAGGTGAGGCAATGTTCGTCCTTCAGACGTTCTGTCTGATCATCCTTGGTGCAGCCTTAATCGCTTTTGGTGTTCACTTTGTTCCAGTCGGCGGAGCGCCGGCAGCAATGGGTCAGGCACCCGGTATCGCTACCGGTGTCGCAATGCTTGCAACAGGTGCAGGTCTTGCAGGACTCTTTGGAGGAGCATGGGCAGTAGAGTTAGGTCTTGGAGTCGCACTCGCCAGTGGAGCAATTGGCGGCGCATTAATGATGGCAATCACCTGTCTTATGGTGAACATCTCCTATGTCTTCGGCATGGGTATCCCGGCAGCATCAGGTAAGGTCCTTAAAGACCCAATTACCGGTGACTTACAAGCAGCATACAAATCCCAGGGAACCGAAGGTCACGGTTTACCGTTCATCTCTTATGTTGGCGGTATCATCGGCGGTCTCTTCGGCGGTCTTGGTGGAACACTCATCTACATTGAACTTCTCCACTTCTACAATGCTGGTCTTTCGGCACTTGGATTTGTTGGTGCAGCAGATATCAACATGCTCTCTGGAGGTCTCGCAGGCATCTTTGCAATCGGAATGTTCCTTGTTATCGCAGTACTTTCTGCATACAACATTACCGGAACCATTGAAGGCCCGCACGACCCGAAGTTCAAGCGTTTCCCCCGTGCAATCGTCGCTGCAATCTTAGCATCAGCTGTTTGCGGTCTCGTTGCAATGCTTGTGGTGGCAATATTTTGAGGTGTAAAAAATGTCAGTAAAAGTTGAAGCATCCCACGACGGAATTCCGCATAACAACGTTATGGCCATCGGAGCCGTTATTTCACTGGTATCCCTTTACATCGCTATCATCGGTACAGTAATTGGTGTTGACTATCTTGCATTCTTTGGTGGAATTGCAGCTGTCGGCGCCCTGATCTGGGGTAACAGCACAATCAAAAAGCTGTGCAGCTATGGTATCGGAACTGGTGTTCCGTCCGCAGGTATGCTCGCATTCGGGTCTGGTTTAATTGCCCTGCTCTTTGCGTCTGCCCTTGGTGGATTAAGCATCTGGATCGTACCGGTAGCAGCATTAATAATCGCTCTCATCGTCGGTCTCTTCCTTGGATGGATCTCAAACTCCGTTCTGAACATGAAGATCCCGGTGATGACCAGAAGTATCGCAGAACTCGCCGCAGTCGGCGCCCTTGCCCTTATGGGTCTTGGCGTTGTTGCAACCGGAACCGTTAGCTTTACTGGAATCGCCACCATCGAGATCCTTGGTGTCTCTGTTTACAATGCATCCTATCTTGGTGCAGGTGTTATTGCAGTTTCATTCATGCTCGGTGCAATCGCTCTCCAGCACCCGTTCAACGCGTGTCTTGGTCCAGGCGAGAAACAGGACAGAACCAACATGCTCGCTATCGAGTGTGGTTTCCTTTCCATGATCATCATGGCAGTGATCTCCTTTGTCTTTGTCTCATTGACAGCAGCATGGATCTCATTTATCGTGGCAATCATTGGATGGGCAGTGTCCTATGTCAAATATGTCGCTTTATCCAAACGCGACGCAGCAGCCTGGCTTGATGCCAAGCCGTTCTCCGATAAGGAGGAGTAAGTTAGGAGGAAACAAAAATGGGATATGTATTAGTATTACCGGAATTTGGCCTCGTAGCTGACCCCATAACAGGTATCGTAACGACAGCCGGTGTTTCCTATCAGCCGGTCCTCGATCAGGTAGCAGAACTCGAAATGATTGCCGAAGATCTTGTCGGCATGCTTTCGGGTGAAGGCAACTTCTTAAACAGCTTCCCCGGCCGTGAAAAGACCCTCGTGAAAGCAGGTATGGTTACCTCTCTCTGGTATGGTCTTGCGGTAGGTCTGTTTGTGGCCTTCGTCCTTGCATTTGCCCTCTACTTCGGAGGTGTCTAAAATGGTAGACAAGAAATCCCCGGCTAGCGGATGGCCAATCATCCAAGGTGATTACCAAACCGGTGATGCAAACAGCCCAGTCACTGTCATCACTATGGGTTCCCACCTTGATGAGGCCGGACTCTGTGCTGCAGGTGCTGCTCTTGCAGGTTCCTGTAAGACTGAAAACCTCGGTATCGAAAAGGTCGTTGCAAACGTCATTTCAAACCCAAACATCCGGTTTGTTCTGCTTTGTGGAACTGAAGTTAAGGGTCACCTTTCCGGTCAGTCCATCGAAGCAATGCACAAAAATGGTGTTGAGGGCGGAAAAATCGTCGGTTCTACCGGTGCAATTCCGTTCCTTGAGAACCTGACGGCAGAACACATCAAACGTTTCCAAGAACAGATTGAACTCGTAAATATTATGGAGACCGAAGACATCGGTAAAATCTCCGCAAAAATGAACGAGCTCAAGGCACGAGATCCCGGAGCATTTGGCGCAGACCCGATCGTCATTCAGTTAACTGATGATGATAAAGGTGGAGCATCTTGTGCCGAATCCGGTGAGGAAGAACCCTTGACCGGTGAAATGGCCCTTATTACTGCCCGCATCAAAACTATCCAGATGATGGTCACCGATATCGGTTACCGCAACAGATTCGCATCCGGTGTCTATGGAGGCAAGATCGAGGGTATCATGATCGGTTTGATCGTCTCTCTGGTTATTCTCGGTGCACTTATCGGCGTTCAGGTGGTCTAAAATGGCAGGTTCGATTATTAGAATGGTCCCCATCAATAAGATGGTGGATAATATCAGATACAAAGGCCAGATTCTTGCCAGAACAAACAAGGTCGACTCTGCAATTTCGAGTTCAGGTATTGTTGGATTTGCTGCAGGTGTCGTTATTGCCTTCGTTCTGGTTTTTGTACCAGTGCTGATCCTCCTCGGAGGTGCCTAAAATGGTAGACAAGAAATCCCCGGCTAGCGGATGGCCAATCATCCAAGGTGATTACCAAACCGGTGATGCAAACAGCCCAGTCACTGTCATCACTATGGGTTCCCACCTTGATGAGGCCGGACTCTGTGCTGCAGGTGCTGCTCTTGCAGGTTCCTGTAAGACTGAAAACCTCGGTATCGAAAAGGTCGTTGCAAACGTCATTTCAAACCCAAACATCCGGTTTGTTCTGCTTTGTGGAACTGAAGTTAAGGGTCACCTTTCCGGTCAATCCATCGAAGCAATGCACAAAAATGGTGTTGAGGGCGGAAAAATCGTCGGTTCTACCGGTGCAATTCCGTTCCTTGAGAACCTGACGGCAGAACACATCAAACGTTTCCAAGAACAGATTGAACTCGTAAATATTATGGAGACCGAAGACATCGGTAAAATCTCCGCAAAAATGAACGAGCTCAAGGCACGAGATCCCGGAGCATTTGGCGCAGACCCGATCGTCATTCAGTTAACTGAAGACGCTGGAGGTTCAGGCGGTGCTGCATCGGTTGCAAGTGCCAACCCCCAGTTCCTCGAAATCGAGAAACGTCTTGATGCAATCGAGCAAAAGATTGAGTTCACGGACGCAGAAATTGCAATGCGTGTCGGAAGAAAAATTGGCCGTGACATCGGTATCCTCTACGGACTTGTAGCAGGTATCATTGCCTTCCTGGTAATCATATACTGGATGTCATGGTTATTATTCATGTAATTGAGGTGCCAATATGTTCAAGTTTGAAAAAGAACAGCAGGTCTTTGACTTTAATGGAACGAAGATTGGTGGACAGCCCGGAGAGTATCCACGTGTGCTTTCACCATCCATCTTCTACAACAAACACGAGATCGTTTTAAACGATCACACCGGTGAAATCGACAAACCAAAAGCAGAAGCACTCTGGAACCGCTGTCAGGAACTTTCTGACATTACCGGTAACAAGTACTTCCTCCAGATCCTCGCAGAGCATGCCGAGGCTTTTGAGTCGTATTTCTCATGGTTTGACAGTATCGACAACAAGACCGCATTCCTGATGGATTCCTCTGCTCCGACAGCACTTGTCCACGCAACGAAGTATGTTACGGAAGTTGGTCTTGCAGACCGTGCAATCTACAACTCGATCAACGCTTCGATCCTGCCGGAGAATATTCAGGCACTTGCTGAGTCCGATGTGAACTCTGCAATCGTTCTGGCATTCAACCCAGGTGACCCATCCGTTATCGGACGTGAGAAATCACTCGTTGAGGGTGGTGTCGCAGGTCAGGCAAAAGGTATGATTCAGATCGCAGAAGAATGCGGAATCACCCGCCCGATTCTTGACACTGCAGCAACTCCGCTCGGTCTCGGCTCCTTTGGTTCCTACCGTGAGATCCTTGCATGCAAGGCGATCCACGGTTTTCCAACCGGTGGTGCATACCACAACATGACTGTTTCCTGGACCTGGCTGAAACGCTGGAGAAAGAACATCCACGAGCAGTATGCAGACAAACCGCTCCTTGCAGAACAGATGTTCCACCACCACTACGGCGGCATCGAAGGAGTACGTCAGACTGCATGGTCTTCACCGGATATCGGCTGTAACATTATGGCAATGACTCTTGGTGCAGACTTAATCATGTACGGTCCAATCGAGAACATGGAAGGTGCCGCGACCGCAACTGCGTTCTCGGACATTGTCCTTGCCGAAGCCTTCAGAGACTTCGGTGGAACGATCGGCGTCGAAGACGGTCCGATCTCCAAACTCGTTTAAATTAAAAAATGTAGAAGGGGGGATCTCTCCCTTCAACCTTTTTCACACTATTTTGCCTGTCAGTTCCTTTTCACATCAGAAGAAATACATAGACTGACAACTAAACACTGGTAATTATGCGTGTCCGTGAGGGGAACCTAACACAGCAGTACTTCTGCGACTATCTGACCATGTTTGCCGGTGATGCAGACACAAAGGAATCAGGTCATGACGAAATCGTTTTGTCCAATCTTTTTCTTCACCGAATGAGTGTTGACGGTGGATTTCATGCAAGGGTACTTTCATCAATTCTCGGACACGAATCAGACAGATCTCTCCTCCTCGATTTTTTCAAAGAAGTTTCCGGCGAAGAGTATGCTCCTCTCCCGCTTGCCGAATGGCTGAAATCAGCATATGATTCTGCGGTAAAGAATGCCGATGTCAAGCGAAAAACTGCCTTAGCTGCTCTTCTCCATTCGCAGATATCTGTAACAAACATGGCTGCAGAAATCGTCTCCGCCTCTGGAAGCCCATATCCGGAGAGCTGGTGGCAGCTCAAAAGTCGCCGGCTGACCGTGGAAGAGATCGAGAATCCCGACATCTACTTCGGTGTCGGTCGCCGCCCGTTCTGGCACTCCTTCCCTCTTGATGAGTATGCTGCAGTACTCGGCGGTGCGGAAACTCTGCTTCCCGAGATCATCTATGATCTCATCATCTGTGTTGCCGGGGACTGGTTCTCCACACTTACCCGTGAAGAGAAGATCATCTGGCTGAATATGCCCCGAACCACTCCTGACGAATGGGCAAAGTTTGCTGCCCCGCTTCTGATCCTTGAGACACCGGGTCCTGCATTGTCCACAGCAAACTGGCTGTATGCTTCAGGAAATCATGATGCAGCTCTTGACCTGTATGCCAGCATCACGCTTGCCTTCCCGCAGACCCCGGTAGAAAAACCCGCGTTTGAACTTATGGGAGCCATTTTATCCGAGTTCGGAGACGTTGATTATGCCTTCGAGGCATACAAAAGTGCCTTCCTTCTTGCGAGAAACGAAGGTCCGTATCAGACCGCGGTCGGTTTGAAAAATCTCTGCGAAGTCGGTGAAGATCTGGGAGAGGATATGCGGGATTATTACATCCGTATCGCATCGATCGCGGAGGAACTCCCTTCGGCGGATCGTGTCAGGCTCTACTTTGATCTCGCTTCGTCTGCCAGGAAAAAATACAATTATCTGGATGAGTATGCCTACCTTGAACAGATCATCGGCGAAGAAGGTGCAGAGGAACCGCTCTTTTCCCGGACAATGTCCCGGATCTCTGAGATGAACGAGTCCCTCGATGTCGACGGAAAACCTGATTACTCCCTCCTCCGGGCAAAAGATGTCCGTGAACAGGCAGAGATGCTGACTGCAAGAGGAGATGCCGCCTATTTTGGATTCGATCCCGTCTGTGCTATGTTCTGGTATAACCGGTCTGATTCGGTAAGCGGTATCAACTCTTCCGGGAAAAAATACCGGGCAGCAGTCGCTGCAGGTCTGTACGCCGAAGCAAAAGAGTATGCTTCTACGTCTGCCGAAAAAGCCGTGGTAATGGTAATGGGAGGCGATCCTCCACATCTTTTGGCCCGTGAACTTAATTCGGCGGTTACAAATGCCTGGAAAACAGGGGGAGATATCCAGTCTCTCATCAGCCCGGTTTTGATGATGCTTTCCCACGAAGATCGTGTGCTTGTCTGTGATATCCTCACCGATCGTTCGACCCGTGATGATGAAAAATCCCTAGTCTGTTCCGGTATCGCTGCATGCTCTATGTCGCTTGGCATGCCGGATGAAGCCCGTCAGATGTTCCGTCTGGCTCTCCGTGCCAACCCGTCCAATACCGTTCGTGCCCGCGTCCACTCTGAACTCGGGTGGCTGGAGTATGAAACCGGCAATTATGACGCGTCGTCTGAAGCCTATCTCTCTGCATTAAAGATGAACGAACGGTTCCCGGCAGCATGGGCAGGTCTTGCGAGATCCTGTATCTGTCAATCCAAATATCCTGAAGCCCAGGCAGCACTCGAAAACGCTGTAAGACAGCATCCGGTCAACACCGCATATCAGGAGATGCGTGAAGCCGTTCAAGCAGTAATCGCACATCCGGTGGATGAAACGGCAGACCGACTTTTTGCTCTCGGCGGCAACCCCGGGCTTGCGGCGGCCGCTGCCCTTTACTCGGAAAAATCGTCATCAGGCTTTAAAAAAGAGGCTTGGGATGTAACATCTGTTGCAGATGTTCTCAGATACAGAGAGTAATCTCTCTTTTACTCTTCCCGGATGGTGAACAGTTTTTCATCTGGTGTGTTCAGCATTACCTGGAGTAATTCGTTCTGGATCTCAGTATGCCGTTTGATCTCTTCTTCTGTCGCGGTTTTTGCTGAGATCTTCCCTTTTAACGTGTGAAGCTCGTCGCTGGTGAGTTTTGTTCCCGGGATCTCGTCAATGAGCAGTTTGCTCCCATCCGGTTTTTCCAGAACAAAACTGACGGTATTCGTATCCTCAACGATGAGCCGCTCAGGGTGGGTCCGTAAATTGAATGTCTGTTTGAGGGCATCAAGCGGACAGCGTGTTGAGTGGGACAGAACAGAGATGTTTGTCTCAGTTCCTGACCATTTTGCAGCAACTACGGCGATCTTATAACCTAGTGCAATGCCCGGACAGGTATGCCCGTGGGCTTTTGCTATCATATCAAAATCTGGAATGTCTGTCATAATAAAAAAATGTTAGAGATATTTGTGGCCGCGAAGCCAGTCTACTTGGGGAGTTGTGTATCGATAAATGATATCACACTTCTCATCCTGGAAATCCCAAGGAACAACGATAAGGATATCGCCTTCACGAATCCAAACACGCTTCTTGATTTTGCCCTTGATCCGCCCTAAGCGTGTCACGCCGTCTGAGCATCGTACTCTGATGTGGTTTGATCCAAGCATCAGTTCTGCCTGTGCAAATTGTTCTCTTATTCGTTTGTTCGGCAGTTTAACGCGAACAATACTTCCGTCATCTGAGACGGTTTGATTAGCGTTCTCTATTCTTCCCAAGTCATACTTCCCTTATGATGCATTATTATAGGGTTTGAAACTTGATAAACACTCCGGACTTGGCCCATCCCCAGCCGACAGAGGAAAAATAGAGATGGGTTTTATTTTTTGACACACTTACGAACTACAATATATCCGTTATTCGGCATGGATAGGTCCATTTCCCTGTCAGGTTTCTCAGCCGTTCGAAAGCTTAATGTGTATATACGTTATACACATTAGAACAGGTACAAACAGGTGAAGATCCTTATCAGTAACGCGAGTGAAAAGCCGATCTACGAGCAGATAACAACGCAGATAAAATCTATGATCATTGGCGGGGAGCTTCTGCCGGAGTCACCCCTACCAAGTATGCGTCTTCTTGCAAAAGAGCTTAGAATCAGTGTGATCACCACAAAACGGGCATACACCGATCTGGAACGTGACGGGTTCATCGAGACCGTTCCCGGAAAAGGAAGTTTTGTCGCCGGAAAAAATACCGAGCTGATCAGGGAACAACAGCTGCGCTTTGCAGAAGAACATCTGCAAAAGGCCGTCGATGCGGCGAAAAGTTTCGGTATCAGTAAACTGGAGCTTACGGAAATGCTTGATATCATCTACAATGGAGAATAACAATGTCTGACGCAATTTGTGTACATGAATTATGTAAGGAATATCCGGATTTTTCCCTGAAAAATGTTTCATTTTGTCTTCCGAAAGGAAGCATCATGGGTTTTATCGGGGAAAACGGAGCAGGAAAGACCACAACGATAAAAACCATGCTCGGGATAGCCCAAAGAACCAGCGGTTCGGTGAAACTGTTCGGGCTCGGGTTTGAGGATCATGAAAAGGAGATTAAGAATCGTATCGGTGTCGTCTTCGATGAATGCAGTTTTCACGACACGTTCACCGCGGTTGACGTGGCGAAGATCCTTGGAAAGATCTATTCGACATGGGACGATCCGCTCTATCTCAAATATCTCAAACAGTTCGATCTTCCGGAAAAGAAAAAGATCAAAGAATACTCCCGGGGCATGAAGATGAAACTCGGGATCGCCGCCGCCCTTTCCAATCATCCGGATCTGCTGATTCTCGATGAACCGACCAGCGGACTCGATCCGGTCATTCGCAAGGAGATCCTGGATATCTTCCTTGAGTTTATTCAGGAAGAGGAGCACTCGATCCTTCTCTCCTCACATATAGCAAGCGATCTCGATAAGATCGCCGATTACCTCACCTTCATCCATGAGGGAAAGATCGTTCTTTCCAAGTCCAAAGATGAGATCCTGGACGATATGGGTATTCTCAAGTGCAGTCTCGAGGAGTTCGATACTCTTGACAAAATATCATTCCTTACCTACCGGACGAATCAGTTCGGCTGCGAGGTCCTGATCAAAGACAAGATGAGATTCATCGCCCGGCATCCGGAGATGATCGTCGATCCGGTTTCGACCGAATCGATCATGGTGTTTTATGCACGGGGGAAAACTGTATGAAACAATCTTCATGGTTATCAGGTCTGATGCTGAAGGATCTGCTGAACCTTCGGCCAATGACCAAGACCCTGGTCTTTATGTTTATCATCTTTGGGATAGTGTTCATCCCTATGGGAAATACCATGACCGTCTACTTCCTGTTGATGATATTTGCCGCTCTTCTGCCAATGACATCCCTCACGATGGATGATATGGCGAAGTGGGACAGGTACACCTTAACGATGCCGGTCAAGAGAAAGGATATCGTGAAATCCAAGTATCTGCTGATGGTATTGTTTTTCGGTGTTGCTATCGTGATTTCGGGAATCATCGCCGGTGTCTCGTATTATTTTATGCCGGAAACCGCGAGCCCGTTCTGGTTCATCATTCTCGTCGGTGCCCTTGGTGTCTTCTACGGGTCGCTTCTGTTTCCGCTTCTCTACAAATTCGGTTCGAAAAAAGCCAGATATATGATGTTTATTCTGATGGTCATCATCGGGGTCCTTTTGGTCGGCTGGTTTGCCCTCTTTGGAGAATCGCTCACTGGGAATATCCTCCTCTATGTTCTGATCACAGAGGTTGTCTCGATCGCGGCGTTCATCGCCTCCTACTTTGTGTCGGTCAGGCTCTATGAGAAAAAGGAGTTCTGAATGGCAGCAGCACCGATGCAGAATCTAAAGGAGTTGGAGGCGGAACTTGCCCTTCTCAAAAAGTATCCAAAAGAGAACCTGGAAAAGATTATCAAAGAGATCGGCTTCTCCTGTACCTGCTGCGGGAAATGCTGTACAAAAGCGTTCAACGGCCATGTGTTTCTTCTCGCGGAAGATGCGGGCCGTCTGAAAACATTTTCGCCTGAGTCATTGATGCCCGCACCTGATTTTCCCTACTCGGACCCATTAGGGAATTTCTACGTGTCCGGGTATGCTCTCAAAACACAGGAGAACGGGGACTGTGTTTTTCTGGATGAGACCAAACACTGCAAAATTTATGATCAGCGATTTGCGATTTGCCGGGTCTATCCGTATATGCTTCACCGGGAACCTGATGCACGGGGAAAAATCGACTGGCGGCAGATATCAGGTCTCGATGAGCATGGGGAGTATGAATGCATTATCTCTGACGAGGAGTGTGCAGAGATCGCCCTCGATACGATCGCGTATGAGACCGCATTTCTGGAACAGGAGATCGCTTTCCACCAAGCCGTTTTGGAGAAGTTCGCTGAGGAAAAGATCCGGTTCGTGAGAAAAGATCACGATGCACGCATCCGCGAGTTTTTGAAAACAGGAAAAGCGACCGTGTTTGTGTGGGACGGATCGAATCTCGTACAAGAAGAGCTGTAAAAAAATTAGTTGATTTTTGCGACGTCCGCAAGGAAATTCTCTATTACGTCACGGGTCACGTGGGGCATCAAGACAAATCTGAGATGACCTGCACGTGTGTGTGAAACGATCCATCCCTCGGGCACCGGTCCTGCATTGAACGTTGCAACATTCATGACCGGATCAACGGCACGGGTGTAGCCAAACGCCTCCATACCCTCGGTCAGACGCCGGGTTTTTTCCATACAGCCAGCTACGACCGCACGGAATCCTTCTCTTCCGAGGAGTTTGATGACTGCATAGGCGCCGGCAACGTCCGCTCCCGGCCGAGTCCCGGCAAGGGTGCACTCTTTTTTTACGGTCAGATACGGAGTATCTACGTTGAGTGTTCCAAACTGTTTCGGGTCACGTAGGAGAAGACAACCGCAGGGGATCGTACTCAAGCCCATCTTGTGCGGGTCGAGCGAGATCGAGGAGACTCCCGGAACTTCGAAGTCGAATGGTATCGGGTTTGGCAGGAACGGGATGACCATTCCTCCGAATGCTGCATCAACGTGGAAGAACAGGTCGTTTTCGAGGGCGATTTTTGCGATCCTCTCGACGTCATCGATCATACCGTATTCGGTTGTACCGGCGATCGCTGCAATCGATATAGTATTTTTATCGACAATCTCCGTCATCTTGTCACAGTCAACGGTGTAATTTTCACCGTATGGTGCGACCCGCATCTCAAGTCCGAGCATATCGCAGGTCTTATCAAAAGAAAAATGAGCGGATGCCGAAACGACGATGTTGGGGTTTCTGATCTCAGGCTTCAGTTTTTTCGCGATACGGATCGCCTGAAGGTTCGATTCGGTCCCGCCCGAGGTCGCATATCCGCCGGCTCCCGGGTGATGCATAAGTTCACCGAGCGAATGTACGAGAAGATCTTCGATCTTTGTAGTGCCTGGGAAAAGTCCCGGGTCGCCAAGATTTGTTCCGCTAAACAGTTCATGTACGGAAACCGCGATCTCGTGCGGAATCGTACACATCGAACTGAGGATATGGTCGTGATGCAAATCCTCTGCCCGATATCCGGATAGGAGGGAGATGACCTCCTCCCTTTTGCATCCTTTCTCCTCCATGAAAAATCACGCTAAAAATTATTTGGGGTTAGTTTTTCTTCAGTGCTGCGTTGAGCAGGATCTGTTTTTCCGTTTTCGCCACTGTCTCTCTGATCTTCTGGATGGCGTCGATGTTTGCGGAAACGCTGGAAATACCCTCGTTTACGAGCCACTTGACGTACTTCGGATCGGATCCTGCCTGACCACAGATGGAACATTCCACGCCTGCTTCCCTGCACTGGGCGACACAACTTGCGATAAGGCGCTTGACCGCCGGGTGTTCGGGTTCGTACATGTCGCCAATCAGACCATTGTTTCGGTCAACTGCGAGTGTGTACTGGACAAGGTCGTTCGTTCCAAAGGAACAGAAGTCGATGCCTGCTTTGATGAACTCATCAATGATGATCGCCGATGCGGGAATCTCGACCATGATACCAAGATCCATATGTTCGACATCGAGTCCCCATTCGCGGAATGCCTCTTTTGCAGATAGGAATTCACGCGGGTGCTGGACGAGGGGGAACATAATACCAAGGTTGTGGTAGCCTGCTTCCCAAAGACGGCGGAAACATTCTGCCTGCATCCTGAATTGTTCTTTCTGGCGGAGGTCACGGCGGATACCGCGGAATCCGAGCATCGGGTTGTGCTCATGAGGTTCGTCTTCGCCGCCCTCCATATTGAGGAACTCGTCGGTCGGCGAGTCGAGCGTTCTGACCCAGACCGATTTTCCGCGGAATGCGTCGAGAACGGTTCTGATGCCGTCCATAAGTTCGGTGATGAACTGTTCCTGTTTATTGTGTTTGATATGCCAGGAGGGGGTTTTGTTCATGCCGATGATAAGGTGTTCGACACGGAGAAGTCCAACGCCGTCTGCTCCGGTAGCTGCAGCACGGGCCGCTGCTTCCGGCATAGATACGTTGACCTTAACGGAGGTTGCGGTGATGATCGGAGAAGCGACGATCGCCGGAACTTTGGATGCAGCGCTTGACTCTTCGAATACGGCAAGTTTTCCATCATAGATGATACCTTTTTCGCCGTCGATCGTGACAATCTGTCCCTCTTTCAGAAGGGAAGTTGCCTGTTTGGTTCCAACGACTGCTGGGGTCCCGAGTTCGCGGGAAACGATCGCAGCATGACAGGTCATTCCTCCTTCATCGGTGATGATGCCGACTACTTTCTTCATTGCCGGGACCATGTCGGGATTCGTCATGGTTGCCACCATCACATCTCCTTCCTGGACTCTGGAAGTGTCTTTTACATCAGTGACGATGATGACCTTTCCAGAGGCAATACCTGGGGATGCTCCATATCCCTGGAGGATGATGGTACCTGTGGCAGATGAAGTGGAGGTCTTGGTTTTCGAAGAGTCCTTCTGGATCGTTGTGATCGGGCGGGACTGGAGGATATAGATCGTGTCTCCGACCATACCCCATTCCATATCCTGAGCACTCTTGTAGTGTTCCTCGGATTTGATCGCATACTCTGCAAGACGGAGGATATCCTTTTCGGAAAGAACCTGGGCGTTTTGCTTGTCTTTCGCTATTTCAACGACTTTGGTTCCTTTCTTTCCATCCGGAATGATCTCTACGGATTTTGTGGCGATGGTTTTTTGGATGATCTTTCTGCCTTTTCTGTCATAGACATAGTTATCGGGAGAAACGGTTCCGGAAACGATCGCTTCGCCAAGGCCCCATGAGCCTTCGATCATCACGGTTTTTGCACCGGAGACCGGGTGGGACGAGAACATTACCCCGGCCTTTTCCGAGAAAACAAGCTGCTGGACAACGACCGCGATATTCACGCTGCGGTCATCGAATCCATTCTTTGAACGGTAGTATATTGCGCGGGCAGTATATAGGGATGCCCAGCAGTTCTGGACTGCTTCAAGGAGGTCTTTGTCACCGAGGATATTCAGGTAGGTATCCTGCTGACCTGCGAAGGATGCATCCGGCAGGTCTTCTGCTGTGGCACTTGAACGTACGGCAACAACGGTGTCATTACCCATCTTTTTGTAGGATTCAAGAATCTCTTTTTTGATCTTTTCCGGCATTTTTGCCGTGTTTACCATCGCCTTTACTTTATCGGAAGTGGCGTTGAGTGCATCATTGTTGTCGACGTCGAGTTTTTCGAGAATGGAGAAAAGGGGTTCTTCCAGTTTTGTCATCTGTAAGAACCGGCGAAATGCCTGCGCTGTAACCACAAACGCTTGTGGGACCGGCAGACCGACATGGGTCATCTCCCCAAGGGAAGCGCCTTTCCCGCCTACTGAGGGGATGTCAGTGTTGCGGATTTCAGTCAGCCAGAGAATATTTGGTGATTTTTCCATAGATACTCACTATATCATTACCCTCTTAACAATAATAGATTATTGGACGAGGGCGAAACCAAAGACCGGCCATATCATAGAGAGGAAGTGGCGGATTGCCGGATGCTGTGGGATGCGAACACAACATTTTTCCGTATCAGAGAGGGGTTTTTCTCTGCACAGAAACATACTATACGGATGAATACCAAATATGTACACGATAATCCGTGAGCTTCAAAGTACTAGTATCTGATCCTCTTGCAGCAGAGGGTATTTCTATATTAAAGGGATTTTGCGAAGTTGATGAGAAAGCTGATCTCTCTGAAGACGAACTCGTTAAAATCATCGGCGAATACGACGCATTGATCGTCCGCTCGGGGACCCAGGTTACTGCTCGGATCATTGAAGCGGCTGACAAAATGAAATACATCGGACGTGCCGGTGTAGGTGTTGACAATATCGACTGTGAAGCAGCGACCAAGAAAGGCATCATCGTTTCCAATGCACCGGAAGGCAACACGCTGGCAGCAACCGAACACACGATCGCGATGATGATGGCAATGGCGCGAAACATTCCGCAGGCAAGCGCATCCCTGAAGAAAGGCGAATGGAAACGCTCCAAATTCATGGGCAACGAGATGAACGGCAAGGTCCTCGGCGTTGTCGGATTCGGACGTATCGGCCGTGAAGTTGCAAAGCGTGCCCAGGCCCTTCAGATGACGGTCATTGCCTACGATCCGTTCATTCCGGCAGAAGTCGGAGCAGCAATGGGCGTCGAGATGATGAGCGTTGCTGAGCTCTTTACCCGTGCAGATGTTATCACGGTCCACACGCCTCTTATCCCGTCAACGACCCATATCGTGAACAAGGAATCTATTGCCACGATGAAGACCGGCGTCCGGATGATCAACTGTGCCCGTGGCGGTATCATCGATGAGAACGATCTCTACGATGCGATCGTCGCCGGCAAAGTTGCCGGAGCTGCTCTGGATGTGTTCGAGATCGAACCACCTACCGAGTCTCCGCTGCTGAAACTGGATTCTGTGATCGTTACCCCTCACCTTGGAGCAAGCACGGTCGAAGCCCAGAAGAATGTGGCGATCTCCGTTGCACACCAGTGTATAGATGTGCTGAAAGGCGGCTCTGCAAAGAGCGCGGTGAATGCACCACTCGTAACGCCGGAAGTCAAATCGAAGATCGATCCGTATGCACATCTCGCTGAGAAGATGGGAAGCCTCGCTGCCCAGATTGCCGACGGGGCAATTACAGAAGTTGAGTTTTCCTACCTTGGCGAGATCGCCGACCTTAAGCAGAATCTGAAGTATGTGACCCGGCTGGGGATCAAAGGAATGCTTGAGCAGGTCCTTCATGAGCCGGCAAACATCGTCAATGCTGAGATCATTGCCCAGAGACGCGGTATTACGATCTTTGAGAAGACCTCGACCGAGGCAGGCGATTACAAGTCTCTTGTGACGCTCACGTTCAAGACGGAAAAAGGCAGCGAGTCGATCTCCGGTATCGTTACCCGTGCAGGCCCGCGTATCCTTTCGATCGGCAAATACGCTACCGATCTTGTTCCAAGCGGATTTGTGATCCTTGCTGATCATGTGAACCGTCCGGGCGTAGTCGGTCCGGTCGGTATGATCCTTGGCAAGCATCATGTAAATATTTCCAGTATGCAGGTCGGCGGCAGGAATGTCGGTTCCGAATCTCTGATGATCCTCGCTGTTGACGATGTCGTCTCTCCTGAAGTGATGAAGGAAGTCGCGTCAAGTGACGGGATCACTGCAGCAAAGTTCGTCCGGCTGTAAATGCAGGGGATATCCCCTTTATTTCCTGGCACAAGTTAAAAAAATTTATATGTGTCCGGTGACAATCTAGTAAAGCACACAAGGTGCATATATCTGGACTCGTGGTCTAGCTGGCTATGACGTCGCCTTGACATGGCGGAGATCCGGGATTCGAATTCCCGCGGGTCCACTGTTTTTTTGTTTTTTAGAAATGAAAATTACCCGAACTGAATTTCTTCTGCAGTCTTATCCGGTTATATTTCAGTCTTTTTCCACTCTCTGTTATCCGCGATAAAAAAAAGAAATGCATTTACGCTATTCTACGCCTGCTGATCGTTGTGATGTAATGTATCTCCCGCCTCAGACAACTAAAATTTCACCGGATGAGATCGGCTTTCCGTCAGAATCATAGATGATATATGTCAGATGTTTTCCCATTGATACGATGAAATTATCCATTTTAATATTTGTCCCGGTTTTTTCACCAAGTATTTTAAACCTGTCCCCAAGTGAGATGATCCTTCTGCCGGTGTATGCCTCGAAAGAATCACCTTTGAGGATAATGGACTTGTTCGATTCCTCACGGATACCAAGTCTGATATGTATCATGTCAAGAGAAAACGAATCTCCTGAAATAAGTTCCAAAATGACATTTCCATCATCAATATCTGTTGCTACAACATTTGCCGTAATAGGTTTTTCTGTAGTTTCAACCGAATTATTCATGATGATAGCAACACTGCTGACCAACAGAATTGTAACGGTGAGCATTAACAGCACACCCACAACTTCTGAGACTCCATTCTCTTTTTTGCGGTTCATTTTTCCTCCAAAAGGATAGTTGACTGATAAATGATTGTCGAGGACGGCAGGTGATAGATTTTGATCTCAACTGGGATAGAAACGTTTGCAGCAGCTTTTAATTCATCAACGGTTATACCAAGAATTTCTGAAGTTTTCGTGATATTGTCTGTCGTGAGTATCTCTCCCGCAGACCATACGGTGTCATCTGTAAGTTCGGTAAGCATAAATGAATCTCCATAATCATCTTTATCCGGATTTTTCACCAGAAATGATACTTTGATATCAGACGGGTTCAATCCATCTCCGCTTTTGTGTTCAAACAACAGTCTCAGGTTATTCCCGGAACCGTATGACGATACTGAGAGATCCACCGACGGTGTTGATTCTGAAACTGACCCGATCCCTCCTGCAAATGCTGCAAGAACGCCGGCTGCAATTATCGTCATGGCAAGTAAAAGCATTATACAGACAACAGGGGAAACTGCATTATCTTTCATTCTACACTCACCGTAATATTCAGCCATTGGACGCTCAGATTCATATTATTCGCACTCGGTACTTTGGGATATCTGAAAACCGAAGTGCCGTTTGTGTCGAAAATTTCGATGCATTCTCCGGCAGTGAGCAGAATATCTGCAATCGGCGCAATCGATGCATTCATCAGGATATTTGCATTTCCGCTACCGGTAATACTATCTTTTTCAGTAATACTCATCTTAGGTATCGTTACCGTGGCATTGTTGTTTTCATCGGTTGTCACGGTAATATATTTCCCCGAAAGTCTGTCTTTGACAATACTCTCTTCTCTGCTGATTCCATTTTCAATTGTAAATAATGTCTGGGATGCCGGTGTTCTTTTAGTATCTTTTGTGATCCATACAACACCGTTTTCATAAGCATATCCTTGTTTTTCCCATGAAGTAAATGACGGAGTGTATGTGAGATTCACCTGCGTTATTTCATATTCAGATAAACCCGGGATTTTGAGTGTGCCGATTACAGCATTTTCTGCTTCAACTGTTCCACTTGATTTAGCTGTTGAGAGAAGCACGTTGCCCCCGCCAAGTGCGAATTTCTCGGAAAACTGCGCTGGTTTTCCCAGACTGTACATATTATCCACATCCGATGCAAATCTGTCAAAGACGAGGTTCACATCCTCACTATGGATAATTTCAGATTGTTGTTTTAATCCCGGAACATAGGTTGTTGTATAAACCGCGATGCAGGTTGAAAGAATTACGAGAATCAGCATCATGGCGATCACGGTTGAAACCGCATCTTCGTTTGTTTTTTTCATGAAATCACCAACCCGTCTTTTGCATAAATGACACTATCGGCTGTTGTCAATCTCAGACTGTAACTGTCAAATGGAACACTCGAGATATCTACGGCATAACATCCGCCAAGATCAAAGACGGCGGATTCATTGTTTCTGCAGTCTGTGAGCAGAACTTTTTCAAGAATAATTTTATCTCCGCCGGCGGTAGGCGTCAATACTGCTGATATCTCTTTTCCCTCAACCCAGTCCCCGCCTTTGTGCCAGAAAAAGAGTGTATCAACTGATTCGTTCATCGAAACATCAACAATAGTGTCGCGTTCGCCTGGTAGCAGATTAAATGCAGACATAGCAAACAGAGATATCAGTATCAGTATGAGTGCGAGAATCAGCATCTCCCCGGCAACTGAGGTAATTCCATCGTCATTTTTAGTTAATTCCATTGATATCACCTAGATAATATACACAAATGTTATAATGGTTGCAATAAGCATGATAATCGAATGTTTCAGACCGCAAAGAACACTGTTTGACGACATCTGTCCTGCCATTATCCCTGAAAAAAATGCAAGAATTATGCCGATATGGAACATATCCGTTTTATTTGATGTCAGATCAAAGGTGATGTCAAATGAAGAAAAACTTGAGATGAATGCAACGTTCATCTGATATGCCGAGTAAAGATAAATCCCGTATGAGAGATAAATGACCGCAAGATAGACAAACGAAACATTCAGACGCTTGCTTTTCATCTTAATATAATGTTTCAGATCAGAGATTGCGATCGTGAGAATCTCCCTGATGTAATCTGTGACTTCACTTGCTTTCACTAAGAGAGAGATTTCCCTCTTTACTGAAACAAGACCGATACGTTCTTCCATCCTGACCAAAGCATTTGAAAGATGAGCTCCGTAGGAAAGCTCCTTCGTCACGATTTTGATTTCTGATGAAAGGACACCGGTTTTGTTTCCGGAAATCATTGCTATTGCTCCCTGGAGTGTCATGCCGATATCACGCATATCGGCAATTTCCCGCAGAAATTCCGGAAGCTGCTTCTCTATTTTGTTCACATAGCTTTTTCTGATCTCATATGTAGTCATTAACGGAAGAGCGACCGCAATAATTATGATGCAAATGAGAACTTCCGTTGTAATTACAGGGAAAACATTAGCAAATGTGCCGGTGATCCAGGATACTACTACCAGTGCTGCAAGAATCGCTCCGATGATCCCCGGAATGGTATAATCCGAAATGAAAAATTTAATCGGATTTTTTAGGATATTGAGAGATCTGATGACCTTTTTTCTTGCATTTATCTGCTTGATGAACTCAGCATCAGGCTCGGTTTTTGTTTCCGTATCAAGAAGGTCAGGTCCATATTCACTGTCTCTGATTTCCCTGTTGGCAATTCCAAGATTGTCAGGCGGCAGGAGAATATACAGTATCACAATTAAAATTATTGCGCCAAGAGGAAGGAAAATCAGCATGATCGGCATAATATTCCCCATGGAATTCTGACCCGAAAGGTTCTGGGCAACGAGCATGATCATGATGGCGATCGGTCCGGCAACAAATGCAGTAACATAAACCTCTGCAATCATTTCCAAAAACTGTAAAAGTGCATCCAGTTGCTGCCTGGCAATTTCACGGTATGACTCTGATTTGGAGTTGAAAAAATTGGTCATATTACCGCCGCTTCTGTAAACAAGGGCAAGATCGTTTAATAATTCCCGAAAATTTTCCGAAGGAGTTATTTTGATGGTGTTTTCTATTGCTGTGAGCAGATCTTCGCCAAACAATTCCACATCACGAACAATGAGTCCGCATTCCCGTGAAACTTCTCCGTAAAGGTCTGCTGCTTCATAGACGCTTCGAAAAATCGCATACAGATTTATTGTCGAAGACAATGCCTGCATGTAGGTTATCGCATAGGGTAGGTCCAGTTCAATTTTGTTTTTTCTGCCCTGTGCCTGAAGCATCGGATAGTAATAAAAGAAGATGAATACTCCGATTGGAATGAGTATACAGCTGAGTGTGATTACTACCCATACCGGTAAAAATGAGATAACGGGAATTGTAATTCCCATCATCGTTATGAGAATTCCTATAAGGGCGATCATAATGCCGGAAAACACGGTTATCAGTATCGCAAGCATCATGTAATGATCTACAGGGACAATTATGTGTGCCGAGCGCAGTGCGTTTTCCAGTTTATTATTGAAAAGGATCTTATCAAGGATATCGGGATTCTGTCTCATGCTCTGGTCTCATTATAATTTTCGTTCACGCAGAATTGTTTCAATAATTGCCTTTTTCACAGCTTTCAGGCTGATATTTTCCGATGAAGCCATCTGATCAAGTGCCTGTTTCTTGCTGTTGATTCTTTCCTGCAGCTGTTTATCCGTCCAGCCGTTCTGATAGGCAATGCTGTCAAAAACGATGGAATGGGTATAGACTTTATCAAAG
Organism: uncultured Methanocorpusculum sp.; assembly: GCA_963676575.1. Lineage (GTDB taxonomy): Archaea > Halobacteriota > Methanomicrobia > Methanomicrobiales > Methanocorpusculaceae > Methanocorpusculum. Next base: position 1,174,197 of record OY781078.1, read on the forward strand.
TGATCTGTTGTGTGGTTCCACTGAAACAGGGGTTTCCATTCAACTTTTTCATCATCGACAATGATTTCGTTTAAGGATAAACAGCTCCTGAATCCCTTTCCCTCTCCGTAAAGAAGGATCTGAATTACAACAAGGTTAAGAGCTCCAAACATTGCCACGGGCACATTGATCGGATCATTGATAAGTCGGTTGATCGCTTCTTTGACATTACCGGCATGCAGTGTCGAATAGGTAGTATGTCCGGTGTTCATCGCCTGGAATAGTGTTTGGGCTTCTTCTCCTTTGACTTCTCCGACAATGATATATTCCGGTCTTTTTCTGAGGGCAGCTTTTAAAAGTGAGAACATGCTGACGTTTCCGATGCCGGAAACATTTGACGTACTCTCACGTGTTTTCATCGGGAGCCAGTTGTCATGCGGCAACTGGATCTCGCGGGTATCTTCAATAGAAACGATTTTGGCAACCGCCGGAATAAAAAACGATGCCGCATTCATTGTTGAGGTTTTTCCACTGGCTGTTCCTCCGGCAATAATCAGGCTTTTTCTATTCTCTACAGAAAGCCAGATATATGCCATGAGTTCGCTGCTGTACGTATTCGAGATAATAAGATCTGCCGGAGTCATTGGTTCGGCTTTGAATTTTCTGATGGTAAAGGAACTTCCCTTGGATGAGATGATATCAGAGTAGGTTAATTGGATACGCGAACCTTCCGGCAAAGCTGCATCAATAATCGGTGATGTTAAGGACAGCTGCTTGTCTTCTTTCTGTGCAAGTTTTAATACGTATTTGTTCAGTTCGGTCGAGTCAAAAATGACATCAGTTTCAACGTTGGCAAATCTTCTGTGATAAAGAAAGACAGGAATGTTTGCCCCGTTGCAGGTAATATCCTCGATTTTTTCATCATGCATAAGGGGGTCAAGTTTGCCATATCCCAGAAAATTTCGGTTGAGGAAATAAATTAGTGTGTCACGTCTTTCCGGGGTTATATCCGGGTCGAAATTGGTTATGACTTCTCTGAGAAGATACGGGTCAAGTTCAAGCTCCCCGCGTTTTCGAACCGTGTCGTAGACAAGCATGCTCCTGAGATGTTCAAATGTTTCCTCCAGCACAACGAGCTCTTTTTCGTTGAGTTTCGGCTCTACCATCTGATAATGGACATTGTCGTATCCATCGCGGTAAATGTTGGCATATGCATACGGCGGGGTAAGCCAGTATCTGTCCAGGATTTCATATTCTGTATCCCACGGCGGAAGGTTGAGAACCTGCGGTGGTTCTTCAAAGATTTTCTTTTCTTCATTTTTTCCTGAGAGAAGGGATTTGAAATTGAATGAAATCTCCTCTTTTTCAGCAGGTTTTTTCTGATTAGCTGATCTCCCTATTTTACTTTTTTTCGTCTTTAGAGGAGGAGATTTTTTATCTGTTGAATTCCCGGTATTTTCTGAGAAGATTTCTTTGATTATTTCGGAATCTTCTTCATCTATCACCGGAGGAACTGTTGGTGTTTCCGCTGATTTTTTAAACTGGGGCAGACGCATCAGATTCCTCCTGCATATATCGTGTTTTCGTTTTTACCCCAGTATTCTATTTCAACCGAGGCAAGTACATTTCTGGAAAAGATACCAATCGCATAGTGTCCGGGTGAATAGAAGCTGCTTGTGTCATATGTGTCTGCATTTGCATGGTCCTGCAATCCGGTAATTTCAACTAATGTTATACTGCCGTCATCACCGATTTTATAGACCGCGATGTTCAAATCAGCATACGGCGTCATACCATCCATATCAGAATCAAGATTGTTCTGGTCATAGATTCCGTCTATCGTGTAGGTTATTCTCCACGGTGTTTCGATTACCTGCTCTGTTGTTCCAATCGGTGTATACAGGGTACCGTGGGTTCCTTTTATGGTGAGAAAATGCTCATAGAGGTTCCATTTATCATACTCGACATCCCATGAAATACCTGACGGATATCAGGTGCTTTCCAGATATTCCTGCGCATTTTTCTGTTGTTCAAGAGTGAGGTAATAGTCAGAGTCCATTTCGGAGAGATAGAGCGGCGAGTTAATTGGATGACCCGCGATCCAGAATTTGCTGCCCGTGAGCATTGAGTCTATTGTTGGAAATTCTGTTGAATGATCCAGATCAAAGAGTAATCCAAGGTCGAGGGATTCTTTTTGCCCCGACTCGCCGGATGTTCCGCTCCAGAGTATGTCGGTTTGAATAACGACCGGTGTCTGTGAATTATATGCAGAGACTGGTGTCCCTTTTGCTGCTGTATCTGCAAGCCAAACAGTTTCCACCGGCACTGTCCACGAAGCATTTTCTATCGTGTAGGTAACTTTTGCATTGGAGCTGGTATTTTCCGGGAAATCGGGTGTGAGTTCTGCTGTGAAGGAATTGGATGACGGAACATAGAGTGCATATCCAAGGGATCCGGAAAGATTTCCTATATTCCAGGTTCCGGTCCCTGCATACCATCCTTCAGTTGTATCACTGCCGGACGGATTTACGGCGGTTGTAACTCCGTATATTGGATATATGGATGTTTTTTCGGCACTGATACTGATAGTGGTCAGGGGGTAAGTCGTATTCACTCCATATACCATCCCGTTTGCCGGGTCTGTTCCAATCAGTTCAAGGGAAGTTGCTTCCGGAATTATTGTAAGGCGGTCATATTTCAGCGGATAATACAGAAGAGCTGATCCATATCCCATCTCTTCTAAAAGAGCTGATTCCAGAATCGTCAGATCTTCAGAATCACCAGTTTCATCAGCAAGGGTAACTACCGGTGCCCGCGGATATTCTGGTGAATGACCGGTTTCGCTGTCTGTTTGGTAAGAGAGAGACTTAACAAATGAAAGTACGAGATTTATTGTTTCTTCACTGTTGTATGTATTCGCCTCTGCAATATCCGATAATTGCCACGCAACATCGGCAATACAGCCGCCATCTCCGGAGAGGATGATGTAGTTACTTAAATCCTGTGGAATATCCGTTCCGCCGAAGTCAGTGTTGTACATTTTATATGCATCTTTGGTTACCAGTAATGTTACGATGTTTTCGACGCCGTTGTACTCCCATTCAAATGTTTTAGCTCCCCAGGGTCCGGTTTCCTCCACTATATCTTCTGGATTTTCCACGATCTGTTCTGGTGTAAAGAGAGAAAAGCCGCCGTTTCCGAAAAATATGATGGCGGCAACAGTTATTACTATGACAATTCCCATTTCGATGATTAGATTCCGGAATGTTTTTTTGTTGAGACTTATTGCTGTCATTTACTGCCTCCGTACATAGATAATAAGTCCAAGAAGGAAGAGAGGGAGTGCATAGATGAACCCCGGTGATGTTGTCTGGGTGGGGGTCGGTGTTGAAACGGGCAGATTTGTTTGTACTGGTTCCGGCGTCTGCTGTGTGGTAAGTGCCGGATCGTAGGTTTCACCAATAGTCGTTGAGTCAACTTCGGATTCTCCCCCAACGGTAAATGTCATTGTGGTGGTAACACCGGTGTCAATGTTGGTGACTTTTGCTTCATATGTTCCCGGAAACCAAGTTGACGTATCAATATCACCAAATGAGAAGGGGCGTGACATATACTGAGTATATGGAGAGACGGATGACGGTTTTACCCGTTCTGTTGGAATCAGCATTGCAATGTTGTTGTCAGGATTATCTAAATCAAGCCTCTGGATTTTCAAACTGAAAGTGTCATCTGTGTAGTAATTCGTTGTTCCTTGAATTGTTATGGTGGTTCCAATGGGAGTGTTTCCCAACTGGTTTATTTCAATCCGCGGTTTTTCGATCGTAAATTCTGTGATAATATATAAATCGTCTGAATTGGCATCAGAGATCGTATTTGTTAATGTGTAGGCAGCATTATCAGACTGCTGTGTTCCAAGATTGGCACTGCTCCTCCATGTCGTATTGATGCTGTTGAAATACCCGCCGGTTATATCCGGAGTTACGTCAAATACAGTGTTTGGACCAGGATGCTGGAGGATAAGATAATACGTTCCCGGATCGAGATCGTAGGAAAATGAACGGTTATATTCAAAACCCGTTGTTCCCTGCGGAGCATCAATCCCAAACAATGATGTATCTTCGACCAGCAGATACTTTGATTTCATATCAGCATATCTGAAGTTTGTCCCTATGATGTACCAGCGGACGTCACCGTACATGCCCCCTTTTGTTCCCGGACTGCCTATCGCAGAGATATTATAGCGGACATAATCGCCCTGGGCAAAGTAGCCGCTGTTGGTCTCGTCGGATTTTGCGTGAATGCTCTGATCACTTATCACATAATAATTGGAAATATCACTACTGTATCCCAGCCCGGTTGGAGTTCTGCTTTCTACGTAGCCGTAGGGTTGGAGATTGGCATGTATCGTGTAGGTTCCCGGTTCGAATCCGCTGGTGATCCAGCTCCCTTGCCATAAATTAAGAACTATGCTGTAGGTAAAGATGGTAAATGTTGATGGATCTCCGTCAACAACAGGTGTTCCTGTCAGGCTCAGACCGTTTTCGGGAAGGTTGGGTCCGGTAATATAGAAATAAATATCAACATTAGACTGTGCGCCTTTTACCGTGCCGGAAAGTGCGATATAATCACCTGATGCAAAGAGACTCGAAACTGCATCACTCGGGGGAGCATCAAATATTAGCGAAATAGCAGTTGCAGCAACAGTAATTGATGCACTTTTTACTGTGCCTGATCCTGAGGCAGTTATTGGGTAATTGCCGGCGGGTGTATTGGCGGGTACTGTTATCGGAAGGGAGACCGTCCCGTTCCATCTGGGTGTCGTGGTTATCGTGTGGGTGTCAATGATGACTACCCCCTCGGTAGGATTGAAATAGGGCGTGTCGCTTCCGGTTTCAGAAAGAACCACTGTATAGGCTGTAAAGGGAATGCCGGTCAATACAGCTGTGCCAGTGTTTCCTGCAGTGATATTTGCTCCGGTAAGACTGAAAGTACTTTGTACTGCAGTAAAGGAGTATTGGACGTGTGTTTTTTGTGTCGGAAGATCGTTCAAATCTATGTTAAATGAAATCGTGACTGGTGTTGCGTCACCGGCAGGGATCAGGGACTGGTCAACCAGTTTAAATGCATAATTCGCATTGGTTTTATCAGTAGGGTAAGGCACATCAATTAACGACTGAGTATTTCCTCCTATATTTGTAATCTCCTGTGTCTGAACTCCTGTCTGCGTGTTTGTGATGGTGAATCCGTTCCAGTTTCCGTTGAGTTGTTCCTGGTGGAGATTACTCCCGGAAATATAAAAGACAACTTGAGCTGCTTTTGAGATCGAATCTGGATTTGAGTCGGTAAAGGTAGTTGCATAAGGTGTTACGGAGATCTTTCCAAGATTAAGTTCCGCAATCGTACATACTGTATATCCCAGTCTGCCAATAGAATTATTCCATTCTCCATATGTTCCCTGAGCCTGTGTCTCTCCAACTGAAGCAATCTGATTCATAAGAGCAATCTGATCTCCATCAGTTACATGCTGCAGGTAGTCAACAGTATAACCTCCGCTTGAAAACGCTGAAAAATTCAGATTATTTTCTCCTCGATACACAGTATCACTAAGATTTATACCTGCATTTTCACCCGCTGCAGTTGCATATCTTGCCGAGACCGTCCCGGTAAACAGACAAAGTATGATTCCTGCAAGAAGTATAATTGAAATTATATTTCTCGTATTCACTGAAATTGTCCCCCTGCTTCCGATGTAAAGGATGTGATTTGCATTAAAACATAAAACGCAAGTTAATTTTAGTTTGCACTATAAATTTGGATTTTATTTTATTAATTATTTGCACATTAGGTTTGCTTTGCATATATGAAATCACATATTATAAGCATATTTAATCGCCAAATATGGTTTTAATTCTGATTTGCAATTTATTTATATCATATTTCTTCCAATATATCCATGCAAAAATTTATTTTAGTTATACTCAATTAATTTTATTAAGTTGGGTGAGGAAAATCGTATGAAAAAAACAAAAATGTTGAAAAAACACAGTTCCAATCAGGATTCTGCAGTATCTCCGGTTGTCGGTGTTATGCTGATGTTGGTTGTAACAATTATTGTTGCAGCACTTGTCGCAGCGTTTGCCGGCGTTATCGGAACAACAACGGAGGATGCACCTACAGCTTCACTTGATGTTTCCCTATTCATCGGGCAGGGTTCTGCCATGATTGAAAATATTGCCGGAGATACTCTGCAGACCAAAGATTTGATGATTACGGTGTCGTATGATGTTTCGGTTAAGTTTGTCAATACCGCTCTCGCCCATGGCGGAGAAACGATTATCCACACGATTGACGGCGGACTTGAACCTGTGGGCGAAAATGATCTTGATACAGCATTGGCAGGCTATCCGTTTGTGTATCAAATTACCAACAACAATGCGACAGTCAGTAAACGAACGGTAAACAATCAGCTCTTTGGTCAGGCTGATTTGATTTCAGGAAGTTCCATTGCTTTTGATTTGAATTATTTCGCAGGTTTCGATACTACGAAAGCAAATACATACGGCATTGACACCGGAACAACATTCCATGTAAAAATCGTTCACATTCCGACCAGCACCGTCATTTATGACAAGGATGTGAGAATCCAATGAAGTCCAAAAACAAAGAGTCCGGGTTTTCTCCGGTTGTCGGCGTTATGCTGATGCTGGTTGTAACGATTATTATTGCAGCAGTTGTGGGTATGGTCGCATCCAACTATGTCGGAAGTACGGAGTCATCACCGATGACAAGGATCAACTATCTTGGTTCTGTTCAGGGAAATGATTTTGAAAACGGCTTTTTAGGAGAATTCGGCCTTCTTTTTGAAAATGCCGGCGGTGAAAAACATTGTTCTGACAAATTTGGAGATCACGCTGCAAGAAAATACCCGTGGTGTTGTAAATGAAACGACAATTACGTTTAATGACGCCCCGTCAACTGCAATTTCCGGCATCCTGACACCCGGAGAAGCCAGTCTATCTATTACGCCGTCAGCCAAGAAGGTTGACTACCGGATGAAAAAGGTCGGTGTCACGATGTCAGACGGGAAGAAACTTGCTTATCAAACCATTGAGCCGGGAGATCGCTTCATCATTTATGCTGACCGGATTATCCAGAGTGATACATCAAAGTACAGTCAGCTCTACATGGTTGCAACAAGAGACGGCACATACTCGAAAGGATTCTTTGAGATTGGTCCGGGAACGCTTTACACCATTAAAGATACGTTAACGGGAAATGTCATTGCATCGGGTGACAGGAGTGTTGAACAATGAACATTATGAAAAAAACACATAATTCACAAAAAGACAGCGCAGTATCCCCCGTTATCGGTGTTATGCTGATGCTGGTTGTAACCATCGTTATTGCTGCATTTGTGGCAACATTTGCTGGAGGTCTGTTTTCAACATTAGAAGCAGCCCCGGTTGCATCGATTGACGTAAATATACTCTACAACTCCGGATATACCGGAAATTATTGTGTCATGTATATCGAAAATCTAGGAGGTGACTCTATTCCCACATCGGATCTGCGGATCTTGACATATTATACATCTAAGACCGGTTCAAAGGCGGGAACTATCAAAGGCGACCGTACGGTAATGAACACAAAGACAGTTACTGTTACCAATTCAACCAGCGAAACGGGTCAGAAAATTGTTGCACCGAGCCTGTTGAATGCGGCATATGGTGACGCAGCAACGAATAACACTGCCATAAACTTTGGCAGTTACACCTTTGCGCCTGGGACAATTATGAGTACCTACAGCAATGAAGGGACTGCCTACATTCTTATGTGTCAGACAAGTTCAGCGAATCAGCTGAAATACCTTAATAAATATGATGGAGATACGGTCAATGACGGTTATACCGATTTTGGTATCGGATCGACCGTACATGTTGAAATTATCCACACGCCGTCGAACAGTGTTTTGTACAGAAAGGATGTGATCGTAGCATGAAATTCATGAAAGAAGACTCTGCAGTTTCCCCGGTAGTCGGTGTTATGCTGATGCTGGTTGTAACGATCATTGTTGCAGCACTGGTCGCAGCATTTGCCGGGGGGCTTGATTCTTCAACTACCCCTGCACCTTCCGCAGGTTTTGACTTCACCATTCATGCCGGCGGCAAAACTGCCTCATATCCTGGAGTTTTATGTGAAATCCCGGTTGCTACTGGAGAATTCACCTCAAATCAGTTGCAAATTATTACGACCTATGTTGTTCCAGACACTTACAATGGGGTCCCCCTCACTAATGCAGGGAAGACTATCACCCATACTCTTACCGGGCAGGTTGAGGATTACGGCATTGATTTGAGCAGTGGCAGCGCTTCTGTGAACTGGGCTTCAGCACCGGTTTATTCTGCCGCTGATGCTCCCTTTGATCCAAAAACACAGGTTTATAACGCTCCGATTGTGGCAACCACCAGAAACGGTCTGACTGTGGGTTATGATATGAACGATTATCTCTATTTTGGCGGTAATACACCCATTGCAAGCGGCACTGAATGGTGGTTTAAGGAGATTGACCGATTCCTTGGTTTCCCAACCACAGAGAGAACAACCTACGGATTTACCGAAGGGTCTGTTGTTCACATAACGGTGATTCATGTCCCCTCGGGAACCGTACTCAGCGATCAGGATGTGACAGCATTATAGTGATTTCAATGAGACGTTCAGGGAAAAAAGATGCAGGTGTATCGCCGGTTGTCGGCGTTATGCTGATGCTTGTTGTGACGATCATTATTGCAGGCATTGTCAGCCTGACTGCTGCCGGTTTTATGGATTCAACCGGCACGCAGACAGATGAGCCTCAAATAGAGTTTTTCGGTCTTTATACTGCAAGATACACAGCAGCAACGGTAAGTAGTATTGCCAAGAAGACATATCAGACAGAAGCAGCGGGTCTTTTGTTTAAGGTAGTCGGCGATAAGCCGGTTGATTTAACGAAGATGAAACTCTATCTTGCAAGCGGCCAGAGTTCCGGCGGCGGTGGGTCTGTTGACCTTGGCTATGATGATCCTGTTTCAACAGCCTATCTTCCTGGCGGTAGTAGTTGGAATGGAAGAAGTCAGATAATTCTCCCTTCGGAATACATGAGAGGTTATCGTATCGTGCTGTTTGGTCTGAGTGAAGATGATCCGAATATTCATAACACGATATATGTTCATTGTTTCATGCGAGTACGTCAACCCCTCAAGTCCAAGCCTTGCAATCGGTCTGAGGAAAGATGATGCAGACGGAAATACCGTCATCAGCGCAGGAATTGGAGTAAACGGCGATGCACTACTGACCCTGGTAAATGCCGAGACCGGGTACGTGTATGTAAGACGCACGCTGATAGAATCAGATATGATTGCAACCGTTTAATCCAAATCCGCTCTCAAAACAGATTAACAGGAGAAGAATGCCCATTTTTCACCAACATTTTTTATCCACGAAAAAACTCCACATCCTCCTCATTTATGAGAAGAGCTTCCATGTTGTCTCATCACAGAGATGCAACATATGCGTTTTCTTATATGCAGGAATACATGGATGTCTGCTTTTTCTCCAAAAAATATAATGAAGGCGTCTCTCCGATACTTGCCGTAATTTTAATTTTCTTTCTGTGTGTGTTTCCGGCGGCATTTTTTCATCGTATTGTTTGGATCCCTGAGCAGCACAGATATCGCACCTCAGAAAAATTGTTGTTACCTGATATCAAAAAAACTTTGATGGGAAAATAAACTGCGCGCACATATTGGAAATGCATCCTCCCATTGTAAATTGAATTTATTTAATGTATTTAAAATATTAATTTTAAATTGCATATGTTTTCATAACTATTATTGATAATTCAGTTTTTACGTTTAGCATGTTCATGTATATGAATGGTGAATTGCGAACAATCTATATATCATTAAACAGATAATTGTTATTTAACTAAAATCAACTAGTTATTGGTTGTGTGATTATGGTTGCAAATACTGCGAAGGCTCCCTCTCTAAAGAATTCGAAGGAATCCGGACTTAATATGATAATGTCCCATTTAAGAAACAGCACGTTCGGTCTTTCGATATCTGACATTGCAAAAAAACCGGATTAAACAGAAACACTATATCCCGATATCTGACGATACTTGCAACACTTGGTCAGGTTGAGATACGCACAGTTGGTCCGTCGCATGTATATCAGTTATCTGAACGTCTTCCGATCTCTCCGCAGTTTCTTGCAGTACAGCCTGAACCTACCATTGTTATCAATAACGATAGCATTATTCTTGCATTAAATTCGCACATGCAGAAGAGTCTCGGAACGAAAGTAGACATTGATACTGAGGATCTTGTCGGGAAAAACTATATGGAACTTAATATTGAGTTGTTCAGCAAAGTAGTTGCCCTGCCTGAGTATATGAATGCGCTGAACGGGAAAATGCCCCAGGTCGGAACATGGGCATATCTGGAAACTGCAATTGCTCATTATCGACTCTGGATACTCCCTATCATACTCTATGACGGCATCTCCGGCATCATGGTTCAGGTGGAGACGTGGACATTTCCTGACTGCAGAGAATTGAATGAAACAATAGCAGGATACTACCTCTAAACCTCTTTTCCTTATATCGAATCCTCCTCTCATCCGGTTTATTTCTGTATCCTGGCTAGGTTCCTCTCTCACATCCTGTATCAGATCAGACTATTTCCCCAAACTCCTGAAAAATTATTTTGCCGGTTTGTTCAAATGGGCTTTCAGCTTCTCCCAGATCTCAGAATGTCTGAGTGAGGTCGAACTAGGGTAGGCTCTCGCCATACGCCTGATTTGATAGTGGAATTTGGAAATGACCTGATGTTCATCCATGCTCTCCTCAATTTTATCGTGGAGCGTATCGCGTATCTTCGCTGCCTCTACAAGGGTACTGCCCACTCTGGCGTTGATAATTTCTTCCGCTGCACGAAGCCGCTCGTTCAGCTTCAGGAGAGCGGAGAGAGAAATAGCGATATCTATTGCCAAAATTACACCAACGATCCCGGCAGCGATATTTATCACCATGTCCGGTATTTGGGTAGTTGCGTGAGTGGTGAGCGGTTCAATGACCATTATGAAGAGAACTGAAAGGAGACCAAAGAAAAGAGAAGATTTCAGACAGATCCTTCCCTGAAAATTAAACCTATATGTTGAATAGTCCCATAATTTAATGTGGAAAAATGATTCTAATATCACTGCAACAATATATTCAAGAACCGTTGCGAGCAGCATTCCCTCGAAAAATACCACGAGAATATTGATGATATTGAAGGCAATCGCCGGAGTTGGAAGAGCAAGACTTCCAAATGCATTCACAGCAAGCATGATCAGCACAGCCCCACATCCGTAGATCGGGATGATCGGACCGTTTAAAAATTCGCGGTTGATGAAATGTTTTGCTTTCACTGAGCAGTATGTCGTTTCCCAAATCCATCCAAGAAAACTGTAAAATATGAACTAGAGAAAGTAGGCGGCAAGCATCATGATTTACTTTAGGTCGAGTCAGGTAAAAAAGATACGGGAGTCAAGTCTTCCCGAGATGACCGATTTTCGACCAGTTTGCTCGGAAAAATGTTCTTCTCGCGATACAGATGGCTGATTTAAGGAATAATGTCCGCATTTTTATCTTTGAAACCCGAGCGTATCGTGAATTGGACAAAGGTTTTCTCCTAAGATTGAATTATAGTACAGACACGAGAATAGTATAGCAGTCGTACAAAGTCAAACCGATTTTGTGAGCATACATGACCATGATGAATACCTCTATTCAGGAAAACGAAGCAGTGCTGCAGCAGATCCTCACTACGTGCGAGGCTTTCCGTCTGCTTGAAACAAAGCAGTTTATGCAGCACGGGGAAACGAACGTTTACGAGCACTGTATTGCTGTGGTGCGCGTCAGCTGTCTGCTTGCAGATAAGATGGGCTTATCGGTGGATCGCGAATCTCTGATTCGGGGTGCTCTGCTTCACGACTATTTCTTTTATGACTGGCATGTTCCGGATCCAAAACACCGCCTGCATGGGTTCACCCATCCGAGGCGTGCTTTGCAGAATGCGATGGATGATTTTGCATTGACCACGGTGGAGCAGAATATGATCCTCCGCCATATGTTTCCGCTGGCACCGATTCCTCCGAGATGCTTGGAGGGCTGGGTCTTGTGTATTGCGGATAAAATCTGTTCAACCTTGGAAACGGGACGGTTTACCCAAAATACGTTTGCACGGGGTTTTTATGCGGGACAAGAGGAGATGCAGTGATTCGGGGTATGTCTGTATCAGGGATGCACTAGTGCAAGGGTTGTTAGATCTTCTCAATAATCCTAATGTCCAAAAAATGGATTCGTCAATCTAAAAATACTCTGTCCAACGGATTGACATGTCGATTGGATGGACTCCATCATACATAGTATCTTCTCAGTTATCTTTTAGTCCTGCCAGAACAATATCACTGATTATTGAAATACTGTCGAGATAAAATCATGTCAAGACTCACTGATTCACGTATCGAAACATGGGGATACCTTCTTATTATTCTTATTGTTTTGTTATTTTCTCTTTCCGGCGTACTCTTCTATTTTGGGATTTCCTGGTGGACCGAGATGTTTTTGGCCCTGGGGTCTGGAATCATGACAGGTACGGTGATCTATAGTTTATCCAATCTCTGGTCAAAGAAAGAAACTGATCTATCAATGCTGCTCGATACCTCCAGAGAGGGATACGGCAGACATGTAAAATGTATGGCTGCCCTGCTCACAAAAATTTATTCCATTCAGGAAAATCCGATAACGCCAGAGGAACGGGCGGTATATTCAAGAGATTTTGCTGATAATGCTGCAGAGTTTGAACAGGCAGGTATCCGCCTGAGTGAATTGGAGGGATATGATATTTACAATCTTGACGAACTCAAGACGTGTATTGAACCCCTGCATCCTGTTTTTCCTAAGTGATTAAGATGGCAACTATCATCGAAACCCAGAATGACGCAGTTCTCGCAATGCGGGAGTTCGATAATAAAACACGCCAGCTCAAAAATATCCTTATGCTGACTCTTAGGCACTCCGATGTTGAATTACAACGGCTTCGGAAAAAACTCATCTAAAAAAATATAGTTATTCTTCAACGATTTTTCGAATAAGTCCCATCACGCTTGGCTTCTGCTGCCTCTTCACCCGTGACACTCTGCTCACCGTCGGGACAGCGTTCATCTCCTCATTCATTCTGGCGGAGATCTCATCGAATATCCGCTTGTATGCTTCACAATGCGGATCGACCTCCTCAAGGAACCCTCCTGTCGGCGCTATCGCATTATACGGACACCCTCCTCTGCAGTACGTGATATGAACACAGTCTTTGCAAGCCGTATCCACATAATCCTTGAATGCCAGCATCCGTTTCCCGGCATGGCTCGCCATCAGGCTCTCGATCGACGGAGAATCTCTCACATGTCCCATCACCCATTCTGGCATCCCGATGAACCGGTAACAGGGATAGATCTCCCCGTCCGGTCCGATTGCAAACGTCGTACCCATACAGTCTGCATACGTACAAACACTTCCCGATCGCGTAAACACACACCGGCAGAGATCATTGATGTTCATGATCTCAAGATCATCTGCATGTTCGATCGCCTCATCCAGAAGATAGACCAAAAGCTCGCCGTACTCCTCCGGAGCGAGTGTCCAAGCATTCGGATTCTCCCCCTTCAGTGACGGCAGAGCCGGATGGAGTTTCATGACCCAGCCCTGTTCCTTGAAAAAGTTCACGATCTCCTCCTTCTGCTTCACGGAAGAGTTGGTGAACGTGCAGATGAATCTGACCAGAAGCCCGTGAGCTACGGTGATCCTGTAGCCCGCGAGACAGCGTTCATAATATTCATCACCCCGCTGATAATTCGTCAGCTCCTGTGGTCCATCAATGGATGAACCGATCGGGACCCGGTACTCTGCAAGGATCTCGGCGAGTTCATCGTCCATCAGCCAGAGATTTGTCTGCATGGCAAACTCCGGCGAAAGATGCGGGAGTCCCTCGGCAATTTTTGGGAGGGCCTGTCGATAAAATTCTGCTCCGGCAAGCAGCGGTTCTCCTCCGTGAAACGTAAACGTGACCCGCTGTTCTTCGAGCAGTTTGAGCCAAGTGACAATATCGTCTATCGTGTCAAGCGACATCCTCGGGGACGTTTCATCCGAACTCCAGCAGTATTTGCAGCGCCCGGGGCAGCCGAGTGTCGGAATGATCATGACGTGGAACGGATTTTTCATTCGTATCACTACGTTTGTCATGATATATGTTTATTATTTTTGTCTGCGCACAACTACATACATGACAGCACAGAAAGTACTTCTTTCCACCAATCACGGGGACATTATTCTTGAACTCCGTGAAGATATGCCGGTAACAACCGGGAACTTTACGAAACTTGTCGGCGAAGGATTCTATAATGGCGTCATTTTCCACAGAATCATTGACGGATTCATGCTCCAGGGCGGCGACCCGACCGGTACCGGCTGCGGCGGACCGGGATACAAGATCTCTGACGAGTTCATGCCCGACAACAAAAACAACAAAGGCACGATCGCTATGGCAAATGCCGGACCAAACACCGGCGGCAGTCAGTTTTTCATCAACCTTGCAAACAACAACTACCTCGACAAAGTTCACCCGGCTTTCGGGAAAGTCGTTGAGGGTATGGATGTCGTCGAAAAACTCGGCAAGGTCAAGACCAACTATTCTGACAAACCTGAAAAAGAAGTTGTGATCGTAAAAGCAATCCTTCTCTAATCTTTTTTTAACCATAGCTCAAATTCTCTTCTCATTCGAAAAATTGCATCTAAAATCAGAATTATATACTTGTGATTCGAAGTAACCACTATGGACACAAAAATACAGCCGCGTACGGTATATCTCATGATCGGATTTGCCATACTGTCTCTTCTTGCCGGCTTTCTGGGCACGCTTGTTACGATCACCGGTCCTGATTCCTGGGTTGCTCTTGAGTTGATACAACCTGCCTTGCAGCCCCCGAGCTTTCTTTTCGCTCCGGTGTGGACGACACTCTATATTCTGATGGGTATTGCCGCAGGCTATATCTTTGCGCAGGGCTGGGAGAAGAAGGAAGTTAAGATCGCGACCATTGTATTTCTGATCCAGCTCGGGCTCAATGTATTGTGGTCGTATCTGTTCTTCGGCTGGCACATGCTTCTCGGATCGACGATCGAGATCTTCATTTTGCTGGCGATGATCTGTGTGACGATGTCTCTCTTCTACAGAATCAAACGTGCAGCAGCTTATCTGCTTATTCCGTATGTTCTCTGGGTCTCTTTTGCTTCAGTATTGACGGAAACGATCTGGATGCTCAATCCGATGATGTAAGAGAAAACCTAATTTTTTGAAAAACGAAGGGCCAAGGCCGGGGGTCGAACCCGGGTCTAAGGATCCACAATCCTAAAGGATGACCAGCTACCCTACCTTAGCTTGAAGCTATGTCTTTTCCAATGTGGCTCAAACACTCTAATAGATATGGGCTTTTTAGATATTAACATATCTTTTTTTCTTCACGGAATTTTCCCGTTACCCCTTTATATTAATAATCCTACACAGCCAATATATCATCATTATTTACCTCTGAATGGTTAGTCATCAGAGAATGGGGATTCAATATCATGGCAGAACACATCAGGACTCCTATCGTCTGCGTTTTGGGGCACGTAGATCATGGAAAAACATCGCTCCTCGACCGTATCCGCGGGTCGAAAGTTGTTGCAGGTGAAGCTGGAGCAATCACTCAGCATATAGGTGCAACACTCATTCCTTTCGACTCGATTGCAAAACTAAGCGGGGATCTGGGTAAACTGAAAACCGATGTCCCGGGATTATTGTTCATCGACACGCCCGGACACCACGCATTCACCACGCTTCGGGCCCGGGGCGGGGCACTCGCGGACATCGCGATTTTGGTCGTGGATGTGAACGAAGGGTTCAAAAAACAGACGATCGAAGCCCTCCAGATCCTTCGAAACTGCAAAACGCCGTTTGTTATTGCTGCGACCAAGCTCGATAAGATCCCGGGCTGGCGCCCTACCCCCAATGCCTCATTCAAGGCCGGGTACAAAAATCAGACTGAACGGGTCCAGACCGAGTGTGAAAACCGGGTGTATCAACTTGTCGGGAAACTCTCGGACATGGGATTCAACTCCGAGCGGTTTGATCGCGTGAGCGATTTCCAGCGAAATCTCGTGATCGTTCCGGTGAGCAGTATGACCGGTGAAGGCATCAGTGACCTTCTCATGATCCTGATCGGCCTTGCCCAGCGGTATCTCACCGAAGGACTCAAGACGACCATCTCAGGTCCCGGTGTTGGAACTGTCCTTGAGGTCAAAGAGGAGATAGGTCTTGGAACGACCCTTGACGTTATCTTGTATGACGGTATCATCAGCGTGGGTGATGAGATCGGTATCGCCGGGAGCGAGGGAGCAGTCTCGACTAAAGTTCGTGCTCTTCTTCAGCCCCGTCCGATGAAGGAGATCCTGGTCGAAGATCAGTTTATGCGGGTGAAATCCGTCGTAGCAGCTGCCGGTGTGAAAATTTCCGCGCCGAATCTTGAATCGATCGTTGCAGGGTCCCCGATCCGCGTGATCCGTGGCGATCACGATGCTGTTTTGGCGAAGATCGACGAGGAGATGCAGGAGATCAATATCAAACTCTCAGACGTGGGGGTAAGTGTACGGGCCGATACCATCGGTGCATTGGAGGCTCTTTCCAATGAACTGGACGCCAAAAATATCCCTATCATGCGTGCGAGTGTCGGTCCGCTGTCCCGCCGTGACCTGATCGATATCAGTGTGATAAGGGAAGATCTGTACAAAGTTGCTCTGTGTTTTAACGTCCCGCTCCTTCCTGACGCTGAGACAATGATCCGGGATGAGGAGGTCGATGTGAAGATCTTTTCAAACCGTGTCATCTACAAACTCCTTGATGATTATCTTGCATGGCGTGACGAAACGATCCGTGCGAAAGAAGCAAAACAGTTTGAGACGGTGGTGCTTCCGGCGAAGTTTTCTATCCTGCCGGGGTGTGTTTTTCGCATGAGCGGCCCGGCAATCGTTGGCGTGCGCGTCCTGGGGGGTACACTGCGTCCCAAGGTCAGTATTGCGACGCGTGACGGCAAAATCGTTGGCGATATCAAACAGATCAAGCTGAACAAAGAAAGTGTGACTGAGGCAAAAGAGGGTGCAGAGGTCGCCGTTTCGATAGATGGCGTCACAATTGGCAGACAGATCGATGTCGGAGAGACCCTTTACGTGGCAATTCCCGAGAGACATGTGAAGGTTTTGGAGACGGAAATGCTCTCTCATTTAAATGCAGGGACTGTCGAAGCACTTGAGGAGTACACCTCGATCTTCCGGAAAACACAACCTTTCTGGGGCAAGTAGTATAAATGTAGAGATTCTAAATATATGGGTACTTCGGCATCATAGATATCGAGGAGATGTGTATATACAATGGTAGACTTTAAGGTCGTACTGTCAGACCCGAAATCCGGTCTTTCGTACAAAATAGATGCAGCGGGTGCAACAGCTGGTGCTCTTCTTGGAAAGAAGATCGGCACTGAAGTTGACGGTGCTCCGTTTGGCATGAGCGGCTATAAGATCATGATCACCGGCGGTTCCGACAAGACCGGAACTCCGGCACGCCCTGACCTCCCGGGTAACGGCAGAAGAGGTCTTCTGATCTCCGACGGATTCGGCTTCGACGCAACCCACAACGGTGAGAGAAGAAGAAAGAGCCAGCGCGGAAATGAGATCGCTGCTGACTTTGTTCAGGTCAATGCAAAAATCACTGTCTACGGTGAAAAACCGACCGCTGAGATTTTCGCTGCAGCTGCAGAATAAATCTCAATATTTTTTTTATTCGCCGATCCTTTTGATAAGGTCGGCTTTGTATGGTTCAAAAGAGACGTGATGTTTTTTTGCAAGGAGAATTATCGCTGCCCCCGGACAGATGAGATCGTCAAAATGTTTTCTGATCTGTTCCATCTCGCTGGCCAGTTCTTTTTTCTCGATGTTGGTCGCGTCAGCGATATCACCTAAGAGTTTTTCCAGCGTGTCGAGTGCTTCACTCTCATCGATTACGAATATCTCGTCAGTTGGACGAAAACCAAGCGGGATCTTTACTTTACAGAGATCTTCCCGTAATGCGTAATCCCCTCCTGCCTCTTTTTTGATGAGTCCGGTTTTTTCAGCGATGACGATCAGTTTTTTTGCTTTATCCAGACTCATCCATTTTTTATCCTGCGTGTAATAGAAGATCAGATCGACCTGACGGAGGTGATTGGCATTTCTGTGTCTGAATGGGGCGGCAACTGAAGTTTCCCGCTCGCTCATGCGAAAAGCTCCAGAATTATCTGTTTCATTTCAAGGGGGGAGACGCCGGGTATCACCGGCGACTTTGTCACATAGACTTCGGTAAAGTTTCCTTTGTCGATTCCTTTCACCTGGAATTTTTGGTCGTTTAAGGGGACATTACTGCTGGATTTGAGGATCGTGTTGGTGAGGATTATCATAATGTCTGCTTCTTCCGTCACCTCTTCTTCAAGACGGGAGTCTCTCCTGATCCTTTCAAACCCGAGCCGGTCATGTGCGATAAACACTGAGATCTCCCGTTTGACCGGTCCGTTTGCCGACCGGAAATTATCCTGCCGGTCAGCGAGTTTTTCGATCCCCTGAATGTACGCGAAAAACGGCTGGAATACATCAAACATTACATCACAGGTATGGGGGAACAGATATGACACACGTCTCATACCAGAGTATTCGTTATCCGAATACATGAAGCTGTCTTAAAGAAAAGAAAAAATATATTTTTATTCGATCAGGATCGCGTTGATAACGCCATCCTGACCAGGGCGGCTGACAATCTGTGCTTTACCAAGTTCGGTTGTGATGATTGCCCCCTTGGTCATGAGGTTACGACGGACGTAGTTCGGGTTTGCTCCGTTTTCTGCAACAGAGTTAATCTTGACTTTCTGAACTTTTCCGGTCTTCTTGTTGCTGACGTTTGCAAACTCACAGCGAAGTGCGCGGACTTTGGTGTTTCCACCGGTCACGCGGATGGCTTTTACACGGGTGATCCCGATGATGGTATCTGCCGGGGATCTTCCGATCTCGAACCTTTTCTTACCGCGGGATGCGTGGTAGCGACCGCCGGTCACTTTTCTTACTGATTTACCTTGCCAAAGCATTTTGTTTAATATCTCCTAAATTTGTATCTCTGATCAACGTCTGAGTATTTCAGACATCAGTCTTTTCCAGAGTCCTATATATGTTGGTTCTACCGATATTTAAACTCGTTCAGGCAAGAATGGCATCGGCGATCTCTTTGACGCCTTCCCCTTTCTTGAGGTTGGTTTTGATGATGAGCATTTCCGGGTTGTAGCGTTTGATATCGGCGACCATTCTCTCAACATTGCATCCGACTGCTTCTGCCAGATCGACTTTGTTTATGATAGCGATCTGACAGTCCCGAAACATCATCGGGTGTTTGTTTACCACATCGTCACCCTCAGTGGTTGAGATAACGACGATACGTTTCTCCGCGCCGAGTTTGAAATCGGTTGGACAGACCATGTTTCCAACGTTTTCAATGAAGACGACATCGACGTCGTCAAGGTCCATGTGGTCGAGCGCGTGGTGGACCAGGTGGGCATCCAGATGGCATTCTTTGCCGGTATTTGCGTTGAATGCGATAATGCCGATTTTGACGATCCTCTGGAAATCATCATCACCATATACATCTCCTGCGATTGCTGCCGTGACTTTTCCTCTTGATTTGAGTTCAGGGACGATTTTCTCGATTAATGAGGTCTTTCCGGATCCGATCGCTCCAAGAAGATCGAATGCACGAACATTATGGGCTTTGAAGTGCTCCGCATTGTGCTCTGCCAGACAATTGTTTGCGCCGTAAATCTCGGCTTCCATGTGAACATCCACGTGATGCATAAGGTATTATTGTTTTTTTTATGTTTATAGATACGCATAGTTTGTCGAGTGTGACTGAATCATACGATGTTTGGATTTAGTATTTAGTCGCCCGTCGTTTTGTCTGTCTCATGGTTCGTGATATCCATCCGGCACCAAAGCCATTTTGGCTTTCACATCACATAGTACTCGGTAATGGCAATTCGTTTTCTTTATCCGTGCTACTTTGATGCTTCGCTCACCAGAAGTGAAGGCAGGCGTGTAGCAAAGAGTCTGGCTGTTTCCGCTCCGAATATGGCTATGATCTCCCGCGCCGCAAAAGTCGGCGCGGTGTCTGTTCTTGAAGAGGAACGCGATGCCCATCACCCGGCACAGTGGCACAAGTCCGGCGGACGTATCCGCGTAGAGTATACTGGATCAAAAGAGGATCTTCTGAAGAAAGTCGCCGAAAAACTCGGCGGGAAGTGAACATGTACGATTTCCACTGTCATACAACCATGAGCGACGGCGAACTGATCCCGACAGAGCTGATCCGCCGGATGGCAGTTGCCGGATATACAGAGATGGCGATCGTCGATCATGCGGATTATTCCAATGTGGAATTTCTTATCGAATCTCAGGAGAAGGTAAAGAGATCTGCAGAACTCTATGGGGTGAGGTTGTTCACCGGTGTCGAGATCACGCATGTTCCCCCGTCCGAGATCGCCGACCTTGCGAAGTATGCCAGATCACTTGGCGCGGAAATGGTGATCGTTCACGGGGAAACGATCACCGAGCCGGTTGCTCCCGGCACAAATATGGCTGCAGTCATCAGTCCTGATGTGGATATTCTTGCTCATCCCGGCATGATCTCTGATGAAGAGGCATCTCTTGCAGCAAAGAACGGCGTGTTTCTGGAGATCACGTCAAGGAACGGGCACAATAAGGCAAACGGCCATGTTTTGGTCTCTGCGCGGCGCGCGGGTGCAGGAATCGTGGTACAATCGGATATTCACGGTCCGGATGATATAATTAACGAAAAAATGCGCGGTCTGGTCGCACGCGGGGCTGGGATGAACGAAGACGAGGCAAAAAAGGTCCTTTCCCTCACTTCGCGTGATATCCTTTCCCGCTAATTTCTATTTTAGTATTGTGGGGAATGTATTTATAGTGCTTCTTACGAATTATATTATTCATAAATACTCTGTGGTTTGTATTCCACGGGTTGCTTGACTGCCTAAATAGGCAGCTGACGAGGTTTGATTTGTGAAATTTGCAGGGAATGTTGTATCCCGTCTTGGGCGACGGTTGCTAATTGTTGAAAGTGATGCAGGTCAGCTTCCCCCTCTTTATACAGAGGTTGCAGATGAACAAAGCAGATCTGTTGGAAAAATTGTTGACCTTTATGGGAGTGTTTCAAGGCCGTATCTGACTGTTTTATGCAGCGAGGATTCGGTTTCCGGTGTGACTGCAGGAGATAAACTGTATGTTATCGCCGAAACGAAACCAGAAAAACCAAGAAAAACTTTTTATCGCAAATATACCGGTGAAATGCGCGTAAACCGGCGCTAATCTGTAGTCAAAAAGGGTCTTATAATCATGGAAACTGAAATTGAAAAACTGAAACAGCTAAGATCGGATAGAGAAAAGATGAAAGAGCGTCAGGAAACGACGCTTGTTACGAAGGAGAAGGAGAAGCAGGGCGGAAACGATGCGACCGCGACCGTCTGTCCGGAGTGCGGGAGCAAGCAGCTCGTTCATGATTATGAACGTGCAGAACTTGTTTGTCAGCACTGTGGTCTTGTTTTAGATGACGATTTCATTGACCGCGGGCCGGAATGGCGTGCGTTTGATCATGATCAGCGGATGAAGAGGTCGCGTGTCGGTGCACCGATGACCTTTACGATCCACGATAAAGGTCTTTCCACCATGATCGACTGGAGAAACCGTGACAGTTACGGAAGAGCGATCTCATCCAAGAACCGGGCACAGTTATATCGTCTGAGAAAATGGCAGCGCCGTATCAGAGTTTCCAACGCTACTGAGCGTAACCTGGCATTCGCTCTCTCTGAACTTGACCGAATGGCCTCTGCTCTTGGTCTTCCGCGAAATGTTCGTGAGACCGCTGCGGTCGTTTACCGTGATGCCGTCGATAAGAATCTGATTCGCGGAAGAAGTATTGAGGGTGTTGCAGCAGCTGCATTATATGCAGCATGCCGTCAGTGTAATGTCCCAAGAACTCTTGATGAGATCGCGGAAGTTTCCCGTGTTTCCAGAAAAGAGATTGGCAGAACCTACCGGTTCATCTCCCGTGAACTTGGATTGAAACTTCTCCCGACTTCTCCTGGCGACTATGTTCCAAGATTCTGCTCAGGTCTCGGTCTGAAAGGCGAGGTTCAGTCCCGTGCGATGGAAATCCTAAAACAGGCAGGCGAGCGTGAACTCACGAGTGGACGGGGTCCGACCGGCGTTGCAGCAGCAGCGATCTACATTTCCTCGATCCTTTCCGGAGAACGCAGGACCCAGCGTGAAGTTGCTGATGTGGCAGGCGTGACGGAAGTTACTATTCGTAATAGATATAAGGAACTGGCTGAGCAGCTGGACATAGAGATTATTTTATAATCTCACGAATATTTTTCCTATTCTTTCAACGTATCTCAGGTGATGGGACCATAGAGTTAATAGGGATTTTATCCTATAGATTAAAGATATTTCCTGGGCTCGTATATCAGGGGTAGATAGCTACGTTCGCAACGTAGATGCCGCGGGTTCAAATCCCGCCGGGTCCACTCGATTTTTACATATCAATTTTTAAAAGTGTTTTTGTTATCTTTTTTTCTGCACCATTCCGTTATCAAAAACGTTTGCGTGTGATCTCACCGACATTGCATGATTCGCGTCTTATGTTTTTGTGTGATAAAAAACAGTAATGAAAAGAGTGATTTTCCGAATCTAAAAAAAGGGTTAGATATTTACGGTTGATGCAAGTGCCCATGAAGGAAGATCAAGCGTGATGCCAAATGCCCATAATACGATCGTGAAGACGAAGATAGTGAATATCAGGATTCCTATAAAGTTTAGGAACCATCCGGCTGTGACCATGTCTTTCATCTCCACATATTCTGTACCATAGGCAATCGCGTTTGGCGGGGTAGCTACCGGAAGCATGAATGCAAGAGATGAACAGACTGCTGCCGTCATCATAAGGACCAATGGATTCACGGAGAGAGATATTGCCGTGACCGCAAGGATAGGCATCATAACCGAAGCAATTGCTGTGTTTGAGGTAAGTTCGGTCAATAATGATACCAAAATCGCAATAATCAGAACGACCAGAAGAATTGGAACACCGTTTAAGACGTCAAGATATCCTACGATCGCCTGCGCGAGACCGCTTTTGATAAATGCAGCAGAAAGACACATACCTCCCCCGAAGAGCAGAAGAATACCCCAGGGAATACGAACAGCCCACTGCCAATTCATGGTATATTCCTGTTTTTTCCAGCTGATCGGTAGGAAGAACAACAAAAGGGCGCCGAAAATGGCAATCGTCGAGTCATTGATATTTGGAATGATCATGTCGAGACCCGGGAGGGTGAACGCTCCGAAATCTTTGCTTTTGGCAAAGATCCAACAAAATGCCGTCAGAATAAAAACAAAGAGGGTATTTTTCTCACCGCGGGACATCGGGCCTAACTCTTTGACCTCTTTATCCAGTGCCTCTTTTGCATTGGTGAGAACATTCGGCATCTTTCTATAGGCGACTTTTGTGAGCCAGATCCAAATGATCAGGATCATTACGATGACGAATGGAACACCAAACTCCATCCAGGTAAAGAAGTCGATCGGCGTGCTCTCCGGGAAAATAAGTGCCATCTGTGCACTCAGAATCCCGTTTGCTGGTGTTCCGATCATGGTCCCGATACCTCCGACACCGGCCGCATAAGCAACGGCGAGAACAAGACAGCTGGCAAACGCTTTATGGGCTGGTTCCATCTCCGAAAACACTTTTGTCGGGAGGACCGTTGCGACAATCGCGATCGGGATCATCATCATCGCCGTGGCGGTGTTCGACATCCACATCGAAAGAAACGCCGTGGCGATCATGAATCCGAGGATGAGGTGCTTCGGACTTGTTCCCGTGATATTGATAATTTTTAATGCAATCCTTTTATGGAGTCCCCATCTCTGCATCGACATGGCAATGATAAAGCCGCCGAGAAAAAGAAAAATAACCTTATCCGCATATGGGACTGCCGCTTCAGTGGGAGTGAGAATTCCCAGAAGAGGAAATGCAACCAATGGTATGAGGGCTGTCGCCTCGATTGGGATGGGTTGGGTAATCCAAAAAATGGCCATCATAACGGTTACGGCGGCTGCGAGACGCGCTTCAACTGGCAAAACGGTGGGATCAATGGGGGAGATAAGCAGAATGAGATATGCTGCTATCCCCAAAATTAACCCATAACCTTTTTTTCATAACTTATTTTATTGAACAGGGGATGTAATGAGTGTTACTATTTTTCCTGTCAGTATTTTCTGTGATTTCCTGACCCGATGTTTAATCACCTTGTACATCTAATAATACACCACATTCTACCGCCGGATTATTGCCGGATATTAAAGGGTTGTATATACAATGGCAGAGGAACATTCCCAGCACGAAATCGAAAAAGACGAAGCAAGAAAGCGATACGAGTTCAAAAAATCACTGGAACGGTTAGAGGAGAAAGAGGGATCGGGAACAGAGCTGATCTCTCTTTACATCCCGCCGGATAAACAGATATATGATGTAACCGCCCAGCTTCGCGACGAATACGGTCAGTGTGCGAACATTAAAAGCAAACAGACGCGGTCAAACGTCCAGAGTGCTCTCTCTTCAATTCTCGCACGCTTGAAATTCTTCAAAAACCCGCCGCCAAACGGTATGGCTGTCTTTTGCGGGGCAATCAATGTCGGCGGTGATAAAACCGATCTGGAATCCATCATCGTCGAACCTCCGGAGGTTATCCAGACCTACAGTTACCGGTGCAGTTCTACCTTTGAACTGGAACCGCTCAAGGCGATGCTCGATGACAAATACGTTTATGGACTTCTAGTCCTTGACCGCCGTGAGGCTTACTGGGGTCTCCTTCGGGGCACACACATCGAGCCGATCAATGGGACACACTCCACCGTTCCTGGCAAACAGAGAAAAGGCGGTCAGTCCAGTGTTCGTTTCGAGCGGCTTCGATTGATCGCGATCCATGATTTCTACAGCAAAGTCGGTGAACGTGCTTCTGCGGCTTTCCTAGCCGAGCCAAACTACTTTGAAAAGTTTAAGGGAGTAATGATCGGCGGTCCTATGCCGACCAAAGATGAGTTCGCTGCGGGCAACTTCCTTCACCATGAAGTCCAAAAACGCATCATCGGTCTCTTTGACTCATCCTATACCAATGAGTTTGGTCTTCGTGAACTGGTGGACAATGCCCAGGAAGCTCTTCGCGGCGTTGGAATAATGGATGAAAAAGCGGAGATGTCCAGATTCTTCAAAGAACTTATCAAAGAGAACGGGGCAGCAGCGTACGGTGAAGACAGTGTCAGACTCAATCTGGAAGCAGGTGCAGTTGATACGCTTATCCTATCCGAAAAACTGCGAAAAGTACGGCTCACTATAAATTGTCGAAACTGTGACTATGAAGAAGTCAAGACCATGAAGATCGAATCTGGTAAAAAGGCTAAAGACCTGCCTTTCGGCTACTGCCCCAAGTGTCAGTCTCCGCTCATTCTTACCAAAGAAGCTGATATCATTGATGAACTGACTGAGCTTGCTGATGCATCAAATGCCAGAGTAGAGATCATATCCGAGGATTTTGAGGAGGGAGCAATGCTCTTCTCCGCATTCGGCGGAATCGCCGCTGTCCTTCGCTATCCAACAGGGAGGTAATATGTATCGTGAATATATTGAGAATACGATTGACCTGCTTCGTGAAGTAACAGGTCTCGATGATGTTATGATCACCGACGGGGGAGACCATGCCGATCTCGCCTCCACCGTTTCTTTTGCGCTTGCAAAAACACAGAGAAAGAATCCTGCACAGATTGCCAGTGAGCTTGTCGTTGCGATCTCGGAAAAACCTGAGGCAAAAGGTATTGATATATCTGCCAAAGGTCCGTACATCAACTTCATCTTTGGAGGGGATTACGTTGCAGAATCTGTTCGTGCAGCTCGCAACCCGGATTACGGCACCATCAACGCCAGAAATGAAAAAGTCATCATCGAACACACCAGTGCAAATCCAAATGGACCCCTGCATGTGGGTCACATCAGAAATACAGTGATCGGCGACACGCTCGTTCGTGCGTTCCGCAAAGCCGGCTACCCGGTCGAGGCACAATATTATCTTAACGACATGGGTCGTCAGATTGCGATCGTTGCATGGGGAGTCAAGAATCTTCATTACGACCGTCTTCCCGGAGAAAAAGGCGACGAGTTCATTGTTCGCCATTACGTTGAGGCAAACAGGATCGCGAAGGCAAAACCCGAGATCGAACCTGAATTCGATCTGCTGATGGAAAAGATCGAGGCAGGCGATCCAGAGACCGTGAAACTCTTCCACGATTCTGTGGATATCTGTGCAGATGGTATCAAGGATACCCTTTCTTCGATGAATGTCGTCCATGACAAATTCGTGCGTGAGACCACCCTCCTCTGGGATGGTTCGATGCAGGACGTTCTCAACAGAATCGAAAAGCTTCCGATGGTACATCACGAAGGACAGATGATGTACCTCGATCTTTCCGGAGAAGGATTTGGGAACAGATATGTTTTACGAAGAAGCAACGGGACATCTGTTTACGCTGCGCGTGATCTTGCCTTCCATCTCTGGAAAAACGGTCAGTGTGACAGAAGCATCGATGTGCTCGGCGCTGACCACAAACTGATTGGAGCTCAGCTTCAGACAACGCTGAAGCTCATCGGTGAGCAGCCGCCTGAGATAGTTCACTTCGAGTTTGTCTCCCTTCCGGAAGGTTCCATGACGACCCGCGGCGGTGTTTTCATTACGGCAGATGCATTAATTGCCGAGACAAAGAAGCGTGCGATGGAGGAGGTAACTACCCGTCGTCCGGAACTCGATGAGGACGAACGGAAAAAAATTGCCAACGCCGTCGCGGTCGGAGCGGTTCGATACGATATCGTGAAAGTTTCTGCTGAAAAGTCCACAGTCTTTGACTGGAAGGAAGCTCTCGATTTCGAACGTCAGAGCGCTCCGTATATCCAGTATGCCCATGCAAGGGCCTGCTCAATTCTTGAGAAGGCGAATGCCGAAGGAGGATTTACTGAGTGTTATGTGTATTCTGATGCTTATGAACTTGCTTTGGCAAAACACATCGCACAGTTCCCCTTTTTTCTCGAAAAAGTCGTAGCAGAACTCCGTCCGCATCTTCTTGCGACCTACGTTCGTGATCTCGCGGATCTTTTCAACTCCTTCTATCGGTTTGATCCGGTTCTGAAAGCGGAAGGAAACGTCCGGGATGCACGGCTCACCCTCGTGGATGCCTGCAGAAATACCCTTTATCAGGGCCTCGGCGTCCTTGGCATTGAGGCTCTGGAAAGTATGTAACTTCAGGTCTTTGACCTGATTTTTTCTTTTTTACCCTGATAGAATCTATTATATTCTCATCCATACCAGTATCATTTATGTCCAAAACAAAAGAAGCTGATGCAGTTTTGCTCCTTGAGCAGCTGGCTCAGGTGGTAAATGAAGGTGACAATGATGTCAGAGAGGTCAGGATCGCCAAACTTTCCGACGCTGTTTCTGCAGTTCAGTGCTTCAATGTCCCGGAGAGAAAAGAAGCCGAAGCCCTGATCAAAATTCGTGACTGGCCCAAACTCAAAAAATATCTGGAAGATATTTAGATTTTTGCTGCGAGATCCAGAACTCTTCTCACTTTTTTATCGGCGATTTCTTTTTTAGTGACAAGGAGGAGATCTCCTAGGTTTTTTGTTTGATATTCTATACCGTAGATCGAACAATCCTCTCCGCTTGCAACGGATGCCAGATGACATGATTCATTTTTCAGAAGCATGAGAGCTGATATCCCGCTTGCCGGTCCGACCCTTATCCGGATATGTTCTTTCATGCATCTTTCAGTAAGATGTTCCAGCGATCTGTCATCGACACCGCAAATGAGGACTGTCTGATCAAGTTCTTCTTTTTCAACCAGCAGCAGCGCATCTACTACTTCGCCTGTTTCGTATCCTTCGACCCCGAGGGGAATCTGTACAATACAGTTGCTTCGGACACCGGTCATTTGTACACTTGCCCCTCTGGAGAGAGGGATCGCTGTATAATGGTCTCCGATACGCCCAGCGGCATAGAGGCTGAATTCATCAACTCCTCCGTCGGATGTGACCGGGGAACCAAGAACGATCGGGACGGTTTTCTGCTCAGGTCCGCTCCATCCCCAGTTTTCGATCAGTACTGAAACGAGTACTCTTAGTATCGTCTGAGCGGCCAGCGGGTATCCCGGAAGACCGAAGATCGGTTTTTTATTGATGATCCCGACCATTGCGGGTTTTCCCGGTTTCACAGAAATGCCGTGGAACAGCAGTTCCCCTATCTCGGAGATCACCGATGCTGTGAAATCCTTTGTTCCGGCTGACGAACCTGCGGAGATGATAATGATATCACATTCGTCAACGGCTTTTTCCAAAGCTCCCCGAATGAGTACCTTATTGTCTGTTACCGGAGGATATCTGATGACGTCGGCGCCAAACTGCCGCAGATATACTTCTGCCATTAATGTATTGCTCTCAACAACCTGACCTGGGGCAGGCCGTGTCCCCGGCATGATCAGTTCTGTTCCGGTAGGGATGATCCCGATTAAGATCCGTTTGACCTTGACTGAGGTAAAACCATACGCAGCGATCGCTCCGATATTGAACGGAAGGATCTTCGTGCCTGACGGGAGGATCAGTTGATCTTTTTTGATATCCTCGCCCGGAGGTCGGATGTTTGTTCCCGGATTGATACTTTTTCGAATGATGATCTTGTGCAGATCCTGTTCGTCAAACCAGGCATCTTCGACCTTTATCACCGCGTCAAATCCTTTTGCAATGACATTTCCTGTGTTGACCCGCTCAAAGTTCGTGAGCGTTACCGGATTCTGGTCGCCGGCCGATGAGGTCTCTTGAGACTGAATTGCAAATCCGTCCATCGCCGATGTCGGCACTTCCGGTACAGAGTATTTGGCATATAAGGATTCTGCGAGGATATGACCGCAGGCATCGATGAGGGGGAGATGTCTCGATCCGATGACGGGCGGGATGTTTTTGATTATTTCGACCGCTTTTTCTAGAGTGATCTGGTCAAGATAGCGTTTTACCATAAGTATACCTCCACAACTTCTCCCGGTTCATATCCGTCGAGTCCTGCGGGGACTTTGATATACCCGTCACTTTTGACGAGGGTATTTAATAAACCGGATTTTCCAAGAACTGGTTCGATCTCACCGTTTGAGAGAAGTTTCACTCTGATGAGATCGACTCTCCCTTTTTCCGAGGGGAAACTTGTTGAGATGCGGGCTATGATGCTCCGAATTTTCCGGTTTGCCCCGGTCATTTTTATGAGCAGGGGGGCTACGAAGAGTGTTGAAATCATATATGTTGATGTCGGGTTTCCGGGAAGACCCAAAACAGGAACATCATGTATACTTCCTATGATGGTGGGTTTTCCCGGGGAAACCGAGACGCCGTGAACATGGACTTTTCCCAGGGTTTTGATAACGCCTGCGGTCACATCCCGTTCATCCTTGGAGCTGCCTCCCGACAGGATGACCATATCACATTCTGCTGCTGCTTTGGCAAGTACCGGCTGCAATGCCTCAGCTTCGTCCCTGATGATCCCATAGAATACCGGCTCTGCTCCCTGCTCTGTCATGAATGCCCGTAAAAGAGAGGTATTCGTATCGCGAATTTGTCCGATTTCGGGTGTGTTTGCCGGGGCAATCAGTTCATTTCCGGTTGAGATTATTCCAACCCGCGGGCGTTTCCTGACAAGAACCGGATCGAGTCCAAATGCAGCGAGAACGCCGGCCGTCTGTGCCGTGATGATGTGACCTACTGAGAATACTTCTTCACCTTTTGAGAAATCTTCATTGTATTTCAGCACATCAAGTCCCGGATTCACTGCTCCTTTGACGAGTAGTGTTGTCCCTGCAAGTTCGACCTGCTCCTGCATTATGACTGCATCGGCCTCGTCTGGCATAACACCCCCGGTTGGAATATATTTTGCCTCTTTCTCCCCAATACTGCCTGAGTTGTTTTCGCCCATGGCTATTTTTCCAACTAGCTGGAGAAGGTTTGGACGCAGTTCGCCGGCTCCAAGCGTGTCTTTGGATCGTACAGCATAACCGTCTTTTACCGAACTGTTAAATCCGGGAATATCTGCCGGGGAACAAACGAGTTCTGCTAAAATTCTTCCCGAGGCATTATCCAAAGAGATATGTTCAGTTGGAAGGAGTTTTGCCAGTGAAAGGAGAGTTTTTTCTGCCTCCCCGACTGATACTAGTTTGAGAAATCTCATGCGCGTCCCTCAGCAATCATGAGTATTATTCTGTTGTATCCACTTTTCATTCATATGGAGTGGTTTTTCCAAACGCTTAATGTTAGCGTAAGATACCTGCACATAAGATATAATATCGCGGGGATTTGGTGAAAATCAGATGATCAGAATCTATCACGATTAATCATGTCAAAAAGAATGATTGATATATCTGTTCCTGCCTAATGAGTATAAACACGTCACATTGGGTTTTTCGACTGAATTGTGAAGGGGTACATTTATGGTTACATTCAGTCCTGCGCAGGTATGCGTGAAAATTGGAACAGCTGGTATATCTAAAACTAGTCTTCCGGCATTGAATATGCTGGTTCGTGCGTTTCTTGCCGGCGCCTATGTCGCAATGGGTGCTACGCTTGCAACAGTTAGTTCGACCGACGTCGCAACCAATTTCGGTCCGGGTATCTCTCAATTGATCGTTGGTGCTGTTTTCCCGGTTGGGTTAATGCTCGTCGTCTTCACCGGAGCTGAGCTTTTTACCGGCGATGCAATGTTCGCTCCTATGTCGATGCTTCAGGGCCATATAGGTATCTGGAAACTCGTTTATTTGTGAGTCATCGTTTACATCGGGAATCTTATCGGATTAGTATTCATGGAATTTCTTGTCAGTTACGGTCCTTATTCCTCATGGGATGCTGCCGGCGTCGTGACGGTAACGACCTTTTGCCTTCGTGCGATCAAGATAGGCTCCGCCAAAGTTGCCTACACCGGAACGATGGGTCTTCTCTCCTGCTTCTTTAAAGGAATCCTTTGTAATTGGCTTGTTTGTCTTGCTTTGTTCCTTGGTCTTGCCGCGGATGATGTGATATCTAAGATAGCTGCTCTCTGGTTTCCTATCATGGCTTTTGCGACCTCAGGATTTGAACACTGTGTTGCAAACATGTTCTTCATCCCTGCTGCAATCATTACAAACGGCTTTACCGGGAATACCGTCACAAATTTGAATTGGGCGGGTATGTGGACAAACAACATCATCTGGACAACACTTGGCAACATCGTTGGTGCGGTTGTCTTCATGGCGATCGTCTATTATTACTGTTACAAGTCGGAGATCTGTGCATTGCGTGAAACAACATAAGATATGGTCAGCGTATTACGCTGCATATTATCCAAACTATCTTTTTTCTATCAATCATGTACGAAGTCTATCCCTTCCGACCAAACATATTCTTATCATCAACGATTTAGTGATCTGATGAAAAATAATAGGCATAAATATCAGTTTTGTCCTATATCTTCCCTTTAGTGAACGGTCATATTTCGAGTACTTTTTCTAAAGGGCTGAGACCTGAATGATGCTCAATTATTTTGGATAAATAGATGTTTTTTTGTGAAGATATCTTACATTATTTGTGTATTTGTTGAAGCAATATTGTTGTACATTATATAGTTTATGTTTCGATCTTATAATTGGCGCTTACGTATTTTTCTCCTATCTCCGCGCATTCAAGAAAACAGGGTCAGTTAATAATTTTTGGTTAATTAATTAAAATAATATATAATCGTTAGTTAATAAATATCTTAAAACTCAGTCAGAAATTATCATGAATAATCATGTCAATTGGTATGATTTAAATAGAAACTACTCAAATCAGAAAATAACGCAACCCGGTAGGGTATTTCCCGACCGGATTGTGAGGTGTTTATTTATGGTCACATTCAGTCCGGCGCAGGTATGCGTCACAATTGGAAAGGCCGGCAAAACAAAATGCAACCTTCCAGCATTCAATATGCTGGTTCGTGCGTTTCTTGCTGGTGCATATATTGCAATGGGTGCTGCCCTTGCAACAGTTGGATCAACCGGAGTCTCCGCAGTATTCGGTGCAGGTATCAGCCAGGTCGTTACCGGTGCTCTTTTCCCGATCGGTTTAATTATCATCGTCTTAACCGGTGCAGAACTCTTTACCGGCGACGCAATGTTTTCCCCAATGGCAGTCCTTCAGGGTCATGTCGGCATTGGCAGACTCGCTTATCTCTGGGTTGTTGTTTACATCGGTAACCTTATTGGATCTCTCTTCATGGCATTTCTCATGGCCTATGGTCCATACACTTCCTGGAGCGCAGCAGGTGTTGCAATGGTAACCGCCTTTGGTCTCCGTGCAATTGCCATTGGATCCGCCAAAGTTTCCTATACTGGAGCAATGGGTATTCTCTCCTGCTTCTTCAAAGCTATCCTTTGTAACTGGCTCGTCTGCCTGGCACTCTTCCTTGGCCTCGCAGCTGATGATGTAATCGGCAAGATCGTTGCTATCTGGTTTCCGATCATGGCTTTCGTTGCCTCAGGATTTGAACACTGTGTTGCAAACATGTACTTCATCCCTGCTGCGATCATTACAAACGGATTCACCGGAAACACTGTAGACAATCTGAACTGGGTCGGCATGTGGACGAACAACATTATCTGGGCAACCCTTGGTAACATCGTTGGTGCTGTCATCTTCATGGCAATCGTCTACTACTACTGCTACAGGTCAGAAATCTGTGCACTTTGTGAAACCAAATAAGATAAGCCCGGCGTATTTAACTGCGCCTCTTATCTAAACCATCTCTTTCTTTTTTCTGTGTTGCAAGACATGCATATATTTAACCTAAGAAATATCAATATCACTAAAGATCGGTGTCTCTCATGAAAATAAAAGGCGTAAAAATCAGCTTGGCCCCAATGCACTATATTGTTGTCATATTTTTCCTCGCACTCTTTGTCTGGTCATTTATCGCAACTGGCGACAGCACGTTTCTCTACTGGGGAATTCCGCTCTCTCTGTGTTTGTTCGTGATTCCTCTGGTGAACAGTTACAGTGTCGGCAAGCAGTATGCCAAACTTCTCCCGGAATACGAAGCTGAAGCAAAACCCTGTAGGATAAAACAGATCGGTCGCACGATGGAGGGCAAGGCAGTCCGTGTTGAAGGTGTCGTTCAGGGTTTGAAGGGTAAATTCATCAATCGTCCGGGCTATAAAATCTTTGACGGATCCGGAACGGTCATTGCCCAGCGTTCATCCCCGCTGGATATTGATATTCGTGTGGGGGACAGCATTGAAGTTGTTGGTATGGTCGTCAAACGATATGCTTTTGTAGGAGATTATGTCATTCACGCGATCGGTGTGAAAAAAATCGACACAGTAACTCCGCTGGATATGGATGAGGCTCTCGTCTCTTCAGACACCATGAAAATCAAAAAATATCATTAACTCTCCCTCTCTTTTCTGCACAGAGTTTTTATCCAGAACCAATAGTTTTAATCCTTTGAGATCAGACTCATTGCTATGTTACATGAAGTGGTTGTGTACTCGCTTTCGGGTTGTCCTCACTGTAAAGCATTGAAAACGCTCCTTGATAATCAGCATATATCCTACACCAATATTGATGTGGGTGAGGATCAAAAAGCCGCAGCTGAAATGATCAAGATCTCCGGTCAGAGAGGTGTCCCGGTCACGGTCATCGACGGCGAAAAGATCGTTGTAGGTGATGACTCGAAAAAAGTCATGGAACTTCTTGGTGCTCCGATTTCGGTGAAGAAAACTCCGGGGATTTCTGCAAATCACAATCTGGTGGTGATCGGTGCGGGAGCTGGCGGTCTTTCTGCTGCTATGTATGGCGCCCGAAAAGGCATGGATATGATTGTGATAACCGGTGCAATAGGGGGGATGGTGAACCAGAGTTATGTCGTAGAAAACTATCCCGGTGTCCCTGATATTTCCGGCGCAGAACTGATGAAAAAAATCTATGATCATACGGTAAAATCCGGAGGGGTTTTTGTTGAGGATGTCGTGACCAGTATTTCCAAAACCGGCGATATATTTTTCATCGAAACGCTCAACGAGGGTCATTACACTGCAAAGGTAGTCATAGCGGCTACTGGAAGGTCTCCACGTCTCTCCGGAGCGAAAGGCGAGACTGAGTATCTTGGGAAAGGGGTTGCGATCTGTACCACCTGTGACGGTCCATTGTACAAAAATAAAGTTGTCGGGATCCTTGGTGGAGGAAACACCGCTGTTGATATGGCAATTGAACTGAGTGATATTGCATCAACGATCCATTTGATTGTCCGCAGTCACCTCAAGGCGGACAAGGTATTGATCGACCGGCTCAAAACAAAGAAAAATGTGGTTCTGCATAAAGGATATACCATATCCGAGTTTGGAGGAGGCCAGTTTCTTGAGTATGTGGTTCTGAAAAAGATGGGCGGGGTCTCTGCACTTCTCGGGAAAGGTGAAGAAAAACTTCCTGTTGACGGTGTCTTCCTTGGGATCGGTCTTGATCCGAACACCTCGATCTTCGAAGGTCTTGCAGCCATGAATCCGAATAAAGAGATCATTGTTGATATTGACTGCAATACGAATGTTCCTGGTTTTTTTGTAGCAGGGGATGCATCTTCCATCAAAGCTAAACAGATCGCGTCGTCAGTTGGCGAAGGAGTAAAAGCCCTTCTTTCAGCATACGACTTTCTGCGAAGTTAACTCTCTTTTTTTCAATAATTCCGGCTTGCAACTGAATCAATGAAGTGATTTTCCTCTTCATTCGTCAAACCATTGATTACATTAACGCAAAAAAGATTGGTTGAGATAATTTCTCAATTATTATGGTATTACTCGTAAAGCTCGGACGCGTCGATCTTATTATAAGAGACAAGTTCGGTCGGAGTAAAGTGAATGCCGATCTCGCGGGCTGCACTCTCGGGAGAGTCTGCCGCATGAATGACATTTTTACCAATTGACAGAGCATAATCTCCACGGATCGTTCCGGGGTTAGCTTCTGTCGGGTTGGTTGCACCGTTCATTTTCCGAACCGTTGCAACAACATTGTCACCTTCGAGGACAAAGCGGAAGACCGGTCCACCCATAATGTATGCTCTCATGCTTGGGTAAAACGATTTTGCGAGGTGTTCCTCATAGTGCTTGTCAACAATAAATTCTGCAAGAACGTCGAATTTTCCGGCGACAATTTTGAATCCCTTGTTTTCAAAGCGTGACAGAATCTCGCCGACAAGTCCACGCTGGACGCCGTCGGGTTTGATCATCACAAAGGTGCGTTCCATAGATTAAATCACTCCTTACCGCGTGCCTTGCGACCTGCTGCGGTCCAGGCTACACGTCTGGGAATTCTGCCGAGTTTATAGTTGCTCTGGCATTTGGATGAGCAGAAATAGAAAACTGCGCCATCTTTTCTAACAAAGAGCTTCCCGGTTCCGGGTTCAAGCTGCTTTCCACAGTAACTGCAGGTATATGTATCCACCATTTTACTCACCGTCTGGAAAGTTTCTTTGCTTCGCGTTCCGTTTCAAGGAGCATCAGAATGTCACCCTCACGGATAGGTCCGAAAGTGTTACGGGTAATGATACGCCCCTTGTTCGAGCCATCAAGGACACGGCATTTTATCTGGGATGCCTCTCCGTGCATACCCGTAAGGCCGATGACCTCAATAACTTCTGCTGGCGTTGCATCATCAGGCATGGAATTATCCTCTCAGTGCCTTGATCTGACCGGCAAGATCTCCTACGAGCTCTTTGCCTTTGCCGACTTTAACGATTGCTACTGCAGTGCATCCGACGTCAAGGCCGCATGCGGCTCCGATGTCTGCCTGCTTGTTGATGAAAACAAACGGAATTTCTTTCTCGTCTGCAAGTCCGGGGATGTGCATGACGATCTCTTCGGGTGTAACATCTGCGCCGATTAAGACGAGAGCTGCAATTCCACGCTCGACGGCCTTAGTTGCTTCGTTTGCGCCTTTCTTAATCTTTCCGGTGTCACGTGCAAGCTCAAGAGCTTCAAGTGCTTTGTTCTGAAGTTCTTCGGGAACTTCAAACTTCTGGTAAATCTTTGCCATAATTACTCACTTCACTCGAGAGGTTTTACCCTCTGTCATCGCTCATCAGCGGTCATACTAGTAGGTACAAAACAGTCTCAGGAAAATCCCGATTTGTTCCCCCCGTACGGGGTAACCGATGCTGGCGTAACTATATTTATGGGTCTGAATTTGAGATAAAGATATGGATGACAAACCCCTTGAGAGTTCAGTTCACTTTCGGGTATCTTCTCAGAATACGCAGACGACAGGCGAGTTTCAGGACACCCCAGCCCATTGAAATAATGTCTTTTTGCCTGATGCTGGTCTTTTTACCTTGTCTCCATACGACAGGTATTTCAGATATAGTGTAATGACAGAGTTCGGTCAGAGTCAGGACTTCGGTATCCCATGTCCAGCCCCGCGCTTTAACATATGGCACGAGCGCCTCAAGTTTCTCTTTTTTAAATGCCTTAAATCCGCATTGGTGATCTGTTATTTTGCTGCCAAGTAAGATTGTTATCAGTGTATTATAACCTCTGCTTGCTAGCTCCCGTTTATCGGATCTGACGACATCACTGCCCTTAATCCTGCGTGAACCGATCACGACATCATCTCCGTTCCTGATTCGTAAAATCATCTCCGCAAGATGTTTCAGATCAGTTGATAGCTCTACATCGTAAAAACAGAATATATGTCCGCGTGAATCTGCTAACGCATCTGAAAGAGCACCTCCTTTCCCTCTTCTTGCTTCACTGTGATTTACTCGAATACGGGTTTCTTCAGTTGCAAAATTGTTTGCGGTCTCCAGACTTCCATCAGTGCTTGCATCCTCAACGATGAGTATCTCAAAAGAATCTCCTAGACTCTCCAGTACACGTATTGATTCAGGTACGGCACGTTTTAGCCCTTCCGCATCATTGTAGACGGGAATCACGACACTGATGAATGGTATATCTGCCAATGTGTTATATGGTATTACCTGATTTGATAAATATCTACACTGTCTGATGAGAATACATTCACGAGATCTTCCAGAGGAAGATTGATTGTGTACATCTCCTGTTCCACCTCTCCGACAAACAGGTACGTTGCTCCGTACTTCTTCATC
The DNA here is from genome assembly GCA_963676575.1 of uncultured Methanocorpusculum sp. Lineage (GTDB taxonomy): Archaea > Halobacteriota > Methanomicrobia > Methanomicrobiales > Methanocorpusculaceae > Methanocorpusculum. The sequence goes on from OY781078.1 coordinate 1,211,670, forward strand.
AGGCTAATCGTTTTGGTCGGATCCTCATAGATCGCACGTACATCTGCCATCCTTGTAGAAACATCTCCTATACCGCTCCTCCATCCAACTTCATGTCCGGTCCATCCGATGATTGTGGATAAACCGGTCATCGCCGATACCCTGGATCCGTACGTGTAGGATGTTCCTGCTGCTTCGACTACTATAATCGAAGGGTCTGCTATACCCTGCAGGTATTCTATTCCCTGATAGTCTGCAGGATGTGATACTGCAAGCCACGCTTCTCCATCCAGAGTTCCCCCGGGATAGCCTAGATTGATACCACCGACAACAAAGATTCCTGCAAGACAGATGAACACCACACATGCTGCATCCCATGCCTTCCTGGGATTCACAGTAGAAAACCGATTCCGGAACCAGTTCCCTAGAATCAGCAGTGATGAGATCCCAAGGAAGAACCAGGCACAAAATCCGAACTTGAAGACGGTGTTCATTCGGTAGTATGTATCGCCCATGTAATCCTTGAGATAGAACATTTCGAGAAACACCAGGATAGCAAGTCCGATCACGCCGAAGATAATCTCTGGGAGCCACTCTTTTTTTGCGAGAAAAAGAATGATGCAGAAGAGTGCCACTCCTAAAGATGCGTAGCCGACCAGACCGAGTATGATCGGGAGTACAATTAGCCAGGGATATTTTTTCAGAACAGAAATTCCATAGATGACAAAAATCACCAGGAAAAACAGATACACCCCGAGAAATTCAATGATGGGAGATGGTGTCGTTACTAGGAAAAACCCCTCAATGCTTGATCCGCCTGTCGTGAGCATCTGATACAAAAACGGAGCATAAGATAGGATGGAAAGTACCGGCACAAGTACAAACGGCAGAAGTTTTCTAAACTGATGCCGGTCGAATTTCCACCATACCATAAACGCAACGACGAGATACGCCCCGGCGTAGATTATCACATCCCATGAGTTCATAGCCGGCATTGTGTCGAGAGATAGAGAGAGAAGACAGATCAGAAGGTATTTTCCCCAGCCCTTTAGATACTGCCATCTGGTTATCATCACTGCAAGCAGGCAGATAAACACCAGCTGATTAAAACACGCGAGAAGATGTGCATGGGGGTCGCCCCATAAAAAGGAGAATAGAGGGTATTCATTGATCGTTGTTCCTTCACCAATCACTCTGGTTGATGCCCACCAGGCATCAATGGCTCCACTGCCTGTGAATGCATACCATATCAGCGCTGCATTCGGTATGATCAATACCAGCATCGGGACCCACTGGTGGCGTTTCAGAAGGAGAACTCCAATTTCATAGGCTGAAACTGCTGCCAGGGCAAACACCGTTGGAAGCATTAGATTGAAGACCACGGTGCTTGTTCCCAGAGCGAGAATACCTAGAACTCCCATCATCCAGTATCCGAGGTAATAGTAGATGTTGAGGGTTTCCCCGGCAAACCAGGGATCAAACGGTGTGACTGTTGGGTCAAGCATTATGCTGCCAAGGAATGCTGCATCCATGAATTTCTCGCCGGACGAGATGATTCCTGGAGAGAACCACCGAACGATCAGGAGTAATGCGAACGCAGAAAGGAAAATCATGTCCCAGCGAACCATACTTTTTAGATCGGCCCGTTCATACTGCCTTTTGTAGAAAGCCACCCCTCCAAGTAAGGCGAAAAGTATCAGAACGAGCTGAACCGGCAGACCTGCCAGACCGAGATACCATGATCCGATCGTCAATAGGAGAATCCCGATAGGATATGCAAGTCCGTAAGAAATCGTTCCAAGTGCCGGTTTGAGATACGGATAGATGGTGATCTGGCAGAATTTTATGACGATGAGCCAGAGGATGGCTGTGAGTATCTGCGATTCGATTGAGATCATGGAGGATCAGGTTGCCTATGGGATGTTCTATAAATTAGTTCTTCCCTCTATTATAAATAATGCTACTATCCGATGAACCTATCTTGATCCGGCAACTATCCGGGGTGTTCACCTCGTACTTCTATCTCGCCGATGAGATATTTTGTGCCGTATTTTTCCAGATCAGACTACATAGATCCCTGTCTCGCAGAGCCACAAGGGATATGGTGAGTACTGCCGTAGATAAAGGGTATAATCTTCATTATACTCTCTGATGTGTTTTGGGATATTCCAGAGATCAGCGTCCGGCTGGATGTATACACCTGTAAAACTCATCTATGGTCATATCTTTAGAGAACATTTATCACACACCTTTCCAGTATTTTACCGTTCGGAGCAACCATAAATATCTCTCTATTCTTGGGGCATAATCTCAGAGATTATTTTTTCCTCTTTGAGTTTTTTCGTGTCTTCTTTGAAGAGTCTCTTAAATAGAGACCTCGACCAGTCACCGAAGTAATACAGGGAAATCAGTCCTCCGACGAGTGTTACGAGGTTTTTTATCAGGTGATCTATAACCGCGATAAGGAACGCGGTAAATGACGCAACGCCGCCTATTTCAAAAACTATGGCAAGAGCTGCCTCGTAGGTCCCTATCCCGCCCGGCGTGATCGGTACAGCTTTTATGAGATTTCCGATAATGATCGCCAGAAGAACTAGCATGAATGGAATATCGGCGGCAAACATCATGCAGACAAGATAACAAACGAGAACATCCATCATCCAGATCACCACGGAAGTTCCCGAAAGAATACCTAGAGAAGCTATTGTGGAAGAGACCTGTCTGAACTGTGCAAAAACCTCCAGGATTTTTTTCAGAATCTTGTTCTCTGCATGCATCCATTTGGCAAGAAGGAGAATGATGATCCCCACAATTCCGGCGATCAGTATAAAGACGATCAGCCAGACCAACCATCCACAATCCGCGGGGATCAGACTGATCAAAAACGGCAGAGAACACAGCCCGAGAACTGCCAGTACGAGAATGTCATACACTCGTTCAACGATAAGTGAAGTGAATCCGTTTGTGTAGGGCATGTCCTTCTCATGTTTGAGAATGAACATCCTGACAACGTCGCCGAGACGGGCAGGAATGATCAGGTTTGCTGTCTGGGATACGTAGATACATGCCGTGGAGAAGATAATCCCGATTTCTGTTCCGAGACGCTTAATGATATATTTGTATCGAAACCCGCGGAGAAACCATGCAAGAACACATATGCCTACTGCTGCGATCAACCAGGTCGAGACCAGGGACTCAAGAATGCTTTCGAGATTTCTCTGCAGTTCATACCAAACCCGCAACAGCATGTAACCCAGTAATGCAACGGCAATCACTGTTGGTATAACAACGGCACTAACTTTTTTCCACATGCAGTCTCCACCACATCTTCAGGATGTCTTTACCCATATTGCTCACATCTTTGAATCTGACGGTAGTTCCCGGACCCTGCGTCCAAACGACCGGGAATTCGTCTACACGGAGCCCCTCTTTTTGTGCAAGAACGAGTGACTCTGTATCCCAGAACCAGTGAGGTGCCTGGATTTTCGGCACTATTTCCCGGAGAACAGCGGATTTATAGGCTTTGAATCCGCACTGATGGTCATTGAGTTTACTTCCAAGGAACAATCTGACCAGAAAATTATAGCCTCTGCTGGCGATCTCCCGGTCGCCGCTTCTGATGATATTGCTGTCTTTCATCAGGCGTGAACCGGTTGCCACATCTGCTCCCTCCTCGATATGTCCAAGAAGTTCTGCGAGGTGTCTTATGTCAGTCGCCAGGTCGACATCATAGTAACAGAATATCTCTCCCTTAGATTCTGCAAGAGCACGGTTCAGTGCCCTGCCTCTTCCCTGCCTCTCATCAGAGTGAAGCAATCTGACCCGCGGATCTTTTCTTTTCCATTCCTCCACGTATTCCCGACTTCCATCGGTGCTGCCATCCTCTGCGATGATCAGCTCGAAAGATTTTCCGTACGCTTCGAGTGCTTCAATGGATGTAGGAATGGCGGTCTTCAAAGCTTCCACATCATTGAAGACGGGAAGGACTGCGGTGACGAATACGTCTGTCAACGATTATTCTCCTCTACTAATTTTGCAGCATTGAGACCCGCTGATATTGATCCCTCCATAGTTCTTTCCGGATAGTTTTCCGGGGAAAACATTCCTGAGATGAACAGATTGTTTCCGAGATCGGTCGGAGGGATGGTATCTTTATATCCTGTTACGTACACAGGACCGGCAAACCTGTCGATGTACAGGTCTGTGTGATGGATCTCACTGATCTCTATAGAGAAACGTTTGCAGAAGTCATCAATCATCCGGTCTTTCAGTTCGTCTTCCGGCTCATCTTTGAAGTAGGATGCAAGATACACCACATGTTCGCCGTACCATTCGAACGGAACAAAATTCGTGTGGGTGACCACTGCTCCGTAGGGTGCCGGGTCTCCCATATTGGTCCAGTAGATCCCGTTTGTCGGATCACTGGCAAGACCTAAGGTCATACATGCCGCTCCCTGATACATTAAATCAGGGAGTTTGTCAGAAGTATTTCCCATGAGCGAGTTTGTTATCTGCGGCGGCAGTGTTGAAATGACCGCATCACACTCCTCGCCGTTGATCAGCCACTTTTCATTCTCCCGGATAAGCGTGATCACCGGTGTGCTGAGTCTGATTTCTGCCCCCATCTCCTTGAGTCTGTCGCACATCGCATCAATGAGTCTGTGCCAACCACCTTTCAGATATCCGAGCCGCTCTCCTTCTGTACCTCTGTCCGAGCGGATGGCAATCCTGCTCATTAGCCAGGCGGCCGATACATCATCCTTCATTGAACCGAATTTACTTGTGAGCAGAGGAGCAAAGAACGCATTATATATATCCTCTCCTACCCTCTCAAATAGATACTCTTTTGCCGTTACTTTGTCAAGTTGCGAGAGGTCGATCTTTCGTGAACTGATGACGAAGAGTCCGAGCCTGAGTTTCTGGAAAAATGTGAGGCATGGATAGCGGAGAATCTCTAACGGGGTTGTGAGCGGGTGAAGTTTGCCACCCATGTAATAGCCGGTTGAACCTTTCAGCCAGATCATGTCGGATTTTAGATCAAGATCCTCCAGAAGGGAAAACAGTTTTGTATCTCCGGAAAAACAGTGGTGGTAGAGTGTTTCCAGAGTATAGGTATTGTTGTAGGTAAGGGAGGACATACACCCGCCGGGGCTGTCATTTTTTTCAAAAATGACAACCTCAAATTTATCAGCAAGTTGTAGTGCAGCTGACAAACCTGCGAGTCCTGAGCCAAGAATCCCTATCTTCATTGTACTATATGATAGCTTTGTATGATAAGAAAGTTTTTGGCACACGTCGTCATATAGTATGCAAGTCATATATATTCCATGACTGACATATATAACACAATTAAAGGTGTCTACAGTAAATGCGAGTATTTTTTATAGGATTTGGACAAGCAGGAGGAAAGATCGTGGATATGTTCCTGGCACAGGACCGAAAGTTAGGATCCACGAGTTTCCGGGGTATTGTAATCAATACTGCCCGGACCGATCTGATGGGTGTGAAGTACATCCCCATGGAGGATCGTCTCCTCATTGGCCAGACAATGGTCAAAGGTCACGGTGTTGGAACTGATAACGTGACCGGTGCCAAGGTGGCAGCGGATGAGATTGATACGATCATCAATGCGATCGACAAACGCGGTACTCATGATGTTGATGCATTTGTCGTTTGTGCGGGTCTTGGCGGTGGAACTGGTTCTGGTGGGGCTCCTGTTCTATGCCGTCATTTAAAGCGTATATACCGTGAACCGGTCTATGCACTTGGTATCATCCCTGCTCCTGAAGAAGGACGTCTCTACTCCTTGAATGCCGCCCGGAGTTTATCCACTCTTGTAAATGAGGCGGACAACGTTATCGTCTTTGACAACAGTGCATGGAAGAATGACGGCGAGAGTGTGAAGAGTGCCTTCGACCGGCTCAACGAGGAGATCGTTCGCAGATTTGGTGTTCTTTTCCGTGCCGGCGAGGTCAACAAGTTCGGTGTTGGAGAGATGGTTGTTGACTCCAGTGAAATCATCAACACGCTGCGCGGCGGCGGTATCTCTTCGGTTGGTTATGCCATCAGTGAGACTCTTCCAAGGGGCGGAAAATCCTCATCCAAATCAAGTGGCGGCCTTCTTGGCGGCCTCCTTGGTAAGAAGGACAAGAGGCAGGAACCCCATGTCGATATCACGTCAACCGAGGATAAATCTGCGAAAATCATAGGTCTTGTCCGCCGTGCCATGCTTGGACGTTTGACCCTCCCCTGTGATTACTCAACTGCAGAACGCGCTCTCGTTCTTGTTGCCGGTCCACCGACAGAGCTTGACCGCAAAGGTGTGGAGAAATCCAAGAGCTGGGTCGAAGAGAATATTGCCGGTGTCGAGGTTCGCGGCGGTGATTATCCTGTTGACAGTGGTTATGTTGCCGCGGTCGTTCTGCTTGCAACGATCGGTAACGCCCCGCGTATCCGTGAACTGATGGAACTTGCAAAGGAAGCAAAGGAAGAGGTTGTTAGATCTCGTGAGCGGGCTACTTCGTCAATGTTTGAGGATGGGATAGATCCCTTGTTTGAGTGAGAGGATAGTATGAAAAAAATCACGTATGTATTATTGGCACTTCTGGTTTGTGCAACATTAATTGGTACCGCATCTGCATTCACGTATACGAATGGGGCTGTTGTGGACTCTTCGGGCTCTTTGAGTCCCGAGGAAGCGGTCACTGCATCAATGACCATTGTGATCCCAATAAACAGTATCAGTACGTCTGGATCTCTTAAATTGACCACTGCGCTTCGAGACTCAACGCTTTGGACTGTCTATGTATACAAGGGTACGGTTGTAAATAATCAAACCAGCGAAGATTCCTTGATTACGACTTTCTCCTCCACGAGTTTCGCATATACTATATCCGGTTTTGTTCTGGATTATGACCAACCGGTAACATTGTATATAGCTCTTAGCGGCATTATTCCAGATAGTTTGAAAGGTCAGTCTGTTACTATCCTGAAGATCGATGAAAATTCCGGCACGGCAGCTGCGAGAGGTTATTCTACCTACTCTTCACCCTCCCAGACGGTTTATAATCCCGATGATTTTTCCGGGATGGTGACTGCTGCTGAAGAACAAATCACATCTCTTGAATCACGCATTACTATCTACACAACGTACGGGATTGACGTTTCTTCTGTGATCACGGATTTGCAAATCGCTAAAACCGCGCTTGCAGCCGCGGAATCTGCCGGAACTGCCAATATTGCAGTTGCTAACCAAAAACTCGAAGTTGCGACTACTGCATTAACTACTGCTGAAAAAGCTCTTTCTCTTGCCGGTCTGACTGCTATCAAAGCAAATACGGACGCTGCCGATCTCATCGTCACCGAACTATATGGAAAAAGCTGGGATACCGAAGCAAAACTGCTCGCAACGACCAATCAGGGCATTAAAAATACCTATGATGTAGCTGCACTTTCTTATAATGCGGGCGGTTCACCAGATGTTGATGAGAACATTAAGGCATCGGAAGAGGCTGTCTCTGAAGGAAATGCTTATCTGGAAGAGGCCTATGCCTCACCGTTTGCTGCCTTGGGCAGTATCCTGCCGATCATAATTGTGATCGTTGTTGCGATAGTAGTTGTTTTCGGTGCAATAATATTCATTAGAAGACGGAGAGGCGGCTGGGATGAACTTGGATAAGCCGTATAATTTTTGAGGAGTTTTCTCTCCTCTATGAAACTCTCTTTTTCAAAAATAGTATGATAATATTTAATGAAAGAGTTCGTCCATATACTCTACAGACCTGCCTTCCGACTCTTTCTTGGTAAATACGGTGATCACATCACCAGGCATAAATGTAACGTTCCCGCTTGGAATGATTAGTTTTCCGCCTCTTCTTATCGCAATATAGAGCATATCTTTCATATCAGATACGTCTTTGACCGTCTTGTTCACGCCTTTTGCTCCGTCACTTGCGGTGACCTCAAAGATGCTCCCGCCTTCTATCGATGCAAGAAGCTGTGTGTCTGGATTTTCTGACCAGAGATAGAGACTGCGTGCAACGATCTCATCCGGGTTTTCACTGATCCGGACGCCAACTTCTTTGAACAGATCAGAATGTTCCTTCTGGTTCACGATTGAAACGAGGGTCTTCACCGCGTATTTTTTTGCAAGCCAGCAGGCCATAAGATTCAGTGCATCATCGCTAGTGGTCGCCACAAGTGCATCTGCTCGCTCGACCCCTGCATCCTCTAAAATTGCTTTATTAGTTGCATTTCCGGCGATCGCCAGGAGGTCATGCTGGGACAGGATATCCGCACACCGGTCCTCATCCCTGTCGATTACCACAACACTGTGCCCGTTCTCCGACGCAATCCCGGCAAGACTTCTTCCTATTCCACCCAGACCAACGATGATGAGATACATAGAAAATCGTATGCTGTCAGATGGTATTATATCTATTCCCTGAAATATACGTATTCGATGACAATCTGCGGAGTCGATGAGGCAGGAAAGGGTCCGGTGCTTGGTCCGATGGTCACCGCAGGCGTTCTTATTTCGGATCCTTCTGAATTGGAGACGCTGGGTATCAAAGACTCCAAAAAACTCACGCCGAAAAAACGCGAGAGCCTGTTTGAAGAGATCATTGCCTCCTGGCAAATATATACAGTCGTGCGAAGCCCCCTCGAAATCGATTCACGCGAGGGCACGATGAATGCATTCACCGAATCATGCCATGCAGAAGTTGTCCGCGCTCTTCACGCTGATTTCATCTATCTTGATGCATGCGATATAAACGCAAAGCGTTTTGGTGAGACTGTTCTTCGACTGAGCGGCCACTCTGCAGAGGTCCGTTCAGAACACAAAGCAGACGCAAAATTCCCCGTTGTAGGGGCGGCAAGTATTGTGGCGAAAGTTACCCGCGATCGATGTATTGCTGAACTAAAGACAGAGTACGGCGAGATCGGGAGTGGATATCCTTCAGATGCTCTCACGATAGCCTTTCTCACGGAGTATATACAAACGCACGGCGAAGCTCCCGCTTGCGCCCGGAGATCCTGGCAGACCACACAGGATATCATCAACCGATCCTCACATACCGGGTTGTCCGACTTCTTCTAAGCAACCTCTTAATTATCTCACTTCCAATAAGTATAGAATGGATTTAGGCTGGCTTATTCCGGTACTCACTGCAGTGATGATTTATGCGTGTATATGCTTTGCCATTATAAAATACCATATTCTCTCAAACACCTTCTCATTTATGGGTCCATGTCTGATGATCAAAACGACTCATACCGGCATCTTTGACAAATTCTCTCGGTGGAAACGTCTTCTGATAGCGTATGGAAATCTGGGCGTCATCCTAACCGTTATCAGCAGTGTGGTCATCACCCTGCTCTTTGTGTTTACGGCATTCCTGAGTTTTTTTATTGCTAAGGAACCTATCGCGCCGCAGAATCTTCTGCTGATCCCAGGAATAAATGATTATGTGCCCTCGACATTTGCCGTATGGTTTGCCCTCATTTTTGCGATGATCATCCATGAGTTCGGACACGGCATTCTTTCCCGTGTGGAAAACATCAAAGTCAAATCCGCCGGTGTCCTCTCACTGGTGATCCCGATCGGTGCTTTTGTCGAACCTGATGAAGAGGGCATCGCAAAGTCTTCGCTTGGAACAAAACTGAGAATGTATGCGGCAGGGATCACCAACAACCTACTCGTCGGGGGGATATGTCTCCTATTCTTAGTTCTCCTTCTTGGTCTGGTTATTCCGGGCACATCTCCGTATGTGTATGGGGTGTATGAAGGCTATCCTTCTGATGAAGCAGGCGTTCTACCTGGCACGATCATTTTTGCTATTGACAATACTTCTGTCTCCAGTCTTGCAGACATCTCAGCCGTTCTTGCAACGACAAAGGCAAATCAGACGATAACTCTTTACGGCGAATATCGCGGGACTCCTCAGACCTATGACATTACTCTCACTTCTATTCCGCCTGATCTTGCCGAAAATCTTCTTGTGACCGGGTCTGACTCAGGATTTATTGGCGTGTCCTTCTCTGAACCATCCGCCATCACAAATGCTCTTCACACATTGATGTATCCTTCTTCACCTCTGGGAGCAGCCGGTTCATTCCTGACCTTTTTGGCCCTGCCCTTCTCCTCGATTGCCGGATCTGATGCACTGAGCTTCCTGATTGTAGACACCTCTGATCCGGCAATATTGTCCGCTCCGTTTACTGGATTCTGGGAGATCATTCATATCCTTTACTGGTGTGCATGGATCAATATCCTGCTCGGAATATTCAATGCTCTGCCGCTCGGGTTGTTTGACGGCGGGCAGATGCTCCGTGAAAGTCTGCGCTCATGGTTTGTCAGACGCGGAAAAGATGAGAAAACGGCATTCAGCATTTGCCGGTCGATATCCTATGTTCTTATCTTGTTGATCGTTATCCCATTGATCATGCCGTATCTCTTATAAGAGAAGATTAATTATTCCTCTACCTCACACATAACTATCATGAAGCGTATCGCGGTACTTGCATCAGGTCGGGGCTCAAATTTCCAGGCGATTCTTGATGCTCTTTCAGAAGGCAAAATCAATGGGGAAATCGTGGCTCTTTTGACGGATAATAAAGAAGCCTATGCAATTGAACGTGCAGATACTGCCGGAATTCCTGCTATTGTTCTGAACTATAAGGATTATCCCTCCAAAGAGGCATATGAACGCGATCTTCTTACTGCTATGCAGGATGTTGCGGCTGATCTTTTTGTTTGTGCGGGATATATGCGTATAATCGGTTCTGAGATTTCCCGGGAGTTTGCCGGTAAAATGATCAATATCCATCCGGCCCTTCTCCCTGCTTTTTCCGGTCTCCACGGACAACGACAGGCTATTGAGTATGGAGTAAAAATTGCTGGATGCACAGTTCATTTTGTTGATGAAGGTCTTGATTCCGGCCCGATCATTTTACAAAAGGCGGTCGAGGTTCGGGATGATGATGACGATTTTTCTCTATCGGAGCGGATTTTGGAACAGGAACACCTTGCATATCCGGAGGCTGTGGCCTTATTTTGTGCTGATCGTCTGCAAGTCTGCGGTCGCCGCGTGAAAATCCTTCCCGAGGCAAACAATCAATAGGTCACAGGTACTATTGTATAAGGCATAATCCCTATGGAAAAAGCAGAGAAAGGCATCTCCACAAAAAAAATCGCTCTTGAACGGATCGATATTTTGTTTGAGCGTGCAAAAGAGGCACAAACCAAACCTGACCTTTCCGTTCGTTATGTTTCTCTTGCCCGCGAGATGGCGATGAAACAACGTGTCCGTTTAACAAAATGTCACCGGCGTTCCTTCTGCCCGTCATGTCATGCCTTCTTCATTCCTGGCGAGAATCTCCGAGTCCGGGTCCAGCATGGGAAGATCATCTATACGTGTGGTATCTGCGGAGCAGTTACCCGTATCCCCCTCAATAAAAAAACCGAATCAAGGTGAAAAACATCTCAGATACTACCGAATCATATATCCAAACCCTGAAACCAACAATCTGGGTCGGCAAAAATGGCTACACAGACGATCTAGTTGCGGAAGTTCGTCGTCAGCTTGACGCACGCAAAGTGATCAAAATAAAATGGCTTCCGAGTTTCGACATGAACAATGAGGAGGTAAATGACCTCGCCAAAACAGTCTCAGCCGAAGTCATTGCCGCGCGTGGGAGGATGGTCGTTCTCGGTGCTAAAAACCGAGGAAAGTTCCTGGAAACCGCACCTTCGCGACGAACGCCGCCGAAAAATCTCACGGCTCGTGACAAGATCAAGTCTTCTTTTATGGGAAAGAAATAACCTCACTTTTTTCTAGCGAACATATATTACCTGACGACTCTAATTTATACCTACTGTTAATGTCATCTATTGCGGAAAGATTTCCGCAGTGAAGCATGTCTCCAACATGCGGCATACAGTGAGGATTGTCAATGACTACAGTGTTTGATATTCCGGTAGACTTACTCATCGCAAAGGTAGCAGACGAACTCAAGAATGAGTCCGTTATTAAAGCACCCGAGTGGGCTGAGTTCGTCAAGACGGGAGTACACAAGGAGATGCCACCGGAAAATCCAGACTGGTGGTATGTCCGATCCGCAGCAGTGCTGCGCAGAATTTACGTTGACGGCCCGATTGGAGTTGAGCGCATGCGCTCCGTTTACGGCGGTGTGCAGGACCGCGGTTCCAAGCCGTCCCACTTCAGAAAAGGCAGTGGAAGCATTGCCCGAAAAGTCATGCAGCAGCTCGAAACAGCCGGCTACCTTGAAAAGGTTACCGGAGGTCGGAATGTTTCTGCAAAAGGTCGCAAATTCCTCGACAACATTGCCCATTCCTTAAAGGCTCAGGCAGTTGAGGCAGCGCCCGGACTCGCAAAGTATTAAAAATAATTACTGACTAATTGAAGGTGATTCAAGAATGGGAGATGATGAACTCGCAGAGATCCGCCGTCAGCGCATGATGCAGCAGCAGCAGATGGCGGAGCAGGATCAGATCCAGCAGCAGCAGCAGGCACAGATTCAGTCTGTACTCATGCAGGCAATGGAGCATGAAGCTCGTGAGAGGTTAAACACTATCCGGCTTACAAAGCCTGAGTTTGCCTCCTCAGTTGAGCAGCAGATCGTATCCCTTGCCCAGTCTGGACGCCTGCGTCAGAAAATTACCGATGAACAACTCAGACAGCTGTTAACTCAGATTGTCCCGCAGAAGAAGGAATTCAATATCCGCAGGGTCGGATGAAAGCAGGGGTGCTCTACAGTGGCGGTAAAGACAGTAGTCTTGCTGCGGTTCTCTTATCAAGAGATTATGATGTGGAGCTTTTGACCTTTGTCTTTGACGAAACCCATGCTGTGCCTTCTATTGAGGCGGCGGCAAAGGAAACCGGTTTCCCCTGGAAGAAACTGGTCTTTGTGCCAGGTTTCCTTGATGAAGTTGTGAACCTGATCGTTCACGACGGACATCCTGCAAATGCTATCAACGAAATCCACCGACGGTCCCTCTGTGCTGCAGCACAGGAATATGAGGTGGTCGCTGACGGAACCCGACGAGATGATAGGGTTCCGATGCGGACACGGTCTGAAGTGCAAAGTCTTGAGATGAAGTATGGGGTGAGTTATATCCGCCCTCTACTTGGCATCGGAAAAACAGAGATCATCCGATTGGCGGAAAAGTTCTTTGAGATCGCCTATGGCGAAACCGGAACGATTCCCAACGGTGACTTCGAAAACGAGATCAGATCTGAAATGACTCGGAGGGGAGTGGACTATGTCCAGCTCTTCCCGAAAAATCATGAACAGTCTCTGGTCATCAAGAAAAAAATGGTGAATGAACCATGAGCAAACTTACCAAAAGCCGTAAGATTCGTCTTGCAAAGGCAACCCAGCAGAACCGCCGTGTTCCTGCCTGGGTCATGATCAAAACCAAGCGTACCGTTGTGTCGCATCCAAAGAGACGCAACTGGAGACGCAGCACACTGAAGGTGTAAAAAATGGTAGAAATGCAAAAAGAACAGGTATACGTGATTCCGCTCCGCGATGTTAAGCGTGTTCCGTGCTACAAGCGTGCAAACGCAGCTATCAAAGACATTCGTGGCTATCTCGAGCATCACATGAAAAGTGATGACGTTAAACTCGATAAGGGTATTAACGAGCTCGTATGGGCGCGCGGATCCCAGAAACCGCCAAGACGCATTCGTGTTCGTGCAATGAAGTTCGAAGACGGTCAGGTCCAGGCAGAACTTGCTGAGGAATAAATGGACCCGACCCTGTCATTGAATGGTGACCCGAACATCGGCGTGTATGCACGTGTCTTTGAAGATCTTGCTGTTGTCCCGGTCGAAGCTCCGAAAGAGTTCCGGGACAAAATAGCGGAAGCTTTGGATGTCGAGGTTATTGAAACCTTTATCCAGGGTTCCTCAGTCATAGGTCTCCTTCTGACCGGCAATTCCCGCGGATTTGTCGTTTCCGGTCTCATTCAGGATTCAGAACTCAGTCTCCTGCAGGAGTATGGCGATGTCTTACTCCTCGGAGAAGAGATGAATGCGGCAGGGAACGTAATCCTGACCAATGATTCGTATGCCGTCGTGCATCCCGACATGTCGTCTGCGATGCGCGAAATGGTGGCGGATTTTCTGAAAGTCAAGATTATCCCGATGTCCTTTGCTGGAGTTGGAACGGTCGGTATGACGTGCGCCTGCACGAATGCAGGTGTTCTACTACCGGCAAGAAGCAGTCATGAGGAGATCGAGAAGCTGGAACACAGCATTGATAATGCTGAAATATCAATTGGAACGGGCTCAGTTAACATGGGCTCGGGTCTGATCGGCACCGGTCTTCTGATCAACAGCAAGGGATATCTGGCAGGTAACGCTACCACAGGCTATGAACTTGGTAGAATCGAAGATGTATTTGGATTCTTGTGAAAAATTTATTTTTCACGAGTTGAGCATGCTTTACAAGAAGCATGCGATTTCTGTGAGGTGAAAAAATGCCGAAATTCGAGGTAAAGGGCACGTTCAAAAATGATGGACGGATGAAACCCTTCACAAAACCAGTCGATGCACCTTCCGAGAAGCTTGCAGGAGAGTTCACTCTTGCAACAATCGGAAGCAAGCACAGACTCGGACGCAAGTATATTACCATTGACTCTGCAAAGGCTATTAATGGCGAGTAATACTGATCAGGCATCCCTGGAGCAGGAGGTTCGCTCCCTCCAGGCATATGCTAATGAATATTCCCAGCAGTTTGAACTTCTGACCCAGCAGCTGCGGTTCATCGAATCAGCACACGTGGAAGCACTGGCGTCTATCGAGTCGCTTGAGGCTTTCAGCGGTCTGGAAGGAGATGTATCCACTCTTCTGAATCTTGGAGGAGGCGTATCGGTTCATGCAACCGTTACTGACACGAAGAAGATCATGGTTGGGATCGGTGCAGGTATCACGGTTGAAAAACCGGTCGAAGAAGCGATCACGTTCCTTCGTGACCGTATCACTGAGATGGATGCATCCGCAAAACGGCTTACCGAGTCCCTTGGAAAGCTTCAGGAACAGATGCGGGCCATTGAGCAGAGAATGCAGGAAATCTATTCTCAGACTCAGCACCGCTGAACTTCTTTTTTTTACATTTTACTGACATTCTGCTTTTTCGTGTGAGGATGTTAAGTTACACTATTCGACTCCTGTTTTTACGTCGACATTACCTCACGATACTGAAACTTAAGTTTGCCTGTTTGAGTCCAATCACCCGAGCAGACGATCTGGTATAGCGACCAAAAGTTTTCATTTTTTGTAGGATAATCTATTTGACAGTTGGTGAATTTCACCCCATAAAATTACGACTCAGTGGTTTTATTTCGATTTCATTTTTCAGAGAGTGGAAAATTTTTTCGACCGAATCCTTTTTTTCGGGACGTCAAAAGAGCTTCTGTAAGTATCAAATTCTTACTTGACTTCTGGCAGAAAATCCCTATCTACCATTGATAAACTTATCTTCGAGGAGCTTTATCTGCTCTGTTCTTAGTGTTTTCTGCATTTTGGTCGATTCAAACATCACTAAGAACACATTTATTTCTTCTCAACTGGCAAAGTCAGGGGATAGGTATATCACCTCGCCTCTCCAAGATAGGAATCAAAGCGAAATGTTAATAAAGGATTTGACTATGGCAGATATGAAAAAGACAAGGAGAAACCACTTCTCTTTTGTATTAACAATGACTCTGATCTGCCTGATCACTGCCACGATGATTATTCCTGCTGCAGCAGCCACTTCGGCAGTGGATCTTGGAACAGCAGAAGATTTCGTGATCTATCGAAAGCAGGCATTGACACCGTCCCAACGTCTGCAATTACTGGAGATATGGGTGTAAGCCCAGCAGCTGCAACTTACATTACTGGATTTGATCTCGTACTTGACTCGAGTGGTCAATGGTCAACATCTGCTCAGGTCACCGGAAAGATCTATGGAGTAACTTATGCTGTCCCAACTCCAGCTAAACTTACAACAGCGATAAGTGATATGGAGATTGCTTACAACGATGCTGCAGGAAGAGCTCCTGATTTTACTGAACTCTATAGTGAAGATATTAGCGGTCAAACACTCGTAATGGGTGTATACAAATGGGGAACTGGTGTTTTAATAAATACTGATGTAACCCTCGAGGGGGGAGCAGATGACATCTGGATCTTCGAGGTGGCGGAAGGAATAACACAGGCGAGCGGTACTAGAATAATTCTTTCGGGGGGAGCACAATCCGGAAACATCTACTGGCAAGCGGCAGAGACTGTTTCGATCGGAACAGATGCGCACTTTGAAGGGAAAATCTTTGCGATGACAAATATTGCAGTGAAGACGGGGGCAACAGTCAATGGCCGGCTCTTAGCACAGACTGCAGTTACTCTGGAGCAAAATGCAATAACCATCCCAACGACAACATCAACTCCAATCGAAACACCGTCTTCTTCACCCCTGCCGATCATCGGTATCATTGCAGGACTTGGAGCAGTCGTTTATCTCATGAGAAGAGAATAAACGCACCTGTTTTTTCATTTTTTTATTTCCGGAAACACTATTCACTCCTTTATCAAAGATTACCTGGGAGCCTTCTCTGACCCTTCTGTTCAATTGACGGTATGTTTTTTTGAATAATATTGTGAGATGTCATATCTATCCCGGTCTACATTATTGGTATATACTATCCCTTCACAGTTCTAACAGAGAGGAATTTATATTCACAGGACTGAATTAATAGATAATGTTTGAAGGACTGAAAGATAAACTCGGACTCGGGAAGAAAAATTTTCCCGTACCGGAGGCGTTACCCCCCGCCAAAGATACCATACCCGAATTGGAACCTGAGGAAAAAAAGGCCCCGGGATTCCTCAATAAAATCAAAACCCTTGTTGTAGAACATGAGTTTGTCCTTTCCGAAAAAGATATCGAGGAATCACTCTTCGAATTCCAGATGGTCCTCCTGGAGTCCGACGTAGCTTACCCCGTTGCCGAGGCAATCACTGAGCACATGAAAAAAGAGCTCGTTGGCACCCACCGAAAACTTCGTGAATCAGCAGATGATGTCGTAACGAATGCGCTTAGACATGCCATTGAAGAGGTGCTTGGCGAGGGTTTCGATTTGGTTTCCTATATTAAAACGCATGAAAAGCCGGTCAAGATTCTCTTCACCGGGGTGAATGGGACCGGCAAGACGACCTCGGTCGCCAAAATCGCTTACTATCTCCAAAACCAGGGACTCTCCGTCGTGGTCGGGGCGGGCGATACGTTCCGTGCCGGGGCCATCGAACAGATTCGCGTCCACTGTGAAAGACTTGGCGTCAAACTCATCGCTCATCAGGAAGGAGCAGATCCGTCTGCTGTTCTCTATGACACCGTTGAGTATGCAAAAGCACACAAAATCGATGTTGTTCTTGCCGACTCGGCAGGGAGATTCCACAATCGTGTGAATCTCATGAACCAGCTTGAAAAGATCAAGCGTGTGATGAAACCCGATCTTGTCTTCTATGTGGATGAGGCAGTTGCGGGAAATGATGCTGTAGTCCGTGCCGAGGAGTTTGAAAAGACCGTCTCCACAGACGGTGTCATTCTCACCAAAGTCGACATGGATCCAAAAGGCGGGGCTGCAATTTCGATTGCATACACGATCGGCAAGCCGCTCGTCTTCCTGGGTGTCGGGCAGGGGTATGAAGATATGAAACCGTTCACCCCTTCACTGATTATTGACGAAATATTCGGAGATGACTAATATGGGACTTGATACACTTTCCAACTCATTAAAGGACGCGATGAAAAAACTCGCCGGCAAGACGGTTATTGACCGTGCCGCTGTGGAAGAACTGGTTCGTGACCTCCAGAGGGCTCTGCTTTCTTCTGACGTCAACGTCAAACTTGTGATGGAGCTTTCGAAGCAGATTAAAGCTCGCTCCCTGGACGAAGATCTTCCTAAAGGTATCAACGCCCGTGAACATGTTCTCAGAATCGTCTATCAGGAGCTGGTAAATCTTGTCGGCAAAGAGGCTGAGCTCCCCTTAAAACCGCAGAAGATTCTGATGGCAGGTCTGCAGGGTTCGGGTAAGACCACTACGACCGGAAAACTCTGCCGCTACTTCCAGCGCAAAGGTCTCAAAGTCGGAGCGATCGGTGCTGATAACTTCCGACCCGGAGCGTACGCCCAGCTGGAAACCCTCTGTAAAAAGATCAATGTCCCCAGTTACGGCGATCCAAAGAAGAAGGATGCTGTCAAAATCGTCAAAGACGGACTTGCTGTACTGAAAGATGTCGACGTTGTCATCGTAGATACCGCCGGCCGCCATGCTCTGGAAGATGATCTTATCGACGAGATCAAGCAGGTTAACGAGTACCTCAAACCCGATCACCGCTGGCTTGTCATCGATGCAGCTCTTGGTCAGGCAGCCCGTGATCAGGCGAAACGGTTCCATGAAGCCATCGGTATAGACGGCGTTATCGTGACCAAGATGGATGGAACGGCAAAAGGAGGGGGCGCTATGTCCGCGGTTGCCGAAACCCAGTCGGGAATCGTCTTCATCGGTAATGGTGAAACGATCGACGATCTTGAACGCTTCGATCCAAACGGATTCATCTCCCGTCTTCTTGGCATGGGTGATCTGAAAGCTCTCGTTGAAAAGGCCGAAGAGTCTATGAACGCCGAGAATGTCGATGTTAACGCCATGCTTCGTGGAAAGTTTACTCTGAATGATATGTACAAACAGCTTGAAGCTGTGCAGAAGATGGGTCCATTAAAGCAGGTCTTATCCATGCTGCCTATGGGCAACATGAACGTTCCGTCCGATGCTCTTGAAGGAACTGCCGACAAGATGAAGAAGTTCCGGATCATTATGGACTCCATGACGCCCCAGGAACTTGATGAACCTGCTTTGATCAACACGTCCAGAATGATTCGTGTTGCCAAAGGTTCCGGCGCTTCGGTCGAAGAGGTTCGCGACCTCATAAAATACTACAAGATGATGCAGAAAACCTTGAAAGGATTCAGAGGAAACAGGATGGCGATGGGTAAAATGATGAAAAAGATGCAAAAAGGCGGCATGGGACCAACCGGTCCCATGTGAAAAATCTCTTTTTTACCTTATGATTTGGTATAGGTTAGATCATAATAGTCCAGCCCCGTTCCATTATTCAGTATAGTAAAGGAGACTAAGGCCTCTTTGTAATAATTAATGTACGTATTTTCGTTGTGAGGATACCAGACTATCTCCCACGTTTTATCAGTAACCCCATACTGATCTGTCCAGATTGAAACGCCGGTATTGTTTGCATATGTCCCATCTGTTATTGTAGAGAGTATCCCGTTATATTCATACTCTTTGATGGTGGTCCATGTCCCGACATATCCGCTTTCATTCTTCCCTTCTTCCCTGACAAAGACCCGTCCGTCATCATCACTGGTCATCGTGCCATCCTCTGAAATGGTTGTTATCCATGAATCATATGCATATGCGTACGATCCATCATCATTCTCTATCCATGACATGTTTGAGACATATCTGCCTCCGTCGTTGTAAACCCAGGTTTCTGTCCCTTTTCGATCGGTATTGAACACTATTACGATCTGTGTTACATTGGGTGCGGGGAAATCGGTGATTTTTTCACTCGTCCACGTCCCAATGATATCATTGATGGTGTTCACGCACCTGGCCGAGCAGATTATTGCTATGGTAACGGCAAAGAGGGTTATGCTATTTTTCAGGGGGATATCATGGATTCTTTATTATCTTATATGTGTCGAAATGCCGAATATTAAGGTGATTTTTCACATCAAAAATGGGTTTTTACCAAAAAATGGTGGTTGTCACTCACCTTTGCTGCTGATCTCTTCCCATATCACAAACAGATATTCCTGGGCATACCCGGCATACTGCCCGAAATGTTCTCTGGCAAACGCTCCCGCCTCTTTATATGAGAGTTTTCGCGTTCCACCGAGATACTTAGTCCGAAGGATCCTCTCGATCCATACATCCACCGGAAATGCCTCATATTTTTCAAATGCAAACAGTAACACGCAGTCAGCCACCTTCGGTCCGACGCCGGGCAATGTCATCATTTTTTCCTTTGCCTGAGAGTATGGCAGCGTGCGGATTTCCTCTGCCCAATGAGGATTATTCGCCGCCATCTCCGCCGCTTTGCAGATGTAGGCATCTCGGCATCCTACTTTGCATGCACGAACAGCACATATGTCCTCCTTATAGAGTATGTCAGCTTCCGGAAAGGTGTGGAACATCATTCTGTCCAGCTCAATGTTTCTTCCGTATTTCATTGAAAGATTCTCAATTCTCAGCATGATGCCCGGGATATTTGCACAGGTCGCACAGATATAGGAGACCAGACACTCCCACGGATCCTGCCTGATAATGCGAAGGCCTCGGCACTGTTCGATAGCTGCGTGGATCAACGGATCTGTATCTATGTCATTAAGAATCCTGTCAAGAGGAACATCAAGTCCGAAGTATCTGACGAGTTCATCCTCTGTCGATCCTTCATACCACAGAGTATCTCCCTCCTGACGAACCTTCCATACTCTGTCTGCAAAGGGAGCATACCAGAAACCGTCATGCTGTCGCCATCGAAAGGCCTGACCACACGAAACTGTATGGTCCAGCTGAAACGGGATGTTTCTCAGAGAAAATACCTGCATAAAAAAAGGGATTATTCTTTGAGCATTAAGATACCCAGAAGAACTGCACCAATACCGCATAATGCGAGAACAAGTCCGAATCCTCCTAATACGAATTGGATAAACAACGCGAAGTTGAACCAGATCCCAAGAATGCCTAAAGCGAGAAGAACAATACCTACTATCAGAGTGATAATTCCTGTTTTATCCATGGTATTTTTCGATCGAATCATAGACAACACTTTGAGTGTCGGTTCGTGTTACCTGATGATCTGAATGACATCAGTATCTCTCATATTTTACCTTTATTTCTGAATCTAAGACGTTCTGTAACTTCTGTCACTTCTGTCGATGTTTTTTGCATCCCCGATCCACAGCAGAATACTGCAGTATATTCCCGAGATCGATAAACATTGACAATAGTGACAGAAGTGACAAAAATAGTTAGATTGTCAAATAAGTCTCAAATATGGCTT
Source organism: uncultured Methanocorpusculum sp. (assembly GCA_963676575.1). GTDB lineage: Archaea > Halobacteriota > Methanomicrobia > Methanomicrobiales > Methanocorpusculaceae > Methanocorpusculum. Next base: position 1,232,802 of record OY781078.1, read on the forward strand.
GGATATATGTCACTTCTAAAATACAACGCGGCAGCATTGACATATCGACTTTCAAGACCTGTTGGCACTATTTTTATCGCGGATCTCCTATCTCAGCAGCATAGATAGATGCTATTTCAGCATCGCTCAGGGGAAACGGCACTTCAGAGTATGATGACACGTTGAATAACGGATTTGTTTTGATGATCGCACTCGCCGAAACAAAATATTTCGTTCCGGTGGTGTTTTCAGGAATTTTAGGGGAAGCTGGATATACGCCATTCACATATATCCTGACCGTCTCCGCATCATTTGTCCCGGACTGATTGACGACCCCTGCTGCATGATACCAGGTTCCGGGATTCATCTCTACTCCAGATTGTATCTGATTATATGATTTAACGCCTGAATCATCAAGTACTACTTTGAAAACGATTCTAAAATTTGTGATATTATCATATTGAATTTGCCATCCGCCATCCGCTTTGATCGGCGCAATATTTCCAGTTGTCCGTGCCACAATTCCACCGACAACACTAAGGCTGTTTCTCTTCACCCACGTCAATCGCGGTAACACCCGAATCTCTCACCGCAAGTGTCATTGAGCTTGTTCCGGTATCTCCCGATGTGGTATTCCGGATATCTAAACGCACCGTGTACGATCCTGCTGCATCATACGTAAACTCTGCCGGATTTGTAACAGCAGTCTGTCCGTTTCCGCTGATCCAGGAATATTCCATATCAGCAGAACTTTCTTCGGCAGTGAACTCCACAGTCACCCGATCGGACACAGAATTGAGTAATGCCCAAATATCGGCCTGATCTGCGATCACACCCGGAAGAGGTTTTGTTCCTGAGACGCCCGTCTTTACCTGGCTCGTGGCATTATTTTCTTCTGGTATCATGGTAGTAAATGCTGCATTCACCTCTACCCCGCCATCACGGTAAAACTGTTTCTCAACAATAACAACGGACCCTCCGGTCCCGGTATAGACAACAGACACCTGATGGAGCGGATGAGTGATCCCGAGATTCCAGGTAAGCGTGGTGCCCGTGGAAAAATCCCGGTCTTCCGCCTGAAATTCCTGTGTTTGGTCAACACCGTTTACAAGGATTTCATATTCGCCGGCAGGAAGCGTGTCTCCCGAAAAATGAGTCAGGGTAATGATTCCATTATTCTCTGAAATGGTAATCCCTGCTATCGGTGTTGGATCCACATTTCCCATATAAAGGATACCAACAACAAAAATTCCTGTCAGTAAGATGGTGAGTGCAAGAATCAAAAGTGCGGTGATCACTGGAGTTACTCCATTATCATCCCCGCCCCCTTTCCAAACCATAGTATTACCCATTTCTTCTCAGAGAATATACTCCTTTGCGAAGGGATATATTCTTCACCTGGGGAAAATATATAACAGCAACAAGCAAATTATTGTTTATCTTTATTTCTGCGACGGGTTGTTGCCGGAATCTACCTGGGAATATCACTGATGTTTGGCAAAAAGAACAAGGAAGAGTCGGAAGAGGAATTATATCCCACACTTCCCGAGTACGACTTTGAACGGGACGGCTCTCTAGTATTTCCCAAATTACGAAAGACCGATGAGATCCTCGAGGCCTACTGGATCGACCCTGGTCTCACCCGTGTCATCATCATCAGAACAGCCGAGTATGAAAAAATCTACATCGCTCATGAACCGGCTCTGACCCCTTTTGAAGCCGAAGTCCTCGAACGCCTTCAGCCGGGTGTTCGTGATCTGCTGATCATGAAGGATATCGAACTGAACGATAGGAAGGAGGTCCTGTATGAGTCGATCGATTACCTTCTTGATTCTTATGATCTGCCTCTTACCAATAACACCGTCTATAAGATGTGGTATTATCTGAAACGCACGTTTTTCGGGTGGGGACGTGTCGATATCCTTCGCGGGGATCATGAAATCAAGGATATTTCATGCTCGGGATACGATCTGCCGGTATATCTGTATCACCGCAAATACCGGGATATCAAGACCACGATCTTCTTCACTGATCCCCGTGAACTGGATAGTCTGGTCGTTCTGTTTGCGCAGAAATCCGGTAAACACATCTCTCTTTCTAACCCTATTGTGGATGCGACCCTCTCCGACGGGTCCCGTATCCAGCTGACCTATAGTACGGTGATCTCGACCCGCGGTTCTTCATTTACTATTCGTAAGTTCAGAAAGAATCCGTTCTCGCCCATTGATCTTCTGGTCAATAATACGTTTACGATCGATGAAATGGTGTATCTATGGATGGCGGTTCAGTACAACAACTCCATTCTAATCGTTGGAGGAACGGCTTCAGGGAAGACGACGACCTTAAACGCCATATCCCAGTTCATCCCTGCCCTTTCGAAGGTGGTTTCCATCGAGGATACGCGTGAGATCACGCTGGAACATGACAACTGGATCGCCAGTCTGGTGCCGCTTACATCGGGTGCTTCCACCGCTCAGCGGGATATCACCATGTTCGATCTGTTAAAAGCTGCGATGCGGCAGAGACCCGAGTATATCCTTGTTGGTGAGGTCCGCGGTATTGAGGCACAGACGCTTTTCCAGGCGATGAACTCCGGACACACGATGTTCTCCACCCTGCATGGGAGTGATGTCACGATGGCCTCCACCGTCTAGAGAATCCGCCGCTGAATGTGCCTAAGGCAACAATCGAGACCCTGGATATCGTGTTATGTCAGGGGAGTATGTTCCATAACAAGAAGCAGATCCGCAGATGTAAGGAGATCACCGAGATCGTGGGTATGACGGATAAAGGTGAGCTTGATGTCAACACGGTTTATCTGTATAATTTCCAGAAGGATGCACCCAGTTTCTCAGGTACGTCACAGATGTATGCGTCGATCGCAGAGAAGACCGGTATGAATATGACAATGATGGGGGAAGATATCCGTAAGAGTACCGCGGTTTTGCAGGCAATGCTTGATCAGGACATCCGGGATTTCGCACGGATCGTCTGGCTGTTTCTTTCGAGGCCTAAGTATGTTATGGCGAATGTGACGGATCTTACGCAGATCCTGCCGGGTAAGTGTAAAATCCATGAGGCCCTGGCCAACCGCCCTATCAATAAGGATGAGTATCCGGAGCTGGTGGACGGGCTTTCAGAGTCTGATGCGGCGTACAAGACGGTTTCATCCGTTTCCGATCGTATAGATGATTCTGGGGCAGCTCGTGTGTGTCTGCTCCCTGATACCCTGGATGTTACTCCGGAGGTTGAAGAATCCGTTGCCACTTCAGGACCAGTGCCAGTTTCCGGGGAGCAGACTTCTATTGTTGATTCGGTCACTACTCTCGACTCTGCGGAGCCTGGGGTCACTATACTCCCTGATGTTGTTCTCGACTCTTCCTCTCCTGACGTTGTTCCCGAGCCTGAAATGTCTGATGTAGGGGCTTCATCAGATGATGTTGAGGATTTCTTCTTTGACATCCATGCTCCCATTCGCTCCAATGAGGATATATTTGGTCCGTTTGAACCAGATCCCGAGTCGATCTTTGAAGTGGCTCCGGAAAAAGAAATCTCCTCATTCGACCTGTATGCAGATGAACAGAACACGGATCCTTCTCCGGAAAAGAAGTAGCGTGTAGGTCATGAGAAATCCCTTAACGCCATCGCCCGAACGCATCAGAGCTCTTGAAAAGGAACTCTTTTCGGCACGTATTGATATAGACGTCAAGGGACTGGTCCGTTATGCACGTGTCTTCGGTTTAATTGCCAGTATCCTCATTATTTTTGCCCTCATCGTCATTGATGTTTTCTTCTTCCCTGTTTCCAATCTGTTCGCCGATTATGAATATATTATCTTCACATATCCTCTGACCGCCGGAATTGCCATTCTTGCAAACGTTGCGGTCTATTACACCATCATTTCCTATCCAAAATTTGAAATGCGAAGCAGAAAGCGGTTCATAGAAGCATCCATGTATGAAATGGTATCCTTCATGTACTCTCTGCATCACTGCGGCGCAACCCTATCTGCCTCCCTCCATTCGATAGCCAGGTATGCAGACTACTATGGAGATGCTGCAAAAGAGTTCCGTCAGGTCGTCTCGGATATGGATTTCTGCGGCTACGATCAGTTCACCGCTATCCAGCGGCTCGCCGAAACGACTCCTTCTGACAAACTTCGGTTTTTCCTCTCAGAATTATCCTCAACATATCGGTCGATCGGTAATGCTTAGGTGTTTCTGGATGGTAAACTTCGGGAGATGCAAAAAGAGGCTGAGATCACCCAGAGAAGTTACCTCGCCTCTCTTGGGGCTATCGCCGAGATGTATATCACTCTATTCGTGGCGGGCCCTCTGTTTGTCGTGATCGTCATTATGGTCATAGGTCTCATCTTGGGTTCGGATTCGCTGATCCTCTCCCTGGTGGTCTATCTGATGCTCCCGATCGGAACAGTGATCTTTCTCCCTCTGCTGGACGCACTTGGTCAGACCTACATCATCAAACGTATCCAGATGCCCAGATTAACAGCCCCTCTGTATCCCCATCTTGCTGTTAGAGAGTGAGAGGAGGATGAGACCCCGCTCTTTGAAAAACTGAGAAAGTATGATAAACGCCTGAGGTTCATGGAGTTTTTCCGCCACCCGCGGCTTGCTATCCGGGAGGAACCATCACTCGTTTTCGTGTTCAGCGTCCCAGTCTGTTTGATAACAGGTGTTATTCTCTACCTCGCCACCGTCAAGGTAATCTTCAATCCGTATATGATCTATGAATGGGGTGTGGCGGTCGATGATGTGATCGTTGTTATGCTTTTGGTGGCTCTCGTGCCATATGCAATAAGTTATCGTTCGTATAATCGCAGAATTGACAAGGTCGAGGGAGCTCTTCCGGATTTTTGTCGCCAGTTGAGTTCTCTGGTAAAGTATAATATGATGTTGACCCATGCCATTGAACTCACCGCAGAAGAGGGAAAAAGTTACATTCAGGAGGACATCCGTGTGCTCTCTCGGGATATTCAATGGGGTGAGAAGCTTTCATCCGCTCTCGAGCGGTTTGCTGACCGCATGAAAAACCTCTCTGTTGATCGGCTGGTCATTCTCCTCTCCCAGACCGAACACTTCACCAATGATCTGTCGCTCACGATCGATCTGCAGTATCATGAAGCAAAGAACAGAGAGTCTTTGAAACGGGAAAGAAAGAGCGACATGGGTGTGTATGTCGTGATCGTCTTCATGGCATTTTCGGTGTTTGTGTTTGTCCAGATTATCATGTCGGAGGTGTTTCTGAATATCATGCTGGAGAATTCCGACGCCCTTTCCTACTTAAGTTCCAGTACGGAGTCCGCTTTCCCTGCCAAGCTCTATCAGATGATCATCTATCACTCGGTTCTCATCCACGGGTTCTGTTCCGGACTTGTGGCAGGTATGATGGGTACCGGGTCGATCAAGGGGGGTGTCATGTACTCGTGTATTATGCTCACATGTGGCTCCCTCGCTTTTATCCTTGTTGGCATGGTCATGTAGTGGTAAAGGCCGAGTCATAACCATTATCTAACTATAAAACAATGTAATAGGGTGCTAAAGTGTAGCACGACACAGTGTGTCATGCCACCATCTGCAAAGGACTTAACCATATGTTCTGGAATGAGAAGATGGAAACCCTGTCCGGCCCGGCTCTTGAAGAGCTTCAGCTCAAGCGTCTGAAGGAAACGGTTGCACGGACGCAGAATATCGGTTTCTACAATACCCTGTTCAAGGATGCGGGAATAACCTCGTCTGATATCAAATTACTTGACGATCTGGCAAAGATCCCGTTCACGAAGAAAGCAGATCTCCGTGGGGGATATCCGTTTGGATTTTTAGCGGTGCCGATGCGTCAGGTGAACCGGATCCATACGACATCCGGAACGACCGGGAAACCGACGGTCGTTGCCTATACGAAAAATGATCTCAATATGTGGTCGGAACTTATCGCACGGAACCTGACGATGGTCGGGCTTACGGCAGGCGATATTTTCCAGAATGCGTCGAACTATTCTCTTTTTACCGGGGGTCTTGGTATCCATATGGGTGCGGAGAAGATCGGTTGTGCTGTTGTCCCCTCGGGTGTCGGGAATACAAAACGGCAGATCGAGATGATCCAGGATTTCAGAGTAAGGGGTCTTCACTGCACACCGAGTTATGCAATGCACCTGACTGAGGTGGCTGAAGAAATGCATGCGGATCTTTCATCGCTTGAGATCGGCTGTTTCGGGGCGGAAGCATGGTCGGAGAATATGCGCCGAGACTTGGAGAACCGTCTCAGCCTCAAAGCCTACGACAGTTACGGGATGAGTGAACTGTTTGGTCCGGGTGTTGCCTTTGAATGCCCCGAGCAGGATGGTCTGCATATCTGGCATGACTTTTATATCGTCGAGATCATCGACCCGAAGACAGGCGAGGTGCTCGGTCCGGAAGAGAAGGGAGAGATGGTCGTGACCCCGATCATGAAGGAAGCCATGCCTCTCTTACGGTATCGGACCGGCGATATCACTATGCTCATGGAGGATGAGTGTCCGTGCGGCCGCGGTCAAAAGATCGCCAGACTTCTGGGCAGAAGCGACGATATGCTGACGGTTCGCGGAATCAATGTGTTCCCGAGTCAGATCGAGCATGTACTGAAAAACGTCCCTGAAGTGGGAGATCAGTTCATGGTCTACATCGACCGGGTGGATCATCTTGATGAGATGATGATCGAGGTGGAGATGAATAAGAATATCTTCTCGGGCGAGCTTCAGGATCTCTCGAAGCTGCAGACGAAAATCATGAAGGCCCTGCAGGAGACGCTCACGCTGCGTGCCAAGGTCGATCTTGTTGAACCGGGCTCTCTCCCCCGCTTTGAAGGGAAAGCAAAGAGAGTTTTTGACCGGAGGGTCATTTAACCATGCCGTATTATAATGAAAAGATTGAGACGATGCCAAAAGAGGAGCTTTCGAAACTCCAGTATCAGGAACTGAAAAAACTGGTCACGCGTCTCTACGATTCATCGGTTTTCTATCATAAGAAGATGGACGAAACCGGTGTCAAACCCGCGGACATTACCTCCATTACTGATATCACGAAACTGCCGTTCATGAATAAGGCGGATCTCCGTGATAATTATCCGAACGGGCTCGTCTGTGTTCCGCACGATGATCTCGTCAGATATCATGTTTCTTCGGGGACGACGGGGAAACCGACGGTCGTAGCTTATACCCAAAACGATATCGATCTTTGGAGTGTGTGTGTTGCCCGTTCTCTTGCTTCATGCGGGGTCGGAAAAAAGGATGTCTTGCAGGTCTGCTATGGGTATGGGCTGTTTACCGGCGGTCTCGGTCTGCATTACGGCGGAGAAAAGGTCGGTGCGACGGTGATTCCCGCATCGACTGGAAACTCCGAACGGCAGATCGAACTTATCCAGGATCTGAAGACAACGGCGATAGCCTGTACTCCTTCATACTTTATCCATCTGATCGATGTTGCCAAGAGAATGGGTGTGGACTTCAACAAGGACACGCTTCTTCGGACCGCGGTTCTCGGGGCAGAGCCATGGACGGATGCAATGCGCCGGTATATCTATGCCGAGTCCGGAGTCACGGCACACAATATATTTGGGACGTCTGAGATCTCCGGGCCCATGTTCACTGACTGCAGTGAACTAAACGGGATGCACATATGCGGAGACATCGCTTACACTGAGATCATTGATCCAAAGACCGGTGAGCAGCTCCCTCCGGGAGAGAAGGGAGAACTGACGATCACGGTCCTGAAAAAGGAAGCGATCCCGATGATCAGGTATCGGATCGGGGACATCACGTCTATCATCGAAGGAGACTGTGCCTGCGGCAGAACTTCGCCGCGGATCGATCGTCTGCAGGGCAGGGTCGATGATATGCTGATCATCCGGGGAATCAATGTTTTCCCGTCGGCGATCGAGCATGCTCTCTTGAAGAATCCGTATCTTACGAACCATTTCATGATCGAGGTGTCCAGAACAGGCCCTCTTGACGACATGCTTGTAAGGGTAGAATTAAAGCCTGATGCGATGACAGATAGTATTAACGGTCTCATGGAGATGCAGATGCGTACCGAGCGTGCTCTTCGGGATGCATTGAATGTGTCTGCGAAGATCGAGCTTTGTCCGCCGAACTCCCTCCCGCGTTTTGAGGGTAAAGCAAAACGTGTAATCGATCACCGGGTGATCTAAATGACGGAAAAATACATCATCAAACAGTTGTCGATATTTTCAGAGAATAAGGCTGGAAAACTTGCAGCCATCGCCAAGATTTTTCTTGACACCGGCGTATCCATCCAGGCATTCAACATTGCCGAAGCAAATAACTTCGGGGTTGTCCGGGCTATCGTAGATAAACCGGAGATCGCGTTCAATGAGTTTGCCAAACAGAATTATGCTTTGCAGTATACGGACGTTCTTGCAATCAAGATGAAGGATGTCCCCGGGGGTCTTTATGAAGTTGCAAACCTTCTTGGCGGTCTTGGAATCAACATCGAGTATGCGTATGCATTCCGTTCTGGAGACTACGGCGCATTGATCGTGAAGGTGACAAATCCGCGGGAAGCAGCATTGAAGATCGTAGAAGCCGGTATCGAACTCCTTCCGGCGAAAGATTACAACTTCTGATAACAGAATATTTTTTTCTTTTTTTTTAATCTGAATTTGACAATTTGGTCTGCAGCTCCACGCAAAAATCTATATTTGAAATATTCTTCTACAGATGAACCACTAGGGAACATGTGTGCACATCACAAAAAAAGGATATTTCCACCGCGTCGGGCTCCGCGCCGAAGTCGCCCTCCCGCACCCCAAGATCTGGACTGAAAATGGGATATTTGAGATTTATTTTATCCTATCCTGACCGCGTTCCGGTTCTGCCGGTAGGATCGCTCTTTTGGATCAAGCTTCATGGCCTGTTCGAATGCAGAGACGGCAGTCTCTTTTTGGTTGAGATATGCACATGCAGCACCTTTGAGGCTCCAGCTTTCAGCATCATCCGGGGTGAGCAGAAGGACTTTTTCGATAGAAGCAAGACCTGAGTCATATTCCCCACTTCGAAGTTGGAGGTTTGCCTGCATTTTGAGCAGGCGTGAATCATCAGGTACGGCTGAAAGCCCGGATTTGAGGGTATTTCTGGCACTGGCAACGTCTCCAAGAACGGTTTGGGCGTGGGCTTTGTGCAGATAGGCAAGCGAACATCCGGTTTCGATCGTGATGGCCAGTTCAGCCGTCTGGAGTGCATCGGTTGGATTTTTGGCGAAGATGAGGTACCCTGCTTTGTTCGCAAGGAGGGTCGGGGAGTTTGGCGAGATCAGCAGAGCATCCGAGACTGCGGTGACGGCCTCGGAATACTTTCCGGATCCGGCAAGGAGCCTTGCACGTTCTGCGGAAAACCGATGATCGCCTGGAAATAGTTTTTCAGCAGTGATATGCGTAGCAAGTGCTTCTTTTTTCTCTCCGTTTTTTCCAAAGAGACGGGCAAGATTGTACCAGACATCGGGGACGCCCGGCCGAAGTTTGACCGATTCCTGGTAACAGAAGATAGCTTCTTTATCATCGCCACAGTTCATGCGTTCTGCTGCTTCCTTACACCAGAGAACTGGGTCGGAGGGATTTCCTACCCGGGGTTTTCTGCTCACTTTTTCTCCCACCGCAGAAGTTGTGAGAGGCTGCCAAGTGTCCCTCCTCTTCGGATCTCTTCCCTGATCCTGACCTCGGTTTTCTGGACCTCGACAGCACGTCGTGCGACCTCATATGCCCGTTCCCTCGGGATGACGACGACACCTGAAAGGTCTCCGATCAGCCAGTCTCCCGGTCTCACTGTCTGACCGCAGCAGAAGATGTCGGCGTTGATCTCACCAAATCCTTTGGGTTCACCTGCATTCGGCTGAATGCCTGTCGCATAGAGCGGTGTATTGAGAGTGATGATATCGTCCCAGTCACGTATGGCTCCGTCGATAATGATGCCTGCGATCTCTTTGTTCTCAGCTGAGCGCGTGGCGAGTTCACCCCACGGAGCTATGTCGGTTCTTTTGTCATTGCTGATGACGAGAACGTCCCCCGGTCTGCATTCATCGATTGCCTGGACCGGTTTTGACCAGTCTCCGCCGAATGTTTGTACGGTGACCGCTTTTCCGATCATTTTCTTAGGAACATACTGAACAAAAAGGCCGCTCATGGCACCTTTCCGGTAGAGAGCATCAGTCACGTTTGGGGCGGAGACCTGTTCGAGCAGTTCGCGGATCGTGTCATCCAGACTGATTTTTACCGAGATTCCCTCTGTGGGCCGGTCGATAGCATCACGAACATTTCGGGTTGCTTTGGTGACATCAGCTGCTTTGATGATCGATCCTCCGACGATCACGATATCAGCTCCCCGTGCCGCAGCTTTGGATGCTGTTTCTGCATTCAGCCCTCCGGCGACTGCTATTTGGATTGGCAGATCCCCAAGTTTATCCAGAAGGTCCAGAGGATCCTTGCCTTCCATCTGCTGGTCGATACCGACATGGGCATTGATGATCTGGACCCCGAGATCGGAAAGTTCTCTCGCACGCGTGATCACGTCCTGGACATTCATCATGTCTGCCATGATCTGCACTCCGTAAAGGGAAGCTCCGCGTAAGGCGTCCACGATGACGGCATTATCTGTATTTCCAAGGACGCAGACGATATTTGCTCCGGCTTTTGCTGCCATCTCGACTTCCATCCCGCCGGTGTCGGCTGTTTTCAGGTCGGCAACGAGTGTGGTGGTTGGAAACTGAGCTCGAAGCGAGCGAACGGCCTGCATTCCTTCACTTTTTACAAGTGGGGTGCCTATTTCTATCCAGTCAGCACCGCCTGCTAGTGCCTCTTCTGCTATCTGTTGTGCCCGTGTAAGTTCGGTTACGTCAAGGGCCACCTGGAGGATAGGACTTTGCATAGAGAATAGTTTGGAAGGAGAAGGGGATAAGGCTGGCGGGTGAGTAAAAGATACGCTGCGGTCTACATTGACGTAGCCGGGATCATCAGGATCTCGTGTGGGTTTTGGTCCATCGATCAGTTTTTTTTTCAAAAAAAGAGGGAGTTGTGTGACCGAGTCACAGATTATTACAGCGGAATTTCCCTATTAATGATATCTCTTTTCGAGAAGGAAACACCGTGCATTGGAAGTTTCGGGAGAACACGATCCTTGTGCTGTTAACAAATGTGAAAGTAATGATCCCATGGGTATCTCACTCCTCCCCTCATACAGTTCCGACATGTCGGCAATACACGACGGGCGTTCCGGATAGTGATAAGAGATATGATTTTCCCTAGTAAAACTGGTCAGCTTTATTTCTGCAATTACGGTTGTCATTTTTTCATACACCCCAGTGTCATTAAGTCCCTGAGTCCTGAGTTCAAAGACAATAAGTAATATGTGTGTTATTATATTTAAACAATTCTTTTTTAAAAAACAATGTTATATTTATACTTGGTTATTTTTGTGTGTTTTTGCAGGGGAAACTCGATATTTGGAGTTGGAAACTCTGATTCACTGCCATGACTTTACGGCGCGTTTCTGTTGTCTAGTACATGTATCTTATCTCTCCCGAATACTTTCCAAAAAACCTATGATGCCTCATATTTATACCGCAAAAGTGTCCAGGACATACTGTTATGAGTATCAAAAACAAACTATACATCGTACTTGAGGATATGACACCGCAAATCTATTCCGACGCCCAACTTGTCATGAACGGAAAAATCTACAATTCTGAAGAGAATTGTTACGGAAACGGCTGGAGCTGGGAGGCAGGATCTCGGGTTCTTTCACTTTATTCATATCACGGAACTGGGATCGACTGTGTTGGGGATCTCTCCATCATTACCTTGGGTGCAGAAAATACCATTGTTGGTAAACACCGTCCGGGGATACGTGTGCGAAACGGTGATCTGACTATTTCGGGTGAAGGATCACTCATCTTGACTGAAAGTGAAATCGGCATCTGCGTTGATGCGGGAACATTATGCATAACGTCGGTACGTGTGGGTATATCATGCGGGACTTGCGGGATCCATGCACATAAGGGCATTGAGATCTCCGGCTCGACCATCAGCATACGATCTCAGGATACCTGTATAAAAACAGGATCAGGTTCATGTATTACTATAGAAGCCTCCTCTCTTCAGCTTATTGCGGATGGTGTCGGCATAGAGTGTGTCGGTCATCTTATGCTGGATGGTGGGACTCATCTGATCGAGACGCCGGACGGGATAGGGATAGATGTCTGTGATGGTTCATGTACTCTCAAAAACTGTTTCCTGAGGGTTGCTTCCCGGAAGGTAGGGATCATCGTTGGAAAGGGTGATCTGCAGATTTCTTCAGTCACTGCCGAGATCAGTGCGGGAACCGGCATTTCAGTCAGCGGATCACTTATCGGAACAAATCTGCATCTCTTCATCAATGGAGATGATGCTGGGATTCTCGTCAACGGGGATCTTTGCCGCCTCTCATTAGGGAGTTGTGCGGTTTTTGGGAATGTGGGACTATCCTTTTCCAATGATGCTGTTTTCTCTAAGATGAATGTCACGGTTGAAGGGGAATTGACCGGAATCTTAACGGGGGCGAGCTTTTGTTTGGAAGACAGCTCTGTTTCTGTTATCAGCGGAAAAGAGGCTGGAGTCCATGTCGGAACAGATATGATATTTTCCGGCAGGAGTCTGGAGATCCGTGGTCGAACCGGCCTTGTCGTCAATGGAAACCTCGAGGTTTCGAACGGAAACCTGACCTCAATCAATGAAGGTACCGGTATCAATGTTTTGGGGACATATATCCAGAAGTCCAGTATGATCTGCGGGACCGGAATGGCTGGGGACGGGATACGTGTCGCAAAAAAGATGACGGTCCTTGGAGGCAAGATCGATGCAATCGGATATTTGACTGGTCTTACTGTTCTCGACGATTTAACTCTTACGTCCGGTTTGCTGACTGCATCCGGAAAGACCGGCTTGTTGATAGCTGGATCCTTTGAAGATTTGGGAGGATATCTTACTGTATTTGGTGATGAGTTTGGTCTGCATGTCTCCAGCGGTACTACCAGTTTTGGTGAAGCAGTCGCTGATATTGCCGGTGATGTTGCCTTGTATGCCGGGAATATCGTGAACATTTCCGGCGGTGCGGTGCAGATATCCGGGCATTACGCCGGCATTTTTTCTTGCGGTGGTGATGTCCTGATTCACAGCGGAATGCATGACATATCTGCGGATACCTACGGCATACTGGTTACCTGCGGTTCTGTCTATGCAAACGGCGGGACCCTCCAGATCAGGACAACTGATATCGAAGAGAATTCCGGTGGGGTGTGTTTTGGCACTGGAGATCTCATCGTTTCCGGGACGCATCTGGATATTTCAGGTGGAATGTACGGGGTGAGAGGCGAACAAAGTACTGTGTCGGTAATGAATTCCGGTCTTGATGCTGAAGGAAGTGTGTGCGGAATCGCGGTAAAGCGTCTATCCTTCTCAGGCGGGACACTTACTGCATACGGCAAAAAAGCAGCTCTCTGTCTTGAAGACAGCACACAAATGTGTGAAAAAGACATCATCACCGTCTGCGGAAAATCAGGGGTCAATGCTGAATCCGCTCCATATGCCGATCAGAAGTATGTTCACCTGTATCCTAAACATTATGCCAGCCTTATCATTCCCGCAACGGTCGAAAGTCTGGATGAGATCGTTCAGTGGGCGGATGCCGCACTCCGTCCAAATGGCATCGCCGAGCCCTTCATCTCCAAGATGACGCTGGTGATTGAAGAGCTGTTTGTCAACATCGTGAACTATGCCTACCCAAATGAATCCGGTTCTGTGATCTTTACGATGTATCTCAGCCCCTGTCTGAAACTGATTATTTCCGATGCCGGAGTGCCGTTTAACCCGTTGGAGTATGCAGAGCCGGATGTTACTGTGCCGATTGATGACCGCACGATCGGCGGTTGGGGTATCTTCCTGTCCAAAAAACTGACGGACAGGATCACCTACGAGCGTGTGAACGGAATGAATGTCCTGACCGTTTACAAAAAACTCTATACCTAGTGTCTAAAAAAAGGGAGAACGAAATCTATGAAAATCACAAAAACTGTTAAAGAATCCAAACTAATCCTTGAGCTGGATGGTAAACTGGATACTCGAAGCGCTCCTGAGTTTCGAAGGTGTGCCGAGTCATCCCTTGACGGGATATCCGCCATTACGCTCAATTTTGCAAAACTTACCTACATGTCCAGTGTCGGTCTTTCGATCATTCTGACCCTGAAAAAGCAGTTTGGTCCTGCTGGGACGTTGGTGATAATCAACGCCCACGGTCTGGTCCGCGAAGTCTTTGAGATATCGGGATTCGATGATCTTCTGGTAAAAGAGTAACTAAAAAAGCTGTGATTTGGGCATCATTCCTTTTTTTCATTCTTGGGTGTATTGGACGGAAAGTATTGTCATATCGTCTGCCTGCCCGCTTCCCTCGATAAAGACCCTGATATCTTTAGTTATGGAATTAATCATATTTTCCGGATCTTCGGATTTCTTTACGATCGAAAGTAGCCGGTTCATTCCGTAGAATTCGCCATTTTTATTCAGCGCCTCCGTTACTCCGTCGGTGTACATAAACAGCGTATCATTTCTCATCAGGACAATTCGTTGATCGATGTATTCATGATCCCTGATCCCAAGTCCCGGTGCTTTTTCACAGCTAAGCAGGTCACAGGTTCCAAGCGTGCAGAGTATTGGGGGATTATTCCCTGCACATGAGTAGGTGAATCGATCGGTTGTGAGGTCGAGAATCCCTAGAAAGACCGTGACGAACCTGCAGGTATCATTGTTTTCCATGATTTCCCGGTTAACTATGGTCAGCATTCTGCCAGGTTGCGTGAATAATGTCCGTACTGACATCTTGATCATGGTTTTGACACGCATCATCATGAGTGCTGCGGAGATTCCTTTGCCCGATACATCGGCGATGACAAAGGCGAGATGGCGGTCTCCGATCCGGATAATATCATAGAAGTCTCCGCCGACAGGATCTAATTCTGAGATCGCTACTCGTATCTTGACGCCAGGAATGTTCTCAAATAGGGATGGGGAAGGAAGAATGCTGGACTGTAGATCTTGTGCAAGACGCATCTCTTCATCGATCCGTATCTGTGTTATGGCCTTTTCGATCCCGTATAACACCTGCATATAGAGCAGGATAAACATGATGATGAAAATGATTTTGGTTATTATTTCTGGAATGAAAAATATTCCTCTGTCTTGACTGTTCCACAGACTGCAGATAACTGCATATATTATATAGACTGTGATGGGAACGAACAGGACTTTTCGAAAATCCCACTGCAGATCTCTGTTCGTTTCCTGCATTATTTTGACCAGAAAACGAGCCGTCAGAATCAGACCTATCATCAGTATGATTGTGATTAGAATGCAGGTTGCAAACTTCAGCTGATAAAGATTCCAGGGGAATATCATCTTAATTATAGTGAATGTAAGGTCGCAACTGCTCAGACCTATCAAAAGAAAAAAAATGATGATATAAAGAGTTTGGATGATGTGGTGTTACGATATATTAACCATGAAACAAAAATAAACCAGACATCTACCACCGTCACAAACAAACAGTCTGCAATAAAAGAAATGAAATTATATCCGCTTGGTATGAGATAGATAAACGCCTCGTAGATTACATCAACTAAAGAGGTTAGACCAACAAGTATCAGAAATCCTCCTGCCCAGAGCAATGCAGTGTGCAGACGGGGATATCTTCGTTTCAGGGTCAGATCCGCCATGACTGCACAAAATATCCAGATTAGGGAGATCATACCCATGGAACTTACCCAGTTCAGGAGAAAATCATTCATACACCATCAGAATATACAATAGGTATGGTTAATACATAATAGTTTACCCTAGACTTACAGAAAAATAAATGCAGAGTGAATAATGATTTGATGCTTGGATATTCGTTTTATTGCGGCTCAGAAATATATTTTTCATCATGATCAGGCCGAGAAAAAGGTGATGAAAAATCAGCATATGTCTTGCAAAAGATCCGGCGTGGTTGTCACCTCAAAAAAGAATGGTTGGCTATTTCCACTGATTACTGGTATCTTTCGTCGAAGACCAGCTGTTCCAGCGGCATCTTTTCTGCGAGCGTGATACCGCCGACATCCGGTACTCCGGCTGCAATGATAGACACGAGTTTGAACTCGTCCGGGACATTGACGAGTTTACGTACGTCCTCAGCATAATCCTTCTTGTCGCCGGCGATCCAGCACCCGCCGTATCCATAGGCGTGGAGAGCCAGAAGCAGGTTTTCAGTTGCTGCCGAGCAGTCTTCGATCACATACTGCCAGTCGGCTTTACCAAATACAAGGAACCCAACTGCAGCTCCTTCGATGAATTTTCCATTTGGAGCAAGCTCTGCAATCTTTGCGAGCGTCTCTTTGTTTTTCACGACAACAAAGATCCACGGCTGGACATTTCGTGCAGTTGGTGCCTTTGAAGCACATTTGAGGGCTTTTCTGATGAACTCCGGCGGTATCTCCGCGTCTTTAAATTTCCTGACACTGTGTCTCGACTGGATGATCGTCACACCGAAGTTTGCAATACCCGGATTTCTCGTATTCATAATTAACCTTACGTGTGAAAGGTAAAATAGTCTTTCTCTCAATCCCGCGCTGTTTATTACTTTCCACCCGGTATTATAGTATATGTGTTCCGATAAATCGGATTTCATCCGGATGTGGAATGAACAAATCGCCCGTGCATTTCGGCAGAAACGTAAGATCGGTGAGGAAAATGGAAGTTTCTGGGACAATTCGGTGAACGTGGATAGGTATGTCCGCAGACTGCAAAATGATGACCGGGGAAGAGTAGAGAAACAACTTGCCTCGATGGAAATTCCACAGGGATCTTCAGTTCTGGATATTGGTGCCGGACCCGGGACACTATCTGTGCCGCTCGCGTTATCCGGCTGTTCTGTGACAGTTGTGGAGCCATCAGGTCCGATGATCAAGGGTATGGAGGCATACCGGGCACTCACGAACGCTCCTCCCATTCAGGTCATCCAAAAGACCTGGGAAGAAGTTTCTCTCCAGGAAATCGGGAGGCATGATGTTGTGATAGCTTCTCTTTCTCTGATGATGGAAAACATCCGGGGTTGTATCTTGAAGATGGATGCCAGTGCATACTCGGCGGTCCATCTCTTCTGGTTCCTTCTACCCCCCTCCCTTTCGCGGGGAAACAAAGAACTCTGGCCGCTTCTGCACGGAGAACCATACAACTATGAACCAACAGCCGATATCCTCTGGAACGTCCTGTTTCAGCTGGGTATCTATGCAAACCTTACTGTTGAATCAAGGAGTGTGTGTCAGGCGTATACTTCAGTTGAAGAAATGCATCAGGACTATTATACCCGGCTTCTGGCAAAGACCGACGAACAAAAAGACGTTTTGGATCGGTATCTGGATGAACGTATGCTCAAAACAGAAAATGGCTATGTTCTTCCCGGAATGTCAAAGACCGCCCACATCTGGTGGGAAAAATAATATATTGATGGGTATTATTGGATGATCAGAGCCAGCCGGTCAGAAATGCCCAGAGATTCGCAAATCCGGTCGTCAGAATCTCCGTCATCATCTCTAGATTCACGCCAAGAAGAGGCGTCAGGAAGATAAAGAAAGCAAATGTCGCAATTGTACTTCCGATATTTGCCGCCGCCGCCACGATCAGGATCTTAAACAGCGGGACCGAAAACATATCTCGAATCGTCTCTGCTTTTGCGCTAGCCTCAAAGTCCTCGGCGCTGGGCGGCCGCATCCTTGCCTCCACGATCGCAGCAAACCATCCGCAGGCAAGGAACGGGTTCAGGGAAGTCATCCATGCCAATCCCGCCGCGGTCGCTGCGGAAAGCGGGTGACCTCTCACGAGTAATGTCGCTACTCCGGCGAACAGTCCGTTCAGCACAACCCAGTAGATGATCGCCCAGATAAGAAGATCCGTCGCACCGGAAAATGCGATCGCGAGAATTATCACCGCGAACATGGCGACGAACACACTGCCGATGATCTTCCCCCAAGGATATTTTTTCGGCAGTGCGTTAAGGCTCTTCATGGACGGCAGTGTTTTGGGATTCTCCCGGAACCTGGTGATCCCTGGGATGTGCCCGGCACCCACCACGACCACTGCCCGTTCGAAGGAGCTGTGCTCCAGATTGATGATCCCGTGCGTCAAGTATGCATCCCTTTCGGTAATTAATGCATTTGCACCTGTGGGTGAAAACTTCTGGAACTCGGCCAGAGCAAGTTCGATCATGTCAGGATTTGTCAGAGATTCGACCATGTCGGTATCGATACCTTCGGTCTCATCATCCGTTCCGACCATAGAACTGATCAGGATCCAGACGAGTTTTATTTTCTCGAGGAATTTCATGTTTCCCCAGAACCGGGCGAGCGTGGTGTTGATGTTTCGGTCAATGAGCAGAATCCTGATATTCCTCTCTTCGGCGATCTTGATCGCCTCTTTCATCTCAGCTCCGGGCTCGACGCCGACGTTCATACCGATCTTTCTCTGAACATATGCGAGGATCCATTGAACAAGCATCAGTGTAAAGTTCCCTTTTAAGAGATTCTTCACCTCGGGTGCGACCTGTTTTACCTCATCATTTGACAGGATCCCCAGCTCCAGGTCCTTTGCCTCCTTCATTTGCTGTTTTAATGCGGTAAAACGCCCTGGGTCCAGTTCGATGGCTATTACGTCAGGATTTACTGCATCCACTGTCTCACGAACTTCGTCGATGCTTTTCTGTGAAACATGAGCTGTTCCAACGATGTGTACTTCCGTCATTGTTGTTTATGCAGATGAGCTCCCCTGCTGTCGAAGATGATTATTGACCCCAAAACCATACTATGCTTTTGGTACTGCTCCTTTGTTAAAAGAAATTCCTTATCCTCTGCATTTTGGCGGATGAGGAGATCCTTTGCAATCTGCTCCGTGTCCGGTGTTGGCTCACCGATCTTACATCCGCAGCACTCAAAAACAAGGAGTTCTTTCCCGTCGAGCATGAAGGGATACGTTCGGCAGATGTGCGGTTCGGTGATTTGTTCGTGTGTAAGGCCGGTCGTTTCACAGAGCAGATCAATCTCGTCGGGCGAGACCATCACCTCGTTGTTTTTCCCGCTGCAGCATTCACCGCAGCATCTGCATGTGAACTCCGCTTCACGGATACGTATCTCCAGCTCCATTTAGGTGTATCTGATCACTTGTTCGCGAATCGAGTTTTTAATATCCTCGGGGGCGAATCCGAGAATACTTGCAAGAAACATCGCTCCTCCTGCTCCCGATCCTTCTTTGATCTCCCCTTTAGCATATCGGGCAAGGCCTGCATGACCGATTGATCCGAACTCGGGGTCCACATAATAGGCATCTGCTCCGACTGCGGCGGCCGTTTCTTTGAATGAGGCCGTCTTGTCATTGTAGACATATATTGTAGTTACAATATCGGGAACGGTGTTTCCAAGTGCCCGTATCACTGCCGCCGCCGCAAGCATCTGTGTGCCTCCCGCGAGGAACAGTTTTCCCCGGTAACCTTCGGCAATTCCTGCGGCGACCGGGATCATGGGGTCCCCTACCATGGAAACGATTTCCAGCGGATCAGTCACGCCCGCTTTCAGCACCTTTTCTACAGCTTCGGCCGCAATTCTCTCTTTTATACTGATTGGGTTTTCCACCAGACAACTGCTGACTTTTGCCTGGTAGCCGAGGGCGCGAAGCACACAGAGTGCGGTCGTTGTTCCTCCTGGCAGACACTCCCCAAGAACAAGGAGATCGTGAGTTTGGGAGAGATACTCGCCGAGCCATCGGCCTTTTTCAAAGAGCTCTATTGCGTTCGGAACGGCGTTTCCCCCTCGCGGGTCGCCTCCGGCTTTTTCTCCAAACTGAATATGAGGGACGGTGACCTCATGATCCAGACCAGCAGCGATCATGAGAGGTTTCATTCCGATCAGATCCATCATCGCAAGGGTCATAACTGCCGGAGTTGGACAGCCGGTCGGCGTGTTTGGTGTCATTTCAATGGACGTTATTTCCCCGTTTATGATAAGTTCGGCGTCTAACGGCGGCACCATCAGACTTTTAGCCGGGCTTTCCCCTGCTCCGGATACTCCCTCTATTGTGGAAACCAGGGAGTTTGACAGGATCAGGGCGAACATCGGAGACTCTGGTGAAAAATCCGTTCTCGTTGAAACAAATGGCATGATATTATATCATTTAGAACTGACAAGATATAATATAAATGCAGTCACTTCGCGCACTCTTACAGTTCACCACGATCCTTCCTTTAGGAAAACCGGCGGACTTTGAATTATTTGCAAAGCGAAGCTGGCTTTATCCAATAGCCGGATACGTAACCGGTTTAATCGCCGCGATACCTGCTCTGGTTGCCTGGTATCTCGGATTTGAAAACTCTTCAATAATTGCGGCCCTCACCCTTGCCTTAGCAGTCTTCATTTCCGGCGGCAACCACTTCGACGGCCTTCTGGATTTTGGCGACGGGCTCATGGCACACGGCAGTCGGGAAAAACGGATCCGTGCAATGACCGACCGGACGACCGGAGCCGGAGCTCTGGCTCTTGGCATCATGGTCGTCCTGATCTCCTTTGCAGCACTCTTATCGATGACCGTTCTGCAGATCGCAATTGCCGTATTCATAGCAGAAATTTTGGGTAAAATGACCATGGGATTATTCTCCGCTCTTGGAAAACCATTCCATGACGGAATCCAGAAATATATCTATGATCGTTCAAAAAGGCGTTTTTGCATCTATACTATACTCCTTACCCTGCCGCTCTTTTTGCTGCCGGGAAAAATGTATATCGGGGTTGGGCTCATCGCGGCTCTTGTCATGTTCCTGTGTCTTCTTCTCCTCGCGCGAAAGCTCTTTGGCGGCGTAAACGGGGATGTGACCGGAGCGGGAAATGAACTCACCCGAATGGCCGTTCTTCTGGTTTTCGCAGTTATGCTAACGTCTGCGTGAGATCGGCTGGTATCCGGATCCTGCGTCATCCGAACACTCAATATCAGTGGCGTTCTTGTCTTCGATCACGGTGTTGAAAAGGACCATCCCATCCATCAGCTGTTCATCTAGGGAAAATCCCCCCTTCGACCCGCGCATCGCCAGTTCGTATGGATTCGGTGTAACTCTCCGGTTTACCCGTATCCCTGCGCAGCTTGCACAAAAAACACAGGTACTGTGCACGGAAACTTCCTTGTCCCCGCACATCACGGTCGATTTACCGCTCGTTTTTCTATCAAGAGGTAATGATTTCATTACAGAGAATACGGAATTATTTTCCTATTAGTCTGCCGGTTCAGTTCGTTTAGGGTGAGGAATTATTT
Organism: uncultured Methanocorpusculum sp.; assembly: GCA_963676575.1. Taxonomy (GTDB): domain Archaea; phylum Halobacteriota; class Methanomicrobia; order Methanomicrobiales; family Methanocorpusculaceae; genus Methanocorpusculum. The sequence goes on from OY781078.1 coordinate 1,254,192, forward strand.
TATATGGTTGTAAGACCAATCTATTTACACTCGTGTTGATTTGGGTCGCAATCTTTTGTGTCCCTATCAATGAGTCAAAGTGGAGATAAATTATCATGGCAGCAGTAAAGCCCCACATGAATCTTGCCGTTATCGGTCACATTGATCACGGTAAGTCAACAACCGTTGGCCGGATTCTCTTTGAGACCGGCGTTGTAGCACAGCACGTTCTTGATGGATACAAGAAAGAAGCAGAATCCAAAGGAAAGGCTACTTTCGAGTTCGCTTGGGTAATGGACTCCCTCAAGGAAGAACGCGAACGTGGTATTACCATCGATATCGCTCATAAGAAATTCGAAACCCCGAAATTCAATTTTACCGTTGTTGACTGTCCAGGTCACCGTGACTTCGTTAAGAACATGATCACCGGTGCATCCCAGGCTGATGCAGCAATCATTGTCGTATCAGGAACTGAAGGTCCGATGGAACAGACCAAAGAACACGTTTTCCTGTCCAAGACTCTTGGTATCAACCAGATCATCGTTGCCATCAACAAGATGGATGCAGTTCAGTACTCCGAAGAGAAGTACAACGAAGCAAAAGACAAGATGACCAAACTTATCATGTCTGTTGGATACAAACCGGCAAACACCCCCTTCATCCCGATCAGCGCATTCTGCGGTGATAACATCAAGGTCACATCGGCAAAAACCCCGTGGTACAAGGGCCCAACACTCCTTGCAGCACTCGATCTGTTCACGATGCCTGACATGCCGACCGACAAACCGCTCAGACTCCCTATCCAGGATGTCTACACGATTTCCGGTGTCGGAACCGTCCCAGTAGGCCGTGTTGAGACCGGTATTCTCAAGAAAGGACAGAAGATCTCCTTCATGCCGGCAAACGTTTTCGGCGAAGTTAAGTCCATTGAAATGCATCACGAAGAGTTCCCAGAAGCACTTCCGGGAGACAACGTTGGATTCAACGTTCGCGGTATCGCAAAGAACGATGTCCGCCGTGGAGATGTCTGCGGTCCGGCCGATATTCCGGCGACCGTAGCAGAAGAATTCACTGCGCAGATCGTCGTGCTTCAGCACCCCTCCGTCCTTTCCGTTGGATACACTCCGGTGTTCCACTGCCACACCTCACAGACTGCATGTATGTTCACCTCCCTTGACAAAAAGCTGGACCCCCGTTCCGGACAGGTCAAAGAAGAGAACCCTGCATTCCTTAAGGCTGGCGATGCAGCAATCTGTACCATCACTCCGACTCGCCCTCTCGTTATTGAGACTGCAAAGGAACTCCCACAGCTCGGCAGATTCGCTGTCCGTGATATGGGTATGACCGTTGCAGCAGGACTTGTTCTCAGCGTTAAACCAAAGCAGATGAGATAATATTATATCTCACTCGAATTTTTTGTGGTGACTTAGAAAATGCAAAAAGCCAGAATACGCCTGACAGGGACTGATTATGAGAAAGTGGAAACGGTATGTACCCGTATCCGTGAGATTGCAGAACGTACCGGTGTAAATATGGCTGGACCTATCCCGCTGCCGACCAAGAGACTTATTGTCCCGGTTCGGAAGTCCCCCGATGGAGAAGGAACGGCAACCTGGGATCGCTGGCAGATGCGAGTGCACAAACGCCTCATCGACCTTGACGCCGATGAGCGTGCACTCAGACAGCTTATGCGCATTCAGGTTCCAAAAGATATCAGCATCGAGATCGTTCTCGAGAACTAAACGGAAATCCCCTCCGTTTTTACTATTTTTGAGCGTTTTTTCCAGCAGGTTTTTTTGTTTTCTTCTCCCCCGTATGCATGACTTATGCTAAAGGAAGGAGTAGAACCTGAGAAAGGCGGGGTGAGGTAAAACATGTTCCGACTTGCCGAAAAATGAGGGTTGTTGTCAAATGGTTTGTCAAGTGTTTTCCGGAGAATTTTGGAAATCGAAGGGAGATGGCGGCTTTGATTTCGGTATTTGACAATTTGATCCATTTGACAAAGATGAGGAAAGAGAAGACGTCAGGTTCCAGGAAATGCGATACATATAGAATCTGCTGGGGTGTCTCTCTCTTTTGTGTAAAATAATAAAATACTATTAATATAATTATAATTCAATCTATTTTTAGATTTAATGGAAGATATGGGGTTTATTTTGTTGTCAAACGAATCGAAAGTAGTCGGCAAGTCGGCAAATAGGTCTGTCCAATCGTGGATTGGGTTATTTGATCTCATCCTTCTTGCATCTCTCCTCATACTTGCTGCCTTATGGATACCAAAATGGATTGCGGTTTATCAAAAGATGCTTCTTTGGATGAAGATATTCATATACTAGCCTGACAAATATACATTACGCATCCATGCATCCGTTCATACAAAATATCAAAAGTTATATCCGTGTTGAACACGTGATCTTTGCGATCCTGATCCTCGCGATCATTCTCAGATTTGCTTTTCTGGATCTCAAACTCTTCCATCACGACGAAGCGATCCATGCCTGGTTCTCGTATCAGCTTTTGACCACCGGCAATTATCTGTATGATCAGGTGTATCACGGCCCCTTCTTATACTATATCACGGCATCCATGTTCGCCATATTTGGCGACTCTGATCTTGTCGGCAGGATCCTTCCGGCAATTGCGAGCTGTGCGCTTATCCCTCTCGTCTATTGGTTATATCGACTTCGGTATCTCACTGGAAAAGTTGTCGTCATCGCTGCACTATTCCTTGCGATAGCTCCGGAACTGGTGTACTTCTCCCGGTTTTTACGCAATGATATCTTCGTAGTTTTCTTCTCTCTCCTTCTTGTCGTTGCTTTTCTCGCATGGCTCGATAAAGGCAAATGGTATTATCTGGCATTGGCGGCTACGGCAGGGGCTCTTGGCATGTGTTCCAAGGAGAATATGCCGCTGATCCTTGTTACCTTCGGCGTATTCTTCGTCTATCTTCTCTGGACCCGGAAGATCACCCTTCCGGAAAAATGGATCCGCGATCTCATCATCGCGGCGATCATCTTCTTTGGGATCATCTGCACACTATATTCTTCATTCTGGACCCATCCTGAAATGATCCTGCAGGCAGGTCCTATGGCTATAGAACACTGGCTCGAGATGCACAACGAGCAAAGGATCTCCGGCCCACCGGTATTCTATCTCCTGATGTTTGTCCTGTATGAACTGCCGATTCTTATTCTGGCGGTAGCTGGTTTCATCCTGTTCCTTAGGACTGGAAAGAAGAGGTTTTCTAACAAAGAAGATGAACTGGAAGAACAAGAGGAACAAGAACAAAAAGAACCAAAAAAGAAGTTCTCCTTTGCTTCTCTGTTCCGCCGTCCGGCAGCTCCCGCTTCCATCGATAAAAAAAGGGAGTTCATGCGGTTTGCGGTCTACTGGACAATCATCGCCTGCCTGACCTATGCCTACATCGGCGAAAAAGTCCCCTGGCTCTCCATCCATCAGCTGGTGCCGATAATCTTCGTCGCGGCGTTTGCTCTTACCTTTACAGGGAAATACTGGAAGATCCTTCTTGTGATATGTGCCGTGCTCCTCTTTGCCACGACCTGTTATGTGGCATACACGCCCACAGACATCGCCGAGCCGATCATTCAGGTCCAGAACTCGGAGGATCTTGTCCCTCTGATGGCGGCGATCGATGCCTCCGACAAGGTTGCTCTTGCGACGGATCAGGCCTGGCCGTTCATGTGGTATTACCGCGGGGATGCCTGGGACAGGTTCACGTATTACGGAGGACTGAAGGACGCTTCGACGCTCCTGGCTGGGGATTATGACATCATCATCACACATGATGATGAGAGTTACGATTCCCTGGAAGGGTACACCAAAGAGAAGATCCGGCTGAACTACTGGATCGACAATTCGGGCACTCAAGAGGATCCCGGTTGGATCGCCTACTTCTTCACCCGTGTAGGGCAGATCGGCAGTTACAACTTGGATGTGTTCACCCGCACTACCGGCTGACGGGATATATCACACAACTACTAAGAGTATCCCCGCCAATATAGGTACATCTGTAGGATATGCACATGGAACAGGGCATCTTAGAACTGGAAGAACTACGCAGCAGGTTACTAGATCTGACGCTCCGCAACAATCTGCTGAACTATAAACCTTCTCCCGGCAGATCTATCGAGGTCATCGATTGTGATCCGGCGGAGATTTATCGGATCCTTGTTCTTGACGAAAAGGGGATGAAGTTTTATCCATCAAGCAAAGCTGCCAGAAGTGATGCTGACGACAAACGCATCTGGAAGTATCCGACATTTACCCAGACGTCAAAGTATGCCGAGCTGATCCTCCATACTCCCTATACCGATATCGAGCTCCGTAAAAAACTCTACTGTCTCCAGAACAAAAGCCGGACGGTCTTTGAAGAGCAGGGATATCCTGTTCTCTATCTCGCTTTGGGATTTGTTGAGTGGACCGAACGTGACTATCCGACAAAACCGTTCAAAGCTCCGCTGCTTCTGATCCCGGTGGATCTGGAACGTCAGAAGATCAAAGATAATTATACGCTTCGCTGGACCGGTGAAGATCCGACCCTTTCCTTATCGCTTATCGCAAAACTTGCCGAACAGGGGATCATCCTTCCGGATATGGGTCATCCGGAAACGATTGAGGAGATCGTATCCTACTTTGTTCTGATTCGGGAGACGGTTGCTGAAAAAGACTGGGTTTTTACGCCTGGGACCACGCTGGATCTGTTTAGTTTCCGTAAGTTTGTGATGTTCAAGGATCTGGATCCGGCGAGTTGGGAAGGTGTCTCTCCTCTTGAAAAGAACCCGCTGATCAAACGGTTATTTCATCCTGAAGTTGAGAAAAATCCTGCACCATCCTTCGCGGAGAACGAGGCGGATCTCCGTCTTCCCAGCGAACGCAGTTACAATATCATGGATGCCGATTCTTCCCAGATCGCGGTGATCGAGGAGGCAAAGGCCGGGAAAAATCTCGTGGTCGAAGGCCCTCCCGGGACGGGAAAGAGTCAGACGATCGCGAACATGATCGCCGAAATGATGGCGAACGGCAAAACCGTTCTCTTTGTCAGTGAAAAGATGGCGGCTCTTGAGGTGGTGAAACGCAGGCTGGATACGGTAGGTCTTTCTCCGTATTGTCTTGAACTTCACAGCCAGAAAGCGAAGAAGGCGGAACTCATTCGCGAACTGGAGAAGAGTATCCGTCAGCCGTCGCCGGAATTGTCCTGTTCTGAGTCGTGTCATCGTCAAATCGATTCGCTGAGAACGGAGTTGAGCGGGTATTGCAGTGAGCTGAAGACGCCGATCGGTGCGTGCGGGTTCACGCCGTATGATCTGTTCGGGATCCGCGAACAGTACCGGTACGAGTTCGAAAACAGCCCTCACCGGAAAAATTACCGGCTCCAGAAGATCCCGGTAGAGGATGCTCTCGGCATGACGTCTGATGAGTATAAGGCGGCCATTTCTGCTCTGCAGGAGATCGCTGCGTATCTTCCAACGCTTCTCTGTGAAGGCAGCCCTCTCTCCGGTCACCCGTGGGCAATGACCAGACCGGGGATGATCCTGCCGAGTGATCAGGATGAGATCCGTGAGATGGTGATCACGTATCAAAGCAGGATCCAGGATCTCCAAACAGTTATGCGGTCCATCGCCGATCTGACGGATGTCCCGGTTCCCAGAAGTGAAACCGAGGTTTCCCGCCTGATCGAGACATGTAGGTATCTGCTGAAGGATTTCACGGTGACGATCGATATCCTGAAAAATCCGCTGTGGGGAAATCAGGCCGAGTTGAATCGTTTGATTGCCAATATGCAGGATCTGTACGATCACAGCTCCCGGATTCTCGCAAACTTTACTCCGGAGATCTTCTTGCGTAATCCTGCCCGTCTCTACTCGGAGTTCCTTGCTTTTGGAGAGAAAGGAACGTTTGGGAAAATGTTTTCCAGCGGGTATAAGAAACTCAAGGCGGATATTGCCGGGTATTATGTGGGTTCCATGCCGGATGATGGCAAGATCCTCTCGGATCTTAAGGATGCACGCAATTATCTGACCGCACGGGATGAATGGGAGCAGGACAAAGCTGTGTATCTTTCCCTGTTTGCCCCGGTCTGGAAGGATGAATACACGCATCCAGATTCGCTTCGCCAGTATGCAGACTGGGTACTTGCAGTCCTGACAATGGCGCAGGAAGGACTGATCACTCCGCATACGATCGAACTGCTCAGTTCCGGGCAGATCACGCCTGCTTCCCTGTCGCCGCTGTTTTCCGCTCTCGAGGAGACGGTTATTGCTCACAGCGAGGAACGTGACGCGCTTTTTGTCCGTCTTGGGGTGGTCGATTTCGAGACAGACCAGACGTTTGCTTCGATGCGGAAGATCACCGATATCTGGATCACGGAGATCGACCGGCTGAGCGAGTGGAGTAAGTTCCTCACCTTTGCGGATTCCTGTGAGAAAACGAAGGCATCTGCCGTGCTGCCTCTGCTTTTCACCGATAATATCTCGGCAGAAGCTCTCATCCCGGCATTTCTTACCGGATATGCGGACGTTCTTTTGAAAGAGGCATACTGTGTCCGTCCACTTCTTGCGAGGTTTGCTCAGGCGCCTCATGAACAGAAGATCAAAACATTTGCCGAGTACGACCGGGCTGCGATCTCCACAAATGCGGCGAGGATCATTCAGAAGCTGGACAAGTCCGTTCCTGAGATGTACACGGGGGCTTCCCGTGACTCGGAGATGGGTGTTTTGACCGGTGAGTTCAACAGAAAACGCGGCCACATGTCGATTCGGACCCTGATGACGAAAGCCGGCGGACTTATTCAGCAGATCAAACCCTGTTTCATGATGAGTCCTCTTTCGGTCGCCCAGTATCTGGATCCCCGATCCGTTCAGTTTGACATAATCATCTTTGATGAGGCTAGTCAGGTCAGACCTGAGGATGCATTGGGAGCCCTTATGCGCGGCCGTCAGCTTGTGGTGATGGGTGATTCCCGTCAGCTTCCGCCGACGACGTTTTTTGACCAGATCGCGGGCCAGGATGAGGATGAGGAAGAGTCGGTTGCCGGTGTAAAGGATATGGAGAGCCTTCTGCATGTATGCAAACAGTCGTATCCGACGAAGAGGCTCCGCTGGCATTATCGTTCGAGGCACGAGTCGCTTATCGCAGCATCCAATCAGGAGTTTTATGACGGGAGTCTGATGGTTTTCCCCTCGCCGCGGCACGAGACGCCTGATCTGGGTCTTTCCTTTGTGCATTTGCCGGATACTATTTACGAACGCGGCAGGTCCGGGGTCAACAAAGGCGAAGCCCAGGAAGTTGCCCGTGCCGTGATCTCGTATTATCAGAAGTTCCCGGACAAAACCCTCGGTGTTGCCACCTTCTCTACCCGTCAGCAGGAGGTTATCCGTCACGAGGTGGATATTCTGCTCCGTGATCATCCAGAGATCGAAATGCTGATGCGACCGGCAAACGGCGAAAATTTCTTTGTGAAGAATCTGGAAACGGTTCAGGGTGATGAACGCGACACGATGCTTATCAGTATCGGGTACGGGTTCGATGAGAATCACCGGCTTTCCCGGAACTTCGGGCCGCTGAATCAGGCAGGAGGCGAGAGAAGGCTGAACGTTCTGATCACCCGGGCACGGGAACGGTGTGTGGTGTTTTCGAACTTCCGCGGCGCCGATCTGCAGGTCGATACCGAATCTTCATCCGGTATTGCTGCATTGTCCCGTTTCCTCACCTATGCGGAGGATCGCTCTTCCCTGATAGGAGCTTCTTCGGTCGAGGTTATGGATGAAGCAGGATACTTCCCGGATTCCATCGCAGTAATGCTTGAGGACAAAGGATACCTAGTGTCCCGCAACCTTGGATGTGCCGGGTTCAGGATCGATCTTGCGGTCTTTGACCCGAAGGATCCCGGGGTGTATATGGCGGGTGTCCTCTGTGATGGTCCGAACTACTGGTCCTCCGAGGTCACGCGGGATCGCGATCGCCTGAGGCTTCAGGTTCTCGAAGGACTCGGCTGGCGTCTCATTCGTGTCTGGTCTTCTGAGTGGTTCCAGCACCCCGCATCCTGCACAAAGATCCTTCTGGACTTCCTTGAAGAGGTACAGAAACCGGTGGAGCCTGTTGTTCAAAAACAGGAGAAGCCGGTAAAGAAGGCGAAGACTGCGGCCTCTCCGGCTTTGACCGAGGAAAAACCAAAACCAGCTGTTGTTAAGGCACCGGTGTATGCAAAGGTGAAAGTTGAGTCGTATGTTTTCTGTAATGAGTGCGATCTTGGCAAGTATCACCAGTTTTCCTCCGTGTCTGACTCTGTACTTGCGACAGCGATCGTACAGATCGTCTCCGTCGAAGGACCATTGTCTCTGAGCGTGCTGAATGCCCGGATAAAGGAGCTTGGCCGTGTCCCGAAGATGACGCCGGCGATCAAGAAAAAGATTACTTCACTCGCGGATGACGAAGTAAACGCCGACCGGCTGATCGTGGATGAGGGGGGATTCTACTCTGCTCCCCAAAAGGAGCTGGCGGCACGTGAACGGCCGGCGAAGTGGTCATGTGACGATGTTTCTCTTTCGGAGATCGGGCTTGCGGCTGAGGTCATTCTTGGCAAACAGTTTGCCACACCTAAGCAGGATCTTGTTCGGCAGACCGCTTTGGTCCTCGGGTTCAAACTGACTGCACAGATAAAGGTGCGGGTGGAAAAAGGGATAGATGCAGCAATTTCTACTGGAGCTATCATCACAGATGGTGATAAACTCATCCGGGCCGTAGAATAATATTTCCACACCTTTTTTCTGATGGAAGGTTCAATAAAGTGAACAACAGTCTTTCGGGTTTTTAGATAATATGTTTGAGTCGATTTCCGCAGTAACGAACTCCGCAGGGTATCTCTTAGGAGGAGTGGAGGTGACCCTTCTTTTAGTGGGTCTTTCCCTTTTAATCGGGTTTATCTGCGGGATCATCCTTACTCTGGGTCAGGTCTATGGTCCACAGCCGGTCCGCTGGGTTGTCGGTGTCTATGTCTGGTTCTTTCGCGGACTCCCCAATATCGTCTTACTGTTTTTGTTTTACTTCGCGCTCTTCCCGTTCATGAACTTCGATATGCCAGTATTCGGTGTGGCCGTCACCGTGTTAGGTCTCAGGAGTGCAGCATATCAGTCCCAGATCTTCAGGGGGTCTATCCAGTCATTGTCGGAAGGTCAGATGCTTGCCGCACGTTCCCTCGGCATGACCCGGTGGCAGGCGATCCGCTCGATCATTCTGCCCCAGTCGCTTCGTCTTTCCCTCCCCGGCTGGTCGAATGAGTATCCGGTTCTGTTGACCGATTCATCGGTTGCTTATGTGATCGGTGTGGCCGAGCTTCTGACCAGAACGAGTCAAGTGATTTCCCGGACCGGTGAGCCGATGCTGCTGTATCTCACCTGCGCAGTAATATTCATTCTGTTAAATTACGGTGGCATGATGATCATTCAATATGTGGAAAAGAAAGTCCGGATCCCGGGATTCGGCAACAACGAGGCTGAGTGTTTATGAGTGATGTTCCCATTCTCAAAGTCGAGAACCTCTGTAAGTCGTACGGCGATCTTGAGGTCCTGAAATCCGTTTCATTCGAGATACACAAAGGAGAGAAGAAGGTTTTTGTCGGTCCGTCAGGTACCGGGAAATCTACGCTTCTTCGGTGCATCAACCAGTTGACCATTCCCGACAGCGGGTTTGTGTATCTGAACGGCGAGGAGATCGTTCACTCCGGAAAAAAGATCAATGAATATCGGCAGATGATGGGGATGGTCTTTCAGAACTTCAACCTTTTTGATCATCTGACGGCAGTCAGAAATGTGGAACTTTCCCTCCTGAAAGTGAAAAAGATGGATAGAAAAGCCGCACGTGAAAAAGCGATGTATGAGTTGGAGCAGGTCGGTATGGCAAATCGTGCGGACTTTTATCCCGCGCAGTTGTCAGGCGGTCAAGCCCAGCGTGTTTCCATTGCACGGGCACTTGCCATGGATCCTGAGGTGATGCTTTTCGATGAACCTACCTCGGCTCTTGATCCCGAACTGAAGCGTGAGGTGATGGAGGTAATACGGACCCTTGCCGCGCAGGGGATGACCTGTATCGTCGTTACGCATGAGATGAAGTTTGCAACCTCGTTTGCTACCGAGATCTACCTGATGGAGAAAGGGGAGATCGTTGAACATGGTCCGCCGTCGGAGATCCCGACAAGCCCGAACTTTGTAAAAACACGTGCGTTTATGGGCAGTTACGCAGACGAGTGATATGGAGAATCTGACCAATACATCAGTGCCTTTAGACGGGCTGAGTGGCTTTCTCCAGAGTTCCCTGGACTCTTTCATCTCCCAGATCCCATTCTGGCAGGATATTCTGCTCCCTGCTCTCTGGAATGGGTTATTGGTGACCATGCAGCTCGTGATTATGACGGCGCCTTTCGGGTTTCTGCTTGGTCTTCTCGTGGCTGTATCCAGAGTATACGGGCCAACGCCGGTCAAATGGCTTGCAAAGCTGTATGTGATATTTTTCCGCGGCTGTCCGCTTTTGGTTCTGCTGTTCATCCTGTATTTTGGTTTGCCGTCGGTTGGGATCGTCTTGGGTTCGTTTATGTCGGCTCTCGTCGGATTCATTTTATGTAACTCGGCATATAACTCAGAGTATCTCCGCGGAGGACTTCAGTCGATCAAACGCGGTCAGCTGCTTGCGGCAAGGTCTCTTGGTATGACGAAGGCACAGGGAGTTTTATATGTGGTGATCCCGCAGGCACTCCGCCGTGCTCTCCCGGGTGTCTCAAACGAGTTCATCTATCTGATAAAATACTCCTCACTTGCGTATGTGGTCGCGGTGATCGAGCTTACCGGTGCGGCAAAAATCATTGCAAGTAAGTATTTTATGTTCTTCGAGGCTTTTGCGGCTGTGGGTGTCTTCTATCTTGTTCTCGTGACGATCACTACTATAGGGGTCCACTGGCTTGAGATAAAGTATGCGATCCCGTGTGGGTCGGGTGTTGGTGGAAAGGTTACAAAAGAGCAATAATTTTTTTTAAAATCATTTAAATACTTCTTTTTCCAACTTCTCTATCATGTCATTATCTGTTGATGTTATAGATAAGCTTGCTGCGCTGATTACCGCAGCTTTTGGTTTGGTTGCGGCTCTTGCTTGGAACACCGCGATTCAGGCGGTCTTTAAGGAGATTTTTGGAGAGCAGAGTAGTATTCCGACAATGCTCGGGTATGCTGGTTTTGTGACGATTATTGCTGTTGCCTTTACAGTCTGGATTGGGTATGTCTCGAGCAAAACGAAGGAAAAAGTCGTTAAAGTAAAGTTCGTTAAAGATAAGAAAGAGTAATTTCATCCAAATCTTTTTTTGTTGGACAAGCGTTATAGTTAGTATGCGAGTCTGTTGTGCCCAGTTGATTCAGGTATGGGATGATGTTGATACGGCTTTTGTCAAAGCTGATGCTTTTCTTGCAGAAAATTCCGGGAAGTCAGACCTGGTGGTGTTTTCCGAGCAGTTTGCGACCGGGTGGCGACCTGCAGGCTCGCAAATATCAGGCGAGGAGGTGAAATGCCGGTGGCTTGCTTTAGCAGCTAAGCATAAGGTCTGCGTTGTTGGTTCGTATCAAAAAGCCGTGGCGGGAGGTTTGCCGCAGAATACGATGCTCGTGTGCGGTCCGTCAGGCGAGGTCGTTGCTGAGTATTCTAAGATGTATTTGTTTGTGCCTGGAAAAGAGGATCAGTGTTTTTCACCCGGTGCCGAGCCGGTGACCTTTGAGTACGGCGGCGTGAAGTTCGGGTGTGCGATATGTTTTGATCTCCGGTTTCCTGAGTTGTTCCGAGAATATCTGAGATTGGACTGCGAGTGTGTTCTGGTCCAGGCTGCCTGGCCTGCTGCACGGGTTGCAGATTGGGAACTTCTGCTTCGGGCGCGTGGACTGGAGAACCGTGGGTTTGTTATCGGGGCTGCGTGTATGGGGTATGATCCAGTTTCGGGTACGGATTACTGCGGGCGGAGTATGGTGTGCGATTATGAGGGGAGAATCGTGAGTGATGGTGGGGTGTTTGAGGGGGGATGCTCGGGTGAGGTGGATGTGGATGGGGTGAGGGAGATGAGGAGGGAGTGGGGGATTTGTTCCCACGATTGTTTTTAATCTGGAGAAAAAAATAGTGTTCTCATCCATTATTTTCTCTGAAAATCATCATCAAATCTGACAATATCCTCTTCTGTCAGAATATCTCCATTTTGCACTTCGATAACCTCAAGTGGAACATCTCCGGGATTTGCAAGCCGGTGAATTGTACTCGCAGGGACAAATGCGCTCTCGCCAGTTCTGACAAGAAAGGTATTCTTTCCATTCGTGACTTCCGCTAGTCCGCCTACCACGACCCAATGCTCACTCCGGTGATTATGATATTGAAGAGAAATTCGTTTGTGTGGAACGACAACCAGTTTTTTAATAAGGAACGTTTTACTCCGTAGCAGAATTGTGTATGTTCCCCATGGACGGTGAACTGTTGTGTGGGTTATGACCCTTTCATCATTTTTCAGGCGAAGAAGTTCGGTGATTTCCCCAATCTTCTGGGTTTGATTTTTTGGACAGACCATTAGAACATCTGCAGTGTCGATGATAGCCATCTCGGAAATGCCGATTGTGGAAATCAGTTTGTCTGATACGATGATATTGTTTTTTCCATCTGGTGTGATGTACTCTCCGGTCACCACATTTCCTTCGTTGTCTTTATCACTTACTGAATAAAGGGCTTCAAAACTCCCAAGATCATTCCATGAAGTAGATAATGGAACGACTGCGACGTTGGGAGTTTTCTCCAGCAAACCATAATCGATCGAAATCTTTGGCGTAAGTTCGTATGCCTTCGCTACGTCGTGGTTGAATGCATTGAAAACTTCCGGAGCATATTTCCTGCATTCATCTAAAAACAGATTTGCTGAGAAACAAAATATCCCGGCGTTCCAGAGGTATCCTTCTTTCAGATATTTTTCTGCAGTATGTTTATCGGGTTTTTCCACAAAGGCTGATACCCTGTACCCTCCTTCGAGTTTGTCTCCGGGTTGGATATATCCATACCCCGTGTGCGGGGTGGTGGGAACGATACCAAACGTGACAATATATTTCTCCGTAAGTTTTTCTGCGGCTTTGATTGCTTTATTGTAGGCTTCTGCCTCATCAAGAAGCTGATCTGAAGAAAGGACAAGAATTATTGCATTGTTATCTATTTCATGGATCTTAAGGGTGGCATAGGTGATTGCCGGCAGCGTATTTTTTCCGCAGGGTTCTTCAAGAACGTTGCAGGGAATGTTGATTTGATTGAGTTGGTCCCCAACAAGGAACTTGTGGGTGTCGTTTGTTACAACAAAAATCTCTTCCGGTTTTGAAAACAAAGAAGCACGCAAAACCGCCTTTTGGAAGAGTGACATCTCACCAAAGAGAGGTATGAACTGTTTTGGGTAACTGCTCCGGCTCAATGGAAAAAGACGTGTGCCAAAACCGCCGGCAAGAATTATTGTGTACATGAGGTATTTCCTGTATGTATAGTATGAAAAGTCACCATCAAAAGGATTGTGTTTTTCAATATCAATGAAAAATCTCTGTCCAACGAATTGATATGTCGATGAGACAGACTCATTCATAAATCTGGTGAGTAAAACTTTTGGAATGTCATGGCAATAGATTAAGATAATTTATATTTATTATTACTCCTTAGCATGCTTCATAGTATTATTTCATTTACAATCAATTATTTTGATATGTCCCTATTTTCAATAAAAAATCCACCATTTATGTGGGAAATACTTGGTTAATATTTGGTCTCCCTCACCAACTGGTTCTAATCCTATATTGCGCATATCCGCGTCAACCATAATTTTGATGAGATTATGAAAGGTAATTTTTGGTTTCCACCCCAATAATTTAGTTGCTTTAGTGGTATCAGCTATTACATCATTTACTTCGGAAGGACGAAATAATTTTTTGTTCAATGATATATATTTTTCCCAATTTAAATCAGCATATTCAAATGCTGTCTGGACAAACTCATGAATTGAATGGCTTTCTCCTGTTCCAATTACAAAATCATCTGGCTTGTCCTGCTGAAGCATGGTCCACATTATCTGGGCATATTCTGGAGAGTAACCCCAATCACGTTTCACATCTAAGTTTCCCATGACAAGCTCGTGTTGTTTTCCGGCAATGATATTTGCAACGCCTTGTGTTATTTTTCGAGTTACAAAATCCTCTCCTCTACGCGTAGACTCATGATTAAATAGGATACCATTACTGGTAAATAGATTATAGCTTTCTCTGTAGTTTTGGGTGAGATAATGTGCATAGACTTTTGCACATGCGTATGGGCTCGTTGGGTGGAAAGACGTTAATTCATTTTGAGGCGGTGGGGTCGAACCAAACATTTCACTGCTTGAAGCTTGATAGTATTTAATATTTTTTCCACTCTTTAGAATCGCCTCCAATTATCTCGCTACACCAAGACCGGTCACGTTTCCAGTATATGTCGGGCAGGAAAAACTGGATCCAACATGACTTTGTGCTGCAAGATTGTATACTTCATCCGGCATTATTTCCGCTATAAGGGTTTTAATTAACTTATCCTCGGACAAATCTCCGTTATGAAGATATATTTCATGTGTTTTCTCTATATCTGTATGCTTTTTGTCTATAGATGTTGATTTTCTGTTTAATCCATGAACAACGTATCCCTTGCTTAACAAGAATTCTGCAAGGTATGATCCATCTTGCCCTTTGATACCAGTAATAAATGCTGTTTTTCTAATGTTCATCACTCTTTTTTAAAAGTATAATCAGATATCTATAATTAAGAACAATTGCTAGGATAATTTGCGCTACACTTATTTATTGATTTATGTGGTATTAAATTGATTTTATTGGTATACTCTTGCTTTGAATATTCTATAAGTATCCTTTAGTTTTGAGGTGTTGGACTTACTTTCAAACTAAGTAAGGAGCATACTACATGACTCAATTCGACATCTAGTGATACAATGTCAAAATATATCTTTTTTGATGAACGAATATCTATCTCTTCCTTTGCTGTTATAATATAATTAAATATTTGATTAGCTTGATTATCAATATAGAGAATAAGATGTAAATACATTTCTCCCCTATATAATAATCATAGGTGATTCTCATACCAAAAGCGGCTTTCATTACTGGTATCACAGGTCAGGATGGTTCCTATCTGGCTGAACTTCTTCTCCACAAAGGATATGAGGTCCACGGTCTTATTCGTCGGGCGTCAACGTTCAACACATCTCGTCTTGAGCACATCTACCAGGACCCGCATGATGAGCCAAAACTTATCCTCCATTACGGAGACCTCTCGGATACTGAGCAAATTTCAAATATCATATACAATATCAAACCCTTGGAAGTTTACCATCTTGGTGCACAGAGCCACGTACGGGTGAGTTTCGATACGCCCGAGTACACTGGGAATGTCACAGGACTTGGAACCGCAAGACTCCTCGAATCTATCAGAAAAAGCGGTCAGGATATCAGATTTTATCAGGCATCGAGTTCTGAGATGTTTGGTGCGACCCCGCCACCTCAGAATGAGGAGACCAACTTTTGGCCGAGAAGTCCGTATGCATGTGCAAAAGTCTATGCGTATTATATGTCACGTAATTATC
The DNA here is from genome assembly GCA_963676575.1 of uncultured Methanocorpusculum sp. Lineage (GTDB taxonomy): Archaea > Halobacteriota > Methanomicrobia > Methanomicrobiales > Methanocorpusculaceae > Methanocorpusculum. The sequence goes on from OY781078.1 coordinate 1,269,856, forward strand.
GTGATGGGTATAATATGTTCGTTTGCAATGGAATTCTTTTCAATCACGAATCACCTCGTCGCGGCGAGACGTTTGTGACAAGAAAAATTACCCGCGGTCTTGCGAACATTGTTGCAGGGAAACAGAAGTATTTGTATATGGGGAATCTCGATGCACGCCGTGACTGGGGATTCTCGCCGGAATATGTTGAAGCAATGTGGATGATGCTTCAGCAGGATAAGCCGGATGATTATGTGGTGAGTACCGGACAGACCAACTCGGTAAAGGAGTTTCTCGAAGAGGCATTCAACTACGCTGGTTTGAATTGGGAGGATCATGTCAGAATTGATCCACAGTATTTCCGTCCAACTGAGGTGGAGAATCTTATCGGTGATTCAAGTAAGGCAAAGAAGATTCTTGGCTGGGAACCAAAGGTTACCTTCAAGGACCTTACAAGAATCATGGTCGATTCGGATTTCCGTGCAGCAGGACGGGAGCCGATCGGCGAGGGAGATGCGGCTCTTGCAAGACTCTCTCCAGATAAATGGTGGGGAGGGGATTAATTGAGTGATATGAATTTTGAAGACAAGATTATTCTGGTGACTGGCGGAGCCGGTTTCCTTGGTTCAAATGTGGTAAAGCATCTCATAGCAACGGGCGCAAAAAAAGAGAATATCATTGTTCCGAGAAGCCGTGATATTGATCTTCGTGTATGGGAGAATTGTTTATCTGTGACAAAGGGAGTGGATCTGGTAATACACTTAGCTGCATCCGTTGGCGGTATTGGTTACAATATGAACAATCCCGGTTCCCTTTTCTATGATAATGCGATCATGGGAATCCAGCTGATGGAAGCTTCCCGTCAGAATAACGTGGGTAAATTTGTGGCTGTCGGAACGATCTGTGCATATCCAAAGTTTACGCCGATTCCATTCCGTGAAGAGGAATTATGGAATGGATATCCTGAGGAAACGAATGCTCCATATGGTCTTGCCAAGAAGATGATGCTCGTTCAGGCACAGTCGTATCGCCAGCAGTATGGATTCGATGCGATTTATCTCCTGCCAGTGAATCTGTATGGTTCGGGAGATAATTTCAATCCGGATAGTTCCCATGTTATCCCTGCATTGATCAAAAAATTCATTGATGCGAAAGAGAGCGATTCAGGGAAGGTCGAGGTATGGGGTACGGGTGCAGCATCCCGGGAGTTTTTGTTTGTGGATGACGCAGCTCGGGCTATCGTTCTTGCAACTCAGAAGTATGATAAACCTAATCCGGTGAACATTGGTTCCTGTATGGAAATAACGATCAAAGAACTCGTTGATCTGATTGCTAAATTGACCGAATTCAAAGGTGAGATCATCTGGGATACGAGTAAGCCGGATGGTCAGCTGAGGAGGATGCTGGATGTGAGTGTGGCAGAAAGGGAGTTTGGATTCAAGGCGAAGGTTGGATTTGAAGAAGGGTTGAAGAAGACAATAGAGTGGTATACTCAGCAACGGTAAGCACTGAATGATCACGGTTAGGTTGCTTGGTGGATTGGGGAATCAGTTATTTCAGTATGCTGCAGGGCGTTCTCTCTCTCTTGATAGAGATGATACTCTCTCTTTGGATGCTTCATTTTATGATTATCCACATTTTTGGACGGCAAGACGGGAATGTAGATTGAAGCATTTCAATATTAGTGGTGCGTATATCCATCACTCACGTTTTCCAACCTTATTTATGTCAGTAGTATGTCAGGGTGCATGGAAGATGCCAACTCTGGTCAATTTTGTATCTAAAAATCTATTCCAAAAAGTATTTTGTCCTCTTTATCATTCTCATTATATCCATGAAACCATTATTGAATCTCGACTCGAAATATTTGATTTAACAGGAAATTTCTATCTTGATGGAAATTGGCAGTCTGAGAAATACTTTGGTAAACACGCTGATGTTATCAAAAAAGATTTACGAATATTAACATCTCCATCTCCTGAAAATAAAAAGTGGGGTGAATTTATTTCTCAAAATAATTGTGTTTGTCTTCATGTACGCAGAGGAGATTATGTCACTGATTCTATTGCTAAGCAACATGTAGGTACCTGTAGCATCGATTATTATAATAGGGCTATTGAATATGTTGCAGATAGAGTCAATGATCCTGTGTTTATTGTTTTCTCTGATGATATCCCGTGGGCACGAGCACATATTCCAATTTGCTCTCCGGTGTATTATATGACACATAATAATGGTGATACTGATTATGAAGATTTGCGCTTAATGTCACTTTGTAATCATTTTATTACGGCAAATAGTTCATTTAGCTGGTGGGGTGCTTGGCTTGGGGATTATGAGGATAAAATTGTAGTTTGCCCGGAGAGGTGGTATAATGATGGGATGAAGAATAATATAATCCCAGATAGATGGGTAAAAATCTAGGAAAGTATAAGTATACGAGTGATTTTTTCTTAAATGTGAAGTATTGAATGAAAGTATTATATGATTATCAGGCATTTTTGCGGACAAAATATGGTGGAGTGCCCCGGTATTTCTCAGAATTGATTCAACGTTATAATTTGGAGAATATAGAACCGATTGTTCCCCGTGGGTATTGTCGAAATGAGGATTATCGAAATCTGTATTTTTCGCAACAAAAACCAGTAAACTGGCGCTTGCGTGATTCCATTGTGGACACGACGTATAATCACTTTCATATTAGTCCGGCAAAATATCTTTCAGGAATAAAAAGGCTTAGTATCTCCCAAATAAAGAAAGGGGATTATGACATATTCCATCAAACATCGTTTGATTCGTATTTTCTAGAGTATATTGGTAAAAACCATATGTACTTACCATTTATGACTTAACGTATGATATTTATCCAGAGTTCTTTCCCTTGTCAACTGATGTACGTGCAAATATGCACTTACTCGTGGAAAATGCAACCCATCTGATTGCTATTTCAGAGTGTACCAAGAATGATCTGGTCAAATATTATAATGTAGATCCAGATTGTATTGATGTTGTGTATCTTGGCTCTTTATTTGAGAGATATTCAATATCCCCAACATCATCGTTAGATGAGTTTAATAATAAATATCTGCTTTATGTCGGAGAACGTGGTGGATATAAGAATTTTTATCATTTTGTAAATGCTATTCGTTCTATTCTTCAGGAAGATATTTGTGAATTAGTATGTGCCGGAGGCGGGCAATTTAGTGGGGATGAAGTGAAATTTTTGAAATCCCTTGAAATTTTGCATAAGGTTCATCAGGAGTTTGTGGGAAACGAAAATTTGATCTCATTATATCAGCATGCTGTCGCATTTGTTTATCCCTCTTTGAATGAAGGCTTTGGTTTGCCCACATTATAGGCATTTTCTTGTGGTTGTCCTGTAATTTGTAGTAATACTAGTTGTTTCCCAGAAGTTGGCGGTAATGCTGTAATTTATTTTGAGCCAAAATCTGCAGAATCCATAAGAAAGGCTGTTTATCAGGTTCTGTATGATGATAAATTATGAAATAACATGATATCTGATGGTTACAAGCAACTCAAAAATTTCTCCTGGAATAAATGTGCAGAAGAGACTAAGAAAGTATATCTAAAGGTGTTGAATGATGATTAAAATGATTCTATTTTATTAAGGATTTTCTCAATAAAATCCTCATAATCTTTTGAGAACATTTCCCGTGTGTGATATTCTCTAGCATAAGACCATGAGTTATGTGACATATTTCTGAGTTCTTCAGTTGATTTTTGAGATAAGGAAATTACCGCCTCAATAATCGAATCCACGGTGTTTTCAGACAATGTACATCCAAAATCACCTGTGTCCACCCCGGATTCATAACTGATTATGGGAATTAATCCGGCATGCATGCAAGAGATTACACTTCCGGCCTGTCCTTCAGAACATGATGGGTATATCAGTCCAACTGTATTCTAATAGTATCCAGAAAGTCCTTACTGTCTAAAGCTACAAATCCTAGTGTTTTTATGTTTGGTAATTGATATAGTTCTTTGAAGTATGCATTTTCAAAGTCTTTATCCTTCTCTACTGGTCCGCATACGATTAAGTTATAATCTGGTAATTGACTAAAAGCTTCCAATACTAAATTAAGTCCTTTATGTACCATCCCTGTACTCCCAAGCCAAAGATAATTTTTGTTAATTTTTGTGAAATCTTTTTCATAATGGGGAAAGAGAATTGATGTTGAGAGATGTATGAGGTATAAGGCTTTTTTTGAAAAGGCATACGTATCCTGCGTGAATTTGTTGCCAAGTATTGTTGCACAATCTGCGTATTCAATGCCATTACATGGAGTAACTTGGCGTCTTGGTTTTAGTGAGAAACCTCTTCTTGATTTTAAGTCAGATAGTCGTTTTGTTTCTGCAGCATTTTGGAATTTCCAATGTGCTCCGGTGATGTGAAGTATCTTTATGGAATTTTTGAGGGTTGGGGTGAGCCGCTCCATGTTTGAATGTATGTCAATGAAGACAGCGTAATTTCTTTTTGGAAAAAAATGTATGTTATCCCAATCAATTACATCTACATTGTATCCCTGTTTTAACCATATATTTGCCATTTATCTGCATTCCCATTTATTTGAATGGTGATTAAATCGAGAATTATTTGGACTCATTCTAAATGGGTTTGTGATATATGATAGTAATACATATCTATCACCTCCATTTGGGTTTTTTAAGTGAAATAGTAGTAATAGTATGTCTTGCTTAAGTTCCTTTATAATCATAAGTAATTATATTTAGAATCTGACTTAGTAATAATTCTTTGTTGACATATTGATCTAAGACTTCTGGGTGTACCACTAGTATAACTAAATGTCAGTAAAATCGAATTAATTTGAATCAATCTCAAATAATCATATAGATGGTCTTGTCAACTATCTGTGGTAACTTAAATTATTATTGAATTCCAGCTAATTTTTTCATCCCTTCATTCTCTTTTAAGACAGCCTCCCACGTAATCTCCTGCAAATTACTATCAGGCATGAGGTGATTTAATTCTTCATCTGACATCAATATTACCATCTGAAGTTCCTGTATCAGTAACTCTTTATCATTTTCATTCGAAAGGAAACAAGGAGATATTTCCTTTAATTCTTCTGCAATGCCCACATTCGTTGATATTATATAATTATGCATATATGCAGCCTCGGCAAGAGCGAAGGCATAGCTTTCATGGCGTGAGGTAAATAGAAACACTCTTGCACGATTGTACAATAAAAATTTTTCTTTTTGGGATATTAATCCGGTAAAGATAATTGACTCACGTTTATCTGGGTTCTTCAGATAAAAGTTATCTATTTTGATTTGGAACGTATCTTCAATTGAACCTACAATGTAGATTTTCCACTCTTTCAAATCTGTTTATTCTAAGATGTCTAAAAGAAATTCGGAGTTTTTTTGATACGTTCCGATTCTAGCTACCGTAAGTATGATTCTTTCTTTATCAGAAACATATCCACGTTCGATTCCAAGTTCCATAAGTATTTCTGGGTCGATGCCATTTGACATACAGAACAACTTATTTTTCTCAATCAAATCACCATAGTATGTATTTTTAAGTCGCTCATATCCGTTTTTAGTTTCAACTGTGTATATATCTGGCAAGGGTTTAAATATTTTATTGGAGATTTTAAGATATAATGGCATATTCTTCCATACAATGAGATCATTTCCATCCTTTTCATATGGTCTTAAATCAAGTTTCAGATATATTTTACCCTTTCCACCACCCATTTTATATGCCAACATCTTATACAGACTATCGGGTTGGATGCATAATAGATAAAGGATATCTATTTTTCGTGCTTGGGTAATTATAGTGAGTATGTTCTTGTTTCTCTAAAATCTACGAGAGGGGTAAATCCGAAGATGAACCGTTCTAAACATGTCACTATCCCATGTTTTATCATAAAATCCATCTCCTATTGCTTGATAATTGTATATTTTTGAAAAATAATACAACACTTCCCCTGGGTCTTTATACAAAAAATTTGTTGAAAGAATACTTGCGTGACTTAAGAGTATAATCTTCTTTGAGGTATTTGGATTATTTGGTATAAAATTCATAACAATATCTTATATTCTCCACGTTATATAAGCATTATATCTTTCAGGTTAATAGTATAGTTATTTCATCTATATAAACACATAAATTAGAAGTAATCAATTTGAATTGTATGTCCACTCCTTTTATCTCCAATATTATGCGCATCCCTGCAATTCAGCGTCAAAGTGTTTTGTCACTCATATCAACAATAGGCATTACCCTTTTTGGATTCATCTCCACCATGCTTTTCTCCCATCTTTTAGGGGCGGATCTAATGGGGGTATACTATCTTTTCCTCGCTTATTATGGCATATTCAACATGATCGGTGACGGAGGATTTGGACAGGCAGCAGTTAAAAGAATCTCCGAAGGAAAAGAACAGAATGAATATCTCACGGCTTATGCAGCGTTGCGCGCCCTTCTCATTATTGTCTCAACACTTCTTCTGTTAGTTCTCAGCCCGTTTTTCGTAGACCTTCAGGCATACAACCTTATTCCTTGGATCATAGTTGCTCTTATTGCCTCCTTTTTTGGACATACAATTACCTATGGAATCTATGGTTTAGGGCATGTGGGTGTATATAATACTGCATATGGTTTGAGTGAATTTTTTCGTATTTTCATTCAGGTAATAGCTGTTCTTCTTGGATTCTATGTTTATGGTTTATATGGTGGATACATCGCTGGAATCATCATTTTTGGAATTCTCTGTCTCAAATATTTCTCCTTTAAACCTGTAAAATTTAAGGTACATCATATCGGTAGCCTTGCGACATATGGGTTTTGGATTTTTCTGATAGGTACTGGATCCCTTGTATTCGCTTATTCGGACACTGTTTTTATAGGTTATTTCATGACAAACGGTGACGTGGGAATATATCGTACTGTTTATCAATTCACCACAATTGCTACATCGATCACTGGGGCAATTGCAGGGACCCTCACACCGAAAATAAGTCACTGGAGTTCCAGCAATCAGATGGAAAAAATAGCTCCAGTCATCACTCGGGGAATCACCTTATCTCTCCTGCTGGCGATTCCAGTTGCCATGGGTGGCTGTCTTCTTTCCGAACGCCTGCTTAATTTTTTCTATGGTGCTGATTTTGCCGAAGGAGCCACAGTTTGTTCTATCCTGCTTATCATGCAGATCGTTGCGGTGTTCATATCTCTCATGGGTGTCGCCCTCACTGCATCCGATCATGCACGCCAGTCATTCTATGCTAGTGCCACCGCTGCAATCTTAAATATCATCTTAAACATCGTTCTCATTCCTATTCTCGGGATCAACGGAGCCGCAATTGCCACTCTCATAAGTTACACACTGAACGCCATCATGATCTCGCATTACCTCAAACACTATATCACCATCCACATTGAACTCCTCCCCATTGCTCACATAATCATCGCCTCTCTCTTCATGGCTCTCTTTGTATTCATTTACATACAATGTGTCCCTCTTGACAACGTTATCGTTACCCTTATCCCAGTGGTCATCGGCCCCCTCATCTACTTCCCCCTCCTCCTCAAACTTGACCACGGCATCCGGGATGAGATTGCCGGCATGGTAACTACATTCGGCTTCCCCTGGCCCAAATGGCTGTAACCTCTTTCCTTATTCCCGTATAAAAGAAACACTTATTAAACAAATGAAAGGTATAACACATATCACTCTCACCATGGCAACGATACTTGTCATCCTTGCGCCCTTAACTAATTCTCTTCTCACCCTGGAATCAATTCCTGCTGTACTTATTCTCCTCCTAGGCGCTTTCTTCGGCTCCCTCACCCCTGATATCGATAAAGGCAAAGAAGCCGCTCTATATCATTCTGAAATTCCCGGTGCCCGGGGCAGAAAATTTCATCTCACGCCGGTATTCGGCTATGCTCTCTACTACACCTGCTACAAACCGCTTCAGTTTATTTCCCGCATAATCTTCAGTAAAAAAATATATGCTATAAACGGACATCGTGAACTTCCCCACTCACCAATAGGTATTTTGCTTATCTCAGTTCTCGTTACATTCTATATCTGGCTCATATGCTTCGCTCTTTCATTCGTTCCGTATCTTTATCCCCTGTATAACATCTCCCTCATCTATGTGTTTGGCTCGGCATTTCTCCTGGGCTGTTTCCTTCACTTACTTGAAGACACCTGTGATAATTCCGGGATTCATTACTTCTATCCATTCAGCTTCAGCCGCCTGCGGGGAAGGATCAAAGGAGACGGCACCGATGCACGGCCCAAGATTTTCGTCGTCATTCTGCTGATAGCTGCTGTTGTTCTCGTTACTCTTTCTCTCACCGGCATCATCCCTGCAGAATTGATTTATCCGACAACACTTATGGTCCCGATCGTAATATGGGTCATCTTCCTAAAAGCATCAGGTGTGCCGGCAAAAAAAGAGATCAGGGAATAAGCTTCTAATCCTGAAGAATCAAATATATATTCATGTATAAACTCGTCTGTGTACACTGCGGTGCTGAGTATCGTCCTGACGCCATTGTGTATAATTGTGAGAAATGCGGTCACCTGCTTGCAGTTAAATATGATCTGAGCAAGATCACGATCACCCATGATGAACTTTTACAGCGCCCGATCTCTCTTTGGCGCTACAAAGAGTTCCTGCCGGTAAAAATCGAGCCTGTCACCCTTCAAGAGGGAGGAACACCGCTTTACCATCTGAAAAGACTTGGTGAAGAGATGTGTCTTACCAATCTGTATGCAAAACATGAGGGCATGAACCCGTCTGGATCATTCAAAGACCGCGGCATGACCCTTGGTGTTTCCATGGCAAAACAGCTCGGCAAAAATATCGTTGCCTGCGCATCCACCGGAAACACCTCGGCATCAATGGCAGTTTATGCAGCAAAAGCAAATATGCCGGCTATTGTTTTACTCCCAGCCGGTCACGTTGCGCTTGGAAAAGTTGCCCAGGCACTTATGCATGGTGCGAAGGTCATCTCGATCCGCGGCAACTTTGACCGCGCGCTTGAGATGGTTCATGAACTATGTCTCTCCCATGGAATCTATCTGCTGAACTCCATCAACCCTTACCGTATTGAAGGGCAGAAGACCATTGGGTTTGAAATTGTCGATCAGCTTGGCTGTGTTCCCGACAGGATCGTTCTGCCGGTAGGAAATGCCGGTAATATTTCTGCTGTCTACAAAGGACTGTGCGAGTGGAAGGAGATCGGATACATTGACCGTCTTCCGAAGATGACTGCAATCCAGGCTGAGGGCGCTTCTCCGATTGTTTCTGCAATCAAAGGCAATCTTTCTGAGGTCGTTGTTGAGCAGAACCCTGAGACGGTTGCCTCGGCTATCCGTATCGGAGCTCCGGTAAATGCTGAGAAGGCTCTCCGTGCAATTCGTGAGACCAGTGGCACTGCTGAGTCCGTGACCGATGCTGAGATTCTTGCTATGCAGCGTGATCTCGCCAGATACGAAGGTATCGGTGTAGAACCAGCTTCTGCAGCTTCAGTTGCAGGTATTCGTAAGATGGCAGAGATGGGACTTCTTGACAAGGATGAAAAGATCGTCTGTGTCGTGACAGGTCACCTGCTGAAAGATCCAGAATCCGTAATCAAACAATGCGCCCCACCAATCGAGATCGACCCGACCATCGAAGCACTGCTTGCTGTATTGTAAGCATCCTTGTGGTTCTGCTTGCTTTGTTTGCAGCTCCTGCGGCTGCAAATTCTGCAATGTATTTTGTATCGGATGACGGGACCGTTCTGACGGCGAATGCCACTCTTATCAATCAGAGTACATTTCTCCTAGTGAAACAGGGATTTTTAGGTGAGGAGGTCGCCCTTTCGGTCGACAATCTGACCATCCAAAACGAGAGCGGCGTTGTTGAGTTTACCTTGGATGGGACAACCGTTTCTTTCCCGGAAGGGAATTATACGTTGAATTACTCTGTAAAACTCGAGAACGGTCTGGTTTATCTGAGATATGAAGAGCCGTACAATGTTTCGATCTATCTTCCTGAAAGGTTTCAGACAGGACATCTGATTTTAGGTACGGTTGGTAATGGGGGAGTCGTATCTTCTTCAGACAACCCATCCTATGGTTCGATGGTCACTTTTGAAAATACGAATACTGCTTCTCTCATGTTTTATGATGACGTGCGCGAATCACTTCTCTATCTTTTCCTAGGGATATGGGGAGTTGTGTTTCTTATTGCAGGTGTGCGATATCTCAGACTGAAAAGAAAGCCAATGAAGGATCTCTAAAATGTGACTCTTCACCTTTCTCTTTTTGCGTTTTTTAAAATTACTCATGCCATCTTTGAGTAGTGTGAGTGTCTGCAAATGTATTTCGGCCAATTGAACTGATTTGAAAAAAAAAAGATTGGAATTATTTTCTGATACTAATTTTATTCAATATCAATGCCGTACTTCTTGGCATTTTTATCTGCGATTGCCTGAATCTTTGCGATCTCAGTATCGTTTCTTACGGGTTTGAACAGATGACGGAAACGTTTCTGGGCTTTGAGATAATCCTCGACCGGAACTCTCTTCACTTTTTTAACAGTTGCAAGTTCTCCGTCAATGACTTCATAATTGACCCAGAGTCCGCATTCGACTGCCATTCTTCCGATCTCCATTGTTTTGGCACCGTCAAATCCCCATCCTGTACAGCACGGTGTGTGTACCTGGATATAGCAGGGGCCTTTGATGTTTCTTGCCTTTTCGACCTTCTTCATCAGATCGCCGGGGTATGCCATGGATGCTGTTGCAACGTAAGGAGAACCGTGTGCGACGAGGATCTGCGGGTAATCTTTCTTCGGGAGATTGTTTCCTGTTGAGCAGGCACCAGCGGGGGATGTGGTTGTGTCTGCATCGTATGGTGTTGCCCCTGACCGCTGGATTCCTGTGTTCATGTATGCTTCATTGTCGTAACAGATGTACGTGAAGTCATGTCCGCGTTCAAATGCACCGGAGATACACAGTGTTCCAATGTCGACGGTTGCTCCATCTCCTCCGAAGATGAGAATCTTTTCAGTGTCCAGGCGCCCCTGCTTTTTGAGGGATGCTTCGATACCTGATGCTACTGCCGATGCGTTTTCAAATAATGAGTGGATCCAGGGAGTTTTCCACGCGGTTTCCGGATATGGAGTAGAAAAGACTTCCAGGCATCCGGTTGAGTTGACTACGATTGTGTTCTCGCCGTAACCTTTCAGGATCATACGAACTGCAGATGATACTCCGCAGCCGCCGCAGGCTCTGTGCCCACACTCAAAGTTCTCAATAGATCTGTCTACCATTTTCAGAGCACCTCCTCACGTAATCCGTAGAACATGTCGCCTTCACCTTTCTCAGCGAGTTCAACGATCTTCTTTATGTCTTTCTTCCTTACATCACGGCCGCCAAGACCAAGAATGTAGTCGTAGACTGGTATGTTTGAGCCGTAACAGGCTTCTTTGATTTCGATTGCAACAGCCCCTTTTGCACCAAGACTGACGTTCTTGTCGAGAACTGCGATGGTGTTGACATGAGCGAGAGCTTTTGCCACGTCGGTTGACGGGAATGGACGGAAGCAACGGAGATTTAAGAATCCGACTTTCTTTCCGTCAGCACGCATCTCATCAATTGCATCTTTGACGGTCCCGCAGATGGAACCCATTGCAACTATTGCGATATCGGCATCTTCGAGTTTGTAACAAACGACGAGTTCAGAATAGTCGCGGCCGAACATTTCGCCGAACTCTTTTCCGTATTTTTTAATGGCTTCTGCTGCGCGGTGGACTGCCTGATCATGTTCGTACCGGAACTCCATGTAGTATTCAGGTGTTGCATACATACCAAAGGAAATCGGATCCTTTGGATCGAGTTTCTGATAGGGATTGAAAGGTCCAAGGAATTCGTCAACGAGTTCCTGCGCGGGGAGATCGACCGGCTCATACACGTGAGAAAGAATGAATCCGTCAAAGCAGACGAATGCCGGAAGCAGAATATTGTGGTCTTCGCAGACTTTGTATGCGAGGATGTGCATGTCGATTGCCTCCTGATTGTCTTCTGCATACAGCTGAACCCAGCCTGAGTCTCTCATCATAATAGAATCCTGCTGGTCGTTCCAGATTGAGAGGGGTGCAGAAATTGCACGGTTTGCAATACCCATGACGATCGGCAATCTCATACCTGCTGCATTGAATACGACCTCTGTCATTAATGCGAGACCCTGTGAGGTGGTTGCCGAATAAACTCTGCTTCCTGCGGCTGATGCGCCGATACATGCTGAGAGGGCTGAGAATTCCGACTCCACACAGATATACTCGGCGTCAAGTCTTCCATCTGCTATGATCGATGCAAGTCCTTCAACGATATGGGTCTGGGGGGTGATAGGATATGCGGGGATGACCTGTGGTCTGCAGAGACGAACGGTTTCCGCGATGGCGATTGAGCCTTCCATTATTTCCATAGTCATTTATTTTTCCTCCTTAACCATGCTGATAGCCTTTGCTTTGTCCGGACATTCCTCGGCACACATACCGCACCCTTTGCAGAAGTCAAAATCAATAAAATAGGTATTGTCAGGATTCTGATTGATGCATCCCTCAGGACAGATCAACTGACATGTTCCACATTTCGTACATTTTTCCGTGTCCATTATCGGATAAAATACTCTCCATGAACCGGTTTTATTGTTTCTGCTGTTGCCGGGACGTGCCGTACAGCCAATTCCAAGAGCCATTAAACGCGTCCCTCCTTTATCATCGCATATGCACGTTTTGCTGCAGCGATGTTGGTGTCTGCCAATTTCTTGTCGAACCTCTCTTTGATTGCCCCCTCAAGAGCTTCGAGTGTGATCTCTCCGCTTGCGGCAGCAAATGCTCCCATAAGGGTCGTATTGGTGATGGGGAGTCTGATTTCTTCAAGGGCGATCTTTGTTGCGTCAATGACGATCAGTTTGACACCATTTGGGAGATTGTATGCTCCGTCTTTTTCGGTGTTGATAATGGCAATTCCCCCCTCTGACATGCCAGAAAATACATTCACGTCGTGAATTAATGTGCTGTCCTGGACGATGATGTAGTCCGGTTCATAGATCTGACTTCGAAGGCGGATTTTTTCATCGCTGAACCGCACAAATGCCTGCACGGGGGCACCGCGGCGTTCGACACCAAACGCCGGGAATGCCTGGGAATAGACGCCTGCGGTAAATGCTGCTGTTGCTATTAATTCTGCAGCCGTTACCGAGCCCTGTCCACCTCTTCCGTGGATGCGTAGTTCTCTCATAACACTTATATCTATCACGATTAATCAATATGAATTTACTGTTTGCATATTTCCCCAAAATAGACCGCACTTTGTAAAAAGAGATGCATGGTGGTGATGAATTATTATTTGCGGGGCGGTATGACCGGAATTCCCAGAATCTCCTTTGCTCCGGTAAAAACATCGTGTGCGACAAGCGCAAGTCCCTCGGATGCGGCCCATTCATCATACACCATGACCGGTTTTTGGAGTAATGCGGAGATTTCTTCGGCTAATTCTGGTGCGAGACTGCCTGCTAAGGCGATCGGAGCCTCGCGGGAAAGAAGAAGAAGTGAGGCGCATTCCATAGCAACCCACATGGCTATTGCCGGCTTTTGGTATTTCTCTTCAAGATGACAAGAGACTCCCGCGGTAGTGAACGCCTCGTTCGCCGTACACTCGCCCTCATCGATTTTTCTGATTGCATCAACATCAAGGGCTCCGTGCTGTGTTCCCGGCGCGAAGACGCATGCGTCGAATGCTCCGACGATCTTTCCGTTGACAACAAGAAGTGAAACTGTGTTGGAACTGATGTCTGACACGATAAATGTGTCATGGAGGGTCTGTTTTGCAAGATATGCTATCCCGAGTTTTTCCGGGCTGGTCTGATGGGAATATACTTTGAATCTGGGGTCTGTATCAGATCCCCGGTGAATTCCTGGGATCACGACTGCGGGAATCCCTGACTCTTTTATGACATCGAATACCCGCGTTCCTCCGCCGATGTGTTCACCTGCACCGTCACGAGTGATGACGCCACGGTTTTTTAACTGAGCAATGGGAGTTATTTTGGAAAAATTATCTCCCATAGAATAGCATACAGCGACCCCCTCTATATCACTGATCGGGCAGAGTTTCTCCAGAGCCGAAAGTTCAAAACTCTTTGCCGCTTCCCGGGATATTTTAAGATGTTTTCCGGTTTCTGTTGCGAACCGAAGAGACGTTGTCCCATGGTCGACTCCGATATACATACAAGTATGTATTGCTCGAATATGAGATAAGTTCTATCCTTTATAACACCAATAAGATAATTGAATGGTCGACTCCCACTATGAAACTCTTGGCGTAGCTGAAAATGCAACGCCGGAAATGATAAAAAAAGCCTATGTTACTCTCGTTAAGGAGTTCCACCCGGATCATGCGGGTTCCAGCGAGGATAAACAGCAGGAGTACAACGAGCGTCTGCTCGAAATAATGGATGCATATGAGATTCTCAGCAATCCGGAGACCAAGGTTGCTTATGATGCCGACCGTGCACTAGCTCCAGTTTCGTCTTCACCCCGCGGCAAAAAAATGTCAGGTATGCCGACAAAAAGCGGCGACATCGAAACGGAATACCCGATATCCATGTCGATCGCTGCATATGGGAAAGGCAAGATCCCAATGAAGGTCGCAGGAGAGAAGATCGTTATCAAAGTCTACCCTGGGGTCAGACGGTACAGAATCGCAAACAAAGGGGTGCCAGTTGAAGGAAAACCCAGGGGCGATCTGTATGTCAATCTCAAAGTGATCCCGGAGGAGAACTGGGAGATTGATGATACCGCAAATAACCTGATCTGTCACCTGCATATCCCGCCCAAAATCGCAGAGAACGGGGGGAAGATTTCCCTCACACTTCTCTTCAAGAAAATCATCAAAATTACCGTGCCTGTCGGTGTAAAAACGAGAGACCGTTTTGTTCCTCCTGAAGGAAAAGGCCTCGGTGTCCAGTCTCCGAAGAAAAAAGGCAATCTCGTCATTGAGGTCGAGGTTGCAAAGAAGAAAGGCCTATTGGGTCTTTTTGGATAAACCATGACAGAAAAAAATGGAAACCTGACTGCATCTGACTTTCATCACGAATTATATCGCAGATTTGATGCAGCAACCGAACGCGGAGAGTCACATCTCGAAGTCACGGCAGGAGAACTGCATAAAACACTCAAAGCTTCAAATAGGCTTTCGATGTGCAGTAATACACTGTACGATATGCAGAACATCGGCGATGCGATTCTCTCCGTTCCATCCGGCGGCGTCGGCTCATCTCTACTGATTAGGTATTCCCTTCCCAGAGAAAGAGGCATTGATCTGGAAAAAAGCATCTATGAACAATCCATTGTTCTCTCCGGATATGAGATGCGGATGAAACGGTTTGTTGAAATCGCCGTGATCCATCCGGTTTTCCGCGATCTCGAACCGATGTCCCGCCAGAAAAAATCTGAGACTGCTACCAGAAAACTCTGCGATATCACGGTTCAGGTTGCCGAACTTATCTGTAAATATCAGAAAGTTCGTGCCGACAACACAAAGTTCGGGACCCTATGCGGTGTGATAGGCCGCACAGGTATCCTAAGTGACGATGCCTTATATGCTCTCGATTTTGTCAGGATCATCGGAAATACCAATGCCCGGAAGATTCCCGATGAACATCTGCTGGTGCCGGCTGTCTTTTCCTACGCATCGTATGCATTCCTGATTTTTGCCGAAGAGGTCGTAGAGAAACGACTTATCTGGAAAAAAGAAAAAGCTGAATAAAAAAATTATGTGCCGTGATTCCACGAGCACATGTACTCTTTTTGACTGCCTGACAGTTCATCGATCGTTGCGCCCACAGCTGCCAGTTTCAGACGGGCAATATATTCATCAATCTCCGAGGGGATGTCGTGAACGCCTGGTGACATATTTTTACCGTTCTTAGCTATGTATTCAACACCAAGGGCCTGGACCGCAAAGCTCAGATCCATGACTTCGATCGGATGTCCCATACCTTTCGGCGTTGCGAGGTTGACCAGTCTTCCTTCTGCAAGAAGGTGGATCTTTTTGTCTCCGACAACGTAGGTGTCGATTCCGTCACGGTGTTCAACCGATGCCGCATGGGCTTTAAGCCAGGGAATGGAGATCTCATTATTGAAATGACCGGCGTTTGCCAGTATCGCCCCGAATTTTAACAGGGGGAAGTGATGATCAGTGATGATGTCGCAGTTTCCTGTCGTCGTGATGAACAGATCGCCGAGTTTTGCTGCTTTATTCATGCTCATCACATCAAAACCGTCAAAGTGTGCCTGAAGGGCGCGGCGCGGGTCGACCTCCGTGACGATGACACGTGCGCCAAGAGCGCGTGCTTTGGTGGCGACACCTCTTCCGCAGTATCCGTATCCGGCAACGACCACGTGTTTTCCTGCAATGAGGGTGTTCGTTGTCAGCATTATGGAGGCAAGAGCACTTTCGCCGGTCCCGTGCACATTATCGAAATAATGTTTCATCGGCGTGTCGTTTACCGACAAAACCGGGAACTCGAGTTTTCCTTCAGCCTGCATTGCCCTCAATCGGTGGATTCCGGTTGTTGTCTCCTCACATGCTCCGATAATCTGAGGGAGTGCATCTCTTCTTTCGAGATGGACTCTGTTGATCAGATCCATGCCGTCATCGATGGTCATGGTCGGTTTTGCATTCAATACCTTATCGATCCCCTCGTAATACTCCTCAGTGTTACAGCCTCTCTTTGCATAACAGGCGATGTCGCCTTCCCGTAGAGCCTCAGCCACATCATCCTGCGTGGAAAGTGGATTGCATCCGGTGATATACACTTCTGCCCCGCCTGCCTGAAGCGTTCTGACAAGACATGCCGTCTTCGCTTCAACGTGCAGAGCCATACCTATCCTCTGGCTTTTGAGGGTTTTTTTCTCTTCAAAGCGTTTCCGGATCGCCGATAAGACCGGCATGTACTGGGAAGCCCACTGTATTTTCAGTTCGCCCGAACTTGTCATACCTTATCTTTTGGTCCGCATGGCTATTATTCGTTGCTTGTGAGACCAGTTCCTGCGGAAAATATACTATTAATCAGAAAGCAAATTACTAACCACATGTATTCTGCATGACTGATTTTTGAAGGGGGTGGTATGCGCGGGGCATATACGGCAGGGGTCATTGATGCATTGATCGACAACAAGCTGGAATTTACTTCATGCTACGGCGTCTCTTCCGGGGCATGTCATGGTACCAGTTATCTCTCCAAGCAGCGGGGAAGGGCATATCGTACCATGACTGATTATATGGGAGATAAACGGTACTTCAGTTACTGGAATTTATTAATCAAAGGCGATCTTTTAGGTCCTGAAATGGTCTTTCACATAATCCCAGAACAACTTGACCCTTTTGATTATGATGAATATAGCAAATATCCTGGGAAGTTTTACTGTGTTGCGACAAACTGTAAGACGGGCGAAGCTGAATATTTTCATCTGAAAATCATGGAGGAGGATGTAGAGATGCTCCATGCATCAAGTGCTCTTCCGATCCTTGCCAAAAAAGTAAAAATAGGTGATAACTATTATTTTGATGGTGGAATAACCGATTCTATCCCCATCAAACGTTCAATTACCGATGGAAATGCGAAAAATGTTCTTGTTCTGACGCAGGATGCGGGTTATCAAAAGAAATATGATAAGGCGGTGCCTATTCTGAAAATTGCCTACCCGAAATATCCGAAGATGGTTGAGATGGTTGCTACCCGCCACATCAGATATAACGAGGCTCTGGAACTTGTTGACCAAGAAGAAGCTGCCGGAAGAGCATTTGTTATCCGTCCAAAAAACCCGGTTGATGTCTCCCGAATTAAGTTCAACAAGGAAAAAATTGCCCCTCTCTATGACGATGGATACCAGGATGCGATAGAAAAAATTGATGATCTGATCGCATTTCTGGAGAAGTAAGCTAGGACGTGTATGTATTCTGCAGGACTGATCTTTGAAGGTGGGGGTATGCGGGAGCATATACGACAGGGGTTATTGATGCATTTCTGGATAATGATTTGGAGTTTTCCAGTTGTTACGGTGTATCGGTTGGTGCCTGCAATGCTGCATTTTTCATCGCCAGACAGCGCAGGCTGGCATATCGGGTAACGACTAATTATATTGGAGATAAAAGATACTGCAGTATCCTGAGTCTTCTGAGATCCGGAAATTTATTTGGTCCGGAGATGCTTTACAATATCATTCCCGAGCAGCTCGATCCGTATGATTATGATGCATTTTCCCGGTATTCTGGAAAATTATATGTCGTTGCCACCAATTGTGAAACCGGTGAGGCTGAATATTTTCATCTGAAAAATATGCGTGAAGAGGTGGAAATGCTTCAGGCTTCAAGTTCTCTCCCTCTCCTTGCAAAAATCGTCAGGATCGATGGGAAAGAATACCTGGACGGCGAAGTGGTCGATTCGATCCCAATTCAGCGGTCCATCAATGATGGAAATACCAAAAATATCATTGTCCTGACTCAGGATGTTACCTATCGGAAGGAACCAATGAAGATTGTTCCACTTCTGAAAATAGTCTATAGAAATTATCCAAATCTTGTTCATCAGCTTGCCGCCCGGCATGTCCGGTACAATCAGACCTTGGATTTTCTTGCAGAAGAGGAATCTGCAGGTCGGGCTTTTGTGCTCCGTCAAAAAAATCCGGTGAACATTGGCAGAGTTGAAACAAACAAAACGAAGCTTGCTGCCCTCTATGATGATGGATACCATGACACAATGGAAAGAATGGACGATCTGATTGCATTTCTGGAAAAGTGATACATTCTCCTTTTTTCAAACAGGCTTTTCTCCAAAAAACACCAACAGTATTCTATGGGACTAACCCGGCGAATCATTCCCTGTCTTGATCTGAAAGCTGGACGGGTGGTAAAGGGAGTAAATTTTGAAGGACTTCGTGATGCAGGTGACCCTGTCGAACTTGCCGCACGATATAATGAACAGGGTGCCGATGAGGTTGTGTTTCTGGATATTGCAGCCTCGAAGGATAACCGCGATACAATGGTTGATGTGATCGGTCGGGCCGCCGATCAGCTTTTTCTTCCTCTGACGGTTGGCGGGGGGATACGAACGGTCAAAGACATCCAGGACATCCTGCGTGCCGGTGCCGATAAAGTAAGTCTGAACACTTCTGCGGTAAAAACACCTGAAGTAATAACTGATGGATCCCGTTTGTTCGGGAATCAGTGTATTGTACTTGCCGAGGACGTTCGGAGAAATTATGAGATGCGTGAGGGTGTGACCCCGATCCATCTCGCCGACGGTCGGGTCTGTTGGTATGAGGTAGTCATCTACGGGGGAAGTGAGAGGACCGGTATCGATGCTGTTTCATGGGCACAGAACGGGGTCAAAAGAGGTGCCGGTGAGATTCTGCTCACTTCAATGGAAACTGACGGCGTGAAGACCGGTTTCGATCTGGAGATCACCGCGGCCATCTCTGATAATGTCGATGTTCCGGTGATCGCATCCGGCGGGGTCGGAACTTTGGAACATTTCTATGATGGTTTTGTCAAAGGAAAAGCCGATGCCTGCCTTGCGGCAAGTGTGTTCCATTACGGCGAGATGACGATCCGGTCCGTCAAAGAGTACCTGGCATCCCGCGGCGTTTTGGTCCGGTTGTAATGGGCTGGCAGTCTGATTATCAGATGCGTGGCAACCGATGGGCCGGTCCCTCTTATCTACTACCGAAGATTCCGGAAAATGCTCTCATTCTTGAGACCGGATGCGGCAACGGAAAAACACTCAACTCACTAGGTCTTAACGCTGTAGGAATTGATATTTCACCGGCTGCCGTAAAACTTGCCGGATCCTCGGCGCTGGTTGGAGACATCCATTTTCTTCCGTTCAACGATGAGATTTTTGATATCATATTCTGCTGGCATGTTCTGGGACATCTTTCATCCGCGGAAAGGAGAACTGCGGCTGATGAGATGCTTCGTGTCCTGAATCTTGAGGGAGTAATGAATTTCAAAGATTTCTCCAGAAATGATTTCCGGTATGGGAAAGGGACCGAGGTAGAACCTTCATCATTTTTGCGGGGTGATGGGATCGTCACGCATTATTTCGAGCCTGAGGAACTCATTTCCCTTTTCGGGCCGTCCGTTATCTCCACTGCAGCATGGGATCTTCGGATAAAAGGTGTGGACAACCACAGAGATGAGATTCTCTTATCTCATAAAAAAACCAATACAGAATAATTATGCCAGATCATTTTCCTTCACTCAACTACACGGACGGATTTATTCCGGTGATCGTTCAGGACGTCAGGACCAATCAGGTCCTCATGTTTGCTTTTGCTAATGAAGAGGCTGTTTCTCTGACGTTGTCAACAGGATATGCCCACTACTTCAGCCGTTCACGAAATAAACTCTGGAAAAAAGGCGAGGAGTCTGGCCACCTGCAGAAAATCGTCCAGGTCTGTGTTGACTGTGATGAAGACTGTCTGTTATATCTGGTCGAACAGATTGGGTGTGCCTGTCACGAGGGATATGTCAGCTGTTTTTTCCGAACGATCGATGGCGAGGTGATTCCTCCAAGATTTAAGGATCCGACAGATATCTACTCCCAGTGAATCATTTACTCCGCCTTTTGGAACACTATACTAATATCCTATTGAAACCCCATAAATACTGGTTGAATATTTTATGATACTCGTACCTGATACCAGCGTCGTCATCGACGGCCGCGTTACCGCCCTGATCGAGAAAGGGGAATACCGTGACGCAACGATAATAATACCTGAAGCTGTCTTTGCCGAACTCGAGGCACAGGCGAACCAGGGCAGAGAAATAGGTTTTTCTGGCCTCGCTGAGCTGCAGAGACTTTGTGTTCTTGCGAAAAAAGGCAGGATTACCCTACAATATGTTGGCGAAAGACCCAGACTGGAACAGGTCAAATTAGCTGCCGGCGGCGAGATTGATGCCATGATCCGGGCAGTTGCCATTGAACACGGAGCCACGTTCCTTACGAGTGATTACGTTCAGGCGGAAGTTGCCAGAGCGAAAGGGCTCGACGTTGTCTATTTGAAATCCGAAACGACCGACAATTTTGCTCCTCTTCAGATCGATGAGTTCTTTGATGAAAACACTTTTGCTGTCTATTTGAAGGAGCGTGTGGCTCCCTGTGCCCGCAAAGGAACGATCAAAGAATCCCGGCTTGTCCAGATCAGAGAGGCTCCCGCCACTGAATATGAGCTCCGTGTTATTGCCCAGGAGTGTCTTGAGCGTGCTAAACGTCACCCTGACGGATTTGTGGAGGTCGAGATGCCTGGGGTAACTGTGTCCCAGATTGGTTCGATGCGGATCACCACGACCCGCCCTCCGTTTTCCGACGGCATCGAGGTAACCGTCGTCCGTCCAACCCGTGAGGTCTCCTTTGAATCCTACAACTTTGCGGCCGCGTTGAAGGATCGGCTCAAGGATGGATCCGGAGGTATGCTCATTGTAGGAACTCCCGGTTCTGGAAAATCCACGCTTGAGCAGAACATTGCGATCTATCTCGGCGGCCAGAACTTCATCGTCAAGACCATTGAGTCCCCCCGTGACCTGATGGTTCCAGACAGTATCACCCAGTATACGGCCCTTGATGGAAGTATCGCAGCAACCGGTGAAGTTCTGACCCTGCTCCGTCCTGATTACGTCATCTTTGACGAGATGCGGAGAAGTGAAGAGCTCTCGGTTTTTGCTGATCTCCGGTTGTCCGGCATCAAAGTGATTGGCGGCCTCCACGCGAAGTCTGCTCTGGATGCAATGATCCGCCTTGCAAGCCTCGTTGATCTCAATCTCATCCCGCAGATCGTCGCCACGATGGTCTTTGTAAAAACTGGGGACATCTCAGAAATTTACAACGTCTCGACTGGGTTTGGTGTGCCCAAAGCCCTTGAACAGATTGGCGACCCGCAGATCCGCCCAATCGTCAGACTTACCAACATTATAACTCAGGAAACTGCCGCCGAAGCGTTTAGATATGAAGGAGAAGTTATGGTCACACCTGCCGCCGGTCTTCCAAAAGTTAGCCAGGTCGTTGTACCTAAAGCTAGTCAGGTTCCAGTGCCCGCTCCGTCTCCGGCTCCAAAAGCACCAGCTCCGGTAGTTCCTGAGCCGCCGACCGTTCAGGAGGAGCGTTCAGCTCCCCCGGTCCACACCATGCCAACCTATGAGGTCACTGATGACAACCCGGCATGGATCGTTCTGGAAAAGGAAATCCAGAATGAAATCCGCAGGTTCACCGAAGGCGACATTGTTGTCCGTATGATAACTGACACTAAAGCTGCTGTCTATATTGAAGATGCCGATGTTCCTGCAGCAATTGGCAAAGCCGGCAAAAATATCGCGGCTGTTGTCAGTAAAGTTGGCGTCGGAATCGATGTTCGCCCACTAAGCGACCTTCCGGGACGGGAGGTCCTATTCAATGATGTGCCGGCACCCATTACAGGGTATGCCGGATTTAAGATCAAGAGCGAGAAAAAACAGTTATCCATCATCTGTCCGGATTATGCGGGTAAAATCGTAGATCTTTTCTCAGGAAAAGAGTATCTATTTACCGCAACTGTTGATGATTACGGTGAAATTCATCTCGCACGCAACTCAAGTATCGCTATGGAAATGATAAGGCGCTACGGTGCCGAAGAGGAACTTAAAATACGTCCCGTCGATTAACACAATAGGTGAAAAAAATGGAAAATACCCTGGTAATGACCGAAATCGAACCGGAGATCCGCAGCGAGTGGATCCCAGCCTTCGAATCAAATCCTGATGAAACAAAAGACAAACTTTACGTAAACGTAGCATTCCCGTATCCGAGCGGCGCAATGCATGTAGGACACGGGAGGACCTACATCATCCCTGATGTGATCGCCCGGTTCTGGAGAATGCAGGGAAAGCAGGTGCTTTTCCCGATGGCATTCCATGTTACAGGAGCTCCTGTTCTTGGAATCGCAAAACGCATCGCAAAAAAAGATGCAAAAACGCTCAAGCTCTACGGTGAACTCTATCGTGTCCCGAAGGATACTCTTGCGAACTTTACCGATCCGATCACCATCGTGAATTACTTCGCCGACGAGTATGAGCGGGTCATGAAACAGCTGGGTCTCTCGATCGACTGGAGACGCCGGTTCACGACCATCATCCCCCAATACAGTAAGTTCATCGAATGGCAGTACACCCACATCCATGGTCAGGGGAAGGTCCTGAAAGGGGAATATCCTGTCAGATACTGTCCGGCATGTGATCAGCCTGTTGGCGACCACGACCTTCTTGAAGGTGAATCTGCTGAGATCATGCACTTTGTGTTTGTGATGTATCAGTTTGGCGCGTTCCAGATTCCGTGTGCCACTCTCCGTCCCGAAACCATCTTTGGGGTAACAAACCTCTGGGCAAATCCGGAGACCACATACATCAAAGCGGAAGTTGATGGTCAGAAATGGATCATCAGCCCGGAAGCAGCTGAAAAACTCCGGATGCAGAAACACACCGTTGTTGAGCTCTCTACCCTCCAGGGAACTGAACTGATCGATAAATTTGCGAAGAATCTCTATACAGGCGCTGAAGTTCAGATTCTTCCCGCCTCCTTCGTAGACCCGGATATGGGTTCCGGTCTTGTGATGAGTGTTCCGGCCCACGCTCCGTTCGATTACATTGCACTGCGTGATCTCCAAGAAAAAGGGAAGTATACTGATATCAAGGCGATCCCTCTGGTCACTGTTCCAAACTATGGAAAGGTCCCGGCACAGGACATCGTCGAGAAGAACAAGATCCCGAACCAGGACGATCCGAGAATGGATGATCTCACGCAGGAGCTTTACACCGCTGAGTTCTCGAAAGGAAAACTCAATGAAGCCTGTGGAATTCATGCAGGAAAATCCGTTCGTCAGGCACGTGAGGATGTAACCCGCGAGTTCACGGAAGAACGCGGATCGATCATCTTCCATGAGATAAGTCAGAAGCGTGTGACCTGCCGCTGCGGCGGACGTGTGTATGTCAAGATCCTGGATGACCAGTGGTTCCTGAACTACGGTGATCAGGTCTGGAAAGATCAGGTCCACGAGCAGCTGCCGAAGGTGGAGCTCGTTCCGCCGGAGGTCCGTGCCGAGTTTGAGCGTACGATCGACTGGCTCAAAGAGTGGCCGTGCTCTCGCCGTGTCGGTCTCGGGACCCATGTTCCGTGGGATCCGAAGTGGCTTTTCGAGCCTCTCTCGGACTCTACCATCTACATGGCCTACTACACCATTGCCCACAAGGTCTCCAGCATCCCGGCCGAGAAACTCACACCCGCGGTCTTTGACTATATCTTCCTTGGAAAGGGCGACCCGGCAGCAATGCCGGTAGATGAGGCTACCTTAAATGAACTCCGTTCCGAGTTCATGTATTGGTACCCATATGATTACCGGTTCAGTGCAAAGGATCTTATCTCTAATCACCTGACCTTCCAGCTCTTCCACCACAAGGCGATCTTCCCGGACAACCTCCAGCCAAAAGGTATGGTTGTTTTCGGTATGGGTCTCTTAAACGGTATGAAGATGTCCTCTTCGAAAGGAAACGTTTTCCTTCTGGAAGATGCGGCAAATGAGTTTGGCGCAGATACCGTCCGTATGTTCCTTGTCGGTTCTGCCGAGCCCTGGCAGGACTTTGACTGGAGAAACGAGCTTGTTCTCTCGGTCAAGAAACAGATCGAGCGGATGTGGCAGATCATTCTGGATTCATCGGATGCTTCCGGAACCACGCCGATCGATGCATGGCTCGTATCCCGCATGCAGCAGAGAATTGCGGCAACTACGAAGTGTCTCCGCTCCTTCCAGACCAGACAGGCTCTGCAGGAAGCATACAACGGTGTTGTCTCGGATCTTGCATGGTATCGCAGACGGCTCCCTGAAGGTTCATCAGGCGGTGCAGTCCAGAAGGAAGTCATGTCCGAGTGGATCCGTTTTATGGCCCCGATCATTCCGTATACTACAGAAAAACTCTGGAAGGAAACCGGTCACGAGGGTCTTGTTTCATTCGCAGAATGGCCGGTAGCTGATGAGTCAAAGATCAACAAATCCGTTGAGATATCTGAGTCTCTCCTTCAGAGAACGATCGAGGATATCCAGTCAATCTTAAAACTTGTTCAGATTGAAGCAACCAAGGTCACGCTCTTCATCGCCCCGCAGTGGAAGCGTCATCTCTTCTCCATCGTAGAAGCTGCCGAGGATAAGAGAAATGTGGTCAAGACAGTCATGGCCGACGAGTCGCTCCGTGCAAAAGGGAAAGAGGCGACCGATGCCTCTCTCCAGACGGTAAAGCTGATCCACTCTCTCTCACCGGAACTGGTTTCTGCCATCGCAGAGGGTGTTGATGAGGAAGCTATCTTCCAGGCAGCGTCCGCTTTTATTGAAAAGGAATGCAGACTCGTTGTTGAGATTGTCTCCGCTGAAGGAAGCACCCACCCGAAAGCAAAATCCGCACTGCCGTTCAAGCCTGCACTTGTTATCGAGTGAGATATCACTCATCTTTAAAAAAAAATGTATGGAGCAGGGTTCCACGTAAAATAATAGATTCAGATTTCTTATTCTTCCTTCTCAGCCGCTTTTTTTGCCTGTTTTATTCGTTCCTTTGTGGTAAAACAGGTGATTAAATCGAGACAACTCCGGAATTTCTTATTTGTGTCCAGAATGATGGGGTCTGCCTGTTCATCCGACAGTGCAAGGATCGTTGCATTCGTTTCAGTGTCGACCATCACAGTTTTGTTCTTATCTCCAGTCCAGATCTCAAGGCGCGACATGCTCCCGTAGGAGATCGTGTAGTGTCCGTCTTTTACCGTTGGTTTGACGCCGAAAATATCCGAAAACCCTGCTTTGATCCTATCTTCGAGGTCACTGGTGTTTCCGCGCTTGACTTCGTATTCCTGCATACCATATAGTATGGACGGCTATTCTAAAATTAGTTGCTTTCCCATGCGGGCTCCTTTCCCGAACGTGGCAGGTATCTCTGATCTCCTCTCCGACCGTATCCGAAGTATTATCCCTCTAAAAAGAGACTAAAGTGTATGGAAAAAAGTTCAGAAGGCAGTAACGGCGGCACAAGATGTACGGTTAATGCCTTTCACGCAGGAGACGATCCTCTGGTCCGTGTCGCGGCTGAGATACCCTCATCTAAAGAGACCGTTCTCATTGCAGGATTCCCGGGTTCCGGTCTTGTCGGGAGCATAGCAGTTCAATATCTCGTGGAATCCTTATCCTTCACACATATAGGGGATATCGTCAGCTCGCTTCTGCCTGCCGTTTCTCTCGCGACCGCCGGACTTGCTCAAGCTCCTCTCCGCCTCTATGAAAAAGGGGGAATGCTTGTTGTTCTTTCTGATGTCCCCATCTCTGATGAGGGGTCGTGCCTGATCCCGTCCAAGCTTCTTGAATGGCTCTGTGCCTGCACGGTGGTTACTGAGATCATTCTGATAGGGGGTGTTGTGACCGGGGGCGACGGTGAGCGTGTGTTCGGTGTTGCAACGACCGTGGGAGGTGTTGAAAAAATCAGACCAAATTGCCAGATACTTCCTGCCCTCAATATAACCGGTATCACCGGAGGATTCCTGACGGAAGCCTGCATTCGGAAGATACCTGCCACGGGTTTTCTAGTCGAAACGAACTTTGATGTCGATCCGCGTGCCTCTGCTGCAGGTCTTTCGGTGATCAGCTCAATCTACAGCCTCGGGCTTGATGTTGATCCTCTCATCGCGCAGGCTGACTCCATTGAGCCTATGCTTCAGAAGCTTGCAGAGGATGTGAAAAAAAGTGATGTCCCCCCTACGTCGTTCGATGAAGATATAATGTATGGGTAAACCCATTTTTTAGACCCGAGAAATGTTTTCTCTCCTCTTACCGCTCATATATGCCAAAAAGAACTGAAATCCTGCAATAAGTAGGGAGAATCCAATTCCAGTATAAAATAATGCAATAAAAATCTCCGGGCACAATCCCGATACGCGAAGCCCGATACCAAATGTTATCATAAATACCATGATAAGGTATGCCTGTTTATTGAAAAATCGGTAAACGTGTTGCCTTTCTTCATTATAATTCTGTATCCTCGCTGTATGTTTTCTTACCATTTTCCGAAAGACCAGGTTATGAAATAGGAGAAAAACTATGGCTGAGAGTCCTATCATCCACAATGTCCACACCCCGTGCGCTGCTTCCCATCCAATCCGTATGATATTGAATCCGACAAAGAACCAGATGACTCCTGCTATCAAAATCAGCTCTGCTTTCTTTACTCTCAATATCGCGCTTATTTTTATTTCTCTTCCCGCAATATCTATGGTTCAAATGTAGGCATAAACATTTCTATCTCCACTGCAGAAACAGGAGTATTTATCACTATGAAGCACAAATATTATAAGGCGTTACGAACGTGGGCTTGTGGCTTAGCCCGGATATAGCGTCGGGCTTCTAACCCGAATGTCGGGGGTTCGAATCCCTCCAGGCCCGTAATGCGTTTTTTTTTTGATTTTTGACCAACATCTTTATATCATTATAAAACTATTTATTTTTGTAAGACAGTTTACGGAGGTGAACTGCCAAAAAACGTGAAAAAGCTGCAAGGGTTGTTCTAAACTTCATAGAATATGTGAAGTGATGGAATGTTGTTTGAATAATTCTGTTTTTATATCTGGGTAATTCTTTATCACGTTAATCTGCATACATTACTGTATCCATGTCTTCAGAGGATACTTCCCCTAATCACTTTTCATCGATCAACGCTCTACTTGATTCCGCAGAGCGGTATCTTCATGAAGGAAATATCAATGCTTCTCTCTCTTCTATTGAAATGGCCCTATCTCAGCTATGCAGCGTTGGGTCGGGGACACTATCTGAGATTCCCGAAGCCGATATTGCTACTTTGGATGGCCGTCTTGCCGCGATCCTGCGGCGGTTTGCGAGTGGTGTGTTTGCAAGATCTGCGGACTCACTCTCTGCAGAGGAAATTGTAGAGGTCCTGCAGATCATCTACACTGCGCCAGATGAAATGTCAGAGGATCCGAGGGGTGATATATGCGTTTTGAAAACCCTGACAGATATCCTGATCGGGCAGAAAACAGTATCCGACGTAATCTTTTCGGAAAATGGGGCCATATGATATGCTCGCGGTGACCGCGGCCCCCTATCTGATCACCGGTGCTGTTTACGTATATGGAGATGAGGGGGAAGCTGAGGGGAAGATCCCGGATATGCTGGAAGGGCCGGTCAAACGCCTTGTGAGGCTTTTGTTCTCCCTGTTGACCTCTGCGTTCATCTCGGGTCTTCTCCTTCTTATCGTCCGGCGTATTCTTGCAGCGCGAAGGATGCGGCCGGGTGTAGTTGAGAATGCGGCCTTTGCAGCCTCTGTTCTTTCTCTCACAGTGGCCCACATTCCTATGATACTCGAAGGTTTACGGGCTGCAGTTCATGAACTGGAGGAACTGCGGTCTCTGATCATAACTTCGTAACGATTGTTACGATATCATTATCCTCGATCACGTGCTTCAGACCTACCTTGGCCGCATCATGCTTGACCGAGTCACCCCAGATCTTCGCATATCTGAACTGATCAACGAAATCACGGTGAAGTCTGTGACAGATATCCTCGATCGTACTTCCTTCACGCATGATCATCGGCTCTTCCATATCTGCATCTTCCCCGTACGGCTTCATGTAGATCCTGACAAACCCGAGATGTTCGTAAATCGCATCCTGTAACTCCTGGATATGATAGCCTTTATGTGCGGAAATCATGATCGGGTCGACACCGTATTTCTCTCGCATATGTTCTTTGACTTCTTGCCGCTGTGCGTCTGAAATCAAATCCACTTTGTTGATAGCGATGAATGCCGGGATGTAAAGCCTGTTGCCCTGCATTGCATCCACGAGGTCATCCTGGGTTATGGTACTGCCGCGCATCAGAACATCAGCGTTCATGATTTTATTTTCGGAAAGAATGGCGCGGACTTCTTCAAGTCCGAGTTTTACGGCGCCGACCCTGTTCAGTCTGATACCTCCTCCTCCGGTCTTTTTGATGGTAATATCCGGCTTCGGTTTGTTAATCCGGATGCCCGCGTCGTAAAGTTCCTGCATCAGCACATCCACATGTACTGCGTTGAACACATCACCCAGAATCACGATCAGGTCAGCTGTTCGAACGACCGCGATAACTTCCTTTCCCCTGCCTTTGCCCATCGCAGCGCCGGCAATCAGTCCTGGGATATCCAGGATCTGGATCTT
Source organism: uncultured Methanocorpusculum sp. (assembly GCA_963676575.1). Classification (GTDB taxonomy): domain Archaea; phylum Halobacteriota; class Methanomicrobia; order Methanomicrobiales; family Methanocorpusculaceae; genus Methanocorpusculum. The sequence continues at coordinate 1,299,172 of OY781078.1, forward strand.
TGCACCTTTGTATTCCATCAGTCCTGGGACTACGGTGAGCGTGGTGAATGCGTAGGAAGCAGTTTCACTCTGCGCACCGGTAAGTTTATTCAGGAGTGTCGATTTACCGACTGATGGAAATCCGACCAGAACGATAGTTCCGTCCCCGGATTTCTTTACTGCAAACCCTTCTCCCCCGCCTACAGACTTAATTGCACGCAGAATCATGTCGTCTTTTATTTTGGCGAGTTTCGCTTTCAGACGCCCAATGTGCTGCGAGGTTGCTTTGTTGTATTTGGTATTTTTTATTTCGTCCTCAATTGCGCGAATATCTTCTTCGAGTCCCATAGTGTCTATATTTATTGGTATTCGGATATGATGAAGATATGCAGACGTTTTATCTCAGAATTTTTTGGATGGTACCTTACACTTCGTCATCTATAAATATTCATGGTGTTAATTTTATTACGCACTTTTATCTGCTGATATAGTGTAGTGGCCAATCATGCCGGCCTCTCACGCCGGCGACTGGGGTTCGAATCCCCATATCAGCACTGTTTATCAACAACTCGCGAATATTTTCTTAAGCTTCATTTTTTAGGTTAGTGTTGCCTGCATGTTTTCCGGATTAAAATCAAGAGTTTCGCGACGCGTTATTTTCTGATTCAGTATTCCTGTGAACTGCGTTTTTTGTTCAGTGAAGGTAATCTTTTCTCTTCCCATAATGTTTGATTAAAAATTTTTGCAGATGTTTCCGTTCACGATCTGAGAATCTCTCAAAAAATATTTGTACAATAATGTATATATATATATACAATATACAACTCTTATTGTGAATCATGACGAAAATCAACTACAACTGGATGGTGATGCCGGTGGAATGGATACTGGTATAACCCAGGAAATCGGTTTGAACTCGTTTTATCCATCATTAGATGAGTTAAAAAGTATCAATAAGACCTTATAGGATCATACGCTGATTCCCGTCTATCATACATTTGCTGATCCGGGTATTTCACCGGCATCTGCTTATGAGGTACTCAGGGGAAAATATGGTTTTCTTCTTGAATCGATAGAAGGAAACGAACGAAATGCACGATACTCAGTTATAGGGACTGGTCTTCTGATGCATATCACCGCCGATCCCAACCTTCACATAATCGGGAGATATAATCCAGCCGAGAAGTTCGAAGGCCGGAACGTGTCCGCGGAATCACTCACCGAACTTTTACGCTGCATTGAATATCACAGCCCGGATATTCCCGGATACGCTGGTGGTCTTGCCGGATACTTCTCGTATGACCTGGCGCTCAAAACCCTTGATGTACCTGGTATCAAAGAAAAACCGCAGGATTTCCCTCTTGCCGAGTTCATGATGCCGGAAGCGTATGTTATATTCGATCATGTTCGGAGAACCTTTACTATTCTCAGGTTTTTATTCGGGGAAGATGCGAAAGACATCGAATCCGGATACACCGAGGCTCTCTCTAGGATCTCCGCAATGGAAAATACTCTCTGCAGAACGGTGTCCTTTGAAAAAGAAGAGAAATGTCTCTCGTTTGAAAAAAAGTTTAAAGCCGGGTCAGAGTATACTTCTGATCTCTCGGAAAACGAGTTTGAAGAGCTCGTTAGAACTGCAAAAGAGTACATCCTCAACGGTGATATCTTCCAGGTCGTCATCTCCAAAAGATGCGCTGTCTCCTATGAAGACGATTTGTTCCAGATATACCGGCAGATGAGGCGGCTGAACCTAAGTCCGTATATGTATTTCATGGACTTCTCCGATAAACAGGTCATCGGCGCAAGTCCCGAGATGCTGATAAAGGTGGAAGGCCGTCAGGTCACCTCAGTTCCCATCGCCGGAACGAGAAAACGCGGAAGAGATGCAAAAGAGGATGCCGAACTGGAAAAGGAACTCTTAGCCGATAAAAAAGAGTGCGCCGAGCATCTGATGCTTGTTGATCTTTCGAGAAACGATATTGGTCGTGTCTCAGTTTACGGAAGCGTTCGGGTGACCTGGTTCATGTTGGTTGAAAAATTCTCCCATGTTCAGCATATCGTATCGACCGTTGAAGGAATTCTTTCGGATGATCAGACATCTCTTGACGCCTTCATGTCGTGTTTTCCTGCAGGTACTGTCTCCGGTGCGCCAAAAATACGCGCCATGTAGATCATAAACGAACTTGAACCGACATCCAGAGGGCTGTATGCCGGGGCAGTTGGCTACCTCGGATTTAACGGAAATCTGGATTTTGCGATCCTTATCCGAACCGTTGTGGTAAAAGACAAAACCGCATATTTCCAGTCAGGAGCAGGTATTGTTGCGGATTCCAATCATGAATCCGAATTTACCGAGTCAGAAAACAAGGCCGCAAGCATGAAGGCCGCCATCGAATCAGCTGGTGAGATCGCATGAACGTTCTGGTAATCGACTGTTATGACAGTTTCACCTACAATCTCTGTCAGCAAATAGGATATCTCGGAGCCGAGCCGATCGTTGTTAAAAATGACCGCAGATGTGACCTTCCGGACGCATCAGAGTTTGATCGGATCGTTCTTTCCCCTGGTCCCGGAAAGCCGGAGGATTCCGGGCTCTGTCTGGAAATTCTCGAAACCTATGCAAAAGAGATTCCCACACTCGGAATCTGTCTTGGGCATCAGGCGATCTGCCACTTCTTCGGGGGAAAAGTCATCCGGACCGGAAAACCTGTACATGGCATGACGTCCGAGATCCTGCATGACGCAGGCGGACTCTTTACCGGAGTGAAAAACCCATTCATTGCAACCAGGTATCACTCGCTTGCAGTTGAGGAGTCATCTCTCCCCTCCTGTCTGTCTGTTTCGGCACGAAGCAAAGACGACGGGATGATCATGGCAGTTTCCCACAAGGAATACCCGGTGTTCGGGTTCCAGTTCCATCCCGAAAGCCTGCTCACTGAATAGGGCGATCAAATCATGAAAAATTTCCTGGACATAGGAGTGGTCCGATGATCGCCGAATGCATAAAAAAAGTCTCCTCACGCTCAGATCTGAGTGTGGTTGAGGCGGAAGGATCAATGCAGGATATCATGTCGGGAAATGCTATCGATAGTCAGATCGGAGCATTTCTGACCGCTCTTGTCATGAAGGGCGAGACGAGTTCTGAGATCGCGGCTTTTGCTTCGGTCATGAGGAAGAATGCCGTAACTATCACTCCGAAAAGAAACGGCATTCTTGTTGATACCTGCGGCACCGGAGGCGATGGGAAAAACACCTTCAACATCAGTACGGCTGCGGCTTTTACGGCTGCCGGTGCCGGCGTAACCATTTTCAAGCATGGAAATCAGGGTGCCACAAGTAAATGCGGATCCGCCGATTTTCTGGAATCACTCGGGGTAAAAATCGATCTTTCACCGGAAAGGGTATGTGAAATCATCAATGAAAACGGCATAGGGTTTATGTTTGCCCAAAGCCATCATCCTTCTATGAAGTATGCGGGCCGGGTCAGAAAGGAGATTGGTATTCGAAGTTTCTTCAACCTGATCGGCCCTCTCTCGAATCCAGCCGGAGCGGATGCCCAGCTTCTGGGTGTTTACGATCCTTCCCTCACGGAAAAGATCGCTGAAGTTCTCAATATTCTCGGCACCAAAAGGGCAATGGTGGTTCACGGTGATGGATACGACGAGATAACTACGACTGGAATCACCCAGATATCAGAAGTAAAAAACGGTTCGGTCATGAATTATTCCCTAGATGCATCATCCTTTGGCTCTCCAAAAGCTGATCCAGCTTCCCTCTGTGGTGGAGACTTCCGGTACAACGCATGGATAATCCGGGCAGTTCTTGAAGGAGAAGAAGGTCCGAGAAGAGATATCGTCATCCTCAATGCCGCGACCGTAATATACCTTGGAGACAAGGCTGCAAGTATCGCCGACGGGATCAAATATGCGGAAAAATCCCTAGACTCCGGTCATGCACTTGAGAAACTGGAAAATCTGATTCTCCTTTCAGGAGGGAGAAATGATTCTTGATGACATCTGTGCTCTTTCACAGAAAAGGGCAGCACAGCTCGACCCCTCTATCAGAAAAACCGCAGAAGAGGAAGCCTATATCCCCAAAAATCTGCTCAACGCCGTGAAAAAATGTCAGGGTGAAAAAATGCAGTCATCGTCGAGATCAAATACACCACTCCCTCGGATGAGACCCTTGACTCAGGGAAGGATCCGGGATTCCTCGCCCGTTCCTATGAAAAGGGAGGGGCATGTGCCGTTTCCGTCCTGACGGAACCCCTCTACTTCTCGGGAAGCGCAGAAAATCTCACCAAAGCAAAAACCGGGACCTGGCTCCCGATCCTCAGAAAGGACTTCATCGTTGACGAAAACCAGATCTACGAGACATACGCCTTGCAGGCCGATTCCGTGCTTCTGATTGCAGATGTGCTGCAGGATCGACTCGCGGAGTTCATCTCCCTCTGTCGGTCTCTGCATATCGAACCTCTGGTTGAGGTCAGGACACTAGACGATGCGGAAAATGCCGTAAACTCTGGGGCACTGCTTACCGGCATCAACAACCGGAATTTACATGACATGTCGGTCTATACGAAAAAAACAAAAGACTTGTCTGGCGTCCTCCGGGATGCCGGGCTCACAGTGATCTCCGAGAACGGGATCAAAACACCCGAGGATATCATCTATTTGAAAAACTTCTGTGACGGTTTCCTCATCGGAACCACTCTCATGAAGTCCGTGGATCCGCAAAAAACCCTGGAGGCATTCGTATGCGTGTGAAAATCTGCGGGATCACCACCGTAAGGGATGCTTTAATCGCGGAAGAAGAGGGGGCCGATGCGATTGGAATCGTTGTCTGCTCGGACTCAAAACGCTCAGTTTCGGTCAGCCGTGCGAGAGAGATCTTCGCAGCACTTCATCCGAATACAGAAAAGATCTGTGTTACCAACACCCAAAGTCAAAGTGATCTGCAACTCATTCTCTCCCTTAAGCCGACTGCCATTCAGATCCCTCAAAATCTGCAGGTTCCTGCAGGGATTGGAACAAAAATTTATCGGGTTACGTCAGGGGGAATCGGACTGCTTGACGAATGTGATGCGGTCGTAATCGACCAGAGCTGCTGTCAGGGAATCGTGTATGACCGAAGTTATGCCGAGAAGGTAGTCGAAATGTCTGCGGTTCCCGTGATCCTTGCCGGCGGACTTACTCCGGACAATGTTGGTGATGCCATCAGAAATCTTCGCCCGTATGCCGTCGATGTCTCATCAGGCGTTGAAAAGTCAAAGGGAGTCAAAGACAGAAAAAAGATTCGTGAATTTATAGAGATTTGCAGAAGACCAGCATTATGAAAGAAAAAACAGGATATTACGGAGAATTCGGCGGACGTTTCGTTCCCGAAACACTCATGGCGGCTCTCTATGAGCTGGACAGTGAATACCATCGTTTAAAGGACGACCCCGGATTCAAAACAGAACTCAACTCCTATCTGACGGAGTTTGCCGGACGCGAAAAACCTCTCACATTCTGCAGGAATATGTCGGAATTCTGCGGCTGCAAGGTCTATCTCAAGCGTGAGGACCTTGTTCACGGCGGGGCGCATAAGCTCAAAAACACCCTTGGACAGGCTCTGCTTTGCGAAGGCGATGGGAAAAAAGCGCCTGATTGCAGAGACCGGAGCCGGACAGCACGGCGTTGCGACAGCAATTGCGGGAGCCGTGCTCAATCTGCCCGTCGAAGTGTTCATGGGTGAAGAAGATTGTGAGAGACAGAAACTGAACGTGTTCAGAATGGAACTCATGGGTGCCAAAGTCCATCCCGTCAGTTCCGGGACGAAGACTCTGAAAGATGCGACCAACGAGGCATTACGCGAGTGGTCAAAGACCGTTGATTACACCCATTATCTGATCGGATCAGTTGTGGGTCCACACCCCTTCCCCATGATCGTCTGGGATTTCCAGTCGGTCCTCGGCGAGGAGACGAGACGTCAGTGTCTCGAGAAAGAAGGACGGCTTCCGGACACGCTTGTCGCATGTGTTGGCGGCGGTTCAAATGCAATCGGGATGTTTTATCCGATGCTGAAGGACGATGTCAGAACGGTCGGCGTGGAAGCAGGTGGGCGTGCCCTTACTCCCGGGGTTCTGCACGGGGCGCTCTCCTATCTTATCCAGAATGAGGATGGGCAGGTCGGAGCGACACATTCCATCTCGGCAGGACTTGATTACCCCGGGGTAGGACCCGAGCACAGTATGCTTAAAGAGATGAACCGTGTCGAGTATTCCTATGTGATGAATGACGAAGTCCTTGAGGCCTTCTCCTATCTTTCGCGGACGGAAGGGATCATTCCTGCCCTCGAATCTTCGCATGCGGTCTCGTATGTTCTTAATAACAGGGATGCCTTTGATCGTGATGATATCGTGGTCATATGCCTTTCGGGAAGAGGAGATAAGGATGTTGCCTCGGTTTCAAAGATGTTCGGGAGTGAGCAGTAATGCCGGTAAAATGCGGAAAAGAGAGAGTCACGGCAGCTTTTGCAAAACCCGGGTTCGTCGGATACACCGTTGCCGGTGATCCAAACCCCTTGGATTCGATTGAGATAGCTAAGGCTTTGATCGACGGCGGTTGTGACGTTCTGGAGCTTGGCGTTCCCTTTTCAGATCCCGTTGCTGACGGAGGCGCGATCCAAGGTGCGGATAAACGGGCGATCGATGCAGGCATTACGACGGATGGCGTGTTTGAGATCGTGAAAGCGACCCGAGGATACTCGGATGTGCCTATCGTGTTTCTGGTCTACTGCAATATCGTCTTTCGGTGGGGTATCGACCGGTTCTATGATGAGGCAAAGGAGGCTGGGGTCGATGGGATCCTTATTGTGGATATGCCGCCGGAAGAAATTGAGCCTGCCCTGAAAGCCTCGGAGCGGACCGGGATCGCACAGATTTTTCTGGTGACACAGACCATCTCGGACGAGCGGCTCGATATGATCGTCCGGCTTGCTTCTTGCTTCATCTATCTGGTCTCCTCCCTTGGCGTCACCGGAAAAAGAGCCGAGATCTCGAAAAATGCCTTCCCGCTTCTTGACCGGGTGAAGGCACGAACCGAAATTCCGGTCGCAGTCGGTTTTGGTATATCCGGTCCGGAGCATGCTGCGGAGGTCGTTCTTCATGGTGCGGACGGTGTTATCGTCGGAAGTGCTATTGTTGGAAGAATTGAGGATAATCTCGGGAATAAGGAAGGGATGCTCGCCGAACTCAGGGCATACGTCAGGAGCATGAAGACTGCAGTTAAGGATGAAGCGAATAAGCGCTGAATCTTATCATCTGTCCCTCCGAATCTCTGCCATAGGGCCCTCTTATTTTTATTTTTGTATGACCAACAGAATCATACGTGTCTGATGTTATCGTCATAGGGGGCGGACCCGCCGGCTCGACCGCCGCACGGATATGCGCCAAAGCTGGGTTGTCCACGCGTGTTCTTGAGGAGCATGCCTCCTTAGGTTATCCGGTCCAGTGTGCCGGTCTCCTTTCGAATAATGCCTTTGCCGAATGTGAAGTTTCGGACCGGTCCGTGTATAATACGGTCCGCGGAGCGAAAATTTGCGGATCAGAAGGGCATTCCCTCTCTTTCGATGCGAAAACGACGAAGGCCTATGTTGTTGACAGAGGAAGACTTGATCATGAAATGGCTGTCAGTGCGGCAGAGGCCGGCGCGGAATTTTCTCTCAAGACCTGTGTGACCAAGATCAATCCGATGAAGAAGATCATCCATACTGCGGACGGGGAGGAGATCTCTTATGACCTTCTGATTGCAGCAGACGGTCCGAGGAGTGTTGTTGCCCGGAGCCTTGGGATTCCGCCTTCACCATTCATTTATTCTGGTATCCAGGCGGAAGTTCCGTGGAACGGTGATCCTTCGCTCGTCGAGCTTCATCCAAATGCTGCCCCAGAATTTTTTGCATGGGTCATTCCTCTGTCGGAAAAAAGGGCACGGGTGGGTCTTTGCGGAACGAAAAATGTACCGGAACTTTTTGCAAAATTCCTCTCACGGTTTCCCGGGAGTACTATTCATTCGGTAACGGGTACGATTCCAATCGGGATCCGATGTAAAACGTATGGGTCAGGCTGTATGCTTGCAGGAGATGCGGCAGGTTTTCCCAAGCCGACATCCGGCGGCGGAGTATATACAGGGATCCGCTCTGCCCGGTTTGCGGCACAGACTGCAATAAAATCCTTCGATGCGGGAGATACGACGGATGCATTCCCTTCCCAATACGAATCCCTCTGGCGTGAGGATTTCGGTCGTGAACTGGATATGGGTCTGAAGGCTCTGGAGTTCCGCTGGAATCTGGATCCGCAGGATATTGATGCGGCGATCGATGCTATGAATACTCCGGAGATACTCGATCTGATCATTCGTTTCGGGGATATGGACCGGCCTTCGGATCTGCTGAAACGGCTGGCGATGAAGCCAGGGCTTTATGGAACGTTTGGCAGGATCGGGATCAAGGGGATCATAAGGTCAGTGTTCGGGTAATATTTTTCGAGAATTTTTTTTGAGTGTTGATTAATTTCCAGCACGTCTTTCCTCACTCAACAGTAATAACAATGCTATCATCTTTATGCCCTCAAAGCATAAATAAATCATTATAATGCACCTCATTGAAACCCGGGACCTCTGTTACTCATACAGCACATCTAAAGAGCCGGTCCTGAACAATATCAACTTCATAGCTGGGAGAAAACAGCGGATCGCAGTTCTCGGTCCAAACGGAGCCGGAAAAAGTACGCTTTTCCGCCATTTAAACGGCATTCTCAAGCCGAAATCCGGTTCCGTTTTGATTAGAGGCGAGCCCATCACTAAAGCAAATATCCACGAGGTGCGGAAGTTTGTCGGGCTTGTCTTCCAGAACCCGGACGATCAGGTGTTTTCACCTACGGTCGAACAGGACATTGCCTTTGGTCCCCATAATCTCGGACTGGATGAGGAAACCGTCGCTCACCGCGTGGATTCTGTTGTCCGAATGCTCGGCCTCGAAGACCTGCGCAGCAGGGCTCCCCACCATCTCTCAGGCGGTGAGAAAAAACGTGTTGCCATAGCCGGTGTTCTTGCTATGGAACCGCAGGTCCTTATTCTCGACGAGCCTACTGCCGGTCTTGATCCTCAGGGGGTCAAGGAACTCTTCAGTTTCCTGAATGCTCTCCCGGAACAGTACGGGTTCACGGTAATTTACTCGACGCATCAGGTTGAACTGGTACCGGAAATGGCGGACTATGTCTACGTCATGGAAAAGGGAGAGATCACCGGATACGGTATCCCTCAGGAGATTTTCCTTCAGGACGATCTGCTTGCACGGGCCCATCTGGAGCTCCCGACACTTCCAAAACTGATCCGGGCTCTCCAGTCTCAGGGAGTAAACGTCGAGTCTGCCTACACCTATCAGGACGCTGAGGATGCTTTCATGAAAGCATTCGGCAAAGAACCCCTTCCCCGCGAAAAAAAGGAAATTTCTCTTCCTTTTGGTCCCGATATCTCCCATGATCACGACGGTCCTCATCACCCCCATCCCCACTACGAATGACACTCATCGATGAACTTTTTGATATCGAACGCGAGGCTTACCGGAAAAGCCCGGTCCATTCTATAGATTCTCGAATCAAACTCATTCTCTGTCTCATGGGCCTTCTGGTAACGGTTATCTTACCTTATGTCAGGATAGGAACCCAGATCATCGCCTGGTCGCAGATCTTTGCCTTTGTCGTGATCTACATGCTGTTCTGGGGTCTCTACTTTTTGTCCGGCTCCTCGATTAGATATTATTTCGTCCGGCTTGTTCTCATCATGCCGTTCGGCTTATTCTTCATTATTCTTCAGCCGTTCTTCGGAAACCCGTATTACGACGCTTACCATGTCATGTTTTCATTCCCATTCGGCGTGACTATGTACTGGGAGTCGCTCATCTTCGGCCTCTCTCTTTTTGCGAAGTTCGTCATCTCACTCTCGTTTATCATTCTTCTCTCTGCGACAACAACGATGCAGGGCATGCTTGAAGCAGCCTCCCGTCTGCATATACCAAAACTCTTCATCACAGTTATGAGTCTGACCGTCCGGTATCTCTTCGTCTTCGCTCTTGTTTTCAAGAAGATCCAGTCCGCATTTGCCTGCAAATGTTTTCGCTGGTTCGACCGCCGTCTTCCTCTCAGGTATCGGCTGAATGTGATCGGCAATGCTGCGGGTTCGTTGTTTGTCCGTGCTATGGATCAGGGAGAAAGGACCTATGTTTCGATGTGCTGTCGTGGCTATGCATCCGATTCGGCCATGCATTTTCCGGGAAAACCGCTTGCTTTTGCGGAGTGGATCTTCCTTCTCTTCGGCATGGGATATCTCCTTCTGTTTCCGGTATTAGTGTATCTCGTATTTTAACACGTTTTTGTTGTCTCGCATCGGATTTCAAGGGCGTTGCGGGAGATGCCTGCCGCGCATACCATTTAACCTTACTTGTGTCCGCGCTCTTGTAGTTTCAGCTCACAAATCCTCGTATACGACGTTTTTGGTCAAATTTGCCTTATTTTTTTCCCGCCCTTCACAAAAGTATTTACAGTGACAAACCAAAAAGAAAAATAGGAAGTTCCACTGGATTGAGGCGACGTGGGTTAACTTACACCGGGGAGCCGGATAGGGGGTCTGACCAACCTCCGAATGCTGCAGTCATTGAGATAAATGAGGTGCCGGGAAGACGGGAATCGTCTCGCCATGGAAATTTATCCAACGGCAGGTAGCCAGACTATTTGCGTAATCACTCACTAAAAAACGAGGTGAAAACCAATGCAGAATAAACCTATGGCCGGCAAAAAGGACGCAGCACCTGTTAAATCAGACGCAGCCCCGAAAGCAGCCCCAGCACACGACGCACCTTCAAAGAAAGGAATCCGCAAGTAATGCGGTTTTATTTCTGAAGGAAAAAATAGTTGAACATACCCTTATGTGAGGCGGGCACCCCGTTTCACATAAGCTCGCCTGAATTCAGACATAATATCGTCTGTTCTTTTTTTACTGTAAAAAGTATGCAGGGGTATTTTTCGTATCTGAATGGCTAGAGGCGCTTTCTGACATACGTGGAAATATAACGCGTGGAGTTAGTATCACTCGGATTTTGCGTTGGCCAGCATCAGTTTGATCCGGTTCTCCTGATTGATACGTGTTGCTCCCGGATCATAATCCACAGCAACGATGTTAGAATTCGGGTAATCTACTTTTAGTTTTCTCATCATGCCTTTTCCGACTACATGATTCGGCAGACATCCAAACGGCTGCGTGCAGACAATGTTCGGTGTTCCCGAGTGGATGAGTTCCAGCATCTCCGCAGTAAGGAGCCATCCCTCACCCATTTTATTCCCGTATCCGAGATATCCTTTAATGAGTTTCTGCAAATCGGAAAAGGTCCCCATAGCACGGAAGGTTCCCTCTTCTGTTATCACATTGATCATGATCTTCTGGCAGCTTCCAATGTATCTCTGGGCAATACCAATAGCAAATTTTTTCAGTTTGCTCCCGCCGTAGAGATCCACATCCACATATCGGTTGTTGAATTTGAACAGCATGAAGTCTGTTATACCCGGCACGATAACTTCCACGCCTTCATTGATGAGGAAACCCTCCAGATTGTTGTTTCCAAGAGGAGCGTACTTGATATAGATCTCGCCGACGATACCGACACGGGTCTTCTTTTCTGTGTTGCGGGGAATTGCTGAGAAATCGCGGGTTATCTTCTGCATATATGTTTTCATCTGCCCGCGGCTCATTCCCTTTCCGTGAACGAAAAGCTCAACGAGATCATCGGTCCAGCGTGAGATCAGGCGATCGGTCGCGCCCTTTTCCAGCTCATATGATCTGCATTGATTGCCGAGATGAATTAGAAGATCCCCGTACATCATACCATAGACCATTCTGCGGCCGACCCTCACGGGGATCTTAAATCCGGGATTCTTTTCCAGACCGGAAAGGTTGATCGAAATCACCGGAATATACTCAAGACCAGCTTTCTTGAGTGCTTTTCTGAGCAGGTGGATGTAGTTCGAGGCACGACATCCTCCTCCTGTCTGGCTGATAAGAAGAGCCACTTTGTGCGAATCGTATCTTCCGCTCTGGACAGCTTCGATCAGTTGGCCGATGACGAGAAGTGCCGGATAACAGGTGTCATTGTGCACATACTTCAGTCCGGTTTCCACGATCTCCCGGTTGGTCGAAGTCAGAATGTCGATCTTATATCCCTCAAGTTCGATGATCCTCTTCAAAAGATGAAACATCACTGGAAGCATCTGGGGCATGATGATCGTGTATTCATTTTTCATCTCTTCGGTGAAGAGTAGTCTCCCGGTCTCGTCATATACCAGTTCTGCCATATTACGCTCTCTCCCTTGCTTCGATCGCTGCAATCAGACTTCGGAGACGGATCTTCCCGGCTCCCAGGTTGGTGATCTCATCGATTTTGATCTGGGTGTAGAGTTTCCCGCCTGTTTCAAGAATGTCTCTGGTCTCATCCGTTGTGATCGCATCGATCCCGCACCCAAATGAGACGAGCTGGATCAACTCCATGTCGGGCTGTGTACAGAGATATCTGGCGGCGGAGTAGAGTCTTGATTGATATGTCCACTGGTTAAGGACTTTTCTTCGCTCCTTTTCCACGAGATGTGAAACTGAGTCCTCGCTGATGAGAACAAATCCATAGGAAACGGCGAGTTCATCGATCCCATGCCCGATTTCCGGGTCGATATGATATGGTCTGCCCGCCATAACGAGGATCTTATGCCCGTTCTCTCTGGCATATCGAATGTACTCCTTGCCTTTTGCACGGATCTCGGCTTTATAGGTCTCGTAGGCCTCATACGCCGCGCTGACCGCTGCCTTTGTTTCACGGTTTGGGATGCCGAACTCTTTTTTGAAGTAGACGGCGGCGCGTTTTGCAAAGTCTTTGGGTCTGTGTAGACCAAAATAGGGATCCAGGAATCTGATACCGGCGAGTTCGGAGATGTTTGCCGCAAGAAGTTCCGGGTAGTAAGCGACGACCGGACAGTTGAAGTTATTGTCCCCTGCTCCCTCATCAAAGTTGTAAGGCATACAGGGGTAGAAAATCGTATCAATTCCTTCATTGATCAGGGTGATCACATGACCGTGCATCAGTTTTGCCGAGTAGCAGACCGTGTCCGAAGGGATGGTGTGCTGTCCGAGCCGGTAGACGGCACGGGAAGATTCGGGAGATAACACCACCTCGAAACCGAGTTTCGTAAAGAACGCATGCCAGAACGGGAGGTTCTCAAACATGTTGAGTCCAAATGGTATGCCTATCTTTCCACGGGGTCCGGGAACACCCGTGAGAGAACGGAGACGGTCATACTTCCATTTCGCCAGATTCGGGAGATCCGTTTTCTGTTTTCCAAGAGGTCTGCTGCATCTGTTTCCTGAGACGAACCGGCGTCCGTTGTCGAAGGTGTTGATGGTCAGACTGCAGTGGTTCGTACAGAGTTTGCAGGTGATGGGTCTCGCTTTGTGGGTAAACTCTGTGAGCTGATCCCGGGTAAGAAGTCCCGGGTCCTCCGGGGCCGTATCCTTTGCATACAGCGCTGCGCCGTATGCTCCCGAGATCCCGGCGATGACGGGGCGGGTGACCTGGCGTTGCAGTTCCTGTTCAAAACTTCGGAGGACCGCGTCGTTTTTGAACGTCCCCCCCTGAACGACGATATGCTTTCCCAAATCATCGGCATTGGCTGCACGTATCACTTTATAGACGGCGTTTTTGACGATCGAGATGGAAAGTCCTGCTGAGATATCCGCGACCGTTGCCCCGTCCCGCTGTGCCTGTTTCACTGACGAGTTCATGAAAACCGTACATCTTGATCCGAGGTTCACCGGATGTTCGACGAACAGGCCGATTTTGGAAAACTCCTCGATCTCGTAGCCGAGAGCCCGGGCGAATGTCTCGATAAATGACCCACAGCCGGATGAACACGCTTCGTTTAAGATGATGCTGTCTACAGCCCCGTTCCGGATCTTGAAGCATTTCATATCCTGACCACCGATGTCGATGATGAAGTCCACATCAGGGTTAAAGTGCTTGGCGGCCCGGTAATGAGCGATCGTTTCGACAAGACCGAGATCCATATTGAATGCGTTCTTAATCAGGTCCTCCCCATAACCCGTGACGGCACTGCCCTTTATCTTGATCCTGTCTCCGGCAAGTTCGTAGATCTTTTTCAGTTCCGCGAGAACGATCCTGATCGGGTTGCCCTGATTCGAGCCGTAGTATGAGTAGAGAATACCGCAGTTTTCATCGATCAGGACGAGTTTTGTCGTTGTGCTTCCGGCATCTATTCCGAGCCATGCATCGCCAAAGTAGGAGGAGATGTCAGTTTGCGGCGGAGCATTACTGTTGTGCCGTCTGCAGAATTCTTCGTATTCCTCGCGGGATGTGAAGAGCGGAGGCATGGTGTTGGTGTGTGTTGCGTCATCCACACTCTCTCCGATCCTTTTCAGGATATCACTGAATGCGATGGATTCGTATCCTTCTGTCGAGATCGCCGCTCCGAGTGCCGCAAAACAGTCTCCGTTCTCAGGAAAGATCGCATGGTCATCATCCAGAGAAAGTGTCTCTGAAAATCTTTTTCTGAGACCTTTATAATAATAAAGCGGCCCCCCGAGGAACACGATCGTCTCTCCAAGACTTCTGCCCTGTGTCAGTCCGGAGATAGTCTGGTCAACGACCGCCTGATAGATGGATGCCGCCACGTCCTCTTTCTGTCCGCCCTGATTGAGGATCGGCTGGATGTCCGTCTTTGCAAATACGCCGCAGCGTGACGCGATCGGATAGATCTTTTCGAAATGCTGTGAGAGTTCATCGAGTTCCTCGACGGTCACGTTCAGCAGAGTTGCCATCTGATCGATGAAGGCTCCAGTCCCTCCGGCGCAGCTGCCGTTCATCCGCTCTTCAAGACTCCCCTTAAAGAAGATGATCTTTGCATCCTCTCCCCCGAGTTCTATGACGGAGTCTGCGTTGGGGATGTATGTTTTAACGGCTTTTGCAGTAGCAAAGACTTCCTGGATAAACGGAAGGTCTGCAGATTTTGCAACACCAAGGCCTGCTGATCCGGTGATCAGCATCCTAACTATTTTCCCATCGAGAATTTCCGATGCCCTGTTCAGAAGTTCCCCGGTTTTTTCCCGGACCTTGGAGAAGTGGCGTTCATATGCCCGGAATAGAATATTGTCTGTTTCGTCCAGCACAATGACTTTGACGGTGGTCGATCCTATGTCGATCCCTATTTTCAATATTGAAGTATTTTTGGGCTCCGTCATTTATGTAAGCAGTATTAGTCCGGCTTTTCAATATAGCTTGTGGGATAAACCCGTTGACTCCTGCCATGCATTGATGGAACGTGGGATTAATACTCTCAAGGACCCAATAAGAACTACTTCAGGTGAATATATGGCAGAAGAAACCGGGGCACTCCCCTACCGTACCGATTTTAGTGCATGGTACAATGAAGTCATCCGCCGTGCGGATATAATGGACGTCAGATATCCTGTCAAAGGACTTTATGTCTGGTATCCGTTTGGATTTGCACTTCGTAATCATACCTACACACTCCTCAGAAACCTATTGAATAAAGACCATGAGGAAACGCTTTTCCCCCTCCTGATCCCCGAAACCGAGTTCATGAAGGAGGCCGAACACATCAAAGGATTCGAAGATGAGGTCTACTGGGTCACCCACGGCGGTCTCTCGCCTCTTGATGTGAAACTTGCTCTGCGTCCGACCAGTGAGACTGCCATCTATCCGATGTATGCTCTATGGGTGCGCTCCCACGCGGATCTTCCCTTAAAGCTCTATCAGGTCGTCAACACCTTCAGATATGAGACAAAACACACCCGCCCCCTGATCCGGCTTAGGGAGATAACCTCCTTCATGGAATCCCACACGGTCCACACCGACTGGGACGATGCGAACCGGCAGGTCGAGTCTGAATTGGGTCTTGCGTCTGAGTTCTACCGTGAACTCGGCGTCCCAATTATCATCTCCCGTCGTCCGGACTGGGACAAGTTCCCGGGAGCCGATTTTACGATGGCCATCGATGCGGTTATGCCCGACGGCCGGACCATTCAGATCGGTACCGTTCACCATCTCGGCGATCACTTCTCCAAGACCTATAACATCACCTACGAGGATGTCAACGGCGAACAGAGACTTGCATCCCAGACTTGCTTTGGGATTTCCGAGAGATGCATCGCCGCAATCATTTCGGTCCACGGTGACGACAAAGGGCTTGTCCTTCCGGCCACCGTCGCCCCGACCCAGGTAGTTATCATCCCGATCATCGTTGGAAAACGCCGCGAGGAGATCATGACAGCGGTGGAAAAACTTGAGGCTGAACTCAAAGCCGCCGGTCTTCGTGTGAAAACCGATGCACGCGACATGCGCCCGGGTGCCAAGTATTATCACTGGGAACTGCACGGCGTTCCCCTCCGTGTCGAGCTCGGCCCGCGTGATCTTGACAACAATCAGCTAGTCTGTGCGAACAGACTGGGTATTAAGACCACTATCCCCAGAGAAAATGCCGCTGAGTCCGTGAAACACCTGCTTGATGAAGTCCATGATAAGATCCTTGACAAAGCAGAAGAGCACCTGAGCAGTCATCTGAAAACCGTTACAACAGTAGAAGAATGTCAGCAGATGCTTGAGGAGAACATCGTCGTCGTTCACTGGTGCGGTGAGAAGGCATGTGCCGAAAAACTTGAAGAGCTCACCAACTCCTCACTTCTTGGAACTGGCGTCCGCAGCAAATATGTCGTCGATGATGAAGGGCCGTGTATCGTCTGCGGTAAATCAGGAAAAATCGCCCTCGTCGGCAGATCCTACTAAACAGATTATACACCCAATTAAAAAAATCCATATAAAAAAAGAGGATATCATGCAAAACAATGACCAATATTCAAACACACGAAATGATAATGCCAGGTCCGGCGGCATGCCGATAGACGAGATGCACGAACTTGACCGGACCCTCGGTTTCAAAGAACGTCGCTATATTGAGGAACTCCGGATCCTGACTAAATCGACCGCGATAGACTGTGTAATCGATGACCGGTTCGAGAGGATCATCTATGTCATCCGTCCGGGCGACATGGGTCTTGCTATCGGGAAGGGCGGGGACAACATCAAGAAAATGTCCCGTGTTCTCGGTAAACGGATCGAGATGGTCGAGTTCGATGAGGACCGTGAGGTTTTCATTGCCAACATGTTCAAACCGGCCGAAGTTTCCTCCGTTTCGTTTGGCGAGCGAGATGAACTGGTTTTGATCACCGTTCCGGAACGAGGAGATTTCGGTCTTGCTATCGGGAAAGGCGGGTCAACGATCGAAAAGGCCCGGATCTTGGTCCGAAGGTTTTATGGTAAAGAGGTGGGAGATATTCTCATACTGAACAGAGGAAACATATGACTGATGCAAAAGTGTTTGATGAGTTATGGCAGGTGATCTGCGAAAGAGCTGCATCCGCTGGCCCGGAGAAGTCGTATGTGCGCCATCTCATTTTTCATGAAAAGGGAATCGACAAATCCCTCGAGAAGGTAGGTGAGGAGGCTGTTGAGTTTATTCTCGTCGCAAAGAACGGTGTTTCGGAAAATACTGTGGGAGAAGCAGCCGATTTGCTTTTTCATCTGATGGTTGCCTTGAAGGCCGCTGATGTCGATTTCGGTCTTGTGGAAGAGGAACTCGCTGTCCGTCGCGCAGGCATGCATCTTCACGATTAACGCGGCGCATCGGAGTTTTCCCTCCCGATTCAGACGCAACCCATATTAACAGGAAACACCACATAATATACATGAAACTCTTAGTCAGCCCAAGCTCAATAAACGAGGCAAAGTACTGCCTTGATGCTGACATTATTGATGTCAAGCGTCCTGCTGAAGGATCGCTTGGCGCTAATTTTCCGTGGGTAATCCGCGAAATTAAACGTATGGCTTCTTCAACTCCCGTTTCTGCGGCGATCGGCGATTACCGCCCCACGCCGGGGAACGCGTCACTCTCTGCATACGGCGCTGCCTGCGCCGGCGCTGATTTTATCAAGATCGGTCTGATGTTCAGTGATAAACAGGCTGCAAAAGAAGTGATCGAAGGGGTTGTTCGTGCAGTCAAGGAGCCGTTCCCGGAAAAGACTGTTGTCATTGCCGGATACTCGGACTTTGAAAGACTCGGCTCGATCAGTCCCTTTGATATCTCTCCGCTCGCAGCAGAGTGCGGCGCTGATTTTTCCATGATCGATACCGGGATGAAGGACGGCAAAAGTACGTTCGAGTTCATGAACGAAGATGTTCTTGCAAAATTCACCGATCTAAACCATTCCCTAGGAATCGGTACTGCTCTTGCAGGATCCCTGAAGTTTGAGGACATTCCGTTTCTCAAAGAGATCGATCCGGAAATCATTGGTGTCCGCGGGATGGTATGCGGTGGAGATAGAACAACGATGGTTCAGGAAGATCTCGTGAAAAAAGCGATTCAGATGGTTAGGTAAACAACATGTTTGGAGAAAAACTCAACATCCCTACAGCACTCACCTTTGATGATGTGCTGATTGAACCGGCAGAATCCTGGATAGAGCCAAATGATGTGGACGTTCGATCCAGATTTTCTAAAAACATTTCACTTTCCATACCCTTGGTGAGTGCAGCGATGGACACCGTTACCGAGGCGGAAATGGCAATTGCCATGGCACGTGCCGGAGGTATCGGCGTTCTGCACAGAAACTGTACTCCCGAAGAGGAAGTCGCCTTCGTTATCCGCGTCAAGTCCGCTGACAATGTCATTGAACGTGATGTCAGATACGTGACTCCCGACACTACCATTGCACTTGTTGCAAATCTCATGGATCGTCACTCGATTGGCGGCGTGCCGGTCGTCGGTCCGCATGGAAAACTTCTCGGCATCGTTTCACGGCGAGATGTCAGAGGCCTGGTCAACAAGATCGGGACTGAAACGGTCGAGACCATAATGACCCGGAAACCTATTTCAGTGAAAGACAACATCACCGCGGATGATGCCATCAACATGATGTACACGAAAAAGGTCGAGCGTCTTCCAGTCGTTGATGAGAAAGGCAGGTTGACGGGTATCATCACGATGCAGGATCTGCTTGAAAAACAGCAGTATCCAAAGGCCAACCGTGACAGAAATGGAAAACTCCGTATCGCCGCGGCGGTCGGACCTTTCGATATGAATCGTGCGCTGAAGCTTGCAGAGGCAGGAGTCGATGCGATCGTTGTGGACTGTGCTCATGGTCATAATATGCATGTTGTTCAGGGAGTAAAAGACATCAAAGGCTCGGTGTCCTGTGATGTCGTCGCCGGAAATATTGCGACCGCGAAGGCCGCCGGTGAGCTCATCGAGTTCGTTGACGGCATCAAAGTCGGGATAGGCCCGGGTTCGATCTGTACGACCCGTATTGTAGCCGGAGTCGGTGTTCCGCAAGTCTCCGCCATCGCGAATATATGTGATATCGCAGATCCCTGCGGCATTCCTGTCATTGCAGACGGTGGCGTCAAATACAGCGGCGATGTGGCTAAGGCAATAGTTGCTGGCGCCTCTTCAGTGATGATGGGCAGTATGTTTGCCGGGACCGATGAGGCTCCAGGTAAAACGATCATCGTCAAAGGCAGAAGATATAAACAGTACCGCGGCATGGGCTCTCTTGGTGTCATGACCTCCGGAAACTCAAGCGACCGGTACTTCCAGACGAAAGGTATCGGAGCAACCAAGTATGTTCCCGAGGGCGTTGAAGGAGCCACACCGTATGTCGGTTCTGTGACTGATGTCATCTATCAGACGATCGGCGGTCTCAAATCAGCGATGGGATATTCTGGAAGCAAGGATGTTGAGAGTCTGCGGAAGAATGCCAGATTCGTTCGCATAACATCGGCGGGGCTCAAGGAGTCTCACCCACATGATATTCTGATCACCGACGAAGCACCGAACTATCGTACCAATCTCTGAGATTGGTATCCCTTGTTTTTATTACTAAATTAAAAAGAAAAAGGATTTTTATTCGTTTTTCCTGACAATATAAAGTTCATATACCATCATCAGTGCCAGCACGGCCAGGGAGATGACCAAAAACCCCTGTACGACGTTATGGATCAATGGCATCCATGTCATACTCTCCACTGCAGATTCTCCCGTTGCCTGGACCGCGAAAAGCTCTGCTGTGTCGCTACTTTTCACCAGGTACCTTGTTCCGATGAGTTGATTCAATGTTTGGGGGATGGCGATAACAAGGGAACAGCCGATGGCGATCGCCCCGGCCATGGTGCCGTATCTCTCCACGATGCCCTTCAGATCAACGGTCTTTCGCGGCGCAAACACAACGACCTGATCCTTGACTGAATAGATCTTCATCTCACGCCCCCTCTCGCTCCAGCGTGTGTTGGAGATCTCAACCAGCCCCGCCGAAAGCATATTTTCCAGATGGTATTTTACTGTTGTCAGGGGAAGCCCGGTCCGCTCGGCAAGAGCCGTGGCACTCTGCGGATTGCCGGTGAGTGCATTAAATAGATCCGCAGACGTGGGAGAAGACATTTCCTTAGCATATTTTTGTGCTTCAAGGGAACCATGTTCCAGCACAATAACGTTCTCGTCCTGCATGATATGTACTCTACTTGTATGGATGCGAGTGGTTATAACTCTCTCCTAAACTGCGAAAAAAATGGTAGTTATGATTGTAATTCTGCACGGATGACCGACTCGGCCTTAATAAGCGCCTTGTCGACGGCGGACGGATCCGCTCCCGCTCCCTGAGCGAGATTCTCTTTACCTCCGCCTTTTCCGCCGAGTTCCGCACAAACTTCGCTGACCAGTTTCCCGGCATGGATCTTTGCGCTCCCGGATGAGGCAACAACACCAAGACCGTCTGTGGTCGTGATCAAAACCGCCACGCCTCCACGTTCGGCGATCTTTCCTGCGACCGTCACGAGCTCCTTTCTGGAGACATCGATTTGTTTTATCACGACCTCGACACCTGTGATGTCGATTCCTTCTATCCGTGAAAGTTCAAGTTCTGCGATCTTTGCCTGAAGTTTTTCGATCTCTTTACGCTGATCCTTCCACTCGGTGAAGAATCGATCGACCGATCCCGGAAGATTTTCAGTCTGCACGGAAAGAGTGTCTGCTGATGTACTCAGCAGGCTCTGGATATGCTGCATCGCATCAAGCGCGGCGAACCCTGCCGCAAATTCGATACGCTCGACCCCGTCCTGGATATGTTCCAGTTTCAGAATCTTGATAGGTCCTATCTCACCGGTAGACTGACAGTGCGTTCCGGCACATGCCTGAACCTCGGCACCCATCTGAACTACACGTATATCCTTTCCAGGAGGGACACCTCCCTGGTAAAGGGCAAACCCAAACTTCTGCTCGGCCTTCACCCTGTTCTCGATCTTGATCATTGTTGGGAGATTTTCCATCACCAGACGGTTGGCGATGGTTTCCATCTGTTTCAATTCCTCGGGCGTGATGTGGGTGTAATGCCGGATATCCAGCCGTGCAACATCAGTCGAGAGTTGTGATCCTGCCTGGTGGACATGCGGACCAAGCACTTCCTTTGCGGCACGAAGAATCAGGTGGGTCGCTGAGTGGTGACGCATAAGCGCCCATCTGCGGTCCTCATCCAGGACACCTTTTACTCTGTCACCGCGCTTCAGGGTGTTCTCCCGAACTTTATGAAGGATCACGTTTTCTGATTTTACGACTTCATCAACACGGACCATCGTCGACTTCGTCACAAGCATACCGGTATCGGAAGGCTGGCCTCCTCCTTCAGGGTAGAACAAGGTGGCATCAAGCACAACATAGTTGTCGAAGATATCCAGAACGGTTGCATCGAACTCCATGTCAGCAGGACGTTCATAGAAACTCTTGCGTGTCTCCGGGATTTTTGCGATCCGATCTGCGTATTTCGCGAGCGGCGAGACTGGTTTTTCCGTCTCGTTTTCGGAGTGCATATCGGCGATCTGAGAATCAAAGTCGTCGGGGATCTCGAACTCGGCACCGGTATCTTTCAGGATCTTACCCATCAGATCCACCGGGATGCCGTGAGAGTCGTACAGGGTGATCAACTCGGCAAGCGGGACAGGTTCGTTCTTCTTGACATAGGTCTGTCCGACACGCTGAACAGTTCTGGTCCCGCGTTCGATGGTTGTATCATACTTTTCGACCTCACGGTTGAGGATGTGCCGAACGATATCTTCATCCTGCTCAAAGTTGGTAAGACCGATCGTTTTCATCTGGGAAACCACAAGATCTCCGAGGTCCTCGTCGAGTTTTAAGTCCTGCATCATTCTGATGCTGCGCCTGAGCACGAGACGTGCCAGGTATCCTTCACGGATATTGGACGGGACAATGAGATCGCCGAGCATATATGCGAGACATCTGGTGTGGTCACAGAGTGCGTACACACTTTCCATCGGGACGCTGATCTCTTCGAGTTTCGAAAGCGAGATATTCGTTGCATCAGCTACCTGCTGTCTGAGGTCGCGGATCTTTTCGCCGCGGATATCCATGAGGCCGGCAAACTTTGCGTTCAATCCTAAAATGCGCTCGACCTCCGGATTCTCAAGACGGTCCTCCATTCCTGCTGAGGTAAGGATACGCGAAATCATTTCCGGGAATACCGCGTCGTAGGCGGTCGGAGTGCCGCAGGATGCCCAGGTGAACCGTTCCAGTCCGTAACCTGTATCGACGATCCTCAGCGGCATTTCATAGTAATCTTTGCCTTCAATGCTTACCGGGGGTTTGCCGGAATTTTTCCGGGAAAGGTTCATGAAAACGAGTGTGGCTACTTCGAGACCCCCCATTAAGACCTCGACACTTGCTCCGGCATTTCCTCCGCCGAACCACGGGTTTTCTTTGTAGGTGAGATCGAATATATCGCCGCCAAGTGACTGCACAAATCCGCTGCAGAGTTCAAGACAGTGGTCTTTCCAGTAGATCGGTTTCTCATCGGTGTTGAAGGCGTGATGTGCCATCATCTCAAAACAGGTGAAGTGTCTGCCGGACCGACCGACATTGTCAAGATCGTTGAGCCTGATACAGGGTTGAGAGATCGTCAGGGGGTTTGCCGGCGGGGGGCATACTCCGCTTGTCACGAAAGGCTGGAAGTCTGCGATTGATGCAATGGTAAGATAGATATCGTCACGCCATCTTGCGGCTACCGGGTATCTGTTGATCCTGGTATGACCGTTTTTCTCGAAGAAGGAGAGATACGCCTCCCGCATCTCCACAAGGCTGTGTTTTTTGAAAATAGGATCTCCGATGAACTGATATGGTTCACAGGGGGCATCACCACAGACCTCTCGGTTTGGGTCGAGGGTCCAGAATGCACTGCCGCATTTTTTACAGATTTTGCGGATGAATCCGTTTTCTTTGAAGTATTCAAGCTGATATTCGTTTTCTAGCATGGGTAAACCTCCAGTAGAGATAGTATATATTTGTTGGATTGATGCAGTTAAATGAGTTTGCGTTAGGTTTTTGGGTCTTGTTCTGTTTTCGGTATTTCAGTTAATACCCAAGTGACGCCAGATAGGACAGACTTGGCTTGACATCCTTGAATCTGAGAACTTCAAGGATAAAGGTTGCATCCCCGACTACTGCAAGGATTTTTGAAAAGTCCACTGTTCCTGTCCCGCACGCGGCATGTTCATCGAAGATCCCCTTATTGTCATGGAGATGCAGATGATCCGGTTTTTCTTGGAGAAACGCATCAAGTGTCCCGGTAAGATTTGCGTGTCCCACATCCAGAGTCAGGCCGAGTCCTGCCGCACGAAGTTCCCGGACAAGCTCCGTGTTCTGAAAATAACAACATTCCATGGATCCGAGATTTTCCATAACGAACTGGACGGAGAATTCTTCCTGAAGAGATCCAAGCTCTTGAATTGATTTCTGCAGAGCGGAAAACGAATTTTCCCTATTTGTCGGGTCAAGGCAGAATCCCGGATGGATCACAAGTTTTTCCGCGCCTACACAGTCTGCTATTTCCGCTGCCTCTCTAAGCACTTCTATGCTTGCTCTGCGGATCGGTTCAAACGATTCTGCGATGTTTCCGTCAGCGGTTGGTGCATGGATCGTATAACGCAGATCGAATTTGTCCAGAATGGATGCGTGTCGAAAGAGAGAATGATTTGCATCACACTGTATCTCCACGAGATTTGTGAACGGTTCAAGCGTAGAGAGCGCACGTTCGAGCGGTAGATCCATTACACAATTCGTGGAGATACCTACTGCGTTCATGGGTTTATTTCTCTATGGAATTCATGCATAAAGTATTTTCATAAGAGTTGTGATGTCGGATATGACGACCGCTCCGTTCTCAATCAGGGTTTTGCGGATCCGTGTTGCTTCACCATCCGTGTAATCTTCTCCCTTGCCAATAAGATACACTGGTGTGGAAATCTCTGTGAGAGCCTTCAGATTTGCCAGATTTCCATATCCTACCGGCATGCCGGTGACCACGATTTTATCGGCATTGGTAAGCATCGTCTTCAGTTTTTGAACAGACATCTCACTCACGACGGCAAACGGCGGTTCAATGACTGTCTCCAGCCCAAGTTTCACTGCTGCAAGACAGTCCGAGTCGTTCGCCGCCAAGACACCGGTAGATACGATAAAACCATGCAAACAGAGGGTGTAAAGGATCTCAGTTCCAGTTCCGCCGCCGGAAATCACATGAATGCGGGTAGATGTGGAAGCTGGGTGAACGCCGTACTCCGGAATGAGATGCGGTTTTCCCGTAAGCGGGTGGGTTGACACCATCATCCCGACAGAAAAACTCTCCCGGATTTTTTCGGGTGTCAGGACCTCGATGGGTGTTCCAACCGCGAGAATCTTACCCTGTTTCATCAGCACGATCCTGTCACAGAAGTATGATGCCAGATTCAAATCGTGAAATACCCCTATGACCGTGATCTTCGGAGTAAGATCCCTGATCAGGTCCATTATTTCTATCTGATGATTGATATCGAGATGGGATGTAGGTTCGTCCAGAAGGAGAATTTTCGGCTGCTGGGTAAGTGTTCTCGCAATCAGGACACGTTGACGTTCCCCTCCGGAAACCTCGGTGATCAGCCTGTCGGCGAGATGAAGCGTGTTTGTTTTTTTCATCGCTTCATCGGCTATCGCCAAATCATTTGCTGATAGGGGTGCCAGTTTTCCAATATGCGGATATCTGCCCATAAGGACAATCTCCCGTAATGTGAACGGAAATGCGACATCTGTTTCCTGACCCACGCACCCGATCGTTTTTGCCAGTGTCCGTGAATCATATGATTCTGCATCAAGTCCTTCGATGAAAACAGCACCGTCATCAGGTTTTAATATTCGGGATAGGGCTCGGAGGAAGGTTGTCTTTCCGCATCCGTTTGGTCCAAGAATTCCGATAAACCCGCCTTGGTCAACTGCAAGCGAGAATTCTTCGATAACCTGATGGTCACCATACTTTACTGAGATATTGTCTGCGGAAATGGTTTGTGTCATACACGTGTCCTCCGACGGAGCAGGTAAATGAAGAATGGAGCTCCGAGAAATGCGGTGACAATTCCAACCGGGATCTCAACGGGCAGTGTTCTGGCAAATGTATCTGTCCATATGAGAAGAATGGATCCTGCCAGCATAGATGCCGGAAGAAGGATCCGGTGGTCAGGCCCGGTAAAGATCCGCATGATGTGAGGGATGATGAGTCCGACGAATCCAATGCAGCCGGATATGGAAACTGCTATGGCAGTAATAAATGTGGAGATCATGAGAAGAATTTTTTTCGTTCTTTCGGTATTGACGCCAAGATGGATCGCCTCCTCCTCCCCAAGAGCCATAACATTCAGGTCACGGGAAAAAATGTAGAGAATGACTGCTGCAACCGGGATCAAAAGAGCGAGACCTACATCGTCCCAGTACATATTCCAGAACCCCCCCATCATCCAGAACATGATTTGGTGAAGGTTGTTTCCGGACATGTACATGATGAAGGAAAGCATAGCGGAAAGGAAAAGCGAAACGGCAAGTCCTGACAAAAGCAGGGTTTCAACCGCCATCCTGCCATTTCTTTTTGAGATTAAATATACCGTGATCGTCGAAGCTGCTGCTCCGATAAAGGCAAAGAGGGGCATTAATATTCCGCCAAGAAAAAAAATGGCGGAGGCGGCCCCAAGAGCGCCGCCTGTTGAGGTTCCGATGATATATGGATCTGCCATCGGGTTTCTGAAAAGTCCCTGCATGACACAACCGGCAGCTGCAAGACCTCCTCCTACTAGAAGAGCTCCGATTATCCGCGGGAGTCTGACTTCAAAAATCAGTTTATGGATCATGTCCGAGTCAAAGGTGAGAAGGGACAACCCCGAAACTCCAATGCAGGCGGTAATAACAATGCTTACGAGGAGAACGATGAGAAGCACCGGAAGGAGGAGAATAGGGTGACGAAGCATAATAGTATGTATATTGTTTGTGTTAAGTAAAATAAATATGTGTGGTATGTTGTCTTCTCATCTTCTTCTCCAGATGAAGAGACCACCGATAACACCGGCAATTACTAGGATCGCACCAAATCCGGGTGATGCAGCGGTCGATCCCGGTTCTGTGTACTCACCGAAGATCTCCGGGTTAAGGATATGTGCGAGTTGTTCCAGAGCTTCAACGATTCTTGGTCCGCCTCTATCGAAAGTATCAGAATCCATGACATAGACATCCTTGTTCTTTACAGCAGTGATACTGCTTAGTCTCTGCTCGGTTAAGAATGCTTTCTGGAGCGTTTTTTCGCCGGTCGTTCCCATTTTGGAACCTGAGTCAACCAGAATGATCTCCGGATCGGTCGTGAGTAGTTTTTCCAGTGTTACCACGCCCCAGCCCTCCACATCAACGAAAGCATTTGTTCCGCCCGCAAGAGTGATCAGTTCATTCTGAAATGTATTGGATCCGGAAACCCAGTATGGATCAACGCTCATTGCGTGCATAACTGTTGGTTTTTCTGTAATACCTTGGAGTTTATCAGTTATTGCCTGAATACGGATCTTCATATCAGATATAATAGATTCTGCTTCAGCGGTTGTACCGGTACATGTCCCGATCATTTGGATCGCATCATATGTTCCGTCAACACTGTTTGATTGGATGACGATAACTGTATATCCCAGCTGGCGGAGAGAATCAATATTCTCCTGTCCATTCATTGGGTTGGCAAAGATGATATCCGGATTTGTGGCAACGATTTTTTCCACATTGATAGTAGAATACCCCCCGACAGTTTGTTTTTTCAGGGCTTCTTCCGGATAGTTACAGTATTCGGTGACGCCCACGACCTTGTCACCAAGTCCGAGAGCAAAAATAATTTCTGTGTTTGTCGGGGCAAGTGAGACGATGGTCTGCGGCTGAGTCTCTATTATGGATTCAAAGCCGGAGTCATCGGTGATGGTCACTGGGGTCCAGCCAAGGGCAGTGCCGGAAAATAAGGCAAGGGCCAGCAGGAAAACCAAAAGTATTCGTACATGTTTCATAGTAGCATATAGTTTATCTTACATAAGTAAATAAATTATGAGTTGAACGTCCGTTATGGTTTATTATGGCTCAGGTGTGAGAGAGAAAAAAGAGGGGTACGTATTTATGGGCGTTCACTCGCTTGAGACAAACCCTCTCAGGTCTATCTCAAAAGCAACAGCCTGATGCTCCAGTCCGAATCCGACGAGAACATCCGGGTTGATCTCGCCAAAAACGCCGATCTTCTCTCCGGAGACGTAAATATCGCCGCGTCTTCCGGGAATGAATGCCTCATCTGACGACTCCTGAACCTCATATTCGATCGACATCATCCGGCAGAATGCATCCATCACTGCATAGATCTCCGAAAAATCCGCAGCAGTGTGGATAGAAGCCGCTGCCATTTTTGGATAGGTGGCAAGATTCTCCACCACATCCCCGCATGCAAAGATCCTCTGAGGAAGTTCGCGTGACCGGTTGATCGAGAGCGACTCCATCAGAAGCGGCAGGATATCCGTTCTGATGATCGTCTGATCCTCGCTGATCGGGTGAAGAACATGCAGGGCCGCCGGGTTCTCCGGTCTGTGCATCATACTGTAAGAAATCTCCCGGCTTGTCAGTGTGAACGGTGTGTTCTCGATATACGACAGACCTACCATGATGTTTCTGACGAGACTGTAGAGTTTCTGGACCGGATGGGGTTTTCCAACAGTGAAACTTGGCGGCAGACTCGTCTCGATCTTATCATACCCGAAGGCGATTGTCGCATCTTCATACACATCATGGTCATGCATGATATCCGCACGATAACAGGGGATCTCGACTGTGATGGTATCCTCATTAACTACCTCGGCGCCAAACCGCATCTTCATAAGAAGTTCGGTCATCTGGAGTGCGGTCAGCGGGATTCCTGTCAGTTTGCTGCATGCGGAGACGGAAACGGTCCGCTTTTCCGGAAGAAGGTCAGGCGAGACAACACCGTCGATATCTACCGATTCAATGGATGCTCCCATCTCGACAAAAGCGGCACAGAGGATTTTCACCGCAACGCTCACGGCACGCGGTTCGATACCCGTAACATCTAGAAGGATATTGTGGGTATTTTCCGTTACCCGGGTCAGTTCACCATTGATAATCGGCGGGAAGGAACAGACCCTGCCTTTTGCATCGGTGATTAGCGGGAAAAACTCGAAGTCTTCGACGATCTTTGCATAGGCTTTCCCTTTCGGATGCTTGGCAAGGATCTCTACCATTGTCATTTCACAGTTATAATCCAGCGGAACAAACGTTGTTTTACGATTTGCTGCGACGTAGGAAAATGGCCCCTCGATCTTGTCGAGATCATGCACGCCAATCGCCACCTTTTTGCGACCGCGGCCGACTGCCCAGTGGAGAGATTCCTGCAGGTCCATCAGTGACTCGATCATCGCATTATCCATATGGACATTTCTGATGACCGCTGAGCCGAGGTATGGACGGATCTTCGCCAGCTTTGGATCGACTGAGAATGAAATACCTGACGGCTTCACTTCATACTTCGGCAGACCAGTTTCTATCCCGAGATATCCCCTGAGGGCACGGGCCGTGCCTTCAGCACTATACAGATCCGGACGGTTCGGGAAGAACTGGACATCCGTCTGATCTTCTTCCTCGCGTTCCACCTCGGATCCCATCATGGGGAGGCTGGAACGAATCCTTTCGATATCAGTGCCTGTCAGACGTGTAAGATATTCATTGTTGAGTTTTACAATCGGCATCTTAGCTCCTCCTTACCGGACTTGCACGAATCCAGTCAATGTCGCTTTTATACAGCTGGCGCAGGTCTTTGAGACCCATTCTCAGCATGGAAACGCGGGAAACACCCAGTCCCCAGGCGAGGACCGGACAGTCGATACCCCAGGGAGCGGTGACTTCCTTTCGGAAAATACCTGCCCCGCCAAGCTCGACCCAGCCCAGGCCATCGACCCAAACCTCTGGTTCGACCGACGGCTCTGTGTAGGGGAAGTAGCCTGGACGGAACCTGACTTCTTCGAATCCCATCCTGCCGAAGAACTCCTTGAAGAACCCGAGCAGGTGACCGAAGTGTAGATCCTTGTCCATCACGATACCTTCCAGCTGTTCAAACTCCGGCAGATGGGTAGGGTCAATCGTTTCCCGGCGGTAGACACGTGAGATCGAAAATGCCTTCAGCGGCGGGTTCGGGTGCTCGGCAAGGTACTGGATCGAAAGCGAGGTGGAGTGCGTCCTCAGAACACACTTCTTTCCAATTTCAGAGCTCCATTCCCCGCCCCAGCCGGTCGAACCGGTGTCTCCGCCGAATTTGTGAATGTCTCTGATCTTCTCCCATCCGCTCGGAAGCGGCATTTCCTCGGCGAGATGGAATGTATCCTGCATCTCGCGTGCAGGGTGATCCTGCGGCTGATAAAGGGAGTCGAAGTTCCAGAACGAGTTCTGCACGATCGAGCCGTGGAACTCGGTGAATCCCATCTCGAAGAGAAGATCCCGGATCTCATCTAAGATCTGCTGGTTCGGGTGGATCCGTCCAGCGTAGATCTTTTTCGGGAGCTTGTCGATGCTGTATTTTCTGAGCGGGAGACTCTTCCACTCGCCCGAGAGGATCTGTTCGCGGGTGAGGGTGGCCACTTCTTCTCTCAGATCCAGACCGTCTTTCGCGATCTTTTCGCCCTCAGGAGTAATGACGATCTTCCAACTGGTGTTTTCAATGATCTCCACGAGTCCGCGTTTTGCAAGTTCTTTGCATGCCGGTGTTCCCGGGATCGGGTTCTTCAGAGCAAGTTCATCCTCGCCTATAGCGATGTTGTCATTGACGTAGACCACACCTTCTTTGATGGTTATCCAGTTCTTTTTGCGCAGCCAGCCGATCGCGATCTTTGAAAGCGGGTTGCGGGTCAGTTCGCTCATAGGAACGGAGCCGTCTATGCTTGCAAGGATCTGCCGTTCGGGAAGCCCCTCCTTTGCATATTTCTCTCCTTCCTGTGTGAGCTTTGCCTGCTCGACGACCTTCTTTTCGAGGGTCAGAAGACCGTTGTCCCCACAGAGATGGGCCCACTGCACGACTGAATCGAGCGTGGCATCCATTTTTTTAGCGAGCGTTTCCGCACCTATCGGCCCGGATTCATTGAGGGCTGCAAGAACCCGTTTTTCATTTATTGTGAGATCCATACGTTACCACTCCACCATGTGAGATACTTCATCACGTTTCTCTTTAAATTCTTTGAGGAAGACAAGAACACGTTCCAGCGTTTCCTTCTTACAGGTCCCGCACATCAGCTTGCCTGCTTTACAGGCTTCGCACATATTTACGAGTTCCTTATCATCCTCCTGCATGTGGAATTTGTTGAGCTGATAGATTGAGCACTTCTCCGGCTCTCCACCGAGTTTTTTCTGTTCCTCAAGCGTCTGTCTGCCGCCGGTAAGGGCGCCCATAATCTTTTTCTTTGCGTCCTTTTCCGTGTCGTCGAACCATACTAGACTTTCCGAGACCGATGAGGACATCTTTCCGCCCTGGAGTCCCTGCAGGAAACTATGGTATGTCGAGGAAGGCAGCATGAATCCGAAACCGCCGAACTCCTGTTCGATGGACCGGACGATCTCATCGACTTCGGGCACGGTATATCCTGCCGGAAGATCGATGTGCCCTTCATACTTTTTGGCTCCCTTGAAGCGTTTTGCAACCGCATCAATCTCCTCAGGCGTTGCCTTTTTCGCCCGAATACTGATATGGGATCCCCGGTCTTCAACAAGGAACATGCGCAGGGCTTTGGTGACATCACGTGTCAGTCGGATGTGCGGATCCTGATCGATTCCGACCGGCACGACGGTGGGGACAGCCCCGCCGACAAGTTGTGGGTATAGGATATCCCCAACTTGCATGGCGACACTCATTGCATGGGCAAGCTCAGTCTCTGGACCAAATCCGTATATTGCCGAGAGCTCGGAGAAGTTTATCTTCGTTGCTGCTTCGAATGCAAGATCTTTGAGGAGATTATTTTTCCGCTGGGAGTAGATCTCTCCTTTAAATCCGAGGGCATAGAGACATTCCATATATTCGCGGGCGTATTTGTCACAGACGTCCCAGGAGAGTCCGCGGACCGCGTGGGCTTCCCGGTCCGCCATCGAAATGAACCCGCGTCCACCCTGATCGATGTGCCATACGACCTCTTTCATCACCATCAGGTGCCCGAAGTGCGGATGTCCCGAGGGCATGAATCCGGTCAGGACGTGGAACGGTTTTTTCATTCGTATTGCCTCGGATATTGCCTCATATCCGCGGTGTCCTGCAACGATATCTCTTCTGATGAAGACTGGCTGATCTTCCAGGGTTTGTTTCTGGGCAGTAAACGATTCGATCCCGAACTCTTCAAAGAGCCGGTTGATATCGACTTTCGCGGTGCTTGACCAGGGGTTTATTTGTTCTGCCATATTTTTCACATCACATTTTCATTCTGGCGAATTCGACTTCGGTGATCTCGGTCCCGGAGATTGAGGCAAACAGCATTTTTTTCCTTACGCTGTGAGCGAGGCGGACGGACCTGGATATCGTGCTCATGGACATGAGCGTTCCAAATGGTACAGCGTGGGCCAGCATCTCGGAGTGTTTGCCGCTTTGTGTATACACGCGGAAGTGGTGACCGTACTTGTATCCTGACCGCGGGAAAAATCCCAAGTCCTTCAGGTACCGGTACAGGGTGAGTTTGTCCATGAACTCGCCGTCAGCTGATGATGCGAGGCTGATGTAATCATCAGCGGTCATGGAAGGTTCCGTTTCAAGACACCCCGTTTCGAGGAGCCACGCGGTTTCCAAAGGTGAAAGGAAAAGTCTGACCCCGTCCAGCATCGTGCCGAGCCAGAGATTCTTCAGCGTCTCGGTGATGCCGTTTCCCTCTTCGATCACATATGAGGGGATCCCGGCGATCTTTGCACGGATCTCTACTGGGAGTTTTGACCGTTCAGCGGCTTTTGGTGTCCCGATTTTGATCTCATAATAGGTGAGTTCGTGTTCATCGTCGAGCACCGCCAGAACAAACTGTTTGCGCATGTTTGCCGAGGCGGTCGCGTCGTTGATGACTGCGGCGAGATCGACCATATCTCTTTCAGAGAGCACGCGCATAAGATAGCGGGACTGACCTTTTCCCGGTCTGAGTCCACGCGGGAAGACGCGGAAGTCCTGAGGACCGGTGGTCACCACATACCCGCGTTCCCTGAGGTCTCGGTAGACGACAAAGTTTCGTAAAAAGCCCGGTGTTTTTGCACATTCCGCAAGGAGTTCATCAAATGAGAGTCCGGGGATCTCGATTTTACCCCGTGCCATCAGATAGAGAGCCTCTTTGGGATCGAGACGGAGGGTTCCTGATTTGTCCGGCCGTCCGTAGCCGCTCTGCTCATAGAGAGAGAGGGCTTCAGATGGGGCGATTACCTGGGTTCCGTCGAATTCTGCTTTCACGCGAGGTTAAGGTTTGTTCTCTATTATCATTAATAAGGGGGGTGTGTATCAGTGACAACAACAAAAGATACTAACAAGGAACGTGAAATATACTTCTATGTCTCGACGAGTAAATGCGGTGCTTATCCTCCTTCTTGCGGCAGTTTTTTTCTGCGGCGCAGGTCAGGCGGTACTCACCGAAAATCTAAATCAGACCTATCATATCGGAAATAATTATACGGATATCCTGTCCGTTTCCGTAACAAATGATGGAGGCTATTATCTTGGTATCCTCCATGATGGAAATCTGTCTCTAGTGAAAACCGATTCGAAAGGTAATGAGCTGTGGTCGACCAATGTCACTGGCTTCGAGTTCCGTTCGATCACGACCTTATCAGACGGCGGCTGTCTGTATGTGACCGGTCTTGATACTGATACCTATCTCGGCCGTGCGGATCAGACAGGGAAGATCATCTATGAACTTTCGCTGATCGGTATTGGCGCAGGTGTTCAGCCGGTCGTGATCTCAGGAGAAACTATCAAGTTCGCCGGCTGGTTCTGGGAGACCGATACCGGATTTACCCAAAGCTTCCTATTAAGCACCGGCACACCGGCAAATGATCAGCTCCCTCTTCCGGAAGGCAGGATCCCGCTTTCAATGATAAAGAATGATGACGGCACCTATGTTCTGGTCGGCGGGGCAACTTCCAATACATCTGCCATCAGCAGTGAGGCCTGGATCATGAAGATAAAAGACGGCGGCACGGTCGTCTGGAACACGGTTATCAAAACCACCAGTACGCAGCCTGAGTATTACGGTCCCGGAAGTACTGCTTATGCCCTTTGCGAAGGAGAAGACGGTGGATACTTCGTTGCCGGCACCACTTCTCCGTATGATCTCTCCACCGCTTTTGGTATTATCTGGGGATCGATGATCTCCTCCGACGGCACGGTCGTTTGGGAGAAGGAACTGCGCGGCGCGGTCCCGTACGGCGTTGCTAAAATCGGTGATGAGTATCTGATCGCCGGTACCGGATGGACCGCTCCATTGTGGATGACTGTTTCCTCTGGAGGCGCATTGATGCAGGTCGTTTACCCCGAAGTGACCGGTCAGTTCAACTTGGTCGCTCAGGTATCCTCCGGCAGCGTGGTCCTGTCTGGATGGAGTTATCTTACCGGATCTCCCGACGGCTATCTGATTGTTCTCACGGATGGTTCGGTTCCGGAAAGCCCGATCCCGGTAGCGGGAATCGTCCTTGGTCTCTGCGGTGCAGGGATCGCGGCCCTCCTCGGCTCACGACGTCGGGAAAACCGCTGAGAACAATCAATGAAGGGATCTGCGGATCCTCTCTCCAATCTATTTTTAACAGCTGATCAGTGATTATGACTGACACGATCACAAAAGATGAGTATTCTGCATTATTATGGGTTTATCCCTGCTCAAGTTTGCAGATCTCCATACAGCAGCAGTCATACCCCTCGGTCATACACTGGATCTCTTCCGCATTGACCTTTTCATTATAATATGCAGTAAAAATCGCTTTGAGCATCCCGCAGGAGATCGCACAGTTTTTTCCAGAATCCTTCGGCATGATCATACATTCATAACAGTGATATACCTCGATCTGCAGAGGCTCCACGGATCGGATTTTCACCTCGCCAAATCCATAATGTTTCCAGAACTCGGTGATGTTTGCCAGTGTTTTATCCAGGGTGTTGGCGACCAGATAAACGGCGACCGCCTGGCCAAGTATCTCTCCCCCTCGTCTGATGACCGGGTCAATATTGATACCAGATTCACTCAGAGCTACTTTGATTATGTGAGGGAGTATTTCTTTGTAATCGATCTTATCATACTTTGCATAAGCCTGTCTGATGAGTTCACGGAAGTCCGAGGTTCCGTTCTGGATGCTGGGCGTGATATTCCCGATAAGTGATGCGGTGAGCACATAGGTCTTTTTTCTGGCATCCCGCCGATCCAGCACCATTGAGATCAGCTCTTTCAGCTCTAGGGAACTGACATATCCGGAGACCGTGGATTTGGAAAGCCCCGTATACTCCATGATCCGGGCAAAAGAAACCGGCCCCTCCTCTGCCAAAAGGTAAAGGATTCTGTTTCGGATCGGACTGCGTAATGTGATCACTGTGTTGTTTTTTGAGTAGATCATCAGGGGTTCTTTGCTGTCCGGTTCTGGCATGGGATGTCGCTTACAGTATTGTTTAATCCCACCGTCTTAAGTAGATTGGGAATACGGCATCTTTTCAGTGACTAGGATACAAGGTCCGTGTTATTCATCTCTGTAGGGGATCTCGACAGTAGTCAGATCGTTTGGTGCTATTATTTCCCCGCTGAAGAACTCTTTTGCGTCTCTGATGTGGCTTGCGGCCGTAATATATCTTGAACTGAAATGTACCAGTGCAAGGATCTTCGGCTTCACAAGGGAAGCCACCTGTCCCGCCTCACATGCGGTCGAATGCCAGGCCTCTTTTGCCCGTTCGCTTCCCTCTTCTTCATCAAAGGTCGCTTCATGGATCAGCAGATCCGCGTTGGCTAAAAGCTCAGGCTGGTTCTTCACCGGTCGTGTATCGCCGGTGTACACAACTTTTCGACCGCGCCGTCTTTCTCCCATGACCATTTCTGGTGTAATGGTTACCTCTTCCCCGTCCCGGAGAATGGTGACCGGGCTCCCTCTCTGAAGTTTGCCAAAGAGAGTTCCGGGTTTTACGCCCAAGGCAATCGCTCCTTCCCGGTCAAATCTGCCGGGACGCATATCCTCCTCCAGCACATATCCGACACTTTCCATTCCGTGGAATGTCCTGAATGCGACGACTGAATATCCGTCAAATATCATCACATCCCCGTCAGATACCTCGACGGCTGTAATCTGAAACGGAATCTTCGGCGTCAGCTGATGTATGATATTTACGAACCAGTCGATACCCCGCGGTCCGTAGAGGGTCAGGGGTTCGGTTCTGCCGTTGAAGGCTATCGTCTCGATCAGTCCGAATATTCCCAGATAATGATCGGCATGCCAGTGGGTTATGAAGACGGCATTTACGGTAAATCCTGTTTTAAGCCGCATCATCTGCTGCTGCGCTCCTTCTCCGCAGTCAAAAAGCAGGGTGTCGGATCCGCGCCTGATCATTATACAGGAAGGATTTCGAAGCGGCGTTGGCAGAGCCCCTGCGGTCCCGAGAAAATGCACGAAGAGTGTTTCGCCGGCCACTTAGATCCACCTCCTTAAAAATTCGAGGCTTTTCTTTCCCTCTTTCGGGTTGCGTCCCTCTACGACGATGATCTTTCCTTTGTATTCCTTTACGATCCTCGGCACGATCTTTTCCCAGTTGATGGTGCCGCTCCCAAGAGGGAGATGCTCATCATATTTTCCATGATTGTCGTGGATGTGGAGATGGTGTGCCTTGGGCAGGATAATTTTACAGAATTCGTCCAGGTTTCCTGTCGTGTGGGCGTGGCCGATATCCAGCACGCGCCCCATCCCCGGAACGCCGTCAACAAATCCATCCTGTTCATAGGGATCCCGGCAGAAGAAGTCGTCGAGGTTTGGCATGTTCTCAAGGCATGCGGTAACACCGACCCGTTGTGCAGTTTCACCAAGACGGATACATGCCTGTTTGTGATTGTTCCATGCGGAAGATCCGTCGAACCTGCTCACAGGGGAGAGGTATCCTGGGTGGATGACTACTGTGTCCGTGAGGAGAGCTGCATGTTCGATACAGACAGTGAACTGCCGGACGGTCTCTTCCCAGATCGGCATGTTGATGGATGCGGGGTTCAGATCACTGAACGGCGCATGGACGGAAACATCCAGCCCGTTTTCATAGACCGTCCGTCTGACCGCGGCGAATGTTTCCGTTTTGTCCAGCCGGTAGTTTCCGTCGGCCGAGATCTCCCAGCCGTCGAACCCGACATCGGAAATTTCTGCGACCCATGCCGGGTCGTCCCATATCTTCGAAGAGGATGCAAAGAAGATCTTCATGCAAGATTCTCCAGATAGCTCCGGATCCGGGCAACAAACTCCTCGCGGCTCGACTCGTTCTCAATGTTTGCATCTGCAAGAGAGACGGCTCTGACGAGTCCGAACGACTCCTCCCGCTCGTCGCGGGAACGAAGCGTCTTTGGTGTGGTCGTGTCATCGCTTCTCCCTCTGTTTTTCATCCGGAGAAGACGCGTCTCGAAACTTGCCGAAATTGCCAGAAGCGAAAAGTCACTGAATACTGATCTGAAGTAGGTGACCTCGGCATCCCCTCTGATCCCGTCGATGACGACGATCTTTGGGCTGATCTTCCCGATCTCCTCTGCAGTTAATATTGCCACGGCGTCCATGCCGAGTTCGCCGCGGAGTTTCCGTGCGGCCGCTCCGATGTTATCATCAGTCAACGCGAGCCCGTTTTCTACGACCTTTCTGCGGATCATATCCCCCATGACCACGACTGGGATGCCCAGTTCACCGGCGATCTGCGAAAATTCCCCCTTCCCGCTTGCGGGATACCCGACAACACCGACGACCTTCATTATCTTGAGAGTATGGTTTTTGCTTCTGCAGCGGTCCGGATGCACTCGATGAGCGTAAGGCAGCGTTCCGGTTCGGTTTCGGCGGTGGCACGGATGCAGAGTTTGAGAATTAGTTCCTCCAGTCCTGCGAGAATATTTTCTGGAGCAGGCGACGGAGTCTGATCAGCGGCTGCATATTTCGGGACGATCATCTGGATGTTTTCTGCGGATTTCTTTTGCGCTGTTTCTTCTTTTGGTGTATTGGCACAAACCACGCACATCTTCTTCCCTTTCACCTCAAAAAGGGGAGCCTCGCATTTGGGACAGAGCTCCGAGAGCATTTTCGCTCCGTTTAGGAGATACTCCGTCATTATATCCTCAGGTTTTTTTGTCATAGCTGTTTTTCTCTTCCTTACGAATTGGTTTTCAGAGTATATAATGTCTCAAGAATAAAGGGAGTCTTTATTTTCGAGAAGGTATAACATGAGTTACAGATTTTGGGGATGGGAGCTAAACATGGAAAATCCGGAAGATATGATCAAGCAGTGCATTATGATGCTGCATGCAATGAGTGAAGATTCGACGATACCACGGAATATCCGCCGGGTGGCTGATGAAACGATGAAGGTTCTCCAGGATGAGAAGAAGACGATCGGTCTGAGAGCCGCAAGTGCTCTTTCGATGATCGATGAGGTCAGCAATGACTCGAATATGCCGATTCACGCCCGGACCAGGATATGGGAGCTCGCTTCGACCCTTGAAGCAGTACCCTTTGACTAACTCTCTTTTTTGAAAGATCCGCTGATCCTATTCGCAGAGGTGAAGCCGGAGTTTTTTTCCGTCTGCATGTGTCTGAGTATTTCCCCTGCTTCATCTGCCGATCTGGATACGGCGAGAAGTTTTGTTTTCGCGAGATCGATCCTGTTTCCACAGATACAGGTTTTTGTGGCATAGGAGAGGTCGGCGACCAGCAATCTCCTGCATTTCGTACAGCCTATTACGGCAAATCCGTCTTTATTTATCATGGTCCTTTTCGTATCCGTAGTTCTTAGTTTTCTTGTTTCTTTGGATATTTAAGAGGATGCTCTCCGCACACAGGTTTTTCCAAACCGGTATGTTTATATTTTTGCAAATCCTTCTAAATAAAGCAGTCAATCCCGACTTAACTCAGATGGTAGAGTGCGCGGCTGTAGATAGAAATTAACGCCTGCGGGCGTACTGCGCGGCTACCGCGATGTCCCCGGTTCGAATCCGGGAGTCGGGACCATTTTAAAGACGCAATCAATGCCCAAGTAGTGTAGTGGCCTATCATGCAGCCCTGTCACGGCTGCGACTCGGATTCGAATTCCGACTTGGGCGCTTCTTCTTAAGTTTTGATTGTGCGGGATTGATGTGCGTTTGTTGCCCAAGTAGTGTAGTGGCCTATCATGCAGCCCTGTCACGGCTGCGACTCGGATTCGAATTCCGACTTGGGCGTTTTGTTTTTAGCGATCGTTTTTGTATTATCTTTCCGACCGCATGGTTAAAAAAAAGCTGATGGAAGATCTCAGGAACGCAGACTTTTTGCGTTTGCCCATCTCACCCGGATCTTAAATTCATCTTCTGGCGCGGGACTGGCTGCCAAAGCATCCGAGTACATGGAATATGCTTCGTCAAAGTTTTTCAGCTGTTCAAAGATGATCCCTTTGAAGAACAGGGTGAGCGCCCGGTTTTCCGGTCCGGCCGCAAGAGAGGCATCGTAATATCTGAGTGCATCGTACAGAAGTCCTTCGCCGCGAAGATTGTTTCCCCGCTCGAACAGCTCTTCTGCCGTTCCTGTGGGCTTTCGCCAGTTTCCGGATTTATACACCTCGGCTGCATACGGCGGAGCAAAGGGTTTGCCCGCTTCTTTTGCGGCATGGACTTTTGAAAGCCAGATCTGGGTCAGCATTGCATCGTCATGCAGAAAACACCACTCCTCCGCACGGTACAGACAGTTTCCAGCTTCCTCGTATTTTTTCTGCAGGGCATATGCCTGGGCACGCACGACCAAAGATGCCGCATCCGTGTCACGGATTTTGTCCGCTTCATCCACGGTGAGAAGGGCCTCTTCCGGTTTTTCCGCATACAGCTGAGCCTCGGCCTTCAGGACGAGCAGCATTGAGGTGAGGTCTGAGGCTCTGTCTACTTCCGCACCCTTCCATTCTGGGAGGATTCGGATGGATGCATCCATACACGCGGCACATTCATCATACCACCCGAGTGCCTTCAGAATCGAGGCCTTTCCGACATACGTGAGTGGATCGGTTGGGTCGTCTTTGATTGCCTCGTCATATTTTCCGAGTGCTTCCTCAAACTTTCCGGAGAGAGCCAGCTCCTCCGCTTTTTCGATAAAATCAGACAACTTCCTTACCATCCCGGTGGACCTTCACCCGTCCATCCTGTAACGAGAGGATGAACCCGTGTTCATACAGCCATTCACGGGCATTTCCGTGTCCGTGGATCATCAGCTCGACCAAATCAGCCGGTTCGTCGACATCCGTCGACATCCGCATGGAGTCGATGATTTCGACGGTGAGTTCGAGTTCTTCGGCGATCTGGAGATGCCGCCTGAACGAGAATCCATAGTATTCCACATGAAACTTCTCAGGTTTCTTAACAAAGATCACATTCGTCCCGCCCCCAAGCCCCGGTACGATCGCCATATCCGCTTTGGTGGAGATGACCCGCTGGAGACTGCCCGGGGTCACCATCGGGAGATCTGACATGATGATCAGGGAAGGGCAGTGAAACTGAGGTAGGGCCCAGTTGATCGCTTCATTGAGCCCCTCTTTTCGTACTGCCACGAGTGCATCCCGGCACTCATACTTTGACGTACAGAGAAGTGTGGCGCTGCATCCTGTTCTTCTGACCGCGAGGATCACGTCTTCCAGCATTATCCTCGCAAACTCTTCGCGCTCTTCCTGGGTTAGAATAGACGAAAGCCGCGTCTTCGGGTTGACCGGTTTGAACGGAATTAGGGCGTGGAAGTACATTGTTACTACTATTTGGGGTCTTTTGATGATAGATACTTTTCTCCTTAGGGATGCATCATCTTAAAGACTTTGACGATATCTTTTGAGGGTGCCACATCATGGACCCGCAAAACGTCTGCACCGCCTTCAAGCAGGGCATACAACACCGCAAGGGAACCGTACAGCCGTTCATGCGGCGGCTTATTCAGGCAGTCGCCGATGAACGTTTTGCGGGAGGCCGCGGCAAGCAGCGGGTATCCGTATGTCTTCAGTTCGGAAAATCTGCGGCAGAGTTCCCAGTCGGCTTCACTCGATCGTTCCGCAATCCACTTCCCGATACCGGGGTCCAGGATCAACTGATCGATATTATACTGCTTTGCCCTGCAGATGATTTCTTTCAGGGCCGTGTGCGTGGAGGTGATGTCAGTCGGATCCCCCGGACGGTTATGCGCCGTCATGGCAATTACTGGAAGGCCGCTATCCGCCGCGATCTTTGCGTACCTTTCATTTGAGAGTCCGCTGATGTCATTCACTGCGGAAATGTCATACCTGAGTGCCGCTTCAAGGACCTCGGGATACATCGTATCAAGAGAGAAGACGGCTCCTGAATGTTCCAGATTCTGCAGCGTATGGATGACTCGTTCCTTTTCCTCCGCGACGGTGATCGGCGGCGCGGTAAGAGCCGTGCTCCGTGCTCCGATGTCGATGATATCGGCACCCGCACGGAGCATCTCTTCGACGCGGGTCGTTACCTGTTCGAGGGGGGTGAACGAGTCCGAGAAGAAAGACTCAGGGCTGATATTGAGTACCCCCATCAATCGGGGGGGATTGGCGTTCCCGATGCCGATCCCTTTGATGCGAACTTCCATTATAAGTTCCGGATCTCAGGGTACAGCGGGTATTTCAGACAGAATGCCGTCACTTCAGTTTTGACCCCGGCAATGACTTTCTCATCACCGATGTGGTTCAGGACCTTGGCGATCCAGTCTCCGATCTGTTTACACTGCTCTTCCTTCATACTGCGGGTGGTGATGGTCGGTGTTCCGATCCGGATACCGGAGGTCTCGAAGGGGGAGAGGGCCTGCCGCGGGATCGTATTTTTGTTGACGGTGATGCCGGCTTTTCCAAGAGCGACTTCGGCCTCCTGACCGGATATGTTGTGGTCTGAGAGGTCGAGCAGACAAAGGTGGTTGTCGGTTCCGCCGGAGACGAGCCGGAAGTTGTTGTCTTCCATGGTCGCGGCGAGCACTTTACAGTTTTTGACGACCTGTTTTGCGTACTCTTTGTAGTCTTCGGTGAGTGCCTCACGGAAACAGACGGCTTTTGCGGCGATCACATGCATGAGAGGTCCGCCCTGCATGCCGGGGAAGACTGCTTTGTCGATAGAGTTTGCATACTCTTTGTTGCACATGATCACGCCGCCTCGGGGTCCCCGGAGGGTTTTATGGGTCGTTGATGTGGTGTAGGTGGTGATGCCGACTGGAGAGTTGTGCAGTCCAGTGCAGCAGAGTCCGCTGATGTGGGCAATGTCCGCCATGGACCGGGCACCGACATCCTCTGCGATCTCTGCGAATGCCTTGAAGTCGATCTCACGGGGATATGCAGATGCTCCGCAGACGATAAGGTCAGGCCGGTTTTTCCGTGCGAGCTCCTCGATCACGCCGTAATCGAGCCGCTCGGAATCGAAGTCGACACCGTAAAAAGAAATATCAAAGAATTTTCCCGACATGTTTGCCGGATCACCATGGGACAGGTGACCCCCGTCATTCAGGCTCTGGCTCATGATTTTGTCGCCCGGTTTCAGGCAGGAAATATATACGGCTTCATTTGCCTGACTGCCGGAGTGCGGCTGAACGTTCGCATGTTCTGCACCGAAAAGTTTGCAGAGTCGGTCGCGTGCCAGATTTTCGATCTGGTCATGGAATTCGCAGCCGCCGTAATAACGCTTTCCCGGGTAACCTTCTGCATATTTATTTGTCAGAATGGTTCCCATTGCCTCCATTACTTCGCGTGCGACAACATTTTCCGATGCGATCAGTTCAAGCCCCTCAACCTGGCGCTTGTGTTCTTTGTTTATCAGCTCGAATATTTCCGGGTCAAATAGTGCCAGGGACGACATATTACATAAATATAGTTAATATTACGTGATAAAGGCGTCTACTGTTTCTCCAGGGAATCGGCTGCGAGCCGGATCATCGAGTACATCCCGTCAGACGTCGGGTGGACTTCGAGCATAGGGGAGAACTCATGCACGGTCACGCCTTTGCGTACCAGATAACCTAGATAGGTCCCGACGATGCTCGTGCCGGGTGCGGAGGTGGCAAAACCCAATATCTGTCCATCCTCCTTCGAAACGGAGATATGCATGGACCCCACCGATCCGTCCGCCACATGCCAGAACGACTCGGGTCCGGCGATGTTGGGTGAGGAGAAGGTCACACCTTCCACGCCTTTTTTTTGGGCACAGATGGTGTAATCCAGACCAAGAACGATCGTGAACGGGACCTGATCAAGATCTACCCTTCTTGGGTGTCCTAGTATTGCGTCGGCCGCTGCAAATCCCTGAAGACGGGCGACCGAGGTGAAGTACGGTGCGCCGGTCACATCGCCGGCGGCATAGATGCCCGGGACCGATGTCTCCATCTTTTCATCAACTTTGATCGAACCGTCTGGATTTTTGGCCATGCCGGTAAAAAGTGAGGTCTCCGGCATCATGCCGGTCGTGAACAGTACCGCATCAAAGGGCATATCCTCCCCGTTTATACGGATTCCCTCGACATGGTTCTTTCCGAGGATATGCTCGATCTGTCCATATATTATGGTGACATTTGCGAGGTCACGGTGTACTGCCTTCTTCATCGCTTCGGGGAGGACGGGCAGGAGCACACTCCTGCAGAAGATGGTCACATCACACCCGAAGGCCGTGTAGATGTAGGCGAACTCGGCGGAGGAGATCCCTCCTCCGATAATAGCGAGCCTTTTTGGGAGTTCTGGCATTGTTCGGAGCGTCTTTGCCGTGTAGGTCCCTGTAAGATAATTTCCCGGGATGTCTGGAACGTAGATGCCTGTCCCGGTGGCGATGAGAATATTCTCCGCCTTGCGCGGCTGACCGTTCACGAAAAGTTCTCCGTCCCTGATCTCAGCCTCGGCTTCATACTCGATCACGACGCCTGCTGCTTTTGTCTCCCGTTCGAGGATGATCTCCAGCTTCCGCTGGACCCCTTCGAGTTTCTGGATAACTTCCGGGAACCGAACGGCTGCGCCGCCCTCAATAACTCCGGATTTTTTTAAAAAAGATATGG
Source organism: uncultured Methanocorpusculum sp. (assembly GCA_963676575.1). Taxonomy (GTDB): domain Archaea; phylum Halobacteriota; class Methanomicrobia; order Methanomicrobiales; family Methanocorpusculaceae; genus Methanocorpusculum. Next base: position 1,342,937 of record OY781078.1, read on the forward strand.
TGTTGATGCTGCGGGCAACATCGTTCAGCCCGCAGACAAGCATGCATCCGTCATGGACACATGTCCCGCCGATCGCCTTCCTTTCAAGAAGGGTGACCTGTTTTCCTGCTCCGGCGAGGCGGAGAGATGCCCTCCTCCCTGCAGGTCCTGCCCCGATAACGTAGATCATTTCAGAACACTTCGCAGCCTTCGTCGGATGGAAGACTAAGTTCCTCACCAGAGTATGCGTTCACTTCCACAATGTCCTTTTTTCCTCTGACCTGCCAGATCGGTACATACACTTTCTTGAAAATCAGTTCAATGTTCTCGTCGCTTGGCCGGAAGTCCTTCTCCTCGGCAAAGATCGCGTCTCCGGCGGTGGTCTTGATCCTGACCCGGCGGGTGAGTTTCTTGATCAGATCAGATCTGATCCGTCCCTTTGCCTGATCAAGACTGCTGATCGGGGTCATGACCTCGGCATTTTTGGGGAGCTCTGCTTCCTGCGGGACGACATCGCCGAACTGACCCGGCAGATCATTGATCGCATTGATCCAGCCGGAACCTTCCTCGTCGAAGGAGACGCTTTTTCCTTTGTAGGTCGCCTCTCCACCGCTTATGTAGTGATAATACCAGTAAGGGATCATGCGCAGAATGGTCGTCCCCTGCTGTCGGGAAACACGGGCGGCCTCCTGTCCGGAAATCCTTATCGGGAGAACGAGGTCATACCCAATTGGGGGCTGCTGCATCCCGACATTCGTGTACGCATAACTGGGTCCCCCGACAATGTCGAAGGGCATACTCCAGATACGTGCAGCTGCCGCATCTCCGATGTATTTGAGCAGCTTCTCCTTTGTCCAGAAATCTGACTCCTTTGGCTGGAAGTATGAACTACCGGTAAATATGATCTTTTCGCAGCGGACTTTGGTTCCGCTGAGGTTTATCGTGTAGGGGGTCATGTCGAAACGCTGAAGAAGATTTGTGTCATCGGAACACATGATCAGGATGCATTTCCCATCCCGTACTGCCGAGAGATTGAACGGTCCCTCTTCAATCTCACAGTCATATCTGGCGGTTTCGAGAACACGCCGAATCTCTGTCACCGCATGTGTGTGAATTAGTTCACCCATAATTAGTTACTATTTGTTCTCCGTTCTCATAAAATCCGTTGTCTCGGTCCTGTGCCGGCTCTCCCTGGTTCAGGTGAAGAGCCGGTTCGCTGCAGGTGTCCGTTTGTGTTCTGAACATTTGATGAATCCAAGTACCTTCTCCTCGTTTGGACTCTTCGGGACCCCGTCGCTTTTCTCGAGATTTATCAGCGCAGCATCCAGCTCGGCATAGCTCATCCCGAGCTCACTTTCGTCACTTTGTCCTTCCCAAAATCCGGCGCTGGGGGCCTTTGTGATGATCGATTTCGGGACTCCCAGTTCCTTTGCAAACAGATAGACGTCCTTTTTCCAGAGATGGAGGAGCGGCTGGATGTCGGCCGCTGAGTCTCCCCACTTCGTTGAGTACCCGATCATATACTCGGTTTTGTTCGATGTTCCGCAGACAAGGAAGCCGCGGGCTGCAGCGATATTATATAATGTGGTCATTCGGAGGCGTGCTGCGATGTTCCCTCTGAGGACCGGGGTTTCGGTGATGTGGGGTGCGGCAAGGAATGCCGATTTGACCTCCTCCAAGGGAACCGTGATCAGCTCGACACCTAGACTGCGGCAGAGTTCTTCCGCATCTTCATGATCCTGCGGATTATTGGACGAGACCGGCATATTTACGCCAAGCACCCTTTCGAGTGAGAGAGCTTTACAGCAGAGTGAGCAGGCCACCGCCGAGTCGATCCCGCCGGATATGCCGATGACCACCCCGTGTGCGTTCGCCCCCCAGACGGTCTGTCTGATGAGGTCTTTGGTTTTCACGATCTCGCATCCGATACATTCACAGGTTACTTTGGTCATTTATCCTCCTTTTTTAACGCGTCACGGAGATTTTTCAGTGCATAGCGGGTTCCTGGGTGGTCTTCGGTGAATCCTTTCAGGAATTCCGCCGCGTCCCCGCGGGTCTCCGGTCCGTGTCCTTGGTATCCATGCCGCTCGGCATACCAGAACACTTCTTCCGCAGGTATCACGGAAAAAGGGGAGCTCCGTCCCTTTTTCGGAGAGAGCAGGTGGTCCTGGGTCCCGGCACAGACTGATTCCAGTACATAGAGTGCGGTATCGTCCAACGTGGTCGGCTCAAGGATCACATCGGCGTCCTTTGGATCTTTCACGAAGAGCAGATCGGTCCGGGCAGCGAGCATGTCCGCAAGAAATATCCGCAGGGCAAAACTGCGGAACGTTTTGTCTTCTTCGACAAAGAGTTGTGCGCCGGAAGGTAGTCCTCCCTGATGCCTGATCTCTTTCTTGGCTTTTGCCGCTATGTCGGCAGCTGCATGGAGTTCGCAAAGGCAGAGGCCTGAGTACGGCTGCGTCACGACCGCCTCCTTGTTGCACCTGCTGCATTTCATACAAGAAGTATGGGCTTTTCAAAGATATGGATATTCCCCGGCATAGATGGCAAAAATATATCTGAACATACCGTCAAAGAGGTTGACATGAAACTGATTCATGTATTTCTCCTCGCTCTATCTGTATTTCTGGTGGTTTTTGCTGCTGGGTGTATCGATTCTGTGACAACATCCGGTACTCCGGCCCCAACTTCGACTACGTCTTCTGCCTCATATGATTCGGCTGCAGGTAACTGGACGGGTGTATGGACCGATCAGGACGGGACCAAACAGACGACGATCACCTACACGATTACGGTGGAAAATGCGACCACGGGAAACGTTGCCTATGTGAAAAAGATAAAGGATGGATTCTCGAGCAGTACTATCGAATACTCGATTTCCGCTGAAATCGTCAAGTCAGGAAACGAATATTCCATGGATGCCCAACTTCTTGGCATCTATCTTTTCTCGCTTACGGGAGATAACTCAGCAACACTGCTAACTCCGGAAGGAGTGACTGTGTCGATGACGAAGGTGTAAGCAGAACCGGTCGGTTTTTCCCACCATCTTTTTGGAAAAAAAGTGTTTTCAGAGTTTACGGCAGATCGTCAGATATCCCGTGTGCGAGACGCGTGTCGACGGTCTCGTTCCTCTCTTGCTCCGGGTGAGTTCTCGTTCCATGCACTCAAACGTCAGGACGGATTCTTCCCCGAACAGTTCCCGGGCGGTGTCCATGACGCAGAAGGTCTGTTCCAGAAACGGTGTGTAGGTCGCGAAGTACCCGCCGATTTTCAGGAGCGGGTATACGTGCCGGACGTGTTCGGGCTGGATCTGCATGTCGAGATGGACAATGTCGTATGGTCCGTCCGCGACCTCAAGAACATCAGAGGCCCGGCACTCAACGTTGTCCAACCCCGCGTCCCGGATGTTTCCTTCCGCTATTTTAGAGAATTCCGGTCGTGCTTCGCAGGTGACGACCGAACCGGCACATCCGCCGAAGAAGATGGCCGCGATCCCTGATCCCGTTCCCGCATCCAGTACTCGGTCTCGCCGGCACATACCGGTGTATGCCATGACCATGCCGATGTCTTTTGGCATCATGGGGGCGCCGGTCCGTTTTCCATGTGCGAAGAAGTCCGTTGCTTTGGGAACAAGAACGTAGAACGTTTTGCCCAGATGGGTCAGGACCGCATCCGCATTCTCCAGCCCGGCGACTTCCGCAAGATCGATCATGCCAAGATCCGTCGAGAGTTTTCCCTCGCCGGCCTTCACATAATACTCTCGTCCGTGTCCGTGGACGATGATTTTGTTTGGTCCGATCATACCGCGGTAAGTTTTAAAATTGCCTCAGCAATGTCCCCGTTACACTCCACAAGAGCGGCACGGGCGGTTTCCGGTGAGACGGAAGTCTGTGAAGCCACCAGCTCAACATCCGACTCAGGGATCTCGACGGCGGCTTCTTCGAAGTGGACCTCGCCCGTAAGCTGATACGAGGTCTGACCCTGCATCGTGATGCCGACTACCTCTGCATTCTCAAAGACATAATTTCCGGACGCTGTGTACACCACAACTTTCGAGACATCTGCGATCTCGTCCATCTTCATGCCCATCTTCTTCATCGCTGCTTTCATCTGTTTGGGATTTACTCCTGGCATCATTTTTTGTTCCTTCCTTGTCTAACTTTTACTGCTGTTCCATAATTAAATCCGATCATCTCGCCTCCGGAGAGCACGGCCATGCCGGTGGCGATCAGATTGTCAGATTCATCGACGACAAAAACTTCGTCTTCTGCATGAATGTTTGGATCACTCGATATTACGTGTTTTGCCATGACATTTTTGCCGTCGGCAACGAAAGGTACCGCATCTTCCATGATCACGACCCGGTTTGCCGGGGCCGGCAGAAACGCATGCAGAGCTTGTGCTCCGGGATAGCCGAGCGTGAACCGCCCGTCATTCGCCCGGACAGTGACCAGCCGTTCGTTGGCCAGGCTCACATACCGTACCCGTTTTGTGGTCGAGTACGAAAACGTGACCTGGTCGGGAAAGAGAGCTTCTCCAGCACCCCGTCCGAACTGGAAGTCAGCGATCCTTCGGACCCGCTGTAAACTGCCCCTCCACAAGCTCGTTAACTCTTCTGATGAAATCATGCTCGCATCCTTTGGGGATATATGCGCCGGCTGCAATATTATGCCCTCCGCCTGCGCCCCCCACCTCGGCGGTCGCCGTGACCAGAGCTTCCTGCAGATCGATCCCCCGGCGCAGGACCTTTTCGTAGGTCCGCATCGAGACTTTGATGAGGTCAGGTTCGTCGGAGACACTGCACATTACGAGGATCGGTTTGTCGGTGTCGAGTTTGGACAGGGCCATCCCTGCTCCGATCCCGACGATCGTGTCCGGATATTTATCGCCGGTATGGATCGACTGGATCGATCCCAAATCCTCCACGCCGGTTTCGATGATGTACTCGCAGAGTTCGCGGATGATGGACCGGTGGTGTCTGAGCATATGCTCGGCTTCCCGGTATTTTTGTCCCCGATCGCCGAAACAGACCGCCTCGCCGATCTTCGGCTTGGTCCACCGTCCGCAGGCGTTCAGCATAGTAGCATATTCGGAGGCGTTTCTCAGCGGTGTCTTCTCCATCTCGTCCGGGAAGAAGTAAAGCTCGGCAAACAGCCGGTCAGGCGATTCGCCGTTCGCAATGATATGCTCGGTGAGGACGCTTGCAAGTGTCCTTTCTTCCTCAGGAGAGAGTTCCTCCCAGACCCTCTGGTCGGAAGGCGACTGGTAGATCCCGGTCCTGCAAAGGAGGGCGGCCGCCTCGACGGGTTTTCCGGAGATCCCGGGGATCAGGGGGTCATCGGAGTTCGAGAGGCAAATGTGGAGCGGTCTCGTTGAAAGGCCGTAACAATTTATCCCGCGGCTGATTCTGACCTGCCCGCAGTCGACCCCATCCTCTGCGATCCACCGGGCGACCCCAATCAGTCCGTGATTTTCCCGCGCCATCATATCGCCGACGTTTCCAACAACGGAAAGTTTTGCCAGATCCGTGTTTGCCGGGTCGAGCTTTCTCGCGACGAGATAGGCAATACCCGCTGCGCTGCATTTTGTGTAATCCTCGCCGTAAAATTGGGAGTTGACCTGGAAGTATTCAGTGCCACCGGGTGCTGGTTGGCTTATGTGGTGGTCAAGAATGAGGACATTGTCTGCCGGTATCCCGGCTTCTTCCAGAAGGTTTTGCTGGCCGCCGCCAAGATCGGTGAAGATTTTGAGGGTGTCGTCATCCGGGATATGCTTCATGGTCATCGGCTCGATCTGGCGGACGAAGACCGGGTTTACCCGGATCCCCCGTCGGGTGACTGCCCGCGATATGATCGCTTCGCTGGTGATCCCGTCGGCGTCTATGTGTGAGATGAGTGTTGCGGTGTCCGCTTCCTGAATTATTTTTGCGGCACGGCGGACATCTTCAACGAATCCCATTCTTATCTGGTGGGATGTGCGTGGGGAAAAATCATTACCAACGCCGACCCACACTAATATATATATGCGGGATCTGGTTCAGTTCGGTCTGTCAGGCGTTGTTTCACCGGAGACGATGCGTGTCGTTGATAAAAACGCGGATGAGTACGGCGTCTCTGCGGCTCAGCGGATGGAAAGTGCGGGCTCCGTACTCGCCGCGGCCGTCCGCTCCGAGGATCCTGCGTCCGTTTTGATCCTCTGCGGAACAGGTAATAATGAGGGGGACGGTTATGTCTGCGCCCGTCATCTGGCAAAGGAGTTTTCCGTGAAGGTGATCTTCACCGGCAGTCCGAAGACGCCTGAGGCACGGGCGGCATTTTCGGCACTGGAAGGCTGCCCGGTTGAGCTCGCTTCTTCCTGGTCGGCCGCGGATTTTACCGCCGATGTCATCGTGGATGCTCTGCTTGGGACTGGAGCCTCCCTGCCGCTTCGGGAGCCGTATGCCTCCCTTGTGGATATGTTGAACGCGGCAAAAGGCCGGATTCTCGCCTGTGATATGCCGACGCCCGGGACAAGGGCGGATCGCGTGATCGCTTTTCATCTGGCAAAGACTGAAGGCGCCGAGGCATACAGTATCGGGATCCCATTCGGGGCGGAGGTTTTCTGCGGGAAGGGGGATCTTCTTTTAGTTCCGGAAAAGCCGTCCGGGGCGCACAAGGGATGGGCAGGTTACGTGCTCGTGATCGGCGGGGGGTCGTATCAGGGTGCGCCGTTCCTTGCAGGGTGTTCTGCTCTCAGATCGGGCGCGGATGTGGTTCGGGTGGCGGCTCCCGTTGACGGATTTATGCCGGATATTATCCTCGAGAGACTGCCTGGCAGCAAAGTGAGTAAAGAACATCTCGACCGTCTGCTTGCTTTAGCAAAGAATGCGGATGTGGTGATCGCCGGACCGGGTCTCGGCGCCGATCCGGAAAGTCTAGACGTGGCGGCTCAGGTTGTTTCCGCCGCGAAACGAGCGGTGGTGGACGCAGATCTCTTGCGGAATCCTCTGCCGAAAGCACAGGAACAAACGATCTACACCCCGCATGCAGGTGAATTTGCCCGGGTCTTCTGTCCGGTCCCGGAGAAGCTCAGTGATAGGGGGTTCGTCGTACGGGAAGCGGCGAAACGTGCCGGCGGGACGGTTATTCTGAAAGGGGTAATTGATGTGATCTCGGACGGTTCCCGGGTGAAGTTCAACAGTTCCGGCGCTCCGGGGATGACCACGGGGGGCACCGGCGATGTCCTCTCAGGTGTATGCGGGGGGCTTCTTGCACGGATGGATGCCTTTGAAGCTGCCTGCGCCGCGGTGTATGCCGCGGGAGAAGCGGGGGAGTTGGCTGATGAGGACACCGGAGATGGTTTAATCGCAAGCGATTTACTGAGGCACCTTGCATACATAATGTATAAGGAGAAATGAGATGCCGGTCTTTACTCATCTGAATGAAAATAACGAGGTTCATATGGTGGATGTGACGCCAAAGCCCGATGTTTCCCGTGAAGCGACCGCAAAAGGGCGGATATATCTTCGGCCCGAGACGCTTGCGGCCATTGCCGAAGGGCGGGTCCTGAAAGGAAATGTGCTTGCAACTGCCCAGGTGGCAGGGATTCTTGCGGTAAAACAGACCTGGGCCCTGATCCCGATGTGCCATCCCCTTCCGGTTGGCGGGGTGACAATCTGGTTTGAGCAGACGACCGAGTACATCGAGGCGTTCTGCTGCGTGAAGACCTATGGGAAGACCGGTATCGAAATGGAATCTCTAACCGGTGTGTCGCTTGCACTTCTGACGATCTGGGATATGGTCAAGTCCGCGGAGAAGGATGAGGCCGGCCAGTATCCGGTGACCCGGATCGACGGGATCTCTGTCATAGAGAAGAAAAAGGGCGTTCCGCAGTAACGATTCCTTAGGTCATCACGGAGTATTTATACAACGTAGCCCCAATAATATAAAGTTTACAGCTAGCCGTATCCAGATGCGGTCTGTATATCACAGGAATGTAGCCTAGATGGCTGAACCTGAGGTGAAATCAACATATGTCGAAATCAATGTATGGATATGTCCGTGACGCGTGGAAAAAGCCCGCAGAGTCCGGAGTAAAGAGACTCCTCTGGGAGAGAATGCAGACATGGCGCCGTCAGGGTGCCGTTGTTCGGCTTGAGCGCCCGACCCGTATCGACAGAGCACGGGAGCTCGGATATAAAGCAAAGCAGGGGATCATCGTTGTTCGTGCATCCATCCGCCGTGGTGGCCGCAGAAAGTCGAGATACATCCGCGGACGCAGAACCAACCGTATGGGAATGCGCAAAGCAACCCCCGGCAAGAACCTGCAGTCAATCGCAGAAGAGCGCGCCGCAACTCGCTATCCGAACATGGAAGTGTTAAACTCCTACTGGGTCGGTCAGGATGGAAAGAGCAAGTATTACGAGATCATCCTTGTTGACAGAAGCAGCCCGTCTGTCCTCGCTGACAAGAACCTCGCATGGATTGCAAACACCCGCGGACGTGTGTTCCGTGGAAAGACTTCCTCCGGAAGAAAGGCACGTGGACTCCACAACCGTGGAACCGGAACTGAAAAGTGCCGGCCCAGCCTTACCTCTCACAGGAACCAGGGTAAATAACCCTATTCTCATTTTTTCTCATTATGATAACAGACGCATGCGTGTATGCGAATGACTCATCACGCACAACGCTTCGTCGTTTTGCCCTGACAGCCGCCTCCTGCGGATTTTCCCGTATTATCGCCTGTGATTCTGCAGAGGATATCTCCGGGTATGCTGGAGTTTCTATCCTGAAAGGCAGATTGATCGAAAAACTGAACGGAAAGGTATTCTTCGACGCGGTCAAAAAGACCCCTACCGGCACGGTCGTATTCGTGCAGGTCGGAGAAAACAGTTTCAACCGCACGGCCGTCACAACGAAAGGAGTACATCTTCTGACCGGCATCGCCGACCTCCCCAAGGGCGGCTTTGATCACATCGTCGCGAAGATGGCGGCACAGCAGAACACCGGAGTCGTTCTGGATTTCTCACGGATCATCGATCAAAAAACCCGGAGGAAGGCTCTTTCCCGGTATTCCGAGATACTCGCCTTCCACCGGAAATATCACTTCCCGCTTTTAATCGCAAGCGGCGCATCCGAGTGCCTCGGGCAGCGGAACATCACCGAGATCACTGCACTCGCCGATCTTTTCGGCATGACGGGGCCTGAGGTCAGCTCTGCTCTCGACTCTATCGATGGAATTCTTTCTCCGAAAAAGACTGTTGAGATCGTGGGGGAGAAATCATGAGCGTTCTTCCGCCGACACTTCGCGAGAACCGTCGTTACGTCCTGTTTAGGATCTTCACGCATGTGAGCCCGACCCAGAAAGAGGTGTATCGGTCCATGGCGGATTCGGTCGCCGCACTTTTCGGGGACGTCGGGGCTGCAGAGATGCACCCCGCGGTCGTCTGGTCCGAAGGCGAGTATGCGGTCTCTCGATGTACCCGGGGACATGAACAGTCCCTCATCGCCGCGCTGTCCGTCATCACCAGAGTTTGTGGCGAACCGGCGGCATTCAGATCGATCGCCACCTCGGGGACGATCCTTTCTTTGAAAAAAAAGGTGGTTCCCGAGATTGTTGACGACACCACCTATCCGGGGTATCTGTGCGCAGGTAAGAAGGTTAATAATCTCTCAAAAGAGAATGGGCATAGATATCTAACTAGAGATGATATAATTAAGGAGTAACAATGCAGCCACAACAATATCAAATGGGCGGATACGATCGGGCCATCACGATGTTTTCCCCCGATGGACGTCTGTATCAGGTTGAATATGCACGTGAAGCGGTCAAACGGGGAACGACCGCCGTCGGCATAAAATGCAAAACAGGAGTAGTACTTCTCGTTGATAAACGGGTGAACTCCCGTCTTCTGGAACCCTCCTCGATCGAGAAGATCTTCCGGATCGACGAACACATCGGTGTCGCCTCCTCAGGTCTCGTCGGGGACGCACGGATCCTCGTTGACCGTGCCAGGGTCGAGTCTCAGATCAATCGGGTCAGTTACGGCGAACCGGTCGATGTCGAGACTCTGGCAAAGAAACTTTGCGATCACATGCAGAACTACACCCTGTTCGGCGGCGCCCGTCCTTACGGCACGGCCCTGCTGATCGCCGGATCGGAGTCATCCCCGACCGGACCCAAGTATCATCTCTTCGAGACCGATCCTTCAGGTACCCTTCTTGAGTATTCCGCGACAGGTATCGGTATCGGCAGACCTGCAGTCATCAAACTCTTTGAACAGGAGTACAAAGATACCTGCACGGCAGAAGAGGCTGTCCTCCTTGGTATGAAAGCCCTGCACACCGCCACCGAAGGCAAGTTCGATATGAACACCGTCGAGATCGGTATCGCCGGCGAGTATTCCAAGAAGCACATCTCCAAGAAGGAGAGTGAGAGCCCGAACGGAACAAAAATATCGACCCTCTCATTCAGAAAACTGAATGCAGATGAAGTAAAGGCAGCTGTTGCCAAATTTTCCAAGACGACTCCTGCGAAAAAGGAGTGAGGTAATCTATGATTTCCCTTGATGATGCAGTAACAGCCCGTCTGGAAACACACGGACTGAAGTTTGAATTGTTGGTCGATCCCGAACTTGCCGATAAAATGCGGCACGGGGCGGATCTCGACATCGAAGATGTTGTTGCAGCACTGTATGTATATGAGAATGCTTCGCGTGGAGACAAGTCCCCGGACGAGGATCTGCTGAAAGCGTTCAAGACCACCGATTTTATGGAGATCGCACAACATATCATACTCAAAGGTGATATCCATCTCACGACCGAGCAGCGTCGTCATCTGATGGAAGAAAAACGCAGACGCGTCATCAACTTCATTGCAAGAAACGCCGTGAACCCGCAGACCGGCCTTCCCCATCCGGTCATGCGGATCGAAATGGCATTGGAACAGGTCAGGATCAACTACGACCCGTTCAAGTCGGTGGACGATCTGGTAAAAGAGACCGTGAAGGCGTTGCGTCCGATCCTTCCGATCCGGTTCGAGGAACGGCGTATCGCCGCCAAGTTTCCGATAGACTTTGCGGCAAAGGCATATGCGTCCATCTCCGGCGCGGCCTTTGTCACTATGGATAAAAACGAGTGGCAAAGCGACGGGTCATGGATTTGCGTCGTCACGATCCCGGCCGGTATGCAGGAAGAATTCTTCAATCTGGCGAACGCTGCAGCGAAAGGCGATGCCGAGTTGAAGATACTTGAGTAACGCATACTATTAAAACAACTAAGAACGAATATTACTAGATATTTCTGGAGGAATAAAAATGGCATCCAAGAGTAAACATGTTGCAAAAGGACGCGTTACCGGCAGTGCCGGGCGCTTTGGTCCGAGATACGGCCGTTTCTGCCGTAAGATGGTCAATGAGAGCGAGAAGATTTCCCGCGCGAAGCACCTGTGCCCAATGTGCGATACGATCGCTGTAAAGCGTATTGGTACCGGCATCTGGGAATGCAGGAAATGCGGATACAAATACGCAGGTGGCGCCTACGTCCCGCAGACCCCCGGCCTGAAAGTCGTTCTTCGTGCAATCGAGACCAAAGGAGTATAACCCAATGGTTGCTTATAAGTGCGCCCGCTGTAAACAGTTGGTTGAGATCGGTACGAACATCCGCTGCCCTTACTGCGGTCACCGTATTCTTTTCAAGGCCCGCGGAGCCGGCACGAAAGAATTGAAAGCCAGATGACTATTGTAACTTCATCGCGCAAACCGGCTCCGGAAGTCCGCAAACTGGCGAAGGAAATCGCCTTTGCTCTGGACTTTCCGTTTGTTCAGCGTGGGAAAGCAGGTATTCATGATATAGGGGGAGAAGATCCTCGCGTTATTTTTCTGTCGGGCTCGAAACGGCAAGGTCCGGTGTTTGACCTGATGATAAACGACTCTCTGGTTTTTTCCATGCTGATAACCAACGTGGCCGAATCCGAACGTACCGGACTATTTACCAAAGGTTTCATGACCCGGGAAAAGGAGCTGTTCGATTACCTGTCGCCGCATGTCCCCATCACCTATGATGAGAATGCCGGCGGTCCGATCGTTTTTTGCGGCACACAGAAAAGACAGTATGTCCTGCAGGTCATGGTATGAACCATACCTCCTGCTATGTCTTTGAAACCCCGTTTGCAGAAAAATTGTATGAAGTTCTCGCCCCGGAGATCAACAGTGATCCGGGGGAAAAATCCAACGTGCGGCTCACCCGCGACGACTCTTCCGTGACTCTTCAGGTGGAGGCGGAGGATGCGGCGTCCCTTCGGGCGTCTCTCAATATGTGGTTGCGGTTGGTCAATGTATCTCATGAAGTATTGGAGTTGTAAAAAATGACAGCACCCCAGCAGGCGGCGGGTATCCCGCCGCAGATCCAGCAGCAGCTTGGAATGTTCCAGCAGATCCAGCAGCAGCTTCAGCAGGTATCGTCCCAGAAAATGCAGTATGAGATGACGCTCCGTGAGACGAAGCGTGCCCTTGAGGAGATCGAGTCCGCGGCAGATGATGCAGTGATGTATTCTGCCGTAGGGTCTATTCTGATCCAGAAACCGAAGGCCTCCGTTAAAACGGAACTCGAAGAGAAAGCCGACTCCCTTGAACTCCGCGTCAATTCAATGGACAAGCAGGAAAAAGCAATGGCCGCGAAAGCAGCTCAGCTCCAGAAGCAGATCCAGGAAGCCATCAGTACCGGCGTTCCGGCTGCCCAGTAACTTTTTTTAAAAAAAATTATTTGCCGAGACTGAGGAAGAGATCCTCGTCTGCGGGTATCGTCTCGATTTTACAGTTTTCGCATCTGACGTACGGGTATCCGCGGACGAGCACGACCGGCACGCCTTCCGCGGACTCGCCCATCAGAAGTTCGGCAGTCGAGGCGAGCGAGTCGGCGATCGCCCGCCGGGTCACCTGCAGTTTGTTTCCGTACAGATCGGGCTTTCCCCGCTCGTCGGTGATCGGGAGAATGCCGGAACAGCCGATAGCAACACCCGACACCCCAAGACGCATCGAGTGGGTCCGGGAGTCGATGATGATGACGGCCGTATCTTTTCCGGTGCGTTCACGAATACCGTCCCGCAACCGTTTGGCACTTTCTTCCGGGTCGGCCGGGAGGCGGGTGACCCAGCCGTCCGGGGCGTTTGATTCGTCGATGCCGGCATTGGGCAGGATAAGATCCCATTTTCCGGCAAGAAGATATCCCGGAATGCCGCCGACGATCGTATCGCTTTCCATCAAAACGACTTCGGCAAGCCGTGGGTCGAGACTATACTTCTCCGCAAGCCGGTGTGCCTCCGTAGACGGGGTGATGTCGTCCAGGTTGATATTGCGACCTTCGGTGGTGGAGAGCGGCGACTCGGCAAACAGCAGGATGTCGCCGTCTTCTATTCTCTTTGCATCAGTATTGGTGAGGGAGGAGATGACCCGGCCCAGTATATCATCATCGGATACGAGCAGTCCAGTGGAAATCCCGTATACAGAAAAGGAACCCGACATGTGTGATAGGTACGCTTTGAACTATTATCAGCTTTCGGATGAAAAAAAGATCATTTGGAGGGCAGTGCCCGAATGCTCTTCTCGACGAAGTCCAGGATCGTTTCCGGGTCTTGGGCGGCGTCGATCAGAAGGAACCGTTCCGGATCCTCGGCTACCCGTTCAAGATATCTTTTCTGGACTTCTTCGAGGAACGCGGGATCCTCGAAGTGTTCCTTTCCCGGTCTGCCTGCAAGTCGGCTCATGGCGATTTCCGGCGCGATCAGAAGAAGGATCGTCAGGTCCGGACGGATCGACCAGCCTGTATGTACGGCGGTGAGCCATGCTTTTGGATCGGGCACGATCCCGACGAGTGAGACCTGCTGGTAGGCAAACCGGCTGTCGGAGTATCGGTCGGTGATGACCAGTTTATTTTTTTCGAGTGCAGGTATCACGATCTGAGCCAGGTGGGCTGCATGATCCGCAACGAACAGGGTCGCCTCCGCGAACGGATCACGGTTCGCGCTGATCTCCCGGCGGACCGACTCGTTCACCAGCGGACTGCCAGGTTCCCGGGTGAACACCGGATCGAGATCCAGAAGCCGCGTCTTGAGACCTTCGTAGAGCGTGGACTTTCCCGCTCCGTCGATCCCTTCGAGTGTGATCAGCAAAAGGTTCCCTCCCGGATGATCTCCACGTGGATCTTTCCTTTGTGTACGGCTGTCGAGATGATCACGCCGTCGTATCCCGCATCTCTGAGGATGCGAAGATCAGCGAGAGAGTTCACGCCGCCTCCGTAGATCAGCGGCTTTTTTGTTGCGGCCCTGATCCGTTGTGCAAAACCCTGATCGATCCCTGATTCGGTACCGACCGAGGATATATTCAGAAGAATTATCCCGTCAAAGGCGTATTTTTCCGCTTCACAGATCACCTCGACCGGGTCAAGACCGTCGGGGATGACCTTTCCGTCCTTTACATCGACGCTGAGATATCCGCCGGTGAACTCCTCGAAGGGAGCCTCAACCGTCTCGGTCCCGACGATGTTTGCGACGCCCGGCAGATACTTCTCCGGGATGCTGCAGCCCCGATCGACCCAGAGCTTCTCCGGGATCGATGCGAGTTTCAGGATCGTCTCGGTGTGATCGCCGCACAGTCCGATCCGGTCAAGATCGGCCACATATGCGTATTTCGGTTTCATCACCGTGAGATATGACATCGGCTCGGCCGAGGGGGAAAGCCCCCAGGTCAGAGGTCGATACTGATCCCGGTTGCCGCTTTTCCCGTGGACGACATACCCGTCCATTAGGTCCATTGAAAGAATCACGTCCATTTATGGTTTCATAGCCTTTCTGATCAGGTCTTCTTCTTTTGTGAAGTAGAGCGAGTCATGGCCTTTCCAGGTGCCGCAGCCGGTAAATTTCACTGCCGGGATCCCGTTATTGCTCTCTCCCATAATGAAGTTGGAGAAGGCTGCGATCTCATCAACGACTGCTTCTTCTGTGATCTCCAGTTCCAGACCGAAGAGGTCATGGTCGCCCCGGAAATCCCGGATCGCGGTCATGCCTGCCCAGCCGATGGCGTTTCCGCACTGACCGCGGCGGAATGCCCTTCCGCAGGTATCGGTCACGATGACGCCGACATCATTTCCGGTGATCTTTTTGATGGCTGCCCTAATCTCTGTACACTCAGCTGACGGATCTTTCGGGAGGATGATAATATTTTCGCCTTCTATATTGCTGTTATCAACACCGGCGCGCACACCTACATGGCCGCAGGGGACTTCGGAGAGGATGAACGGATACTCCTGGATGATCTCGGTGGACGAATCAAGGATCGCCTGGATGA
Organism: uncultured Methanocorpusculum sp.; assembly: GCA_963676575.1. Lineage (GTDB taxonomy): Archaea > Halobacteriota > Methanomicrobia > Methanomicrobiales > Methanocorpusculaceae > Methanocorpusculum. Next base: position 1,358,238 of record OY781078.1, read on the forward strand.
ACCGGGGATCTTCTTTCGTGAGTCCCGAGATCCGGATCGCATCCGGAGAGGGCGTGATATCCGCGAGTGCGCGTGTATATCCTTTAGCTTTCGAAACGATCGTTGATGCGACACAGAGGATATCCCCGTCCTCGAATGTGGTATTTTTGCAGATTATTGCCGGAAGATCGTCGCCTTTCTGAATGAGCGGGATCCCGGAAATTCCCGTTACCTGAATTGACATAGACAGTTCATATTTACCTCTCTGCTAATAAAAGCAAGGGTTTAGATGTCGGGGGAATCTTTTTCACTCCCTGCGCCAATCATCATTTGATATCTATGAGTACCTACCGGGTGATCCGCTGTCCAGGCTGTCATCAGTTTACCTACACTGATTACTATGGAAAGTGGAAACTCTGCTCAGTCTGCGGGGAAGTGATCTCGGTGCGAAACGTCCCGGTGTATCTGGAGGTGGATGATTTTTCCGAGGCTGAAGTACTCATAAAAGAGGTGGAACGCTATATGTCCCATACCGGACGGTTCGATCTGACGAGGGAAGAGGTGGATCTGATTCGGGAGAAGTATATGGAGTGGCTCCGGGGCACAGCCGTATAAGGGCCGGTTTACCAGAGTTTTCCGCAGTGGGGGCAGAGGATCGCAAGCCGCCTGCCGCACCGCGGACAGTAGAGTTTTCCCCGCGTGTCCTGGATCAGTTCGGTGCCGCACTCCCGACAAAATATCTCGCGTTTGAAGCCGCATGTGTGCTGAACTACCATAGAATACTATTATCTATTCATATACATTAATGCGAAGGTTATTTTTATCCTCCTGTCAATATGTTACAGTTAAAATTGCGAGGGTTGCCAAGCCAGGTTAACGGCGCAGGGTTTAGGATCCTGTCTCTAGGAGTTCAAGGGTTCGAATCCCTTCCCTCGCATCGCTCTGTTTTCTTAGAACATTTTCAGCAGGTCCGATTGACCAAAGACCTCTTCTCACAGCACGGATTTGTATCGTCTGGCACCAGATCATGCGCTTTTCTTGATGAACGAGTATTTCATATTGGGTATGCAATACAAAACAAAATGTAAAACATTATTTACATTTACGTTGAATAATAGTATTGCCGGGAGACCGGTAAATAAACACTTAGAAACCGTCATCATGAATACCACCTATAAAATACTGACATTACTGTTTGCAGCAATGTTTTTGATCATCCCCGTCGCGGCAGTTGAAGAGGAAGAGATATGCGTTGTCACGCAAGATCCGGTCAGCCCGTATCCTCACCTCGTACATCTCACTTTTACCACTCATCTGGAACTCCCGGAATATGCTGAATTAAGTCCATTTTTCCGGGAAGATCTGATCGAGATCGAAGAAATGGAAGAGATCAGTGAGGATGTAACTGCCTGGTTCATGAATAATGAAATCTCTGCGGGATCGGATGGATCCGTCATCACCCCTGACACCGGGGAAGACCCTCAGCCTGCTGCGGCATAAAACGGGACCATCCCGTTTTTACAGAAAAATTATTCTTCACGCTTCTTTCAGAAATAATGAGAAGGTAATTGTTTCCAAACTCTAAAATATTCTTCCAACGGATATAGTCTCTATGAAACATAACCTCGCATTCCCGGCTCTTTTGCTGGCTCTCGCCCTTGTTGGTCTGATCATCACTGCAGGCTGCATTGGCACCACAACAACTCCCGCCACCTCGTTCTCCGGCACCGGAAACGAAAGCATTACAACCGAACTTTCGGCGGGTGTCTATACCGTCACAATAACCCAGGCCAGCGCCGAAATGATAGACCTCACCGTTGAGACCAAAGAGATGGGTATCTCAGTTCCGGGAAGATACACGGACGCCGCGGCATCATCTGCCAAAACCGCAGACGGCTGGGTGTGGACCTATGCTCTGCAGACCGATGGAAAGCCGACTCTTACCATCAACGCAACTGGCGCCTGGAAAGCCGACTTTGCCTTCCCGCAGCAGATCGACGGCATTCCTCCCCAGACCTTCACGGGTATCGGTAATGCAGCCACGCCCCTCTTCATAATCAACAAAAGCAATGTCTCCTTTGCGATCGAAGCGACGAACAACACCGCTATTGAAGTTCACCTGATGGATTACGACGGTAATCTTGTCATAGACAAAACGAACACCTTTGAAGAGCCGCTTGCCTACCACATGGGCACCTACAATGATACCGTTATTGTGCCGCTCACCACATCAGGCAACTATCTGCTCAATGTGATCTGCGACGGCGAGTGGTCTGTAATCGTCTCCGAAGAACAGACATAACTCCATCCAGCCGCCGCAGGAAAGGATCCTGAATAAACCTGCGGCCCTCTTTTTTCTCTTTCGACCGGCATCGATCCCTCGTTGCGAGAAGCACGCGTTCAATTTCGTTCCTGTCGTCAGGATACGTTTTTTTGCCTCCAAAACGCATATTATAGGTACTATGAAAACCTTGCAGGAGTATCTCAGCGCCTCACATGCCCCTGAGGATCTGGGAAAAATAATCATGCTGATCGCGGATCAGGCAGGACCGATCCGTTCCGCATTTATCAGCAATCAGAATTATGCGGGTTCCACGAACTCTTCCGGCGAGGATCAGGCAGAAATGGACACCTGGGCCGATATCCGGATCACCTCTGTTCTGCAGGAAAGCGGGCTTGTACGTGCAGTCGCTTCCGAAGAAAATGAGGATATCACGCAGATGTCTCCGTCTGCGAAGTATTCAGTCGTGATGGATCCCCTCGACGGCTCTTCGCTGATCAAGGTGAACCTGAGCGTCGGGACGATCGTCGGGATCTATGAAGGCGAAGTTCTTCAGGCGGGAAACCAGCTTCGTGCCGCGTTCTATATGCTGTATGGTCCGATGACCACCTTGACCATCTCGCTTGGAAACGGTGTATCGATCTTCGCGCTCAACGTGGAAGGGACCTATGTTCTCCTAAAAGAGAATGTCAGGATCCCTGAAGGAACACTCTGCGGGAGCGGCGGTCTGCGTTCCGAGTGGACCGATAAACACATCCAGTATATGAACGATATCGAGTGCGAAGGCGGAAAGAACCGGTATTCCGGTTCCTTCGTGGCCGACTTCCACCAGATCCTGGAGTACGGCGGCGTATATGCTTATCCGGCAACCAAAAAATCGGCTTCCGGTAAACTGCGGCTGGTCTTCGAGATCAACCCGATCGGGTTCCTCGCGGCCCAGGCAGGCGGGTGCGTCTCGAACGGCGAGACCTCGACTTTGGATATCGTGCCGACGAAGGTCCATCAGAGAACGCCGGTGTATGTCGGCAGCTGCGGAATGATCGCGAAGATCGAGGCGATCCGCTGAGTATGCCTACCACGGTCTCGGTTTTTGCAAAACCGGTCGGCGGCATCTGTGAAACGACCCGGGTCTTTCCCGACATCCTCCAGACGGCAGCAAAGATGCTCAAAAAGGCGGAAGGAGGGATCCTTATCGACTCGTTTGTGATCCACACGGCCGACCGGCTGGGTCCTGATCACGACCCATGCGCCGGATGTCCAGCCTGACCAGCTGATCGATGCGGCATTCTCCGCGGCTGAAGAGATCGCAGAAAAACGGCATCTGTTCTGCGGTGCTGATCCGGTCTCGGTCTGCGGGATGACGATAGCGGAGCGGGAGAACGAGCCGTTCCTCGTATTCCTCGCCGGATCGGATATGATCCCTTTGGGTGAGGTGATGATCCCGAATCAGAATACTCTCGCGGACGGAGTCGTGTTCCTCACACGTGCCGGCGGGGATTTCCCCTCCACATCAGAGTTCTGTGAACGGTTCGCACGCCGCGGTCTGAATCAGTTGGGTGTCTGCCCGGTAAGTCTCTGTGATTCTTCGAATGTCAGAACAACGGTCATCCCGGTGGTCGGACTCGGTTTTTCGCTCTGTGAAGGAAAGCTTACCGGACCGGTGGACCTCTTTGACACGCCGCTCTTTGATGCTCCCAGGTTCTGGGCATCTGACCGTCACACCGAATAAATATATTCGCGGCATCATCTGGTGTTTTGTGCGGGAATTCCCGTAAATAATCGGATTTATACCTTTTTTCAGCTGGGTGAATGTATAAATACTCCGCGCGCCATCTATCAAGTATCTGAAGCTCATAAGATGGGTAGAGAGGAGACCAGAATGTTTTGTCAGCAGTGTGAAGAAACCGCCGGGAACCTCGGCTGTACGACCGGCGGCGTCTGCGGGAAAGCGAATGATACGGCATGTTATCAGGATGCCGTGAACTTTGTTCTTTCCGGCATTACCTACCGGAAGATCCATCAGCCGAAGGGAGCGAAGCTCCCGGCGGAGACGCCGGCCCGGGACCGGCTGGTGGTCGAGGCATTGTTTGCGACCTTGACGAACGTCAATTTTGATGAGGACCGGTTCCGGAACTATCTGAACGCGGCGATCGCGTTCCGGGATGCCTACCCGCCGGTGCCGGGAGAGCCGCCGGCGTGTTCCTGGACCCCGAAATCCCGGGAGGATGTCATCATGCTTGACGGAGGGATCGGGCTCCGTTCCATTGAGGATGACAATGAACGGTCCTTGTTTTCCCTGCTGCTGTTTGGTCTGAAAGGCATCTGCGCCTATTATTCTCATGCGGAGGTGCTCGGAAAAACGGATCCGGAGATTGTGAACTTCATCTATAAGGCTCTCGCTTCCCGTTTTGAGAAGCACTCGTTTGGGGAACTTGCGGCCCTGGTCATTGAGTGCGGCCCGGTCGGTGCGAAGGTGCTGGCGCTTCTTGAAACGGCAAACAAACGGTATGGCACAACCGAGATCACGAAGGTGAACTGCGGTGTCGGGAAAAATCCCGGCATCCTGGTAATGGGACATGACCTGAAGGATCTGTTTCTCCTTCTTCGGCAGACGAGGGGGACCGGGGTGGATGTGTATACCCACGGCGAAATGCTGATCGCCCACGCTCATCCCTGTTTTAAGAAGTTCGATCATCTGATCGGAAATTACGGGACGTCCTGGGCGAATCAGAAGGCGGAGTTCCCGCAGTTCAACGGCCCGATCCTGTTTACGAAGAACTGTCTGGTGCCGCCGTCGCCTGCGTATAAGGACCGGATTTTTACGACCGGGTCCGCGGGTTTTCCGGCTGCGGTCCATATCCCGGAGAAGCCGGACGGCTCGAAGGATTTTTTCCGGATCATTGCCTGTGCGAAGATATGTGAGCCGCCGAAGGATCTGCAGTGCGGGGAGCTGGTGACGGGGGCGGGACATTATGCGATGCTCGCTCTTGCCCCGAAGATCCTGGATCTGGTGAAGCGGGGAAAGATCCGGCATTTTGTGGTGATGGCGGGATGTGACGGCCGGCATAAGGAGCGGGAGTATTATACGGAGTTTGTGAAAGTGTTGCCAAAGGACGTGGTGATCCTTACGGCTGGCTGTGCGAAGTACCGGTATAACCGTCTCGGTCTCGGCGATATCGAGGGGATCCCCCGGGTGCTGGATGCGGGTCAGTGTAATGACGCGTATTCACTCGTGGTGATCGCTCATGAGCTCGCAAAGGCTTTGCATGTGGAAGTGGGTGAACTGCCGCTTTCATTCAATATCGCGTGGTATGAGCAGAAGGCGATCCTGGTGTTTCTGGTTTTGCTGGCTCTCGGTATCAAAAACATCATGATCGGACCGAATCTGCCGGCATGTTTGTCGCCTGATGTGCTGAATATGCTGGTGAAGAAGTTCAGGGTCCAACTGATCTCGACGCCGGCTGAGGATATGACGAGGCTCGGGATCACGGGTTGAAGGTGCGGCCCTATCGGGTCTCGTTATCCGGCGTCGAGTTCTCCTTGTCTATCATTCGAATCGGTCGGATTTTTTCGGTCGGCTCTCCGATTCGGAGATAAACCCTCTCAGGTACATTGCAGTATTGAATGAAAGTGTGAATCCGAACAATTACTGGAAAGTTCTGAAATCACGGCTAATTAAGGAAGGCAATCAGTCGGTTACAAACCGTAACCAACTGAAGATGGCGTCCCCCAAGGACGGAAAATATTACAAGATGGATGTTTTGAATGCCAAGCGGCTTTTCCGTCTCGTCCAGTCAATCCCCTCTTCAAAGGCTGAGCCTTTCAAAGTGCGGGCCTGCGGTGATCTACTGATCAGCCACAGATCATCCATCCACGCCCTCCTTCTGCCTCGTCACCAGCAGTTCCTGGGTCAGAACGCCGTCGATCTCCCGCTCCAGAGCCCGGAGCTTCGCTGTCAGATAGGTCGTTTCATCGATCAGACTTCTGGATTGTCTCAGGAGTTCCTCGGGCGGTTGCCCCTCTTTCATCAGTTCAAGCTGGAGTTTTCGGATCTCCTTTCCCTTTTCGCAGAGCTTTCCTGAGTATACGTCCTTTTTGAAAAAAGCGGCGTAAGTTGTTCATGCAGTGTTGGGGAAATATCATTCATCATATATGACCTCTTGTACGGGTATCTCCGAACGTGTAATCAACCTATGATTCAACGCAATATAAATCCCAAACCGCGCGGTGCGATAATGCCTCCCGTGAGGCGAAAAACAGCGCTGTCACTCAGAGAGATGGGTTACGAAAATTGAGGATTTCGATGCCTTCTGGTGTGATGCTGCGGTATATGTTTTGTCGTAATTCGGTGACCGTATCAGGCAGATTTCTGATTCGTGTTTTTGTTCTTAGAAGAAATAATATACTCAGAAGTGAGATTATTTTCACAATGACTGTGTGGAGTCGTCATATGAATCTGAAGAAACCGATATTCCTGATTGTGCTGCTTTTCGCTCTCTTTATCGCAGCCGGATGTATTACTGCCATCCCCGTTTCGCCGGCGAACAATCCCGACATGACCTTTGTCTCTTCTTTTGAAGCCGGCGACCGGTATCTTGCCGGCAACTATACCGTTATCCTCCTTGAAGGATCCTATCGTGAGATGGGTCGGCAGTACGGCGGTCTTATGAAAACCGAACTTCTCGCCGAGTATGCTATGCTCACCGGCGCCCTCGAAGACCGCGGATACATGATCGATTATCTCCGCAGCTATGCGGCATCCATCACACAGAATCAGCCAGAACGGATGAAGGAGATCGCCCGCGGTATGGCTGAGACGACCGGACTCACCGAAGAAGATCTCTCGATCCTCTACTACGGTCCTGCCCTCTATCTTATGATGCCATCCGGCTGTTCCTATCTCGCTGTCTGGGGTGATTATACCGCAGACGGATCGGTGATCGTTTCCCGGAACTGGGATCTTCCGGATTTTGTGAATACGTTCAATCCGTATTACGTGCTTGCCGTGTACCGGCCGACGGACGGTAGCAACGGGGTCGCGACTTTCGGTCCTGCGGGTTCCCGACCGGAGACCCTGATGAATAGTGAGGGTCTCTTTATCGCGGATGACAACTCGGGTCTGGATTCGGTAATGCAGGCGGACCGTCCGGATATGATCTCGGAGTTCTTCTGGCTGATGCTCGATTACTCGGATATTTCCAGTATGAAGACGACTGTTTTGACGACCCGTCCGGATGTTGCCTGGATTGTGGATGTGGGCAGCCCTGAGGGAGAATATGTGTTTGAGGTCGGGCTTACCGAGACGAAGATTCGAACCGGCGACGGGGTCGTTGCCGCGGCGAACCACTTTGTCGACCCGAGCTGGAACCTGACGAGTTCGCCGGAAGCACACTCGCTGAACAGATATACGAATCTGCTGAGCCAGGCTGCGGCAGCAAAGGGCACGATCGATGCCGCAAAACTTATGCAGATCCGCGATGTTGTCTTAGCGGACGGCGGGGCGACCTTCCGTCACTCGGATCTTGAGTAATATCCGTATTCCTCGAATCATCAGGTGGTTTTTGTTCCGGCAACGGAGACCCTGTGGATGAAAGTGGTGGATATGGACTGGCAGAAGGTGGAGCTCGCTCCGCTGTTTGCGATGTGAGAGAGATCGTTGATCTCTCCCTCTTTCTTTTTTGAAAAAACCCTGTATGCGTAAAAAGTAGAATAGGTTTATGGCCAATTACTAATTTTACAGATATTAGTAATAGATTAGTAATTGGGATTCAGCCCGTATCAGATGATCCAGACCGGAACAAACCAGTTCTTAGCATCGACCGGCAGCAGATCATTTGTCATACAGATAACAACACCATTCCCGATCTTTGCTTTCAGTTCTGCAAGTTCACCAAACTTTTCCGGCTCTGTGATCGGTTCGAGGACCTTGAAATGTTTGACTGCCTGCGTGCCGGGTGATGCAGCCTTCTTGACCTCGACCGGATAGAGGGTATTATCCTGAAGGATGAGGATATCGATCTCCTTCTGATCTTTATCCCGGTAATAGAACAGAGGGGGCTCTACTGCTGCATTCAGATAACTTTTGTATATCTCGGAAAACACATAGCTTTCAAAGAATGCACCGGACATGATCCCGGCCTCCAGTGTTTCAGGGGACCCCCATCTGAGAAGATATGCACATAATCCGGTATCCAGGAAATGCATCACGGGTGCCTTTATTGTTCTTTTCAGCACGTTGTTATGATACGGCTGGACCAGGACGACAATATGTGAGGATATAAGAATGGAGAGCCATTTTTTTGCCGTGGGTGCCGAGACCCCTGCATCTCTGGCAAGATCCTCATATACGACCGGTTTTGCGGTTCGTGCGGCAACTGCCCGCATAAAATTGTAGAATGCAAGTTCATCGGCTACCTGTGTCAGATCCCTGATATCCCTCTGAATATAGGTGTTGAGATACGACTGATAATAGATATTTGTGTCGATATTCGGATTCTCATAGAGAGCAGGCATGAAACCTTTGAATATCCGTTCATAGATTTCCATCATCGTCAGTTTTTTTGTCTGCTTTACTCTTCTCATCAAATACTTTGGATCCGTGGAAAACGGTTCAGATACGGTATCATTGATCTCATTTGCAGAAAGACCAAGCATGCTGATGATGCCAACACGGCCGGCGAGTGATTCACTGACATTTTTCATGAGATGGAATACCTGTGAACCTGTTATCCAGAATGCGCCGTGATCTTTTGAGGTATCCGCCATCATTTTGATATAGGGCAGAAGTTCCGGGGCGTACTGGATCTCATCTATAAGGATCGGCGGAGGGAATCGCTGAAAGAAAAGAGCCGGATCGCGTTTGGCAAGGTCTCTGATAACGGGGTCATCAAGGGTGACGTAGGTTCGGTCTTCTTTTGCCAGATGCCGGAGCATGGTTGTTTTGCCAACCTGCCGCGGACCGGTTACGAGAAGGACGGGAAAGGTCTTTGCTATTCTAATGACCGCGTCTTCGATTGCCCGATGGATATACATGGTTGCCTCAGAAGGTAGTTGGTTCTTTGGGATTATAAAATATCCGTCCAAACGAAAGCGTTATTTTAGTTTGGACCTGTATTTATGTAATCAACCCATCCCGCTCCCTAATTATCTTCTCCACCAGCATCTCCGCCCGCTCCTCATCCATCTCCACCATCCGGATCTCTCTCGCATCAGCGAAATACAGACACACGCCCGGATCCGTTCCAAACAGACGTTTCGCCCACAGAAAATACACCGCGAGCTGCATCTCATATCTCTCCATCTCCTTCTTTGATGGCCGACCCGTCTTGTAATCGATGATGAGCCAGCTCCCGTCCGCATACTGGATAAGCCGGTCGATCACGCCGTTCAGCGGCGTTCCCTCGAAAGAATATGCCGCCTGCTGCTCGCAGATACTTTGCACCGCGTTCTGCATAACCGGCGACGCAAGGAACGCCGCATATTTTGCCGCGAACTCTTCCGCCGCCTCGGGGGGCAGTCCATATCGTTTTCCGACCACAGTGGCGGGCTTTCCCTCGAATACCTCATGAAGAGCCGTTCCCCGGAGCATTGCCGCCTGCTCTGCCGCCGAAGGAGCCGTGCGTCTTTGGGCCGCGGTCACGTCTCTTGCGAGTTCTTCCTCTTCCTCCTCTTTTTCCGGCATCGGGGTGTCCGTCCATCCTTCCGGAATTGTCGGGCGGACGCGGCTCTGCTCATTCGGCTCCGCGACGATGTCCGTGATCTGCTCCGGCCGATACGGGCAACCGCCGATCCCCTCATCATACATCGCCAGAAACGAGTTCGCCGCCGGTCCGTTTTTCCCGTCTGTTCCACAGATCACCAGATGATCACGTGCCCGCGTCATCGCGACGTAAAACAGCCGTTTCCGCTCCGCAAGCAGCTTTGCCTTCATCTCGGGTTTCAGGCACTCGATCACGAATGACATTCCATCCTCCTCACCCGGGAGTTTTACCGGGATCCCGACACCGAGTTCCGTATCGAACACCGGTGCCGAAACCTTCAGCCCGTTCCCCGTCCCGGCAAAACAGAGTGCGAGGACCTGATACTCCAGACCCTTTGAGGCATGCACCGTCAAAATTTTCACCCGGTCGTCCTCTTCGCTCGTGACCGTCCCTTCCCGTTCGTCGAACCCTTCGTCCATGCAGGTGTTCAGGATCTTGAGATACTCATACACCGAAAACGGCCGGTTCATGGAGCGTGAACGGGCGATCCCGACAAGCTTCTGCAGATTGGCCGCCGCTTCCCGCCCGAACGGGAGCCCTCCGTAAACCGCCATGACTCCCGACTCAGCGATCAGTTGCGAAAGGAACGGTACAAGCGGCTCTTCCCGGATCTCTGCATGCCAGCGGGAAAGGCTCTCGACTGCTCTTTTGATCTTCGAATCGGGATTCGCGGCCGCGTATTTCTGCAGTCTCCACATCAGCGTCCAACTGCTGCCGGCGGCGGCTCTGCAGAGTTCCGCGTCCGAGATCCCGAAGTAGGGAGACCGCAGAACGCCGTAGAGCGGGATATCCTCCTCGGGATAGACGATCGCCTTCAAGAGATTCGTGAAGTCGAATACCTCCTGCTTTTCGTAGAAACTGAATCCCTTCTCCTCGGTATACGGGACCCCGTATCTTTCCAGAGCGTTCCGGAGTTTGTCCGTGTGGGTCCGTGCCTCGATGAGGACCGCGATGTCCCCGAACTTCGCCGGCCGGGTGTTTCCGTCCTTATCGTAGACGGTCAGTTTTTTATGGGTGACCGCGTCATGGATCCAGGATGCGAGGGTTCGTGCCTCCCGCCGCATCGTTTCCGCCTGGGTCTCGCTCATTTCGAGCCTGATCAGAGTCACCGTTCCTGAGTGTTCTACCCGGTGGGCGGTGAGTTCCCCGTATCCTGCTTCCCAGATCTCCTTCGGGTCCGCAAACACGGACGTGAACACATGATTGACCAGCCGGATGATCTCGGGCACGGTCCGGAAACTGGTGTCAAGTTCCACCGGTTTTTTCGCAAAAACGGTCTGGAACGCGTTGAATCCAGAGACATCCGCCCCTCTGAAAAGATAGATCGACTGCTTTGCGTCGCCGACGATGAACAGCCGGTTGTTTTCCTTCGGGTCGCCGCAGAGGATCCGGATGATCTCGGTGAGGATCGGATCATTGTCCTGGACCTCATCAACGAGAATATACCGGTATCTGGTTTTCAGCGTTCTTTGGATACGGTTGTTTTTGATAAGATCACGGGTCTTTTTGATCAGGTCGTCGAAGTCGAGCACGCCCCTCTGCTGTTTTTCCCTAACCGTTTTTTCATACACCGCGGCGGCGATTCGTCCGAGGGCCGTGAGAATTTTCAGGGTGATCCGTGTTCTTTCGGTGTCGTGTCCGGGGGAATCAGGGAATTCTTTGAAAAACTCGCGTTTCTTTTTGAATATAGGCCAGTATGGACTTGTAATGGTCGCTTTGCCTATATTAGCATTTAAACCGGCAAGGATCTTTCCGGCTGTATACATCTCGTACGGATCGGACGCTGCACAAAACGCGTCATAAGCGTGTGGTGCATTGTGGAAAAACTTCACCATAGAGATTTCTGCAAGGTCACGCAGCTCGTTCATCAGCGTTCGAAGCTGGTCATCCGTTGAAAGTTCGGCGTGCTGGAATCGGATCCGTTCATCCCATGCCTTCTGCCAGACTGCGATCACGGCGGCCGGATCCTTTTCCAGCACGGCAAACCAGTCCTTTGCTTCTTCCCAGATCCGAAGAAGGGTCCTGAGGTATTCGGCGATCGTCGTCTCCCGCAGATGATCGAACAGGGTGACGACATCCTCAAAGAGTGCAGCGGGGGGATGCTCCAGCATCTCATGGATCGTCCCGGTCACGAGTTCGTGGGTGTCGAGCTCGTCCATCACGGAAAATCCCGCGTCGAGTCCTGCCTCATAGGAGAACTCTCTCAGTAGCGAGAGGCAGAATCCATGGAACGTGCTGATGCTGCACCGCGAGAAACTCTCCCACACTTCTTCGAGAGCGGGATCTTCCACTGCCGCTTTGCGCAGTTCCTGCCCGATCTTCGTCCGCATTTCGGCCGCCGCCTTTTCGGTGTAGGTGAGGGCGAGGATGTCGCCTGCCCCGGTTTTGATCTTCTCGCGCTGGTATGTGAGCGAGGAAAGATACCGCTGAGTCAAAAGGAACGTCTTCCCGGTCCCGGCGCCGGCGGTCACGCAGACGCTTTCTTCCATAAAGAGTGCCCTTCTCTGGGCATCGGTCAGTTTGGCGGTCATGCCTGTCCCTCCCGGAACGAAACGAACCGGCAGATCTTTCGGTATTGACAGTAGGCATCCGGGCAGTTTTCCGTGGACACGACGGCACATTTTCCTGCTTTCATGCTCTCCCGCGTTTCCCGGCAGAACCCGAACACCGCGTCTTTGACCTCTTCGACGCTCATATTCTGTTTATTTCTGGAGAAGTACGGGTTCTCGTTCTTCACCTTGTCCGGGGCTATTTTGAGGTAGGTTCCGGGTTGGGGGGTGCATCCGGTCATCTGCCTGACCGCCTCGGTATAGAGCGGGATCTGGAGTGCAGTTCCAGCTTCGAGATCGCTCCCGGTCTTCACCTTCCCGGTCTTGTAGTCGACGACCGCGAACTCACGGTTCTGCTCGTTGAACATCACCCGGTCCACCCATCCGGAGACGGTGAACGGTTCACCGCCCGGGATATCTGCCGATACTTTCTGCTCCAGCCAGTCGGCGCTGGTTCGAAATCCTGCGGCATAAAATCCGTTTTCCATTTGGATGATTGTCTTGCAGCTGCTTTCAAGGCCGCCCTCGCCGAGGTATCCGTTCAGCATCGATTTCCATGAAGGCGTCGTTATTCGCCGGTTGGAAAACTCCTCTGTGACGATTGTTTTGAGGAAGTCGGTCGCTTCCTGCTCTTTTTCCGCGGTCAGGGGGCGTGTGTATTCACGGAAGAACCTCTCCATTGCTTTGTGCATGACGGTACCTACAATGATTCGCTCCGCACTGAAATCCGCGGGATTTTCGAGACGCAGGTGGTCGGCGAGATACCATTTGAAGGGGCATTCCCGGTATCTTTCGAGCACGGTCGGGGCGAACTCGGTCTTTTTCGTGTAGGAGGCGGCGAACGCTTCGGCGAGCGGGTCGTCTGCAAAGTTTGCGTCGTAGATGCCGGGTGGCTTGGTTCGGTCCACGGTTTCGATCCCAATGATCTCTGCCGCGGTCTGAAGGGAGGGGATGCCGAAGAGGCCGGCACACTCGTTTTCTCTGCCGGCGGCAAGGAGTTCGCCGGCCTTCGTCTGGTTTGCGGTCGTCGAATGAGCGAGGAAGCCGGAGCTTTTTGGTTCCGGCTCGGCGAGACGGGTAAGGTAGGGGGACGGGGTCAGACTTTTTTCGCCGTCGTGTCCTGCACAGGAGAGGGTGAGCTGTTTTTCCGAGGTGAGGGCGGCGGCGTGGAAGTAGTATCTGCTTGCATCGAGCAGGTTCTGGCCCCGATCCGGCTGGATGCGGGCGGTCTCCTGAGCGTTCAGGAGGGGGATGGTTGCTTCGATCCTCGGGAGCCGGTCGGCGGAGAGACCGGTGATGAAGACGTAGGGGATCTTTGTGCTGGCGACGGAGCGGAGATCTCCGGCGAAGAAGGCGGTTTCCGATTCTGCATAGCTGATCTTGGTGGTTTTTTCACAGAACCGGCAGAGCATGGCGTAGAATTCACGAACGGTGTATTTCCTCTCCGCAAGAGAGGTGAGGGCGAGTTTGTCGAGCAGGCGGAGGAAGGCGTGACGTGCGGCTTCGTCCTGCGGTTTCATGGGGATATTCGTCCATCCAAGGGAGGAGAGGTCGGTTTTGAGGGCAGTGCAGTGTTCAGCAAGACCGGCGGCGGGTTTGAAATTTTGGTCCAGCCGATCAAGGAGCCGGTCGAGACTCGCCTGGAATGCGGTGTCCTGATCGGTCATCTCCTTTTTTCTGGCAGCAGCGAACCGTTCGCTGATGGTCCCCCAGGTGGCTCTGCCTTTTTCAGTTTTCGTGATGATGCCGGCTTTTTCGAGTTTGCCGGCGGTGAGCCTGTCGGTTTTGAGCGTAAAATACGGGCTGTCGATTATGATCTTGAGGTCTTCGATCCCGCAGTCGAAGGCGAATGCCGAGAGCCAGGCAAGGGCACAGCGAACGGGCGGGAGGTTTTCGATGGGGATGTCTTCGCCGGCAGTGAACCGGAGGGGATGCCGTGTTCCGTCCCGGAGGACGCTGAAGTCGGGGACGAGTTCGTCGAGAAGAGGCAGAGCGGAGGTGAGGGAGGGTGCAAGAAGGGAGATATCTTTTGGGCTCGTGCCGGATTCGATGCGGGAGGCGATGGATTCAAGAACGGAGCGAAGTTCGGTCCGGGTGTCGGTGTATTGATAGACGCCTTTGCACGGTTTCGGGAGGACGGTGAGGTTTTCGTTTGCGGGCGGCCGGGTTATGATGGTGCCTTTGAGGGCGAGGAGGAGGTCGCCTGCGAGGGGGGAGGGTTTGTATAATGCATAGCAGAGGACGGTGCCGATATCCATTTCTCCGGCGATCCTGGCGGCACGTTCGATGGCGAGGATGGAGTCGCAGCAGTCGTTTTCCAGAGAGAATTGTTCATACTGCCGGAATATTTCCCGGAAGTCGTTTAATTTGTCTTCGCCTGTTGGCAGGACGAGTTTGTTGGTTTTGAGGGTGATGAAGAGGTTTACGAGGTTTTCGGTCTGGGTGTCGGTGATGCGTTTTTTTCCCCAGACGTCTGCACCTATGCGGGCGAAGATGAGGTGCTGTTCTTCGGGGTCGATGATCCGTGCGGTAGGGGAGAGGGAGCGGAGGATGCTTTTTGCAAGGCCTTTGATGGTGGTGATGTGGTCGGGGAGGATGGCTCCTTCTTCCCGGAGTTTTTTGACGGCGGCGTTTGCCAGGTCGGTATTTTCAAAGAGGATCCAGGTGCGAAGTGGGTCGGTTTTCGCGAGGGTGGTGTATTCGGAGAGGATGGCGGAGAAGGTGTCCATATGTGATTCCATTGGGTGTGGGAAATATTTAAAGTGCGGGGTGAGCCGTCAGGCTCGCCCTTAGCGGAGCAAGTTTTCGAAGGAAACTTGCGAGTGTGGGTTGTCCCGAAGGGGTGGCCTCAGCTGAGGCGGGTTGGACGCTGAAAGCGGCCGACCTCAGCCGAGCAAGTCGTCAGACTTGCAAGCAAATCTTTGATTTGCGACTGTGCGGGGTATTGGCTAGGATTTTGGCGTGCCTACTATCAGATGGAAATGCGGAAAAGAGAGGGTGATGAGTAGGTGTGGATACAAGAGGAAAGGAGGTCTTCATCCATCTACAATTCTCAGGAACACCTTTAACCATATGAAAGTTGAATTAATCGTATCTAACAAATTACGATATCATGATGAAAGATGAAAATCTTGTCAACTTAATATACTCATTACGGGATGAAAAAACCGAAGGAGAGTATTATGAGTTCAAAAAGAGTTATTTAGAATCGGAAAAATTTGGGAGATCCATCTCTGCACTCAGCAATTCTGCCGCATTATGTGATCAAAAATATGGATACATCATATTTGGCATTGATGACACCACACATGAAATAATAGGAACTCATTTTGACTCTGCCTCAGAAAAGGCAAAAGGGAATATGGATCTGGTCCCTTGGCTTGAAAAAGGGTTAATCCCCAAAATCAATGTTGTATATAGAGACCTATTTATCGGCGATAAGAGGCTTTTTGTTGTAATAATTGATGCAGCAAAAGAACGTCCAACCCGCTTCTATGGAAATGGGTACATTCGTATCCAGTCATACAATCAGCCACTTGCAGAATATGGTAACAAAGAAAAAGAACTCTGGAAAAAATTAACATTAACTCCGTTTGAGGAAGACACTGCTCTTCAAAACTGTTCATCAGATGAAGTCTTGTCATATATAGACTACCCGGCATTCTTTACTTTGCTTAATCTTCCCCTTCCGGAAACCAAAGACGGAATTCTCAAACGTCTGGTTATGGAGAGGGTAATCACGCCAAATGGTGTGACTTACAATATTCTCAATATCGGAGCTTTGCTTTTTGGACGCGATTTAAAGACAATCTCTTCCGTATCCCGGAAAACAGTCAGAATTATCCTCTATGAAAGAGATGACAGGATTGATGCAAAAAAAAGGTTTCCTTCGACTCCGGGTATGCAATATCATTTGAGAAGATTATTGTCTGGATCGATGATCAATTGCCTGCAAGTGAATTCATCGGGGATCCAAAACGGAAAGAAATAAAAATCTATCCAAAGGTCGCGATTCGTGAATTTGTGGCGAATGCTCTCATTCATCAGGATTTCTGGATCAGAGGAGCAGGTCCGATGATCGAAATCTTCCAGAGTAGAATGGAGATATCAAATCCGGGGATTCCGTTGATTAAAATTGACAGATTCATCGATCACACGCCGGTCTCAAGAAATGAGAAAATCGCGTCTCTTATGAGGAGGATGAATTTTTGTGAAGAAAGAGGCAGCGGAGTTGACAGAGCTATCAGTAAGATAGAAGAGTTTCAACTTCCAGCTCCTGAATTTTCTGCAGATGATGATTTCACGCGGATAATTCTCTATGCAAATCTGAAAAGCATGGGAACACGTGATCGGATTCGTGCATGCTATCAACATTGTTGTCTCTGTTAGGTGAGGAAAGAGTATATGACAAATACTACCCTTCGGGAGAGATTGGGTATTTCAAAAGGGAACTATTCTGTTGCTTCACGTATAATCAGGGATACTCTCAATGAAAATCTGATTAAGATACAAGATCCTGAAGGAGAGGGGAGAGGACCAAAAAGGAAATATCTGCCGTATTGGGGATAGGGTGGTATGTGACCGGGATGTGAAAACTACATTGCAAAGTCCAATAATATGGTCTTAAAACAGAATCTACGTTGTTTCCTAGGTGTTTACTATGTGATCGGGATGTGACACCCGGGGATTATCACCCCAGATCTTCGACCCATAGATAAGTCCGGAGAAGGTTCGGTTTTCCAGATGGCGTGCGGGTTCTGCGGGAGGCGGGTCGGACGCTGAAAGCGGCCGACCTCAGCTGAGCAAGTCGTCAGACTTGCTAGTCAAATCTTTGATTTGCGACTGTGCGGGGTGAGCCGATAGACTTGTGTTGCGGGGATGGGTTAATGGTGAATACATATTTTTCCACACACAAATCCCGTGAAATTATTAAATATCACTGGATATTTTTGTGTTTATATTAAGAACCTACGAATAATTATCATACATTGCATTTATTTAGGATCAATTGGAATAATATAAATTATATAAATATTGGTCTATTTTTCATCTTAATGAGTGATGTTAAGGATGAAAGTAATTCTGATAATGAGATAAGGATCTATATGGAAGATAAGAATTTGAACGATGCAAAAGAAAGTGATGTAGATTAAAAAACACGAATAATCAATTTCGTAATGAGACCTTTGCTTGATTATTCCTCACAAACTCTTGGAAATATTAAAATACACACCTTTCCCTCAGTAAAGATGTATCGTAAATTCGAAAGTGAAGTATCAGATGATGAAAACATCGGCATCTATGTTAGAAAATATCTCTACGCACTTATCGAAGAACCACAAATATCCGAGAATGAATTCCTGTTAATAGATGACGTGGAAGTATCTTCCATAATTCGTTTGATTCTCAATAATGAGCCTGAATTAAATGGAAAAATAAATGAGGGTGGTGAAAATCTAATTTCCTCATTTAAAGAAGTCATATGTCTCTATCACAAAATAGAATTGGAAAAAGCAAGGGATACTTTGAATAAGTTGACCTCTTCAATCAAAAATGATTTCTTTCCAATTAACGATATTTTAAGTCCTGTTATTGAGAGTATTAATAATGGAATTGCCGCTGTATGTAATAATAATTATTATTATAGTGATATAACTAACGCTCTAAAAATAATAGAGAATCAACAAAGTTCCTTAAGTGCCTTAACAGAATCTATTAAGAGGATAACAGATGGATGGCAGAACCAACTATCTATTTTAGTAGAGAATTTTGCTAAAATATCCAATATAAATTTTGATAGAATCTCTGATAGATTCAATAATATATTGAGCAGGCACATGCTCTATCTGACTCCGAGATTATTGGAGGACAGAGAGTTTTTCTATAGTATTTTAGAGATAATTGATATGAATAAATATAAGGTGAATGAAATTAATCAACTGTTCTTTGGGTATTATTCTAAAAATAATTGCGAAAATCTATCAATTATGATTAAGAGTTGGAGAGATAATGACTATTTTATTAAAAGAATGAAAATTTTCAATACAAGTCTTAGATTCTTGAGAATGTCATCTGATTCAAGAGCGATGAATCCTTCATTATTAATAATTCCAGCATTATTACCTCAAATAGAGTATATTATAACGGAGTTTTTTGCTCCTTATATCGCTAGTGCTGGTATTTGTAAGGTTGAGATTGGGGGGGAAACAAAATGGGCGAACTCCTATGGTAGAATATTCAAGTCTAAAAAAAGTGCTGAATCTGATCATTTATACTCGATTTTTGATGATTATTATGGATTGAAATTATGTTATTGTCCGTTTCAACCAACTACATCTAAAGAACAACCAACCCCTCCTATTACATTCAATAGGCACAAAATTCTTCATGGAGAGCAGTTAAATTATGGAAGAAAAGAGAACATAATTCGATGTTTCCTGATATTGGATTATCTAAATTATATTACTAGAAAAAAAATAACTCCTCCAGAAAATACAGTCTCTCAATAATATTTACATGAATTTATATTTTTTAATTAATACTCAAATAAATATTGTGATGTTCAGCTCACATTTATGTGATTTAGGATAGGTTTTGTGAGTTCACGATGTATGGGTGAGATCCTTTCAGTCCTCGCTTGAATCAGACGCGAATCCCGCAAGCTGCCCCCATCCAAAATCCACCCTGCCGAACCCCAAAACATGATGAGTTCCACACGAAAACCACCACTTCAAACTGAAAATATGCCCAATGCTGCCGATTTTCCCGGAAAAACACCAAGACTATATAAACTAACACCAAGGCGCCTGAAAAAAACGATAATCCCGGGAAGACTACCTACCTACGTAGGTAGCTACAGCGGAACAAAATCTCTCATCAATCACTTTTTTTTAGGCGCCTAGAGGTATTATTATTATTTTATGTACAGTACAGAAGAGAGAGAGAAAAACCAAAATGAAAATTACTACTATATAGATTACTACCTACGTAGGTAGGTAGTCTGTTGGGGGTTATCGTTTTTTCCAGGCTCCTACGTCTTTATTTATATAATATGACCTCGCCAAACAGAATATACGCCAAATCCTGTCGATTTATATTATTACCCACCAAATTTCATCATAAAAAATTCTTCAAAATCCATCAAAATTGATCATCGAAGACCAAAAATGGAATAGAAATGCCTATTTGCGAATGGAAACTGATCGATTTTTGAACGCTCGCAAACCTTCGGTTTGCTCCCCGCTTCTCTTCGCTCGCATGCTCACAAATCAAAGATTTGACTCGCAAGTCTGACGACTTGCTCGGCTGAGGGCGTGCCCGTGTCCCCCACCAGCAGCCCATTTTCTGCATTTTTCGTAACGTATCTCTCTGAGTGAGAACGGTATTTTTGCCTTGTCCTTGGGCCTTGTCGCACCGCGCGGTTCGAGGTATAAATACCGGCGGCTGAAAATATAGGAATATGGATGATCCATTCTATTTGAAGAAAAAACTCGGTATGTGGCGAAGTCTGAATCCTTTCACAAAGACTCCGTATGTCCTGCATTTCCGTCTGACAATGGAACATAAAGAGCGGCTATATGGACTCAGCCGTGAGACAGGAAAACCGATCGATGAAGTGCTCTCGGTAATTTTCGATCTGGGGCTTGCGTGTGAAAAAGATAAGAAGGGGCGTACGGATATGGTGTATTATGATCCGGATATGGACCGTAATGATTTTTATCACGCGCTTTTGGTCAAGGGATTTTCGGCGTATGATGCCGGGAAGAAATGACTGATCTGCCGGATACGGCGGTTCTCGCGGATACCTATGATTCTGTCCGTAGAACCGTCCTTGCAGCTCAGTCATCAGTTTCCCGTGCGGTGAATTCCGCGATGGTCTTTGCGTAATGGGATATCGGCCGGCAGGTGGTTTTGGCCTCAGGCGGGAAGGAACGTGCCGAATACGGCGATGGGCTGCTGAAGTATCTGGCAAAACGGCTGAGTGCTGAATTCGGGAATGCATTCTCTGAGAGGAATCTAAGGTACATGCGGCAGTTTTTCCTCCTGTTTCCAATGCGGAACGCACTGCGTTCCGAATTGAGCTGGACGCATTATCGGCTTTTAATGCGGGTGGAGAATGAGAAGGCACGGGCGTTTTATCTGGATGAGTGTGTGAAGGCGAACTGGAGCACTCGCCAGCTGGAACGACAGATCACGACGTTTTTTTACGAGCGGCTTTTGGTGAGTAAGGATAAGGACGGGATCAAAGAGGAGATCAGCCGGACAGAATTGAAGCCTGAGTATGAGAAGATTTTAAAAGATCCGTATGTTCTGGAGTTTCTGGGTCTCCGGGCTGAACCGGGTTTTTATGAGAAGGATCTTGAGTCGGCTCTTATCTCGAATCTGCAGAAGTTTCTATTGGAGCTTGGGAGAGGGTTTTCGTTTGTGGCACGGCAGAAGCGTATCAGTTTCGACACCGAGAATTTCTACATCGATCTGGTGTTTTACAATTATATTCTGAAGTGTTTTGTTCTGATCGATCTGAAAACAGGGAAACTGACGCATCAGGATCTTGGTCAGATGCAGATGTATGTGAATTATTACACGCGGGATATGATGAACGAGGGAGATGATCTGCCGATCGGGATCGTTTTGTGTGCGGATAAGTCGGAGACGCTTGTCAGATATACTCTTCCGGAAGGGGAATCGCAGATCTTTGCGTCGAAGTATATGCTTTGTCTGCCAAAGGAGGAGGAGCTTTCACAACTCATGGCAAAGTGGGTCGTGCGGGAGGAGGAGATGCGTTATGAGAGAAGATAAGGAGGTATTTGAGCCTTCCCTGGATCTTGAATGGACTGAATGGACCGCATTTCAGAACGCACGTCTCCGCCGGTCGAAACTGCCGAAAGGCGGCGGGTTCATTCGGATCCGTCCGATGGATACCGATCTGATTATATCTCTGACGCTCGCGAACTCGGCGCTGGTCAATACGTTCGGCGAGACCATCCAGTATCGGCAGAACGAATACGCCGAGGTAGGTCCGCCGCTGATGAAGACGAATCCCGCAGCGTGTCTGTGGATCATGCGGAATGCGGCCGGCGTGGAGTTTGAGTATTCCTGTGCGGCGTCTTCCTACGAAGGTTACATGAAGAAGGCGGCGGCGAAGATGCGCAGAGGACATCTTGCCGCCCTTCTCTGGGAATACCGGGTGAAAAACGGCCGCTCGCCGCTGTGTAATTTTATCGAGATGGAACCGGATCTGGTTCTCGCAGGGATGCGGAAAAATATCTCTTCTCCTGCTTTGCGGCTCGAAGGCGAGCCGGCGGATCGGAACTGGATGGGGCTTGACTGGTGCGAGCCGTTTCCGGCTGGAGAAAAATCGGTTCAGGTACGGGGATGCGGGTTTGATCAAGGTGATCCTGGATAGGGAGGTGACGCATATTTCGGAGAGACAGCATCTTTTCGGGACCCTGGTTTCAAATACCATTGAGTGGTACGGGAAAGGAGCGATGATATCGGTGGCTCTTCGTGATCCGGATATGCTGAGGTATCAGGCCGCGGAGATGCTGAGTGATCTTATGGGTGGGTATTATGCGGCGAAGGGAGTTGTTCCGGAAACGCAGTTTCGGGTTCTGTCGGGTCAAAATGCACGAGAGCCAGCGGCATCCTGGGGATATGTGTCGGGGGTGACGGGTTTGGAGGAGTTTCGTCCGAGATGCGAGTTCGGGTGGGAGGGGTATTGAGCGGTGGGATATCTCATGCTTCCGCACCCAACCGTACCCCTCCCGAATAAATCTCGGAAAAATAATCTCAGCGTGCCGAGGGTCAGCCTGTATAAAACCGGCTCACCCCTCCCTGAAATACCCTCATGTGTAATCATCTATTTGTCCCATCACCGCCAAACGTATATCACCAATGCCCATCGATGCAGACATCATTAAATCCCTCCATAAATATGAAATACGCATCCTCCACGTCCTCGAGCGGATGATGAAACATTACCGCTGGGTCCCGGAAGACGACCTACGGGCCGCCGTCAAGCTCTCACCCTCTGAAATGAAATATCGTCTCGGCAACCTCATTCACCGGGATCTCATCCGCTCCGACTCCGTTCCTTACAAAGGCTACACCCTCATCTTCGCTGGCTACGACGCTCTCGCCCTTTCCGACCTCGCCGGCAAAAAAACCATATCCGCCCTCGGCAGCATGGTCGGCGTCGGCAAAGAATCCGAGATCTACGAAGCGCTCGGTTTCGGCATCGTCATCCTCAAACTCCACAAAGTCGGTCAAAGATCCTTCCAGACCCTCAAAACCAACCGCGAATATATGCCCGGCGAAGGACACTGCCCCTGGATATTTGCCTCCGCAAAATCCGCAGAACAGGAATATGAAGCGCTCAAAGCCTTAAACGGCAAAGTCAACATCCCCGTCCCCATCGACATCAACCGGCATATCATCGTCATGTCCCATGTCCCCGGCGCGAACCTCTTCCGCTGCGTCCTCGAAGATCCCGACACCATCTATGCCGACATCCTTACCGAAGTCAAAAAAGCATACGCCGCCGGATTTATTCACGGCGACCTCTCTGAATACAACATCATGTGCGATGGAGAAACCGTCTGGCTCATCGACTGGCCCCAGTGGATCCCGCCAACCCATCCAAACGCCGACGCCACACTTCGGCACGACCTTGACACCGTCATCAACTACTTCGCAAAGAAATACCAGACAAAATACGACCTCGAAGAGGCCGTACTCTTCGTAACGAGCCCATGAACCCGCTCGTCTTCGGCATCGACAAAATCAAAAGCCCCTCTGCCCGCTCACCCGATGGACTCTATGCTCTCGTCCGGGTAGTCGATCGCCGAATCGAATCCGAAGAACGGAAACTCACCCTCCAGCGTCTTCTCCACCTTATAAATACCGAGAAACCCGGGATCATCGCAGTCGGCTCGCTCCGCGATATCTCCCCCGAAACCGGATCACTTTTCACCCTGACCGAAGCTCTGCCGTTCGGAACGAAACTCGTCCTCATCGCCTCCTTCGGCGGAGGATACGAGGTCCAGACCTTCGAAGGGGTCACGACCATCACCGTGTCCCGGGCACGACCA
Source organism: uncultured Methanocorpusculum sp. (assembly GCA_963676575.1). Taxonomy (GTDB): domain Archaea; phylum Halobacteriota; class Methanomicrobia; order Methanomicrobiales; family Methanocorpusculaceae; genus Methanocorpusculum. The sequence continues at coordinate 1,381,897 of OY781078.1, forward strand.
CAGATCCGCACGCATAGGGGCCGGTATATCCGGCACATGCAGGGGTCGGTCATGTCCTTCTCCCGCGAGATCGAGGCGGGTCTTCTCGCAAACGGACTCATGTTCGTTTCATCCATGTCCCGATCGTATTGGGGCGAACGGATCGTGAAATTTATTGTCTCCGCTCCGCGTCATGATGTGGGGGCATCCTCCCGAACATCCGCGGGCGTCTCCGTCCGGGTTGCCGGAACGAGAAAAGAGCGTCCCTCTTCCATCCTGCTCTCGAAGAGGCCTGCCTATCTGGTCGTCGGCATCGACCCGGGCACGACCATCGGCATCGCCGCACTGAATCTGGACGGCGATCTGGTCCATCTTTCCAGCTCGCATGCTCCTGGTCAGGCCGAGATCATCGCGTCCATCTCAAAGATCGGGAGATCGGTTCTGGTCGCGACCGATAAAGCCGCGATGCCATTCGGGGTCGAGAAGGTCAGACGTGCATTCTCTGCTATCGCCTGGACTCCGGCGAGGGATGTGCTAGTCAAAGAGACGTATGAGCTTACCGAAGGGTATGACTTTGCGAATGATCACGAACGCGACGCCCTCTCGGCCGCGTTCCTCGCCTACCAGAGTTATGCGAACAAGTTTGAGTCCGTCCAGAAAAGGATGCCGCCCGGGACCGACATCGACATGGTCCGTGCCGGGATCGTCCGCGGCCTGTCCCAGGATCAGATCCTCGAAGCGCTGAAGCATCCGGAAGAAATGCCCGAAGAGCCGGTTATTATCGAAGACGAGCTTGTTCCCGACGAAAAGGATGAGCGTATCGCGAAGCTCGAGGAAGATGTTGCAAATATTCGTATAGCTGCCGGCAGTTTATCAGAAGAAGTTGAAGTGAAGGATAAGGCAATAGCCTCTCTCCAGAAACAGCTTTTTTTCGAAAGAGGGGCCCATGCGGCGGAAATCCTCTCATCCAGGAAGATCCCTCCCCGCGACATGGAACCTGTCCCGAAGAAAGATCCTAGAACAGAGGGCCGCGGGAGTAAGAGTCTGCAGGCCCTGCAGATCCGGTTGGAGCGGATGAAGCATTTCATCTCCCTGCAGGCCGGGGAGGGATGCACTGCGTTGAAAGTGCTCCCGCTGCTTGCAGATGATCCTGTCAAGGACCTGGATGATGAAATGGGGGTCGGCGAGGAGGATATCTTATCTGTTCTCACGATCGACGGATGGGACAGATCGGTGATCCGGGATCTTGCCGAGGCAAAGATCGGGGCGGTCATCCTGTCGCGACTGACCTATCAGCGGGCACACAGCCAGCATTTGATCGAGGAGTTCCGGGAGGCGAATGTCCCGATCCTGGACGGTGCGAACCTTTCACCCCGCGTGAAAGGAAAGATTGGGGTGGTTGACACCGCGGCGTTCGAGTCAGCTCTTGCCGACTGGAAAACGACCCAGGCAGTCTATAATAACGAGAAGAAGATCGGCGGGATCCCGCGTGCGGTGAAGGAGAATCTGGTCGAGCGGCCAAAGTCTGCGCCGGTCCAGGCTCCGATCCCGGCAGCAAAGCTGGCACCAAAGCCGGAGCCGCCGGCAAAGGAGAAGACGGTGTTCCGGGAAAATCCGGTTCCGCCGACCCCCGCACCGAAACCAGCGTCAACTTCGGCACCGGTTTCAAAGCCTGCTCCAAAACCTCTGCCCGCAGCAAAGCCTGCGCCGAAAAAGGAAGCACAGAAGAAATCTGCTCCTTCGCAGAAGGCCGAGTCCGGATCCGCGGAAAAAATCCTGTTCGGGGTGCTCTCCGAGTATCGCGAAGAACGCAAAAAGGAGATGAAAAAATAATGGACGACCGTACCCTTCTGGCATCCATCCGTCATCTGATCGGCGAAGACGAGACGGCGGATGACTGCGCTGCATTCGAACTGCCCGACGGCAGGATCCTCGTATCCAGCACCGACATGCTGCATGAAACGACCGACTTCCCGAAAGGCATGACCGAGTTCGAAAAAGGCTGGATGAGCGCCGCGGTCACGCTTTCGGATATCGCGAGCTGCGGGGCCCAGCCGATCCAGATTCTCGTGGCAATCGGTCTGGACGATCCGTCCCGACTCGTTCCGTTCATGGAAGGGGCCGTTTCCTGCGCTGAAAGTGTCGGGGCGAAGGTTGCCGGCGGGGATATTGACAGTCATACTGAACTCACCGTCGTGACCACCGGTTTTGGGATCGTCGAGAAAGCTCACTACTGCCGGCGGTTCGGCGCCGTTCCGGGCGATTTGGTCTGCATTACCGGGACGCCGGGTTGTGCTATGGCGGCACTCGAAGGCGACGAACGATACTGGGAAAATCTGCTCACCCCGGTCCCGCAGGTTGAAGCGGGGATAAAAATCGGACGTGCCGGGGCTTCCTCTATGATGGACGTATCCGACGGTCTCGCGATCTCCCTCTACGATATGGCGGAAGCGTCCAGGGTAGGTTTTGCCCTCGATTCTGCGGCGTTTACGCTTCCCGTGGTTCGTTTCGGCTCCGCACTGAAGTATTATCTCTACGGCGGCGGGGATTTCGGTCTTTTGTTCTGTATATCGCAGGCGCGTTTATCGGCCCTTGATACGGATCATACCGTTGTCGGGACGGTCGTCAGAGAAAAAGGGGTATGGTGTGACGGGGAAATTGTAGAAAAGCGGGGCTATGCTCACTCCTGGTAAAGATGCACGTATCTATGCAGCATGACGCCTTCGACATCGATACGTTCCCCGCCGTTTTCGTACAGCTCGAAACCCAGATGATACACGATGAGGTCCGCTCCTACGCTTTTTGCAAGATCGATCAGTGCCGGCACTATCTCGGTGCCCGGGCGGATCGCGTAGATCACCTCGACCTGATAGAGTGAAAACGTCGGCTCGACACAATCATCGACCACGGATGGGACCGGAGAGTCGGCGTATGCGTGCACATCCGTACAGAGAATTGGGATCCCTGCGTCCCGAACGATCTCAGCAGCCACGGTTTTTCCGCCGAATCCTACTTCAACGGCCGAATGATATTTCCCCGCGATGTACCTTCCAACGGCTTTCTCGATGCTATCTCTCATAGAATAAGGTACCTTTATCACTTTGCATAGAGAAATACCTATACAAATGGGGATACATCTTTTCTGGGACAGCCGTGTCCCTGTGGGTCTTTCGCGTCCGGTTTCCGAGGAGTTGTCCGCGGTCCTTGAGATGCCGGTCTCAAGAATTGATGACGGGATATTTTCGCTCGAAGGCTTCGATCCGGCACGAAATCAGTATGATGCCGTGAAGATTCTGCGAAAACTTGACATGTTCCGGAGAAGGATGCCCCAGATCTTCAAGCCGGCCGATATGGAGCTGGACTTTTATAATAAATTCAATCATCTCCACGAAAAGATCCTGCTGGTCACGCCGGGCGATATCTATGAACCTCTTGCGGACTTTGTGTTCGGTCTTGCCTACCCGAAACTCGGGGTCGCGATCGTTTCCCCGTACCGGCTCAAAAACGAGTTTTACGGAAAGTATTCGGACGACTCCGCGCTGATCGACCGGATCGTCAAAGAGGGTGCCCATGAGATCGGGCATCTGTTTGGTCTGGGTCACTGCGATAATCCCGGCTGTATCATGTACTGCCCGCGGAATCTGGATGAGCTGGACCGGAAACGCAAATATTTCTGCGGGAAATGCCGGGTCCAGTTGAACGGCGACAAGTCGGAGGATGAGCTTTTTTCATGATCCCCTGGGTAACGGTGTGGGGCTACGGCGCCGAGATCAAGTCGACGCAGGATTCACTCCTCGTCCGGCAGAAGGGCACGCAGACCCGCTATCCGCTGGATGGCATGCGGCATCTCCTGATCGCGGGTGGGCACACGCTCCATACCTCGGTTCTGGAGCGCCTCGCGGATCGCGGTATCGCGGTGTCGTTTTTCACTGCACACGGCAAACCGGTCGGTGGGCTGTACGGGAAAAGCGGTCCCTCTCTTGCGGGTGTGCAGCGTGACATCCCTATCCACAAGTTCGCGATGGCCTCGATCCGGTCCTCTCTGGATGCACGGCTGAGATATATCAACGAGCTTGCCGAGGCGGATCCTGATGGTCTGTATTTAAAAGGTGAGTTTGATATCCTCACCGTCGCACGGAGTGAACTGGATTTCCTGATCACCCTGCCGGAGATCGGCCGGGCATTTTCCGTAACGAAGACGATGTATTACGAGATCCTGAGTAGGACCCTGCCGAAGACGCTTGGATTCCGCAGACGGACCCAGCCGCCGTTTATGGATCTGGTGAATGTGATGATGTCCCACGGATATGCCGTAATGTACGCGACCTTCGCCGTTGCCTGTACGGGTGCCGGTCTGGATCTTTCCCGCGGGGCATTGTACGGGGAGATCGTGCCGGTGATCGGCGGCAAGGGAGGCTGTGTTCTCGATCTTGTGGAACCGGCGACCGTTTCGATGGTGGACCGGGTCATTGTGCAGATGGCGAAAGAAGGCCGTCTTGACGGGGCGTATGAGGTCACGACCCGGTGTCTTCTCTCCGATGAATTAAAAGAGGAGTTCATGACAAGGCTGAACGGTTCGATCGATACCGGTCTGATCCAGGAAAATGTGAACCGGTACGCCGAGGCAGTGAGAGATGGTGGCGAGATCATATTTCATTACTGATTCCAAAAGCATAAGAGTCCATCGCCCTAAATTATAATTCAGAGATACTCCCTATACAAGGAAAGATACAAAATGTTACAAATTGCTCTCGCCGGAAAACCAAACTGCGGCAAATCAACGTTTTATAAATCGCTGACGCTTGCAAATGTTGAGATCGCGAACTATCCGTTTACTACCGTAAACCCGAACAAAGGTGTTGCCTACGTCCGGGCAAAATGCCCGTGCAAGGAACTTGGCATCGAAGGATGTACTGAATGTATTGACGGAAACCGGTTTATTCCGGTAGAACTCATCGACGTTGCCGGACTTGTGCCCGATGCACACTTAGGCCGCGGTCTTGGAAACCAATTCCTCGATACCCTCCGCGAGGCCGATGCGATCATTCAGGTCGTTGATGCTTCGGGAAGTACGGATGCCGAAGGAAATCCGGTTGATGTCGGATCCCGGAATCCTGTTGAGGATGTCGAGTTTCTGCGGTACGAGTTTGCTATGTGGATGGCGGGGATCGTCGAGAAGCACCGGGCCAGACTCGTCAGACTGGCTCTGGGAAAAGAACAGGTCCTGATCGATCTCCTTGGAGAAGCACTCGCCGGTCTTCGGATCAATGCGATCCAAATCAGAGAGGCTGTGGACGAATGCGGCATCAATCTTGCCAAAGCAACGCCGGAAGACATCGAAAAGATGTGCGAGGTCCTGTTCCGTGTTTCAAAACCGATGCTCATTGCAGCAAACAAAGCTGATCTTGCGTCCGATGAAAACATCAAAGCACTGAAAGAACTTGGCGCAGTTCCGACGATCTCGGCAGGCGAACTTGCTCTCAAGAGCGCCGAACATGTAAAGGTCCTGAAATATCTCCCGGGTGATGCGACCTTTGCTCCAGTCGAAGGGGCAAAACTTTCCGCACCTCAGGTAAAAGCCCTGACGATCATTGCTCAGAACATGAAGAAGTTCGGGAGCACGGGCGTTCAGCAGATCCTGAACAAGATCGTCTTTGAGGAGATCAATATGATCGTTGTCTATCCGGTCGAGGATGATAATAAATGCTGTAATGCAAAAGGGCAGGTTTTACCGGATGCATTCCTCATGCCGCTTGGTTCAACTCCGAAAGATCTTGCATTCCGTGTCCACACCGATATCGGGACTGGGTTCTTATACGCAGTTGATGCCCGCACAAAGATGCGGATCAAGGATACGACGGAACTGAAAACCGGCGATATCATCAAGATCGTCAGTACCGCAAAATAATCCCCTCTTTTTTGGCAAATCTATATAATGGATAACTCACCAATGTAGAATACTTATGGGAAGCGAAGTCTATCAGGCACAGGTTCTCCGGGCGTTCTTCGATACGATCACCGGCACCGATCGGAATCTGACCCGTATCTATATGTGCGTGATTTCGCTTGCCAAGCTGAGAATGGAATCTCCGGAGCGGCTGAGATTCCTCGTTGAGCAGATGCAGGTCAGCAAAACAAAACGTGAGCTTTCTCTCGATATTCTGGATTACATGGTCGAGTCAGCGAACTCTCTTGATTCCTGGGCCGGTCAATCCGCGTTCGGTATCCCGACCTCGCAAAAGTCTGATGATTTCGGCAGCGTCTCACTCGATTCCCTGTGATTTCTCTCACGCATCCTGACGGTTTTTCCCGGATACAAAGAGAATAAATCCTTTTTTTTTGAAAATATATTTTTGGGAGCAAAATCCTATGAGTTAATTATCCATTATAGAGAAATTCTTTAACCCATGAGTGTGTTAGAGGTCATTAACGACACCGTTGCTTCCGTCAATGGTGTCGTCAATACGTATGCATGGTATCTTGCATTCGTATTCCTTATTGGTATTGGTCTATACTTTACCATTAAATCTAGAGGCGTCCAGATCAATCGTCTGGGTGAAGCATGCAGAGTAGCGTTTACCGGTTTACGCGCACAAAAAGGTAAACAGACCATCTCATCGTTCCAGGCATTCTGTGTTAGTATGGGTGCCCGTATCGGTGTGGGTAATATCGCCGGTGTGGCCGTGGCAATCGTCATGGGTGGTCCCGGTGCTGTTTTCTGGATGTGGGTCTTTGCATTGATCGGCGCAGCAACCAGTTTCGTTGAAACAACGGTCGGTCTGATCTACAAAGAAAAGAAGGATGACGGTCATTTCCACGGCGGTCCGGCATTCTACATTAAGAATGGTCTCGGCAGACCAAAGTTCGCTGCTTTCATCGCAATTCTGATCATCATCACCTATGGTCTGATGTTCATTGGAGTGCAGGCAAACACGGCAACTCTCGCCTTTTCAAACGCATTCGGCACTGATCAGCTCGTCTTTGCCGTGATCATCACCGTACTTGCAGCCTTAGTTGTCTTCGGCGGTATCAGACGTGTTGCAAAAGTTTCGACATGGCTTGTTCCGGCAATGGCGATCCTCTGGCTCGTTCTGTGTCTTATGATCGTTCTCGTGAACTTCACGCAGGTCTCTCTTGTCATTCAGACGATCTTCTCCTACGCATTCGGCGTTCAGGCATTTTTCGGCGGAGGAATCGGAGCAGCCATCATGTGGGGTCTGAAGCGTGGTGTGTTCTCGAACGAAGCTGGTATCGGTTCTATCCCGAACGTCTCCTCGTCCGCAGATGTCAAGCACCCGGTAAAGCAGGGACTTATGCAGTCTGTCGGTGTCTTAATTGATACACTCGTAGTTTGTTCCGCAACTGCCTTCGTTGTCATCATCTACACGAACGTTGCATACCCAGGATACTCCGGCATTCCGGTTTCCGGAGCAGCCCTCGTTCAGGAAGCGATGAGCGCCACCTTCCTTGGAGCAGCAGGTCCGTATGTCATCGCCGTCTTCATGCTGATCTTTGCATTCAGCAGTCTGATCAGCTACTACTCCATGAGTGAAACGAATACCAAGGTCATCACCGAAAAGAAAGGAGCAGTTGTTGTTCTCCGTGTTGTGATCGTTGCAATGGTCTTCATCTCATCTATGATGTCAATGGGCCTTGCATGGGATCTCGCAGATACCTTCCAGGCATTGATGGGTATTTTCAACATGGGTGTCTTACTCCTTCTGGGTAAACATGCCTTCGAAGCACTCAAAGATTACTTTGACCAGAAAGCTGACGGGATCGCAGAACCAGTCTTCAACGCATCCTGCCTCAGCGACTCAACAGGTGTTACCTGCTGGTCCGGCGAAGTCGAAGAGAAGAAATAATCCTTCGGGATTTCCTCTCATATTTTTTATCCGCTTTTCCCTGCAGGGCAGGCTTTCCCCAAAATCCGTGGGTCTTTTTCTCTTAGTAAATCCAATACTGTATCAATGGATTGTGTCCTTCTTGCAAGCGGCAGTAAAGGAAACTGCATCTATGTCGGCAATGATTCCGATTCGATCGTAATTGATGCCGGTCTTGGATATCTTATGCGGACACTGCAGAGTATGCACCTGAATACCGATAATCTCCGCGGGCTTTGTGTTACCCATGAACACTCGGATCATGTCAGGTCCGCGAAAGCTTTTCTGAAAGCTGCGCGTGTTCCGGTTTTTGCTTCAGGCGGGACACTGAACGCCCTTGAGGAAGGAAATATAATTCCCGCTTCCGCAAAGCAGATCCTCTGTCATGAACATATCCCGGTAGAAGCCGGCGGTCTGAAGATCACCACGTTTCGGGCATACCATGATGCGGCTGAGCCCACAGGTTTTGTCATCGACGACGGCGATGCCCGGATCGGGATATGTCTTGATACCCACGAGGTTTCGGATACGATGAAGACGATTCTTTCCTCCTGTGATGCCGTTGTGCTGGAGAGTAACTACTGCTCTGAAGCAATGAAATCAGACCGGTTCCCGGAATGCGAAATGTGCCGGTCGTGCGGGGCGGAATGCCAGGGAAACAAATGTGTGCTCCGGGTGTATCCTAGCTATCTGAAAGACCGGATCCAAAATGACGGACATCTCTCGAACGAGGATTCGTCAGCATGCATTGCAGAGCTCTCGAAGGATGTCGGGATCATCGCCCTCGCGCATCTTTCGGAAAATTACAATCGTCCAAACATCGCCCGCGAGATGGCCTTGGCGGCAGCAGGCGAAAGCGGAACGAAAATATTTGTCAGTGACCAGCTTGCAGAATACCGGGAACGCCGGTTGGTAAAGTTTCAGGTGTAGGAAATATGCAGTTTGTCGAGTTTGCAGCTATCTGTAATACCATTGAGGAAACTTCCTCGCGTCTTGCCACCGCAGATATTCTGGCCGAAAAGTTCTCGAGCCTCACGGAGGAGGAACTGCCCGTCTTCGTCAGATTCATGCGCGGGAAACTGTTTCCCGACTGGTCATCCGAAAAACTCGGGTTCGGCCCGAACCTTCTGTACGATGCTCTCGCCTACGTTATCGGCAAAAAACGGAGTTATGTCGTTTCGGCAATAAACAACTTAGGCGACGTCGGAAAAGTTGTCGAGAGTCTTCTCGAAAAACGTGAACAGACGATGTTCTTCTCGGAAGAACTGGATCTTCTGGATGTGAACGAGCGTTTTCTGCTGATGGCAAAATCCTCCGGCAGAAGATCTCAGCAGGAGCGGCTCAGATCCGCCCAGTATCTCCTCTCGAATGCGACCCCGCTGGAAGGAAGATATCTTGCGAGACTCATGCTCGAAGAGATGCGGATCGGGGTCGGGGAAGGGGTCGTCAAGGACGCTGTTGCCAAAGCATTTGGCATCCCGGCGGACGTGATCGAGCATGCCCATCAGGCACTCAACGATCTGGGTGAAGTGGCATCTCTCGCGAAATCCGATCCGGGCAGACTTACCGAGGTCCATATCACGGCTTTTAGGCCGGTGAAGATGATGCTTGCCCAGCAGGGTTCCATTACTTCCATGGTGGAAACCCACGGAAAACTCGCTGCAGAAAATAAATACGACGGCAGCAGATTCCAGTTCCACAAATCCGGGGGAAAATGTGCTATCTACTCACGGCGGCTGGAAGAGATGACGGCTTCTCTTCCGGACGTGGTGGAGATGCTGGATGCGGCAACAACGCATGACGTCATCATCGACGGCGAAGTGATCGCGATCATGAATGGAAAACCCATGCCTTTCCAGACGATCCTGCGAAGGATCCGCAGAAAGCATGATGTCGGGGATGCGCAGGAAGCGATCACCCTTCTCCCCTGGGTATTTGATATCCTCGCGGTCGACGGCGAAACTCTGATCGATCAGCCGTTCTTCCACCGCCGGCAGATTCTCGAGTCAGTGATGAACGCGTATGTTGCTCCGCAGCTCGTCAGCGATTTCGTTGACGAGATCGAAGCCTACTATCACACCTCGCTTGACAACGGAAATGAAGGAACCATGCTCAAAGTGCTCAACTCGCCGTATCTGCCGGGAAACCGGGGGAAGCTCTGGATCAAGATCAAGCCGGAGGTAGATACGATCGATCTGGTAGTTATCGGTGCCGAATGGGGTGAAGGAAAACGTGCAAAGATGTTTGGCTCTTTCCTTCTCGCCTGTCAGGACGAGAACGGCGATCTCCTGGAAATTTCGCGGGTGGCAACAGGCATCGATGACTCAATGCTTTCGACCATGTATGATCTGTTCAAGGAAAAGATCATTGCAGAAAAAGGAAAGACGGTCTCTTTTGAACCGGATGTGGTGTTTGAGGTAGGGTATGCCGAACTGCAGAAGAGCACGAATTATGCGGCGGGATATGCGCTTCGGTTCCCGCGTTTTGTCAGACTGCGGGATGACAAGGATGTGTATGAGATCGAGACTCTGGAGAGCCTGACACGCCGGTATTCTCTGCAAAAAAAGGAAGAGTAAGACCCTTGTCGCTATCCAGAGGATTTTTCCCGTGGGGGAGAATAGTATGAATATGAAATTCCTGTTGCTGCTGGTGATGACATCTCTCATTCTGTTGTCCTGTTTTTCGGCAGGATGTGTTGAACAGACGGCTTCCCAGACGGATGTTCTGGCAGACGTTATCTCCTCATTGCACGAAACCCTTATCACGACAACGAACGAGGCTGAATATGCAGCCAAAATCCTATGCAGCCGACCCGACCCCTGAGAACGGTCGTCAGGCTCTGGCGACTCTGTATCAGAGGACAACATTGACCCATTACCTGCTTATCGCGGATGAGAACGGGATCGTGTGTGCGGTCTATCCAAATAATATCGCAAGTACACTCAGTTAGAACCTGAGCAGCTATCCGCCGAACAAAGAGATCTTTGCCGGGGCGGATGTGTATGTCTCCGACTATATGGTTCTGGAAAACGGAATGGAAGCATATCTTCTCTCGGTCCCGATCAAGATCTCAGAGAAGTATGCCTGGTATATCAGTCTGAGTTTCGATCCTTACCGTCTCTTTGGCACAGAAGAGCAGAAAGTCCTTGAAAAGGGTTACAACCTATGGGTGATGCAGATGAACGGCGTTCAGGTGTTCGATGCGGATGTTTCGGAAGCCGGCGTCAATCTCCTGACCGATCCGGATTATGCGATGATCCGGGAAATGGCACAGCTCGTCGCAGAAAACTCCTCGGGTGAGACGACCTATGTCTATACAGCTGACAATGGAACAGATCTCGTTGAAAAGACAGCAGTCTGGGACACCCTCACGTATGGCGGGAGAGACTGGCGGGTCGTGCTGACGAGCTCAGCTTCGGTGGCGAACTAAAAACACAGAGAAAAAAAAGAATGTTCGGTGGAAAAATATCAGATACTCCTGGGCGGACTCGAACCACCGTCTCCGGCTCCAAAGGCCGGAATGATTGACCACTACACTACAGGAGTTGACAGAAAGTAAGATGAACACGCTCCCATTCAACGTCCAATGAGAAGTTTTTAGCGAAAAACTTCCAACAAGTTGTTTGCACGATTGGGGAAGGAACTATCTTCTCCAGACATGTCGGTCTGGAAAGTATTTGTAGATTTCCGAATATTCATAGGCAGTCTATCAAATAAGATGGTTTCAAAGGATGTGCTTGTCAAAATTCTTACAGGTTGAACGCTAAATTAGGATGATCTATCAGGGATAATCTCATGGAGAAAATCTATTATCTCACACCTCACATTATTTTATATCCTGCAGGCAGCTGAGACAAGACCACAGCGGGCGACTATTTCCATCTCTTCTGAGATTAAGGAGTGGTTTATCCAGCGCAAGCGGGGACATCAGACGTATGATGATGTGTTGGGACAGATGCTTGATATACTGGATGTGGGTGACGAAGGGACTGCACGCGGAGTAGTGTTTCTTTCTGAGGTCCCACTTGGAAAAGATAATGAGATGAAGAAGTTGAAAATACCAATTCCTCTTCAATTGCATCTCGACCAGAAAAACGGGTTTATTGATCTGGCAAATATTGAATTTAAGATTCTTGTTTCCTGTGAAACATTGGAAGAGGCTTTAGAGGAGGCTGGATTACAATTTTCCGATAGTTTTGATTAGTATAATGATCCTGATGTTTCAATGACAGCGGCCTCAAAAGAGTTTTGGAAAAAATTGCGGGATTCTGTGTGGCTCTAATATGATTTTGAAGGATGATGAAGTTACGAAAGCTTTAAAAAAGAAGGGGTTCGAGCAGGTTTCCGGGAGGCAGAAACACCCGCGTTATACGTTTTATGATAATGGAAAGAGAAGTCCAGTTACAACACATGTAAGTCATAACAAACAGGATCTCAATGATTTTCTTCTGGCAAAAATGGCTGAGAAAACGTATCTATCCAAGTCTGAGTTTCTGGAGATGATCTCCTGCACGATTGGACATGAGGATCTGGTAAAGCGGTATGCCGATCTTGATCTCGTGAAAGAATAACGAATCCTGCCTTTTTTTAATCTGATTTGACCCCTCGACATATTTATATATGACAATTGTGAATTATTATTTATGGAAGATAGAGAATGGGGGTGGGTACAATCACAGTCTACACGCAGTCGTTCTATCATGACGACATTGGGTGTATTGATCACCCTGTTTGTGACTTTGCTCCTTGCAATAAATAACCTGCCGGAAACTTCTACACTACTGAAAATAAACGAAAAAACCCTGCAGATTACTGATATTTATAATTTGATTTTCGCCTACATATAATTTTATGCGGCATTCTTACTTGTTAATTTGGTAGTTACCGTTTCATATGAATATGCGATATCTCAGAAATATCTTGCTAACTCCGGGGAAGAGATTGAGATTCATGATTTTTCTCTGCAGCAATTTGTTTCACAAGAAACTGAGTTAGCTATTACCTTCTCAATAGCCTTGGAAGTTGGATTTCTGTCTGTTATGATAATAGACGGGTATGTGCTCTCATTTTGGAGCTTTATAAATCCTGAATTAGGCGCTCTTCTTATCTATTATTTTATAATGAAGAGAAAACACCATAAAACAAAGAAGGAAGGCAGTAAATCATAAAAAAGAATCATCTCCTTTTTTGTTGTCGTATCTGTTCAACATGTTCTGCTGGAGTATCTTATCTATATTCTCCTGTGACCGTTAGATTAAACTACTGATGTATTTCCGCTCTCTTTTTTATGTACGAGCATCTAATGTAATAGGGTAGGCGAGGGTAGCCAAGCCAGGCCAACGGCGCCAGACTTAAGATCTGGTCTTCAGTAGTTCATGGGTTCGAATCCCTTCCCTCGCATTTTTATGAAACCGATTCGTTTACGTGATTTTGTTATGACTCAGGACGGCTGTCTCTATGCCGTTTCGGGATATGAAAATGATTGCCGTGCAGAGTGTGTTCTGCGTTATGTTCCGACACCGGACGGGGACCGGACGGCTCCTTCGGGGACGAGATACAAGAAATATGATTTTGCCGATGCGTTCGCCTGGGTGAAAGAACACAAACCCGAATATCTTGATCTGGTCCACCGCGTCCTGCTTGCAGACATCGTCCGTGTGTTGAAGCCCGAGGAAGAAGCGGCAGGCATCGCTGCCAGAAATCCCCGGGTAGCCCGGCTTTTTTCCCACTTCGATCTGCCGCCGATGAGTTATGGATGCACGGGATCCTTGGTTGCCGGTCTGGAAAATTTTGCATCCGACATCGACATGGTCGTCTACGGCTCGGCCTGGTTTTTTGCCCGCGAACAACTGATGGCCGCGGTGAAGGCAGGAAAGATTCCCGCAATGAGCGAGGAGATGTGGCAGAAGGTGTATCGAAAGCGGGTCCCCGACATCAACTTCGATGAGTTCGTTCTGCATGAAAGCCGGAAGTTCAACCGCGGCGAGTTTGAGGAGACCTACTTCGATCTGCTCTATTCGCGGGGGTATGACAATCTCCACTCGGTCCCGCCGATCACTCTTGGCAAGAAGACGGGTGTGATGACGATCGAAGCAAAGGTCACCGATGCAAGTCTTGCATTCGATTCGCCCGGGATCTACAAAGTGGACCATGAGGAGATCGATATGGTCCTTTCTTTTACGCATACTTACTGCGGTCAGTGTTTCACAGGTGAGACGCTGGAAGCAAAAGGTGTCGTCGAGGAGCATGGGGATCAGACCTGGCTGATCGTCGGAACGACCCGGGAAGCTCACGGCGAGTATATCGTGTCGAGAACATTACTCGACCGGTAATCTTCTTTCTCCCCGATTATCCTCGAAAAAAGAGGTAATTATTTAATCTTTTATGGAGATGTATCTCTATGTTCAATCTGTTTAAGAAATCCGATGCCAAGCAGAATCCCGAAGAGGATGAGGTTGATGCGTATGATGAGGAAAATATTGTCACCTGGGAGCGGTACAACACCGAGACCGGTGAAGTAGAGGAGATCCTTGACCTGGAATGCTATGATGAGGACGGGCTTGAAGCGATGGAAACGCTCACTGACGTGAAAAAACCAAACGGTGAGTGGCAGGGATATCGATATGTGTACATCTCAAACGGCGTGGAAAAACACATCCGCCCAAAAGACAATAAATATCCCTGATTTTTTCAGGAGTAAATGTTTTGTTTTCATAATGATGCTCCTCCCGATATAGAGCGCATGAAAATATCATTTACGATTATTAACCATCGGCTTTCTTGTATTTTTTGCTTATATGTGCTATTTAGGTCTATTGTGTCATTTATTCTAATAATACTATGCAAAAATGGATGGTGGTACGCAGAAATTATACTTTGACCCCGCCAGAAAACTGTTGGAAGATGTTAACATACTTGGTCTGGTAACCGTCTTGCGGCACGAAGTAAGTTAAGGCTAGAGAACTATTATACAACATCGCAGGACGTACCCGGGAAAATGCATTGAGAAATCCACGCACGAACCACTATGCAGTCATGCGGGGTCTGGTATTTGAAAAAGCGTTCTCGAAAGCTAAGAACGGGCAAAGAGAAAAATATGACAGAGTTCACTTCAACCTTACAAGAACAAATAAAGCGGCAGAAATCCTCCACGAAAACCCCTGGACAGTCTGCCAGGACCATTCGTCGAAAATATGAACTCATCGAACAATCAAAAGATTCGAAAAGATGAGAGGGAAAAACTCGTCGTTGTGTGCAGGGATGAGTATACTATTTTGAGCATTATACACAGATATTACGCCGTTTATCCCTAGGGTAGGTAAACCCAAGCCTGGAAACGTATCACGGACACAATTTCTCCTCCTAAATGTATGACCTGCATTTTTACCTTGTGTACATATTTATATAAATGGTACAATTTCAATAATGAATGGGATTATAATAGATAATTTTGCATGAGTAAAGCATAATGGAGAAGTAGAAAAAATGGGGATATACACACATCAGAAAGTGGACGCATTTACCTCAAATACATCCACTGGCAATCCAGCCGCTTGCATTTTTTTAAATGAAAACCAAACGTTATCCGAAGAAGCTATGTTAGAGATAGCTCAACAACACAAGGGTTTTGTTTCAGAAGTGATTTACTGTAGCAGGCACGATGGTATTTTTTTAACATACTACTCCTCTGAAGGTGAAGTAAGTTTCTGTGGGCATGGGACGATCGCATGTATGTATAATTTAGTTAAGATCACAGCAAGCCTTTTTGAATGTAGTGAAATACCTATACATACTAACAAAAAGGGGCAATTAACCGTCTATAACAGAATCTCAGAGCAAGACGCTGTTTTTATTTCTGCTCCTAAGCCCAATTATCTCGCTACCTGTCTGAAACCAGTAGATGTTGTTGCGCCCTTGAGTTTGTGCGATGAAGATATAAGTGGGGAATTACTAATTGAGATTATTGATGCCGGATTGCGTACTTTAATTGTACCGCTGAACTCCACCCAAAAATTAATCTCCATTTATCCAAATGAACCCGATCTAAAGGATTTTGCCTGCAAAATAATATTGATATTATTCTAACTTTTTCTATGAGCGCAGTCGATACAAGCAATATAGCACATACAAGGGTTTTTGCGCCGAAATTTGGGTATTTGGAAGATCCCGCAACCGGCTCTGGAAATAGTGCGTTTGGGTATTACATGTTAAAACATAATTTATGGGATGGCTCTTTATGCTCTATTGAACAAGGAGGAAATAACAGAGTATTTAATGTTATCAAACTTCATTTCCAGGATAACATCCTGCTGTTCGGAGATAAAGCCAGAACCCGCATTGATGGTGTTTATTATTATTAACTGAGAAAACTTTTATTTTGAGAGTTGATTTGAAAATATAATAAATATTATCACTATTATCTAAAATATTCTGGGAATAACTGCCTTTCTGAAGAGAGCTAAAAATTATGGCGAATCCAGAAGGGGATGAAATAAAAAAATATTATTTTTTTTGGTGTAGTAGTAAGCCCCACCTGCTATCAGGAGGATGACGATTACACCGATGATCACATACATCCATGGGAACTCACATGTCGGCGCTGTTGGAATCACCGGGGTCGTGACCGGAGGGAGTCACAACCGGAGTCACGGTCGGGGTGACCATTGGGGTTGTTGCCTCCCCAACATTTTCCTGTGCAGATGAGTCAGTGTTGCCACCGCCATCTGAGTATGCTACATAGGTATAGGCTGAAGGTGCTGTTGCAATGCCGAAGGGGGTGGTGATAACGATGTCTGCTGCTCCTGCTATATGTGCGGGAGTCGTTGCAGTGATCTGTGTTGAGCTGATAATCTGCACATTCGTGGCAGATACATCCCCCAAGGTTACTGATACCGATCCGGTAAAGTCAGTGCCGGTGATGAGCACATTAGTACTTCCGGTTGTTGAGCCGGATGATGGTGTGATGCTGGTGAATGACGGTGTGATATCTGACAGGGTTCACGATCTGTGTTCCGGTGATCGTTGGAGCCGTCACGGAGGTTGCAACCACCGTGAACGTACCTGCGGTTGTGGTATCTGCATCTTCGACAGTAACGACACCTGTTTCGTTAATGCTGACACCTGCTACTGGTGCCTGAAGAGCCCATGTGATAGACTCCCCTGTCATTACATTATCGAACTGGTCAAGGACCACTGCGGTGTAGGTATCTATTACTGCCGGCTCTCCACTTCCTGGGATCGGAATAGTCGGTGTTCCGGTCACGACTACCTCGCTAACGACAGGGGGGAGGGTTATTGTATTCGCATCTAGGGTGACTGCAGCCTGTGCTAAGAGTCGGCCATCAACCGTTGCCCCCGTCTTCACTTCAATCAGCGTCATCGCAAGGATGTTCCCTTCAAAGTGCGCATCTGTTCCGATCGAAACAGTCTCTGCCGCTTGCCAGTAGATGTTTCCGGATTGTGCTCCCCCTGAAAGAATTATTCTCGTACCGCTCGCTTGGGTTATTCCTTGCGCCACCTCGAAGATCCAGATGTCATCTACTCCCCCCTCGAGGGTTACATCAGTATTTATTAAAACACATGTGCCCCATTTGTATACACCCGGTACGAGTGTTTGACCGCTAATATCTCCACTATAGAGGTCAGTAAAATCAGGAGTTCTTCCCGCAGCAGCGGTGTATGCTGCCTCCATATGACTTATCGCTGTTGTAAGTTTAGCTGGAGTTGGTGCAGTATAGTCCGATGCATAGATATTTCCAACAACCAGAGATGAGGTAGAAAAGGTATTTGAGGAATCCATGCTGAGTGCAAATCCAGTCATGTACGACGCAGCCGCTGGGCTTATACCCATATTTCCCGTGACCTGTGTTGTTCCGGTGGTCGATATTCAAGTTTTAGAGAGAATTACATAATCTCCTGCTGTTCCGAGATCCACTGCTTCAGCGGCCGCTGCAGCAGGAATAATCGTGGCAATGATAAGGCAGATCAGAGCCATTGCAAATACAATTGAGAAGAGGTTTTTCCGTGTATTTTTCATAGTTGTCATGGTCAAAATCCTTTAATAACTTTACGCTATGGTGCATATCTTCGAGTTTAAAGTATATATATGTATGTTATGAGTTAACTCGCATACTCTTGATGGGCGCATATATATCTTCTTTTGAAAGCATTTGTTCAGGAAGTTTGGTTTTTGAATCTGGTTTTTGGGGTTTAATTTTTGGAAATTTTCTCTTTAGGGAGATCTGAGTAGTTGTTTTCAATCATCCAGAGGCATAATTTTTTCAGAAACATTACATAGTCATGAATTGTGTTGACTTTGTAAGGCGCCCCTCTATCACTTTTTGCCAATGTCAGGTCTGAAATTGCTTTTAATATCAGAAATTTTTGCATCTCTGAATAGGCAGATGAAGCGTCTCCAGTTTACAAGAGTATAAATTATCTTGTTTTTTCTCAGAAGATCAATATTCGGTGATGCCTGAGGCTCAGTTATGAATTCATACCTGAGATCAATGTCATCCTAGATTATCCGGTCTTCCATCAATACCTTTTCAAATGACCTGTCTGCATAGGCAGGTTTGACATAATGAAAATTACTGTCGGCTCGGATGGGCGCTGTGATACTTCCCGTAAAAGAAACTATAGAATAGGGATATAAAATGGATTTAGGGGATTTGGATATGATTGCCCGAAGCCGTCGGAGGGACTTGAACCCTCGGCCTGCTGATTACGAATCAGCCGCTATACCGCTAAGCCACGACGGCACATTATGTGCTTAAATACATTGCCTGTTAGACAATAAATAGGTTATTGATTTATGAATATCCTTGCAGAGTCGGCGTATCGGCTCCTTCGGCATGCGCTCCGCTGGCGATCTGTCCAAACTTCGCCTCGTAATCATTCACACTCTTCTGCAGAGCTCCCAGAAGTTTCTTCGCGTGTGTCGGGCTGATCGCGACGATCGCCTTTGCTTTTGCCTGATTTGCCACCGGAAGCTGGTGTAAAAACATCATTGTGAACTCATCATCCTTGAATGCGATCTGAATCATATTACTGTAAACCGGGTCAAGGTTCTGAGGGATCTGAATGTTGAGTTCGTTACCTGCCATAATTATTAATAGTGTGTTGAACGAACTTATGTCTATTGAGTCATTATGCCGGACGAGAAAATCTCTGTAACAGATGTGGTGAAAGCAGGAACTTTTCCCATGCAGCTCTACCTGGCAAAATCCATTGATATCCCCTACGAAGAACCGATCGCATACACGGTCGCAAAACAAATATCTTATTATCTTGGGGATATCCTCTCGGCTGAGGATATCTGGGAGGGGGACTGAAAAACCTGGTGCATGAGGATCAGCCTGCGCTCTCATACCTCGAAAAGATGGTCGCTGCCTGTAGCAAAGTGACCTGGCGTCAGGCTGAACGGTATGATGTGTCGGTTTTTTCTGAAAAATACGGTATCTTCGGGAAGGTCGACCGGTTCTTTGATGACAGTTTTTCCCTCGTAAAAAGCGGGTCCGCTCCCACACGCGGCGTCTACCTTTCCGACCGGCTCCGCGTAGTCTGCTACGCGTTCTGTCTTGAAGAGATGTTTGGAAAACCCCTCTACGGGAGCGTCGAGTATCTCAGTTCGGGAACTATACGCAGTGTTGTTGTGGAGCCAAAGGACAGACGTGCTCTGTTTCTGGCACTACGGGCAGCAGAAAAAGTAACGAAAGGGGGGATTCCGAAAGTTGTCCGGGGTCCGTAATGTTCCTGGTGTAAATTCGTGGAGACCTGTTCCGCTGTTGAAAAACCCAAATCTCTCTTTTCCAAAATGATGTCAAAGGCATAACTTAGATATTCTGAGAAAAAAGATACTAAGATAGTAATGACCTTTGAACTCTCAGAAGATATTCTCGAAGCAATACTCAATACCGGAAAAGAGACGGTAAAGGTTTCGAATCTGGAAGATCTGGCACACGGCGACACTGAAGGGCTCAGCAAATCGGTCACTTGCCTCAAAGACAAAGGGTATCTCACCGAGTCTGCCCGTGGACTTTCACTCACCGATAAGGGGGTCGTCAAGGCGGCGCAGGTTGCGCGCAAGCATGCGGTCCTGACAAGTTTTCTCACCGACGTTCTTGGTAATGAACCGGATCATGCATCAAAAGAGGCATGCCTCATGGAACACAGCATTTCCACGGAGACGATCGAGCGTCTTGACACGTTTTTGGAAAAGCGCGGTCCGGGACACAAATCCGGTCGCGGCAGACCTTGGGGAAGACATGCCGCCCATCTGGAAATGAGCAGTTCCCAGGAACATGAAGGACATGCTCGACTCACGAAACGCAATCCCATCGTGTCTCTTTCCGAGTGCGAGGAAGGTTCCCTCCTGTATGTTTCCATGATCCGGTGCTTTGCTAAACACCGTCGTCTCATTGATCTCGGGGTCATTCCCGACGAACTGATAACACTCAGACGCAAGCTCGACAATAATGCGGTCGTGATAACCGTCAAAGGATGCGATATCGCCTTAAGTCCCGAGGTCGCCGAGAATATTATGGTCGAGCGGTGCAACACGCAATGATGTGTCGGGCAGTCCTGATCGGGAATCCCAGTGTTGGGAAATCCCTCATCTTCAACCACCTGACCGGTCTTGGTGTCGAGGTGAGCAATTATCCGGGAACCACTGTCGGACTGATGTCGGGAATCGTCCGTTACAACGGCACGGAGTTTTCTCTCACGGACCTGCCGGGCATCTACTCGCTGTCAGGAAAATCCGATGAGGAAAAACTCGTCAGAGAGTATCTTATCACCGGAGACGCAGATCTGATCGTGGCAGTTTTAGATGCCAAACATCTCGAGCGAAATCTGTATCTTCTGTTGCAGGCAGCCGAGATCAGAAAACCTCTGGTGATCTTGCTCAATATGATGGATGATGCACGATCCGCCGGGAAGATCATCGATGCCGATACGCTTTCGAAAAAGTTCGGGGTTCCGGTGATCGAGACTATTGCGACCGAAGGAAAAAATCTGGAAAAGATCGCCGACTATGTTATCGGCGATGAGCTACCCGTGCCAGGGATCGTTCCGCGATACGATCATCACATCGAAGCGGCGGCAAAGAGCCTGCAGAAGTATCATAATCTTTCGGAAGCAGAGTCAATGTTTGCTCTGGAAAATATTTCCCTGAGTTCTTTCTCTCCTGAGGTGATGGAAAGTGCCTCGGCAATCTCAGAAGAGATCGAGAAACGGCACATGATGTCACCTTATCAGATCATCGGGGCGAACCGGCACAACACGGCAAAGGCGATCTCCGAAGAGGTGACGACCTTAGCTCCACAAAAGAAACGCCGCGATCTCGACTCACTCCTGACGAGGGGTTTTCCCGGCATTCCCATTCTGATCATCACGATGGTCGGCATCCTTGGGGTCGTTTTTCTTCTGGGGGGATTTCTGGAAGAGGCCATCATAAGCGTGATGACGACATACTTCTTGGATCCGTTCCACGCTCTGAATCTCGCGCCGTTTCTGGATACGGTAGGCGGTGCGGTGATCCTTGCCATTATGTCGGGTCTCGGGATCGCGTTTCCCTACGTGTTTCTGTTCTACATCTTCATCTCGATTTTGGAGGACACCGGATACCTTACCAGAGCCGCGTTCCTTGCGGATCGGGGAATGCACAGATTAGGGCTCCACGGTCAGGGGCTCATTCCGCTCGTTCTCTCTTTTGGATGCAGTGTACCTGCGATCATGAGCACACGTTTTCTTCCGACCAGGCGTGAACGGGTCATTGCCTCTGTTCTCGTGACGATGCTTCCCTGCTCAGCGAGGACCGTTGTGATATCCGGTATCGTGGCTTCCTTCATAGGATTCGGCGCCGCGTTTTCCATCTATGGGATCGTTTTCATCCTCGTTTTCGTTATCGGCTGTGTTCTTTCCCGGATCACGCCTGGTGAACAGTACGGGATGATCCTCGAGATGGCTCAGTTGCGTCGGCCGATCCCGAAGTATGTGGTGAGAAAAGCATGGATGCGTGTCAGCGAGTTCCTGTACATTGCTATGCCGCTTTTGCTGATCAGCAGTGTGTTTCTGGGGATCTTCGAGTACCTGGGACTTGTCACGATGTTCGAGTCGTTCATTGATCCGATTTCCACCGCGGTTCTTGGGCTGCCCGGATTTGCGTTCACCGCTCTAATGTTTGGGATCCTTCGAAAAGAGATGGCCTTTGAAACACTCGCGATCATGGGGGGAACGACCGATCTTGCTTCCATCCTTTCGAGCAGTCAGCTCTATATCTTTGCCTTGGTGTGCGTTCTCTTCGTTCCGTGTATATCTACAATAGCCGTTCTCATGAGGGAAATCGGGGTAAAAGCGGCCGCTCTTATCACGGTGTTCACTCTTCTGCTCGGCACTTCGCTCGGTGCACTTCTGCATTTTGTTTTCATGCTGTTTTGAGGAGAGATTTCCTCTCCTTCTCAATAAAAATAACATGAGCGAGAGCCAACAGGTTAGTAACAATGCTGACTTTTATCGGGCTTGGCCTCTTTGACAAATATGACGTATCGGTCCGGGGTATGGATGCGATTAAATCCGCCGACACGGTGTTTCTGGAAGTGTATACCTCGGTTCTTACCGGTGCCCCGATCGAACGGCTCGAAGCATTCTACGGTAAAAAGATCACTCCTCTGTACCGGGAGGATGTGGAGATCCATGCAGATAAGATCCTTGATGCCGCAGAATCAGGAAACGCGGTTTTTCTGACCGCAGGTGACTCTATGATCGCAACGACCCATTCAGATCTCCGTATCCGGGCGGCTGATCGAAACATTCAGACTAAAATCATTCACGGTGCCTCGATAACAACCGCGGTCTGCGGTCTTTCCGGTCTGCAGAATTACCGGTTCGGCAAATCCGTTTCTGTTCCGTTCCCTTACGGGAAATGGTTCTCGATGACCCCGATAGAGGTCATCTCGGTAAACCTGATGGAAAATCTCCACACGCTGGTGTTTCTCGATATCCAGAAGGATAAGGAACGGTACATGAAGATCTCCGAGGCCGTCGAACTTTTAGAGGAGCAGGCACGTCGCGTGGGTGCCGAAATTCCGTTGTATGTCGGTATCGCCCGTGCGGGATCTCCTGATCCGGTGGTTCATGCAGGAAATGCTGTGGAGATGAAAGCATTTGATTTCGGCTCTCCACTGCATATCTTAATCGTCCCTGGCCAGCTTCACGACATCGAGCGTGAATATCTTGAGAGGTTTGCGGGTCTATGCTGATCGATGCATACGGGAAAGTCTTTGCAAAGGATTCGGGTTCTGAGAAGACCGTGCCAAACAACACGGTTCTTGGACAGACCGCTGATGAGATCGCCGAGATGGTTTCATGTTATGCATCGGACGGCAGAGTTTTTTTCAAAAAAGGTGATTTGGTCAACGCTGCTGCCTCGTTTGCGTACGGGTACGGCTGGCTGGACGCGGGACGCTATCTTGGGTACCTTGCGGGCTCGCCGTCGACTCCTCCAGAGATCGATGACTGTCTCCCGGAATCTCTTGCTGAGCATCATTATAAGAAGACCTACCGATATCAGAGAATGCTGACGAACGCGTTGGATGGTGTTGCCCACGCGCCCGATCCGGAGACCGCGATGTATGCTGCGGCATCTACGATCCATGCGACTGCCGAATCGTATCTGACCCAGGGGGCAGTTCATCTTCCGGACGATCTCATCAATGCTCTGGTGCTGTTTTCCTACGGGTACGGCTGGCTTGACTGCGGGGTTCGTGCCGGTCTGTTTTCGATCCACGGAGACCGGCATCTCTTCACCATTTAAAACAGTCTTTTACGCCACTTTTTTACCAGCTTCAGCGTTTTTTCGGTGTACGGAGGATACCGCAGTTTGGGATCGGGTTTTGTTTTGCTGATCACGACCGTGCGTTTCCGAGTGAATGTTTCCAGCGAGTCCTTTCCGTGATATTTTCCCATCCCGCTCGTCCCGACCCCGCCGAAGGGTGCATTCTGGTTTGCGACATGCATCATCACATCATTGATGCAGACTCCGCCTGACGGGTGATGATCGAGGAGGACGTCGCAGAAGGTTTTGTTCTCCGAAAAAATGTACAGAGCCAGCGGATCCTTTTTGATCAGCTGTTCAAGCTCATCTATTTTTTCCCAGGTGAGGACCGGAAGGATCGGACCGAAGATCTCATCCTGCATGATTTTGTCGGAAAAACCGGCGGACAAAATCGTCGGCGCGATCTTTCTTCCTTCGGGATTGTGCTCTCCGGCACGGAAGATGAGATTGTCCGGTGTTTCAAATGAGACCAGGCGGTCATATGCATCCTTGGTGACGATCTTTCCGTAGTCGCTGTTTGTTGCCGGATTACTTCCGTAGAGGTTGACGATCTCTTCTTTGAGTTTAGTTACGAGTTCGTCCCGCACGGAACTGTGTACCAGCAGATAGTCCGGGGCGATACATGTCTGCCCGGAATTCGCAAACTTTCCCCAGGCGATCCGTTTTGCGGCTGCGGCAATTTTTGCCGTCTTATCGACGATGCAGGCATTTTTTCCCGCCAAGTTCCAGGGTCACCGGCGTGAGATGAGCTGCCGCCTTTTCGGCGATCATTTTTCCCGTTTCGTTTCCCCCGGTGAAGAAGATGGAGTCATACTGTGCATCCAGATCGACTTCCTCTTCCATACTGATCCATTCTTCGGGGAATACTTTCGCAAGGATCGTTCTGATGATTTTTCCCGTCTCCGGGGATCTTCGGGATGTTTTTCAGATAACCACATTTCCCCCGGCGATGATACCCGCAAGCGGGATCATAAAGAGATTGAATGGATAATTCCACGGAGCCAGAAGGAGGACAAGACCGAACGGGTCGTGACGGATGACAGTTTTTCCCGGAAAAAGCATCAGGGGAGAGCGTACCTTCTCCTGTTTCAGGAACTTTTGCGTGTGCTTGATCAGATAATCGATCTCGTGAAGGACGGGTGCGATCTCAAATGCGTATGCCTCGAACGGACATTTTCCAAGATCAGAAAAAAGAGCTGCCGTGATTTCCGGTTCATGGGCATCTATGGATACCCGGAGTTTTTGCAGTGCAAGGAGTCTGCGCTGAATCGGAAGAGTATTGCCGGTGTTAAAAAAATACCGGTGAGTGTCAATGGACATATGTTTCATTACGCTTCACAAAAATAAAAAGGGATCTATCGTTTTTCCAGAGATTTGTGCAAAGTTTTCACACAAGAATCATTTCTGCGGCAGTTTCGTCTCCGGTGGCGGCCGTATTCCCGTAGAAACATGAATGCAGAAGAAAAAAGAGAGAGGTTGGGTATGTTGGATTATGCGCTCTTTCTGGATCCTGCGGTCCAGGAAAGGATCATTGCAATGACAAGAACAACGAGGGCTGCAATCACGGTCCCGTCCAGCATTTGGAGAAAGGATGCCGAGTAGTTGTCCGAGGCTCCTGCAAGGAAGATGTTTTTCAGAATGGAGACGATATCGATCGAGATCGCCATTCCAAGCATTCTGGTGGTGGAAAGGGTTCCGGAGGCCATACCGAATTCCTGCGGGGTCACGGAGTTCATGATTGCCGTACTGTTGGGTGTGACAAAGATGGCGATACCTACTCCGAAGAGTGCCTGAACAGCGATCATGCTCCAGATGGCGGTCTCCGTATCGCAGGTAAGCAGAACGATCATTCCTATACTGATGATGAGAAGTCCCGTGGTCGTTGCATATTTTGGCGGGGCATGCTTGATGAGCCGGTCGATTGTGGTGAGGATCAGAGAGCCGATACCAAATGCTGCGATACTTGCACAGAGGATTGCGCCAATCAGCCAGACTGGTTCAGCGGACGCGGCGCCCATAACGAATGTTCCTGCTATACCGACAATGGTGAGAAGTGCGCCGAATACGAGAAGCCATCTGGGCAGAAGGTGATCATAGAATCTGCCTGCCACGATCGTGAAGAGCACAAGGATCAGTCCCTGTGTGGTGACGATGAGAGCACGGGGCAGCGCATCTGTGATCCCCCAGACATTTGTTATATAGAGCGAGACAAGGGAACCCATTGCATAGATCGCCACATAATACAGCAGGTTTGCGGAGTTGTTGAAGGTGAATTCTCTGTTGTGGAGAATCAGGTTGATTGGAATAAGGGGATTTCCATTCCTCTTTTCATAGAAAAAGAAGGCAATCAGCAGAAAGATCCCGGAGACAAGAAGTGCGAGTGCCTGTGTGTTTGGCTGTTTGGAAAATCCATAGAGGGCAAGACCCATTCCCACCATGAAGAGGATCGCGCCGATCCAGTCATATCGTCCCGTATCTGTCGGGTGGTCTTTTGGAATGAAGGGAATTGCAAGAATGAAGGAAAGAAGTGCAACCGGACAGAGGATAAGATACACCATCGACCATCCAAAGACATCGGTAAGGGCCCCGGCAAGCAGAGGTCCGGCGAGTTGTCCCATGAATACTCCGGTCATGGCCAATCCGATCGCGGTACCACGGAGTTCGACCTTCACTGCTGAAGCAAGCAAAGCTATCGCGGTTCCAAACATCAATGCATTTCCGATTCCCTCGATTGTGCGCATGGCAAGGACCATCTCACCTGAAGTTGACATACCAACTCCGAGAGATCCTATGCCGAGCAGAAGGACACCTATGCAGAAGAACCACTTCTTGCTGAATTTATCGGCAAGTCTTGCCGCAGGAATAAGGAAAATCGTGGATGTGAGCAGGTATACAGTAAGGATCCATCCGTAAATATCCCAGTAGTCGGGTCCCATCGTATATCCCAGCCCATTAAGCATATTTGGGAGGGCGATGTTTGTTGCTTCTCCGATGAACGGAGGCAAAAAACAGGCAATTCCGACTGTTATTGCAATAAGATATTGTTTTGCACTCAGACGTAATTTTTCCATATACATCTTTATTGTTTTTCGGATGTATTAATGGATATTCATTTTGTGTTGTCACTCAAAAAAGAGTTGTTGTTAGTAATTTCTGCGTCCAGTACTGATGATGTTGTCAGCACGTTTCTCATCCAGGCCGGGCGAAAGAGACCTCCATTCGCTTTTGATCTCCCGTTCATCTGCAGGATCACGGTATTTCATCAGCGTTGTTACGGCACGCATGCAGGTTTTACAGAGGGGGACGGTGTTTTCCGTGTCAGATTCTCCCCCGAATCTGAACTGCTGATGCGGGACTGCGGAATCCGCTCCGCACAGGTAACAGACGTTCGGGTGATATCTCACCGTCTGTTTTTTTGGTTTCGGTTTTTCTTCGACGAAGAAATGAGCCGTTTTTTCTGTTGATCTTCTGATCTTCGGTTCGTCTGCGATGAACGGCTGAGACTTCGGATATGTTTCTTCAAAAGGTTCTGCATCGGGAACCGCTGGTTCGGTCATCTCCAGAGTTTCTTCTTCAAAGATGTCATCTTCACGGATATCCGTCACCACGTGAGAATATTTTTCTGTCTCGGGTATCCCGGAATCATCTATGATCGGGAAATCCGACTCATATGCTGATTTTCTTGCCGGACCGGACGCTCTTGGTGATTTCTTCTGCCCGAAGATCCCGGAAAAAAGTCCTCGTTTTTTTGGTTTGTCCGATGCTCCGCTTGTCGTCAAAGCATCGGTATAGCTATCAGATATGGGTGTATAATCCATTTCATCGTAGACACTCGATGAATCGGTATGTCCTTTCGACCCGAGAACCGTATTGTCTTTTTTCGCCTTTTTTATTTTTTCACTGCCAATCGACCCGCCTAACGGATCAAACTCTTTTTTCCGTGCCAAATGATACCTCCTTTGTGTGATAATATTTATTTCCGAGGTATTAATACCTCTCCCAGTGAATCTTCTTACCGTTTGGTTAATTATAAATATTTAACTTTTTCGGATTTACTGTGAATTCTTAATATCTCTTTGGGATGTAAATATTATAACTTATGTCGGAACTTGTTGAATTTCTGACCGTTCAGAATCGGAAACAACCAAACTATAAACTTAGGTTCATACTTCTCATTCTTGCAGCAGTGGTATGTATTCTACTTTCCTTTGTGGTCGGGAGTTTCTCCATAACCATAGGCGATGTTCTTCAGATTTTGATATCGGCCTTCTTATCGGCCGTCTATGGCTGTATCTCCTATGTTTTAAGTCCCTTCCCTGATATCCAAAATACTGTTCTGGGTTTTCTGTCCCAGTTTATCTTGAGTATCGATACATGGGATTATGCCATGTATAGTGTTGTAATAAATATCCGTCTTCCCCGGATCCTTGCTGCACTCTTAGTAGGGGCCGCACTTTCCACGGCGGGAGCTGCCTATTAGGGAATGTTCCAGAACCCGCTGTTTTCTCCAGATATTCTCGGAGCATCAGCAGGCGCGGGATTTGGTGCATGTCTTGCCATTTATCTGTCGCTTGGCAGCGGCATGATCACCATCCTTGCGATCGCTGTGTTGGTCGCCTATGTTGTCAGTCGTATGACGAAAGGGAGTGCCACCCTAAGCATGGTTCTTGCAGGTATACTGGTAGGGAGTCTCTTCTCCGCATCGACGTCATATATCAAACTGGTCGCTGACACGAACGAACAACTTCCGGCGATCACCTATTGGCTGATGGGAAGTCTTGGCCGGTGCGACGATGAATGATGTGATTTTTGCCGGCATCATCATTATTCTCGGAACGCTCCCGATTTTCCTTCTTCGCTGGAGAATGAACGTTCTGATGTTGGGTGATGACGAGGCGAAGAGTATGGGGGTAAATACTCAGAATGAGAAATAATTAATCCGGATGAAAAAAGTCAGATGAGGAAATCATTCTCCCGTTTTTTTCATCCAAACGAGTTTTAATCTCCTTTATTGTATGGCGCAGGTCCCGACGCACTGTTCCTTCTCAGGCACGACCAGACGATAAGCATTTGCGAGGACCGATGAGTTTGCGAGAAGACCTGCAACCAAAACCGCCTCTAAAATTTCTTCGTTCGTGATCCCCATCTTCTTTGCGACCTGCATATGATAAGTGGTACAGTGATCACACCGTAATGCCGCTCCTACTGCAAGGCTGATGAGTTCAACGGTTTTCGGCGGAAGTGCTCCTGCCTGCGTCACCGCATTTTTGTATAAAAGATGCGAAATAAGAGCTTCGGGGCAGGCCTCCAGTTTTTGATAGATCAGAGGCGATGTTCCGTACTCCGCTTCGATCCTTCCCAGCCACTCGGCGGCTGTAAGTTTCACTCCGTTCTTTTGTACTTCGGCGATCGCCTCTTCAAAATTCATTTCAATCTCTACCATGATTTATACCACTATGTTTGTTTCTGAAAGCGACTTTATGCGAATAAGAATATAATCCCGCATACGTGAAGGCAGAACGTCTGCCACATCGCCGACTTTTACTTCATCCTCGATCACAAGATCCCGGACCTTTTGTGCATATTCCGGGTAAGAAAGTTTTACCCGCAGACCATTGAGCTGGACTGCTATCGGGGACGGAGAGTAGACCTCCTCGATCTCCGGCAGTTCCTGTTTGATGAGTGCCTGGAGTTTGGCCGGAGAGACCGAGAGGGGATCATTTGCTATCTCCTGCCGGCGCATTTCCACGAATTTTATTACTTCATCGATCACCAGATCGAGTCGATGAATGTCCGCTTCCGTCTGGGTCCGGTGCATAAACCGTCCGAGTCCTCCGACGTATCCGGAAACCGGCGGGTCGGTCTGTTTTTCGAGGATCTCTCTCTCAGGTCCCCCGGTCAGGATGATAGGGACAGTGATGCCGGGTCGAAACTTCGGGAACTTCGTTTCGATACAGGAGGCAAAGTTGCCAAGCACGAAGATCGCGAGATCATGTTCGTTGATCATATCCCGTTCCTCGTCATTCATCTGAGCGATGCGTTTTCCAAAACCGCGTGCCATACCAATCATGTTCGATTTCGAGCCGTGGCTCCGCAGATACTCGGCAACGTCGCATGCAGAATGGGGAAGGTGATGGATTTCGAGACTCGGTATGACCACCGCGATCTCGGTTCCAACAAGTGGGGACTCCTGGATCTCTCCTGCGAGCGGCCGGGAGAAGGTGATGAGCCGTTTGATGTCCTCCTTCGGCATGAGGACCTGAAGAACGACCTCGCTTGCAATGTTGTGTCTCTGGACGATATAGCCGCCGAGATCCTCGATGTAATCGATGATCTCGTCAAGACGGTACACCCCTCCTTTGTAGGTGATCGGTACAAGAATCATTTCAGTGCCTCCTCCATTTTCGCGAATCTGTCAGCGATGATCTTCTCGACAACTTCTGCAGGGATGGTGTTTTCGCTCGCGGCAAATGAGAACCGGTTCTTTCCGTAGTTCTCCCGCCGGACCTTGAAGCCTTCGGGGGCGATCACTTGGATCGCATAGATCAGATCTTTGAAGAGTGACTGGGTCGGGTCGATGACTACCCAGTCTCTCAGATCCTTTGGAATTTCCACGTTTTTGATGATGACGGTGAACCGGTCCGGCTGATCGACATTGTCGTGACCAAGTTTGAGCCACAGCATTTTCAGCATCGCGGCAAGATAGGTTTCATCTCCGACTGCGATCGTTGCCTGATTTTCCTGAATCAATACATTGCCTACATCCGAGATCTTTATCACCGAACGCGGCGGACGGATGAACCCGGTTGCCACAAAAAGGGGATATTTCGGGTCGATGTAAATGTGAAGTCCTTCCACGATACTGAGCAGGTTGTGGTTCTGCAGTACGGTGGTCGCGATTTTATTGTAGTTGTCCGATCCGTCTTCGGTGCATTCCACCTCGAAGTAGTCCAAACCTGCCATTTACGCCTCCTTCACCTTTTTATCAACAAAGCCCGAGGAGATCAATGCCCCGCCGACTGCCCCGATATACTGGGCATGATGGGGTACGACGATCTCTGTTCTGAGTATTCTGCCCATGGCGCGGACGAGTCCCTGAATGAGGGCTGATCCGCCAACCATTATGACCGGTTCTTTGATATCAATTTCCTGGAGCTGCTGTTCGTATACCTGCTGGGCAACACTGTGACATGCCGCGGCGGCAACATCTGCGGGTTTGTAGCCTGATGCAAGAGCATTGACCAGAGACTGTGTGCCAAAGACGATACAATAACTGTTCATCGGCACATTCTCCCCGCCGTCGCTTTCCATAGATAATGCACCAAGCTTGGTGATGTCAACGTCGAGACGCTTTGCGGTCATCTCGAGGAAACGTCCGGACGCTCCGGCACAGATGCCTCCCATAGTGAATGATCCGGGTATCCCGTCGTTCACACTGATGGCTTTATTATCCATACCGCCGATGTCGATGACGGTTGCAAATCCTTTCTGGGCGTTTGCAAGGTAGACCGCTCCTTTTGAGTTGACGGTGAGTTCTTCCTGAATGAGATCAGCTTTGATATGTTTGCCGACAAGGAACCTTCCGTATCCCGTGGATCCGGTGGCTTCGATGTCAGAGATTTTTAGTCCTGACTCTTCAAGCGCGAGAGCGATGACCTCGTCTGCACTTTTCAGAACATCGGTGGTCGGTCTCCATCCTGTTCCGATGATCTCGTTATCCTGCATGATGATGCATTTGGTGGTCGAAGAGCCGGAGTCCACACCCATCGTCGTTCCGACCTGGACCTCACGCGCCATCAGGGAACGGCGTTTTGCGATTGTAGAAAGGGCTTCGAGTCTGGTCAGAAGGGTAGATGCACCGGTTCGTTCGTTAAACGAGTAGGATACGACCGGAATCTTTGAATTCTCGATGATATATCTGCGGAGTTCGTTTCGAACGATAGCCGCTTCTGCACAGCGGAAGCAGCTTGCGATGAAGATACCGTCCGCCTCGATCCTCCCTTCCACGATTGCCTGGGCACGTGCGATGGCAAGTTTCAGATCCGGGCTTTTCACCGGAAGACCGAAGTCTTTGTAGGCGCGTTTTACATCCTTTAAGGCAACATCAGGGTAAAACATCTTTGCCACGACGGTCTCTGCTGCGGAAGTGATCTCGTTTTGGATCCCGCTGTATTCTGCTCCGCAGGTTATCTGGGCAATTCGTACCGGCTGCTCTTTCTTATTCATTTTTCTTCTCCAAGTCCTTCAGGAACTGTTTGATTTGTGCGACAAACGTCACCCCTTCCTCTTTTGAAGCTGGGTATCTCAGTTCAAGTCTCGGAATGTCTTTTTCCCGGAGTATGAATGCCAGAAGCTCGTTTGTTCGTGCACAGCCCATACAGCCGAATGCAAGATCCGGCTCATCGATGATGATGGCTGCCTCAGCCTCTTCCACAAGAGGGCCGTAGAGGGCCATCCGTCCCCGGATTCCCGACGGTACCTCGACCGCTGCCCATTTCAGACCTTTCTGGGGATCTTCCGAGGTCATCTGGATCGGCGGTGAATCAAAACCCGGTGTCTGGACATGTTCGCGGATCGAAAGCGCCGAACCGAGCGGTTCGTGACCGTACCTCGCTACAAGGTCGGATAAGATGAGGCTGGTTGCCGGATATATGAATACTTTTGCCATTATTATCCCTCCGAAAAGAGTTTTTCGAGCACATCCGCATCGAGCGGTTCTTCAAGCGGCAGAGCTTCCCCTGCAGCTTTTTTGAGTGAGGTCTTGTTCATCCCCTCGGTCTCTTCCAGTCCGTGGGAGATATATCTGATAAAACTCATTTCGTATTCGTGCCCGAGATATCCTGGTCTGGCGCCGCCGAGATCGGCGCGGCATCTCCGTGGATCTCCCGGAGGAAATCCCCGGTCTTTTATGAAGATCCGATAGGGATCAAGAACACGCAGATGGTCAACGATTCGATCGACATCCTCCGGGGAACCAGTGATCTGACACCCGAAACAGGTCTCTTTGATCATGACTCCCTGGGCTATCTCGTATGCGGCCGTTGCAATATCCTGGGGCGTGGTGTTTGGCGAATCCACGAATACATACTTCGTTACGGTCCCGACATACTCGGGGACATACGGTTTCACTCTTTGACCTCCCTGAAGTAGATGACCTTGCCTTCCTTCATCAGAGGGAGTTTTTCCATGTCGATTATGGTTCCGATGATGTTCGTTCCCCCAAACGGTTCTCCGGTCGGTCCGTACTCTTTGTTTTCGACCACTCGTACGCCGACCATGCCGACCGCTTGCCGCGAGTCGTTTGTCAGTGCGAGAGTATTGGTCTTGACCGGTTTTTTCGGGGTGTTCTCCGGGATGATGTTCGTGTTTGTCGAGAACGGAGGCTTGAAAAGGTACATCTCATCATCAAGATTGTAAATAAACGGCATGGTCCCGACTGCATATTTCTTCAGTCCGGTGACCCGGCGGAACATATCGACCGACTGCGGGGCTTTTTTATAATCAAGCGAGATATCGATAACATTCTCAAGACTCATGGTAAAGAGCGAGACTTTCCCCTCTTTCAGGACCTCAAGGGTCGTCTCCGGTTTCTGACTGATGACGACCCGCCCGGTCACATCTTTGTTGTCTGCCATCACTTTCAGTCCGCGTTTTTTTACAAGACTGACCGCTTCCCCGAGAGGGAGACCGCGCAGGTCAAGGAGTTCAGGGATCGGTCTGACCGAAAGAACCGTTTTTTCGGTTGAAAATTTGGCGAGTTCTATTCCCCGCGTGACCGATCCTGTCCGCGTGTGATGTTGATTGCTTTGAACGTCGCGTGCGTAAATATACAAACTGCCTGAGTCTTTTCCGGCTGTTCGTACCGTAACGGTCCCTTCACGTCTGGGTTTCTGGCGTTCCTGCAGAACGTAGAGTTTTCCTTCAGTATGATCTCTGATGTAGGTGGACGCGGTCCGGTCGATCCGGAATCTGTTTTCCCGCAGGCAGAAAAGCATATGCTCGACTGAGTCTGCGCACGTACAGTCGATCTCAGTATGATCTTCCTGGTATCCTTCTGCGGTGATGATGAGTTCGGATAAGATCTGCATCCCGTCCTTCACCTCGGTCGAGAGGTCTGAGGTCACCTTTGCATTGGTCGAATCCGTGCTGGAAAACTCCTGCTCTATCCGGGTAATGGTGTCGCCATTTTTCCAGAGGTTCATGATCCCAAGACCGTAAATGACTTTGCCTAAAATCGCTCCGCCTTTTGCGGCTCCGTGATCTCCAATATGCTCTCTGCGGGAAAATGTCAGATAGGCGTTCTTCGAATCGTAACCGCCTGAACCCAGACAGACCATGCCTCTTTCATAATGGTATGATGTTTTGTCAGGAGTGAACTCCTGAGAAAACGGTCCAAACGATACGGCATTTCTGTCCCCGAAGTGGACACGCAGATTTTGATCGACCTCTCCAGTCGGCAGAGGGAAGGGTGTTTTTTTCGTAAGTTCGATGACGATGTTCCCAGCGCTTGTGGTCAGGCGAAGATGCGGCGTCATTTCCCGGGAGACGCTTCCGGGTAAAAGAAGAACGACAGAGGTCCCTTCCGGCTGCACCGGGAGGAGATCTTTAACGGTTGTTGTTTCTGGAACGGTTTTCTGCTCACCATTGAGAAAAATCCGGATGTCAGTCATGATCCTGACCTACATCTCGAACATTTCGTCGGTCGTTTCATGTAGTGCTCCCTCGGTCGCTTCTGCCTCGGGGGCTCCTCCTGCCAGGGTCACCTTTTTCGGGATCCCGGTTTCTGCCCGTGCCCGTTCCTTCTCGACCGCATTTCTCATAACGATCTTTTCATCCTCGGAAAGGTTGTTCAGCACTTCGTGGGTTGGACCAATATCAATGATTTTTCCGCCGCGCATAAACATGCACCGGTCACAGACATCACGCACGAACTCCATGTCATGGGAAACGATGACGAACGTTTCTTCCATCTCTTCGCGTGCATGCATGATCGAGTGCTTGACATCAACTTTGGTGATGGGATCCATCGTTCCTGTCGGCTCGTCGAGGAGGATGATGCGCGGTTCACGGATCAGGATCTGTGCGAGAGCGACTCTGTGCTTCTCTCCTTCCGAAAGGCTTGCCGGCAGTCTGTGAAGAACATCTTTTGCCTTCTTATCGGTGAATCCTGCCATCCGAAGAGTGATGAGTGCTTTGCGGGTCGCAAGTTCCGTGGGGAACTCTAAGCCGATCGCGTCAGTCAAGTTGTCAATGATCGTTCTGTGGGGATAGAGGTCATATTCCTGGTGAAGGAGTCCTATGTATTGTTTGGCCCTTCCCCTGAAGAGATATCCGGGTTTTGACATATCGACCCATTCGTCGCCGATCCTGACTTCGAGTTTACCTGATGTCGGTTCGTAAAGACCGGCGATCATTTTAGAGAGCGTGGTTTTTCCTCCCCCGGATACGCCGATGATCCCGAAAATCTCCCGTTCATTGATTTCGAAGGAAATATCGTTTACCGCGTTGATGACACCCCGGTCAACAGCGATGAATTTTTTGAGCAGATGTTCAGCACGGACGATCGGATCGCCGAAGATCTGGTCGGTATATACGCGGTCGTCGTGGTATCCCTTCATGAACTCCTCGACGATCTCGTCAGGAGTGCCGATCTTGGTGATCTTTCCGTCATCCAGGAGGACGGCCCGATCACAGACATCTTCAAGAACCTGGGAAAAGTGGGAGGTGACGATCATTCCCATATTTTTTTCCTTGGCGGCTTTCTTTAAAAGATCATGGACGATCCTCGCTGTTTTCGGATCGAGTGTTCCTGTCGGCTCGTCCGCACAAAGGAAGAGCGGTTCACGAGCAAGCTGACGGGCGAGGACGACCCGCTGTTTTTCACCGCCGGAGAGGTCGCGTGATATGTGCATCATTCTGTGGGAGAGTCTGACTTCGTCGAGTAAGTCGGCTGCCCGGCTGATGGCTTTTTCTGAAGGATAGTTTATGTCGTCAAGTGCACGAAGCACGTTTTCTATGACACGATCGTCCCCGTAGAGCGCAAATGTCCGCTGGAACATCAGCGAGGTCCTTGCCATTATCTGTGATTTGAGTTTCTCGTTTTGGGGTTCCCAGAAATCAACATCTTCTGCAATAAGTGTTTCGCCGCAGGCAGGACAGGGTTTTCCTGCACTGCTCTTGAACTCGATTTTGCCGCATTTTGGACAGCGGGAGATATGATAGATAATTTTTCCGGAAGTTGGGGCCTGGTCGATTCCTCGGATCAGATGGATAAGTACGGTTTTGCCGCAGCCGCTTCTGCCGATCACACCAACGATCTCTCCTTCAGAGAGTTCCAGATTGATGTTATCCAGGACCCTGACCATCTCGGTTGATTTCTCGTCACAATCTTCCGTAGAGGCTGGAAAGTCCATGATGAGGTCCTTTATCGTAATAAACGGGGTTGTCATATGTTCTTCCTTCTATAATGGTATGTGTTTGTTTTACGGAGTTATTAGTTTTTAGAAGCGGGCCGGAGGGAGGTATGATTTTTGATTGCTGATTGCCTTACTCATCCTGCAGATGGTGCCTGAATCTGATGATAATATTGAAGATATCATATTAGTGCATATCCCTGCTTCATGACTGCTTTCACTCAATATCAGCGTTCAGCTTATCGATGATCGGAACCACATCACGTATGTCGTCAATGATGTATCCTGCCTGTTTGCAGAGTACGTCCGGACGTTCTCCTTTCTGCTGAACTGTCAGAATAGATACATCAGCCGCCCGCATGGCAGAGAGATCATTGATTCCGTCACCGACCATCACCACCATGTCGTATTCTCCTTTGAGACTTTTTACGATCCGTGCTTTTGTTACCGGAGTCGCTACGCCGTGAACACGTTCACGCGGAATCCCGATTTTATCCGCGATCTGTTCAAGTTTCGAGGCCCGGTCCCCTGAAGCAACGTACACAGCAACTCCTTTCTGATGCAGCGTAGAGATCATCTCTCTTACGCCGGGAAACGGATAGCCTGCAGCTGCAAGCGTAAATTCGATTTCTCTTGTCCGGAGGTTTATGATGACACCGGAATTCATGGCAAATGACTCGGCTTCTTTGGAAACGATCTGCCAGCAGGCACGGATAACCTCCTGCAGGTCAATAACCCGGCAAACCGGGTCGGAAAAGAGAATCGTTCCCACATCCGCGGCATCAATGATTTTTCTCCCGCAGCTGATACCAAACACCACATCTGTTTCTTTCAGGTGTTCTGAGAGATTTTTTTCCGGCGGGACTTTCATCATTTCGGTAGAACTGACATTCAGAAGAATGAGGATCCGGTCCCGGTCCTCGAACGTCAGCATCGTCGTTTCCGGACTGTCGTTGAGGAGTATCCCGCTCTTTATATTTTTCACGGCACGATTCGTTTTCAGAAGCGTTCCGGCACTGTCAAAAACAACACCAACCGACATTATTCTCTCCCTTTGAGATAAAACATGGCTTGACCCTCAGTTATTTAATCTTAGACTTCAATCAGTATTATAAATGAGCATCAACGACACAGCTGAGAAAATCATCTCAATGGAGATACGCGGCGCCGGAAAAATTGCCCGGGAAGCAGTTTCTGCGCTTCGTGATCATGCCGAGACGCTTCCGCGGACAGGAGATGTATCGATCTTCATCCGCGAAATGGAACAGGCGGCGGGCCTTCTTCTTGCGACCCGGCCTACAGCCGTCTCTCTCCCAAATGCTATACAGATCGTTATGCGGGATGTCCGTTCTTCCAAGAATGAGGAGGCCGCACGCCGGAATCTCAGGGAAAAAGCGAACGAGTTCATCTGGTCATCCAGAACCGCGCTTGACCGGATTTCCGTTATGGGAGCAAACAATATTCCCGACGGCAGTGTGATTATGACGCACTGTAATTCAAGTGCGGCTCTCGGGAGTATTATCGAGGCGAAGCGTCAGGGAAAAGATATCGAGGTTTATGCGACCGAGGTACGCCCGTGGAATCAGGGACGGATCACCATAAAAATGCTCAATGACCATGAGATCCCTACGACCTATATCGTGGATTCTGCGGTAAAATCCATGATGAAAGAGGTCGATCTCGTTATTGTGGGGGCCGACGCAATTACCGTAAATGGGGCCGTTGTGAATAAGATCGGCACGTCGCAGATCGCTCTCTGTGCCCATGAGGCACGCAAAAATGTGATCGTGACCGCTGAAACATACAAGTTTGCCCCGAGAACGATCCTTGGCGAACGCATACAGATCGAGGAACGTCCACCAAACGAAGTTCTTCCTGATGATATTGCTGCCGGACTGCCGTTTGTCCGCGTCAAAAACCCGGTATTTGATGTTACACCGGCTGAATATATTGATCTGATAATTACCGAAGCTGGAGCAATTCCGCCTTATCTTGCCTTCACGATCATGCGTGAATATCTTGGGTGGGGACTTGATGAGTTGCAGAACCAGTTTCTGAGTCTGGAGAAACACTAACATGAATGACTTAATTGCAACCTATTATTTCAAACCAAAAGCAGGAGTGACTCCCGAATATGCAGCTCAGGCGATCTGTGAGGAGCAGACGACCGGGACCTGGACCGATATTTCAACAGTGAACGAAAAGACCGCCTACGTTCATGCCTTCGACGGCGAGGTCCTTGAGATCGTACTGTCGGGAAATGGTTTCCAAACGAAACTTAGTTACCCATATGAAATATTCGAGCCGGGCAACATCCCTCAGTATCTATCCGTAATTGCCGGAAACCTGTTCGGTCTTGGAAAATTTGAGGCTGTCAGGTTTCTTGACATCGACATCCCGGAGGGGCTTGACGGAACCGGACCTAAGTTCGGGATCGAGGGCGTCCGAAAACTCAGCGGCACTGACATCTCCCGTCGTCCGCATGTTGGAACTATCATTAAACCGAAGGTCGGTTTGACGCCGAAAGATACTGCCGCCGTTGCCTATGAGGCCGCGATCGGCGGTGTCGATCTGATCAAAGATGATGAGACCTTGACTGATCAGAAGTTCTGTCCGCTGATGGCCAGACTGGAGATGGTGATGGAAGCCCTTGAGAGAGCAAAGGAGGAAACCGGGCGGCAGGTCCTGTATGCACTGAACGTGACGGCAGGCGGAGACAGGATCCTCGAGGTCGCTTCCAATGCCGTGAAGGCGGGAGCAAACATGCTGATGGTCGATGTTCTTACTGCAGGTTTTTCTGCGGTCCAGTGTCTTGCCGCTGACCCTTCGATCAATGTCCCGATCCACGTTCATCGGACTATGCATGGTGCAATGACGAAAAATCCCGAACATGGTATTGCGATGCGGCCTATTGCAAAACTGGTTCGGGTCTGCGGAGGAGATCAGCTCCACACAGGAACGGTTTCCGGAAAGATGGGAGGGAAAGCCGCCGAGATTCTCGGAGACAATGTAGCACTGACCCGTCCGGCAGGAAAACTTCTCCCGGTGTTCCCCGTAGCTTCAGGCGGTCTTCACCCGGGTAAAGTCCACGCAGAGATCACTACGCTTGGAAACGAGATCGTCCTGCAGGCGGGCGGAGGTATTCACGGACATCCGGATGGAACGGCGGCGGGTGCACGTGCGATGCGACAGGCAGTGGATGCAGCACTTTTGGGCGTGAGTGCTAAAGAGTATGCAAAGACCCATGTCGAGCTGCGAAAAGCACTGGAAAAATGGGGCTCTGTGTGAGCTGAATTTGTTCTGCCCAAAGATGGGTAGAGCATTATCCTGTTTTTATCATCTTCCTTATGTCTAAAGAGAGTAATGAGTATTAAATCTCGGAACTCCTATAATATATTATTATGACCATCAAGCTCCCGAAACATGATGTTATGTCAATCCCGTTTATGAAACTCCACGGGAACGGAAATGATTTTATTCTCATTGATGAGATGAACGGAGAACTCATTCCTGATGAGATGAAGGCGCAGTTTTCTGTTGTATACTGCGACCGGAGATTCGGTATCGGGGGAGACGGTGTCCTCTTTATCTCCAAATCCGAAAAGGCAGATATTCGTATGAGACTTTTCCAGCCGGATGCAAGCGAGGCTGAGATGTGCGGTAATGGGATCCGCTGTATTGCAAAATATGCATTCGATAAAGAGTATGCCAAGAAGAAAGCCTTCTCGGTTGAGACTCTCGCAGGAGTCATGCAGGTCCGTGTAGGGTATGATTCCGATAGGGATTTCATGGCCACCATTGACATGGGAGCTGCAGTTTATGATGAGAGCCGCGAGATCGATGGAATGACCGTTTATTCGGTGAACACCGGTGTTCCCCATGCGGTCATTTTCGTCGGCGATGTTGATGGTGTCGCTCTCGAGGAAGTTGCACCAAAAATCCGTCACCACCCGTCTTTCCCCAAAGGAACCAATGTCAACTTTGTTCAGATCACGGGTTCGTCGGAGATCGTCATCCGGACCTTTGAGCGCGGGGTCGAGGGAGAAACTCTCTCGTGTGGTACCGGTTCTACTGCCTCGGCACTTATTGCAGCAAAAACCGGCAAGGTACATGGGAACATCGTTCACGTGAAGACCGTCGGCGGTCCTCTTGATATCATTGTAGGGGATATCCCCCAGATGAAAGGACCTGCAGAGACGGTCTTTGTCGGAGAAATCCAGTCTTAACTCCTTTTTTTGAACCGGCTCACCAGTATTTTCTCCGATGACGGAGATCAGCAGATGGCCCCATGCATCACATTTATTTAACCAAATGCCAATACATAACTAACTAGAACTTTCCCAATGCCTTTCAGAGGTTCGGATGAAATATTATGATTGATCTAATCCCCGCTATCCCCCTTGCTGCTGTGATCTGCCTTCTGCTTTTCACTGCACTTGATGTCTTCTGGAAACTCCCGCAGAAAGGCGGTGTTTCCGGGGCTTATGTGATCGGAAAAGAACTCGAGAACAGCGGTGGGGATCTGAACGGCGGCTGGATGATCGGCAATATCATCTCATCACCGGATGCGTCGGCAGGAACACTTCTTGCTGCCTGCGGGTATTATGCCTGGGGTATCTGGGGTGCATTGATCTCGATCGTTCTTGTATATATTGGAGCACGCATCTGTGCGGATAAAGGATTTGCGGGAACGAGCGGGGCTTTCTGTGCCACGCTGATCATCTGGGCACTCACCTCATTTGCGGGATTTCCGCC
Organism: uncultured Methanocorpusculum sp.; assembly: GCA_963676575.1. Classification (GTDB taxonomy): domain Archaea; phylum Halobacteriota; class Methanomicrobia; order Methanomicrobiales; family Methanocorpusculaceae; genus Methanocorpusculum. Next base: position 1,422,762 of record OY781078.1, read on the forward strand.
GGAATCTTTCATTGCCGGCTGTGTTATAGCTATTTTCCTCGTTGAAGGCATTTCGCCGAAACATGCGAGCCGCCTGCTTGGAAAAATATGGAGGAAGGTCTCATGATCGTCGAGGGGATATGTGTGGTCATCGGAGTATACTGTGCAATCCGTGCGGTATTCGAGCCGAAAACGCTGAAAAAACTGCCCTATCTAAACGTCATGAACTTCGCCGTTGCAGGAGCGATTGTTCTTCTGATGCCTTATCCTATAACGATTTGTGCGGCAGTCGCGTATTTCATCGGTTCGACCCTTGAATCGAATGCCATTGCAAGCACCATTGCCCAACTGGAGAAGAAATGACCGACCTTATTTTGATTCTGGCAATCTTCCTCACTCTCTTTGGAGGCGTAGCCACGCTTTTTGTGAAATCAGCTTTTGACAAACTGATTTGTCTTGGCATACTCACCGCAGGCGTAGTTCTCTTCCTTGTGGAAAAAGGATATCTTGATGTGGCGATCGTGGTCTCTCTCCTGATGCCTGTTGGGACCATCTTCATTCTGCATCTTCTCGGCAAAAAACAGGAGGCGGCCAAATGATTGTCCCTCCCGAGTTCATCGTGGGATGCATTCTCCTCCTGGTCGGCGTGATTTTCACAGCGTATCCGCGTGACAAAACCTATCTGACCCGGCTCATCAACATGGAAGTTGCGGAGTTCGGTCTGGTGTTCATCATGCTTGGTTTCAATGAAACCCTCGCTCTTGTCACGTTTGTCACCGTCAATGTCGTTACCACGCTTATCTTCGTCAGAGTGATCGAGAAAAAGGAGGGAGCATGAAGGAAGGTCAGGATTCCAAAGGTTGTCCAGCGAAAAAGGCACGAGGGGTATTCAGTCCGTTCCAGAAACTCTCCTGTTACCTCTCGACGATCGAAAATCTGCCAAAGCTTTACGCGATCTGTGTCTGTCTGATCATCGTCTTCGGACTTTGCTGTGTTCCGTTCATTGCCTATGAAGAGAATCAGCTTTACCCCAAATCACTCGATCCTTCCAGTTCCCTGAATCCGTATGACCGCGGCGGGATCTCGTTCACGGAACCTGCAGACATAGTTTCCCAGTATCCAGAAAATGAGCCGATACTTGGCTACGTCACCGCGTATCTAACTCCGCTGAGTCAGCTCCTTGCAGACTACACGCTCCATCTCGGGACATCGATCGTTGCCCACCCGGGCGGTATTCTTGATGAGATCCTCTACTATACCCGCGGTTTTGATACCATCGTCGAAGCCAGTATCCTCTTCTGCGCATTCGCGATAGCAACATTTCTTTACCGGAGGTCGAAGGAATGATCGAATTTTTTGCTGAAATGGATATTATCTATAAAATAGGACTTGCTGTTGCCCTTCTCGCGATCATCGTCGCTTTTTCGGCGGTCGTCAGGCAAAAAGACGAGATTAACCTGCTTATCATCGTTGACCTGATAGAGATAACCGGACTTGTCGTGATCGCACTGCTCGCAACCGATCTTGCCGAGGCACTCATTCTTCCGGGGCTTGTTGTGGGGGTTGCTGAAATAATGGCGGTCTCAGAATTATGGCTCGTGAAGGAAGGACTCCAGAATGTTCGGCCAAGTCGCCGTCTCGACATCGAAGTCCTGCATACAGCTCCCCCAATCATTGGAGCACTTCTCACGGAGTACGGTATTTTCCTTACAGGATTCACCGGCGGTCTTATTGCGGGTCTGGGTCTTGCCTTGTTCTTCCTTGGGAAATCGACGTCGGAAAATTTCCTCTCATCAGAGAACGCCTCAGGGTATGCCTGGGTCCTCTGGGTTCTGGCATTTCTGATTTTCATCCTCTTCCCGAGTCAATGGTTCCTTGCTCTCATGGCAGCAGCAGTTGGAATCATGATCAAGGTGATGGCAAAGATTGCTCTTGTGGGTACCATGCGGGGTGACGGATCATGATGGAGTCGATTCTCGTAACGATACCGTTTGGCGATATGATCCATTATCTTTCGGGATATACCGGGGTTCTGTTTGGATTTGCCGCAATTTTTGTAATCCTCGCGGTGATCTCCCTGCCGGAAAAACCGGTCGAGATCGTATTCGGGACCGACGGCTACTCCCTGAAAGAAACACCCGTGGATCTTGCGAGATTCCAGAGATTTATGGCTATTGCCTGCGGGATCGCGACTATCGGCGCAATCGTAACCGGAGATATCTTTAACTTCACGCTGTTTGCCGCATTCATCGGGGTTCTGAATATCGGGATCGTTGCCGCCGTGAAAAACAAACATGTTCTTTCGGCCGCGTTCTCCTATGGACTGGTCGTGATGATGGGGACGGTGCCTCTCTTTGCCGGAGCCGCCATTATTGCTGCTACGACTGGTACGCTTTCCATCTGGGAGCTTGCGGCCGTGGGCGGCGTCCCGATCATCGCCAAACTTCTCCTGCTGATAGGGGTTCTTGGCGAAGGAATGGCTCCTTTCTATATTGGTAAAGCCGAGATAACGCGGGCTTCCGGAGCTCCGTATATCCTGATGATCCACGTAAGTTCTCTTCTGCTCTTTCTGCGGGTCGTGGAGATCCTCATGACGGTGTGATTATGAAAAAAACAGCATATATCCTACTTGCAGTTCTCTTTTCCTGCGCTGCAGTCATTTCGGCCGTGCTTGCTGACGGAAATCCGTACTGGGTCCTTATCCTGATCATATCGGTCCCGGGTTTTTTCCTCTCGGTCGTCCTTGCAGCCTGTGCCGGTTCAAAAGATGGAGATATTCCGTTTGTGGGGTATTGACATGATCGAGTTCCTTCTTCTCCTGATATTTGCAATCTTCTTTGGTCTTCTCCTGCACGGGATCCACCGGAAAGTCATCGCAAGGATCCAGAAACGTCCGGGACCGCCCATTTGGCAGGAGATACTGCATACCCTGAAGTTCGCCTTCAAACAGATCTGGATCCCGAGAACGGCAAGTCAGGTCATGTATGTTGCGATCGTTCTGATCGCGATCGGGATCTGGACCGCCGCACTGTATGTTTTCTGGATCGGTGGAAGTCTGCTTCTGATCTTTGCATTTTACATGCTCCATAAGATCGTGGAGCACGGGACTGGTCTTTCCTCTGGATCTCCCTACACCAAGTTTGGGGCAATCAGATCGGTCATGTCTGCCGCAGCTGAACTGCCCCTTCTCGTGACCGTTTCGGTCGTTTATCTCTTTACGGGCACGCTGTCTATCTCGGGAATTTCTGCATGGGAAGCCGCAAATGTTCCGCTTATCGGCATAGCTTTGCCTGCGGCGATCTCGCTTTACCTCATCATTCTCTCGAAGGCACACTACGGTCCATTCTCCGTGATTGAGGCAAAAGAACTCGTCTCCGGTTACTGGACCGAACATTTCGGCGGATGGCGGGCCCTTCTGAACATAGCTCTCTCCCTGAAAACATTCGTAATGATCTCCGTCTTCATCGTTGTGTTCCTCGGAATCGTGCCATGGTGGCTTTTCCTCCTTGTCATGGTCCTCGTGATGGTCTCCATCTCGTTTATCTGCGCAACGACTCCAATGCTTACACCGTATAACACTGTCCTCATCCAGATGATCTGGACCGTTGTTGTCTGCGCCTATGGACTAATCTTCTGGCTGGTGATGATATCATGAATTATATTCCATTATCTGCAGTCATAGGGTCGGCATTTTATGTCATCCTGATGTTGCTCGAATCATCTCTCCATCCGGTGGTTTTACCGGGTGCAATACTGGGAGCGGTCTTTATCGGGATCCTCTCAGGGATGTTTGTCTGGAAGAGTGACCATACAAAACATACTGTTGAGATGATCCTTCTCTGGGCAATGATCCTCGGATTTGTTGTCTACGGGCTTCTTCGCTTTGGGAGTATCTTATGAAGCTCATCTACGAAAGGGATCTCAGTCCCATGAAACTCACGTCGCTCAGCGGAGTCAGGCAGAATGATGCAACGGTTGCACTTGCAAAGCGGCTTGGGATATCTCGCCAGCGTATGCGGAAGATACTGATCGAAAAGTGCGATCTGATGACACTGGAAAATCTCGGTCCGCGCTATGATGCGGCCGAGATACAGGCTCTGTCCGACAAAATCGGAGATGCTCTGTCCCTGCATCATCTTTCAACAGCCGCCGGGATCCTTTCAAAAGAACGGGCCGATCATTACCGTGCTCTGGCCTCGCAGAAGGACGCCGTGATATCTGATATTCTGCAGGCGATTCTGGAGGAGATATCATGAGTATTCTGCAGCAGCTCAAAAATGCCGTTCGGCAGCGTTCGATTCATGTCTGTTATGTGAACACCGGGTCCTGTAATGGATGCGACATTGAGATCCTTGCCTGTCTTGCCCCGAAATATGATATCGAACAGTACGGCATCTATGTCCACAACAACCCAAGAGAAGCTGACGTGATCCTTGTTACCGGGGCAATGTCTTCCCAATGGATCGATAAATTACCCGATTTGTGGGATCGGGTCCCCGAGCCAAAAGCGGTCGTGACGATCGGCAACTGTCCGATCTCGGGATGCGTGTTCAACCGCCCGGGAAAACTGATCGATCCGCCTGTCAGTAAATATATTCCGGTCACGGCAGCAGTACCGGGGTGCCCGCCGCGTCCGTCGGAGATTATTTCAGCAATTCTCGGTGCAGCCGACATTCTCTTCAAAGACTATGAGGTCCATCGGAAGGAGAAGGAAGGGAGTTTGAAGAAATGAAAAAAATCGTTGATGTATCACTGCCGATCGGGCCGATCCACCCCTGTTTCAAGGAACCCTGCAGGATTAAATGTGAAACGCGGGGAGAACGGGTTGTGACTACCGAAGTGGAACTTGGATACGTGAAGAAGGGGATCGAAAAAATAATGATTGGGCGGCCCTGGCAGGAGACGATCTTTCTTGCAGAACGCGTCTGCGGGATCTGTTCTGTTGTCCACAACACGGTTATCGTTGAAGCTCTGGAAAAGATCAGTGGGATCACTGTTCCAAGAAGGGCCGAACTCCTCCGTCTGATCCTGAATGAGCTAGACCGTATTCAGAGTCATCTTCTTGCAAACTATTCGTATTGCTACACTATTGAGCATGAAACACTCGGGATGTATCTGCTGAATCTTCGTGAGACCGCGATGGACTCGATTGAAATGATGACCGGGACACGGGTCATGTCAGCATATGTTGTTCCCGGCGGTGTTCGTGAAGATCTATCCGCGGAAAATGCCGCAAACATTCTTGCAGGAACCTACCATATCGAGACCGAACTGAAACGCTTTGTAAAAATGTTCGAGACCGGGCCGATGATCGGTCTTCGGTCAAAAGGGATCGGCATCCTTTCCATGGAAGATGCCCTGGCGTCAGGCGTGGTCGGTCCTACTGCCCGTGCCACCGGTCTTCCCCGCGATGCCCGATTCAATGATCTTCTGTATCAGGAGATGGGCTGGCATATGATCACCCGGACTCATGGTGATAACTTTGACCGGATCATGCTCAGGTTCGACGAACTCTTCCAGTCTTTGACCCTTATCCGAAACGGTATTGCGACTCTTGAGCCCGGAAAGATCCGTAACGGCGGAGAAATGAATGCAGGCCATATCAAACACACGATAGAAGCGCCAAGAGGGGATCTCACCTACGATATCGAGATCGACTCGGCCGGTCAGGTGGTGTTTGTTTCGATCCAGACCCCGTCTATTCCCAATATCGAAGTGGCGACCCATGCGATGATGAAAAATCTGACGTCGGCGGCTGATGTAACATCGACGTTCATCAGTGCCGATCCCTGTATTGCCTGTGCGGAGCGGTAACATGACGCTGTTCACTTACTTCAGTGAGTTCTTGCGTCTGTCCTGGATAAAGGCGTTTTTCACCGTAAATACCCCTCCTCTGACAAAACCTCCCTACTTCCGGGATTTTCCCGAGCTGACCGGAAAGGAATGCACGCACTGTCTTGTGTGTAAAATGATCTGCCCTTCACCCGGGGCGATCGATGTTGTCCAGACCGATGGTGTCTGGAATCCTCAGATTACGCAGGGTCATTGCGTCCGCTGTGGATACTGTGTTGAGGCTTGTCCCGAGGGAGTCCTTACGAGCGGAGATCTTCTTGCACGTAAGAAAGAGCAGGGACTCATCTTCTCCCATGAATACATCATCAGGATCGACATCGAAAAATGCATGGGTTGTGGGAACTGTACTACGGCATGTCCGGTGAACCGGGAAATCGATCCGCATATTGGGGCAGGTGGGACCTCACTTTCGGATGATGTTCTCATACGTGTCGAGCACGGAAAAAACACGGTCAAGCACAATGAACTCTGCAAAGGATGCAAGGTCTGTATGGACACCTGCCCGAACGGTGCGATCCATGTGATCCGGAATGTTGTCGCTTTGCAGGAGGAAACATAAATGGATTATATCATCAATAACGCCTATGTGATCGATCCGATCAATAAAATATCCGGAGAGATCCGGGATATCTTTGTCTCAAACGGCAGGATCACCGATGAGGAGCCCAAAGGAGCTGAGGTCATTGATGCAGGGGGATGTCTGACTCTTCCAGGGGGTATTGATTCCCACACGCATATCTGCGGGACGAAAGTGAACTTCGGCAGATACATGAGCCCGGAGGATATGCGGGCAGGTCGGGCTCCCCGGGGAAAAGGGATGCGTGCCGTGTCCGGATATAGTATTCCGACAACCTATGGGAACAGTTATCGGTATGCGTTCATGGGGTATACAACGCTCACCGAAGGGGCAATGGCCCCGCTTGAAGCCCGTCATACCCATGAGGAGTTTAAACACACGCCTTTGCAAGACGGTCTTATTCTCACGCTCTTTGACGGCGACTGGGGATTAATGCGGGCCGTCGCCTCCGGGGACATCAAGCGGGCAGCCGCGCTAATCGCATGGCGGCTTGATGCCGTAAAAGGGTATGGGGTAAAACTGACCAATCCTCTTGGTGCCGAGATGTGGAGTTGGGGAAAGAATGTAGAATGCATTCGAAAACCCATCCCTGATTTTGATCTAAGCCCTGCTGAATATATCAAAGGGGTTATCGAAGCGAACGAAATGCTTGGTCTTCCACATTCCGTGCATCTTCACTGTAACAATCTGGGAAAGCCGGGTAATTATACCTGCACGATCGGGACGATGGGCCTTGTTCCCGATTTAAATGAAAAACGGCAAACAGCTTATCTCACGCATGTTCAGTTTCACTCGTATGGTGGGAACGGCTGGAAAGATTTTTGTTCAAAGTCGGAGCCGGTCGCGAACACGGTGAACCTGCGCCCCCAGATCACCATTGATATGGGACAGGTGATGTTTGGACGGACCACGACCATGACGGCAGATGGTCCAATGGAGTTCAACCTGTATCGTCTCCATCAGGACAAATGGAGTAATCATGATGTTGAACTGGAGACTGCATCTGGTGTCATTCCGGTGATCTACCGGCGCAAGAATCTGGTGAACAGCATCATGTGGGCAATCGGTCTTGAACTGGCTTTGCAGGTGAAAAATCCCTGGCAGTGTCTACTGACAACGGATAATCCCAACGGTGCGCCGTTTGTTAAGTATCCGGAGATCATCGGACTTCTCATGAGCAAGGAATATCGTGACCGTGAGTTTGCCACCATCCACCCGAAGACCGGGAGCCGTGTTATTCTTCCGTCACTTGAGCGGGAGATGACCTTTGACGAGATCGCGGTAATGACGCGTGCAGGTCAGGCACGGGCTCTTGGCCTCATCGACAGAGGGAAAGGTCATCTTGGACCCGGTGCAGAAGGAGACATAGCGATCTATCCGATAAAACCAGACAAGATCGACCCCTCCAAGCAGTATGCCGAGATCATCAGAGGTTTTGCCCAGACGAAGTACACGATGAAACTTGGCGTGATGATCTCCAAAGATGATGAAATCGTGGCAGATAATCAGAACCGTACGTTCTGGTGCAGCCCCAAAGTACCTGAGGCGTATGATATGTCCAAAGATCCTGATCTGATCCGGACTTTTGACCGGTATTACTCGATACGCATGGAGAATTATGCCGTGGATGAGGATTATTACCTCACGAAGAGTATGAAAATCGAAACGGAGACGACGTTATGAGACGAATCACGCTCATCTTGCGGGAAGAGGTTGATCCTTATCTTCCTATCGAAGCGGAGTCTATCTGTCCTGAAACCCTTTCAAAGAGAGTAGATGTCACGGTGTTTGTTGGTAATGAGGAGAAAAAACTCAAGGATGTTTTTGATATTCGTGTTGACGGCGAGGCTGCAGGTCCCGCAGCGACGGAGATCATTCTTATCGGAGACTGTCATCAGGTAAAACGTGTGGGTGAATACATGACTGATGGAAAAATCATCGTCGATGGGGATGTCGGGATGCACTGCGGGGATTTCATGAACGGCGGAATGATCGAAATTCTGGGAAATGCCGGAGACTGGCTTGGGCGTGAAATGCTGGACGGCAAAATCATCTGTCATGGAAATGCCGGGAACTACTGTGGTTCCGGATACCGTGGTGGGAGAAAAGGTGTTCGCGGCGGTGAGATCCTCGTAGAGGGTCATGTTGGGGATTACTGTGCCGAATGTCTTTTTGGCGGATTAATCCACGTAAAAGGGAATGCCGGAATTCATGCTGGCAGTAATATGAAGGGGGGAAAACTTCTGATCGAAGGCGATTGTTTGATGCCGTGCGGAGACATGTTTTCCGGAGAAGCTACGGTGTATGGACATGTGACTGATTTCCTGCCGACTTTCCGGGAGACAGGAACGATCACCGAAGATGGTCATCATCTCACGGTTTTTCAGGGAGATGTTGCCCACAGAAATGCAAAAGGCACGCTTCGTGTCGAGTCATTTGACCGGATCTAAGCGTTTCCTCTTTTTTCACGCAAATACATGAACAGCCGTTGCTTTGAATGTTACAACGATGTGGTCGCCCATTTTCAATGAAAGCCTTTCGACCGACTGAGGGGTGAGTGCTGCAGCGAGCGGGATCCCGATATCCACATAGATTAGCATCTCAAGACCGCTCGGACGTATTTCAGTGATTGTTCCCTGAAAAGAGTTGATAGCGGACGATGCTAATTTCTCCCGCGAGAGGATCAGTTCCTCGGGACGGATCTCCACATTCACCACGCCTGATAATGTCGTCACCGCTCTGACGTAGATCTCGCCGATCTTTACACAAACCTTCCTTGTTTTTCCCATCTGGATCTCACCGCGATACAGATTTGGATTTTCCGATACAGAAAAGCCGTATGCTGGATCATGGATGATATCCTCGGGAGTTCCTGTGGCAACGATCGTCCCGCGTCTGATCACCGATACGCGATCCGCTATTGAAAGGGCATCTATGATCGAGTGGGTCACGAGAATACAGGGGATGTTTTCTGCCCGGATCACGGAAGCAAGTTCACGACGCATGTTCTCCTGTGTCTTCACATCAAGAGCAGCGAGGGGTTCATCAAGGAGGAGAAGCGCGGGTCTTGGAGCAAGTGACCGTGCAAGTGCCGTTCTCTGGCGTTGACCCCCGGATAACCGCGTCACCGGTTCATCGGCGATCTGGTCAAGACCCATATGACCGACGAGTTCATCGGTTCGTGCTTTGATTTCCTCTATCGGTCTCTTTCTTACTACAAGACCGTATGCAATGTTCTCCCTCACGGTCATGTGCGGGAAAAGAGCATAATTCTGGAACATGTAACTGATATTCCGCATTTCCGGGTCGATGTGAGTCCAGGTCCCGGAGTCATAGAGAACCTGATCATTCAAGAGTATTTTGCCGGATTCAGGCTTCATAAGACCGGAGAGGATCTTCAACGTCGTTGATTTCCCGGACCCGTTTTCCCCGATAAGGGCAAGGGTCTCCCCTGATTGAACAGTCAGATCAACATCCATAGTAAAATCACGGAGATGCCGGGTAAATGTTGCTTCAAGCATATTTTTTCTTCTCCCGTGCACCAATATATTTTACGATTAGTATGATGCCGAATGAAAATATCACGAGTAAAATGGCAAGGGCCACCGAAACCGAGAGATCACTTTGCAGTTCGCTGTAAATCGCGAGTGGCATGGTCTGGGTTTTTCCCGGCATATTTCCGGCAAACATCATGGTGGCACCAAATTCACCGAGGGCTCTCGCAAAAGTCATGATGATCCCTGACAAAAGTGAGCCGAGGGCTAAGGGCAGGGTGACTTTGAAAAGTGTTTTCACGGGTCCTGCTCCGAGTGTTCTGGATGCATATTCATATTCAACATCGATCGCTTCAAAACTGGAACGTGCCTGCCGAAGATAAAACGGCGAGGCAACAAAGATCTGGGCAAGCACGACTGCAGTAGTCGTGAACGCGATCTTTATCCCAAATAGCGAAAAATACTGACCTAACAGACCGTTCGCCCCGAACGCCATCAGGAGAGCAAGACCGGCGACTGTTGGCGGAAGAACGATCGGGAGGTCGGTTAAGGTATCAACGATGTTTCTTCCTTTATAGGGGACCCTTGCATTGATGTAGGCGAGTGGGGTTCCAAAGATGATAACGATGATCGTTGAGATAACGGCAGTGATGGCACTTAATGTCAGAGCATTGATTGCAGCCTCACTGGTGATCGCATAAAGCAGATCCTCAACGCTGACTCTCGTGAAAAGTGATACAAGAGGTACAGTAATAAATATAAGAAAAAGGAGTATGAGTCCTCCTGTCAGAAATTGCGTCGCGATGCGACTCAATCTATGGGATCTGGCAGTTGGATTCATGGTGTGGTTTTATGCCACCGGTACAAATCCGTAATCTGTAAGGATCGCGCTGCCGGCACTGCCGGTGAGATATGATTCAAACGTCTGGACTGCGGAGAGTTTGGTGGTTGCTTTAAGAATTCCATACGGATAGCTGGCGACTACATTATATTGGTCAGAAATCTCAATTAATGTTATATCATTTTTGTCGTCTTTAGAGATATCAGACATGTAAACGATCGAGGCGTCTGCTTCACCGAGGGTGAGGTATGATTTGACTTTTGTAACTGCATCGACTTGGGTAACAACGTTTGCCATGAATGCATCAACATAACCTGCGTGGGAATCGTTTTCGTACTTCTGGATGATGGTCCTCGTGTACTGACCAAATGGAACTGCGTCATCACCTATGACGAGTTTAACACCTGAATTCGTCAGGCTTCCGAGGTCGGCGATCCCTGCCGAGTTTTCTCTCGGAACTGCAATGCCGAGTTTTTTTTCAAGGAGAACTTTCTTATCGGTGATAAGTCCGGCTTCAACGACCGGGTCGAAATTCTTGTCGTTTGCCGAGATATACATATCGGCATCTGCCCCTTCAAGGATCTGGGTCTTTAATGTAGAACTTCCTGCAAAGTTCAGATTGACTTTGATGTTCGGGTTCTCAGCCATAAACTGGTCTGCAATTTCCGTCATTTCTCCGGTCAGCGATGCTGCCACGAACACGTTGATCTCCGTTTGTTCCACTGGTTCACTGACACACCCTGCGATTCCAACTGTGAGAAGAACACAGAGGACAATCGCAATACCTAGCCAAATGTTGTTATGCTTCATGAATAACTCCTCCTTATTGTTTGCATGGATGTGTATTAAACATTATTCAAACACATCAACTTGGTTAAATAAATTAAATTAACAAAATTATTTGGGGTGTAAATCTTCATCTTACCAGACGACTTATGATATACTATAATGAGAAGACCGGTTATTTCTGTTATCGGCGATGCGGCGATAAAACCCGGATGTGCGAAAGAACAGTTTGCATTTTCGCTCGGAAATGCGCTGGTTTCAAATGGATACCGGGTATTGTCCGGCGGGCTTGGTGGCGTCATGGAAGCCGTTTCCCGCGGCGCTCATGCTTCTCCCGCATACATAGAAGGGGATGTTATTGCAGTCCTGCCGGGAAATGATCCTGCCCAGGCAAATCAGTATACGGATATTGTGATTGCGACCGGACTGGATCATGCAAGAAACTTCATCGTGGCGAACACGGATGCAGTAGTCGCGGTTGGCGGGGGGTCGGGAACACTCTCCGAACTTTCGTATGCATGGGTGATGCACCGGCTTATCATGGCGTACCGTGTCCCTGATGTCGTGAAAAGAAAAGGAGTGTTCTCCGACTGGGGAGCTCTTGTCGCGGACAATAAGATCGATGACAAGCCGCGGTATCCCGACATCCCCGAAGACTGTGTGTTCGGGGTGGAAACGTCAGAGGATGTCATTAGGATCCTGGCTGAACGATTGCCGAAATATACGAGCCGCCCTGCGCTTGCCGGAAAAAGAAATTAAATAGCTCTCCTATTTTTCGTGTATTAGGTTACTTATGGGCTAGGCTTCCTTTGTAATTTTCCATCATCATCGGCCGGTGATTGCTCAGTAACTCTGAGAATACTCATGTTTCAGGGTTTGTTATCTGACGCAGACTACACAAGTGTAATTTATATATGTAAAAAAATCATAAATTAATTATAACTAACAAATGTGTGTTAAAATCAATAAAATTGTTTTGTGCATGTGTGTTTGGATAGATGTTAATTTATGTCTTAAATTATGAAACGAAGAAAAAACGATGCAGCAGTATCGCCCGTTGCCGGTGTTATGCTGATGCTCGTTGTAACGATCATCATTGCGGCAGTGGTCTCGTCGTTTGCCGGCGGTTTGCTAACAACAACTGAAAAAGCTCCGACTGCTGTGTTATCTGCAACTGTTTATACGACTTGGACTGATGGTTACGGTAGCAACAATGGGACCATTTTTATCTCCAATATAAATGGAGATACAATTGACCTCACAAAATTAGCTGTAAAGGTTTACAATGCAACAACTTCGTACACATATTCCCCCTTAGATCAGGGATATGCATCCGAAACAAAACTGGAATCTGGAGAAACTCTGAATGCAGTTTATGCAACTGGGAAAGACGACTACCTTGATGGTGTTATCACTATTTCGACTGGTGAGTATGTTGAAGTTATGGTTGTTTATGATGATCAACAAGTATTGTACGACGAGGAGGTTGTTGCATTATGAGCATCAGGAATTTAAAACTCAAAAAAGAGAATGCAGTATCACCGGTTGTCGGTGTTATGCTGATGCTCGTTGTCACAATTATTATTGCGGCAGTTGTATCGGGTGTTGCCGGTGGACTGATTCAAGATGTATCGCAGGCACCTTCCTTATCCGCTAATGTAGATGCAATGATAGATGGTGTTACGCTGGCAGTAAATGCAGTCAGCGAACCGATCGACACAAGTGATTTGGAGCTTATTTTTACAATCACGAATACAACAGGTACAGTCTATACAGGATCAGTTTCTGACGCAACCGGATCTGGAACTGGTATCACCTCTGCAAACAAAGCCTTTGGAGATTTCCTTCTTTACGGTGGAACTACTATTAATGTGAACTCCCTCTCTGGGGTAGCTGGTATAGATACAATCGTCTATAATCTTACAGAAGCAGTAAGTGAATTTGGTACGGCTGCCATCTGGAGTGACATGGCATATCCTTGCGAGGAAGATGGAACCCAGATAACATGAGAAACCGGGGATTCCTCACCAAGCTACTGGAGTAATGGAACCACGACTGCAGAAAATGATGGTACATGGGATGCCTACTCTAAACTTGCCAATCCCTATGGAGTTCCAGAAGAGTACGCATATTATATGGTCAAATTCACAGATGATTGGTCTCTTGCTGGTAAAAACCTGTGGTACCTTAGCTATGCCAATCCCTTTTCGATAAATGATCTTGAGAATGGAGATAGTATGACCATTTCTATCGTTCACATTCCAAGCGGTCAGACGATATTTTCGAAAAACGTGGTGGTGAGCTGAAATGATGAAAAAAGAACAGCACGAGAATGCTGTTTCACCGGTTGTAGGCGTCATGCTTATGCTCGTTGTCACAATCATCCTTGCTGCAGTTGTTGCAAGTTTTGCCGGAGGAATTAGTACCTCGACAGAAGCCACACCGATGGTAACATTTGGTGCAGATTACAGAAGAACCGACGGTCTGGTCATGACGATCAATAGTATCTCCTCCGGTTCCATCGATACAGATAATCTGATTATTCAGGTCTCAAACGTTGGAAGTACCGAGTTTATTGATGTTTCGAGTAATTACTTTAGTTCATCGACTGGTTACCTAAAGGCAGGCACCGTTCTGACCTCGTCAATAGTGAATTTTGATGGTGCAATTGAGGCTTATGGTGAAACTCCAACAAAAGCTCATTATATCACCGCAGCAGATGTGTATGATATCACAGGTGAAGAATTTACCGTCCGGCTTGTCTATGATGGTGCAATTATTGGTATCAAGAAAGTAATCATCACTGCCAGATCACAGAACAACTAAGGGATTAATTCCTACAAATTTTTCTTTTTTTGATTATATGGCAATGTGATATATGTTAAATTAATCAAATGGATTGTTATGAAATATTAGCTAATATATGTTCATAACAACTATGGGATACAAATAATGACAATCCCTAAATAGCAAATACATATGTGTTAATTAAAATATTGTAAATCTTCCAATGAGTTTTTTATAATGCTGAGACTTGTTCTATGATAATAAACACCGGAACCTGGAAAATATTTGGCGTAGGTACGATATGTGTTGGTAAACATATGCAATCTTTTGTCTTCCTGATCGACATCAGAATCATCCCCGACTGCGCTGCTTTCGATTTCCCGTTGACAGGTATCACTGCATTTCCCAAAAGCAGCAATGCATACTACATATAAATCGTCTCAGGATATCAGATCTGAAATCAAAACATCTTCAAAAGTACAGTTTATATGAAATACTGCCGATTAGAACATGATAACTATGCCGCATATTGTAACTATCATAGCTTCTATAGCGATCATGATGCTTGCACTCATATGGTTATTATACCATTCCAAACTATAATCTGAGTCTATCCGACAATCTTCAAATGTACGCTCACGTTTTTCATGCAGACAGATCATACGGTGTATGTGGACCACGTGTACCGTATAGCAATGAATGGAATACGTTCAGGTACACCTGCAAAAAAGTGGCGGAAATGTTTCCGTCATGGATGTTCAGAGTTATATGCAGTGATCCTGACTTCGGTCGTTGCAAATGTCGTGCCGACATTGTTTGTATTATTAAAACCATAATAACTTCTGGCGACACTGCATTTTCTTTTGTAGATTTTTTCATAATCATTGTCAGGTTACCTCGCTGCATCACGATCTTCTCTGAGCAAATCCCGGGATTGGACGGTATGTGAAGAAGTTTCACGGTAATAACATCTCCTTTTTCAAGAGAGTCAGATTAAGTATCACATCAAGCGCATCCCGTTATTTTGAAGTATGGTCCCGGCCTGAAAAGTGTAATTTTCAAACCATTGATCGGTTGGATAGCTACCGCTTGTATTGACCGTGCCCGTAACGCCGGTTCCAAATTCGAGCGGTGAATTGTATGAATCCGTGCTGTACACCCTGTTGATAATGGCCTTTGATATGTCACCTTTGATTATGCAAAAAAACTGGCTGATGCACTTGATGCAAAGTATATGAAACTGGAGGAAATTATGCCTGACGCCTGATAGCTACAACGCAAGATGTTGTACGATTGAAATCATTGAATTCAATTTCTTCTTTGAGAAAATGAAGAACGGAACACACAAAGTAAACTAATATAAATATACATATGTAAAAATATAATGTATTATAATTTCCAGGTGGGTGGAGTAAAAATGCTAAAAAATATGAAACACACAAAACCCCCCCATCTAGCTTTATTTCGAAGAAGAATTTATCAGGATTCAATCTCTCCTCTCAAAATCTGAAGAAAGTAATAAAACAAATTAATTTGATATATGTAATTAAATTGTGATTTATGGTGTCTATAAGGATCAACGTAATAATGTAAAAATATAGGAACAACTATGAAACCTAGAAAATTACTCACACTACTCATCGTAATTGTACTAATACTCTACCTTTCTGACGGTATCGCATCTGTCCGTAGAAAAACAAACGAAGCGATTCTTCTTGAAATATTCGGGTTGAAGGGACATTATAGTGCGGAAAAAACAAAAGTAGATGGACCATTTGAATCAGGAATGTATGCCTATAATGAGGAACTCATATGAAACTGGTGATGCCTAAACTCTTCAAAAAGAATAGCGATGATGGGGAAGTTAAGACAGAAATCAAATCTGAATTGAAAACCACTCTGAAAAACTTCATCAACATACGAGTAAAGCACGAGAAAAAAACACAATACAATGAAGCTATTATTCTCGAACTTCCTTCCTTTTCCACCTCTGAGGAAATTCTCGATCAATACTGGCTCATTCCCCCCTATGCCTATGCTACTATCTGCAAAGACAAAAAAACCCGTATTCATTACCATATTACTGAACCTAAACTTTGCGATAAAGAATTTGTCATTCTTGAAGAATCCTTCGAATATCTCAGGTCGACCCTTATCTTCGATACTGTAAAGAAACGCAGCGAAATTGGACTCGAACGAAAAATCCTCATCGACGCCATCTATTCCTTCGATAAAACATTAACAACCGACCGCCGTGATATCCTCATTTACTATCTGTACAGAAACTTTCTCGGGTATGGGAAACTCGATCCTCTTCTGCATGATGAAAAGATTGAAGACATCACCTGCAACGGAGCTGACATTCCCCTGTTTCTCTATCATAGGTTCTTCGGTAATATCGAAACGAATTGTGTATTTGAGACAGTTGAACTCAACAAATTCGTTTTAAAACTTGCTAAGAAAGCCGACAAACAGTTATCTCTGACAACACCTTTAATTGATGCTTCTCTTCCTGACGGCTCACGTGCGCAGATAACCTACACAGACATTATAACATCTAATGGCAGTTCCTTCACCATCCGGAAATTCCAAAGCGAACCCCTGACCCCGGCAAACTTGGTGGCGGGGAACACCTACAACGCGGAGCTTCTGGCACACATTTGGCTGGCTGTAGAAAACAGAAAAAGCATCATCGTCGCCGGCGGGACTGCAAGCGGCAAAACCTCCTCAATGAACGCGATCTCGTTTTTCATACCTCGCGATGCAAAAATCGTCTCTATAGAAGACACACGCGAGATCCAGATCCCACATATCAACTGGCTTTCCATGCGGACGAGAGAAAGCGCTGGAAACATCACTGATGGAAACATATCCATGTTTTCCCTGCTGAAAGCTGCTCTCCGGCAAAGACCGGAATACATCATCGTTGGTGAAGTGCGGGGAAAAGAAGCCCAGACGCTTTTCCAGGCAATGAACTCAGGTCACACAACCTACTCTACATTACACGCTGGAAACGTCAGTGAGGTGATCAACCGTCTTACACATGATCCGATCAACGTGCCGGAAGTAATGTTCGGGGCACTCAACCTGATAGTAATACAGGGACTTCTTTATGGTGAAGGCAGTGGATTCAGGCGTTGTCTTTCGCTCAATGAGATCAGCGTTGAAAACGGCAATGTTGTTTGGAAACCGCTTTTTGTCTGGAACCATCTCACTGATTCTTTCGACAGAATATACAAGCAGTCTGCAGTTTTTGACTCTATTGCCTATCAAAACGGATGGACACCGGAAGTGATGGAAGAAAACCTCCAGAGCAGAAAACAGGTACTCGAAGAACTGGTCATAAGTGGGAAAACGACTCCGGCAGATGTTGAAGAGGCAATTACAAATCACAACATAGAGGGGCTGAACAATGTCTGACATGTATCGGCATCTTGAACGTAATCTTCGCGCCGCTCACATGCCGATTGCGGCAAAAAAATATTTCAGAAAAACGATTCTCATTACGGGACTGTCATTTCCCCTCCTGATAATCCTCGCAGGTCTGCTCATCGCCTCAGGTAAGGAACTCTCCCTCATTCCATATCTGTCTGCATATGTTCAGTATCTCATTGGGATCATTATTATTCCGTTCGGTATTTTTCTTTCTATCTACTATTATCCGGCACTGGAAGCCGGCGGTAGGAAAAATAAGATCAACATTGATCTTCCCTATGCAATAACTTACATGCAGGCTCTTTCCTCCACGATCACTCTCTACGATATTTTCAGGAGTGTGTATGAAGCATCCGATCTCTATGGTGAAGTATCGAAAGAGTGTGGTCTGATCGTTCGCGATGTGGAACTATTCGGCCTGGATCTGATAAACGCAATTGAAAATATGATGAAAATCACGCCCTCGGAAAATTTACGTGAACTCCTGAACGATCTGCTTCTCGTACACAGAAGTGGAGGGGATCTTCGTGGATTTTTCAATGCGAAATCCGAATCATACCGAGAACTCGCTAGAATCGAAATGGATTCTCTTATGCAGTTTCTGGAAATGATTGCAGAAGTCTATGTTACTGCATTTGTTGCCGGTCCGATTGCGATTATCATCATGCTCGTTGCCCAGAATCTCTCCGGGCAAAGTACGCTCGGGTGGAGTCATGCCCCTTCTTTATATCGGTCTGCCTCTCGGTGCAATCGCACTGATTGCAATATTGTACATTTTGTTACCCCCAAATAATATAGGAATCACCCATAGGGAATTTGCGGAGACGGAATATGAGGAAGACATTATCGGAATGAAGGATTTTCCCAGTGATCTGGAATTTGAAAAGCAGATCAAAAGAAAAAAACACATATTGAAGATCCGGGACGCGTTCCGGCATCCAGTACGATTATACATCCCGGACTATAAAATCTCAGCAGCTATCAGCATAGTCTTAGTAGTGCTTTTACTGTTCTCCTGGTATTTCGGATGGCTGAAACCGGCATTTCCGTTTTTCAATACCATCGAAGTCATGATATCCGTGGTGATTATCGCAGGATTATTCCCTGTGATGCTGGCATATGAGATCAGAAACCGGTATGTCATCCGTGTTGAAAAGCAAATGCCGGAATTTCTCCGGGAAATTGCCGATATGCGTGATATTGGAATGACGCTTCAGGGTGCTATTGTGATGATTGCAGGACATAAATCCGGCGTGCTTTCCTCGGAAATCAAAATAGTATCCGAAGAACTGAAATACGGGTCATCTCTTTCCGGCGCTCTGGTCAGAATGGAGGAACGTATCGGACTTACCACCGTGAAACGGGCTATCTCCCTCCTTGTTCGGGCAAGTGAGGTGACTGATTATATTCGGGAGATTCTTTCCATCGCCATTGCCGATCTGGAACATTATCTCAAGATGAAAAATACGCGGACCAATGTGTCGTTTGTGTATCTTGCAGTGATCTACCTCTCGTTCGGCATCTATCTGTTTGCAGCATATGAGATGACTGTAGCGTTTATCGCAAGTTTTTCATCATTTGATATTACATTTGATATTTCATCGAATAAACAGCAGATGTTTCATATCGGAATCATTCTCGGCTTTTTCTCCGGAATCATGACGGGTCAGTTGTCTTCGAATACGATTCTTGCCGGTTTTAAACATTCGATTGTGATGTTGATTATGACGATTGTAACCTTTGTTTATCTGATCTAGGAGGAAGGAAAAATGAAAAAAAAACGATGGAGTTACGAGTGTTGTGGGTGAGATGTTGCTTCTGGTAATAGCTCTTATACTGGTATCGATATTTGCAGTATCACTGTTCGGAGTGCTGCCGGGTGAACGGGAAGATGTTGTCAATGTGGCGATGAATACGTCAGGGGATACGGTGTATCTCTGGCATAAGGGAGGTGACCAGATTGAGCAGACTGATCTCTCGGTAATTGTCTATCACGGAACGGACAAACGAACCGTGAAGATCCTGTCTCTCACTAACATCAATGGGAACACGACATCTTCATTTGATTTGGGCGGGTGTATGATAATACATGTTGATGGCCTTGCATCCGGTGATGATGTTCGTCTGGTGACAGAAAGATCGACGATATTTTCGGGAGTGGTGAAATGAAGATAGATGACGGTGTATCTGTGGTTGTGTCCGCAGTATTGATTTTAGCCGTGTTAGTCACGGCAGTTGCTGTTTGTTCAGCTACATACGTGCCGGAGATGAAGCAAAATGCCGAAATTTTGCATGCGGCAGAGATCGAGGAGGCATTCCTCAGGTTTAGCTCGGATGTGGATTCTCTATATAGTTTGGGCAAAAGCGCTGAATATTCCGAAACGTTTTCCCTTGGCGGCGGGGATATTTTGTTGTCTCCTTCGAAATCAAGCGGAACACTGTGTATTTAAAATATCTCTCTCGGTGAACTTGTCATCGGCTCATATGAATCCATCTCTATCTCCACGGTGAATGTGACATATGTCCCATCGTTTTCAACGTGGAATCTTCAGGGATATAAATATGAAAAGGGGCTCGTCTGGGTCACAAAAAATACAAAAGAAATTCCAGCTTTGCTGTCGATTTATACAAAAGAGGAGGGAGTTCTGTATTCCACGGAGCATGTTACCGGCTGGATCTCGGCAATGAACGATTCTATTGAGACGGGAAATAATACGGTGGAGATGACGATCATAGATTTGTATGTAGATCCTGATGCAGATTTTCTGAGCGGGTCAGCAAATGTCGTGCTGGGAATATCTGCGACAAAACAGACAGAAACGATGAATATCGGTGCTGGTGAGATGATTACGTATAACGGAACGATTTGGTTCACTGCAGTCAATACGACAACTGTGACACTCAATACTATTTCCGGAAAGGTGAGTGCCCGATGAAAAAAATTCTGGCGTTTCCGAAGTCGTCGGTATTATGCTGATGTTGGTGGTGCTGCTTGTTATCGTTTCTGTCGTAGCCGCCTCTGTATCCGGTCTGTTTTCAGTGGATAATTATCCCGTATCTGCAGAACTGGTGTTTGTCGGATACAACGGGACCAATCTCGTATTTGAAAATGTTGCCGGCGATGCATTTCCTCTGAAAAGAATGAAACTCGTCCTGGGAGTCAGGGACGATGTACTGAGGAGATGTGTTCTCACTGCAGAAGATATAACTAGTACCGGAAGAGCTGCAGTGATGGTTGAAGATCGTATCTCGGTCTCCTCGTCAAATATCTCCGTTGCGGCAGGTGAATATCTCACATATCAGTTTTATGATATTGATGCCGGTGTCCTTGTATCTTCAGGTGAGATTCTGATGTGATTTGCTGCAAACGTTATAAGATCATTTTACAATCAGGAATTGATTTCTTTCGTCACAGTGTCATTCTGGCAGCATTTACTGCTGCTTGCACATTCCCCGCCGGCAAACGGGCAGATCGTCATCGAAAAATCTGCCATAGGATGCCCTTTGCTTTTTATTTCAAACTCCTTATACCACCCGAAGGCCGCCCGTTTCGTCTCGATCCCTTCTTCGATGAGTTTTCTCTGGATCGTTTTCAAGATCCATTGGGACACGCCCGGACACCCGAGATCGCTTGCAAGATGGGCATAGGGAAAGAGCATCACCCGTTTTGCCCCGAGGTGGGAAAGACGCAGTTTGATACTATCCACCGTCGCAGAGACCGTCAGTTCGGGTGAGAGTTCATCCGATTTTTCCACGCTCGCAAACAGGAGAACACAGTTTTCCATCTCATCCTCCATCACCGGATCCGGCTCGGCGATCTTTGTTTTTTTGGTGACTTTATACCATACACGGTTCGTGTGGATCCCAAGAATTTTCATTGGAGCACCTCGGAAAGAGAGAGCGTTTCGCTGGTCAGCATCCCGAGAACACGGCCGGCATCATCAACGACCGGAAGAGCGGAGATCGCATGTTTTTCCATAAGCGAAGCTGCAAGACGAAGCGAGTCTGAGCGGTGAATCGTGATCACCTCTTTGGTCATGATCTCGGCAAGGCTCTGAAAATCGCCGGCGACCGACTTCGCAATATCCCACGACGTCACAATCCCGGAAAGCGTCCCGTCCGCCAAAACCACCGGCAGATGATTGATCTCATGTCCGATCATCAGTTCGGCCGCCTCGCGGATTGAGGAGATTTCCCGAATAGACGGCGGATTATTCGTCATCAGATCTTCTACGGTGACCGGGGTCAGAAATTGACCGACCATATAGTTCAGCTGGGCATTTTCCAGAAGGAAGCCGTCATGCCCGTGGGGAGATACGATCTCCGCATACCTGGCTTCTCTGCCGTTTGCCGTGAGGGCAAGCATGATCTCCTGCGAGAGATACGGTGGATACAGCCAGTCGGACGAGACGGAGATGATTAGAAACTTTGCCTGGGTTCCTGCGAGACCGTTCGTCAGGCTTCCGTTTTTGGTAAGATCATAGTAGTCAACGGCCCGGGTGATGTACAGATAGGAGTTTGGATCGAACCGTTCCACAAATATCTCCCCCTGATGCTGAAGATAGCTTTCAACAGAAAATTCGGTATCAAATCCATACCCAAAGGCTTCAGATTTCTGAAGTCTCCGCCCGAATTTCGTATGCATGGACTCATCCGAAAGATACGTGATATGGGCCATCATCCGTGCAAGGGAAAGACCGTGGACCGGTTTTTTCCCGGCAGAATAATTCCCACCGTTCCAGTCCGGATCGCTCATGATCGCGGCTCTGCCGACAGCCCCGAATGCGATGTGCATCGGGGTCGTGTATCCGGCGGAGGCGATACAGATAATGCGGCGGACAAACGACGGAAACTCAACACTCCACTGCATGACCTGCATCCCTCCCATCGAACCTCCGATAACGACATAGAGTTCTCCAATGCCCAGTTCTTCGAGCAGCTGATGTTCGGCATGGACCATGTCCCGGATCGTGATCACCGGGAATGTGATCCCGTAGGGTTTTCCGGTGGTCGGATCCTCTGATGAAGGACCGGTCGATCCTTTACACCCGCCTATTACATTGGCCGCGATCACACAGTACCGGTTTGTGTCGAGAGCTTTTCCCGGTCCGATGATCCCGTCCCACCATCCTGGTTTCGTATCGCCTGCATGGATACCTGCCGCATGTGCATACCCCGTGAGTGGATGACAGACGAGGATGACGTTTTTTCCATCGGCCCGTCCATAACATTCATAGGCTATCCTGACGCCGGACAATGAGACGCCGCACTCTAGACTCAGTGGACCGGACAGTGCATGATATTTCGTGGTGACTTCACCAACTGAATCCTGTAACATGATTGTGTTTAGATTAATGAGAGAGCACGATCCAAATCGGCGATGATGTCGATCGGATTTTCAAGACCAACGGAGAGGCGGATCGTGTCGGGAGTGACCCCGGTGGAAAGCTGCTCTTCTTCGGTGAGCTGCTGATGGGTCGTCGATGCCGGATGGATAATGAGGGTTTTTGCATCACCGATGTTCGCCAGAAGCGAGATGAGCTGCACATTATTCTGCACGGTGATCGCCGCATCATATCCTCCTTTTACGCCGAAGGTAAGAAGCGGGCCGCCTGATGTGCCGAAGTATTTTTCCCGGTTCCTTGTCGACGGGTGCCCGGGGAGACCGGGATAGTTGACCCATGCGACTTTTTCATGAGAAACCAGATGCTTTGCTACGGCAAGAGCGTTCTCCGCGTGTTTGGGAACACGAAGATAGAGGGTTTCAAGACCGATCGAGGTGAGCCAGGCATTGAACGGCGAGAGAGTGGCGCCAAGATCCCGCATCAGGGAGATTCGAATACTGGTCGAAACGGTCGCATGACCGAAGGCTTTGTAATGGACGAGTCCTTTGTATGCCGGGTCAGGTTCGGTGAACTTGGGGAATTTGCCGTTGTCCCAGGGGAATCTGCCGTTTTCGACAATCACGCCCGCAAGGGAGTTTCCATGCCCGTTGGCATATTTCGTTGCCGACATGACGACCAGATCTGCTCCGTGCTCGAGAGGACGGACCGTACCGATCCCGACCGTGTTGTCCACGATGAACGGAACGCCGGCTTCATGGGCGATTCTGGCAATCTCTGCAAAGTCGGGGATGTCAAGTTTCGGGTTTCCGAGGGATTCAAAGTAGATGCTCCGGGTCTTTTCATTGATTGCAGCTTTCAAAGCTGTCAGATCGTTTGAGGGAACAAATCGGATGGTCCGCCCAAAGTTTGGCAGGGTCAGACTGAAAAATTCGAACGTTTCTCCGTAGAGATTATCGGCGGAGAGGATCTCGTCACCCGGATTGGTGAGTGCGAGGATCAAGGTGCTTATTGCTGCCATTCCCGAGGCGGTGCTTATTGCGGCAGTTCCGCCTTCGATAGCGGCAATGCGTTTTTCAAAGGAGGTATTGTTCGGATTCGTGAGCCGAGTGTAGATGTTTCCTTTCACGGAGAGATCAAATCGTGCCGCATCTTCCTTTGCGTCTTTGAAAACATACGCAGTGGTCATGTAGATCGGTTCTGTCCGTTCCCCGGTCGTTTCGTCCGGTTTTTGTCCGGCATGGATACTGAGTGTTTCTTTTTGGTATTCAGAGGTCATGATTATTCACGCTGTGAATTCTTATTGGGGGGCATATGATATATAGATTCGTGTAATTCAATAAAAATGGTTATGTTGCTTCTTCTGCTTTGATTTTTCTGACTTCTTTAAGAATTTTGTTGAGAATGATCTCATCCGACGGCATATCCGAGTGAAACGCCTTTTTCAAATGGATCGGAACGCCGTCAAGGCGATAGGCTGTTCCTTCTGCATCGATGCCTACTGAGGCTACGGGAATATGGAGTTTTGCAATAGCGGTAGAAAGGGAGACGAACGGATCAATAACGACGGTATTAATTGATGCGAGATGGGCGACCGTTTCCCTTGGGAAGTGTGCCCCGAGATCTGTTCCGATGATCAAAACGGCATCGGTCTCTTTTTTAGCGAGGATATCCACCCCGCTTGTCTCTCCCGGATTATAATGCACGATCCCCCGCGAGTAATCAACGGCATAGGGATATCCTGCGACAAGAGAGAACATCTGGTTTGTTCCGTCAACATTCCAGTGACCGCGGAGCGGGGTCAGGGTGTACTTCGTGTGCCGGTTGAGTTCGTCCACCAGCTCGATCCCTGCCCGGACGTTCTTGTATTTGCCCCGCGACTGTGTGAGACCGATGCCGGTAAAGAAAGCACCGAATTTTGCGGAAAGTAAAACATTTGCTATTTTGAAGATCACATTCCTCTCAACTCCGGCCACGGTATCGGGAATAACATCCCGCTCACCGCGAACGACTGCCCGCAGAGCGTTGAAGAGCGCAAAATCTCCTCCCGGATTCACCTGAACAAAAATATCCGCGAGTTTTGCGGTATCGGTTTCCCGGATATCGACCACGATCACGGTCCGATCTTCTTTTCCTTTCTCACGGTATGCGCCAGTAGCATACGTCGAGTACCTGGACAGGTGACGGGGATGTGCCGCAATCGGATTACAGCCCCAGTAAACGATAACATCTGCACGATTTTTGATCTGACCAAGTGTGCATCCCGGATGACCGACCTCCTGGACTGCCATAATGGTCGGGCCGTGACACTCTGACGAACAGTTATCCATTACGGCCCCGATCTCTTCGGCAATCTCAAGACCTACATGCATGGCTTCGGTGGAGGTGCCTGCCCAGCCGTAAAACAGCGGACGTTTTGCATGGACAAATATCTCTGCGGCTTTTCTGACTGCCGAATCAAAATCCGTCTCGCGCCAGACATCTCCGTCCCGTTCGATCGGGGTGATCATTCTGCCGTTTGAACAGAATTTCCCTGCAGACAGCCCGCATCCGTTTATTACGTCTGTTATGACCCCGTCCTTTACATGAAGTTCGATATCATCACAAAGACAACCGCACAGCGGACATGCAGAATTTTTGATGATCTTTTCTCCTTTCTCTACACCCGGCAAAACAATGCCCGGCGGGACCTCATATCTGAGTCCGCCCAGTTCCTCCATCAGATCCCATGCGGTTACCAGGGGCTGGTCGGTTGGCTCGACCTCGACTTCGATGCCTTTGAAATCCGGTGCTCCGGTTGAATGTGTCTTTGAATGCAGAATAAAATTGGCAAACGGACCGCAGGGAATGAAAACAACACCTGCGGGTGTTTCTGGGGATTCCCGGACAGAAAAAACCGCTTTCCCTGTCGGGCTTGTAATGAGGACGTGTTCTCCCTCCTCAACACCGATCTCCATGGCATCCATCGGCTGTAAAAAACAATAGGACGTTTCTATTGAATATTTTGTCCCGTCCTTATAATACAACTGGGCGCCCTGTTCCGCTGTACGCCCACTGCTCATCATCAATTTCATGTGTTTATATCACCCGTACCCAAATGTAAGTGTATGTTTCTGGTACAAAGTAATAAATCCATCTTACGTAAGACAATATAGATACAAATGCGGGTCATCAATATCATAGGTCATTCGAACTCTGGAAAAACTACACTTGTCACAAAACTCGTCCCGCTTCTCGCGAAGGTGGGGACGGTCTGTACCATAAAAAATATGGGTCATCATATCTGGGAACTACCGCCAGGAAAAGATACGACGGTTCATTATGATGCAGGTGCGAGCTGCGGTGCGGGGATCGATGCGGAAAAAACCGTAATGACCCTGCGGGGGACTGACGTATATCTTGTTCTTGATTTTTATGCGTGGATGGGGTATGATTATGCCGTTGTTGAGGGATTCAAGGATGAAGGTTTCTCCTGCGCCGTTCTCGGTGATCTCTCTGCGGAGAATTGTATCCTGACCGATCCAAACGTTGACGAACTGTTTGCGGCACGCGATCTGTTTGATGAATATGTGCAAAAACGTTAATCGGCATGCCGAGAAAACGTCCCCCGTCAACCACCCCGAAAACATCCCTTCACCGACAGGGATATAATTTCATAGCCGAAGGAGCATCCGCCGCCGTGAAACCGTGCATGTGGTGCAAACGTGCTCTCCGGGGCGGAGAATCCTGCTATAAACACCAGTTTTACGGGATAGATACCTGGAAATGCGTCCAGATGACACCCACGCTCCGCTGCAATCAGCGCTGTCTTTTCTGCTGGCGTTCGATGGAGCACGAGATTCTGTCCGAGAGAGAACTTTCTCCGGAAGAGATCGTCGCCGCCATTCCGAAGATGCAGAAGAAAGGCCTGTCCGGCGATAAACCCCACACCGATCCGGAGAGGTGGGAGGAAGCGACAGAACACCCGACGCAATATGCGCTCTCCCTTTCCGGCGAGCCGACCCTCTACCCGAAACTGCCCGAACTCATCGATCTCCTCAAGGAAGACCCGAAGAACAGTGTCTTTGTTGTTTCGAACGGAACGATACCCTCCATCATTGAGCGGATCCGACCTACCCAGTTGTATCTTTCGCTGGATGCTGTGGACGAATCCTCCTATGAAACGATCTGCCGTCCGATAGGTGATCCGGCAGTCATGTGGGGAAATATCCAAAAGTCCCTCTCCCTTCTCAGAAAAAAAGAGGAGGAAGGTATCAGAACTGCGGTCAGGATTACCCTGGTCAAGGGGTATAATGATTCGGATGAGAAAGGTTTTGCAGAAATCATTGAAGAAGCACAGCCGCTCTTCGTTGAAATAAAGGGATACATGTATTTGGGATACAGTCGAATGAGATTAACAGAAATGCATGTCCCCGACATGGAAACCATTCGCCGTTTCGCCGCAGGAGTTGCCCAACTCTGTAATTATGACATCATGGATGAAAACGTACCGAGCCGCGTTCTTTGTCTGAAGAGAAAATCATGAAATTCAATATTGAGGAATTCAAGGAACGCAGAAAAACCGATTTCGAGGGAGCCTGGCATGCCGGACCTTCAGTCATTACCCCGCCGGAATCATCAAAGATCTATCCGCGTTATGCGTATCGCCGAGCAAAAGTCCACCCAATCTTCGACACGATAGTTCGTCTTCGCGCCGCCTATATGTCGATGGGCTTTGACGAAGCAATGGTCCCCGTGTTCATCGATGAACAAGACGTCTACCGTCAGTTCGGTCCGGAAGCAGCCGCGGTTTTGGACCGCGTCTACTATGTCGGCGGTCTCTCCCGCCCTAATGTAGGGATCTCCAAAGAACGGCTGGACGCAATCGCCCAGATCATCGAAAAACCTCTTGCCGAAGGCACGGAAGAGAGGCTGATGAAGTGTCTGCACGCCTACAAGAAAGGCAAATTCGACGGTGACGATCTCACGCACGAGATGTCCGTCGCTTTAGGCGTGGACGACGGTGTGGTCGTTCACATTCTCGACACCGTCTTCCCTGAGTTCAAAGAACTCGCCCCGGAATCATCTAGAACGACGCTTCGTTCCCATATGACCAGCGGCTGGTTCATCTCGCTTGCCCAGATGTGGGACAAAAAGCCGATGCCGATTAGAATGTTCTCGGTCGACAGATGTTTCCGCCGCGAACAGGAGGAGGATGCGACCCATCTTCGGACATATCACTCGGCATCCTGTATCGTCGCAGACGAGCATGTCACGATCGAGGAGGGAAAAGCCGTGGCAGAAGGTCTTCTTTCGGCATTCGGCTTTACCGAGTTCAGATTCCAGCCTGATGAGAAACGCTCGAAGTATTACATGCCTGAAACCCAGACCGAAGTGTATGGAAAACACCCGGTCCATGGCTGGGTCGAGGTCGCAACGTTCGGCATCTACTCACCCGCCGCTCTCGCGGAATATGGAGTCGGCGTTCCCGTCATGAATCTCGGGATGGGTGTCGAGCGTCTTGCGATGGTTTTGACCCAGGCTGAGGATGTGCGAAAACTTTCTTTCGCCCAGTTGTATCCTCCGGTGTATTCTGACACGGAACTGACGAAAGGCATCGGATTAAAAGAGGAGCCGCAGATGGCGGAGGCACGCCGGGCAGTACGGGCAGTTATGGATGTAGCTGCCGAACATGCGGCTGAACGGTCGCCCTGTTCATTCTCTGCATGGAAAGGAGACCTCTTCGGACACCAGGTGGAGAT
This sequence comes from uncultured Methanocorpusculum sp., assembly GCA_963676575.1. GTDB lineage: Archaea > Halobacteriota > Methanomicrobia > Methanomicrobiales > Methanocorpusculaceae > Methanocorpusculum. The sequence goes on from OY781078.1 coordinate 1,451,597, forward strand.
CTCTGTAGATGAGCCGGAGGAGAACACGAGTCTTCTCGGTCCTGCTGCTCTGAACGAGGTCTATGTCAGAAACGGAGCAGTGCTCGGCGTTCCTGATACCGAAAAGTTTGCCGACGTCAAAGCCGAAGGATCTCCGGCCGGGATCTCCTTCCTCTATTCGGTGGCAAATCTGGCACTCGCACGCATCGAAGAAGCGGCAAGAGTAGGCGAAGGGACAAGCGTTCAGGTGAAGATGTCGAAACACCCAAGCGACGTGAACCTGAAAATCGAGGAGTATGTCATGCGGTATATCACCGACAATAAAAAGAAACTCGATCTTCGCGGTCCGATCTTTATGACGATCACGTCAAAGATCCTCTAATCTTTTTTTTAATCAAAAACATTAATTCTTATCTCATCTAAACAGATATACCATGGACCTCCTCTACAACCGTCTTGCATCCGCCGTGGAACAGGCGATCCGCCAGGCCGAGACGATCCTTCCGCCCGATGTGGAGGAAGCACTGCATACTGCATACAATAAAGAATCAAACCCGACCGCACGCGGGGAGTTTGAGAATATCTTTGCGAATCTCCAGATCGCCCGGGAGAAAAACATCCCCATCTGTCAGGACACCGGGATCCTCGTCATCTACCTGACCATTCCCGAAACGGTCCCGCTGTCAATGAAGCTCTATGATGCCGTAAGCGAAGGGCTCCGGCTCGCAACAAAATCCGTCCCTCTCCGGCCAAACGCGGTCGATCCTCTCTCCCGGAAAAACTCCGGCGACAATACCGGGGTCGGGATCCCGACAATACATATAATTCCGGGAGATACACTCCGGGTGACCGTACTTCCCAAGGGAGCAGGTTCGGAAAACATGTCCCAGATCAAAATGATGCTCCCCTCCGAAGTTGGCAAGATCCCGGAGTTTGTGAAATCGGTCGTCAGAGATGCGGGCTCCCGTCCGTGTCCCCCGGTGATCGTGGGGGTCGGGATCGGGGGGACCTTCGATTCGGCGGCATCCTTTGCAAAAGAGGCACTCCTCGCACCGATAAACAGCATGACCTCCTTCGAGCAGGAACTCTGCGATTCGATCAACCAGCTCGGCATCGGCATAATGGGACTTGGCGGCGACACGACCTGTCTTGCGGTCAAGGTAAAAGAGGGAGCATGCCACACAGCATCTCTTCCGATCGCCGTAAATATCCAGTGCTGGTGTTCACGTCGCGGCGTTGTCGAGGTGGAGGTATGATCCGACTCACGACCCCGCTCGGCGAAGAAGTCCTCGATCTTCACGCCGGCGACCGGGTCCTCCTTTCCGGGATCATCTACACGGCACGTGACGAAGCACACATGAAAATCAGGGAGGATGGATTTCCCTTCGATCCGAAAGGGGCGGTGATCTATCACTGCGGCCCGGTCATCGATGAAGCACAGAATAAAGTCGTCGCCGCGGGTCCGACAACATCCGCAAGGATGAACGATCTCACGAAGCCCATGCTTGATGCCGGGGTCCGGGGTCTAATCGGCAAAGGCGGAATGTCCGCTAAAGTTCGCGACGAACTCCGCGGGAGGGCAGTCTATTTTGCCTTCACCGGCGGATGCGCCGCCCTTGCCGCTTCATGCATGGAGCTTGCCGTTTGTCATTATCCGGAACTCGGGATGGCGGAAGGGGTCTGGGAGATCAAACTGACCGATCTGCCGGTCGTCGTCGGGATCGATGCACACGGCAATGATCTTTTTGTGAGATAACTCAGACGAGACCTGCCGAGACCAAAGCCAGGCAGACAAGCAGGGCCAGGCCCCCTCCCGAAAGCGTGGCGAGAAGGTTGGTCCCTGAGTTCCCGATAAAACCCTTATTTTCGATTAAAGCACCGTAGAGACTGTCAAGATTCGTGCCGATAAATCCTGCTGCGACACCGATTAGACAGACATACCAGGGAGCAACCCCGAGGAGGAATGCGAAGACACAGATAATTATTGCCCCAAACAGACAGGCAAGTTCGCCCGTCTTGGTAATCCCGCCGTTTGTTCCCGGCGGGACTTGGCGGAAAGTCGTTATCATTCGCGGAGTGCCCCCGGTCACACCGATCTCGCTTGCAAGCGTGTCGGCCGTGGCCGTAGCGATCGAACCAAGGAACAGGGCGATGAATATAACATCTCCGGTGATCCCATAAAGCACGGAAGCAACGACTACCACTCCTGCGTTCGCAAATGCATTCAGATATCCGCGGCGGCCTTTTTTACCCTCGGCAACTCCGAGGAACTCTTTTTCCGCATACCGGAACTTGGTGAAATACGATCCGAGAATGAAAAACAGCATCACAACGAAGAACCAGTTCACACCGACAAAGGTGATGAGGATCACGCCGAACAGAACCGCCGTGAAGACTCCGCTCATATCGATCGTCTTCGCCCGGTAGGCAAAGTAGCCGAACGCAGCACACAGCACTACTGAAAAAGCGAGCGTCTGGTAATCGACGAAGAACTGCAGATCCTCAAAGAGTGTAATGGTCATCGCGACCCCGAGCAGTCCGATCATCGAACCGTCCTCGCGGTCTTTTAAAATACTCCGAAGCATTAAGAGAACGATCACGGCGATGATGCCCACAAGCGGCTCAAACTCGTTTGTGTAGAGCATCGTCGCTAAAAGAGCCGCGGACGAACCTATCATGTAGAGAAATCCCGGGTGACGGACGTTTTTGAAGATCTTGAGAAGGTATTCGCCCCAGACGATCATCATCAGAGGGCCGAACAGGGTCGATACGGGAATAAGACTAGTCTGGTATAATATGACGAGTACGCCGACGCCGATCGCAAAATACCGGTTTTTGTCCACAAAATAGATAACTGCTGCAAAGGCGAGCAACACCAGACCCAAATAAGGAATATAGGGGGATCCGAGCATCAAAGCTGTCACGACAAGAGAAAAAATGAGACGTCGGATCCATGTATCCATAGTTGTCTCCATATTTTATTTTAGATACTGATAAGAGTATCCGTTGGTAATGATCCAAGTTAAATACTATTCTAAAAAAAGGGTTAGATCTCAATGAGATGGTATTCTCCCCGTCCAAGACCCATCTCTTCGGCATATGAAATCTGCAGTTCCGGGTTGGTTCCCGGCCATATGCGGGTAAACTTCTCCTCGCCCGACTGATAATGATCCGGCAGAAGGCTGCCGAAAACACCCTCTTCGGCGTTCACGAGGTCATAACAGGCTTTGTCCAAAGCGACCGGATCGGTCGAAGCAAGGATACCTATGTCAGGAACGAACGGGATGTCGTTCCACGGCGTGCAGTCACAATGCGGGGTGATGTTCGTGAGGAAGTTGACGTAAAACGTCTTCCCGGTTTTATTGCCGACAGCCCCGGAGGCATACTCGATCATCCGTTCGACAAACACGACCCCGTCATCCTTCCAGTCGAGATCGATCGCATGTTCAGGACAGGTGTTCATGCACATCAGACAGCCGATACAGTGTTCAAGATCGATCGAGACCGATTTGCCGGCAATGCTGATACAAAATTCAGGACAGGCATTCATACAGGCTCCGCAGACCACGCACTTGTCTTCTAAAATCATCGTGCGGGTCGTGTGCTGCTCGCGTTTTCCCTCATTTGATGCACAGCCCATACCGAGATTTTTCAGGGCTCCTCCGAATCCTGCGGCTTCATGTCCTTTGAAGTGGGACACGACGACCATGCTGTCTGCCGAGACGATATCGGAGGCGATCTTGACTGTTTCAAAATGTTTTCCGTATACATCCACGGGAGTAAAATTCTGACCGCGAAGTCCGTCGGCGATGATCACCGGGCAGCCAAAGACCGGATAGCAGAAACCATGCATCGCCGCGGTTTTTGCATGATCGACGGAGTTTCTCCTGCCTCCAAGGTACAGGGTATTGGTATCGGTAAGAAAGGGGCTTGCGCCTATCATCTCGATCTCTCTCACGACCGAGGCGACGTGGAGCGGACTTACAAACGCGTCATTTCCCCGTTCGCCGAAGTGGACTTTGACCGCAGTCAGATCACCCGGGTTCACCATGTTTTCGAGGCCAGCCGCCATACAGAGTGCCCGAATCTTGTTCCCGGTGTTCCGATTCTGCGACTGTGCTCCGGCCCGGGCGATAAAGACTTCTTCCATTCATGATACTTTGACCGTGGAACAAGATATGTTTTTGTGCAGATGAAGGGGTGAAAGGCACACTTCTCCCTGACCAGGGCTCACGAACTGCGCAAAATACATCATGTTGTTCAACCAAAAGGTAATGTACTATGTTTGAAGGTGTAATTCCTGCACTCATCACGCCGTTCAATGACGACACCCCCCAGTCGCTTGACATTGAAGGTTTGAGAAACTGCATCGAGCATGTTATCCGTGGAGGCGTTCACGGACTTCTCGCATGCGGTTCAACCGGCGAATCGGCAACAATGACACATGCCGATCACATCCGTGTCATTGAAGAGACCGTTTCTGCCGCGAGCAACCGTATTCCTGCCATCGCAGGGACTGGTTCGAACAACACGGAAGAAGCTCTGCTGATGACCCGCGCTGCAAAGATGTCCGGAGCAGACGGCGTTCTTCTGATCAGCCCGTACTACAACAAGCCGAACAGATCCGGTCTGCTGAAGCACTATCGAAAGGTCGCTGAGATCGGTCTTCCGGTGATCGTGTACAACATCCCCGGACGGACGGGTCAGAACCTGCCTGCCGATCTGATCATCGAGATGGTGGAGACCATCCCTAATTTAGTCGCGGTGAAGGAAGCAAGCGGAAACCTTGACCAGATGATGACGATCATCCAGGCAACTCAGGATCTCGACCGCGATTATCCGTTCATCCTCACATCAGGCGACGACTCCCTGACACTCCCGGTCCTTTCGGTCGGCGGTCACGGATGTATCTCGGTCACGGCAAACATCGAACCTAAGCGCATGGTCGAAATGTATGAGATGTTCAAGCGTTCCGATGTGAAGGCAGCGATGAAGATGCATTATGAGCTGATGGATCTTTCCAAGGCCCTCTTCATGGATGTGAACCCGGTACCGGTCAAGCGTGCCGCAGAGATCCGCGGTATGATCAACTCAGGAAACGTCAGGCTCCCCTTAGACTCGCTCAGTGAGCAGGACACAGCAGTACTTCGCGAGGTGCTTTCCCGGTATGACTAAGGTCATCATCTGCGGTGCACTCGGTAGAATGGGAACGACGATCGCGAACATGGTCATGGAAAACCCGAAGCTGGAGTTTGTCGGCGGCGTGGATATCAAGGAAGGTACGGTCCTTGGAAAATCGGTCGTATCATCCGAAAATCTTCCCGCATTCATCGATGAGGTTAAACCCGATGTGATGATCGATTTCACCATAGCGGCAGCTACGATGATCAATGCAAAGATCGCCGCGAAAAAAGGCGTGGCTTTAGTGATCGGCACGACCGGTTTCACTCCTGAACAGGACGTCGAGCTGCTTGATGCAATAAAGAATGTCCCGGTCGTTAAAACGACCAATTTCAGTGTCGGCGTGAACATTTTCTGGGAACTTGTCCGCGATGCGGCATCACGCCTCGGCGATTACGATATCGAAGTGATCGAGGCACACCACCGACACAAGAAGGATGCCCCGAGCGGAACGGCAAAGACGATCCTGAAAGTGATCCAGGAAGAGGTCGGCAAACGAGACGTGATGTACGGACGCGAGGGTATGACCGAGCGGAAAAACGAGATCGGCGTCCATGTGATCCGCGGCGGCGATGTGGTTGGGGACCACACCGTCCAGTTCCATCAGAATTATGAGACAATCGAGCTGACCCACCGTGCATATGACCGGGCGGTATTCGCGAGAGGGGTAGTCCGTGCAGCCGCGTGGGCACCTACGGCAGCGCCCGGTTTATACACCATGAAAGAAGTTCTCGGGTTATAAACCCGACAACTCGAAATGTATTTCCCTTTCGAATAAGAAATATGGTAATTATACGAGGTAAATCCAAAATGCCAGCAGTAGTTAATAAAGAAAAATGTACCGGATGTGCGACCTGTGTGGACATCTGCCCGTCAGCAGCAATCGAACTTTTCGATGACAAAGCAGTCGTCAACGCCGACGAATGTGTTGACTGTGAAACCTGTGTGGATGAGTGCCCGGAAAGCGCACTCCACATGGAATAAATCTTTTTTTTCTTTCAGATTGATACGCGAATCACGTTGGCACCTGTCTGCCGAAAAATAGAGTGAACGGGTCTTTTAATTTTCTTTATACAGCGCACTTGCACAGATCATTATATATTTCACTGCCTATACAAGGACATTTATATACTATTATCTATATGTATCATTTGTGATTCTGAGACTTATAATTGCAATTTGTATCGTATTGTTGATATTAGGATTACTTGGCGGGTTATACATTAACATGAAAGTATTTATTGTCTGTATAGTGATAGCTGTTGTATTGATACTTGGTAATCGCCTTCTTAGTAAAAATTAATTATATATTTTATTTTTTCTTTTCGGGTAAGTAACTGATTTAGTGAGATTTATTATACAGCTCGACCACTTCGCCGATCACGATGATCGCCGGAGGTTTCATTCCCACCTGCTTTGTGACCTCGCCGATATCTTCAAGCGTGGCGCACGTGACCCGCTGATCAGGGCGGAATCCCTGCTCAATCACGGCGATCTTCGTTTTTGGGTCACGACCATTTTCGATCAATAGTTCCGCGATCCTGCCTAGATTTTTCACGCCCATGTAGATGACGATCGTTCCGGGACTTCCCGCAAGCCACTTCCAGTCGATCGACGAGACCTCCTTTTCCGAATTCTCATGACCGGTGACAAAGGTCACCTGGCTTGCAAAATCCCGGTGGGTGACCGGGATGCCGACACATTCCGGAACCGCAATCCCGCTCGTCACGCCCGGAATCGCTTCGCAGGAAATCCCGTGTTCGCGGAGGACTTCCATCTCCTCGCCGCCGCGTCCGAACATGAACGGGTCGCCGCCCTTCAGCCGGACGATGATCCCTCCTGCTTGGGCTTTTTCGACGAGCAGTTTCTCGATATCTTCCTGCTTCATCGTGTGATGACCGCCGTATTTTCCAACGTCGATCTTCTCCGCACGTGCCGGAAGGGAGGCAATGATCTCGCCACCCGGAAGCTGATCATACATGATCACATCTGCCGAATCGATCACTTCGCGGGCACGGAACGTCAGAAGTCCAAGACCTCCCGGACCTGACCCAACGAGATACACTTTGCCCGGTTTTTTCACCGATTCGCCAAGAGCAAGTTTTGCCTCGGCGATCAGTTCGGCGGCGACCGTTTTCAGTCTGATCCCGGCTAATCTCGCTCCCTCCAGATCCACGACATCCGCAGTGATCCGCTCGGCACGGGTGCCGTCAAGCGAAAGAACCTCGGCCGTGAGGTGCTGGTTTTCGCAGAAGATCCCCATAGGAGTGAAACATCCGCCGCCGACCTCTTCCATAACGATCCGCTCAATGGCGCAGTCCAGTGCGGACTGATCATCGTTCAGCGGGACAAATGCCGCCCGAAGTTCAGGAGTGTCCCGGCTGACGACCGCGACCGTCCCCTGATTTGCCGCCGGAACGAACATATCGACCGGCAGACGGAACCCGTTTCTCCGGTAGCTGAGCCGCATAAGTCCCGCTTCTGCGACCATGATGCCGTCATACAGTCCTTCATCGAGTTTTGCAAGCCGCGTATCCAGATTCCCGCGGAGCATCTCGACCCGGGCACCTGAATGGTTCAGATAATATCTGAGCAGTTGGGCCTTTCTCCGCAGACTCGATGTCCCGATCACCATCAACTCGTCCATGGTCCCGTCCATCACCAAATAATCATACGGGGGATCCCGTTTCAAAACGGCGACCGTGAGAAGACCTTTCGGCCGTTCGGCGGGGATGTCTTTCATACTGTGGACCGCACAGTCGATTTCGCCCCTGAGGATCGCATTGTCCAGTTCCCGGACGAACATCCCGAATTCGCCGATCTGATGAAGGCCGCGGTCCGTAATGTTGTCGCCGGTCGTTTTGATGATAACATACTCTGCTTCAATGCCGTTCTCTGCAAGAAGATCGATGACCTTCTCTGTCTGGGCAAGAGCAAGTTTGCTGCCCCGGGTTCCGATCCGAATTTTAGACATGCTGATATACCGAGATGATTTTATCCATTGAGGAGGAGTCGTGGGCGGTCGAGAGGAAGTTGGTCTCGAACTGTGAAGGCGGGATGAACACGCCGTCTTTGAGTGCTTTCTCGAAGAAGACGCGGAACGCGGCGGTGTCCGATTCCTTTGCCTCAAGATAATTCTGCGGAGCCGTGCTTCTGAAGAAATACTTGAAGAGCGAGCCGATTCTGACAAACGAGCCGGAAGCCTTTGCCGGCATCGACTCCTCGATCGCCCGGGACTTTTCGTCGAGCTTTGCATACAGACCCTCATTTTCATGGAGGTAGGCATTTGTCGCAATGCCCGCGGCCATCGACAGAGGATTCCCGTTGAAGGTTCCGGCATTGTAGACGCCGCCCGACGGGGAAATGAGTTCCATGATGTCCCGCCTGCCGCCGAACACGCCGATCGGCAGACCGCCGCCGGTGATCTTGCCGAGCGTGGTGAGGTCGGGTTTTATGCCGTATTTTTTCTGTGCTCCGCCGATTCCGAGCCGATATCCGGTGATGACCTCGTCGAAGATGAGGAGAACGTCATGGGCCGCTGTGATCTCGCGGACCGCGGACAGATATCCGTCGTCCGGGAGGACCGGGCCGACATTTCCCATCACCGGTTCGAGGATGAATGCGGCGATGTCTTTGTCTTTTGAAAGCAGCGCTTCGAGTGCTTCCGTGTCGTTATACGGGACCTGACGGGTGAGAGCAGCAAATGATGCAGGGACACCGAGCGAATCAGGCGTTCCGTGCGTGGTCGCCCCGCTTCCTGCGGCGATCAAAACCGCGTCATGGGCTCCGTGGAACCCGCCTTCGATCTTGACGATCCCGGATTTTTTCGTAAAACCCCGGGCAAGCCGGATCGCGGCAAGCGTGGCCTCAAGACCGGTCGAAACGAATCTCAGCATCTCGATCGATGAATGATCACGGACGATCCGCTGAGCAAGATCGATCTCGAGTCTCGTCGGCGTGCCGTAGAGCCATCCGGCGTCGAGCTGGGCATCGATCTCCTTTCTGATCACCGGGTTTGCGTGACCGAGAAGTAGGGGGCCGTACCCCATGCAGCAGTCGACGAGTTCTTCCCCGTCCGCGGTTTTGAGCGTTGCGCCGCTCGCAGATTCCACATAAAACGGATAAGGTTTTATCGCACGTACCGGACTTGAGACTCCGCCCGGAAGGCAGGTCTTTGCTGTATTAAATAACTCTTCACTTTTCATGGCAGCATCTCCGCGACTTCTTTTGCAAAATACGTGATGATAAGATCAGCCCCTGCCCGTTTTATTGCAAGAAGAGACTCAATCATGATCTTCTTTTCATCGATCCAGCCGTTTATTCCGGCGGCTTTGATCATGGCATATTCGCCCGAGACCTGATAGGCCGCGACCGGCAGATCTGTAGACTCCCGTACATCACGCAGGATGTCGAGATAGAATCCTGCGGGTTTCACCATCAGGATATCCGCTCCTTCCACCTCATCCAGATAGGATTCGCGGATCGCTTCCCTGCGGTTTGCCGGGCTCATCTGATAACTGGTCCGGTCCCCAAACGAGAATCCCGAGTCGGCCGCTTCACGGAACGGACCGTAGAGGGCCGACGCGAATTTGGTCGAGTAGGACATGATCGGGGTGTTCGAAAAACCTTCTTCGTCTAGAGCTTCGCGGATCGCCGTGACCTGTCCGTCCAGCATGCAGGAAGGAGCTACCATATCTGCTCCGGCCGCCGCCTGACTGACCGCGATCTTCTCCATTAAGAGAAGCGAGGCGTCGTTGTCGAGCTCTTTTCCGCATAAAATCCCGCAGTGTCCGTGCGAGGTGTATTCACATGCGCAGGTATCGGTGATGACGACGAGATTAGGGGCCGCTGCTTTGATCCGCCGGGTAGCTTCCTGGACGACGCCGTTTTCGGCAAATGCTCCCGACGCTTCGATGTCCTTTGTTTTCGGGATCCCGAACAGGAGAACGGCGCGAAGACCTGCGGCCTTCATCTCCTCTGCGACCTTTTCGGCACAGGAAAGGGGATAGCGGAACTGGCCGGGCATGGACGCGATCGGAACGGGGGACGTTGCGTTCTCATCGAAAAAGAGCGGCATGATCAGTTCATCTTTTACAAGTCTTGTTTCCTTAAACATCGGCTGAAGGTTATTCTGCCTGAGTCTTCTCATTCTGATCTGCGGATACATGATACTTCACCTGAAATAATTGCTTTGAGGAGGGTTTCTGCGGTCTGTGTGTCGGTACATTCTGCGCTCGCCCGGATGCTTTTTGCCGTATCCTCGAGCAGTTTTTTCGTGAGTGCGCTCGTCAGGTCATCGATCACGGACTCTGTGTAGGGATCCTGATCGCGGAGACGGGAGAGGGCCTTGTTCTTTTCACGCTGACGGATCTCCTCCGCCCATGTGTAAAGGGTCTTCGTCAGATCGCCGGAAGCCGCACGGTTGAAGGCTTTGATAAATTCCGGGAGAGCCGCACGGGCGAGAACGTCCGCATGCTCGCACTCGGTTTTTCGGGCGGCAAGATTCTTTTCCGAGATGCTTTTCAGATCATCGAGGGTTTTCAAAGAGACGCCGGCTATATCGCGGCAGGCGTCATCGATGTCCCGCGGCTGGGCGATGTCGATCAAAAGAAGATGTCTGGGTTCCGGATCGAGCGGCCAGAACCTCTCGTTCATCGTCTCGGCAAGCTCTTCTCCGTGGATGATCAGATGCGGCGCTCCTGTGCAGGAGATGACGACATCCGAAAGAGCAATGCATGGATAGAGCTGATCGAGCCGCATGGCCCGTCCGCTGATCTCATTCGCGAGAAGGACAGCCCTGTCAAATGACCGGTTCGTAACATAGATCGCCCGGAGATTCTTTTCGCAGAGCGCACGGGCGACGAGCGTCCCCATCTCTCCGCCGCCGACGACAAGGATGTTTTTCCCGTCAAGATCCCCCATGAGTTCCTCGGCGAGAAGTACCGCGGCCGATCCAATGGATACCGCGCCTTTGTTGATACAGGTCTTCTGCCTGATGGACACGCCTTCCCGGATCGCGGTGTTCAGACATACATCGGTGATGACGTCATTCGTATTGTGCGACTCGGCAAGAAGAAGCGAGCGGCGCATCTGTCCGAGGATCTGATCCTCGCCGATTATCATCGACTTGGTTCCGGCGGCAAGTTTCAGAAGATGCATGAGAGCGGCTTCGCCTTCGAGGATCTCGAAACCGAACCGTTTTTCTCCATGCAGGAAATCCCGTAGCTGTTTTCCGCTGCCGTGCACAAGGATCTCGACTCGATTGCAGGTTTCAAGAAGGACCACGCCGGGAAAGATCACGGAGGCTTTTTCAAAAAAGGCGGTCTCGTCCTTAAACCGGAAGAGGCCGAGGACCTCCTCGCCGTATTTGCTGTGGTCTGCGGTCGCCACCGAAATTTCAGTAAGAAGTGTCCGGGTCATAGATATTTTTTGCAGATTTCGGTCGACGGGACGCCTGATGCACAGGCATTCTGTATCTCCGCGTTATTGATCACGGCACGGAGGATCTCTGCCCGGCGTGCCTGATCAGGGACGGTCGTTTTCAGCTCCTCACGCAGCGTGTTCTGCAGGAGGATCATATTGTCCAGCCAGGGAAGCTCTTTTTCTAGATATGACCGGATGAAGGCAGGGACGACCGGTGCCGATTTTTCGGTCGTGACGGCGATCTGATACTCAGCCCCGGAAACGACCGACGGGATCCGGATGTTTCCGTCGCCAGTCGCATTGTTGTATAACTTTCCGGCGGATTTTGCGAGACGGCACAACCGCTTGTTCTCCTTTTCATCTGAAAGGGCGGCGATGACGATATCGTGGCGGTCGATCAGCTTCTCCAGATCCTCAGTCTCCATATCTGAAATCGCCATCTGCTTGATGGATACATTCGAAAAGGAGAAGATCTCGGGCGAAATATCTTCGGCAACGATGTTCATCCTTGCGGCTGACGTGAAATGGCGGGCTTTCCGGACTCCAACCTCACCCGCGCCGAACACGAGGACACGGGATTCTGACAGGTCAAGGAACAGCGGGATCATACTATAACGTCTGCGGGGAATCCGCTTTAATTTACTGTTTTCCATGCTCATCTCCAAAGATCTCCCGGAGGATACCTTCTGCCGAGACAGGCATAAGATGGGTGTAGGTACCGAGAGCATTGTTGAAAACAACGCCGTCTTTTCCGTCGATTATGCCGGTTCCCCGCGAGAGCGAGTAGGTGAATCGTGTGTCCCTGTCCATAACGACGCCGCTGTAATGAAACTCATGACCCTTGAACGGATATGCGTTCCCGGAAAGGACTGCGGTCCCCTCCACATATCTGAGCGTTTTTCCGGTAGGCATCATGGTGTCTCCGGCAAAAACGCCGCACATCGGATACGCTGCGTCCTCGCTCCTCCCCATCCAGCCTTTTTTCAGGGTGATCGACCGGGTGAGGTACATCAGTCCGCCGCACTCCGCGTAGATAGGGGTCCCCTCTTGTGCTTTTGCAAGGATCGCTTCCCGCATCGCGGTGTTTTTGGAAAGTTCCTCCGCGAACATTTCGGGATATCCTCCGCCGAAGATATAACCATCGGCCTCCGGCAGGGTGTCGTGGAGCGGACTGAACTTCTGGACATCGCAGCCCTGACTGCGCAAAACAGATTCCAGCTCACCGTAGTAGAAAGTGAATGCCTCGTCGAACGCGATAGCGACGTTCCGGGTCGGTTTTGGCCGGGAGGCAAGGGACTCGGTGACCTGGTTCGGCTCCGGGGTCACATCTTCTGCGAGGGCTTTGATCGCGTCGAAGTCCACATGGGCGCCGACATGCCGGATGATCGCCGCTATCGTCTTTGCAAAGCCCGGGTCCCGCATCCCTTCCACGAATAGAACGAGACCGAGATGCCGCATGGAAAGATCCATGTCCGGGCTTCGGGGAACTGCGCCGAGAACGGGGATCCCGCAGTAATATTCTATTGCCTCGGTCGCTTTCTGCACATGGTGTCCTCCGCCGGTGTTATTGAGGATCACGCCTTTAATCCGAATTTCCGGGTCGAATGCCTGGAATCCCTTTACGAGAGCGGCCGCGGATCGGGTGATGCTCCGTGCATCGATCACGAGGATCGTCGGGAGGGAAAAGCGTTTGGCGATGGAGGCGGTACTGCCAACATCGGTGAATGAGTCGCGGCCCTCATAGAGTCCGCGGACCCCTTCGACGATCCCGATGTCCGCACCTTTTGCCCCGTAGGAAAAAAGACCGGAGAGTTCCTCGTCGGTCTGGACGAAGGTATCCAGATTATAGGATGGTCGGCCGGTGACGCCCGACAGATAAGAGGTGTCGATGTAGTCCATCGCAACCTTGTAGGTCTGGACGACCGCTTCCTTTGAGAGAAGGCCGGCAAGACCGAGCGTGATGCTGGTTTTTCCGGCGCCTGAGCGGTCTCCCGAAATCAGCAGCGACTTCATCACATGCTCCTTAAGACGGCTCCGAACTCGCTTTCAACGATATTGTGGACGCCGAGGGTCTTTGGATGGAGATCCACCTCGACCATAACATGGGCATGTCCCTGCTCTTTCAAGGGGAGGACCTGACGCGGCCCGTTCGTAACGGAAAATACCGTAATGCCTGCGAGAGCGGCGGGCGAAACTGCGTGCGGGACCCCGACGAGAAGAATGAACTCGGGGTTCACCTCAGCGATCCTTTCCGCGATCCGCGATCCGTTTCCGCCGTACTCGTCCAGTGCCCCGATAAGCTCGGGATAAAGACCGCGTTCATTCAGCTCGGCAAGGATCATCGCGGCGTCTCCTCTGACTTTCGGCAGACCGCGTGCTTCGAGGTTTGCGACAAAGGTCACGTTCGCTTCCGGTACGCATTCATGCACGGCGCAGAGATAGTCGGCAAACATGTATGCCGTCTCTTTCTTTGCATTCATGATCGCCATGCCTTTTTTGCCGGAACGAAGCAGTGCAGCGAGTTCGGCGGCGGCAATATGTTTCAGATCGCCGCGGGACGGGGCGATGTAGGTCTTGCATGCCGCTCCCCGTTCCCGTTCGGTTTGGTTCGCGGAGGCAAGGACACCTCTCTGCCGTTTGAGTTCCTCTTCGGAGATCCAGCCGACTCTTGCCGCAGGCTCAAGTGCTGCAATGACCCCGGCGATGTTCTCGCGGAATCCTGCATGGATCGAGACCCCGATCGCGGGGGTCGTGATGCCGGACGCTTCGATCGCGGCTTCGAGATCCTCGCCGATGATCATCGAGACACAGGTCCCGACAACAGCGATGCGGCGGGGAGAGAACTCCTTTTCCGCATAACGGAGCACATCCTCCAGGATCTTCTGTCCGCCGAAGATGAACTCCTCGTCCCCGAGTGAGGTCGTTAAAACACGGATACCGTCTTCTTCCAGAAGTCTGGCGTGTTTGAATGAACATCCGGACGGGCCGTGAAGGATCGCGAGATCGACGTTAAGATCCCGAAGGGTGTAAAGGGCTGCAACAATGGAGCTTGGACGCGGCTGAACGTAACGCATTTTTACCTCCAGGTTTTTACGGCGAGAAGAACTGCCGCGTTGTGTTCTTTTGCTGCGGAAAGCGCCTGTGACTTTGATGCGGCAAAGTTCAGACCTCCGGACTTACTCACGAATATTGTATGGATCGGGGAGATATCGGTGATCGTTTGACGGATCGCTTCATCCTGAAAGCCTTCACACACGGCCTTATGTTCCTCACCGATAACGAGAACGATCTCCTTGTCCGGAACAAGGCTTCGGAGATAGGCGGTCGCGGCAAGTGTGGTCTCCCGTGTCGTCCCGCTGTTCGCGTTGTCGAGGAACGGCACACCGTCTTCAATATAATACTGCATCCTTCCTTCGATCGCAGTAAATCCCGAAAGCCTGCCCGGATCCAGTCCGAGCAGAAGACCGGCGGCCGCTGCGCATTTGAGCGGTTCTCGGTATCCGGCAAGCGTAAGAAGCGGATTTCTGAACGATCCGCCGTCCCAGGAAAGGACATTGCCTTCTACGGATACGAGATCGTCGATGACATGCCAGCCGTCCTGCAGGGGGACGCCCTTTGGAACGAGAACGGTCTTGCATTTTGCAAGGGATTCGAGTTTTGCCACAAGGGCATTCTTCTTTCCGGCGGCGATCAGGTAATCGTCCGGGGAGGTCAGAACACCAAGGGTCCCGATCCCGGTGACCCCTGCGGAGACTTCGGCAACGAGCCATTCAGCACGCTGCGTCTTTGCCCCGCCTGCGGCGAGAAGGACGGATGCGGGCGTGATGCTCTTTTTCCAGAGAAAAGTCCCGTCCGGATAAACATAGGTGCCTCTGCTGGTATGAAGCACGCCTTTTGTTTCAAAAAGGGACGCGATCGCAAATGAGGTCGTTGTTTTTCCCAGTGCACCGGTCACTTCGATGACCGTTTTCGGCAGAGGACCGGCGAGCCGGCGGGTCATTTCATGATGGGATATGACCGGGGTTTTTGTATCGAGGAGGGGATATGCCGGATCGAGATGGACCGGGGAGGTGATCAGATCATATTTCCGGGACGCGGCTTCTTCGGGCGTGAGACCGACCCCGCGGTAGACATCCAATGCGTCCACATCGTCGCCGTTTCGAAGAAGGGCCTCGGCAAGGATCGTTCCGCCGTGGATCGTATCGAGAACGAGGACTTTCATGCATCCTCCGAAAGAGTAAGGGCGTTCGCCGCATTCTTCAGCATAAGCTCTGCTAAGAGGGGGTCGATCCCAATCGGCTCGGCATAGACGAGAGGGATCACGCGGCCGTCAGCAAGCGTGAACATT
The DNA here is from genome assembly GCA_963676575.1 of uncultured Methanocorpusculum sp. GTDB lineage: Archaea > Halobacteriota > Methanomicrobia > Methanomicrobiales > Methanocorpusculaceae > Methanocorpusculum. The sequence goes on from OY781078.1 coordinate 1,467,528, forward strand.
CCGCGTTTTTTTCCGGCTTCAAGCCCGAGGATCTTTGGAATGTCACGTAGGATATGGATCCCTTTTGCGAGGAAAAGCGGGACAACAATGAGGATCTCCAGATCCTCTCTTCGCATAAGATCGAGACCTTCGGCAACGGTCGGATTACTGTATTCAAGAAAACAGGATTTGATCAGATAATCGCCCCCGCTGTCTTCCATCATCTTTGCGGTGGTCGTGATCAACTCTTTATTATACTGAAGTCGGCTCCCATGACCAACCAGCAGGAGACCTTTCGCACTCATACGTTTTTATAGGTTATTCACACACATAAATTAGTATGACTAACCACTCACAATCGTAATATTTAGTGAGGGGGTTTACCCTAACTTCGTATGATAAAAATCGAAAGTATGAAATATGATATGATTAGTACAATCTACATATGACATCTGCACTACCGGAGTGTCTTGCCCTTCTTCAGTCGCAAAAGAAGGAAGACCGGCGTCTTGCCGCAGAAAAACTTGGGGCCTTGGGTTCTGCCGGGATCGATGCGGTCTGTCCTCTCTTAACCGATCCAGAGTGGCGGCTTCGCTACCGTGCGGCCGAGATCATCGGATTTACGGCAGATCCGGCAGGCGTCCCGCTGCTCACCCCGTTACTCTCCGACGAAAAGGATCATGTCCGCTACATGGCAGTCAAATCTCTCGGACGCTGCGGAACACAAGAACTCGCGCTGGTCGTTGCGCCGATGCTCAACGATGAAAATCCGGTTGTCCGGCGGATCACGGCCGGGGTCCTGTCCGGCTGGAAGATATGAATAGTGATACAGACGTGTTTAGACAGGGGCTTCTTCTGTTTGCAGCCAGGAATTTTAGAGAAGCAGCAGGGTGTTTCACGGATGCACTGCGGAAAAATCCGGAGAACGTGAATTATTATTACTACCGGGGGGTCTGTTTTCAGGAAACCGGAGCAGCCGTTGAAGCGATATCCGATTACACGAGTGCTCTCGTCCGCCAGCCTGCCGCGTTCCCCATCAGATACAACAGGGCCGACCTTTTTCTGCAGTCGGGCGATCTGCAGAAGGCACGAGAGGATTTTGAGGAGATCCTCGGCGCAGCGGGAAAGGAGGACGCTCACTGGTCGGCACTGGCATACTTTGGACGGGGTCTGATCCGGCTCGAAGAAGGGGAGATCGAAGAAGCGATCCAGGATCTCACGACCGCAGAGGATCTGGCAAAAAAGGATGGGGACAAACTGCTTCTCGCGAGAATCGGGGACGAACTCGAGAGAAGCGGGTTTTAGATTTTTTTAATTCATGCCTGACCGAACGATCCTTGCAAGAAGGGCGTCCATCTGAATGTCCGCGTCGGCGCCTTCACTCATACGGAAGTCTGCTTCACCGAGGTGATCGATGAGATCGACCTTGAGTCGGCGGTCCAGAGATGTGGAACGGGAGATCTCACGGTAGAGCTGATTCACGAGTTCGTTTGGGGCAATGCCCTTGTCATACATCAGCGCATGGAGCATGCGTTCGGCTGTTTCGAATTCGCCTTCGAGGCAGCGTGAAAGGAGCGATGTGATCTCTTCGGGCTTTGCATTCGAGGTGATGGCGTAGATGTTTTCGGCGGTGACATGATCCGAGACAATGGCGGCACCCTGCAGAGCATTGATCGCTTTACGCATATCCCCGAGAGAAACATACGCAATGGCGAGATATGCCCCTTCATCGATGGTTATTCCCTCTTTTTTTGCGATCCTTGCCATTTCCTCACTGATGGCTTCATCGGTGAGCGGACGGAACCGGTAGATCGCACACCGGGACTGGATCGGGTCTATGATCTTCGAGGAGTAGTTGCATGAGAGAACAAAACGGCAGGTCTCTGCGTAGTTTTCCATAGTCCGGCGAAGAGCGGCCTGAGCATCCTGGGTCAAGGCATCCGCTTCGTCGAGAAACAGGATCTTGGAGGTTGCATCGCCCAGAGGGGCGGTTCGTGCAAACTGTTTGATCTGGTTTCTGACGACATCGATCCCGCGTTCGTCCGAGGCATTGAGTTCGCGGAAGTTCATATTCCAGGTATCTCCGAACATCTCGCGGGCCAAAGCAACGGCACAGGTGGTCTTCCCGACGCCGGCAGAGCCGGTGAACAGGAGATGCGGAAGGGCTCGGGTCGTTACGTAGGAGCGGAGCCGTTCGACGACGTCCTGCTGACCGACGACCTCGGAAAGATTTTTGGGCCGGTATTTTTCTATCCAGATTTCGGGGGAAACATCCATAATAAATAATTGTTGGACGTTACAGCCAATTAATCATTCGACAGAGGGATTAGTTCTGCTAAGGCCGCCCCACAGGGTAGCAAGCAAATCACATGAAATGAACCGAATACGGCAAAATAGAAATGTTGTTTTTCAGCTCTATGATATTATCTCACTAAGAATCTCATTACTAATCATATCCATGTTCTAAGAATGCTTGATCGTCTTATACTAAATTCTGAATAATTTCTATGAAAAATATATCATCCAGCTTCTCTAAGTATTGTTTAATCCATGAAAAATACACAAAATAATGATTCGAATAAAACAAATCCTAACACGTCGATCAATTCAGATTTTACTGAATTAATGTTTCAATTATATATTGAGAGATACAATTCTCTCACCTCTATTTTGAGTGATCTGAGAACAAAAGCCGGCATATTCCTAGCTATGATTGGAGTTATTGCAACAATCGGATTCTCTTTTTCTGCAAATGGAGTTATCAGTCAATATATAAATATAGCTGCTGTCATCCAGAATGTAAATACTGGTGGATTGATAGGCGAAGTGAGTGCTAACTCTCAAGTGTATGCAAATAACATAAATTTCACAGAAAATAACATAGAATCGATAGCAACAATAAATCAAATTTTCAGGGATGGATTAACTACTTTGCAAACACGTCTTGTAATTGTCTTGTTGATTCTCATTGCGAGTCTAATAATCGTAACAATTTGTTATGTGTATTTATTGACGAAATCATTTCAAATCAAAAATTTATCATTACCTTTGTTAGATGATATTAGTCAACTTCAGAATGCTCATGATAAATCAAACGAGAAAAATTCAGAATCCTATTACCAGAAAAAAGCACTAGGTTAATTAACTAAAAGGATTTCCGAGCTTGAAGAAACAATTTCGTTCTTTAAGAAACAGTTCTGCAGACTTGATATATTGGTGATTGTTTTCTGTGTCATAGGAATCACTGCAATTATGCTGATGAATTTTGATCTGGTTGGGTTTGTTATCGCACTTCTTCTAGTAAGTGGGATATGCATATGGGCAGTAGTTGTTTTGATAAAATTATGTCTTCAGAAAGAGATAATTCGAAAATGGACCGAATCAAAAAATTGAAAAAAAATAAAAGCTACACTTCATTTTGCTTAATATACCGCCGGAAAACAGTCACTGACCTATCTGCGACTTCATACTTCACACGAAATCCACAAAAAATAATGAAAACACTAAAATCAATAATGTTTGATTTTAGGCTTATGTTCTGAGCTTGGTCTCTGATGTATTCTGTTCAGTATACACAGAGGGCTGCGAGAAGTATCAAAAAGCTGCCGCGGGAAGTCCAAATACGTATTCTGGATAGTATTGACGAGCTAGCGCAAGATCCCTCTGCACATATGAAGCGGCTAAAAGGGGAACGTGACGTGCCGATCTTTTCTCACCGAATGGGGAATACCGGGTGTTGTTTACGCTGAATAATGCGCAACTCGTGATCCTTGTTCTGAATGTTGGAAACCGGCGGGATATCTATAAAGAATTGTAAGGCGGGTAGGACGTGAAGCGGGCCGTGGTGGGGGAATCGTCTGATTCTCAATGAGGAGAGGTTTGTTCCCAAGATACATCGGAGTTTCAGCAAAAATCAGACAGTATCGATTAAAGACCTAATTGAGATTTAAGCAGAGTCAATCCAATAGTACAGATCTCTTGTTTAATCGAAGTACCGTAATTATTCCAGAGATATTTGCCTTTTTCGAGAATTGCATCGATTGACGGATGCTTACTTTTTGCATTTATCTCCATTTCCGTGACGATTTCTAGCTCTTCTTGTGTTAATGGAAGTTCACGTATTTTATTAAAGGAATTTGTTATTTCAATTAAAGGATTTGTGCCAACAGCAATTTGCGAATTGGATACTGAACCATTAAATGTAACCACGTTAGTAACAGGCGGTGTTTGTTGATTGGTGGTTGGTGGATTCTCAAGATAGTCCCTCCCTTTTCCAGTGATTTTTGACATTCCTTCTGCCAGATTCACACCAGGAAGCGGTTTATTTATAATATATCCCTTTTCAGCCAGATACCCAACTGCGTTTCCAAGTTCAGTACCTGTTACACCCAATTTATCAATCAAGGAAAGACAGTTTGAATAATATTCACTGCCCTTTCTTTCTGCGATATCTTGATAATATATCAATACTTTAGTTCTTAATTCAAATTTATTCAATGACATACTGTATATATTAGTTTTCAAACACGATAATCGAATATCCCATATTTTTGTAAATAACCGATTATTCTCTCAAGATCCCGTTCAATCCGGATAAAAGAAGGGCAGGAACGATCGCTGATATAAATCTCAAACCTACGATTTCTCCACCGCGGGACGCTCCGCGCCGGAGTCGCGTCCACGCACCCCGAAATCAGAAAAGAGATATTCACTATCTTCTTATGAAAACAGAAGATCCCCTCTCCTCCGCACCTGTCTCCCTTTTCGTGCATTTCGTGTGATGGGGGGTTGGACGCGAAGCGGACGACCTCATCTGAGGGATGCGCCCATCCCAAAAAATCCCGATGTATTTTGGATGAGAAAACCCACCATACAACCGGCGGCTGAAAATATAGGAATATGGATGATCCATTCTATTTAAAGAAAAAATTTGGCATGCGGCGAAGTCTGATTCCCTTTACAAAGAAACCATATGTGCTGCGTTTCCGTATGACACTGGAACATAAAGATTGGTTGTATGAACTCAGCTGTGAGATGGGAAGGCCGATCAATGAGATGCTCTCGGTAATTTTCGATATGGGGCTTGCGTGTGAAAAGGATGTGAAGGGGCGTAAGGATATGGTGTATTATGATCCGGATATGGACCGTAATGATTTTTATCACGCGCTTTTGGTCAAGGGATTTACGGCGTATGATGCCGGGAAGAAATAACTGATCTGCTGGATACGGCGGTTCTTGCGATTCTGCAGGATCCGGAGATCCAAAAAGGGCTGTGTAGGCGGCTGTTGTGAATATTTTTTTGGGGACCCATAACCATCGTGAAGGATACGATTATTTTAGAATACATGAGATAGAGAACCCTAATTATAAAGAAGGGGTAAAATACTTGTCCACGATTCAGGTATCCCGCTTCTCAGTTGGATACCGCCGGTAAAACAACCGGCACACACTGATCTCTCTCAAAAAAAGCGGGGGATATCCCCACCCCGTAAAAAAATTAGACCCGGTTTTCGATATCGTATTTGATCTTTGTCAGGAATTCTTCCGGTGTCATCGTGACAGTCTTACCGTCGCGGGTACGGATTGACAAGGTGTGCTTCTCCAGCTCCTTCTCGCCGATAATGATCATGTACGCGACACGCTCGGTATAATTCGCCTGCCGGATCATATAGCCGATCTTTTCATTGCGGTTGTCAAGCCCGCAGCGGATCTTTGCATCTTTGAGCATCGCATAGATCCCCTCTGCATAACTCTCGCTCTTCTTTGTCACGAGAAGGATCTTTGCCTGCATCGGTGCGAGCCAGACAGGGAACCTGCCGGCGAAATGCTCCGTCAGGATACCGATAAACCGCTCAATCGAACCAAAGCAGACCCGGTGGATCATGATCGGCCGTTGTTTCTCATCGTTCTCATCCACATAGGAAAGATCAAAGTTCACCGGCATCTGGAAATCAAGCTGGATCGTTCCGCACTGCCAGGTACGTCCGAGGAAGTCCTTTAAGTGGAAATCGATCTTCGGACCGTAAAATGCTCCGTCTCCTTCATTGATGGTATAGGAAAGTTTCAGCTGGTCGAGTGCGTCTTTCAAACCATTTGTCGCCGCTTCCCAGTCCTCATCGCTGCCCATACTGTTTTCCGGACGGGTGGAAAGCTCCAGGGAATACGCAAAGCCGAACTTCGTGTACACCTCATCGATGAGCCGGACCACTCCGGCGATCTCGTCGGCGATCTGGCTCTTTCTCATGAAGATATGTGCATCGTCCTGCGTGAAACAGCGGACACGGAACAGGCCTTGCAGCGTGCCTCTCAGCTCATGGCGGTGTACGAGGCCGAGTTCAGCGAGGAGCATCGGAAGTTCCCGATAGCTGTGCGGCTCGTTTGCATAGACCATCACGCCGCCCGGGCAGTTCATCGGTTTTATGCAGTAATCCTCGTCATCGATTTTTGTTGCATACATATTGTCCTTGTAGTGATCCCAGTGACCGCTGGTTTCCCAAAGACAGCGGTTCATAATCAGCGGTGTCGAGATCTCCTGATACCCGTTCTCTGCATGAAGTTCACGCCAGTAATTGATCAGCGCATTCCTCACGATCATGCCGTTCGGCAGGAAAAACGGGAATCCCGGACCCTCGTCGGAGAACATGAAGAGCTTCATTTCTTTCCCGATCTTGCGGTGGTCGCGTCTCTCTGCTTCCTCCTGCAGTTTCATGAAATCCTCAAGCTCTTTTCCGGTCGAAAAAGCGGTCCCGTTGATCCTCGTTAGCATCTTGTTTTTGTTGTCGTTTTTCCAGTATGCTCCCGAGAGTCTGGTGAGTTTGAAGGCTTTGAGGGTCTTGGTGTAGGTAAGGTGCGGACCGGTACACATATCGATATATTCGCCCTGCTCGTAGAAACACAGCGGCACGTTCTCATCCAGATCGGCGATATGCTCGATCTTATACGGCTCGTTTCGCTCCTCCATCAGCTTCAATGCTTCAGAACGCGGGAGAATTGACGGTTTTATCGGCAGATTCGTCTTGATGATTTCCCGCATCTCCTGTTCGATCGCGGCAAGATCGCTGTCTGAAAGTTTTGTGTCTCCGAGGTCAATATCATAATAGAAACCCTTCTCGGTCGCAGGCCCGTAGGCAAAAGCCGCCTGAGGGTACAGGAGTTTGACCGCCTGAGCCAGTACATGAGCTGCAGTATGACGTATGACCTGCAGTTCTTCTTCTTTTGGGCACTCGCCGATTGTTCCATCGCTGTAAATAACTTTCATGTATTACTTCCTTTTCCTCGTATTTTCCAACTCTATTTACGGCATTCAGATGTGTGTCTGCCGGGCTTTTTCCCGATACGGTCAGATCTAAATATTCTTATGTATTTTGGTTTTTAAAGGCATATTTATTTCGGTACAGGAAAGCCGGTTGGGATGAGTATTCACCCTCTTCTCATAACGAAAACCGTTGCTAAAAGTCCGGCAATTATTCCTGCGAGAGGAATCGGTGATGCTGGCATCTCGGTTGCGGCAGGAGTAGATTTCGTTCCCGTTGGAATGGTCGTGGGAGTTTCGACCGGTGTTGAAGTAATGTTCTCTAAGGGGAATTCGTTTTCATCGACATCATATGCGACCATAAACGGGGACAAAGTGACTGTGCTGACCGTGAATACATATGTTCCATCGACGAGCTGAACTGAGTCAAGACTCATCTGGTAACACTGACCATCGTGATAGTGGAGGATCGTAATGCCCGAGGGCAGGATCCCCTCTGCCTCCATATCGGATGCCGGAATTTTAAACTCCAGCGTAACCAATATACCCTCATTTGCCGTAACGTGCACGTCATAAACTCTGAGATAGGACACGCCTGACGGAGATGGTGCTCCGCCAAGATCATCCTCGAAAATCGTCACGATTACTGATGAACCCGGCTCGAAAAGGAGCTCAAGTCCCCCTTCTTTGGTCGTGAACGTAACGTCCGGCAAAAGAGAGCCGGAATCGGTTTTACTTCCGCTGTCTCCGCCGCCTGTTCGTTCATGTTAGGTAAATGTCGCGGTGTATGCGGCTTCTCCCGTAACATTAGTGAGACTGGGATTCCATCCGGCAAATGTGTAGGTATATGCCGAATCGGCAGTTCGCACAGGTGTTTCGGCATAGGATGGCATCGTGCCGAATGCCACTGCCGAATTTTTCAGGATCGTCCCGTCGTAATTTTTGAAGGTGATGTTGGCGACTTCTCCCTAGATAACGTAAAGATCCGTGTCTCCGTGGATCGTATCTGTGGTAAAATCCCACTGAGGTCCGGTCGATGTATTATTCCAACCGTAAACGGCATAACCCTGTCTGAAAGGATCCGTCGGTTTCGTTAATTTCGCATTGGAAACAGTATTTACTGTGAGATATACCGCTGTATCATTATAGTAGGTGACGTTGGATCTTGTGCCGAGCAGCAGATGATTTTCGGAAATGCCAAGGATCTGGTTTGGATTTGTCGCCGCCCACGACGAATTCAGCACAAAATTCGTTTCCCAGTCATCAGGAATGGACACTCCGCTGTAGGTGACGATCGTTCCGCTGGTATCTGCGGGCCTGATATTTTTCACGCCGGAACCCGGATCAAGAATACCGGTAACGGTGATCTCTTTGCTATTATTGAGAAACACGTCGTTATCCACGTTGATAACAGAAGATCCGGACAGATTGAACGTACCGTTATCAAATATATCGATCCCGCATCTAACCTGATCGGCTGTATTGCCGGTTATGTTGCCGCCTTCCATATTGAAAGTCCCGTAATCATTTACATTCACCCCTCCGCCCCCAAACAAAAATGCCGTGTTCCCGCTGAGTTGTCTGCCTTGCATGGTGAATGTGCTGTTTTCCATAACACAAATACCTCCGCCGCCGCAGGATGCATTGTTCCTGGTGATGTTCGATGTAACGTTAAAGTCGTTTGTGATCACAAAAATATCGTTATCAGTCCCTAAGCTGAGATTTGCCGTGAAACTCTCTTCTGAATCAGCGAAATATGTTTCTGCTCCTGCCCCTCCAATGAAAAATGCCATAATGAGAAACAGAATCATTATGAAAATATGATAGTTGTATCTGGTAGATATTGACCTCTTGGTAATTTTTTCTGGAATTTGGATCTCATTTATAATCATAAGTAACCAAACATTTACCGAAATCATCTGCCCGGGATATTGAATTTATGTTAATTCAATACTAATGTGATAAATGTATGATGATAAAAGCGTTTTGTAGAAAAATGTATGGGGGTGATGTGATACTAAAGACTGTTCCTTAAGGTTTTTTGCGGGTGATCGAAACTCGCAGTGCCAGCCGAAAAACGTATGTTTATCATTTCTGCAGGTCTATTTTTGCATACAGAGATAAGGTGATCATCATGACGAAATCAATGGACCAGTATATGCAGGCTACTTATGAGGAGGAACTGGCCGGGCGAAGCGAAGGGGGCATCCCTATCGGTGCTGTTCTTGTTCGAAACGGAACGATCGTTGGGCGGGGACATAACCGGCGGGTCCAGTTAGGCAATCCGATCCTGCACGGAGAGATGGATGCTCTCTCAAATTCAGGTCGTCATCCGGCGTCTTTCTACAAAGAATGCACTTTGTACACCACCCTCGCCCCGTGCATAATGTGTTCCGGCGCGATCCTGCTGTACAAGATCCCGGAAGTCGTTATCGGTGAGGATGTCAACTATCCGGGTGAACCTGCTTTCCTGCGTTCACGCGGCGTTAAAGTGACCATACTTAACAACGAAGAGATCATCGGGATGATGAAAAAGTATATCGAGGAGAATCCGTCCGTCTGGAACGAAGATATCTCGGAAGAGCTCTGAGATAGACGTCATCTTTTTCATATAATGTCTCCTTCAGTAAGGTCGAGAAATGAGTCTGCCCAAGGGACGGAAATATCAATTGGATACATTCAGCAAATTCCTCAAATAATATTACGACGAATAATACTCCCATAAGTGAATAAAATGACAATAACATACTGTGGTGCATTGGAGAGCGTGTCAAAGAAGATTTATGCAGAATTGGTTCTGACGATCTGAACCCGCATAAATCTTCAGTATTCACTGGTGGTTTTTAACGAGCGTGAGCTTTAAACCTGCATAGTTTTACGCATACGACAGGTACTGAAAAATGGAATATAACAAAAGTAAAAACTACGATCTAAAAATCGTGAATGAAAAAATAATGGGGCAAAACCCCATTAAACTAACAGAAGAACTGCTGCAGGACCACAAAATCCCCAAAGGATCTATCGTAATGGATCTTGGCAGCGGTCAGGGGATCACCTCTGTTTTCCTTGCAAAAGAGTACGGATTTCGCGTGTTCGCCGCCGACCGATGGAGCGATCCCTCGAAAAACATGCTGTTCTTCGAACAGATGGGCCTTTCTGCCGAAAACATCGTCTCGATCCATGCAGATGCAACCGCTCTTCCCTTTGCAGAAGAGTTCTTCGATGCCGTTGTCTGCATAGATGCATACAACTACTTCGGCAGAGACAAAGCGTATCTTGGGAACCATCTTCTTCCGTTTGTAAAACACGGCGGATACCTCTACTTCGCTATTCCGGGAATGAAAAAAGACTGTCACGACAATCTCCCTCCCGAGCTTTTGCTCTCATGGACCCCGGAGCAGCTCGCATATATTCACGACGCCGCATACTGGGAAGACATCATCCGCGCCACGGAAGGCATCGAGATTCTTTCGATTCATGAAATGGAAAGTAATGAAGAAGTCTGAAACGACTGGCTCGCTTGCGAGAACGAATATGCGATAGGCGACCGGAAAACAATGGAAGCCGGCGGCGGGAAGTACATGAACTTCATCGCGATAATTCTTCGGAGAAAGTAGAGAGAAAGAGTCTGCAACTGACTAGTTTCATATTCAGAGACGCTAATATACATACAGAACATGGTACATCTTACGATCGATATAGGAGGAAAACCCGGTAAAGACTGCCGGGGTTTTTGCTCTTACTGCTATTTTAAGCATGCAAAAGATGTACCACCGTTCGGCTGCAGATATTGCATGCCGTTCAAAAAAGGATGCGAGTATTGTGCCAAAGGCGTAAAAGAAGAGTACGCCGGCTTCTACTCGCTCAAGGATGTTGCCGATCATTTCCTTGCCGATCTGCAGATGGTCACGGGAGATATCACGAAGATCACGATATCGGGCGGAGGCGACCCGAGTTGCTATCCGGAGTTCACCTCGCTGATTGAGATCCTCGGATCCCTCAATGTCCCGCTCCACATCGGATACACTAGCGGAAAAGGATTCGACACGCCGGAAATTGCTTACTTCATGATCGAAAATAATATGAAGGAGATCTCCTTCACGATTTTTGCGAGTGACCCCACCCTTCGGGAAAAATACATGCATGACCCGACACCCCAGGCCTCGCTCGACGTGATCGAACGACTTGCCGCAAAAATCGATGTCTATGCGGCATTGGTCATTCTTCCGGATGTGAATGACGGAGAGGTCCTCTGGAACACTCTTGCCTGGCTCGAAAAGATCGGTGTTAAAGGCGTGATTTTAATGCGGTTTGCGAACCGGGAAAATCAGGGACTCATTCTGGATAATGCCCCTGTTATCGAAAACCAGCGTGTTCATACGGTGGAAGAATTCAGGGATCTGGTCCGCGAAGCCTCGGTCCGGTTCCCGAATCTCCGTATTTCGGCGACCCCCCTGTATGATCCTGCGTTCGACTCGCCTTTTGCGATCCGAAACGAGCCTGAGCTCCTTGGTCATCTGCCCCGGATCACCGGTCGGGTATCAGTCATCACCGGGAGTATTGCTGCACCCTATATTGCGGAGATCCTTGGTGCATGCGGGGCTCCGGAAGGTATGGTCGTTCCGGTTGACAAGGAGATCTCCTGCCTCATCACGATCGACGATCTGAAAAAACTTGATCCGTCTCTGCTTGAAGAGACCGTTATCATTCCGGGTCGGGCATTTGTTCATGATCCGGAGGCCGAATCGGTTCTCGACCGCAGGGTCATCCGGGGTCCTGAGACCCTTTCTGCAGACGGTGAAACCAGTATGGGTATGGACCTTACCGGCGTCCTGACTATGGAAATGGAAGGGTTTACCTACCTGATACAGCTCATCAATCAATATGAGAGAACAGAATGAACTACTCTGACCTGTATGCAAAGATTGGTTACGCATTTTCCAACGAGGATTTCCTCCTCCATGCCCTGACTCGCACGGCCTATGCCCGGGAAAATGAACTCTCCATGAGTGATACGATGGATTCGCTGGCTGTTTTGGGCGACGCGGTCCTTGATCTGATCGTGATCCGTAAGCTCATCAAGGACGGCGAGTTTGACAAAGGCGAGATCACCCGGAAAAAAATCGATCTGGTGAACATGACGGTCGTTCGAAAACTTGCCGAGGACATTGGTCTTCCCGCGTATATGCGATGGGGAAAAGGCGAGCTCCGCATGCAGATATGGACGAGCGGCCGGGTTTCTGTGGAATGCTTTGAGGCTTTGATGGGGGCCGCGTATCTGGAAGGTGGTGTGGAAGCCTCTGCGGTCATCCTTGATCACCTCTGGACGCCGGAGAAACCATAGAGCTTATTGGCAGTGAAAACGATATGATAAAAATATGGTACGGGTAAAAGCATCCCACATTTTAGTAAAGACCGAGTCTGAAGCAAAACAGATCATGCAGAAGATCAACGCAGGTGACGATTTCGCCAAACTCGCCAAACTCTACTCGCAGTGTCCTTCCGGCAATGCCGGCGGGGATCTTGGCTACTTTGGCAAAGGGCAGATGGTCAAACCCTTCGAGGATGCATGTCTCAAGGCAAATACAGGTGATGTTGTGGGTCCGGTCAAAACCCAGTTTGGCTGGCATATTATCAAAGTAACTGACGTTAAGAACTGAGGTTCTATGAAAAAATCTGCCTTTGACGATCTTATCGCCGCGATCAGGAGTGATGATATCGCAAGGAAGGAGGATGCGGCCAACAAGGTCTGTGCTTTGAAGGATTCCGTTTCCCTCTCCCATATTTTGTGCGTGCTGAAAGAGGAAGACCCTCTCACTCAGCGCGTTATGCTCTGGGCGCTCCGGAATTATTCTTCTGAACTGGATTATGCGCAGTATCTCCACTATCTTTCTGCAGAGGATCTCGAGGTCCGGGAAGCCGCACTTATGCTCTTTATGGAAGGCGGTCAGCCTTCGGTCGATACCCTGGTCACGGGCGTCTCAGCGAAGGATATGCCGACTCAGTATGCTTCGGTTCAGGCCCTTGGACTGTTCAGAGTTCCGGGAGCGATCCCGCCGCTGATCTCTGCCGCTTCATCACCCGAACAGGATATCCGGGAGATCGCTGTTATGTCTCTAGGGATCTATCATGATCAGGCAGTTGTTCCAACACTTGTCTCCGCATTAAACGATCTTCCCGCTGTCAGGCTTGCGGCACTCTCCGGTTTCCGGGGCAGGCCGCTCTCCGCGGAGGAGCTTTCTGCAGTTTCCCTATCCCTTACTGATGAACGCGAGGATATCCGAGCTGCATCCGTCTATGTTCTGGATGCCCTGACGCCGGGAACGCTCACGTTAGACCTGTCGCCTTACGTTCGCCGGGCCCTTGCCTCGGTGACCTCGGAGATTCCGGTTCTCATCATATTATGCGGGGATCCGGAATCATCGGTGAGATCAGCGGCGGTTGAGTCGGTCCGGAAACAGAAACTCCATTTGGAAGATACCCTTCTCCCGCTTCTCTCCGATCCGATTCCAGGCGTCCGCCGTGCGGCCGCCTCGGCTCTTGGAAACTCAGAAAGACCTGATGTGGTTCCCGCCCTGATCTCCTGCCTTGCTGATCCGAAACCCGGGATCCGTGCTGCGGCCGCGGCTTCACTTGGGAGTATAGGTGGCGAGTCAGTGATACTGGCGCTTAAAGAAGCGGCAAATACAGAAAATCCGATCCTCGCCGGGATCATAAAAAATGCTTTGATGACTGCGGAAGGAAAAAAGTGATCACTCACTGACCGCGGTTCTCACCGCGATCTCTGTTTCCATTCTTCTAACTTCATTTTCCACGTCTTCGATCTCGATCATCTTGACTCGTTTTTCCATCGGCGGATTGAGTTTTGCCTTTTGTTCATACTTTCCGATCTCGGCGGCGAAATCCTCCGGGATGGCGTCGATCCCTCTCAGGGCATCGATGAGTTCCCGGGAGAAGTAGGTGTCTATCTGGATCTTTCGCTTGGTCGCATGGGAGAGTTTGCCGATGAACCTGCAAAGTTTGTCCTGATCCTCCGGGCTCATTGTGTCGGTGAACTCATAGTTCTCGATCTGTCTGAGGATCTGGAGAATCGGGATAAGTGATTCGGGCGTGATGATGTAGACAACATACTCAGCCAGATCATACTGATAGGTCGTCAAAATATCAAGCGTGCTTGACGGGATCACGAGGAACACCTCTTTTCTGACGTCATCGTGTTTACAGTATTTTTTCATCGCCTCAGCCTGATTTTTCAGATAAACTGGGAAGTTTTCCAACTCTTCGGGATTTTTCGGACTCTTCGCATCGAAGATAGTGTACATCTTCCCGATCAATACAACGTTGTCCGGCGTTCCTTGGTGAGGGTACTCGCACTTCTCGCACCATACAAAATCATGCTTTCTGCAGATCGTTCTGATACTTTCCGCGACCTCGCTCTCATGCTTCTGCCAGGAGACGGCAAGTTCCTCCTGTTTTCTGACTAAGAGGTTCATCTGTTCGTTTACAAGCGTTTCCCGGTCGTTTTTCAGCTGATCATACAGGGTGTTGATCCGTTCGATCTTCCGGTTGTACTCCGCCGTCTGCTCCTCTCTGACACTGTCATATGCGGAGATAAGCTCCTTTGCGGCGATTAGATCACGTGTCACTGCGTCCAGATTCTCCTTCAGCTCCAGATACTTTTCTGCCTCCTCCTTTCTTCGTGAGGATTCCGCCGATACCAGCTCATCCCTCAGGCTTTCGAGTGCCGCGACCCTGCCTTTTGCCTGGCTCAGCTGCTCGGAGAGTTCGGTGAATGCTGTTTCAAGGCTCTGGTATCTTGCCCGCTCTTCCTTTCTGCGCTCAGTTTCGGCAAGGTTCAGTTCCTCGCGTGCACCCTCCATTGCGGAAATTTTTCCTTTGGCTGCGGTGATTTGTTCAAAGAGCAGGCCGTACTCGCTCTCAAGGCTCTGGTATCTCTCCCTTTCCTCCCGTCTGCGCTCGGCTTCGGTAAGGTTCTGCTCATCGCGTATTTGCTCAAGGCCGAACAGCTTTCCTCTGGTGACTTCAAGTTCCCGTGCGGTTACCTCAAACCTGTCCCTCGTATCCTGAGACGATTTTCTCTCTGCTTCCCGTAAGGCTTCAAGTGATGCGTATTTCCCTCTCTCTCTCTGCAGCTCGCCGGAAAACTGGTCGCGTTGGATCTCGATCTCCCGGTATCTTCTCGCGTTCTCGTTCGCTTCGGCCTGATACTGGGCATATGCGTCGTCAGCACGGCGTATGACCTTTTTCCAGGAAAACAGCCGTTTGAAGAGTCCTATGCTGCGTAGACCTGCGAAAAATTCTGAGAGGGACGAGGAGGGTATCATTGACTAACCATTTAGAGGGGTTGTTATAAGCATTTTACGGTAACTTGGGATTTTCCCTGTCTATTTCCGAATCGTTCATCATCTTTCAACGCAAACTGAGTTATTACTACATGGGATTGTTCGATAGGTTCAAAAAACAGGAGAATGCCGCTCAAAACGAAGCTGATTCTGCAATGTGGCTTGCACAGGCTGAGTCGTATATCCGGCTGAAACGGTATACCGACGCTCTTCACTGTCTTGATAAAGCGATCTCCTGCGACAAGGAAAATCCGCTAGCCTGGCATGAAAAGGGACGTATCCTTGCGATGGTTAATGAAGAGAAAGCATCGATCCCCTGTTATGACCGGGCGATCGAACTCCGTCCGGATTCAGCAGTCTATTATCACAATAAAGGGGATACTCTCGCAACGTTCCATCGGTACGGCGAGGCGGATGAATGTTTCAAAAAGGCTCTCTCTCTTGCCCCCGACGATGTGGTCTTTCTCACCAGTCATGCCCGGATGCTTTCCATCGCAAAAAAGTATAAGGAGGCTGACGATATCATGGCGAGGGTCTGCGATCTTGAACCGCGGGGTCCGGAACACTGGTTCAATCGTGCCACGATGCTCTTCGACTGCGGCAAGGTCGACGATGTGATCTCCTGTTACAAAGCGACTTTCTCGATCGCCCCGGGTCATGCGGTGAGTTACTTCAACTGTGCGAATGCTCTGTCTTCCCAGGGAAAATATGAGGATGCGGTCTTCTATTATGATAAAGCCCTGAAGTATGAACGTTCGATGACGGGAGCGATGAACAATAAAGGGATGGTGCTCAGCTGTCTTGGAAAACACGAGGATGCATATGACTGTTTTCGACGTGTCCTTCTCGCTCTTCCAAATGATGCGAATGCCTGGTATAACAAAGGGTATGAACAGCTGCTTATTGGAAAGTATGCAGATTCGATCGAGTCCTTTGACAAAGCTCTCTCGTTTGCTGACGGAAATGATCGTGAATTGATCAATAAATGCCGGGAAGCCAAGGATAAGGCTGCCCGGTCATAAAAAATAGTATTTTTTACGAGCCTTCGAACCGTGAGTCGAATTTGCTGTTGAGCAGATGCACTTTTATCACTGAGCCCTCCGGAACGATGACCTCAGGCCAGAGCCTTGTTCCCGAATGGATAGTGACATCGTTCTGCAGGATCGATCGCGGCCCGATTACGGTGTTGTGTTCTATCGAACAGTTGTCTCCGATGGTTGTATTGACATCGACGATGCTGCCTGAGATCGTGGTGTTGGATCCGACAATGACACCGTTATAGATTGATGAGGAGAAGATCTTGGCGTTGGCTTTGATAACGCAACTATCTCCGATGCTTGTGTATGGGCCGATGATAACGTTCTCTCCGATCATCACTCCGTTGCCGACTAAGACCGGGCCGACGACCCGTGAACCTGCGCCGAGCGTGATACCGTCGCCGAAAGTAACGGGTCCGGTGATGTGTGCATCCTTTACATTCAGCGTGCCTGAAACGCTGGTTACGGTTTTTTCCTGCAGGATCCACTTTTCGGCGGCACGCAGCATCTCCGGGTTCCCGACATCCGTCCAGTTGCCGCGTGCAAGCCAACCGTTGAGCTGATATCCTTTCTCCATAAGGAGCGGGAACAGATCTTTGGCGAAGTCGAACTTGGTGTTTTCCGGGATGAACTCGAAAATCCTTGGGTCACAGACGTAAATGCCGGTACTTGCAAGGTTCGAAAAAATCTCTCCAGGAGAAGGTTTCTCCCTGAACCTCTGGATCCGAAGGGAAGCGTCGATCTCGGCGATACCGAATTCACGCGGATCCTCGATACTTATCAGACCGATCGAGGTGATCGCCGGGGAATTCATATGGTCCCGGTAAAATTCCAGGAGGTTGAGATCGGTCATATGGTCGCCCCCGACTACGAGGAACGGGGCATCTTCAAGATACTTCTGAGCGTTTTTGACACTGCCGGCCGTACCGAGTTTTACCTCTTCGGACACGTAGGTGATATTTGCCCCATAGAGAGATCCGTCTCCGAGTGCATTTTGGATATCGTCACCCAGGTATCCGATGGTCAGAACGATGTCGGTAAATCCGAGGTTTGCAAGGTGTGTCACCAGGTGTACGATCGATGGTTTGTTTGCTATCGGAATACAGGGTTTTGGACGCTCAAATGTTAACGGACGGAGGCGGGTACCTTCTCCGCCGCACATAATGCAGGCTTTCATTCTGTGTATATTTGCTGTGAGGGGATATGAGTATTGTGGGGTGATGTGATCGAATAAAACGGATCAGATATCCGGGAAATATACCAAAAAAAGAGGTGGAGTGGGAGATGTCAGAAATCTAGATGCCGAGAACCATACGCAGCAAGTCCCGGAGACCCGGGGAAAGACCGACCACGATCATTGCGAGCAGCACCAGATGCCAGATATTGTCCATTCCTGGCTCTTTTCTGAACTTTTCCAGGACCCAGATTGCAGGTATCAGGACCACGATCTTCAGCGCGAACATCACATACGGTGTTCCCGTAAGATCGATCAGTGTGCTTCCAAGAACATGCTGTTCGATGTATCCCTTGAACGAAAGGGCATAACTCGTCGCCGAGGCATCCAGCATATGTCCGGCAATCAAAACGATATACAGGGGTTGGTTGATATATTCCCAGCGGAACAGATACCGGAGGACCGCCAAGAATACTACGGCCGCGGCCGCGGCTATCAGGACGACCAGTATTCCCGCACCCACATCCACGTCGGTTGCCTGAGTAAAACCGAACCATACCAAAAATCCGGCTGTGATAAGAGATGAAATAATTCCGCCGAGCATGAATGGTGTCGTATATGACACAACGACCTTGTTCTTCTGCAGTTGGTAGGAGATAAACAGCATCGCCATTGCAAAGAACATGGTAAGGAAATAGACCTGCGGGGTCACAAACAGGATCCACCAGGGATCAGGGACCATGCCTGTATCCTCCACAACACGGAGGAGCCCGCCAAGAATAATATAGGAAAGACCGGTGAGAATTAGGGGTGTATCGATCGCAATCTGTGCCTTTTTCAGACAGCGGTAAAGTATATACAGTCCCAAGAGCACTAATAATGCATACAATATCGTCTGGATGACCGTATAGGTTGATCCTTCCAGTTCGACTATCCATTCATATAATTCATTTAACATATTGGATCACGACCATGAAAGCTAAGAATAATAGGATACTCAAGGATAAAACCTTTGACAAATCCCGGTGGATCCAGATGCCGAGGGATGTTATCGCCGGGCACGATGCCCTTCTTCAACTGCCCAACGTCATCACCGATCTGGGTATCACCGGTCCGTTGCTTCTTCTTTCAGGAAACACGACCATGCAGACCGTGGGCTGCAAGGTTCTTCGCCTTCTGGAAGGCCGCGAGGTGGTCTCCGCTATTGTAGGGGAGATCAACTATGAGGAGATCGGGCGGATCGAGGGTCTTGCCCGGGACGCAGGGGTCGTGCTGATCATCGCGGTAGGAGGGGGCCGGGTCATCGATACGGCAAAGGTCGTCTCCTACAATCTCGACATCCAGTTTATCAGTGTCCCAACAGCCGCTTCTCACGATGGCATTGCCTCATCGCGTGCTTCGGTGATGACCGAGGGCGGCAGTGTCAGTGTGGCGGCCCACCCTCCTCTCGCCATCGTTGCCGACACGGAAATTATCGCGGGTGCTCCCCATCGGCTGATGGCCGCCGGCTATGCAGATATGGTTGCGAACTACACCGCGGTTCTGGACTGGGAGCTCTCCAAAACAAAAACCGGTGAACAGGTCAGTGAGTATGCGATGACTCTTTCGATGATCACCGCGGAGCTGATGGTGGAAAACGCTGATAAGATCAAAGCCTTCGATGAGAATGCTGCCTGGATCGTCGTGAAGGCACTGTTTGCTTCCGGTGTTGCTATGAGCATTGCCGGAAGCTCCAGGCCGGCATCCGGCGGGGAGCATAAGTTTGCCCATATGATCGAACGGCTCGTTCCCGGCAAAGTCCTTCACGGGGAAGCCTGCGGGGTTGGGACGATCATCAGTATGATCATGCATGGGGGAGACTGGCAGAAGATCCGAAACTGTCTTCGGACGATCGGCGCCCCGACAACGCCAAAAGAGTTGGGTATCCCGGATGAGGTTGTTGTCGAGGCGATCCTTCGGGCAAAAGAGATACGGCCCGAACGTTACACGATCTTTGATGAGGAGATCACGCAGGAAATGGCGGCACGCCTTGTTGCCCAGCTGTATGAGGAGTAAATTATGGAAAAGGAAGAAACAATCGTGACCATTGTCGGCTCGGTCTTTGCCCATGAGGGTGCCGAGTTCGTGTATGCAGGTAAAGCAGCCGAATGCGAATCATGTAAGGTAGCAAAGGTCTGCCACAATGCGAAACTCCATGAGGGAAAACGGTACCGTGTTGTCTCGGTCAGGAAAACGAAACATGACTGCGTCGTTCATGAAGGCGGGGCAAAGGCCATGGAAGTTGCCGAGACGATTATCACGGCGGTGATTCCGACGAGTCAGGCGACACGCAGGACACGAATAACATATACGCCTGTTTGCGACGATGTCTTCTGTAAAGGGTATGCATTTTGTCATCCGGACGGTCTGACGGATAATGGCAGATATGTGGTTTTGGAGGTTCTCGGTCCCTACACTGAATGTCCGAAGGGTATGAAGAACCTCAAGCTCGTTGAGATGCGTTCCGTTCCTACCTGATTCCTCATTTTTCTCAGCGGAGCTCCTTTCTGCAGCTTTATTGCGGAGCTGTTCGGCGACCTGCGTGATCCTGTCCTTCAGGAGTAAGGTATCTATCCATTTTTGCGGCACGCCCCACAGAATACCTGCCAGTCCTCCCGCGATACAGGCAATCGTATCTGTGTCTCCTCCTAAAACACAGGCACGACGGATTACATCCGTATATCCGCTCCCGTCATGAAAACAGGCGAGGGCGCATCTGGTTGTCTCGACCGGGTCAATGGAGGGTATAAGCTCTCCAGAGAGATACTTCGCCGGGATATCTGCCAGGACCTCGGCTTTTGTTTTTCCCGCAGCCAAACCGGCAGCGGCTTTGGATATTACTGCACAGCAGTCTCCCGCATCCCTGTCATAATGCGTGAACGCTGCTACCCTCTTGGCAGTTGTTTCAACATTATCCTGCATCACGAGACCGACTGGTATGGTCCGCATAACACTGCCGTTCGTTCTGCTCCCGCACGTGATGTGAAAGGCGTATACGGCCTACTTCGGGCGTGCAGCCCTGTTCCAGAAGCGAGGTCGGGGTCTTTGTTGTTCTGCCAAACGTGGTGTCATCTTCTCGAAGGGTGAGCATCATCAGTGTATCGTCGGTGACCTCGCCAAGTTTGAGATTGAACTGCCCGCCCCCCGTCATATCGACGTCTCTCTTCTCATCCCTGCATGTCCCTTCGTACGATGATCCGAGAGCATCGCCTCCCGCATATCCGAAGAGCCCTCCTAAGATTCTTGCATTGAGATCGTCCTTCATTGTCATCACCTACACTGTCCTTACATATAAGGCTGTCTGAAAATCGCGTTTAACCGCGAGTCACGCGCCGAAAATTTGAGATAGATTCGGGTGTTATTTTTTAATTGAAGAAATATGGTGTATTTTCTCTCTGTCATTTAACCGAAAAACACAGCTTGTCACTAACTCTGATATAAATATGACGAGTAACCTATATGTGTCGATATGATAGACAAGAATAAGGAAGATTTTTTGATAAGAGGTGTTACAAAATAATGCAGAAAGAAGAGTTACTCCATTTACACATGCTGATGGTTCAGGTCAAGAAGTATTATGAATCCGTCTCCGGAAAAAGCGTTCACACTGCTGAATACGATGCACTGCAGATTTCGCCGATCCATATTCATAAAAATAAGAATCTGCATCGCGTTGCTCTTCTCACTCTGGGAAATGAGATCGTCGCCGAGATGAACTCCGCCCAGGCCGCCCAGACTCTGTTTGTTCAGGAACCAAGCCAGAGTATTGTTGCAGAACACTGATCTTATCACTAATGGAAGAGCACGCCATTTATCGTGAGATCATCTCACTCATTTTTTCCGATCCAAATCCGGATATCCAGCATATCAAACTCTCGGTCTGTCGCAGGTATGCTCTTGATGTGATGCCGAAGAACTCCTCTATTCTCGCCGCTGCGAACCCTGAGGAGTATGAAGCCCTTCGCCGTGTTCTGATGATAAAACCGACCCGGACACTCTCCGGTGTCGCTCCGGTCGCGGTAATGACATCACCCTGTGCATGTCCGCACGGAAAATGTTTGCCCTGTCCCGGCGGCCCTGACCACATCTTCAACTCTCCACAGAGTTATACCGGGGAAGAGCCGGCGGCTCTGCGTGCACGTCAGAACGAGTATGACCCGTATCGTCAGGTGACCGCCCGCTTGGGACAGTTCAAACGTCTTGGGCATCATGTTGACAAAGCTGAACTGATCGTCATGGGCGGGACGATGACTGCCCGTGATCAGCAGTATCAGGAGTGGTTCGTTTCCGAGTGTCTCCGCGCCATGAACGAGTTCTCCGGAAAAAAATCCACTGCCGGATCGGTGAATGAGCTGATGCTCGAGAACGAAAAATCCGCTGTCCGCTGTATCTCCACAACCTTCGAGACCCATCCGGACTGGTGTAAAGAGGAGCATATCAATAAATTGCTTGAACTTGGTGTGACCAAGGTCGAGCTTGGGTTTCAGCACACTGATGATGAACTCCTGTTGTTAAACAAACGCGGTCACACTGTTTTGGACAGTGTTCGTGCAAACACGCTCCTTCGTGATGCCGGCATCAAAGTGGGTTTCCATGTTATGCCGAATCTGTATGGAAGCACTATTCCGCGTGACCGGGAGATGTTCGATGCGCTCTTTACCGATCCCCGGTTCTGCCCGGATTTCCTGAAGATCTACCCCACATTGGTCACACCCGGTGCAGAACTTGAAGAACTCTGGCAAAAGGGCGAGTATATCACGTATGACGAGGACGAACTTGTCGATCTGCTTGCCTATGCAAAAAGCAGGCTTCCTGAGTATGTCAGACTCCAGCGGATCCAGCGGGATATTCCGGCAAAACTTATCGTTTCGGGATCGATTCATGGGCACATCCGTCAGATGGCGGCTGCCAGGCTGAAAGAGCAGGGAGGGAGCTGCCGATGTATTCGATGTCGTGAGATTGGCCGTCGGCCAAGTAATGCCTGTGATGAAGAGAAAACTCTTGTATATCCCTGCTGTGGGGGAACAGAGCATTTCCTTTCGACGGTCGCCGGCGAGTCACTGATCGGTTTTATTCGTCTTCGCTTTCCCGGAACGGTGTTCAGACCGGAACTTGAAGGCGCTGCTCTGGTTCGGGAACTCCACGTGTATGGTGAAATTGTCCCACTCGGTGAGCACGGATTAGGAGAGAAACGTCAGCACAGGTCGTATGGTCATCAACTTCTCTTCCGTGCCGAAGAGACTGCACGTGAGGCCGGGTATACCTATGTGGCTGTGATGAGCGGGGTTGGGGTCAGACCTTACTATCATAGACAGGGATATCAGCGTATAGGTCCATACATGATTAAGAATCTATGAAACCTGCCACTCTCGAGTTTCTGAGGCAACGATTTTCCGCCTACTACAACGGAACCGTTCAGGGAGCGGGCGCGGTGTACACTCCCGAGTCCCTGACCGAACGGGAGTGGGGGTTTCTCTTCTTTACAGAAAATCAGCGGTCCGGGATGCGGCGTCACCTATCCTTTACGTCTCCTGAGGAACTCAACTCCTATATGAAAAGTATGGTCCCGGCCCATGTGTATTACTCAACCGCATATTATACTCACCCCGGGGCTGCCCAGATGGCAGACAAAGAATGGCTCGGAGCCGATGTCATCTTCGATCTGGATGCAGATCATATTGTCCGCGGTACGTTTGACGTTATGCTTGCACGGGTCAAAGAGAAGTTGCTCAAACTCATCGATATGCTCACAGATGAGCTCGGGTTCGCAAAACGTGATATGCGCATCAACTTTTCCGGCGGGCGCGGATATCATGTCCATCTTCCGCTTCTTTCCGTCCGGGGCTTGGATACCGCCGAGCGGCGTGAGCTGGTGAATTATGTTTCTGGGACCGGACTTTCCTTTGACAGTATGATGAAATCATCAAAGAAGTCAGGCTGGCAGGTCAGGTATCACGACGCGCTGGTGGATGAACTCTCCCGGATCGCGGCCCTGTCTCAGGAGGATGCACTTACGTATCTTTCCGGTCTTTCCGGGATGTCTGAGAAGTTTGCCGCCGGTTTTGTGAAAAACATTGCGACTACCCAAAAGCTGCTTAGGAAAGATCCTGAGAAGCTTCTTGCAAACAAAGTGGTCAGAGCTATTGCTAATTCAGAAAACGAACCCTTTCAGTCAGGTGTCCTCTCCCGCGCAGCCCAGGCTGATGAACCTGTGACGACCGATGTGAAGCGTCTGATCCGTCATCCCGGTTCACTTCATGGCGGATCAGGTATGCGTGTGGTCCCGATTGCCATCGATCAGCTGGATGCGTTCGACCCGCTCATTGATGCGGTGGTGTTTGGTGAACGCAGTGTCTCCGTTGATTGTGCGTTTAATACGTCCATGTCGATCCTTGGAAATACCTACACACTGACCCCAGGTCGTAACACCGTTCCTGAGGCACTGGGAGTTTTCCTCTGCTGCCGTGGAATCGCTGAGTTTTCTGGAGGTGTATAGATGGGTAGAATCAGCATTTCCGACCTGCATGGATACCTGATTGATGAGCGAAACACAGGTTCTCTTGCAGAGATCCCGCCGACAATATATGAGGAGATCCATGTGGACATCCTTGCTCTGTATAAACAGGCTTCCGCGCATGACGACCCATTTGGGGAAGGTGCGCAGAGTTTGTTGAAGGAGCGCGAAAGTCTACGCGAATATATCCGTGACCTCTATTCTGTCAGGACCCGGAAAATCCTCGCACTTGCCCTGGCTCGGGCAAACGGTGAAGAAATCAACCGTGATGAAATCAGGATGATGGTTCCGGGCGAGCGCATGTTGTTTGATGTTGTCTACGAATCCGCGGTCTCCTGCAGAAAGACTCTTTTAGATGGGAAACCAACATTAGAGACCACTGCATACCATTTCGTTCCCGCAGAGGTTTCGGCCGAGCAAGCTCCGGTCCTGTCGAAACCTGTGAACGAAACTCCGGATGAGTTGTGCGCAGATGAAGTGAACGTAACGTCCGCCGATGCCCCTGCTCCCGAGTCATACCGCGTGATAGCGGTATATGAAAATCTTCCAGAATTTCAGGATTATAGCGGACGAATTTACGCTCTTTCGCCAGGAGATGTCGTATCGCTGCCACCCCAGATGGCAGATGTTCTGTGTAAAGACAACAAAGCCTTAAGTATCAGGCTTCGCAAATAAGTATGGTATTTGGTATTCCCGTTTTAAAGGGGTAAATATTCATGAAGAAACCAGTAAAATTTAACACCTACTGCCCATACTGCCGGAAACACACCGAGCACGAAGTTGAGAGGGTAAAGAAAGGCAAGACGACCGGTCTCCACTGGATTGACCGTCAGAAAGCACGCCGCAGCAAAGTTGGTAACCGTGGTAAATTCGGCAAAGTTCCGGGAGGAGACAAACCGACCAAGAAGATCAACATGCGTTACCGGTGCAAAGAATGCGGTAAAGCCCACTTAAGAAAAGGTTTCCGTGCAGGCAAATTCGAACTTACGGAGTGAGTAATATGGTAAAAGCATCCCGAGAAACCCGGAGCAAGTTCCTGAAGGTAAAATGTCCGGACTGTGAAAACGAACAGCTCGTATTCGAGAAAGCGACCTCCGTTGTTGAATGTACCGTCTGCGGACGTGTCCTTGCAGAGCCGACCGGCGGCAAGGCTGTAATCAAAGCAGATATCGTAGCAACATTTGAATAAATCTGGAAAATTATCTGATGAGTGAAAGAGATTGGCCAATAGATGGAGAACTTGTTGTCTGCAGCGTTGCAGAAGTCAAGGACTTCGCGGCATTTGTAAACCTGGATGAATATGAAGGACGTCAAGGGTTAATCCCCATAGCAGAGATTGCCCGTGGCTGGATCAAACACATCCGGGATTACATCCGTGAAGGACAGAAGGTTGTCTGTAAAGTCCTTCATGTAGATGAACACCGTGGTCACATCGATCTTTCTCTCAAAGATGTCAATGAACACCAGCGCCGGGAGAAGATTCAGGACTGGAAGAATGAGCAGAAGGCACACAAGTGGATAGAGTTTGCCTCAACCGAGTCGAATGTCGACATCAAGACGTTCGAAGAGACGATGTATGCCGAGTTTGGATCGCTTTATGCTGCATTCGAGGCCATCGCTTTATACGGTGACGCAACTCTCTCCAAATTCTCCCTGCCCCCTGAGGGGACCATTGCTCTCGCAAAGGTCGCTTCCGAAAATGTCAAGGTTCCAAAAGTTACTATCAGTGCAGTCTTGGAGTTGACCTCCACCAAACCTGACGGTGTAAACATAATCCGCCGTGCACTTAGGAGTGCTGAACCGAAAGTCGATGGTGCCGAGATCGAATTGCTCTATCTCGGCGCGCCGCACTACCGGGTAAAAGTTGTTGCCCCGGATTATAAAACTGCAGAAAAAGCACTGGTCAAAGCTTCCGAAGCAGCGATTGGTGTAATGGAACGTGCAGAAGGTTCCGGCAAACTCATCCGGAAACAGAAGTAATATCTGGTGTTTTCTATGACGGGTCATATTCGTACATGCCCTGAATGTAACACCTACACTCTTTTTGTCACCTGTCAGAAATGCGGATGTTCAACGGTATCTGTCCATCCAGCTAAGTATTCTCCTGAGGATCCTTATGGTGAGTATCGAAGGAAGGTAAAAGCATGGAACAGATAAACGTTAGATGGTACGTTGAGGATGTCTCAGCTCATTCATCCCCGGTCGTGATTGCTGGACTTCCCGGTGTCGGACATGTCGGGAAACTGCTTGTCGATCATCTTGTTCACGTTCTTTCAGCCGTGAAAGTTGTTGAGATAACTTCTACCTTGTTCCCTCCGCAGATGTATCTGTCTGAGGATGCGGTCCTTCGCATGCCAAGAAACGAGCTGTTTTTTGCGCCAGGATCCGAGACCACACCGTCTGTCCTCCTGCTGGCAGGAGACTGTCAGAGTACAACACCCGAGGGGCATTATACGCTGGGTGATGCATATATTCGCATTTTTGAACATCTGGGTGTAAAACGAATATACACGTTGGGCGGATACGGTGTTGGTCGTCTGGTGGAAAAACCGAGGATTCTCGCCGCGCTTTCCTCATCGACGTTGAAAGACGAGGTCATTTCTGCCGGCGCTGTTTTGAATAAGGACGAACCGGTTGGCGGGATCATCGGCGCCGCCGGCCTTCTGATTACCCTTGGCCGTCTTGTCGGTATGGAAGGTATCTCCCTGCTTGGCGAGACCTCCGGATATCTGGTGGATCCAGTTAGCTCGACTGCTGTTCTGGATGTGCTGGAGAAACTTACTGGAATCAAAACAGACCGGACCGATCTCACTGAGCTTGCCGCCCAGATGATGACCGAGGTTTCCGCCATCGCCTCCACGATCCAGAGAAACAATGCAGACGACCTGAGTTACATCGGATAATATCTATGCAGAAAAACGTGGATTTGCATCTTCATTCCTGTTTTTCTATGGCGACTTCGCCGAATATGGTCCCCAAACAGATCCTTGCCGGATGCCGGACAAAGGGTATCCATGTTGTCGGAAGCGGGGATGCTCTTCATCCTCGCTGGCGTGAGATATGGGTATTGTATGTAGAGAACGAGCAGGGCATCACGGTCGTTCCCCAGACCGAGGTCGAGGATTCCTCTCGAGTTCATCATCTGATCCTGATGGAGACCTTCGACCAGTTTGCCGAACTTCAGCAGCGGTTTACCTCTGCATGCGGTCATCTTACGACTGCAGGCCGCCCTCATCTGCATCTCTCAGGGGAAGAGATCGCCCGCGAGGTCCATGAACTCGGCGGGCTGATCGGCCCTGCCCATGCCTTCACCCCGTGGACTTCCCTTTTCGCTGCCTTCGACCGGCCGTCCGACTGTTATGGTGAAGAGTCGATCGAGTTCTGCGAGCTGGGTCTTTCGGCCGACTCGTCATACGGTGCCGGTATCGAAGAGTTTGCCGGAGTTCCTTTTTTGTCGAACTCGGATGCTCACAGTGCCGCGCCGGAAAAACTCGGCCGTGAGTTCACGCGGATGAATATCCCGTCTCCAACAATACGTGCTGTTCTTGAAGCGATAAAAAAAGGTTCGGTCGTTCTGAATGCCGGTTTTTTCCCAGAGGAGGGAAAGTATAACCGGACCGCCTGTACGCGGTGTTATGCTCAGTTTTCCCTTGCCGAAGCGGAACGTTTTCACTGGAGATGCCCCCACGACAAAGGCAGGATAAAGCTCGGTGTGAAGGAACGTGCTGAACAGCTTTCCACGCTCCCTCCAACGAATCGTCCGCCCTATCTGAAGATGATCCCGTTAGGTGATGTTATCGCCCGTGTTTTGGGAGTTTCCTCGCCAAACACCAAAAAAGCACGGACACTATATTCTGCATTCATTGAGGCATTCGATAACGAGATCGCTGTTCTGCTCGAGGTGCCGTATGTCGACCTGACTCGGGTATCACCCCAGGTTGCCGAGGCAGTATTATCAATGCGTGAAGGCCGTGTCACGCTGATTCCGGGCGGCGGCGGCCAATACGGCTCGTTCACCCTCTGACGAAATATTCGCCGGTGTTTATCTTATGCGAGAAATGCACATCGTGACTCGTCCCTGATCTGCACATCATCAAGTGACCACAGACGCATGTTTCGCGAGGTCTTTTCGATACCGAGTTCTGTGTCCGAGTCAATGTCGATAAGATAGGCCTCCAATTCATGAACACGCATCCTATTGGCTGCGACCGCTCGGTGATGTCCGTCGATTAGGATGTATTTATCTCCCCGGTGAACGACGATCAGGGGCTCGGCAAGACCTTTTTTTATCTCATATGCTCTGCCGTCCAGTTCATCCATGTACACTTTGGACTGGGTAGGAATAAGGCTCCTGACCGGGACCATTCCGCGTGACAGCAGAGGGTCCAATCCATACAGGGTCTTCAGGGTAGTCATGTAATCGAACACCTTCTCCGGCGTCACACGCTCGATCTGTGATCTGATCACATCTGCATTCGTTATGATGCCGACAAATCTCCCGTCCTTATCAACAACAGGGAGTTTCTGCACACAGAACCTGAACATCTTGCGTGCGACATCGGTCATCCCTTCGTTAGGCTGCGTTTTGAGGATCACCGGTTGCATCAGAGGTGCGATGCTGTCTGTCGCTTTTGCGCCGATGATGTCCCTTGCTGCAATAAGACCGACAACTTTTCCATTACTTAATACTGGAAATCCGTCATGTGTCGTTGTCCGGATAAGCCCGATTACATCTTTGACTGTCTTTCCCGCGTCAAGACTGATCACATTGGTTGTCATGTATTCTTTCACGAGCTTTTTCTCGGTTGGGATCAGTTTCGGATGTGTGGGCCGCACAAGAGATCTTTCAGGATTATCATCGATTTTGATATCTTTGATCCTGAATATTTTCATGGAGTGTGCGGTTTTTTCCAGTCCAAGTTCGATGTCGGCATCCAGATACACAATATAGGCATCCAGCTCTTTTAACCCAAGTCTCTCTGCCGCGACTGCCCGGTGATGACCGTCCACAAGAATGGTTCGTCCTCCGGATTTCACCACGATCACTGGCTCTGCGAGATGTTTCTGGAGTTCATATGTTCTTCCCTCCAGTTCGTCCTGATGAACGGAACTTTGTGTCGGCTGAATATCTTTGACGGAGACCAGCTCACGCTTGAGGTGTGTTTCCACTCCATACAGGGCATGAAGTGCCCGCATAAAATTGAATACTTTCTCTGGTGTTACCCGCTCGATCTGCGACCTTATCACATCCATATTGGAGATGATGCCCAGAAGTTCGTTGTTAGGTCCGACCACGGGTAGTTTCTGGATGCCTGTTCTGAAGATCCGCCGTGCCACCTCGGTGATCGTAACATCGGGCCGCGCAGTGATTGGGTGGCGTGTCATCCGCAGTTCAACTTTTGTTGAGGGATGTTCACCTATGATGTCCCTTGCAGAGAGATATCCTACTACTTTTCCAACTCTGAGGACAGGAAAACCATCATGATCTGTGGTATGGATCAGGTGGATGACATCTCCTACCGTTCCGGACGCATCGATGCTTATTACATCATGCGTCATGTAGTCGTGGATCTGTTTTTTTTCCATCGCTTAAACCTACTATTCGTGAGCCTAGAACATCAATCTTGTTAAAAAAGGATTTTGTGGGGGTGGAGTAATGACCTTGCAGTGTATGGTGTCACTCGATTTCGATCTGCACACCGGGATCTTTTACGGATTTAGGGAGGGTTATCTCCATGCGGCCGTTTTTGAACGAGGCTTTTGCACCTTCTGCGATGACCTCGACAGGCAGATAAATTACTCTCTCTCCTGCTCCGGATCTGCGTTCACGTAAATGATAGATGCCGGAGACATCGGTGTTTGAAACCTCATGATCATATTTCGTTTTGATCTGCAGTGAAGTTTCATTCAGAAGTTTTACCGATACATCCTCCTTTTCGATTCCCGGGAGGTCGCAGGTAATGATGATTTCTGATGGTGTTTCACAAAGATCTACGAGGAAATCACCGGTGATTCTCGGGATGGCATTTTTTGCCATCGTCTTGATGCTGTCGGAATGCGATTCAAAGCTTTCGGCACGCTCCTCCATTTCGGAGAAAAATGTGTCGAGTTCGGAGCCAATTGTTCCAAAGTTGAATGGGTAAGATCTGATTGACATACTATGTACCTTCTGTTATTTCATCATCTAATGTGGTTTACTAATAGTAAGTAATTATTGTATATATACTTATTTTTTTGGTGATGATGTATCGGAAGAGAAGATGTTTATGATATTACATCTTCATATTATAGCTAAATGACAGTACAGACAAAGTCCAAATCTGAGGATAAAGGTCCGAAGAAGAAAACAAACTGGATTCAGGTAGGCGTTATCAGCTTTTGTGTCCTGTTAGTGTTCATGTGTATAGTATCCTTTAGTGGTTTGCCGAATGCTCTTGGTAATCTCATCAACGGTGACGATACAACTGGTACAGGTGCAGTTGTTGCAGGAAATCCCGTTTGTGTGAATTATACTATGAATATTGGAGATTCTCCGGTATTGATGAGTGCTATGGCACTGTATGCCGGATCTCAAACGAATGAAACCCAATACATAAGTTTTGAGGGATATGAATATCCATTTGCAATCTATGCGGATGAGTACAATCAGATAGCCGCCGGCGTTGTCGAATTATGTGTTGGGGAGTCAAGATCAGTCGCAGGTTCAGGCTCCAACCTTGCATATGCATTCACGAAAGAGAATATAACCTCCATGGGACTTGATTTCGATACGCTTGAAGTCAAAGATTTATTGTATTTGAATGAATACTACACCGATGAACTTGGAGAAGAGGCAATTGCAGTTCGTCCGGCAATGATTACTGAAAAAACCACTGATGGTCTGATCATTCAGTATGGTACCGACACAATTGATATAGAAATGGTTGGTTACGTAACAACCAGCTAAAAATATTTTTTTGATTTTACTTTTTTTTCAGTTCTTCAATATCAGCCCGAATTTTTTCCAACTCCATAATCTGTTCTCTGTGGTAAGCGAGAATCATGTCGCTGATAAGTCCGATCATAAATGTCAAAATACCAGTTACAATCAAGAGCATTGTCAGGATGGTCATCGGCAGATGTTCGATTCCCTTAAACCAATCGATCAGAACATAGATGCCGGTGATAAGACCCGCGAGACCCAGGAGTATTCCCAGAACACTGAAATGGAACAATGGGTTATTCATCTTCCCGTATTTATTTATGGCCCTGACGATTTTGTATCCGTCACGGAACGGATTCAGTTTTGTGGGTGATCCGGGACGTTTCTTGTAATACGTTGGAACGACCTCAAACCTGAGATTATGATGAACGACCGCAGAGCTGATTTCCGTCTCGATCTCGAAGCCTGCTTCAGAGAGATTCATTTTTTCAATTGATTCTCTGGTGAACGCTCTATATCCCGAAAGGATGTCTTTCATATAGAC
Source organism: uncultured Methanocorpusculum sp. (assembly GCA_963676575.1). Taxonomy (GTDB): domain Archaea; phylum Halobacteriota; class Methanomicrobia; order Methanomicrobiales; family Methanocorpusculaceae; genus Methanocorpusculum. The sequence goes on from OY781078.1 coordinate 1,499,352, forward strand.
TCCATGTGCCCATTTGAAAAATTTGTTCATTATTGAATTTCCAAGGCGGTTCAAACGGGTGAGTGCTCCGTGCTCATAGCTGCCAAGCCGATTACCGATCACATGGTCTGCCCGTCCTGACACGAGCGGTTCGAGCATTACATCGGCGTATTCGGGGGGGTTGGTCCCGTCACCGTCAAGCATCAAAATATAGGGTTCGGTGATCTGCTTGAATGCTTCGATCATCGCAGCACCCTTCCCTTTGCCGTTCTGGGTAAGAACCCTGGCACTGAGTTCTGATGCAATTTCCGGCGTTCCATCCGAGGAATGCCCGTCTACCACCAGGATATTATTATAGCCAAGACTCTGCAGTTCTTTGATGAGCGGCCCGATGGTCAATTTCTCGTTGAGTGTTGGAATCAACACGCAGACATCGTCTTTATTCATTGTATGTTACTTACTCTGGAGCTGCCAGAGCATTCTACCCTGTATTCCGAAGTATTTTGAGTAGCCTATCGCATCACGCTGATCGATGGTTGTTGAATCGAAGGATACCATGTCCATAGAATAGATCGCGTTCGGTGAGGTTCTGCCTAAGATGTGAAGGCCGCCTTTATAGAGCTGGATATCTACGGTTCCGGTAACACGTTCCTGTGTTTTGTCGATGAATGCATTCAGGTCATGATAGAGGGGTTCATGGATAAGTCCCATGTAGGCGAGCTCTGCCCACTGATCATCGACCATGTTCTTGAACTTCAGTTCTGCTCTGGACAATACCAGCTTTTCAAGATCTTTGTGGGCTGTAATCAGAACGGTTGCTGCAGGGTGTTCATAGTTTTCTCTGGCTTTCAGACCGAGAACACGGTCCTCGACCATATCGTTTCTGCCGACACTGTGTTTTCCGGCAAGCTTGTTGAGGCTAACAATCAGCTCGACGCCGTTCATCTTTTTGCCGTTCAGTGATACCGGGACACCGTTCTCAAACCCGATGGTGATGACCTCCGGTTCATTTTGCGCGTCTTTCAACGCTGCTGTCCAGTGATAAATCTCCTCAGGCGGGTGGTAATCAGGTTCTTCGAGGCGGCCGCCTTCGATGCTGCGGGACCAGATGTTTTCATCAACACTCCACGGTGTGGATTTTTTTACCGGGATTGGGATGTTGTTCTGTTCTGCGTAATCGATCTCCCATTCACGGGTCATATTGTGTTCACGCATAGGAGCGACGATGTCAAATCCATGCATGCGGAAGATGTAATCGAATCTGAGCTGATCGTTTCCTTTTCCCGTGCACCCGTGTCCGATTGCATCTGCATTCTCCTTTTTTGCGATTTTTACGATCTCTTCGGCGATGATTGGGCGGGCGAGGGATGTTCCCATCGGATATCCTTCGTAAAGCGCGTTTGCTTTGATTGCCGGGAAGACATGATTTTTGACAAATGCATCCTTTAGATCGAGGGTATAGTGTTTGTCTGCGATGAGGTTTCCTTTGTCGGTCGCCATTTTGACTTCGCTTTCGGGCTGACCAACATCTGCCGCGACCGTGATTACACGGTTGTATCCATACATGTTCTTCAAGATAGGTACACAAATTGAGGTGTCAAGACCTCCGGAAAAGGCGAGGACAACAGTGCCTTTCCCTGCTTTCTCATTTGTATCTTTCATAAGAGTCTCCGATAAATACTAATTAATATTTGTGTGTGGGAGATATTCAATACTGTGGCTTATCGGATTGGTATATTCGGAATAAAATAGAAAGAAAGTTCATTACTCTTTTCACAGAAGGCAATTACCGGCATACAAATGGCCTATGGTCTACATTAATATCTTTAAAAAACGCATGAGCATACGCGTACAATATTACTGATTCCCATTGCATTCAGGGTCTTTACCGTATTTAAATCTATGATCCTAACTAGCAGTCCCCAGCAGTATCTTCTGATGATCCTCGCGAGCATAGCAGTTTTTCTGGATTATCTGGATACCAGTATTGTCTCTATTGCTCTGCCCACAATATCAGTTGATCTTGGGTTTGGATCCTTCACGGCCTCCTGGGTGATGACGTCTTATCTTCTTGCTCTCGGGAGCACACTTCTCCTCTTTGGGAAACTTGCTGACAGAACCGGACGTGAGCGAGAGATTTTCACCGCAGGGTTTGTTTTGTTTACGTTTGTGTCCCTTCTCTGCGGTCTCTCTCTGGATATTTGCATGCTGATTGGTTTCCGTGTTTTACAGGGAGTCGCCGCCGCAATGATGGTCTCTACGGCAACCATGCTAATTACAACACGCCTGCCGAAAGGTATTCGGGGTATTGGAATGGGGGTTATTGCCACATCGGGAGGTGTCGCTCTGGCATTGGGTCCCGGTATCGGCGGTGTCGTGACCGAGTTCATCAGTTGGCACTGGATCTTCTTCATCAATATCCCTGTTGGAATAGTTGGGGTCTTCCTCGCTCTTTTCTTGATCCCGAAATCGGAGGTACGATCGTGTGCAAAGCATCCATTTGATATTTCCGGCGCCATCCTTCTGGCTGTCACGCTAGTCTCGCTTATGGCAGGTCTTGAACTTGGCGTTTCCAGCGGGTGGACCCTCCCAGTGTTTCTCCTCCTAACGATCACGCTTGTTGCCGTTTTTCTCTTTATTCGCCGTGAACTCTCGCATCCCGATCCTGTTCTTTCAGCGAAGCTTCTCTTAAACAGAACTGTTATGTGGGCATCTCTCTCGACACTACTGGTAACGCTCGTCTATCTGGGTGTTGTCTATCTGATGCCCTTTTATCTAACGGGTTCGTACCAGATGTCTGTAGCATTGGCAGGGTTCGTGATGCTTCTTGCGCCGGTTTCGATGGCGTTCATTGGAATTCCTGCAGTCTCTCTTACAGGAAAATTTGGTTGCATGAGTCTCTGCAATACTGCTGCCGTTATAATAGCAGTTGGTCTTCTGGTTCTTGTGTTCAGTGTTGTCCTTGTCTGTCTGCCGTTACTGTTTGCCGGACTTCTTATGCTCGGTCTTGGCATGGGACTGAATGAAGGGCCAAGCATGCAGAGAATCACTGTTCACAGCCCCCGGGAACTGCAGGGGTCATCTGGCGGGTTGATATTTACGGTAATGAATATTGGCTGCATTTTTGGTGTGGCGGTGTTTTCGGTCGCGGCATCACTGGGGTCCGGTAGCGGTGAAGTATATACTGATCAGGGTGTGGCTATTGCCTGTATTGTAGGTTTTATGGCAGCGGTTTTTGCATATGCCGCCTCCTGTCTTGCACGTGACCAAATTCGCTGTTGATCTGTTTTTTTAATAAAAACCCGTTATTCTGGCAATTTCAACGCATAAACTCCCATTATACATACCCTTATCACCTCAGGGGCAAATCAATAAATTAAACCCTTTGGAGGAAAAAAACATGTCAGAACTTTACAAAAAGATGATTACTGAGGCAATGGCTGCACAGCATGCCGATGTCGAAGTACTTAAAGAGAGACGTGGAAAGCATTTCACGCTCAAAGACGCCCGCCCCTATGTTGAAGCGGTAGCAAAGATGACCGTCGGTCCAAAGCAGAGTGCCTCTGTCATCAATCTGCACAAAGAATCCGTGAAGACGCACTTTGACGTTCTCTCCGGTCTGACCAGACATGTCAGGCCCGAAGACGATCCTTTTGTTGAACATTATCAGACGCCTGTCATTCTTGAGATCCTTCGGGACCAGGATGCAAAGTTTGCAAAAAGTCTGGAGATCTTTGCTGACTCAATCAAAACCCATGAGGCGATCATCGGTAAAGAGGCCGCACGCTGTTATGCCGGTTTCTACGGTCCCACATGTGTCGTTGACTTTGCTTTGATGCCGGGATCAACAAGCAATGTCGTCAACCAGATCCTCACAAAAACCGAGATGCCGATCGCTCACAAGCAGGCGATCCTTGCTGCAAAATCATGGGGTATGAACACCTCATATGGTATTGGCGATCTCTTTGCAAAACGTATTGAAGCAGGCTATTCCCTTGCCGAAGCCTCTAGAAAAGAGGTTCGTCAGCTTCAGGATCTCTACCGCAATCCGGTAGATGCCCAGGCGAAACTCATGCAAAAAGCAGGTATGAAATCCTTCTCCGCAAGGAGATATATGGAGAACTACCGTAAAGGCATGGAAAAAACCGTGAAAGCGGCCATTGATGACGGTGTTCATTATGGAAACATCGCCACGATTCCGGCATACTGTGTCGGTGATGTATCTCACCACATTTCCCAATCCACATACAACATGTGTAAGGATGATGTGGTCATGGCAACGATCGATGCCGTCACTAATGTGATCGAAAAGACGCTTCTTGCTGCGGTTCCAAGTATCAAAACACCCTACCAGCTGCTGAATGTGGCAACCGGGGCTTCGGCCGCCGCAACTGAGTATATTCTGGAGCTTGATGCATTCAATGCTCCGATGATCGTGGATCTTCTGACGAAGAGATATCACAATCTTGTAATGATCAATCCGACCAGGGGGGCAGCTGCCGAACTGCACAACTGTGATTTCATGGATATGATCTACCGTGGATGGAAGATACTTGATAAAGCCCAGAGAGTTAAGAATGGATCGAGTAAACCGCTCGTACCAAAAATTGACGGTATACCCATCGATCTCTCACCAATTCATGAGAACGAAGTGCTCATGAATCCCCAGCGCTATGCATATCCGACATGCGCCATCACCGTTCGTGCCTCAGCTCTTATGCGTCTTGCCGACTATCCGTGTCTCCTGACTAGTGAACCGATTACTGCAACTATGATGACCAACATCATTGCGCTCGACAAAAAGACCGTGACAGCCCCGGTGCGTTCCTGCAAGAGTTGTGCAACAGCATGTCTCGTCGGAGCTCGGCACCAGTACTGCCAGTACCGAGAGGCTGTGTAGATGAAATGTTACGTATGTGAGCATGAAGGGGTCGACCGGGATGCAACCGGTGTATGTATCGTATGCGGCATGGGTCTTTGCACGAAACATATGGTTCGTTCCGAAGTTGAGATCTGGGAGGGAGGCTACCCCTTCCCGGCAAAGAAATTAAAGTATCCTATCCCCCGGATACTTTGTCCCGAGTGCAGCAACGCATGGAACAGGGATAAGTGATGGGCCCTCATTAAGCGTTTTCTCGCAGAACTCATCGGCACGATGATCCTTGTGTTCATTGGATGTGGATCGGTCGTGATGATGCTGATACTTGCTGCAGGTACTACTACGTCGACCTCATTCGATATTGGAATCGGAGCCCTTGGCGGAATGGGTGATTGGTTAGGTATCAGTGCTGCATTCGGTCTGGCTGTCGCGACAGTAATTTATGCACTTGCCCAATGTATCGGCGCAACTATTGGCGCTGCGTTGTTGGTCCTTATTATCGGACCTGAATCGCTCAGTGTGGGCGGACTCGGAGAAACTGCCCCGTTCCCCGGGATCTCTCTCTGGGAAGCTCTCTTGGCAGAAATAGTCGGGACGTTTATCCTCATGCTCGTGATCATGGGTGTTGCCGTTAACAAGAAAGCACCTGCAGGGTTTGCCGGTCTTGCAATCGGTGCGGCCGTCACTGCAGTCATCGTCGCAACAGGAAACATCTCCGGCGGCTCGATCAACCCGGCAAGATCCTTTGGTCCTGATTTTATGAGACTGATTTTATCCGGATCCGATGCCCTCTGGACGACATACCCGATCTATATAGCCGGTCCTATTATCGGCGCTGTACTCGCAGCGTTCTTCTATGAGTTCGTTGCGGGAAAGTCAGAATAATCTGGCATAAACTCCCATTTTTTAATATTTTTCGTGAAAGCCGTAGTCGCTGGCTTAAAAAAGGGTTATGACCGTTCGCCGTAGATCCTTTTGATCTCGTGCGCTTCGGCGGTTTTGTCTTTTCTGGTAATGATATTTCCTTTCCGAAGTTTGATTCTTGTCACGCGGAACTGTCTGCCGCCAACGGATGTGATGTGATCAACCGTATAGACTTTGTTCCCTTCGACATTCTCGTAGAGTGGGATCGTTACGGCGCCTTTGTTCAATGAAGCACGAATAATGACCTGATCAACAAGTCTGGCCCAGAGTACTTCTATTTTTTCTGCAGGGAGTTTTTGTCTGCGTGCATTATTTTCCTCAATCGAGGTGACCTCAACACTGAAAGAATCTTCACCGACCTCCGCGACCAGATAATCGCCGACCGTGATGGTGTCTCCCTCGATTAGATCAATCATGCCAGTGTGTGAATCATTTCCATAGCTTATCACAGCCTTTACGGTCAAAACCCGCGGTTCTTTCAAAGTGACCCGCATTACATGTCCACAGACGGTACATTTTACAACTGCTTCCGGCGGCTCTTTCAGAATCTCAAAGTCTGTTTCCTCGCCGCAGACCGGACAGTCGAGTAGTATGATATCGTTATCCATACCTTATATATTGTATTTTCAAGGAGATAAGCGCAACCTCCTGATGAAGAAGTGAAACCTTCTCTCCTCTCTTGCACACGTTATATCAGATATGACATACAACACGTACTCAAGCGCATGTCAGTAACTGAAATCATCCACTGTCGCGGACATAAAAATGTATTGGGGCTTCATAAAAGCACGTTTGAGATTACCAAAGAGACTGAACTCTCGCCAAATGGTGACTGTATTATTGCCGTTGGAGCTGACAAAGGAGCTATCGATTTATCTCCCGAATTCCGTCAGGCACTCGCAGATGACACGGCGGTCCTTCGCACAACGCTTACCTGTGGGGAACTTTCCGTAACAATTCTCTCCCAGGGCGCATCCGGCATAACGCTAACTCATCCTACGGATATGGTCTGGAGGAGAAGCAGTTTTGTTTGTCCCAGGACCATTGCCATATACAGTGATCATACCGCGTCGCTTCTCCCCCGGGAACTTGTGGCTGCGTTACATCGCGGAGCCGAACTTACTGTGACTCTGACGATTGAGGGACCTCAGTGATCGTCAGCTCTGCTTTTTGTAAAAATGTCTCACATTTCTGAATGAGTGTCATCCCTCTCTGGTGAAGTTTTACTGCCTCCTCGATTGGGGTGTTCGGATCATCAAGCTGTTTTGCGATTTCACGCAGTTCGGTGATCATCTCTTCGTACGTTGGTTCGGTTTCTTTTTTGGTCATTTGATACTCTCCACGACCGACGTAATTTCTCCATCGGCAAGTTTCAGGTTGAGCCGGTCATCTTTGGCAATCTTTTTCACGGAACGGACAACTACGCCGTCTTTCCACACGAGAGCATATCCTCGTTCAAGCGGTTTGTAAGGATCACGTCCGAGGATGATCTCCTTCTGCGCAAAAAACGCGAGACGTGCATTCGTGATCCTATTTTGTGCACCTTTCTGCATCATCACTGACCATGCTCTGCACGCTTCCCGTTCAACGGCGATCCTTCGGAGAGCTGCTCTCCTGATCCGTTCTTCAAGTTCAGCTGTCTGCTGATGCATGAGATCCAGTTTTCGGGTCAGCCGGGTTGGATCCACTCTGATCTTCATCTCGGCAACGTTTTTCTGTTCTGCTGAAAGAAGCCAGATCATTCTGTCATGGATGGATCTTCGATCCTTTTCAAGTTTTTCGAGAAGAACTGAACGGTCCGGGACTACTATCTCGGCTGCCGCTGACGGGGTTGGGACCCTCCGGTCTGCGGCAAAATCCGAGAGGGTCGTGTCGGTTTCATGCCCAACCGCGCTGATGATCGGAACGGTTGAGTTCCGTATCGCGGTGACCACGTCCGGGTGGTTGAAGACGAACAGATCTTCAAAACTCCCCCCTCCTCTTGCAATGATGATTACATCCGCTTTATCCTGTAGGGATCGGATTGCCGATACGATGCCCACCTCTGCCCCGTCACCCTGAACGGATGTGCCGGCGAGCAGGATCAGGAGAGGATACCGTCTGCTGATGACATTTTTAATATCCTGCAGGACAGATCCGGTTTTTGAGGTAACTACCCCAATGTTTCTTGGAAAAAGCGGCGGATCACGAATTTCTGCCTGCGGTCTGGGAATTATCCCTTTTGCCTCCAGCTCTTTTTTCCACTGTTCTTTCAGAAGGTAAAGACCTGTTTTTCCGGAAAGCGCAGGCTCCATCTTCTTGATGATGAACTGGAGTCTTCCCCCTGCCGGATAAAAATCAACCAGACCTGTTGCTTGGATAAGCATTCCGTCTTTTACGGAAAATGGGAGATTTTTGACCGAATACTTCCACATCACACAGGAAATGGATGCCGGATTATCCCCCTGCTCGGTTAGTGAGAAGTAGAGATGCCCGGACGCGTTTGGACGATATCCGGTGATTTCTCCTCTGACAACGATGTCGGTGAGAAGCGGGCAGTCAACAACTTCACGTATGCGCTTTGCAAGTTCAGATACGCTGAGTGTCGTGTCTGAAGCTCCTAGCGTTGAGTTTTCCGTAATCGGAGTAAGAAGCGAGGACTCTGACTCTTCGTTGCCAAACGCAAGTGTATTTTTCTGAGCTATCCGCTTCTTTCCTGCCATATACGATACATTTAGTTGCTGACATGAGAAATATAACGGTCAATGATTCGACTCGCCGCGTCTTCTATGTTCTTTCATGAATATGAACCTCAGGAAATTTTTGCCGCAGTAGAGAAAGCCGGAGCCGATACAATTGAGTTCTGGATGGAAACTCCGACCTTCTGGATGCGGGGGGCGAACGTCTCAGAACTAATTGAGCTTTTGCATTTCTACCCCTCCTTTGCAAAGATCGCGATGCATTCTCCGGTATTTGAACTGAATCCCTGCTCATTTAATGCAAAGGTTGCGGACCTGACAGCAGAATACACGCTCGCCTGCATGGATATTCTGGAGCAGCTTGGCGGCGATGTTCTCACCATCCATCCCGGAAAGCGGACATCCAAACGTCCCATCAGCCCGATCGATAAGGAACGGTTTGTTCATTATATTGATAGGGTGGGTAATGCCGCTGTCGGCAGCTCAGTCATAGTTGCTCTTGAAAATATGCCGCCCGCGGTGAATGCCCACATGGTTACGGCAAAGGAGATCCGTAATGTTCTGGATGAGTATGCCTGGCTCTCATTCACGTGGGATTATGCTCATGCATGCCTGGCAGGAGATCCGTTTTCCTTCCCTAGGGAATGCGGCGAGCGAATCGTAAATATTCATACAAGCATGGGTGACCGGAAGTCAATGCACTCACCGCTTGCCGGAACACCCGAGGCGGTCGAACTCAGAAACGTTCTTTCAGAGATAGGATATGAAGGTCTGATGACTTTCGAACTTGAAGACCTGAGTCTTGAACCGCATGATAATATTCTCTGTCCTTGTCCCTTGTCATATGAGAAAAAGACCGCGATACTCGCTCGTGAAGTTGAAGAGTTTTCCCGCTGCCGATGTATTTAAGAAAACATACGAATAAATTAATATAGAGATTTTAACCAATGGCTGTTCCTAGACATAAAAATAGATCTGCCGCAGATGCGGCGTGGACGTTATGGTAGTTTATACGAATATCATCATTTTTATCATCTTGCTGATTTTTTCGGCCTTTTTTCGGCCTCTGAGGTTGCCCTTGTGGGCATTAGCCGTGCAAAGGTTCGTGCACTTTCCGACACCGGTAAACGGGGAAAACGGCTTGAAAAATTAAAAAATAAGCCGGATCATTTCCGGATCACGATCTTGATCGGTAATAATATCGCAAACGTCGGTGCGGCTGCTCTTGCAACTGCTGTTGCACTGGAGTTTTTCCAGAATAACGGTGTTGCGATCGCGACAGGCGTTGTCACTCTCCTGTTGCTGGTATTTGGTGAGATCGGTCCAAAGACCTATGCCAATCGTCAGTTGGAGCGTGCCGCACTGTTTGTTGCAACACCCATATATGTCTTGACCATGCTCCTCTCGCCGTTCTTCTTCATTTATGACCGGTTCCGGAAGAAGGAAACTTCTCCGTCAGTGACAGAAGAGGAAATCCGTGAATGGATCGATGTCGGAGAGATGGAAGGGGCAATTGAAGAGGAAGAGAAGGAGATGATCTACTCGGTTCTTCGGTTTAATGATACAACCGCGAAAGAGATCATGACGCCGAGACCCGATGTTGCGGTGATCGAGGATATCGTAACCCTCGAGGAGGCTGTTTCACATTTCAGGGAGACCGGTTTTTCGCGTGTACCGGTGTATCATGACAAGACCGATAATATTGTCGGGACCCTTAACTTCAAGGATCTCTTCAACGCCTACTCGACGGACAACCGCAAAGCCACTGTCAAGACCCTGATGCTTGATGTCTACTGCGTGCCTGAGTCAAAGAAGATCGATGTTCTTCTTCGCGAACTTCAGGTGCGTCGTGTCCATATGGCGATCATCCTGGATGAGTTCGGCGGATTTTCTGGTGTTGTAACGTTCGAAGACATCCTTGAGGAGCTCGTTGGCGATATCATGGATGAATCCGACGGCGATGAGGTCTCAGATATTATTCCGATAGGTTATGGTCTGTATATGGTCGATGCGCAGGTCCGTGTTGCCCAGTTAAACGATCGGTTTGATATTTCACTTCCTGAGGATCCGGGCAATTATGAGACAATCGGCGGTCTGGTCTTCTCACAACTGGGTCATATCCCCCGTCTCGGAGAGTCGATCCCGCTTCCTGGAGAACATATCACTCTGGTTGTTACCAAGATGCGGGGAAGGCAGATCCTGAAGGTCAAAATGATCCTTCCTCCTCCAGAATACGATGATCAGGATATAAGCGGGGAGTAACCCCGTTACTTTTTTTATATTCCTGCGTAGATTTTCTTCCATTTTTCAACGATCCGGTATCCAGGATTTGCTTTCAAGATAAGGTTTCGTATCACCTGAGGTTCGTCCGGCAGATGATATGTGCATACAGTGATCTTTGGTCCCTGGGTTGCAAGAATCTCTTGTGCTCCAGCCAGCATCCGGCGTTCAGATCCTTCTATGTCTGCTTTGATGAAATCAACGGCCAGGGAGTTTTCTGCACAAAAAGCGTCTATCGTGGTGACAGGTACCGTTTCCTGTCTGCCTTTCTGATCGAAGATCATGGATGAGCCGACCAGTGTATCTTTGAGGACCGTAAATGTGGCATTGCCGGTTGTATCGCTGACTGCGTAAGGAACGATCTTTACCTGATTAGCCAGATCCGGGTTGAGTTCAAGTGTTTTCTGAAGAATGCTCCTTGCTTCACGGATCGGTTCGAATGCATAGACCTCAGCCCCTTTGGATGCCGCGAGAATAGAGAACACCCCTAGATTTGCTCCGCAGTCAAAGACTACATCCCCATCATTGATTCTGACGTTTTCCCATTCATAAGGTCCCTCATCTGTGTATTGATATCGTTCAAGCAGAGCTGGATACAGGATATCTCCTATCTCCATCGCATAATACGCCTCTTCACGGGTTGGATGTTTCTCATGGGAAAGAACAGGTAACCTGAGTCCGCCGATTTCAAGACAGTCTTTTGACTTTACATAGAATCTATCGAAGATTTTCTGATACTGATTCCGGTAAAAATCTTCAGTTCTGCTGTTTTTCGTCAGCTGATAGCGTAGATGGTCAAAAAACGGAACATTATGCATCGTCGGATATCACTTTCTTGTTTGCTGCTTCACGTTTGACGATCCGGAAACTGGCAATAGAGCCGATCAGGATGTTTGAGTAATACAGGATCATCCGCAGGAGGATAACAAAGAGGCCCACAACGGAACTCGGGATGATGAGGGAGTAAAACCCTGCGTAGGCGAGTTCCGCAATTCCTGCTGCCCCAGGGGTCAGCGGGACCATCATTATAACCGCGATAATTAGCTGGAACACGATCGACAAGAGTACATTCGGTGGATACCTTAGTCCCATCAGAATGATCGATGCGACCGAATACTCGCATGCCCACAGACAAAATGTCAGTAAAAATCCAATAAATACTCCCCACTTTGCCTTGCCAGCAAAGAGCCGGAACGTGTTATAGAACTGATCGACTCCTTCAAGGATTTGTTCGGTTATTTTCTCGACCTTTTCGGGGTTCATTTTTTTCATAAACAGCCCCCCAATTTTCAGCGCAATTTTTTTGATGAGAGCCGGTTTTCGCATTATGGCGACCAAGATGATTAAAAGTCCAATGAAAAATGCTGTGCCGCACCATGCTACGATGATCAGACCTTCCGGGATCTCTCTATTATTGTACACAAAGGAGAAGAGTCCCATGGCAAAGATCACTCCGAGAACCATGAGGACTGCTTCCATGAGTCTTTCAATCAGGACCACTGCAGTGGCATCTGCCACCGGCATATCTGCTTTGTAGAGTTCGTGGATTCTGACTGGTTCACCGCCCACCTGCGAGGGGGTGATGGCCGCAATCAGTTGTCCTGCACACACCATGTTGAGTGAGTGACCAAACGGCACTTTGTATCCCAGAGATCGGCACATAACCACGATCCTGGCAGCCCAGAAACACATGGCAAGCATGTGCATCATGAACGCAACAAGCAGATATAATGGGTTCAACTGCTGAATGGCTATGATAGTGTCTTCGTTGAATGTCAGAAGTACTACTATCAAAAGAACCGCGAGTGACAGCCCGATCGAGACCCATAGGAATTTTTTCTGCTTTGCATCCATGCTATTCAATAAACGTTGGTTGCTGAGAATTTATATTTAGAGGTTTGCTGTATCATCTTTCTGAGCTTTTGCCTCGCGGCGGACAATGATCATGCTTGCAATGAATCCGATGGCGATATTGAAGTAATACATGATAAGCCGCCACAAGAGAACAAACACACCTATAAGTGAGGTTGGAATAATCAGGGCGTAGAACCCTGCCATGGATACCTCGGAAATTCCTACTCCGCCTGGGGTGAGAGGAATCATCATGATCACAGTGATAAGGATCATGAAGATGAATGAGAGAAGGTAGTTTGGCGGCAGGCAAAGCCCGACCATAAGAACGGAGGCGATCACAAATTCGTTGATCCAGTAAAGAGCACTGAACACGAGTCCATAGAACATTCCTGTCTTTGATTTACCGGTGAAGTGTCGAAGCGTTACATAGAATTTTTCCATGTGTATGTCGATTTTCCTCTGATATCGCTGAATGATATCTGGTGATTTTTTCCTGCCAAACAGGCGAAGCAGTTTGTTTACAACTTTGTTTGACCATGCCTGATTTTTGGCTATGATCAGGAATAGAAGGAGAAGGCCTGCGAAGACAAAGGCTGCAATGTATGCAATGATCATGAATGCTTCGGGGAAGTTGAGGTCTGCAAAAAACAGACTAAGAAGAAACACGCTAATTACAGTTCCTGTTGCAAGGACGATTGCATCGAATACTCGCTCCATAATCACCACTGCAGTAGCTTCTCCACCGGGAACATGGACTTTGGTAAGTTCATACACTCTGACCGGTTCCCCTCCAATCTGGGAAGGAGTAACCGACGCGAGAAACATATTGGAACAGACGAGATTGAATGAATGGAGAAACGGCACTTTATAGCCGAGCGATCTGCACATGAGTTTGATGCGCAGTGCCCAGAAGCCAAGTGAGAATAAATGCATGACAAACGCCAGGAGAATGATCCATGGATTGCATTTCTGCAGTTCGTCAAGTGTTGTGGTATCAAAGGTGAGGATCAACATCACAAAAAGAACGGAAAAGCTGATACCAAGAGAAATAAACAGCCATCTTTTTTGTGATTTTTCCATTGTTACCCCTAAACGATGACTACTAATTGAACTGAATCTGATATATGTTTTTTAGTTGGATGAGGGGTAAAGCCCCGAATCCTTGAGCAAGGTAGATCATAACTTGCGACTTTAAGGGGGCAAAGCTCCTCTCCTTACTATGTGAGTAGTTTCGAGCCTCATCAAACTACGTATTAATCACGACCCCCACATCAAATCACATTTATCATTATTTTTATCTGTGTATGATCTCGATAAGGGATTCTTCGTACCCTAAGGCGATATTTATTCAGACATGCAGATATAATACATATATACTATATGCGTATTCTGGTAATTAATCCCCGTTTTGGCGCTGCCGGCGATATGATTCTCGGAGCACTGCTCAGTCTTGGGGCAGACAAAGCTTCCGTCCTTCGCTCGGTTGCCACAGTTTCGACACCTGACATAACCGAAGTGAATCGTGCCGGAATCCCGGCAACCTATGTCAGAACCAATACCGGGAAATCCGCTCGGACTCTTCAGGAAATCCTTGAGATCATTTCTGCGGCAGATGCTTCGGAAAAAGCTCGGGAGATTGCGAAACAGGTATTTTACCGAATTCAGAAAGCAGAGGCGCACGTTCACCGGACAGAACATGTTCATTTTCATGAAGTGGGAGCTGATGATGCAATATCAGATATTCTCGGCTCGGTCACCGCCCTATTATCCTTACACGTGGATGCAGTACATATTCTCCCGGTATCTGTCGGCTCGGGCACGCTGACCTGTTCACACGGAATCATGCCGGTTCCTGCCCCGGCCACTGCCGAGATACTCAAAGAATCAGATCTATCAGTATCACTCGGTTCGTTTGAAGGTGAGCTTTGCACCCCTACTGGTGCAGCTCTTCTTGCCACATTACAGGAGATATTCGGGACGAAAATTCATACCGGCAAACTGATTTCTTCAGGGTCTGGCGCAGGGACACGTGATCCTGCAGATCACCCGAATGTTCTTTTGGTCTATATCATTGATACCGAAGATGAAGGATCATATGTTGATGTGCTGGAAACAAATGTTGACGATATCTCTGGGGAACTTCTTGCATCGGTTCTTTCAACCATGATGAATGCAGGGGCACGTGATGCTTCAGTTGTTCCGATCATCATGAAAAAGGGTAGGCCTGGCCATCTTATCAGGGTCATCTCCCTCCCTGCTGATTCTGTACGCCTCGCCAAGCTCCTTGCACGTGAGACCGGGAGTCTTGGTATCCGGTGTATCCCGATGACCCACCGATTCATTGCTGATCGGACGATATCAACAGAGCATATCGTGATCAATGATGCTGTCTATCCTGTTGATGTCAAGCATTCCTCGATGGATGGTCTCACCTACTCTCGTAAAGCCGAGTTTGAAGATCTACAGCGTATCGCTGTTTCTGCCGGGATCCCTGTCAAAGACGTCAAACGTGTCGTCGAGGAGGATGCATGGAAGACGCTGTAATAAAACTATCGACCGGAGCCTCCGGACTTGACACTCTTCTCGGCGGCGGCCTCGAATCACGTATGATCACCCAATTCTATGGAGAGGCCGGGTCGGGAAAGAGTACTCTCTGTCTGATGGCAACAGTTGAGGTTCTTCGAAAAGGCGCTGGGGTCGTATATATTGATTCAGAAGGATTTTCCATCGAACGGTTCTCACAGATCGCCGGAAATTCTACGAATGATTATGCTAAACGTCTGTATGTGTTTGAGCCGTCGACGTTTGCTGAACAGGGTCTGATGATCTCTGAGTTAGAACGGTTGATCAAATCTGGCACCGCAGGGATGATCGTTCTTGATTCTGCAACTGCCCTTTACCGTGTGGAGCAGATGAATACCAAGGATGCTCTTTCGATGCTTTCACGTCAGATAATGGTCCTTCTCGGCATTGCAAAAAGGTATGATATTCCGGTCGTTATAACAAATCAGGTATTCATGGATATTGATCATCATCGACTGAGCGGGCTTGGAGGTACAGCGTTATCACACATCTCAAAGGTGATAATACGGGTGGAAAAACATGAGGGTTTCAGGCGTGCGGTCGTTTTCAAGCACAGGTCCCAGGCTGAAGGAAATTCGTGGGAGTTTGTTCTCACCGGGACAGGGGTAAGGGATCGCTAACCCCTTGCCGGAAATCTTGGAAAATTGAGTTTAACTTTTTCATATCAGGATTCTGAGTCGAGTATAGAACAGACGTTTTCCGTCGTTTCTCTGATGAGTTTTACTGATTCTGCAAACATCCGCTCCTCTTCTTCAGAAAACTTTACGCCAATCGGAAATACACCACCTCGGGTGATCCGGGCCGGCACGCTTACGCATACGCCTTCATGACCAAACACCTCACGGCGAATCTGGGTCGCGATGGTCAGCATCCGGTTCTCATCCTCGACGATTGTTCTGATCAGGGTTGCAATCGCATCGCCAGGGCCGTACACCGTTGCTCCCTTTGCCTCAATAATGTATGAGCCGCTTGACTTCACCCGCTGAATAATCTCCTCCCGCGGAAGTTTTGCGACCCCCAGAAGATTATCGATCTGGATACCCCCAATCGTCGTTGCAGACCACATGGGGACCATAGTGTCTCCATGTTCGCCGATAATCCTTGTATGTACTTCACTGACGTGCACATTGAAAAACTCTGCAAGACACGCCTTGAGCCGCATCGAGTCAAGATGTGTTCCAAGACCAAATACCCTGTGCGGCATCATTCCTGAGTATTTTAGGGCAACCGTGGTCATGATATCTACGGGGTTTGTCACCACCAGCAAAATCGCCTCCGGTGCCATACGACCTACCTGTTCGGCATACTGTTTCACAATCCGTGCATTCTCAAGAGCCAGATCCAGACGGGTCTGTTTAGCTTTTCTTGGAACACCGGACGTAAGAACGATGATGTCCGATCCGCGAAGTTCCTTTGGGGTCGTGCCAAATGTCACACGTGTATTCGTCCCCCGTGCTGCAAAAGAGTCCATCATATCATGAGCGAGGCCGTCAAGATAGGTCTCGTTACCTGGTCTTCCATACAGGCACATCTCCTGAACATGCGGAAACTGAGATACTGCATGTGCTACATATGAGCCAACCTGACCTGTTGCACCGATAATTGTCACTTTTGCCATAAGAACCCTTAAAAGATAATTGGGACACGTTTTCGGTAGGAAGCACATATCCAACTTCTGTTACACATCCCTTCTCCGCCCTGCAACCCTGCGGGCGCCATGCGTTTACGGTGAGGTCTGCTCCCTTCCGGGCCTAAACCGGTGCCCACAACAATGAGAAAATACATCCATCCGGATGTATCCATCACATCCGCTGACCTCGCAGGACAAGGTATCAACGTCGGAACATGTAACATTGGAAGGACTGACACAGCCGTCCTCAAACTTCGTCCCCTGCGTATTGACAGTTTCAGGTTACAGGTGACGCCAAGCCACCCGGACTAGTCCCAATATATATAGGATGTCCAGAGAATAAAATGATGTGGGGTATGAAACGGGGTTTTCCCGGTATGGGGGTGGTCAGGGTAGCCTGAGCACGTCCCAATTGGTCGGGAGTTCGTTTTGACCGGCAACAGGTGTCTTATAGCTGACGAAAAATGTGCCAAGATTCCCCCAGATCTGAGTAACGGTATATCCGGATTCTTTTATCTTCTGCTCCACAAGAGTGTTGTTGATCATCCCTATCACATCGAACGAACGATATACATGTGGGTATCCCTCCGCACCAGCGAAAGATGCCTTATCTGTTACGACCTGGAAATGCAGATGA
The DNA here is from genome assembly GCA_963676575.1 of uncultured Methanocorpusculum sp. GTDB lineage: Archaea > Halobacteriota > Methanomicrobia > Methanomicrobiales > Methanocorpusculaceae > Methanocorpusculum. The sequence continues at coordinate 1,516,796 of OY781078.1, forward strand.
GGAAGATCTGAATTTCCACTGTTACCCACCAGGCCGATGACTTGGCCCTCAGATACCGTATCTCCTATCGAGACAGTGATCGATCCTGGGATCATGTGGCCGTAGCAGGCATACTTTTCATTTCCCATATCAATGATAACGTAATTCCCGGATTACGTTTCTATCGAGGTGTTCCGTATGGTATAGGTATACTCTAAGTCCGGCAGTCCGTCCATGAGATTCACTACAGTTCCGGCGGAGACTGAGTAAATCTCGTTGCCATATCCCAGATAATCCTTTGCGAGAGATGCATTTCCAATCACGGCAGTTCCTGTTTCCTGATCTACATATACCCAGTCCTGCGCATGTCTCTGAGGGTTACAAGTTATCGAGTCCATAGTGATCTGAGCAAGGAAGTGATGCGTCAGTGGAGCGGTTGTTTCGATCGCTATCCATCCAGATCCCCGGACGGGCGATCCAATAACCACCGGCTCAAGATCCTTTCGAATAGTTACCGTCCCGCCGGTGACCGTTATTGGGTCCTGCCCGTTATCTGTTTGATTCAGAATGATTCTGTGAGTAAGCTGGTCGGGAATGTTATTTTTATCTACTGTGAACCAGATTGAGATTCGCGGGAGAGATAATTTACTCGTGCCGTTCTCCAGTTCTTCCGCAGTTGGAAGGGGGTCAGAGGCAGGTTGGTAAAGTTGAGCGAGCAGGTTTCCCTCGGCAGACCAGAGGATCTTTCCTGTAGCAGGATCGATAACCTCTATTTTTACTAGAGTGAACGTCTGATTTTCAGTCAGAGATAACTCAAGTTCATATGCAAGATTTACCCCTTCCGGGCTGGAGACTGGGATGGGTGCAAAAGGCACGGTCATATTCACATTTAGTGTTTCGAACTTTTGCGGGGATTCTATTAATGGCTGGAGGCATCCGGCAGTAAACAGTATCATGATTGCTATGATGCACAAAATGAGGATTTTAGGTATTTTTGACATAATTTTAGCATTCTAAAAATCGCAGTATTGGAATTTAAAGTACACTTATGGATGAATCATCTTACGCGCGGAGAAAAAGAATCAGTATTCGGCTCGTTAGAGACAAATCTGAAAAAAATAGTCGAAAGTATGAGATATGGTTTTGATTACTGTCTGTTGGCAGGCTCATTCAGAATATTATCTAAAAATGCAAAGATAATGGGCCCGGAGGGGTTCGAACCCACGACCACCCGGTTATGAGCCGGGCGCTCCACCACTAAGCTACAGGCCCGCAGAGAGAAGTACGTAAAACGGGTTTGTGGTTTGTACCACGCACCCCCAAAATTTGTTCCCTTGCAAAAGAACATATCATATTTGGTATGCTGATAGATAAAGGTGTTTGTTGATTGCTGGCAACATCACTATCCGTATTTCAAAAAAATACACAAAAAACAAAAAGAAACGCCGCCAACAGGACTCGAACCTGTGACATGCTGGTTAACAGCCAGCCACTCTACCAACTGAGTTATGGCGGCACAGTTGTATTGCCTAATAACATGTGCGGGTCATTGTATTAAAGATTATGATTTTAGTGTCTTTTTTCCTGGTGCAAAGACGAGAGATGTTTTATTAGGATTTCCAGTTCCCGATCAAAGTTTGCCAGCATCTCAAAGGCCTTGGGTGTGGCAACAGCACCGGACGGCGTCGCTTTGACATACTGCATTTGTTCTAAAACCCGCAGAGAATACCGTATTCTGTGCTGCGGCTGGCTGAGTTCTTCGGTGAGTTTCATAATGCCGATTGGACCCTGACGTGCAACAACACGCATGACGAACAGGTGGCGTTCGAGTAGTTCTACTTCTCCATTGATTTTTCTGAGCATTAATTACTCCACTTTTTTGTTGGTTTCTTCCTCTTCGCGCATCTCTGCTTCGAGTTCTGCGCGGATCTGGGCACGACACTCATCTTGTTCTTTCTGCATCTGGGTAAGACGTTCTTCTTTGGTAGTTCCATGAATCTCAAGCCAGGCTTTGGTGGCGCGGTATTTAGGAATAAATACTGCAAGACTGATGATGGAAATTACGATGCAGATGATTACAATCGGTATTCTGACCCAGAGGGAGGTCGGGACGATAAAGAATACTACAATTGCCGCAGCTATTGCAAATATTAGAATGTTTAAGATGATTACGAGAACCGTAAATTTTCCCTTAAACTGAGTCTGTTCAGTGCCATCCATTATAAGTACATCAGCGTCACAAAGATAAAAACTACATCTCTTTGGAGCGCTAATAATGAGACAATATGAAGCAGATTTTGGATGAATTGGAAAAACATTTATGTGATGCATATGTTGCATATGACTCTTCGGAAAATGCTGATATGCGATATGCTTCGGGATTTCTCGCATCGGATCCATATATCTACGTATTTTCCAAGGATGAAGGTGCAACATTAATCGTCTCTTCGATGGAAGAAACACGTGCGCGCCACGAGTCAACATGTAACATAGTGACACGCATCTCTGCAGGTCTTCCGGAACTCCTGAAAAAATATCATGATCCAAATCTTTCTACGGCTTATATGATCAGAAATTTCGCCGGTCCGCGCCTTCTTATCCCTCCTTCGATGCCGGTAGGATTTTCTCACAAACTGACCGAGGTTGCTGAAGTGGTCATTGATTCAGGTACTATCGCAGGAATGCGGAGTGTGAAGTCTGAGGATGAGATCACGAAGATCCGCTATGTTCAGAAAAAAAATGAGATAGCTACTCGTGCAGCTGTCGATGCAATCAGAAAATCGGAACCAGATGAAAGAGGAATTCTGATGCTTGAAGACGCGCCGCTCACTTCGGAAAATATTCGGGATATCATTCACTTTGCCCTTCGTCCGTTCAACTGTGAGGACATTGATACGATCGTCTCCTGTGGTGAAGCTTCGTCCATGCCGCATGCGCGGGGAACTGGTCCGCTGTATGCAAACCAGCCTATCGTGATGGATGTTTTCCCCAAGAGTGAGCTAACCGGATATTTTGCCGATATGACAAGGACCGTGTCCAAAGAGGCTCCCTCTGATGAGATAATCAGGATGTATGATGCCGTAAAAAAAGCTAAAGAATTAGCTGCATCGATGATCCGTCCCGGGGTTACCGGAGCTGCAGTTTATGCCGCTGTTGTGGAATTTTTCCAGATGGAGGGGTATGAAACGGCAGGTTCCTCTGGTTTTACCCATAGTCTCGGGCATGGAGTTGGGCTGGAGATCCATGAAGCTCCGTCTCTCTCCTCGTCCGGCGGCGAACTCAAAGAAGGGCATGTCATCACCCTTGAACCAGGTCTCTATTATCAGGGTATTGGAGGGGTCAGGCTTGAGGATATGGGTGTCGTAACGAGTGATGGATTTGACAGCTTTACGTGCTTTGAAGAAAAATTAGTATTATAGTATTATGAACGATAACGAATTGGATAATTACATTGAGGCTGGGCGAATCGCAAAAACTGTTCTGCACAAATGCGCAGCTGAGATAAAACCGGGTATTGGTCTTGCGGATATCTTTGATATGGTCCTCGATGAGATCTCATCGGCCGGCGCGTCTCATTCGTTTCCGCCGAATATTTCTTTGAATAACTGTGCGGCTCACGACACTGCCTCTCCGGACGAGGAACGGGTATTTGCAGAAGGGGATCTGATAAAACTGGATATAGGAATACATATTGATGGATATATCGCGGACACTGCTGTCACGGTAGATCTTGGTGATCATGCTTCATTATGTGAGGCATCACGCGCAGCTCTGGATGCCGCAATCAATATTGTCGCGCCAGAGGTAGCGGTCAGTGATATCGGCGCGGTCGTCGAAGAAACGATCACATCGTTTGGCTTCAAGCCGATCATCAACCTGACGGGCCACGCTCTTGCACGCTATAGTCTGCACCATGGTCTCTCTATCCCTAACACAGGGAGATTTGGCAGTGCTGTGCTGAGAGAAGATATGGTTATTGCGATCGAACCCTTCGCATCTACCGGCTCCGGTCTGGTTCACGAGGCTCCGCGGGGAGAGATCTATCAAGTCGTCGGTGACACTCCGATCAGATCTCCGGCAGGTCGAAAAATTATGAAGCAGGCAGAGATAATGCACGGTTTGCCTTTTGCCCGCCGTTGGCTGAATGTTCCGAGAGCTGAACTAGCACTTCCGACCCTGCTTCGTCAGGGAAATCTCTGTCTGTATCACTGCTTATCGGACGTGCCGGACTGTTTTGTATCACAGTTCGAACACACAGTCATCGTGACCACAGATGGTGCTCTGGTCACTACCAGATAAAAAAAAGTAGAAATATTATTTCGTGAGAGGCAGGTTCCATGAACGTTCATTCTCAAGAACGAACTCCCACTCTTTTTTGCAGGCGCAGGGAATCTCCCATACATCATCTAAGATACTCTTATCGGCGGTAAGGGAATACTCATTGATCGCAGCAACGATTTCTTTATCGCATGTTCCGCAGTTGTGCGGTCCGCGTTTGAATCCTCCGCCGACCGGATCGCACGCTACGGGGACATCCGCTTCCTTAAGCACTTTTAGAGCAGACCAGAGATATGGTGGTCTAAACGCTCCTTTCTGCCAGTAGTGTTCCAATTCTGTTCTACCCTGGATCGTGCAGAGGTTCATCGAAATCATGTCCGCATAGGGTGCCACCTCGCGAATGGATTTTTCCATATCCTCTAATGCCTCTTTTTCGGTTAAAAAGAGCGGTTTCATCATTAGATATGCCTTGACGCCGACACCTGCATTATGTGCCGTTTCGGAAGCTTTGATGAAATCGGCAAAGGTGTTTCCTTTGTCGATCGACTTTTCCCGAATGGCATCGTTCGTCGTTTCAAGGCCGATTGCGACCGTGAGCGGATGGGCATGACCCTTGTCCAAACTCCTTAGAAGGCGGGAGAGGGCATCTTCAGTTACGTACTCGGATCGTGACTCGGCGATCAGCGGTTTTCCTGCAAAGAATTCGCCGAATCCGTCAAGAACTTCAAGAGGAACCTCATTTTTGTCAAAGACACTCCCCGAGGTAAAGATCTTTCCCAACTGGTATTCCTCGGGAGAATAACTCTCCTCCATCCAGAGGATCTGTCCTTTCATATGTTCGATGAGTTCATCCTTTGAGCAGGTGTCGCGGTCGTTTTTATATCCGCACATCCTGCACCGGTTCCAAGAACAGCCTCCGGAAAGGAAGATACCCGTCAATGATAAGAGGACCTCACCAAAATATATGTCCTGTCCTTTCCATGAAGCGAGTGGTTTTCGTGCTTCTGTCATTATTGTGTATCCTGTGTAGTATCTTTGTAGTTCTGTATGAGGCGGAAGTAAATTTCTTCACACTTTTTCAGCTGGTCGATCATAACGCGTTCATTTAGGCCGTGCATGGTGCTGAGATCGCCGGGTCCGTACTCGATCGCACGAAATCCTGCTAAGCGTAGTGCCCTTGCATCGGACGCTGCCCACTGGATCATCGGTTGGGAGGCGATCCCGTATACTCCGCTGATGGCTTCACAGGTTTTCTGAACAAGGAAGGAATCGGTCGCAGTAATTGAAGCGTTCGCCTTGGTTCTGGGGGTAAGAACTGCTGATTTCGGGATATGGCTGCAAATCTCGGTCAGGACCTCATCACAGTCAGACCCCCAGGGAAGACGTATGTCCATCATGAGAGAACATTTCTGGGCAACGATGTTTACCCGTTCCCCTCCTGAAATGATGCCGGGATTATACATGATCTGCCGGAATACCGGGCTGAAATCCGTAGTTGTACCTTCTCCGGCGATATTGATCGAGTGATCGATCAATTTCTCCATCTCCTCGCTCTGCGGATAAACACGTTTGTGCAGCTCCCTCATCCAGCAAAGGAACTCCATTGCCTGGATCACCGCACTGTCGCCGAGAACCGGATACAAAGATGAGTGACCCGGCGTTCCGACAAACTCCACATCGAATCTGCAGACGCCTTTTTGTCCAATTGTCGGAGCATGGGCAGGTGTCGGTTCGGCGATCAGTACATCGCAGGGGTAGATGAGGTTCTTTTCCAGAAGATATCTGGTACCATATTTTCCGCCCCCCTCTTCATCACAGACGAATGCGAGAGAGATCGGATGTTCTTCTCCGGCATCCCGTGATCTTACCATGGCCGAGAGAATGGCGGCGCATCCGCCTTTCATGTCGGTCGCCCCGCGTCCATGGACATAGATGTCATCGATCTTTCCCGAATGGGGCGCATACTCCCATCCTTCATTCAGAGCAGGTACTACATCTATGTGCCCGCTGAGAAGGAGTCCCCCGGTCTGATCTTTTGATATAACATTATCATGACCCTCCGGGCCGGTCGTTATCGTCCCGGGTATACCGATCCCTTCCATTATGGAAAGGATATACTCGGCGATCTCGCTTGTGTCGCCGGGTGGATTTTCACTTCGGATCTGTATCAGGTCAGAGCAGAGCATTGCAACATTCATATTTATTTCCTTTTGAATTCAGCGAAGAGTTTTCCCAGTGTTCCCTCCGGGTAGAAGCTCCTGTGAAGTTTCATCGTGAAGAGATCGTCCGTCATGTCATGGAAAAACTGGGGCGGGAGAGGTATCTTTGAGTTTGGATCAAGGACGATTCGAAAGCCAAGGTATCCGGAGACTTCTTCCGGATCGTAGATGAGCTGCCAGAGAATAGGTGTCTCTTCAAACTGTTTTTTATGATTGTCCCGGAGCCATATCATGAATGCGGGGAAGAGAGCATACTCTCGCTCTTTGGCTATATCCACACGATTACGCAGATATTCTGCCGTCATGGTGCATCTTATCGAGTCGGAACTGTATGCAAGTGTTGAGAGGGTATAATCCAGGTGGGCGATAGTGTCGATAAAGTAAAAGTATAATACCGGATCCATGTCAGACGGCGTTTCCAGGATCAGGGATTTACGATACAGATACTCAATCTGTTGAGAATAGTCGTTTTTCTCTGGTAACATGGTATTGTTGTTTGGTGTGTAAGACAAAAAAGAGTTGGGCTTTGGGAAGTGCCTTCACATAAAGATACGTGTCAGGGACTCGGTATCAGCGTGAAATTTTTCTAATCTGCTCGTCGGAAAGTTTCATCAGATCGTTTTGCCCGGCAAGATCTGCCACACTCCTGATGGCTTCAAGGAGGTGGACGGATTCTTCAAGAAAACTCAGGATATCGGCCGGGAAAAAGTTGATCCCATACTCATCGATCAGGTGCCGGTGGATCTCTTTGTGGGTAAGACCCATCTCCCGGAGTTCCAGGATACTGATGACAAACTTTCGTTCCGGACAACCGCAAAGGGGTGAGTCCCGACATTTACATTCGAGAAAATCCTTAAAAAAACGGAGGACCTGGTCCCGCGCTCCCGGCTCCAGACTATCGATATTCATTGAACCGGTAATCGCTTCCAGATTTGCCGGATGAAAAGCACTTTCGGGCAGACGGTGGCCTGCCGCACGCTGTAATTTTTTTATGTATCGAAACCGTGCCCTACCCGTGATCACGAACTTTCTCCGGCTTCCTCATCAAAGTCTTTGAGAGATTTCAATGCATCGGCGATCCGTTCCACCTCAACGAGCCACTCATCAAAGAGTGTCGGTTCGTCGGTGTCTTTCACGTATTTCCCACAAAAGGAAGCTCCGTTAATGACGGCAGATCCGATGGAAGAGGCTATCTCGAGTGCCCTCTCAGGATCTTTTGTGACAACTTTTCGCCCTTCTTTGACGAGGTTCTTGATCTCCTCAGCAGGGGGATAGATTGCTTCGAGGTACTTCTGCCCTGCGGCAAAGAGGACTACGAGTGAGACCTGCATCGATCCGACGATTTCTGCGAGCTCTTCCCCTGGGACTCCAGCCATGACGATCTCTTCAACACTGCGGAGTTTTGTTCTTGCATCTTCAAGGGTTATTCTTCCATTCTGACAGAGTCGAATGATCTTCATTACGGCGATGGTAATATCATCAGAGAATCCATCCAGGATACGGAATCCTTCCGGCATCTCTTCCGACTCCTCGTCCCCTGCCCAGTCGGCAGTTTCGAGGGTCTTGAGCCAGTTGTCCCATCTCTCCTGATTGTAGAAGATATAAAAAAGCTTGGGAGCAGATTCCGGCTCAGCTGTTTTCTTACTTTTTTTGGCAGCCATGCTTTATTACAAATAGTTCGGTCGAGTGTGGTAATAGAACTTGTGTTTGATTATGGTATTTGCAATGTTTGAATAGCCGTTCCAGAAATACCCATTGATCGTTCCGTCAGAAGAGAATAGCTAAAAAAAGTTAGAGTTTTTTCCCTGCATCCGGTCCGGGCATGCAGGTAAAAATCTCTTTGACGGTGATCTTGACGAGATCTTTTCCCGGCAGTCCGGGTTTTTTTGCGTCAAGAAGTTCCTTCATTTTTTTGTGGTCAGCAGTTCCTGATTCCACTGTGGCTATACCTTTCAGTTGAAAACAGTTGCCGATATCACGGCTCCATACAAGGAGAGAGACCTGAGGATTCTCTTTGATGTTTGCCATGGTCTTGTTCATAAAATTATTTGCAATCCAGACTGTGTCATTTTCCATGACCCAGACCGCGCCCATCGGTGCTGCATTTGGCACACCGGCTTTCGATGCAGTGACCAGATGACATACTCCGACTTTGGCAATCTGTTCTTTGAGTTCTGCAGTAAGTAATGCCATGTTGATAATATGCGTCGTTCTGGTATGTCAAACTTTCTCGAAATCGATGAGCTGTACCTGGTTCGGGACCCTGATTCGAACTTGACATTTATTACCCATTACCACTCATATATGAACATGGTTTCTGACGAGCGTAAAAGTCCTGTTGGCTCTCTTGCCGCTTCACACGGCGGCGACCGTGCGGAGTTAATTGGTGCAGTTCTCACTCAGCTTGAGACTGACAATGTACGGTCGGTTCTTCTCCAGTTCTCAGACTTGGAGGGAAAACCGAAAAATGTCGCGATTCCGACGAAACAAATGAAGAAAGCCTTAACTGAAGGTATCAGTTTTGACGGTTCTTCTATTCAGGGGTTTGCGAGACTGGAAGAATCGGATATGGTGCTTCGGCCTGAGCCGGAGACGTATCAGATCATTCCCTGGTCGGATGAGAAATATCGTGTTGCGAGATTTATCTGTAATGTCTACACGACCCGCGGTGAACCGTTCACCGGCGATCCCCGTTATATTCTGCGCCAGCAGCTGGAGAAAGCGGAAAAGCTCGGATACACATTCAATGTGGGTCCCGAGATGGAGTTTTTCCTTTTCAAAACCGTGGAAGGCCACGCTTCCGTCGAACTTCAGGATCACGGCAGCTACTTTGACCAGACGCCGACCGACCCGGGAGAGGATGTCCGCCGGGATCTGGTCACGTCTTTGTCGGAGATGGGATTCAATATTGAGGCGGCTCATCACGAGGTGGCTCCGTCCCAGCACGAGATCGATTTCACCTACGGGGATGCTTTGTCCATGGCCGACAAGGTCGTTACCTTCAAATTCGTAGCAAAAACCCTGGCTCTCCACCGCGGGCTTCACGCAACTTTCATGCCGAAACCGATCTATGGAATCAACGGTTCAGGTATGCACGTGAACTGCTCACTGATGAAGGACGGCAAAAATGCATTCTTCGATTCGGAAGGAGAACATCAGTTATCCGAGACAGCACGCTGGTTCATTGGAGGAATTCTCCGGCATATTGACGGTATCACGAGACTTGCCAACCCGACGGTCAACTCATACAAGCGTCTTATTCCCGGTTATGAGGCTCCGGTGTATGTCGGATGGTCTGCGATGAACCGTTCCGCACTTATCAGGGTCCCCTCGTCCCGGGGAAAAAGCACCCGCGCAGAACTCCGCAGTCCGGACCCGACCTGTAACCCGTATCTGACATTTGCTGTGATGCTTGCAGCAGGTCTGGAGGGTGTCTCCCGGAAAATAGAGCCGCCGGAGAGTGTGGATAAAAATATCTTTAAGATGACTGCTTCAGAGCGTGAAGCTGAAGGAATCCGCTGTCTTCCGGGTAATCTGAGTGAAGCGAACAAAGCTCTGCTGAACGACAAGCTGCTCTGCGATGTTCTCGGCAAACATGTGGTTGCCCAGATCAACCGTATCGGTGAGATGGAGTGGGCAGATTTCTCCAAGTCTATCACCGACTGGGAGATTAAACGCTACCTTGCGACATACTAATTCATATCAACACTTTTTTTCGTGATCGGCTGTATTTTTCAGGATTGAGAGGCCGATAGCGGTCACAAAAATCTACCTATCATTCGACAAACTGAAAAAGTATATATTGTTAGCGTCCTAACTAATTTACACATGGACGATAGACTTCCGGTAGCGATCTTAATCAAGATACTTTCAAACCATATTAAACGAAATCTGGACAGTGCTGCTGCTCAGAGACCTTTGAAAAATCTCACTAGTACGCAGATCCAGATAATCGGCTATATTCATCATGAAGCGAAGAGCGATGTTTTTCAAAAGGATATCGAGACAAAATATTTCATCCGGCGTTCCACAGCCACAGGGATCCTCCAACTCATGGAAAAAAACAGGCTCGTCACCAGAGAACCGGTCGACTATGATGCCCGACTCAAAAAAATCGTGCTCACAGAAAAGGCACTTACCATCAGCAGGCAGGCAAAACTTCAAGTATCTGAACTGGAAGGACGTATTACTAAAGGGATCTCTGCAGAGGAACTGGCAGCTTTCCGCTCCCTTATCGGGAAAATGCAAGCCAATCTGGAGGGACTGGTATGAATTATATCATAAAGCGCCTTGCGGGTTCGATCTGCGAGTTTAAAAAATACAGTCTGCTTACACCTGCGTTTGTTGGACTTGGGGTGGTAATGGAGGTCATTATCCCCTTGATTCTTGCGAGCCTCATCGACGACGGAATCACCGGAGGTAACATGGGTATCATCCTCAGGCTTGGTCTTGCGTTGTTCATAGCTGCCATACTCGCGCTCATATTCGGGGTTCTCGCTGGAAAGTTTGCAGCATCCGCATCAGCCGGATTTGCACGTAATCTCCGGCATGATATATTCTATAATGTTCAGAGCTTCTCGTTTGCGAACATCGAAAAATTCTCTACGTCAAGTATCGTGACGAGGCTCACCACCGACGTTACCAATGTACAGAATGCTTACCAGATGATCATCCGGATTGTGGTACGCTGTCCTCTGATGCTGATCCTTTCATACCTCATGGTGATTTGGATCAATCCCCCAACTCTCTGTCATCTTCCTTGTGCTGATACCGATCCTCGTCGTTGGTATGTATTTTATTATCATCAAGGTCCAGCCCATATTTGAAACAGTATTCAAAACATTTGACCGGCTGAACAAAGTTGTTCAGGAAAATCTCAGAGGTATCCGGGTCGTAAAATCTTATGTCCGGGATGAATATGAGGTGGAAAAGTTCAAAGACGTTTCAAAAGACATCTTCGGATATTTTACACATGCTGAAAAACTTCTTGCGTTTGTCAGCCCTCTTATGCAGTTCGTAGTGTATGCGGCGATCCTTCTTATCTCCTGGTTCGGAGCCCAATTTATCGTTGCGGGGACTTTGACCACGGGTGAACTGGTCAGTCTTTTTGCGTACACTATGCAGATTCTGATGATGCTCGTCATGGTTTTAGTCATGATCACTATGTCCCGTGCATCTGCAAAACGAATCGTTGAGGTCCTTGATGAACAGAGTAATCTGAAAAATCCGGAAGATCCGGTATTCCTCGTTAAAAACGGAGATATAAGCTTTCGAGACGTGGACTTCAGCTACTCCTCTGATGCTGAACTGACATGTCTTCAGAAGATCAATCTGGAGATAAAATCGGGCGAGACTGTTGGAATTCTTGGGGGGACAGGCAGTTCCAAAACGACTCTTGTTCAGTTGATCCAACGACTCTCTGATGTGACCAGCGGTTCTGTTCTGGTAGGAGGGGTTGATGTCAGAAATTATGATATACCTACTCTTCGCGATCAGGTCGCTGTAGTTCTGCAGAAGAACGTGCTCTTCTCAGGAACCATCAAAGATAATCTCAGAGGGGGTAATCCGAATGCATCGGATGAGGAGCTGGTTCGTGTCAGTAAACTTGCCTGTGCGGATGAATTTATTCAGAAGCTTCCCGAAAAATATGATACCCGAATCGAACAGGGCGGTTCAAATGTATCCGGCGGTCAGAAACAGAGGTTATGTATCGCCCAAGCTCTGTTGAAGAACCTGAAGATACTCATTCTGGATGATTCTACCAGTGCCGTGAATATTAAGACGGATGCACAAATCCGTCAGGCGCTTATGACCGAGATCCCTGGCACCACGAAGATCATCATTACGCAGAGATTTTCCTCGGTCGAGGATGCGGATAAGATCATCGTGATGGATGGAGGTCATATCAATGCGGTAGGGACACATGCGGAACTTCTGATAACCAATCCGATCTATCAGGAGGTCTATTTGACACAGAGAAAGGGAGGTGAGACATAATGCCTTCCATGGGTCCGAGATCGAATGGTAACCAACATCCTGGGATATCAGTAGTGCAAAACAAACCCACTGATGTGAAAAAATCATAAAACGTCTTTTTTTCATATCTCCCAGTTACGTATAAGTTCACTCTCCTTGTCGTTACCATCTGCATCATTTTAAGTGCACTTGCAGGTGTCATAGGTTCGCTTTTCCTCGAAGTGCTTATCGATGATTACATCACGCCGCTTATCGGGATGGAAAATCCGGTCTTCACTGCCTTACTGCAGGCGCTCCTCTTCATGGGGCTTATCTACCTCTGTGGTGTTCTTTCGACACTTATCTACAACAGACTCATGTTTATCATTTCCCAGGGCGTCCTGAAGAGGATTCGTGATGAGATGTTTGCCCATATGGAGAAGTTACCGATCAGATACTTCGATACTCATCAGTTCGGTGACACGATGAGTCATTACACGAATGATACGGAAACACTTCATCAGATGCTTTCACAGAGTGTTCCCCAGGTGTTTTCATCGATCGTGACCATCATATTTGTGTTCTGCGCAATGGTTTATACGAGCGGCCCCTTGACGATTCTCGTTGTATTTCTGGTAATAGTGCTCTTCATTGTTACGAAAAGCATTGGTGGAAGAAGCGCGACCCACTTCGGTCGTCAGCAAAAATCGCTAGGTGAAGTGAACGGGTATATTGAGGAGATGATCAACAGGCAGAAGGTTGTCAAGGTTTTCTGTCATGAGGAAAAGGTCAAAGCGGAGTTTGATGTTATGAACGATCAGCTTTACGGGAATGCGACGTCTGCCAACAAGTTTGCGAATATCTTCATGCCGGTCGTAGCAAATATAGGAAATATTCAGTATGTTCTTGTGGCAATCGTGAGTGGGGATTTGGCAATCAGCGGAGTTGGCGGTTTGACACTCGGTGTAATAGCCGCCTTTTTACAACTGAGTAAGAGTTTTATGCTGCCGATCAGTGAGGTATCCCAGCAGCTGAGTTCGCTTGTTATGGCTTTGGCAGGTGCAGAGCGGATCTTCCAGCTGATTGATGAACCAGAGGAGGAAGATGCCGGGGATGTTACTTTGGTCAATGCGAGGTATGAGGGATCTTCCCTTACCGAGGCGCCGGCGTATACTGGTATCTGGGCATGGAAGGAAATCAAAGATGGATCTCCGGTGTATATAAAACTTGAGGGGGATGTTCAGCTTCGTCATGTGAGTTTCGGCTATACTCCGGACAAGGATGTCCTGCATGATGTATCAGTGTATGCAAGGCCGGGTCAGAAGGTGGCGTTTTTCTGAGATACGGGCGCTGGAAAAACGACGATCACCAATCTGATAAACCGGTTTTATGATGTGCAGGAAGGCGAGATCTTATATGACAGCATCGATGTGAAGAAGATCAAAAAAGCTGATCTGAGAAGATCGCTTGGTATCATTTTACAGGATCCGAATCTGTTTACGGGGAAAGTTCGAGAGAACATCAGATACGGGAAGTTGGATGTGACAGATGAGGAAGTGTATGCGGCGGCACATCTTGCGAACGCACATGATTTTATCTCCCGGCTGTCGGAAGGGTATGACACGGTCCTCGAAGGAGATGGGGGTATTTTGTCCCAGGGTCAACGGCAGCTTTTGTCCATCACGCGGGCGGCGGTGGCAAATCCCCCGGTGATGATCATGGATGAGGCAACATCGAGTATCGATACACGAACCGAAGCCATCGTTCAGGCAGGCATGGACTCCCTGATGAAAGGAAGAACGGTCTTTGTTATTGCGCACCGTCTTTCGACGGTGCATAATGCAGATGTTATCATGGTTCTTGAGTCAGGAAGGATCATCGAACGCGGCAGTCATGAGGATCTGATCTCCGAAAAGGGAAAGTATTATCAGCTTTATACTGGTGCGTTCGAACTGGAATAACTCTTTTTTTTCGTCTTGGTTTCTGATCGTTTGCAGTAGCTAAGCCTACAAATCATATGCAATAAATCAGACTAATTATAGTTCAAGGATCTCAGAAAAATTCACAAAAAAAACGAGTGCGAAGGAAGGGATTCGAACCCCAGAACTCCTACGAGACCAGCCCCTGAAGCTGGCGCCTTTAACCTGGCTTGGCTACCTTCGCAAGTAATCTGACTCCTTTGCATTCACAAAGAGATCATTTCACAAACGTGCTTTTACATATTTGATGTTCTGCTAAATATACATGCGGTTTTATTCGCGTGAGACCGGTCAAACATCCGCAAAAAAATGTATTCAGCCAGATCACGCGCTGGTGACATATGAATATTATTGTTCGCCGTTTCCTTCATTTTCAAAGCGTTTCATCTCACGCTCACGCAGCTCACCGCGTCTGATTTTTCCGGAAAATGACTTAGGCAGTTCAGGAATGAACTCGATAAGTCTTGGATATTTATACGGTGCAGTCGTCCGCTTCACATATTCCTGGATTTCTTTTGCGAGCTTCTCGGTAGGCTGGAAACCTGAATGCAGCACGATAAATGCCTTGATTACCATTCCGCGGATCTCATCCGGCGACCCGACAACGGCACTTTCTTTGACTGCAGGGTGCTCAAGGAGGGTAGATTCCACCTCGAACGGCGAGATACGATATCCGGAACTCTTGATAACATCATCATTTCTGCCGACGAACCAGAAGTATCCGTCCTCATCCAGACGTGCCTTATCTCCGGTATAATACCAGCCGTTCACGAACATTTCGGCGTTTTCTTCAGGATTATTCAGATATTCCCGGATAAGGCCAATGGGTCTTGGATCCAGTGAGACCGCGATCTTTCCGATTTCTCCTTGCGGCACTTCATGTCCTTCTTCATCATGGAGCTGGATATGCCAGCCCGGGACCGGTTTGCCCATCGATCCCTGCTTCACTTCCATTCCGGGCAGTGTTGCGATACAACAGCAGGTCTCGGTCTGTCCGTATCCTTCACGGATGGTGAGACCCGTTCCTTCGCGCCAAATCCGGATGACCTCCGGGTTCAGCGGTTCTCCGGCACTCGTACACGTTCGGAGTTCGGAGAACGAGAACTTCTTCAGATCGGCGATGATCAGCATACGGTAGATCGTAGGTGGAGCACAGAACGAAGTGATACCGTACCGCTCTATAAGGGGGAGAAGTTCGGTCGCATGGAATTTCGTGCGGTAATCGTAGACAAAGATACATGCACCGCAGATCCACTGACCGTAAATTTTGCCCCAGCCGCATTTTGCCCAGCCGGTATCCGAGACCGTGAAATGCACATCATGCTCAGTCAGATCGTGCCAGAACTTTGCCGTAACCGTCTGTCCGAGCGGGTGGGCGTAGTCATGCAGCACCATCTTCGGGTCTTTTGTAGTACCTGACGTGAAGTAGATCAGCATCGGGTCGGTGGAAAGAACCTTGCGTCCGGTCGAACTAACCAGTTTTGTTGAGACCCGCGCCGGATATTTGAGTTCGTTCTGGTAGCCTATCCAAGGATTAGGGATCTTCTCTCCAGGTTTATCATCAACGATCATGCGAAGCTGAAGGTGCGGGCATTGGGTGGCGACCTCATCCACCTTTGCCATATTTTCACTATCGGTGATGACCATTTTAAAGCCGCCGACCTTCATGCGGTAGGCGATATCCTTGACAGTAAGCATGTGGGGTGACGGGCTGAAAACAGCGCCGAGTTTCATGATGCCAAGGACTATTGTCCACCACTCCGGAACACGTGGGAGCATCAGAAGAACACGGTCACCTTTCTGGATGCCGAACTTCATCAGGATATTTGCCGCCTCGTTTGAGTGGATCATCATGTCCCAGAAGGTGAACTTTTTCTCCTCACTGTCCTGGTTCGTCCATATCATTGCAAGATGGTTGCGGTCACGTTTTGCCCAGGCGTCAATGACGTCGAACGCAAAATTGTAATGTTTCGGGACGTCGATGGAGAAGGTCTTGTAGGTCTCCTCGTAGTCTCCGATGTTGCCGTTAGCTTCTGTCATAAAGAATTCTGCTTACGTATAGGAGTTATTCTCTAATTAATTCTCTGTGATAACAGATTATTCTGCAGAAAAATACGGACTACGGTTTTTCACTGCAGCTCCGATCGCCGCTTTGAGTTCATCCCCGTGGAGTCCCTTGATGGAAATCTCATTTCCTGTTTTTAATAGGCAGGGTTTCAAAAACCCGTCGGATGTTACGCGAAGCCGGTTGCAGTTTGCACAAAATTCCGGGTTGTGCATAGGTCGAACGACCTCGACCAACGCCCCATCCACTAGATATTTTCTCCGGTGGTGCATATGCCGGGTCGTTACCTGGGATGAGTGCTTGGAGAACTCCTTCTCAAGATTGGCAACTTGTTCGGCATTTCCATAGGTCATAGGGTCCATATCATCCGTCCATCCGTTAATGTCCATCAGTTCGATGATCTGGAGAATAAGATTATCCCCGCGTGCACGCACAAAGGCCAGGAAGTCGCCGATCTCATGGTCGTTCATGCCTTTCAGTACGACCATATTCAGTTTTACCGGTGTGAGGCCGGCTTCTAATGCCGCATCGATCCCGTCAAGAACATTTTTCAGACGATCTTTTCCGGTGATTTTCTTGTAGGTCTCCCGGTCCATGGAATCCAGACTCACATTCACCCGGGACAGACCTGCTGCTTTCAGCTGTGGGACAAGTTCTGCCAGATGTGTGCCGTTTGTAGTTAGAGACGACTCGATATGGGGGGGAATAGATCGGATGATGTCCAGAAGATCAGGGCGGAGAAGAGGTTCTCCTCCGGTTAGTTTTATGGTCCTGACCCCGAGCTCGGAAAAAACGCCGATTAGTTCCGAGATCTCCTCTTTGGTCATCTGGGAAGTATGTTCATCTCTCGTACATCCATTATCCCCCTCCCCTTCCCGATGGCAGTAAATACACCGCAGGTCGCAGGCACTGGTCAGTGCTATCCTGACATTCGATATTTTTCTATTGTAGGTGTCGGTGAGAATATCACTCGCGGTTCTTTCTGTCGTCATTGGCTTCTCCTATGAAGTTCTTTGCAATGATGTAGCATTCGGTACTTCCTCTGCGAGAGGCTGTCGAAAGGATCACTCTGACAGAGTAGAACTTCTCCTTAACGAGGAGAAGAAGATCGTTGAACTCGGAGCCCTGGAAGGATTTCATGACCAGATTTCCGCCCTGCTTGAGCAGGGTGCAAGATAAGTTGAGGGCCTCCTCATTAAGAGCCATGACCCGTGCCTGATCATAGGCTTTTGCTCCAGAAAGGTTGGGGGATGCATCACATACCACCACATTCACGAGCGGCATGGCTTCTCTGACTTTTGCCTGGATGGCCGGATCGGTAAAATCTCCGGTGATGGTTATGACGTTTTCCAGTGACATGATAGGGTTTAAGTCAACGCCGCAGAGCTGTCCCTCGGTCATCGTTTTCAAAACCTGAAGCCAGCTTCCTGGTGCCGCGCCAAGATCCACCACATTGTCCGTAGTCCGGATTACGTTGAATCGTTCATTGATATCTATGAGTTTATATGCAGAGCGGGCCCTGTATCCATCCCGCATGGCTTTTCTATATACATTATCTTTTGTCCATTGTGATCCCATGTGTTTTCCTCCCAACTTAAAGTATATCTTATATGAGCGCGGATATAATTATACTATTAAAGTTTGTCACGCTGGTATAAGAGAGTGTGTCAAGGGGTTATACTAATGTTAAAAGCAACCATCGAAGCAGATATTTTCCGGGAGACCATCGATGCAGTCTCAGCACTGGTAAACGAATGCCGTCTCCACGTTGACGAGAAGGGAATCAGAACGATCACAGTGGATACTTCCAACGTGGCAATGGTTTCTTTAGACCTCTCTGCATCGGCGTTTATAACATTCGTGGCAGAACCATGTGAAATTGGCCTTGATATAGAAAAAATCAGATCGATGATGTCCATGATAGGAAAGACGGACATCGTCTCTCTTGAACTTGATGACTCAGGCA
Organism: uncultured Methanocorpusculum sp.; assembly: GCA_963676575.1. Lineage (GTDB taxonomy): Archaea > Halobacteriota > Methanomicrobia > Methanomicrobiales > Methanocorpusculaceae > Methanocorpusculum. The sequence continues at coordinate 1,535,237 of OY781078.1, forward strand.
AAAAACTCAAAATCAGTTTCGGCGGATATGAATATTCGATAACCCTGCTCGATACAAAGACTATCAGAAAAGATCCGAACGCGCCGAACCTGAACCTTCCTGCAACCTTCGAGATCCCGGGCGTCATGTTTTATGATGCGATCAAGGCATCATCCATGGTTTCTGATAAGATTTCCCTCTCGGTTTCCGCCGAATCGTGTGTATTTACGCTGAATGCAGACGGTGATTCCGACAGGATCAAACGTGAGCTCGTGGGCGATGATATTCATTATATTACCTGTGCTGATGCAAAATCCCTCTTCTCCCTTGACTATCTGAAGGATATGGGTAAATCCATCAGTCATGCCGACAAGGTCCAGATCCGTCTCGGAAATGATCATCCGGTCCAGTTTTCCTTCGTCTATGCGGGCGGTAAAGGAAGTGTCGGCTATCTGCTTGCTCCGAGGATCGAGGCAGAATAAACGTTATGCGCACGTCCGTTGAAAAGTGCGATCTGGCTCACTATCCTTTTTTACCTGAAGCTCAGGGATTGCTTGCATCCCGCGGAATCAAAGTGTCAGGTCTTTCCGGCTCCACGCTCGGCTGTTCATATCTAGACCGTGCAGGAGAACGGATAATTACCGCACTCGACGGAAAAATCGTATATCCTGAATCAGAAGATGATGTGGTTTCAGATATCATTACGTATGTTCTCGCCCGGGTGCTCGTCTCCTGTGCGAAAGATAAACGAACGATCGAACGACTCTGTAAGATGGAAGCTTCCCGCGTCTATGCATATTTTCATATCGAGGAAAATGAGCTTCTGAAAAAACGGGTGTGTGAAGAGCTGAGTCTCGAGACCGGTGACGGTTCGTTTCCGGTGATTCGGTATGTGGAACTTGCATCCCGTGTGCGTGATGTGAAGTGGCGGCTGATTAACCGTGAGGTAGAAAGGGGTCGGGTGTCTGTTTCTTCCGAGGAGATGGATGTTTTGATCGCCGAAAGAATACGAACTATCCTCTCCTCCGGTCTGCCGCTCGACATTCCTGAATCAATCGCGAGGGAGTATCTTCCGTGGAGCGACAAGATCCTCGCTGCCGTCCAGGAAAGGACCCTTGTCGAGTTTGGGGCAATCGATGAGTCGGCGTATCCTCCCTGCATCCAGGCTTTGATCTCTGCTGCATCTGCAGGAGTCAACCTTACGCATTCTAGCCGTTTTTCTATGACAGCGTTTCTGCATAATGTGGGAATGAACGGTGAGCAGGTCGCGGGGATCTTTGCGCGAAGTCCGGATTATAATCCGGATATGACGAATTATCAGGTCGACCATATTCTCACGAATGAATACACGACACCTTCCTGCGCGACAATGCTGACGCACGGGATATGTGTGAATAAGGACAGGCTCTGCGAGTCGGTTTCCCACCCGCTGAATTATTACCGCTCGAAAAAGAAGATGATGGAAAATATCCGGATGAAAGATGAGGCGATGGCGAAGAAAGCAGAGGATACTGTGGCCGGAAACGCGGATCCCGGACCTGATGACCCATGAAGACACTTGGTATTTATAGGTACACAAAGCATATCTTTTCCATATGAAATTCGGGACTCTCGCAGATATTGAGACACGCGGAAAAACTGTTCTTGTCCGCGTGGATTTCAACTCCCCAATAGATCCTTCCTCCAATACCATTCTGGACGATAAACGATTCCGTGAACACATTCCCACGCTGCAGGCACTTGAAGATGCCCGTGTTGTGGTCCTCGCGCATCAGAGCAGGCCCGGCAAAAAGGACTTCACCACGCTCGCTGCTCATGCGGATAAATTGGAGCGGCTTTTGGGGATGCCGGTCACCTACGTGGATGACATTTTTGGAAGCTGTGCGAAGCGTGCAGTCCGTGATGCTCACTCGGGAGATGTTGTTCTGCTGGAAAATGTCCGATTCTCTGCAGAGGAAAATCTGAATCTGAAACCTGAGGACGGAGCAAAGACCCATCTTGTGAAAAAACTTGCCTCGATGGCGGATCTCTTTGTGTATGATGCGTTTGGAACGGCACATCGTTACCAGCCGACAACGACCGGACTTTCATATGCTATGAAGACAGTCGCCGGTCTTCTGATGGAGAAAGAGGTCTCGATGCTTTCAAAAGTGTTCACCTCGGCACCAAAACCGGTGACATTTGTTCTGGGCGGAACGAAGGTGGATGATTCGATCGCGGTTGCAGGAAATGTTCTGGCGAACAAAACTGCAGACAGAGTTGCTATCATCGGGGTGGTGGCAAATGTGTTTTATCTCGCGAAGGGGATTGATATCGGTGAGCCGTCAAGGAATCTGATCCATACTCTCGGATATGACGGAGAAGTGGCCAAGGCGAAGAGCATTCTGGAATCCTATCCCGACAAGATCCTTCTGCCGGAATATGTGGCGGTGAAAGAGAATGATGAGCGTAAGGAGTATCCGATCGGTCAGATCCCAAAAGACTGCCCCATTCTTGATATGGGTAATGATTCGATCGTGCAGTTCTCAAAGGAGTTAAAAAATTCCGGGTCGATCGTGTTCAACGGTCCGGCCGGTGTATTTGAAGAGGCAAAGTTTGCTTCCGGTACGTTTGAACTCCTGCGTGCAGCCGCAAATGTGGATTTCTCTGTATGCGGCGGAGGTCATACGGCTGCGGTTATCGAACAGCTGGGTCTCGCTTCTCAGTATTCTCATCTATCTACGGGCGGGGGTGCCTGTATCGAGTTTTTGACAGGAAAGAAACTTCCCGCGATCGCGGCGCTGGAAGAGTCCTGGAAGAAATTTGGGAAATAATCATCTTCTTTCCTCTCTATAATTTATGCACACCAAATTGCTCTGCGTCATCATCTACTGATGTGGTCAATCCCTGATGGTGATCAGTGTTGTCTGCTCGGCTAATTTGGTTTCGTTTATGTCGTATACTTTCAGAGTAACCGTGATTGCAGATGTTCCTGCAGTATTGGGATAGAATGTTGAGAAATTTCCCTCATACGTTTCCCCGCTTGCAAAATATGCGGGACTCCCTACGCGGAACTCCCTACGCGGAACTCGGTATCACAGGTGATCATAACAGAACTGGCTCCTTCTTTGGGATCATTCAGATTGATCTGAAGTGCAGGGCAGTTTTGTCCGTCAACGATGATATATCTCCCGCTGATATCCTCTCTCCAGATTTCGGTAGATGTTATTCCAATGAGTGGTATGTGGTGCGTGGAATCTCCGGTTCCCTGCAGAGATTCACCTCCGATCTTATAATTCTTAACATATTCTCCAAGTTCGTCCTCCTGTTCGCTGGTGTACAGTTGGACTTCTTTTTGAACACTTGTCTTGGATTTTCCGTCGGTATAATATGCAATATACGTGATCCCGAATATCTGTGAAGAGCCGCTGAATGCTTTTGGGGGGTAGGTATAGCTGAAATCGTCGGCCGGGTCGAATAATTATTGTATGTCCACCCCGGAATAGCCCAGATCAAGCGTCCAATATGAAATGTTCGAGATATTCTTGTAGGGGGTCGTATCCGTCAGATAGATTTTGTTTGGTGCCCAGTATGCGTAATCAGCCGCAAGAATCAGCTTTTCGGTACTTACTTCCTGAATCTTTTGTCTATCTGCACCAAGCTCCATGATTTTGGTATAAAGCACCTGCTTTTCCCCATTGGCAAATTTCCCTGTTACTGTGAAAAGATAGCCTCCTTTTGGAAATCCGTTGTCAAATTCAATTGGGATGGTCTCTCCCACAAAAAATGAATTCGTACTTTGACTCGGTGTCCCGATGCTTACCCCATAAGGCGTTTTTACCGAAACAATAAGGTCCTTTAACTCAGTACCATCACCGATATCCCACACGCGTAAGACCAGCGGATTCGTCGTATTGTCCGTTGTTTCTGCGGTAATATATGCCTCTTTTGCCTCAGTAAGGTTATCAGCAAATCCGAAAAAAATCAGGGAGGCACCTCCAATCAGAACCACAGTTAGGAAGATGAGAAGTATCACGCCGATTATTGGCGATATTCCAGCTTCTGGTCTTGATCTCATGCAGAATATTCCTGAAGATAATAATTTCTAATCAAACTCTTCTTTTTAAAACATAAGAACTGTTCTGCATGAAGAAACCCTTTTTTTATCGGGTTTATTGGGTCTCTGCTTCATTTTTGTCGGACAGACTCTGGTCAGACTCTCATTCGGTGCATCAGACCTATATGTTCTCACGACCAATGTCTATGTATTATGGTGCAGTCATACGAAGATATGTTAAAGATCGCGTATTCCGGGATAGGTGAACCGACGGAGACGGGTGAGCGGTTTGTTATGCCTAAGCCTAAGATCTATATTGAGGGTAAAACAACTGTTCTTGAGAATTTTTCCGAGATCTTGAGCACACTGAACCGTGATAAGGATCACTTCATGAAGTTCATATTAGGTGAGCTTGGTACGGCCGGTAAGATCGATGGAAACCGCGCGGTGTTCAATGGAAAGTTCGAGCAGGCACAATTTGATGCGATCGTTGAGACCTATGTCGGCGATTATGTCATCTGTTCGGAGTGCGGCAGACCGGATACGAAACTCGTCAAAGATAATCGTGTCCAGATGCTTCTCTGTGAAGCATGCGGGTCAAAGAGACCGATCCGTAAGAGAAAAGCAAAGACAGAGGTACAGGGTCCTGTCATTGAGGAAGGGAAGGAACTTGAGGTCCATATCGAGTTCATCAGTAAGAAAGGCGATGGTGTTGCAAGGATCGGGAAATATATTCTGTATGTGGCTGGAACAAAGGCAGGTCAGAATGTCAAGGTCCGAATTACCCGGATCTCCGGTCAGGTTGCCTTCACTCAGAAAATCCTCTAATCTTTTTTTATTGATCTACCCCACAATTATATAGTGTCGTCCAGCGAATCTATAAGGGAATGAAGCTGAAGATTATCGAGCTTGAGATGGATAAAATACGGATCACTTTGGAAGGTGAGGGGCACACCATGGTCAACGCATTGGTGGATGAGATCCTTGCAGATCCTGAAGTGGACGTTGCGACCTATGTGATCAAATACCAGTTCTCTGATCCTGAACTGCTTGTTACGATGAAGCCCGGATCTGCAAAGGAACCTCTCGCTGTCATCCGTGATGCTGCTCAGCATATGATCGATCGCTGCGACGCCCTCCTTGGCTGTCTGAAAAACTAATACTTTTTCTCTCTTCTCCTTAGAGTGATAGGAGAAGTATTATAATGCTCTAAACCCTACATAATAGAGCACTCAGTTTAGTGGAGCAGTATCTAGCATATTGCGAGTGTCGATCTGCATAGTATCCGAAATAGATTTTGTGCAGCCTTCCGATAAGTCGGAAGGAAAGATGCGGAGTTCTCTGTAGACGTAGCCAAGCCTGGTATGGCGCAGGTTTGCTAAACCTGTGTCCCCCTGGGACTCGAGGGTTCAAATCCCTCCGTCTGCGCTTAACATACGCAACACACACATCTATTGTGTGTTCCAAATTTAGACTAAACTCTCTAAAAGAGAGGCGAAACAATGGTTGAAGAGTCAGAATTAAAATATTTTGTGCGGATCATTAACACTGATCTGGACGGTACCCAGCCTGTTCAGCTTGCGCTGACAGGAATTAAGGGCATCGGCTTCCATGCCGCACTTGTCATTGCCCGCCGTGCTGGCGTTGATATCCATGCTACCATGGGTCTCTTAGGCAATGACGATGTGGCCGCGATTGAAGAGCAGGTGAAAGCATATCCTGCCTCAGTGCCAAAATGGATGGTCAACCGCCCGGTAGATGTGTATTCGGGAGAACCGAAGCACCTCTACGGCAGCGACCTTACCCTTTCGAAGGAAGATGACATCAACCTCATGAAGAAAATGCGGTGCTACCGCGGTATTCGTCATGAGAGTGGTCTCAAAGTCCACGGACAGCGTACGAAAGCCACCGGCAGATTTGGAAAGATCGTTGGTGTCACCAAGAGGCGGAACTAATTAGGTGATTTAAATGGGATACCCAGGAAAGAACACCAAACAATATTCTTCCCCGAAGCGCCGCTTCGAGAAGTCGCGTATTGAATCAGAACGCACCCTTGCGATCACTTACGGTCTGCGTAACAAACGTGAGATCTGGAGAGCCACTGAAGTCCTCAGAAAGCACAGAGGCGGCGCTCGTGAAGTTCTTGCAATGACTTCCTCTATCGGTAGCGAAGCACCAAAGACTATTGCCCGCCGTGACGAACTCGTCTGCACGCTCCAGCGTTATGGAATTATTGGTCCAGACGCAGCAATGGATAACATTCTGTCTTTAAAAGTTGACGATGTCCTTGAGCGCCGTCTTCAGACGATCGTCTACCGCCAAGGTCTTGCACGCAGCCCGAAACAGGCACGTCAGCTTATCACTCACGGACACATTGCTATCAATGGTCAGCGTGTAAGCGTTCCAAGCTACATGGTTACAATCGCAGAAGAAGCAGGAGTTATGTATTACGCAACCTCAAGTCTTGAAGACGAAGCCAACGGCGAACGTCAGCGTATCATGAATCAGAGGGCATAATCATGGCAGAAGCAACTGAAAAATGGGGTATTGCCCACATCTTTGCCTCGTTTAACAACACTATTATTACCGTAACCGATCTTTCTGGTGCAGAAACCATCAGCAAGTCCAGCGGTGGAATGGTTGTTAAGCAGGCCCGCAATGAGTCCTCGCCCTATGCAGCAATGCAGATGGCAATCAACATTGCTCAGGCAGCCAAGGATAAAGGTATCACCGGACTCCACATCCGCGTTCGCGCTCCCGGAAACGGAAGACAGCGGTCGCCAGGACCCGGTGCCCAGGCAGCAATCCGTGCACTTTCACGTGCAGGTATGCGCATCGGCAGAATCGAAGACGTAACTCCGGTACCACACGACAGCATTCGTGCAAAAGGTGGAAGAAGAGGCAGGAGAGTCTGAATGGATCTGGTATTCAGCAGGCTCGATGACTCTGTCGCACGTTTTACTATTCACGGAGCGACCCCTGCATTTGCTAACGCACTTCGTCGCTCGATGATCGGTGAGGTGCCAACCCTCGCCATCGAAAATATCCGCATCTATGACAATACCAGTGTTCTCTTTGATGAGATGCTGGCACACAGACTTGGTCTCATCCCGATTAAGACCGACCTATCGCAGTATGTTCCAAAAAGTGAATGTTCCTGCGGCGGCGCGGGATGTCCACACTGCACAGTAATGTTTACTCTGAGTGTTGAAGGTCCGAAGATGGTCACCTCCGGCGACTTAATCTCCATGGACGAAAACACCGTTCCGGTCCATAACAACATCCCGATCATCAAACTTTGGGAAAATCAGAAAGTTGTAATGGAAGCAATGGCGGAAGTAAACTACGGAAAAGAGCATGCCAAATGGCAGCCGACTCTTGCCTGCGGTTACTCTGAGTATCCGGTCATTACCATCAAAGATACCTGTGACGGTTGTGGTAAATGTGTTTCTGAATGTCCTCGTGACGTTCTGGAACTCACGAAAGATACCGTCAGTATCCGTGTTGTAAACGGCGAAAGCAAGGAAAAAGACTGTTCGTTATGCCCTCTCTGTGAGACTGCATGTATGGACAGCGGCATCGGTGAAGACCCGGCTATTATAATTAGTTCAGACAGCACGAAGTTCATCTTCGTTGTTGAAAGTGATGGGTCATTGCCGGTGAAAGAGATCATTGAAAGAGCACTGCTGCATATCAAATCACGATCTTCAGATCTGATTGAAGCATTACAGGAGGGACTGTAAATGAATAAAACTAACCCACGTCTCGAATCCTTAATCATGATGCTTAAACGTGCATCCCGGGAGAACGAGGCAAACATCTGGCGTGAGATTGCCGGTCGTCTTAATACGTCCAGCAAGAATCAGGCAGAAGTGAACGTCGGTAAAATCAACCGCTATGCAAACGAGAATGAGATCATCCTGGTTCCGGGCAAAGTGCTCGCAGCAGGTGTGATTGGTACGTCCGTATCAGTCGCAGCACTCAACTTCTCCGATGCAGCCCGCGAGAAAATAACTGAAGCAAAAGGCACCTGCATGACAATCGAAGAGCTTGTTGCAGCAAATCCGAAAGGAAGCCGTGTAAGGATTCTGAGGTGAGATGAGTATGGTTACAGTTATTGATGGAGAAAATCTCCTTCTTGGAAGACTTTCCAGTATTGTTGCAGCCCGCATCCTTGCCGGTGAAGAGATTGCAATCATCAATGCCGAGAAGGTCATCGTATCCGGTGCCCGTGCAATGATCTTAAACGAATACCAGGTAACTCGTGTTCGCGGATCCGTTGAAGGAGGTCCATTCTTCCCAAGACGCCCGGATCACCTTGTAAAACGCACTATCCGTGGAATGATCCCCTACAAGACCCGGCCGGGAGCAGCAGCTTTCCGCCGTGTCAAAACCTACGTCGGTGTTCCGTATGAATTCAAAGGGGTAGAGGCAGAAGTTCTGGAAGCCGCACACCGGAAACGGTTAAGCGGTGCCAGATACATATCTGTTGGTGAGATCAGCAAAAACCTTGGAGCAAAATTCTAAACAGGTGATCTAAGATGAAAATTATTAACACCAGTGGAAAAAGAAAGACTGCAATTGCCCGCGCCACCCTTCGTGAGGGAAAAGGCAGAGTTAGAATCAACTCTGTTCCTCTTGACGTTTACGGCAACGAGATCATCCGTATGAAGATCTTCGAGGCACTTGCTCTTGCACCAGGATCCATCGACAACGTCGATGTTGATATTGATGTCTCCGGCGGCGGCGTTATGGGGCAGGCAGAGGCAATTCGTACGGCACTTGGCCGCGGTATCCTTTCCTGGACCAATGACCCGAAGATCAAGGAAGTGTATCTTTCTTACGACAGAACACTCCTTGTCAACGACTCCCGTCAGAAGGAAGCGAAGAAGCCTCATGGACGCGGTGCACGTGCACGGTTCCAGAAGTCTTATCGTTAAGGAACAGCATACAGAATATATGCGGGGATATCCCCACATATCAACAACTTAATAAGGACGTAAAGATAAATTATGATACCAGTTCGATGTTTCACCTGTGGAAAAGTAATTTCTACTGTATGGGAAGAATATCAACAGAGAAAAGCTGCAGGCGAGGATCCGAAAGAGATTCTTGATTCACTCGGGTTAGACCGTTATTGCTGCAGAAGAATGCTTATCTCTCACAAAGAGACTGTTGATGAGTTGTATCCGTACACGTGAGACATGAATGAATTGCGGGGTCGTAGGGTAGCCTGGACCATCCTATTACGTTCGGGACGTAGTGACCTGAGTTCGAATCTCAGCGACCCCATTTTTCTATTCTTTCTTATTTATGGATGTGATTTTCTATGAAATATACTCGTTATGAACGTGCCCGTATCGTCGGGGCGCGTGCTTTACAGATTTCTATGGGAGCTCCGGTTCTTGTAAAAACTGCAAAGATTGATCCTCTTGACATTGCGTTAGAGGAATTCGACGCTGATCGGGTCCCAATAACGGTGAAACGCCAGTTCGGTGACCGATCAGAGGTGCTGTAAGTATGACCGAAATTGCTGAGATCTTTCTTCGCACTATTCTCGACTCTCGCGGTAATCCAACCGTCGAAGTCGAGATCTCCACTATTTCCGGCGGCTTTGGCCGCGCATGTGCTCCTAGCGGAGCTTCAACAGGTATTTATGAGGCAAAAGTTCGTCCCTGTGACGAGGCTGTTTTTGAAGCAAGGGAACATCTGATCCCTAAGCTCATCGAACTTGACTCGGCAGACCAGCGCGGATTTGATGAGACCCTTCACGAGATCGATGGAACATCTGATCTTTCCGGGATCGGCGCCAACATCGCCGTTTCTCTTTCACTTGCCAATGCGAAAGCCGCTGCAAGTTCCCTCAACATGGAACTTTATCAGTATCTTGGCGGTGCGTTCGTATCCCAGACCCCGCTCCCGTTAGGCAATGTTATCGGCGGAGGCGCTCACGCTGTTGACGCAACTGATATCCAGGAGTTTCTGATCATACCGACCGGCGCATCTACTGCAGCCGAGGCTGTATTTACGAATGCACTCGTCCACAAACGTATTAAAGAGATCCTTATTGCGCGCGGTAAAGGGTGCGGCAAGGGTGATGAAGGAGCATGGGCTCCGCATATCACTGACCTTGAAGCTTTTGAAATCGTGAACGAAGCTACCACCAAAGTCTTTGACGAGACCAACATCGAAGTTCGTATGGGTATTGATGTTGCCGCGTCAGAGATGTGGGATGCTGCAAGCGGGAGATACGTCTATAAGAATGCAAAGCTAACTACTGAGGAGCAGATTGCATACATTGCAGACCTGACCGAAAAATATGAACTGCTTTATGTCGAAGATCCGATCCAGGAAGAAGATTTCGAAGGGTTTGCACGTATCACCGAGGAAGTTTCCGGCCGTGATACCCTTATCTGCGGCGATGACCTGTTCGTTACGAATGTTCTCCGTCTGGAAGAAGGTATCAGACATGATGCCTGTAACTGTGTTCTGATCAAACCTAATCAGATCGGGACCCTTTCCGACACATTTGAAACGATTAGTCTCGCCCGTGATTACGGGTATGAAACGGTCATGAGTCACCGATCCGGTGAAACGACTGACAACACCATCGCACATCTTGCAACAGCTTTCGGCTGCTGCTTTATGAAGAGCGGTGTTGTCGGCGGAGAGCGTATCGCTAAATTAAATGAACTTATAAGAATTGAGGAGCATTTCTAAAATGACCGACAATGAACTTGGAATTGAATTAAACGAACCATTAGTATCTGTAGAAGAATATCTTGCCGCCGGTGTTCACATTGGAACCCAGCAGAAAGACAATGACATGAAAGACTTCATCTACCGTGTCAGAGCTGACGGTCTCTATATTATTGATATCAGAAAGACCGATGAGCGCATCAAACAGGTAGCAAAGTTCCTTGCACGCTACGAGCCTGCAAAAATCTTCGTCGTTACTTCCCGTCAGTACGGTCAGTACCCGGCACAGAAGTTCGCAGATACGATCGGTGCACTCTCCCATGTTGGCAGATTCATCCCCGGAACCTTAACCAACCCGAAACTCCCGAAATATGTTGAACCCTCAGTCGTCATCGTTACCGATCCGATCGGAGATGCCCAGGTTATCACCGAGGCAGTCCAGTCCGGTATGCCTGTCATTGCACTTTGTGATATCAACAACCGTACCAACAATGTTGATCTCGTTATCCCGACCAACAACAAAGGACGCAAAGCACTCTCTATGGTTTACTTCCTGTTAACCAAAGAGTTCCTCAGACAGAAAGGCATTGTCTCAGCCATGACGGTTGAAGACTTTGAGTCTGAGTTCTAAAGCTGATCGAAGCCGAAGGCGACACTCAGCAAACAATAGAAAATCCCTCTTTTTTTAGTGATCATATATTCGGATACGACCTGATTCGTCGCTGAATTATAAGAAGACATTTAAAGAAATATCCCCTTACATAATATAATCTCGATAATAATGTTTGACCAAGATAATATATCTCATATATTGGACATCCTTGGAAACCGGAACCGCCGGCGGATCCTTGATCTTCTCCGACAGAAACCCTGTTTCGTTACGGAAATATCCGATCGCCTGGTCATCAATCCCAAAGCCGTCATAGAACACCTTGCAATCATGCAAAAGGAAGCGGTCATCTCCAGTTATCAGGATGACAAACGGCGAAAATACTACTATCTCGTGAATGATTTTACTCTCTCGGTCCAGGTCACAAAAAGCGAGCAGCCTCCGCAGACAGTCTCTCACGAAAAAGGCGATGTCCTTCCCCTTTCCGACAAGATCCTGATGATCCGGCGACTCCTTGACTCCAGAGAAAAACTCATCGAACACCTTGAAGCTGTCGAGAAGGATATCGACGAGATGATGAGCGATGTGATCGTGAACGGGAGAACAGTATTCCAGAACAACATTGAGGCTGAGCTTCTTCTCGCTTTGGTGTATGCCCCTTTAACACCGATCGAACTCTCCGATACAAGCGGGCGAAGCATTCCCGAAGTGACTGCGGCCCTGCGCTCTCTTGCATCCAAGGGATATGTTCACGCGGACGCGGGAAGATACACCCTTTGCGGGATCACGCATCATGCACTTGAAACCACCGAACTCACCTCTTAATAAGAAATCTCTATAACCCTGCAAACAAAATACTACTGAGATGCGGTAATGGTCTAATGGCATGACAGGGGCTTCCCAAGCCTCTAATCCGGGTTCGATCCCCGGTTATCGCATTCGATTTTTATGATGCCTCATCACGCAATCAGCCTCATCGCCGAAAATCAAAAAGGTATTCTCAGAGATATCGGTTCGGTCTGTGCTGAAAACAATGCAAATATCACCTCCATCCAGCAGGAAATACTTACCCGAGGACCTGACAAAGGATGTGCATGGGCCGATATTGAGATCGAAGGGGGCGATGAAATCAATGCTGTTCTTTCAGAGCTTCGGCTCGTTTCCGGTATTCGTGAGGTCGTTCTTCACGACACGTTTGGGGAAATATTTGGAAAACGCGTCATCATCATCGGCGGCGGGGCTCAGGTTGCCCAGGTTGCGCTTGGAGCGGTGAACGAGGCCGATCGGCATAACATCCGCGGTGAACGCATTTCTGTAGATACGATCCCGCTTGTCGGTGAGCAGAATCTGGCACGAGCCGTAGAGGCAGTCGGCCGCCTCCCACGCGCCTCAATCCTTGTCCTTGCCGGTTCATTGATGGGCGGCGAGATAACCACTGCAATTAAATCCATCCAGGCGGACGGCATCCCGGTGATCTGCCTGAAAATGGCAGGGAGTGCCTCGGATGCTGCCGATCTCGTGGTTACCGACCCGATCCAGGCCGGGGTCATGGCCGTTATGCATATCAGCACTATCGGGGTATTTAATATCGAAAAAGTAAAGGGGAAAGAGTTCTGATGATAACACCAACAGAAGAAACCAGAATCGAAAAAGCCATCCGTGTTTTATCCCGCGACGGACTTGTCGTATATCCTACAGAAACGGTCTACGGACTTGGTGCGGACGCTTTATCGGAGACTGCGGTCCTCAAAGTATATGAAGCAAAAAAACGGCTTCTTGGAAAACCTATCTCGGTCGCCGTTTCCGATATCGAGATGATTTATGGGATCGCCGATGTCAGCCCGTTTTCGGAACGGTTCATCAGCAAATTTCTTCCGGGTCCGATCACGATTGTTTTGCCGGTGAAAAACTGTATGCCCGGCGACTTGTCCGGCGGGACAGGCACGATCGGTATCCGGTATCCTGATCACACTCTCGCTCTTGAACTCATATCAGCGTTTGACTGTCCGATAACCGCGACCTCAGCAAACATCTCCGGTGAGATCTCGCCGGTCACGGTAGATCAGATCAACGTTCCCCATGATTATCTGCTTGACGGCGGTCTCCTCCGCGGCATTCCAAGTACGGTCGTTAACCTTGACACAAGGAAAATCGAGCGTCCCGGCGCAATGCTGGATGAGATCGCCCGTTTCTTTATAGAAAACGCGAAATGAAAAAAACCCACTCAGTATCCGGCATGACATGTTCGGCCTGCTCTCTTCATGTTGAGAAGGCCGCGAAAAGTGTGGAAGGCGTGAGATCCGCCTCAGTGAACCTTCTGGAAAATCGTTTGGTCGTCGAGTCGGACGATATTTCAGATGATCAGATCAGGCAGGCGGTCCGCTCTGCCGGGTATGATCTGGTTATGGGTGATCCCCCGCGTGAGGGGTCTCTTCTTCGCCCGATGAAGATCCGGCTCATCGTCTCTTTTGCTTTTCTTATTCCGCTTATGTATCTCTCTATGGGGCATATGTGGGGTTTTCCTCTTCTTCAATGGACCCATGATCCGGCAAACGCCGGGATATTTGCCCTTCTCCAGCTTGCACTGACTATTCCGATCGTCATCGCGAACAACAAATACTACACATCCCGGATCCCGGCACTCTTCCGCCGTGCGCCGAACATGGACTCTCTTGTGGCAATCGGCTCGCTTGCGGCACTTACGTATGGGGTCTATGCTATCTATGCTATTTTTTCAGCTTTTTCAATAGGAGATCTCTCCGCCGCCAGTATGTGGTCTATGGATCTTTACTTTGAATCGGCTGTGATGATCTTGTCGCTCGTTACGATCGGTAAGTTTTTTGAGGCGAGATCAAAAGGAAAAACCACAGAAGCGGTCAGAAAACTCATCGACCTTGCACCAAAAACTGCAACGGTTCGTCGTGACGGCGTTGAGGTCATCATCCCTGCCGAATAGATGGCGGTCGGCGATCTTATCGTAGTCAGACCGGGGGCAGGTATCCCGGTCGACGGCACAATTACTGAAGGTTCTGCTCCTATCGATATGTCGGCCTTGACCGGTGAAAGTATCCCGGTCGACGGCACAATTACTGAAGGTTCTGCTCCTATCGATATGTCGGCCTTGACCGGTGAAAGTATCCCTGTCATAAAAAATCCGGGAGATATGGTCTCCGCCGGAACGATCTCACTTGAAAGTTTTACGTTCCGGGCGGAAAAAGTCGGCGAAGATACAACACTTGCTGCGATCGTTGAACTCGTCCAGAATGCCAATGCATCCAAGGCGCCGATCGGGAAAATCGCCGACAAAGTGAGCGGCGTGTTCGTACCTCTGGTAATGAGTATTGCGGTTATTTCCGCGATCGTCTGGATCATTCTCGGTCATTCGTTCACGTTTGCTCTTTCTATCGCGATATCCGTTCTTGTTATCTCCTGTCCGTGCGCTCTTGGCCTTGCCACCCCGGTTGCAATAATGGTTGCGACCGGAAAAGCGGCATCACTAGGTATTCTGATAAAATCTGCGGAGTCTCTCGAGACCGCGGGCCGTGCCGACACGATCCTTCTGGATAAAACAGGCACGGTCACTATCGGAAAACCCGAGGTCACCGATGTCATCACGCTCTCCGGCACCAGAGAAGATCTCCTTTCCATCGCCGCTTCGGTCGAATCTGCATCAGAACACCCTCTCTCGAAAGCGGTCATCACCTATGCCGAAGAGAATCGGATCACATTTGTCAAAGCTCAGGAGTTCTCCGCGGTTCCGGGACAAGGTGTCTCAGCTTCGGTGAACGGGAAGATCTGTTATGCAGGAAATGCCGCTTTCATGGAAGAGAACGGGATCCCGCTCACCCCTGTCAGCGTCACCGGAACCCCGCTCTACTTCGCGAGCGGAAACGAACTGCTCGGCATCATCTCCGTTGCGGACAAGATTCGGCCCACCTCCAAAGCTGCTGTTGCAGGACTGCAGGCTCTTGGTTTTGATGTCGTGCTCCTGACCCGGGATACGAAAACCGTTGCCGGATCCATAGCAGGGCAACTGTCGATTCGTAACGTCATCGCTGAAGTGATGCCGGCGGAAAAAGAAGGCCAGGTTAGAACTCTGCAGGAGGCAGGGCATCATGTTATCATGGTGGGGGACGGGATCAATGACTCTCCCTCTCTCGCGAGGGCCGATGTCGGTATCGCGATCGGTGCGAGTTCTGATATCGCTCTTGAATATGCTGACTTCATCTTAATGAAAAGTGATCCCTGGGACATCGTCTCGGCGATCCGTTTGAGCCGTGCCACTGTTAGAAACATCAAGGAAAATCTCTTCTGGGCTTTCATCTACAACACGATCGGCATCCCTCTTGCTGCCGGTGTTTTCTTTGTTCCTTTAGGCTGGAAACTCTCTCCCGGGTTTGCCGCTCTTGCGATGAGTCTGTCTTCCGTATGTGTTGTATTAAATGCTCTAATGCTCAGATATTTTTCATCAGAAATTCCAACTACTTCTAAAGAGGAAACCATGAAAAAAGTACTTACTATTGACGGCATGATATGTGATCACTGCAAAATGAATGTTGAAAAAGTCCTCTCCCGGATCCCGGGCGTTGTTTTCGCAGTGGTGGATCTCGGTGCAAAAACCGCCACGGTGGAACTTTCCGGGAATGTAGCTGATGACGATTTTAATCGGGTTATTTTCAAGTCAGGTTATACGATTCTGTCTATTAAGTGATAAAATAGACAAAAATATTTCCGTTTCTATTATATGTTCTACAGCAAATAATACTATTAGATTTTTTTACCGTTGATCGGAGGATAATTTTTTGACATTAGACTACTCTGAAGAAAATAAACGTTCGCTGTATGAAGGACTTCTTTACGGCTTCAACCGGGCAGGTGAGAGTTCACCTGCGATTGCATATTATGGAAGACACATTTCATTCAAACAGTTCATGGATGAAGTTCATACTATTTCAGCGGCCCTCGTGAAACACGGTGTAAAAAAAGGAGATTATGTCACCATTTTCCTCCCGAACATCCCTCAGGGAGTTCTCGCGATCTATGCTGTCAACCGGATCGGCGCAATATGCAATATGGTCCATCCCTTATCCCCGCAGGAAGATATCGACTATGCGATAAAACTCACTGAAAGTAAAGTTGTTCTTGCCTGCGAGGTCAACGAGGGTTTCCTCTCCGGGAAAAACATTGAGGTCATCCGCTGCAGAACCTCAGGATACTTCCCTTCGACCCCAAAAGGGTTTGTTCTGGACAAAGGATTCCGGTTTGCGATGCGCAAAAATCCAAAAGCACAGAACGTGGCAAAGATCACTCTTTGGAACGATCTCGTTGCTGAAGGAAAAAAGCTGATCAAAGAAGGCTTCACGCTCCCGGCAGATGATGTGAAAGCGGACGATACTGCGGTGATCATGTACACCGGCGGAACAACTGGAGATCCAAAGGGAGTCATGCTCTCGAATTATGCGGTAAACTCCATGTCTATCCAGCTTCTCATCGACATTGGTGATGGTAAAACCGATGTGGGTGACGGATTCCTCGCGATTCTCCCGATATTCCATGCTTTTGGACTGGCCGTTTCCGTGCATGCGCCGCTGATCTCAGGTATGAAAGTGGTTCTTGTACCAAGATTCGATCCGAAAGGATGTGCTCAGCAGATATTTTCCGAGGATATTCTGTTCCTTCCGGGAGTGCCTGCTCTTTTCGAACGCATGTATCCCTACTTTGAACACAGAGATCTTTTCAGGATCAAACTTATGGTCAGCGGGGGTGACCGCGTCTCCGAAGAACTTGCAGACAAGTATAATGTTCTTTTGAAGAAGTCCCACGCCGACATCCTTTTCAGGACCGGTTACGGTCTGACAGAGGCCTGCGGTGCCTGTTCTCTTGTCGCAAACGAATATGAAAAACTTCCGACGGGTTGTGTCGGTTCCCCGGTCACCGGAACAAGAGTATGCGTGGTAAAACCCGGTACGATCGAAGTCGTACCTGACGGCGAGGAAGGCGAGCTTTGTTTCCTTGGTCCCTCGGTGATGAAGGGATATTACAAGAACGAAGAGGCCACAAAGGATGTTCTTCGTCTCCACGACGACGGAAATGTCTGGCTCCACACAAGAGATCTCGTTGTGATTAGAAAGGATGGGAACATCTGTTTCCGTTCACGACAAAAGAGACTCGTGAAGGTGAATGGGTATAATGTCTATCCGACCCTCATCGAGGAAGCGATGCAGGGCCACCCTGATATCAAACGGGTTTGCGCCGTTGCAACTCCTGGAAGTTGGATCGAAAGATCAAACTGTATGTTGTTTTGGAGAAGCCGCTCGGCTCCTTTGATGCGGCAGAAGAGGAGAAGATCTTGATTGATTATGCCAAAGAGCAGATGAATCGCTGGAGTGTCCCGGTCAAAGTGGAATTCGTTTCTGATTTTCCCATGACGAAGTTTAACAAGGTGGATTACCGTCTTTTGGAAAAGCAGGAACTTTCACGGGCAAACGAAAAAAAGCAGGCTGAGTAATATCATGTCACGTCCTGTATATAGAAACGATGCAAAAACAGAACTGGAGTACTCGAATGAGACAAAACAGTCTCTGTATTCCATGTTTAACTATGGTGTGGAACATGCAGGACGCGAGGGTGTGGCCATTCAATATTTTGACAACAGGATTTCGTATGGGGAACTGTATGACCTTGTCAACACCTGTGCCGCAGGATTTCTTGAACACGGCGTAAAAAAAGGAGATTTTGTCACCCTTTTTCTCCCGAATATCCCACAGTGCGTAATTGCAGTTTACGCTCTTAACAGAATAGGTGCGATATGCAATATGGTCCACCCTCTCTCACCCTTATCAGAGCTGGAGAACGCAGTCAAACTCACGGACAGTAAACTCATCCTCACCTTTGAGCTGAACGAAGGTCTTGCAGCCGGTATGGATATCGACATAATCCGGTGCAGAACGCCCGGCTACTTTCCCGCGGGTCCTAAAGGATTTGTGATGAAGACCGTGTACTCCCACTCGGTCAGGAAATCAGCGAAGGCATCGGCACGGGTCACCGAGTGGACAAATCTTCTCACAGAAGGTGAAAAAAGGCTCCGGACAAAGCCTCTTCCTCCCTCTGATGTGAAAGCAGACGATACGGCAGTCATCATGTACACCGGCGGGACGACCGGACCTGCTAAAGGCGTCATGATCTCTAACTGGTCGGTGAACTATGTCACGACACGTCTTCTTCTGGAGAACGTAACACACACTGCCCATATCGGGGACGGATTTCTCGCGATCCTTCCGCTGTTCCATGCGTTCGGTCTTGCGGTCTGTATCCAGGCCCCGCTTTCGTCAGGTATGCGGGTCATGCTTTCTCCTCGTTTCAGTGATAAAGAGTGCAGCAACCTTCTTCTGAAAGAGAAGGTCGCCTATGTGATCGGCGTGCCCGCTATGTATGAGCGGATGTACCCCTATCTGAAAGGACACGACCTTTCCTTCATGAAACACGTGGTCTGCGGAGGCGACTGGGTGAGTCATGATCTGGCATACCGGTATAATGATATTTTAGGGAAGGACAAAGGCGGTGCGGAGTTCCGTCCAGGCTACGGTCTTACGGAAGCCTGCGGAACGTGCTCTCTTACCCGAAATCAGTATCATGCTTTCCCCGAAGGGTGCGTGGGGATCCCGGTCGAAGGCACAGACATATGCCTCGTGAAGCCCGGGACCTGTGAGCCTGTTCCCGAAGGTGAAGAAGGAGAGTTGTGCATCCTGAGTCCTTCATTGATGAAAGGCTATTATAAAAATCCCGAGGCGACGAGTGACGTTCTCAAACTCCATCCGGATGGGCAACTCTGGCTCCATACGGGAGATATATTTTTCATTGGCGAAGAGGACAATCTCTGTTTCAGATCACGTATCAAACGTCTGGTCAAAGTGAACGGATATAATGTCTATCCTCCTCTGATCGAAGCGGCGTTCGAGGGTTGTCCGATCGTGGCAAAAGCTTGTGCAGTCGGATTTAAGTGGCGGGATGACCGGCGGATCAAACTCTTTGTGACGCTTAAGCGGAAGATGGATCATGCTGACGCAGAAAAGGAGATCCTTGCCTTTGCAAACGAGCACCTGAATCACTGGAGTGTTCCAAAGGCGGTCATCGTTCTTGATGAGATGCCGATGACAAAAATGAATAAACTCGACTATATGGCTCTGCAGGATAGAGAATAATTTCCTTTTTTTAGCGTGAATTATTCCAGATTATGCTACGCCCGGCTCCTATTATCGGGTACCATATATACTCAGTTGCCGGATATCATTATTATGACCAGTAGCAATATAATTCATCCCCTTCAAATAATAATAGCTTATGACCTCACGGATATATCGGAATAACTCCATCACCAAACTAGAGTATATTGAGGAGACGAAACAGTCCCTATATACCATGCTTACCTACGGTGTAAATCACGCAGGACCGGACGCAACCGCAATACAATACTATAATAATCGCATTTCTTATACCGAATTCATGGAGATGGTGCATGATTGTGCAGCAGCTTTTCTTGCGCACGGTGTGCAAAAAGGTGACTTCGTTACTATTTTACTCCCGAACATTCCGCAGTGTGTAGTTGCTGTTTACGCAATCAACAGAATCGGCGCCATCTGCAACCTTGTCCATCCTTTATCAACTTTTGATGAGTTCCGTTATGCAGTTGATCTCACAGAATCCAGATACGTTCTTACCTTTGAACTCAACGAGGTACACTGTTCCGATCTCGGCGTGGAAGTAATCCGCTGCAAGACGCCGGAATACTTCCCGAAAGGTCCGAAAGGACTCATCATGAAAACGGTTTACAACCATTCCGTGCGTGCCTCGAAAAGAACCGCCGGTAAAGTGACTGAATGGATCGAGTTCCTGAAGGAAGGAAAGGAAATTCTGATAACTAAACCCCTCCCTCCCCACGCTGGCAAGCCGGAAGAAACTGCAGTCATTATGTACACCGGCGGAACGACCGGACCCGCGAAAGGGGTCATGCTCTCAAACAGGTCTGTTAATTACCTTGCAAGTCAGCTCATCCACGACTTCGTTAACGGGCTTCCGCACATTGGGGACGGATACCTCGGTGTCCTCCCGGTATTCCATGCCTTCGGTCTGACGGTCTGTATTCATGCACCGCTCTCATCAGGTATGCGGATTGTACTCTCCCCGAGATTCAACGCAAAAGAATGTGCCCGCCTTATATCTGAGGAGGAAATATCATTTATCTGCGGTGTTCCGGCGATGTATGAACGGATGTATCCGTATCTCAAAGAAAAGCGGCTCACCGGCATCAAAGCGTTGGTCTGCGGCGGTGACAGGGTCTCACTCGACCTTGTTGACCGGTATAATGTCATTCTCGGGAAAGGCCTGGAAGGTGGTGCCGAGTTCAAACCCGGATACGGTATCACCGAAGCCGGCGGGGCATGCGTCATTACCGGCAGTAACTATTCTGACTTAACAGACGGCAGTGTCGGTATCCCGCTCAAAGGAATCGAGATTTGTGTGGTGACTCCGGAAACGACTGATTTCCTCCCGAATCCGGAAGAAGGCGAACTTTGTATGCTCGGACCGGCTATTATGAATGGGTATTACAAAAATCCCGAGGAAACTGCCAATGTTCTCAGAATGCATAAGGATGGCCGTGTCTGGCTCCATACCGGGGATATTGTCTCCATCGGCGAAGAGGACGTCATTAATTTCCGCTGCAGGTACAAGAGAATGGTCAAGGTGAATGGATTCAATGTTTACCCGCTCATCATCGAAACCGTGATGAAAAAATGCCCGATTATCTCCCAGTCCTGCGCAATGGGCATCCCCTGGAAGACCGACACGAGAGTCAAACTCTACGTCACCCTCGCGAAAAAGATAGATCCTGAGACGGCCATAAAAGAGATTCTCACCTTTGCAAAAGCGAATCTGAATCCCTGGAGTGTTCCGATCTCTGTCTCGATTCTGGAATCGATGCCTCTTACCAAAATGAATAAGACCGATTATAAAGCACTCGAAAAACACGAGTAACTTTTTTTTTCAAAATTTTATAAAAAAATTATTTTATAATTGAAGTCTTAATAACAGTCAATCCTGCCGTTGTCAGGTATGCAACAAAAATCAGGAACGCCGCAACATAGCCGTATGCGGCCGGAAGGACCTGCGGAAGAGTGAGAAGCAGAACGGCAAACAAAATAATTGCCGAGACGCCAATAATCACATCGAGTATCCAATCTTTCATATAAGTACATTGTGCGTCGTGACTCTTATCCCTTTTCATATCTAATATATAGATATGGAAAAAAACGAGGCACTCATACTCCTCAAACAATACATCACCTCCCCCTCACTATTGGGCCACTGTCTTTCGACTGCAGCCGTAATGAAAGGTCTGGCGGCCGAGTTGGGAGAAGATACTGTCCTTTGGGAAACTATCGGCATCCTTCACGACATTGACTTTGAAGAAATACTTGAAGATATGGATAAGCACGGGATCGTCGGCTATGAGATCCTCCGTCTCGCCGGTATCGGGGACGAAATCGCTCTCCCGATCAAACGGCATAATCATATGATATTCGGTTCAGACTACACAACGCCTGTCGAGATATGTCTTCAGGTCGCTGACAGTGTGTCCGGGTTAATCGTCGCCTGCGCATATGTCAAAGGGGGAAATATCACTGACGTTTCGGTGAAGACGGTCACGAAGAAATACAAGACCCCTTCGTTTGCTGCAGGATGCGAAAGAAACAGGATCGCGCTTGGAGATGCCCTCATACCGAGGGAACGGATGTATGAGATCGCCATCACTGAGATCACCGCAATAAAAGATGAACTGGGGCTGAATTAATGTCTGCTCAAGCTCAATCGTCTGTTCTTCGCGAGCTCCAGAAAGCCCACGGAAAACTGCTGGATTTCTCGCGCTATATCATTCCCCGGGATGATCTTGCGATCGCCTATGCGACGGTCAATTCTACCGACCAGAAAGGTGTGGCGATCGCCCGGGGAACCAGTGTCGGTTTCGGCGTTGATGAGCCGATCGTGCGGACCCTTCTTACCGTCCGGCGCTTTGACCCAAGCATTCGTTCCGCTGCATGCATTCGGTATGAAGATGATATCCTTCAAACCACGATCGAAACACTGCGGGACGTTGAAGTGTATGACCCGGAAAAGTATCCGGTAGGCATCTCGACTATGGACTGGGGTATTGCTTCTATCTGCAGAAAAGGTGTCCCGCTTGCTATTGCCTGTGCTGAATCCTCCCGCGGACCGGGCAGGATCTACCTTCTTGGGACTACTCCGGATGAAGTCGCAAACAGAATACTTATCATATCTCAACGTCTTACATATATAGAAATCTGAGGAATACTCATGGGAATCAAGCCAAGTTATATCAAATCAATGGGCATCGCCCTTCTCGAACAGCACGGAAAAAGCTTCAATGGTAACTTTGATGACAACAAGAGAGTTGTTTCTGAAATTACCACTATTGAGAGCAAAATGATCCGTAACCGGGTCGCAGGGTACGTAACCCGCAAAGTTAACCGGACCCCAGTACGCCGGTAACTTTCCCGGCTCAATATCTTTTTCCAACGTCTTTTCATTATTTTATGTACTTGTTAGTCTAGAGATCCGCAGGATTCCTGCACTGAAAAACAGATACGCTTTCTTCTAAAAAAAGTTGAGAAAAATGGATCTTTCCCGATCCGGGCAGCTATATTATATTCCTGAATTTTCAGAGCTGGAAAACCGCTCCGTGTCCGGGGCAGACCGTCCAGCGTCTTCCCTGCATCATTTCATACGCTGCATAGCGTTCTGCTGCCGCTTTTTTCGAATCCTCGTTCACACTGCCACTTGCAAGGACCGCCGGATATCTATTGGCTATTAGCTGCTCGGGGGTGAATCCTTCCGGATTTATCAAAATATCGCCGGTGAAGATGAGACCAAGATCATTTTCGAGAAAGATCATCGAACCTTCCACGTGACCGCCAAAACCTTCGTACACCGAAAAGGTGAGACCCGCCGCTTTCAGTTCGCCGATGTATGAAAGCGGGAGCGACTGATCGGGTTTCACGGTGTCCAGGAGTTTGACGTTTGATAAAGACGGAGTCGTATACTTCGTCAGCATAACGACCATATCATAAAATGGCGCACGCTCCTGCTTCTTTACCCGGTAGTTCGGCACTCCGGTCTTTTCCCGTATGAAGTTCTCCTGGCTCGTAGCATTCAGATGCACGCAGTCAAAAAGATCCATCGCCCCCATATGGTCCATATCGATATGGGTGATAAGAAGTTCGGTCTTCTTCTTTGAAAACTCAGGGTAGAGTGAGAGGACCGTCTGCTTCAGCTCTTCGGCATAACAGGGAAAACCGCTGTCGATCACCAGAAATCCGGCAGGTGTTTTCAGGATATAAGTGTTGCTTCCGCAAGGAGGTTCTATCCTGGTGATCCGGATATCTTCAACGGTATGTTTGGATATCTGCGGGGTGTAGCCTGCTCCTTTGCTTGCAGCGATCAGCTCTGCGTATCCGCAGATGCCGGTGATTATTTTTTCGGGGTCATCTCTCCCATGATAATGAATGATCCCGTTCGCATTATTGAGAAAACGGGTTTTATCTTCATCCGTAAAGGAAAACATGTTGGCTATTTTATCAGCTTTGTCGGGGGGAACAGATTATTCATTGTTTACAGTAAAGGGACGGGAAATAATATGAATATTCTCATCTGAAAAAACGGTCCAAATCTACGTAAATCCGCTGTATTATCCCTGTGTGAGTCTTTTCCGTTAACTTGATAGATTAATGTACCGGAATCTTAATACAACTAGAAGAGATCCTGCATGCATCACCAAAGGGGATCCTGTCAGATAAGAAAAAAACAGTCAAAAAAAGAATAAAGAGATTCGGGTTAGAGAATCCCGGATATCTCCGGTGATCCCTGAGGTTCTCCCGATCTTCAGACAAAAGCCGGATTATGTTTCAGCTGCCTTTAAGGCAGCTGCAATCGCGGCTCTTGCTGCAGACTTTCCCTTTGATCTTTTCATACGGAACAGTTCTTCACGTTCCATTTCGTCGAGCCGCATCTTGATAAAGTTACGTGCTGCGACCAACTCCGGAATCACCTTGTATTCCAGGGCATTCACACGGCGCTTTGTACTTTCGATCTCGTCTAAGAGGCGCTTCATAGTCGTCTCAAGTTCGGTGGAGAGAATGATACACTCCACTAACTCCTCGAATGCGTCAGCAGCCTCATCGATCGCGGCCGACGTTCCAAGAACGCCGTAACCGCGGTTTGTGAGAGACTTCTTTACACTCTGAGATTCGATCTTGGGTACAACAACTCCCATAATATTCTTGCTTTTGAGGTTGATCACCGGGTTTTCAGATGCTGAAAACGCCGCTGATTTCACTCCGATACTTCCATCCACAGTTTCTGCGATCGCAATCATTTTCTGTGCACGTTCGTATTTTTCGGCAAGTTGATTTTTGAGATCTTTAGCTTCCGCTAATACCTTGAAGAATTCAAGGATAAGTCCGTCGCGCTTCATTTTCAGAAGCTTATGTCCCCGTTCCGAGAGTTTGATACGCTTTTTAAGGGCGATCAGCTCGGATCTGGTAGGCTTCACGTTCAGCGCCATGACTTAATCACTTCCTGTAGTTCGACGAGTGATACTTCTTGATCAGGTCACGGTCGATACGCTTCTCAAGTTCGCTCTCCGGGAGTTCGGTGAACATATCCCAGCCGATATCCAGCGTCTGAGCGATAGTTCTGTCTTCGTCAGATCCCTGACGGACGAACTTGTTTTCAAACGCATCGGCGAACTCTAAGAATTTCTGGTCACGCTCTGAGAGTGCGTCTTTTCCGACAATAGCCACTAAGCCGCGGAGATCGACACCTTCTGCGTAACCGGAATACATCATATCAGAGACCTTCTTGTGATCATCACGGGTCATGCCTTTACCGATACCGAGGTTCATCAGACGTGACAGAGACGGCAGAACGTTAATTGGCGGGTAGATACCTTTACGGTGTAACTCCGGGGAAATAACGATCTGTCCTTCTGTAATATATCCGGTAAGATCGGGGATCGGGTGGGTGATATCATCACCGGGCATCGTCAGGATCGGGATCTGGGTAACAGATCCTTTCAGACCCTTGATGATACCTGCACGCTCGTAGAGAGATGCAAGATCGGTATACATGTAACCTGGATATCCACGGCGACCCGGAACTTCTTCGCGGGCTGCTCCGATCTGACGAAGTGCTTCACAGTAGTTCGTCATATCGGTCAGGATAACCAGCACGTGGTAACCAAGCTCGTATGCAAGGTACTCTGCGGTGGTGAGTGCAAGACGCGGGGTGACCGTACGCTCGACAGCGGGGTCATCTGCAAGGTTCAGGAAAACGACTGCACGCTCAAGTGCACCGGTTCTCTCGAAGTCTGCCATGAAGTAGTTTGCTTCTTCACGAGTGATACCCATTGCAGCAAATACTACGGCGAACTCGTCGGTGGATCCGGGAACTTTTGCCTGACGGGCGATCTGCAGAGCGATCTCGTTGTGCGGTAAACCGGCAGACGAGAAGATCGGCAGTTTCTGACCACGGACAAGGGTGTTCGTTCCGTCGATGGTGGAGATACCGGTCTGAATGAAATCTCTCGGTGTTCCACGTGCATACGGATTGATTGCTGCTCCGTTGATGTCAAGACGTTTGTCGGGGATAATAGCTGGTCCGCCGTCGATGGGTTTTCCACCGCCGGAAAGGATACGTCCGAGCATGGTCTTTGAGACCGGCATCTTGAACGTTTCACCAAGGAAACGGACACCGGTATCACGACCAAGACCGGTCGTGCTCTCGTAACACTGGATAACGACTAAATCGTCGGAGGTATCAAGAACCTGACCACGTTTCATCGTGCCGTCGGCAAGAACAAGGCTGACCTGCTCTTCGTAGCTGACTGGTTCTGTCTTCTGAACAAAGAGCAGAGGTCCGGCAACTTTAGAGACTGTCTTATATTCTTTCATGTTTATGCCCTCAATGCCTTGAATTCAGCTTCCATGCCTGCGTAGATCTTGTCGAGGACCGGTTTGTAGTCCTTGGTGAACTTGACCTGCGGCATTTCGTTCTTTGCTTTGATCGCAATGATCTGTGACGGCGGGACGCCGGCAACCTGTGCGGCATATGCAAGGTCCGCATAGGTTCTGATCATCTTGAACATATCAAGCTGTTTCGGCAGATCACAGTAAGTGTCGACTGGGTCGAAACCGTTCTGCTGAAGGAACAGTTCACGAATCATTCTGGCTACTTCGATGGTGATCTGCTCGGCTTCCGGTAATGCATCGGATCCAACCAGCTGCACGATTTCGAGCAGTTCGGCTTCCTTCTGGAGGACTTCCATGAACCAGGCACGGAGTTTGTTCCATTCGGGTGAGACCTTCTCGTCGTAGTAATCATTCAGCTGAGCCATGTACAGGGAGTACGACTGAAGCCAGTTGATTGCCGGGAAGTGCCGGCGGCGGGAGAGGTTTGCATCAAGTGCCCAGAAGACTTTGACGATACGAAGCGTGTTCTGCGTGACCGGTTCGGAGAAATCTCCGCCGGCAGGGGACACTGCACCGATAACGGAAACAGAGCCTGATCCTCCTGCGAGTGGCTCGACAAGTCCTGCACGCTCGTAGAATTCGGAGAGTCTGGATGACAGGTATGCCGGGTATCCTTCTTCTCCGGGCATCTCTTCAAGACGGGAACAGATCTCACGCATTGCTTCTGCCCACCGGGAGGTGGAATCTGCCATCAATGCAACGTCGTAGCCCATGTCACGGAAGTACTCTGCAATAGTAATACCGGTGTACACGGATGCTTCACGGGCTGCCACAGGCATGTTGGAAGTGTTTGCGATGAGAATCGTTCTCTCCATAAGAGAGTTTCCGGTTTTCGGGTCCTGGAGTTCAGGGAACTCAGTCAGAACTTCGGTCATTTCGTTACCGCGTTCACCGCAGCCGATGTAGACCACGATTTCTGCGTCGGACCATTTTGCCAGCTGCTGCTGGGTAACGGTTTTTCCGGATCCGAATGGTCCGGGGATTGCTGCAGTTCCGCCTTTTGCGATCGGGAAGAGTCCGTCAAGGATTCTCTGTCCGGTCAGGAGAGGGATGCTCGGGCTGTGTTTTTCCACGTAAGGACGCGGGACACGGACCGGCCATTTCTGCATCATTGGGAAGGATTCGCCTGAGTCGAGTTCAATGACGATCTCATTAACGGTGAATTCTCCTGCATTGATCTTGGTGACCTTGCCGCCCTTTGCGAGTGGCGGGACCATGACCTTGTGCACGATACTGCGGGTTTCCTGAACTTCACCGATGATCTGACCGGGAGTTACTATGTCCCCGACATGGACGACCGGTTTGAAGTCCCATTTCTTCTCGTGATCCAGTCCTGGTGCGGTAACACCGCGTGCAATGAAGTTACCCATCTTCTGGATGAGCACTTCAAGCGGACGCTGGATACCGTCGTAGATACTGGTCAAGAGACCCGGACCAAGCTCGACTGCGAGCGAAAGACCGGTGTTTGTGACGGGTTCACCCGGACGAATGCCCGTGGTAGATTCATAGACCTGAATAACGGTGTCTGCACCGTCGATCTTGATGACCTCTCCCATCAGTTCCTCGTTTCCGACCTTGACGACATCATACATGTGTGCATCAAGATTCACTGCAGTGACGACTGGTCCTGCAATTCTTTTGAGTATTCCTGGTTTGCTATTTACTTCCACAAATCAACACCCACCGAACGTTTTATACGCTCCCTCAGGGAGATACCTGCCTCCTGCCCACCGATCGTCACGATGGTCGGTTTGACAGAATTTTCAATGATTACCTGCAGGCGACGCGGGATCTGGTCAAGGTCAGTGCTCTGCAGCACAAGTATTCCGACATTTGTATCTTCAAGTACCTTTGTAATGGTCTCGGTAAGTTTTTCGGGATTTTCGGCAGAGTAAGTCTTTTTGATACCAGCGAGCTGGAATCCTAAGACGAACTCCTTCCTTCCAATTACTGCGATTTTCATTTACATCACCAGGTACTTTTCGAGAATCTCTGCACTAAGGCCTGCTTCTTTTCCACGAGCAATGGCACGGAGATTGGATACTTCGTACTTCTTTCTTTCGAGATATACAAGAAGCGGCGAGATTGAGAACGGATTCCGTTTCGAAACTTTATCCATCTGATTGAGCTGTGCTGCAATCAGGGCGCTTTCGATCGAATAAATCGGTTTCTTTTCACGCAGAGATTCAAGTGCATCAAGGAGCACGGTGACTTTGATCTTCTTTTTCAACGAATCGACTACTTCATCGGTGCTTTCAACACTGCTGAGTCTTTCGAGCTCTTCAGGTTTGAAGGAACCACCGGGAATCCAGATGTTCTGCTGGGCTGCATTGTCGCCGCCCTGTGCACGCATTCTGAAAATACTGGTGATGTTTTTGATGTCGATCTCGAACATGACATATTTCAGGAACGGACGTTCGCCCTTCATTCCGCCACGTGCTGCTTTGATCAGCGTTGCATAATAGTACTTGTACAGCTCGTTTTCGAGTTTCCCAAATGAGTGGGTCTCGAGTGCTTCGCTGAGTCCTTCGCTGAGGATCGAGGAAAGCTGCTTTATTGGCAGCTGGTCGACGATACGGTCAACTGACGACTCGGCGACAAGCCGGTCCAGTGTTGGTGCATCGAGTGCACCGGCCGGGACAAGTACTGCACGGATCTTCCCATCGGAAAATCCGAGTTCTTTACCTCGCAGGATACTCAGAATGTTCTGGATATCCCACTTGTGCAGGTAATCACGGGTAAATCCTTTTATCTCTCCGGGAGCCAGAGCGATAACGTGCTGATACTCCTTTGCAAGGTTCCAGGACATGGCGTTTTCAATGAGATCCATACCTTTAAAGGATGCAGAGAGTTCATCGATTTCGCGTTTGTACTCCATTTCCTCGATGAGTCTTGTGAACTCAGGGAGACCCATGTTCAGCATGCGAAGATATTCTTCCCTTGGAATGAGCTTCGCTTTGCGAACCCGCATGCGGGTTGAGACATAGATATAGGGAGCAATTCCGATCATTACCTCAGTCATTGTTTACCTCATCCGAACAATATCTCCGATGCATTTTTCAGACTTGATTCCCAGACTTCACCCATAAAGGTCTGGTATGAGAAGTCAAGTGTGAGCTGACCATCGGTACTTTGTACAACGACACCGCCTGCGATGTCGGTGATTCCTCCAAACTTAAATCCGCTCAGGGTTTTTAAACTGCTTAATGCTTCTTTTGCAGATTTTTCGTCGCGTGCGTTTGTGAAAACGACACCGGCTTTAATCTGCTTGGCAGACTCTTTTAAGAGTTCACGTACAGCTTTTGCGTGTACTTCTGCCGGAAGATTAGCGATTTCCTTGGCGGCACTGCTGTAGACCTTGTCAAGAAGTTCCTTTTGTGCGTTTAAGAAATCACGTTTCACGACCAAATTGGCGCTGGCGACTTCACGGATCATCATCCGTTCGGTCTGGATATCAGCGTCTTTTTCGGCGGCGAGACGGATCTCGTTTGCACGGAGGTTTGCTTCGTTGACGATCTCTTTAGCCTGTGCCTCAGCTGCGGCTTTTAAGCCGGCAGCTTCGCGGTCACCCTTTGCTTTGATTTCGTCTACTACTACCTCAAGTCCCATATCAGACTGCTCCGCTTAGACGAAGATCAAGAGCAGTGCGATAACGAGACCGAAGATAACGACGGTTTCCGGAAGAACGGTGAAGAGTAATGCAAGACCGAACATTCCACGGTCTTCTGCGGTTGCGCCGACTGCGGCTGCTCCGATACCCATTTCACCAACACCGGTACCAATACCTGCGAGACCTACTGCGAGACCTGCACCGATTGCGGTGTATCCGGATGCTATTGCCTGTGCTGCTTCTACTGTCATAGATTCGATTGCCATTTTTTTATTCCTCAAAGAATTTTCGTTTAAGTCCAAAGGGCTTGTATATGATTCCTCCGCCCTGGTAGAATTTGGTAAAGAATTCGACATAGTGTAAACGAATCGGGTGCAGAGCACCACCTAGTATACCAAGAGCGATGTTGAGTGCGTGACCTAATATGAGAATTATGACACCCACAATAATCAATAGTACACCAACAACATCCAGGTTGATCGTGGCCGGCGTGATGAATAAATCAAAGGCCATGAAGTTTACAACCATTGCGATCGCCACGGATGAAAGACCGACTGCAGCAAGACGGCAGAAGGACAGCATGTGGGAAAGCGTGTTTGTTGGGATTTCCATCAGGTCAAGTGGGTTCTCTAATGCGACGAACACACAACCAACGATGATCATTATTGCACCTGTTATTCCAGCAATGGTCGGGATTCCGACAAGAGTGGGAAGGGCAAAGGGGAACTGGCAGTATTCGTTTAAGTCAGCCACACTGAGGATAAGTACCAGGATTCCCCACAGGATCAAGTTCCACCCAAACTGGGAAAGGATTGCTTTTGTCCTGTGGATTCCGGGGTGATCCATTCTGTAGTGATTGATCATTCCGAAGAAACGGCCAACACTGATGTAGATTATTCCAAGAATAACTGATATTATCAGCAGTTCGATTACCTGGGGCATCGCATGTTCCATGCCGGCACCTATTGGGAGGTGGCGGGAGAAAACGATCGAGTGCCAGGGGAGACTCATTCCAAAGCATTCACTATAGAGAAGTCCGAAGAAGCTCGTTGAAATGGCTGCCCCAAGAATGAGAATAAAGGCTTTGCTGCCTGATTCGCCCATCTTCAGTAAAGTCTTACGAAGGAAAAGGGCAAGAGCCAGGTATATAAGACCGTATCCCAGATCTCCGACAATGAATCCAAAGAGAATGGGGAACATGATCGCAAGGATGATGGTCGGGTCCAGCTCTTTGTATTTTGGACGGGCATACAGGTCCATAAGTAATTCTGCTGGCTTTGCAAATGATGGATTGTTATATTCCACCGGGATCGCTGTATCCTCATAATCTGAAGGATCAACGACTACATAAACGCGTTCACCAGTTGCCTGGTTAAGTGCCGCGGTGACTTTCTCCACTGTGTCGGCCGGGATCCAGCCGTCAATGACGAATGCTTCGTCAGTGGTTGCAAATCGAAGCGGCGCTTCGGCACGTTCCACATCGCATGACAGTACTTCGTCGCAAGCGGCGAGTAAGTCTGCGTATTTTGCTTTGAGTTCAACGATCTTTGCGGTACAGTCTTCACGGATCTGTGTTTCTTTGTTCAGTTCGACAGTGTATTTCTCTACTGCTGTCTGGACGGTGCCGGATTCACCCGGCAGGGAAACACTCTGGAAACCTGTATCGGCCAGTTGTTTTTCAACGTCTGCGGCATTTTTGTTCTCAACAAAGACGACTATGAAGTTTCCGTCTTTTCCCGCCTGATAATATTTTTCATGCGGGACAGAGATGTCAAGGTCATGTTCGATGGACCCTGCAAAAACCGTCAGATGCTCGTAACCCCGGTAGAGATCCAGCTCAAGGGGCACGAGGGAAAATGGTTTAAGTTCGTTGATACGCAGTTCACATTCCCTGATACAGGACTCTGCATTCGATCGCTTTACCGTGAGACTGCTCACTTCTTCATCGATTTTCGGAAGTTCGCTATCTATTGCTGCTCGAATCGTTTCTGCAGGACGTTTCTGGACTGTGCTTTGCGTAGCTGGGGCGGTCTGGAATACGCTTTCAATGGAGCGTATTTTCAGCAGGTCATTTGAGAGATCGCCGGCGTTTCCAAAAGGAATGCCGATATTTACTCCTTCAAAACCTTCTTTACCCTGGTCTACAAAATCGGTGATGTGGAAAATCTGGTGACGATATAATTCGGTCACAACTGACGCCATATGCTCTTTGCTCGCGGCAATTAACAGATGGGTCATCGGTCTAGGCTGAAACATGCAGTTTCTCCTTGAACCGCTCTACGAATAGCGCAGTTGCCTGCGGGAGCTTTTTGCTTCCTGCGTTAATCAGGTTGTCGGCGTCTGCCTTCCCCTGGATAACGATAGCGGCATGCTTTGCTGTTGATACATTCCGTGCATCTAAAAGCCTCTGCTTTTTGTAATCCTCGGCAATGGTTGTTGCCTTAGCAATCAGGTTGTCAGCTTCGAGTTTTGCGTTTGCAAGTGTCTGCTCGGCGGCACTCTCTGCTGCAGTGATTGTGGATTTACTTTTTGCTTCGGTTTCTTTAATGCTTTTCAGAACCTCAGTTTTCATCCAACCCTCCTCTCACGGCATATATTATTTGGTAACGTATATGTTTATACTTACGTTATTTACTTCGCGCTTCCCTCTGTTTCCCCTCTCATATACGAAGAGCATACACGTACATCAGAAAAAAAGGACGACCGGTTTCATGAAAGGGTTTTGGGTTTTCCTTTGTGCAAACAATATCTACAAATAGATCTCCCTCCAAAAGTTTACTATGAATACTCCGGGGAGAAAAACCGTTTCAGTTTTGATTTTAGCTCTTTTAGTTGTGGGGTTCATGCTGACGGCCGGGTGTGTGGGTCTGGTGAATCCTACCCCGAATGAGGTAATGATCCGCGGGAATGTTATCTCGGTCGATCCGACGTATGTCGACGAGACGTTTATCTGGAAGCTTTTGCTGGATCCGAACGGATATGAGCCGGAGATGATCGCCGCAGTGGACGAGTAGCTGGTCCCGGAAAATCCGCTTATCGAGCTTGGGGCGGGTATCGACTCGCTTTCGGCATACATGAACGATAAGCTGACGATGTCGGTGAATCAGGTGTCGGTCGAACCAAATCCCTATCATACGGTCGCGATCTCGGTGACGTCGGATATCACGAATAATCGTATCGTAAGGTCGGACGGCGTGCTCGTAAAATCCGTGGATGTGGAGGCGACCACTGTTAAGAAGCTTGCTGAAAATGCGAGTTTTTCATCGAATATAACACTGGTGATGAATATTGTCGGGTATGAGCATTCCGTTGTTCAGTATGAGGGCTTGTTCCTGAATCAGAATGTGAGCACGGTGATCGCAGCTGTGTATACCGACGGGAAGAATACGCCTGATTCGTTTGCGGAAAAGATGAAGCTGATCGGGTTTACGGAAAAGAGCTGGGTAGCTGCGGTCGACAATGGATATATGGTGATGGTGTTCACGAAATAAAAAAGGGGGGGTTACCCCACGACCATATTATTTTCTTCGGCAATTTCGATAAACGAATCTGCCAGATATTCTGCCTGTGCGGTTGTCAGTCCATAGGTGTTGAATTTCCATTGTTTGGTGACACCCGGCATTATGCCGGTGATCCCCCGTTTGTTTAAGGTACTCGAGAGGAAGAAGCCGCGTTTTTTATGGGTTTGTGCGACTACATCGAATGATTCTGCAGTGTCCATTCGGGTGAGGGTGTGTTTTCTGGGATATTCCGAGGCAACTTTTGTTCCTTCGATGGAAAGTAATGCGTCGGTAACGATTTTGTGATATTTCAGTTCTTCGTCGAAGTGGTTGCTCCGCTCTTTGACTCGCGGAAACGAGGAGATCAGACCGACTGCCGGGTCGCCCATGAGCGAAAAACCGAGGATCCCGACCTGTTTGATGCCGAATTTTCTTCCGGTCAGATTACCCTGGATCTTTGTGGTGCGAAGCACAGTCTCTGCATACTCATCGGTGGTCGCAAGAACGCCGGACGGGGCGGGTGCCGCCATACTTTTGTGCCCGGATCCGACGACGAAATCGACGCCGAGTTTTTTGCCGTTTACCGGAAGGACCCCGACGGTGTAAACTCCATTGTAGAGGATCGGGATGTCATACTGGTGAGCAACTGTTGCAATTTTTTCGATTTCATGCATGTTTCCATACATAAAATCCACTGCATCGGCAAATAGCAGTTTTGGGGCATATCCGAATTCGCGTACGGCGTTTTCGATTGCATCCGCAGCTGCGTTGGCGGTGATGTGGTGATCGGGGGTCGGTTTGATTTCCCGGACAACGCCGTTTACGACCTCGACGGAAAGATACGCAGTGTAATGCCCCATCCCGGTCATGATGACAGGCTCGCCTTTTCCGACGAGTGCTCCGGTCACTTCCTGGAATGCCCGCCGTGCTCCCGGAACGAGCTAGATCTGGTCCATGCCTAGCCATGCGGCAGCTTCGGTGTGGAAGTCCGCGATCGGCGGTTTAGTTACATAGTCCAGGCGGAAGGGTTTATGACAGTTGTCACAGACGGAGTAGCCATCTCCCCACGCAATGACTGCTTTCATCGCCTCCGGGGTGAGTCTGCCGGCTGCCTGGATCGGATCGAGGTTGATCGAAGATTCTTCAACAGCACGGGCCTCTATCTGCCCGGCGCATTTCATAGAAGCTCACCTTCGAGGATCTCAAGTTGTTTTCGAATATTTTCGACGGTTTTTTTTTCGTGCGTTCCTTCTGTTCATCGTTGAGATGATGCAAAGGTGAGGTCTCCCGCAGGGTGACTCGTATGTCGGTCAGATTAAACAGACCGGTGAATACTGCATCTATCGCTTTTTGTGACATTTTTCATGGAGTATCTGCATTTTTCCCCGCACAGATACGATGCGGTTTTTTTTCAGAAGGGATAAGCCAGGTGCCTGAATTGAACAGGCGTAGAACTGCTCTGCAGGCAGTCGCGTTACCACTCCGCCAACCTGGCATTTCTGCAATTCACAGTGTGAATAACACATATGCGGTTTTTGTATTTAAAATTATCGGGGATTTTGCTGGGAAAAAGGTGTTTTTCGGAGCATCGGGGCCGATTTCCGGACTGCACGCGTGCTGGGGTCCCTTGTCGGTCTTTATGATAATATACAAATTCTAAAAAAAAAGAAACGACGCACCGGTCGGGATTTGAACCCGAGTCATAGGCTCCGGAGGCCCATAGGATATCCTGACTACCCTATCGATGCAACTGAGATAGATTGAACTCCTTAGTATATAGAACGTGAGAGTATTTATACCTGGGGTGAAGGGAGCTTAAAGAATGGGCCCCTTACGATCCCAGCAGGATCGTTTTCAGCTCATCAACACTCTCAGCAAGGAAATCAGCCCCCGCGTTTTCCAGCTCCTCTTTTGTGCCGTATCCGAATAATATGCCGATCGAATCGATGCCTGCTTTTTTTGCGCCGAGAATGTCGTGCATCCGGTCCCCGATCATGACCGTGTGTTCCAGATCGGTTATTTTGCAGCGTTCCAGAACGGAGAGGATGATCTCGTCTTTTTTCGTTCGGGTATTGTCTAGATCACTGCCGGTAACACAGGTAAAATACTCTGCGAGCCCGAAGTGCTCTAATACGATATTCGCAAACTGCTCGACCTTTGCTGTCGCGACCATCAGGTTTTTCCCGTTTTCTTTGAAGGATCTCAGGAGATCTTCGATCCCGGGAAAGACGCTGTTTTCAAAAATGCCTTTTGCCCGGTAGTATTCGCGGTAATACTCAACGGCGGTCTTTGCCTCTTCGCGGGAAAGACCGTAGAACTCCTGAAACGAGTCGATGAGGGGCGGCCCGATAAACTTCAGCAGTTCGCTCCTGTCCGGTACCGGGATGCCGTATTTTTCCAGCGCATAGATGACGGAGTTGGTTATGCCGAGAGCCGGGTCGGTGAGTGTTCCGTCCAGATCAAAAATAATATTGGTGTAGGTTTTCATCCTGGGGAATTTTTATTTTTTCTGCTGATACTGATGCCAGATCCGGCATGCTCCTTCGTGGGAGACCATGCACGGCCCGACCGGGACCCGCGGGGTGCAGGCTTTGCCGAAGAGTTTGCAGTCCGAGGGGTCGGCGAGACCTCTGAGGACCCGATCACAGATGCAGCCGTCCTTTTTCGTGATCTTTTCATAGACCAGATCGAACTTTTTCTGGGCGTCGAATGCTTCGAACTCGGGCTTCAAAATAAGACCCGAATCAGGAATTACCGGGAATCCGCGCCACTCGACATCGGCCGGCGTGAACACGTCTTTCATAAGTTTCTGGGCTTTTACGTTTCCTTCGTAGGTCACGACACGGGGGTAGGCGTTCTCGACTTTTGCTTCGCCGTTTTTGATCTGCTCGGCAAGCATCAGAAGGCTGAGGAGGATGTCTTCGGGTTCGAATCCGGCGACGACCTGCGGGACCTTGAACTGTTCATATTCATGATATCCCATGACGGCGCAGACATGTCCCGGGAGAATGAATCCGTGGAGGTCTGCTTCGCCCTGTTCCAACAGCCATTTCATTGCGGGAGGGACGAGCCGGTGGGAGACGAGGATGCTGACGTTTTCTGGCGGGTTCGTGATGAAGGTCGCGGCGACGGTCGGGACGGTGGTTTCGAATCCGACGGAGATGAAGACGACTTCCTTGTCCGGGTTCTGGCGTGCGATCTCGACGGCTTTGGTTATTCCCTGGACGATGCGGACATCGCCTTTGACGTGTTCGAGGGAGGTCTTGGATCCGGGGACCCGAAGGAGGTCTCCGTAGGTGCAGACGATGCAGCCCCGCTCGGCAAGTTCGCATGCAGCATCGATCTCTCCCTGGGGAGTGATGCAGACCGGGCAGCCGGGTCCCATCACGATCTTCATCTGCGGGGGAAGGACGGATCTTACGCCGTATTTTGCGATGGCCGCTTCATGGGTGCCGCAGACGTGCATGATCCTGATGTTTGTGTCCACTACCTCGGAGAGTTTTTTTGCAATATCCGTACCGAGCGTCATATGTATGTATATTGCACGTCACTCCACATAATCACACCTCTTTCTGATTTCGGGGTGCGTGAGGCGACTGGCGATGGGAGCGAAGCGACGTAAGCCTTGAGCAAGCCGAAGGCTGGCGACTCGGCGTGGAGCCCGACGCGGCGGGAATCTTATTTTTGGATTCAGGAAAACAAGGCATTCTTTTTTGCGGGAGTGTTCGGTGATTTCGTGTATGAGATTCTTTTTGATGAGCGCATCTTCGCAAGTCATTTGCCTTAGTCGCAAATCAAAGATTTGCTCCGCTAAAATCGCCGGCTACGCCGTCAATCCGCCTCAGCTAAGGTCGTCCGCTTTCAGCGTCCAACCCGCCCCCATAAAATTTTCGCAGTCGAATTTCGAAAATAATCTGGTCTCCCGCGGGATTTTGAGGAATGATATTCATACTGGAAGAGACTACTCATTGTAATATGGATGATATAATTGAAGAGCAGGGTCAGGAACTTTATAACAAACTGAATTCAGAATATCTGATCGAGTGTGGAGAGAAGAAGATAGACGAGTGGAACGATCTGTATCTGGAGTATCTGGAATCGGAATGGAACAGATTATATCCAAAGAGAGACTGGGATCTGAAAAATGTTTTTGAGTTGGTGAAGAGAGATTTTCAATTAAAAAGACCTGATTTTCATGGCGAAGATTTTAGAGATGCAATATCCCGCGGCGTGCGTTTCGCGAGAGCACATCTCGAGGGGGCAAACTTCCTTGGGGCACACCTGGATGGAGCAGACTTCAGTGAGGTACACCTAGAGAAGGCAGACTGCAGTGAGATACTCTTCGATGTGGCACACATGAAGGGGGAAAAATTCATTAAGGCACATATGGTGGGAGCAGACCTCCTGATGGCACATCTCGAGGGGGCAATATTCATGGAGACACATCTGGAAGGAGCAACATTCGAATATGCCATCATGGATGGGAAGACCATGTTTATCGAAAACTCCATAGACAAAAAAACGAATTTTATGGGAACTGCGCTTTCTGCGATCCGCATAGATCCGAATATGAGAACAAAACTGGAGCGGAATATCCTGGAGATCCAGTGGAGAAAGTGGTATGACAAACCAAAAATCTCTCCAGGGGGATTCCTGAAAAAAAAGCTTCGGCAAAAAAGAGGAGACTGAGGAAGAACAGGAATGCAAATCTTCTCTGACTGACAGAGTCTTCATCAATCCGTTCTTCCGGCTTTTCTGGTGGTTATCCGACTATGGCACGTCATGTAAACGTTGTCTTGCGTCTTTTGTTGGGCTCATACTATTTGCATTCGTTGTTAATTTAGTTCTCACCCAATATATGTCTCCAGACGTCGCAGAACTCTTTGCGAACACTGTCTTAGCATTGTTTGGTGTTGGAAATCCGGGATTAGAGGGAATTGCTTGGCTTTGGCAAGTCTTATATGTGATATCAGGTTACTTCCTGCTTTCAGTATTGATAGCAAGATTTGCCATTATGTTCCAAA
Source organism: uncultured Methanocorpusculum sp. (assembly GCA_963676575.1). Taxonomy (GTDB): domain Archaea; phylum Halobacteriota; class Methanomicrobia; order Methanomicrobiales; family Methanocorpusculaceae; genus Methanocorpusculum. Next base: position 1,573,796 of record OY781078.1, read on the forward strand.
ACATGAGTCCTTAATAGTAAAAATATTTTGAATGACATAAATTCCAATACAATCTCCTTTTTTAGAAAATAGAAGATATTTTTTCCTCCCTTCATCCGTACACAGTCATCACACGAAATGCACGAAAAGGGGGACAGGGGCGGAGGAAAGAATCTCTTTTCTGATTTCGGGGTGCGGGAGGCGACTGGCGAGGGGAGCGAAAGCGACGTAAGCCTTGAGAAAGCCGAAGGCTGGTGACCCGGCGCGGAGCGTCCCGCGGTGGGGAATCCTGTTATTTAATCAATAGAGGGGGAGCTATTTTCCATTCGCCTGTAACTCATTTATTTTCAGGATGAGCTGTTGTTTGAGATCGTTATCATCATCCTACAATATTATGTATCGCTGGGCAATATCAAAATGAAGAGGAGATCCCTTCTTAACTTTTTCCGAATTAAACCAGAATCTATTGCATGTCTGGATAACAGGGATCTCAAGCCCGTCTGCGTATCCTGTTTCGTAATATACCCCGTGATTTCTGTACGTCAGGTCTGAGATGACGAATCGTGCATTCTGGATTCCCTCTCTAATCGTCTGCGGGATCCAGCCGTCACCGGCTTTTTCATTGACCGTGAATGCTTCCAGCCCGCCGCATTCGAGGCAGGCAGGTTTGATTGCATTTTTTAGTGCCGACTCGATATCAGGACTGTCAAATTTCATTGCAACAAAGACGTTTTTATTGGTGATGTTGAGTTTCCGGATATTACGCTCAAGGTGTTTTTTGAGGTTGGGATCTATGCGGAGTAATGAGAGATTTGTTCCGGTGAAATCGGTTTTATCATCTATGGTGTTATTGATAAACAGGGTTTCCCCATTCACCATAACATAATTGAATTGTGCTCCTTCAAGATTCGCCAAAGTGAAATCGGCCCCCTCAAGATGGGCACCGAAGAATTGGGCTCCCTCGAGATGGGCAAAAGAGAAATTAGCACCCTTAAAATGTGCACCAAAGAAGTGGGCTCCCCCCCTCAATTGCGTTTTTGATATCTTTACCTGATAAACCAGGTCGTACAAAACCAGAATTCAAATAAAATAATTTTCCAATATTTTCGGGATCATATTCCTTATCATGAGGAAATAATCTCTGCCATTCAGATCTCAGATATTTCTCATACTCCAGATTCCATTCTTTAATCCCATCATTTTTTGCGGCACACTCGATCAGAAAATTATAACTCAGCTTATCATACAGTTCTTTCTTCCACCCATCCGGTCTTTCATCCACATCCACCATAATATCATAGAATAGTCCCTCCTTCATGATTATTATACCTCAGAACCTGCTCAAGATGAAAACAGGAATCGGGAGAGTGTAAACACATGAGATATCCCACCGCGAATCTCCGCGAATCGCATTTCCCTTACGCTGTCTTCTTGACATCGTCGTTTCACTCCTATGTCGCGTTCCTACGCTCCGCCTTATCGGCTCCGCGTGGCCGGAACGCCAGCATTTTTCGTTTCGCCGTCCCGACCACGCGGAGCCGATAAGGCGGAGCGTAGGGACGCGACCGAAGGTCAAGAGGGCGGAACAGGAAAAATGCGATTCGCGGAGATTCGCGGAGATTCGCGGTAAAATAATCTCATGCATCCACACCCAGCCATCTCCTTTTCTGCAAGTATTCATGCTAATCAAAGCGAAGCTTCCGTAACCTGAGTTTTCCCTGAATGGATGGATGAGGGGATGTGTGCAGGAGGGGATGATGCCGCATTTCATCCGAAAAAAGAGAGTAACGTCTATTCCCAAATACTCACGTTCACATCAATCATGGTTTTCTCTTAATCGACGACCGTATGAGGCATTTTTCAATTTATTATTATAATCTGCTTCAGATATTGGCTCCATAATGAGGTTCCCTGGTTTCTCTGCAACAGTTAATTCAACTTTCTCTCTCTTATGCATTTCTGGAATTGGTGGTTGAATTGATGCTACGAAATCATCATGGTATTTTTCAGCCACTTCAATATTTCAGTTGGCAATTAATTTTGCAAGATAATCTAACTCATCTTTGTATTTCGTCTCAAATTGAACTAATTTGGTGTGCCAATCCTTTATAATATCATTTTTTTATCATTTTTAATGATTTGATACACATTATTAATAACAAAAAAACCACCAGAGAGGTTTCTATAAATAATATTTATTCTAATTATTGGAAAATTCATCATACACGGCGTTTTATCTCTTAATCTATCAAAAAGACATAGGAAGTCATCAGCAACAAATAAGAAATGAATATTACGACTCTCCCCGTGTGTTAGGGCAGAAATACGGTTGGTAGTAGCATAAAAATATTGTTTCTTGTTACTACCATCATCCAACTCAATAACCGACTCAAGATCTACACAGGGTGCAGGATAGGGTGAGAGATTTTCTAACAGCCCGTTTATTTCAAATCTTGATATTAATTCATATTTATTTTTGTACGGATAACGAAAGAGATCTGGTTTTTGTATTTTAAATTTTAAATCTTTTAACCAAGGTAAGGGTTGATCCCTCATGACCCTGTCCATCTTCATTTCAAGCAATTGAACTTCCATCGTATTGAGTTGCTTAGATGTTGTAATCACATATACTGAGGTAACTATCACGAGAAATCCACTTGCTATCGATGGTACCAAAGACAAATAATCAAAACCTGTAATAACACAAAACACAAGTGTACCTATTAGAACTACTTCGAATATTATAAGAATAATAATTGTTATAGTAAATCCATCAAATTTATTTTTTTAGGCTCTGATTTTTGTTCCATTGAAATCCTCGCATGATTAATTGTGTAATGTTGAAGTCAGACTCACCTTGATTAAGAAATATGCAATTACTTACATTTTTATTCCATTGTGATGATGACCGAATATATTCTTAATTATTTTTTGGATGCTTAATGATTTCTACAAAAATCAAATTAGCTGCCGATTTTGTAAATTAATACAGAGAAGCCAAGACATTTCTCATGTATTATATCTCTATCACATCAGATATCCGAATACACCATTATCTGAAAGCAACTGGGATCAACTCGCGATTATTATTCTATTTCGGCAAGAAGTGGAATCATGAATGGTACCTTCCCACAAAATCCCTTACACGAAACCGAAGTACACCCAAAAAACAGAACCCTCCCCACTCGCAAATCAGAGATTTGCTCGGCTAAGGTCGGCCGCCTTCAGCGTCCAACCCGCCGCACCTGATGACCTCATCCTCGGTCACGATCTGATCCATCCGGGCGTCGAACGGTTCTGTCGGGATAGACTCAGCCTCCTGACAGGCATATGCCATCCCGATCCTTGGGATATTCGGATTGCTCTCAAAAAAGCGGTCATAATATCCTGCCCCGTAGCCCAGCCGGTGTCCTTTTCGGTCGAAGCCGACCATCGGCACGAGGACCGCGTCGATCGAGGATGCCGGGGCGGGTCGTTCTTTGGACAGGGGTTCTGGGACCTTGAACGTGCCCGGCTCGAGCTGATCCATCGAAGTGAGATACGAGAGCCGGAGCGTATGCGTCTCCTTCTCGATGATCGGGACGACTACGGTCTTCTCCTCTTCTAAAAGGCAGTTGATGATCACCATCGACTCGACCTCCGGATCTTTTGCCACGTAGGCAAGGATCGTCTGATAGGGTTTCAGGAGTTTCTGCAGCCGGCAGGTGATGTAATATCCTTTCGCCCGCCGGTCGCCTAAAGACAGAGCTTCGCGTCGTTCTTTGAGGATGATGCGAAGCTCTGCTTTTGTGGTCATTTCCTGCTCGTTTTCCGGACGCGGACCGCGATTCCGCGGTTTGCCCGCTTCATCTCGTCCGCACCCATCGTGGTTTTTCCGGTCGCCTGATAGTCTTCGCCGCCGACGAACACCTCGTCGCCTTCACGGATCTGCGAGTCGCAGTCGGCGATTCCCGGCGCCAGGATATCTCCCTGCGGGACGAACCCGTCCGAGATCCAGACCCGGTATCCGTTGATATGCTTCCAGCCTTCGTGGGTCGGGCGGAGAAGTCCCGTTTCCGGGTCGATCGAGAAGATCTGGGTCTTTTTATCGTAGATCTTCTGGTTCGGGTACCGGCCTTTTGCGAGCCAGCCTTTCGTGTCGATGAGTTCGCCGAACTGCCAGAGAAGCGTGCCGCGGATCGGATCCGTGCGGCGTTTTCTGCTCTCGCGAAGCGTATCGTTCAGGGCACGGAGCGAGTCTTGGGAGAGCGGTTTATCGTCATTGCAGGTGAACTCGAGTTCCACGCCGGCAGCCTGTGCGGCGGTCTGTGCGACCTCTTTTGCCCCGCCTTCCAGATGGCAGATGACTCTGTCGTACCGGTGCTTCGTGAGGTAGGCGGTAAGGTATTCGACGAGGATCGCGAACTCTTCCTTGTCCCAGTATCCGGTCACCGGCACATCATAGTGGCCTGCCGGATAGATGAGTTCGAGTTCCCGCGGAACGACGCCTAAGGGCGAGGTCACGATCACTTCATGGGCACGGCCGTCCACTACGCGGGAGAACAGCTGATGCGATCTCGAGAGCGAGTAGGGTTTTCGTGCGGCGCACGGGAGAAGAATGCAGACATCGGTCCTTCCGGGAACGAATCGGTTGATGACCCTGTCTTCGAAGAAGGCGATCTCGGCACGGGTCATCGACTCGGACGAGTTCGCAAAGAACCGGGAGGAGCGGACGACCGGGAGGTTCACCGCAAATCCGGGTCTCCGGTCGACGTGCCTGAGGAGGGAGACCTGCTCGGCGTGGAGTCTGCAGCGCATCTCCATGAACTCGCGGAGCTGGCCCTGTTCGATCCAGGTCCTCGCGAGAGCGATCTCTTTCTGGAGAGCAAGACGGTTGTGGAGTTTCAGGTCGCCGGCTTTGCAGCCCGGGCAGTCGCAGATGCCTTTTTCCATGTAGGAGGCATCGAACTCGCCTTCGGGCGTGCAGAACTTTTTCTGCACGGTCGCAAGATCAACCGCGGTGTAGTCGAAGAGGTCGAAGCCGAGGTAAATGAGCGAGGCGGCGTTCGAGGGAAGACCGCATGCGGGGGTATAGCGTGCGGCGTCCGGGGGACAGACCGCGAGCAGTTTTTCCATGTAGTCCGCATGGCGGCGTGCGTTGGAGATGACGGTGTTCCAGTTGCTAAACAGGAGCACGCTTCCTTCGATCGACTCGCTTTGCGGGTGAACGGCTGTCGGCTCGCTGCCTGGAACGAAGTATTTTTCAAACTCTGCTTTGCCTGCGGACGGCGGGAGGTTCGTGAACCCGCGTTCTTTGAGCGAGGGGAAGACGGATTCGGTGTCGAGCACCGTGGGGGTGCTGATGCTTTCCTCGTCGGAAAGTTTCAGGCTGCCGATCCGGGCGTTGCCGTCGCGTTTTCGTGCATCGAACAGACTCATGTGATGACCTCGGCGGCGGGGAACTCGGTTCTGAAAAGTTCCGCCCATTTCTCGGTGGTGGAGATGGTGACTTTGGTGTCGGGGTTTGTGATGAGCAGTCCTTTGAGGCCTTTGATCCCGTATTTCATCATCTCTTCGTCCCAGGTGGGGACTTCGGCGGGTCCTGCAGGGAAGGTCTCGGCAAGTTCGTAGGGAAGGGGACCGAACGGGGGCTTGAACTCGATGACTTCTTCAAACACCCGCGGCACAGGTCCGCCGGCTGCAATGAGTGAGACGTCCGCGAGTTTCACGTGGGGGATCATGGCGTGATAGTTTGCGACCTCGGTCCGGCGGCATGATTCGCTGCCCCGGTAGAAGAACCGGCGTTTGCTGGCTCTGTCGAGGTGTTCGATCTCGTCGACCCGCTCGAGGAGTCTCCGGTAACCGTCGAGCAGTTTCGGGTGGCCTCTGCAGCGTTCGTCGACGAGTTCCCAGAGTGTTCCGTCCTGGACGGCGGCACGGATGCGGGAGATCTCGGCCATGGTGACGGCGAGGTTGTGGTAGGCGAGGAGCTTTTGTTTGTCTGGGGATTTTTTCAGCTCTTCGACGGTGTGACTGCGGCAAACGGGGCAGGCACACGGAAGTTCGCTCATCTCGTCGAGTTTGAGCGTTCCGTAGGTGGTGATGTAGCGTCCTTCTTTTGCATAGAGGGCGTAGGCGGCGGAGTCGAAGACATCGCATCCGAGAGCTACGGCGAGGGCGAACATGGAGGGGTGGCCGGCACCGAAGAGGTGGACGCATGCTCCCGGGTTGAGACCTTTTTTCGCGGCGATGATGACGTCGACGAGTTCGCGGTATCGGTAGCTCTCCATGAGGGGGACGACTGCGCCGACGGGGCAGTAGGTAAAGCCCATGTCGGAAACGGTTTTGCCGGCATATTCACGGAGGTCTTCATAGGTGGCTCCCTGGACAGGGCCTGAGATGGGGGCGTCGGGACCGAAGATCTCTTTTGCCTCTCTCATTCTCGCCATGGTGATCTCCATCTGGGAGATGACTTCTTCGCGTTCCGTGTCGGGGTGGGTGGGGATGTCGAGCGGGACCCAGATGTCGCTTCCGATGTCTCTTTGGAAGGAGAGGGTCTGTTCATTTGTGATATCGACACTGCCGTAAACGGACATCTGGAAGGATCCGGAGTCGGTCATGATAAGTCCGTCGAAGTCGAGGACTTCGTGGAGGCCTTTTTTGAGGGAGGGCGCTCGGTAGTCTTCGCTTTTGGAGAAGATGTAGGCGTTTGTGATGATCCCTTCGACGCCCATCTTTTTCATTTCGGACGGGGGTATTATCTGAAGGTGGGGATTTACGACTGGGAGGAGTGCGGGGGTTTTGATCGATTTGTCGCCGGCTTTGAGTTTGCCGACGCGACCTGCTATGTCTTTATGGATGACTTCGAATGTTATTGCCATAGGATTATTCCTTGAATATCTGTCCTTCAAATGTAAGAATATTGCATGATGCGGTTGTCCATGCGTCAGGGTGGAGACCGGCTTTGTTGCAAGTCTGGCAGAGAAACTCGACGGGCCCCCATCCGTATTCGGCTCCTACCTGGGGAAGGAGGAGGCCGGTGTGTCCGTTCATTTCGGCGATGAGCCCGTGGCGGCCGATGATGACGTGAGCGGGGCGGTGTGCGGGGTCGCATTCGAGAAGTACGGGCTGCGTGAGGATGGTGATCTCGACGCTGATCTCGCTGAGTTCTCCTTCGTTTACGGGGTAGAATCGTGGATCATTGACTGCGGCATGCACTGCTGCTTCTTTGATTGCTTCTCCTAATGCCATGACCGGAAAAGGGAAGCCGATACATCCTCTCAGGTCGCCTAATTTGTTGAGGGTAACAAAGATGCCTCGTTTTTCGGTGAAGATTTCGGTGAGCTCCGGTTCTCCGTGGGGGAGGGTTCCGGTTACTGCGGACTCAGCGTAGAGTCGTGCGAGTTGCAGGGCAAGCTGGCCTTCGGTCTGACTGAGAAGATGCATAATCATGTAGGTATTGGGTGTCAAAGGTGATGAATTAAGTGGCGGATTGACAGCGCAGCCGGCGATCTTAGCGGAGGCGGGTCGGACGCTGAAAGCGGACGACCTCAGCGGAGCAAATCTTTGATTTGCGACCAATTCGATAGATTTGCGACTGCGGCTCATCGACGAAGCAGACAACCTAAGCCGATCTTTTTCGATTTCGTGTATTGGATCATGAACGTAATGCTGTATACAAAAAATAACTTGAAGAAACCATTAATATACGATAATATCCTAATAGATTATTAGAGCAGCATTTCCTACTAGGAAGCGTCTGTCTCGTCAGCCCATCGGGAATTCTAATCCGATTTTCTATGAGCTGAACTTCGTTTCATTAAGTGTTCCGGGAAAATCGTCCCGCCTTTCTGTATTGTTCGGTTCGAGGAGGATACACCTATTCCGGATCTTTGAAAAGTGTAAGGTTTGGCGTGGCTTTACAAGGAAAAACAACCGCCAACCTCCGTGGAAAACAACCTCGCTCCCTCTACTCGCAAGTCTATCGACTTGGTCGGCTGAGCCCGCCCCTATGGGTCGATCCGCCTCAGCTAAGGTCGTCGACTACGTCTCCAACCCGCAGTCGCAAATCAATCGACTTGGTCGCAAATCAAAGATTTGCTCCGCTGAGGTCGTCCGCTTCGCGTCCGACCCGCCTCCGCTAAGGGCGAGCCTGTCGGCTCACCCCGCAGATACGCGGGACTTCATTTTGGATCCAAAGAATGTGACTTATGAGAGACATCCGGCAGCAAAAAGACCCTGTTGGAATTCCCTTGATTGTTTGTCATATAATTTTTAACGATAAACATTAATACATTCACGATTAATATTAATGTAGATCACATGAAACTTCTCATTCAAAACATACAGAAGGTCGGCAAAGTTCTTTCGATTATTTTGCTGATCTTTCTCATCATCTGTCTTGTCGCAACAGAATATGACATCTATTCCCTTATGAGCGGACCGACAGGAGAAGAAATCGCCCATATCTGCGGACAGATTCTCGGAAATCTCGTCATCGCCGGCATGTTGTTTCTTGCCTGGATGATGTTACGGAACATATATCGGGATTACACGCCGTTTACCCCGAAACACACCTTATATCTGAAGTTCATCTCACTTCTGATGCTGACCTACACGATCATTGTCCCGCCGGTCGAGATGCTCCTGACGGAAATCCTTGCACCGGAAGTGGATGTATCCTTTTCGTTAGAATTATCCGGCATAGTCTTTGCTTTCATGTTCTACTGTCTTGCCCTTATCTTTGAATACGGGAGACTTTTGCAAAAACAGGCTGATGAGACGATGTAATATGGCGATCATTTTACGGCTTGACCGGATGATGGCAGATCGTAAGATCTCCCTGAACGAACTCGCAGCAAAGGTAGGTATCGCAAATGTAAATCTCTCAAATATCAAAACAGGGAAAGTAAGTGCGATCCGCTTTTCGACTCTGGATGCCATCTGCGATGTGCTGGATTGCCAGCCGGGTGATATTCTGGAGTTTCAGCGGATAAAACTGGAGGAACCCTGAACGTTATCGTTTACGAATCAAATCTGACTTTGAACGTTTGAAAAACAGCTTTCATTCAGAAATCTCGTAAACGCAGCAATAGAAAAAACCCGTCCCGTGAGCGGTCACTTTAATTGACCAAAATGAAAACTCACAGATGCGTGAAGATACTCAGTATTACACCCACACCCCACTCGCAAGGCATTTGCCTTGGTCGCAAACCTTTTGTTTGCTCAGCTGATGTTGTCCGCTTTCAGCGTCCAACCCGCTATCGACACGCCGGCTCGCCCCTCATCGGGAGCGTTCAGGCAAATCCTGTCGCCGCCCCAGCGGCTCCTGTGATGGGAGCGAGTGTCCTGTTTTCTGCATTTTTCGTAACCTATCTCTCTGAGTGAGAGCGGGGTTTTTGCCCGATCCCGAGGCATTATCGCACCGCGCGGTTAGGGGTATAAATATCCATGATTCAAATTTTATTAGTGAGGAAAGGAGATTTTGCTGAATTACTCCTGCCCGAATGATACGCCCTGATCTCGATGAAACGGATCGAGTCGGGCGGGTCAATGCTATTTTCCAAGGCCCCTCCTCTCTTCGTGCGGTGAAGGGGAGGGTCACTCTTCTTGATCTTGCTGGGAGGTGTGATCGTGTGAGTATATCATCATCACTTTCTCTACACACCCCGCAAGATCCTTCTTGATCTCTTTCTCCCAGAAATAGACCGGGGTCCACCCCATATCCCTCAAAAGAGCATCGTTTCGAATATCACGAGCCATATTCTCCTCGATCTTCTCTATCCAAAATTCCCTATTCGACCGTAACTTCTCTTTTCGATCGTCCCAATCATATCCGTGCCAAAATTCACCATCCACGAATATCGCTATCTTCTTTGTTATGATGGTGATGTCCGGCGACCCTGGTGCCTTCCGATAATTCAACCGATATCTGATACCTCGATGCCAAAGTTCCTTCGCAAGAGCAGATTCAGCAACACCTCTTTTCAGTATGACATGTGACATCCGTTTTGATATCTCAGGTGTCGTCTGCAGTTTTTGATGTTTCATTGTCCCTCAAATCAGTGGATTACCGAACAGTAATTTTATAGGAATCTGCTGTTTTGGTATCTTTCTCAAAAACGAGTGCGACGTCCCCCTTTCCCTTCTTTGAAATTTTCTCGATTTCATTCACGAGTTTCAAGTTAAAATACAACCTCAGAATGCAGTATTGTTTGATTTTTACGATACGGCAAGCGTATATTTTATCGTCAGAAGAAAGTGATATGTTACGGTTTTCTCCTTTGGCAAGTTGACCTCCATCAAAAAATAGGGAGAGATACTTTGGTACATTCATTGCATTGTTAAGAAAGAAATTATCATCTAGCTTTTTCGAGATTTTTATTGCAGATGTGGTTGCCTAGTTATCTAGGTTGAAATCATCCATCATGGGTTTTTTGAAGTCAGGAATGCCTATAAAAGTAACATGACCACTGAAATATGCTCTTTCATGAATTGCAGTGACTTGCTTCATGAGAAGTGCTTTTTTGCACTTTTGCGTCCGTCTTTTTCCAGTTGTGATGACATGAAGGGTCCTTTCTTCCTCAGATGATAAATAATTTAATGGGATCTCTTTGATCATTCTTTCCCATTCTTTAAATGAACTTGACTGTATGAAAGAGACAATATATGATATGGTGGCCTCTTTCTCTCCTATCTCATCTATCCCGGTGACTGGTGAGGCACATATGCCCGTATCCTCCTCATCACTAAGTCCATTTTTGACATCGAGTTCTTCATCTTTCTTCATGAAGGTGATAACCTGTATTGTTCGATCTTTCATTGCAGGTGAAGCACGTGCATATCCAAATCCAAATATACATTCTTTGATCAATTCATCCATAGGATATTCTTTTTGAAGAGTAAGGAGGTCGATGAGCATTTCCCTGATTTTGAAAAGTGATATGGAATCATAAGGTTGACTTAAAGGATCCCTCTCTCGAATCGGAATCGATTTTGGATATGGAATAGAGTAATGATTACCCAATTTGATGATATCATATTGTGATAACATTTCATTCAGGACTCATCTGAGGTTTTCTTGGATGACATTACCACATCTTTTGACTCCATTTGCTTCTCCAATGCGTTTGATAATGTCGCTTTCAAGAATAGGACCTTCAGTATCTATGATCGATTTGATAAAAGGGGATACGCTATCATAGTATGTGTGTGGATAATTATTATTTGAAAGATCCATATCTTTGATTCCTGGGAGAGGATTTCAATAAATATATTTTACCATCTCTAATTTTTTTTTAGATTTACCCATACATACTCCAAGGAATTATCATGTTTAATAGTATAATCAATTGTATTCACACTTAATACTTATTCTTCTATTTTTTATATAAATCCGCTTGAAAAACAACACCTATTTATAGTATCTTGAATGATTACACAATATATCATAATTAAAGAAAGCAATGAACTACAATATGGCCATACCCACAGTCAAAGAGTTGAGTATATAAGTCAGTTCTTGGCGATAAATGATGCATCAATTCCAAAATTTCCATTAAATTTCAGAGGAAAAACTGAACCCAGACCAATAATAGAAGTTCCAATCGGATTCCCGATATACAGAATCGAAAATGGTAGGACACAGACACTGCAAGAAGAATACATCAAAATCAAAAACTTACCTTCAAATTTTTTCTCTGCTGATCATGGATCTCCAGGGACACAAAAAGCCCAACACGAATTATTGCAGAAACTCACTAAAAAAAGTGACTTATATGCTGAATTCAAAAATTCAAAATTACATTAAAATGATGAACATCCTATCCTTTGTACAACAGAGGGAGTCATCATAAATGGAAATAGAAGAATCTGTACTTGGCGTGATCTTTATTATCAAGAACCAGAAAAATATAGTCATTTTGCAAATATAAGAATAGTGAATCTTCCCTTTTGTGCTCCACAAGACATAGAAAAATTGGAATCCAATCTCCAAATCAAAAAGGAACTCAAAAGTGAATATTTATGGCACGCTCGGGCACAGTTGCTAAAAAATAAACGTAATCAAGGGTCAACCGATGTTCAGATAGCAAAAATTTTTGGGATGACTGAAAAAGAGGTCAATATTTATATTGAAACGTTCGAACTTGCAAGAAATCATTTAAGTGCTATTAGACATGAAGCAGAGTGGAGTCTAGTCGATGATGCAGAACATACATTCCGCCCAATCGTCGAAGGAAAAAATAGATTCAAAAAAATAAGTGAGAAAGATACATTTGAAGCTCTTACTTTGTCCTATATGAAACTTCCAAAAGATATCTCTGTTACCGTATCTGGAAGATTGTTCACTAAAATCCCCGATGTGGCAAAATATCAAAACAAAATAAAGACCGAAATCAGAAAACAATTAGGAGAAGAACTTCAAATAGAAGAGAGCAAACAGATTCCCCTCACTGATTCGATCCGCGATATACTTGCAGGGAATGTTTCCATAAATAATGAGGCAATAGCAGATAGAACATTGAATGAGTTTATTCGCCGCCATCCAGAAAAAGTCGTCCCAATATTAGAAGATACGATAAAAACATGTAGATCAATTGAGAAAGAGGGAAAAGAACAGACCTTCGTATTGATACAGTTAGAGAAAATCAATAAACTCTTGGCACTCTCAATAGATAAAATACAAGAAGAAGGGTATGATCTTTCCAAAGAGGGAGTTCTCAAAGAAATTGAGAGTATCGAACCACAATTGGAGAGCATCAAATCGTGGACAATAGATGAAAGTTAAGGTAGATTACAACTCCACCACACCCAACCGTACCCTTCCAGAACTTTAGTTTTATTCCCGCCCGCGCTCCTCCCTTTGCACGCATCGCCCGGCTCCATGCATGGGTCTCCATACATCTCCATGCGGCTATGACCTTTCTAAATAGTGATTCCGCCGATATCCAGGCAGGCAAACCTCCCTGATCAAAAAACAGACCCGCAATATTCCCACTCGCAAAGCTTCACTTTGCTCAGCTAAGGTCGTCCGCTTCACGTCCAACCCGCTAGCCTCCAGCCAATTTTTCGTGCATTTTTCGTAACCCATATCTCTCACTGAGCACCCCATTTTCCCTCCTTCCCGAGCACTATCGCACCGCGTGGTCTGGGGTTTATATTCTCATAGAATAAACAATAACACTAAAACACACAATAAACGAAAAACAAACGTATTACGTAAAAAATAACAATTAAATACACAAAAAACACACTAAATATTAATAAAAAAAACCAATGAAAAAACATCATGTGTCGGTCCGGCATACGGGTCCTAATGGACAGCTGGCTATCTGGATATGCGCAACGCAGCAAAACCTGTCAAATCGCGAATCCTCTGCCCGCGGATCAACCTGAAATTTTTTCCTTACCGAACTGATCACAAACCTTGCGGGTTCGTGACACAACGGAACTCAGGCTCTCCTAGCGTATGATCCTGAAAAAATTGCACAGGCACCCATCCGGGACAGATTACCCCAGAAAAAGAAAAAAAAGATTTCATGACAACATTGGATAATACCCCACCCGTAACGACAGTTAGAATAAACACCGCCATGAGCTCAAGTCGCGTCAGATTCCCTAACACACTCTCCGTAAAAATTCCCACATACGAAAGACAGGGACTCGACACCGCAGCAGAAGAACAGGGGCTCCCCCTCTCTGAACTCACCCGCAGCATCGTGGACGAATACCTCGAAGAATACTTCAGAAACAAAAAACTCTGAAGATATATCCCCTCCTTTTTTTCTAACCGCATCACCCGGGACAAAGATCATCCGTTTCGAAGCGTCCCAAACACTCCTCCAGGATCCCTTCTTCGCCCTTCCATCGCAAACTTCTGAGAATCCAGTTTGTATGATAATATAGTATAATATGTTATGATATATTATGATATATCACAAAAAACACAGTATTTTATTCAAAAACATCCAACAACTATGTGAGGAAAACACCTCAGGAAGTGAACCAAACAACCAACAAAAATGAAAACGTGTTTGCCCCATTCTGACTTTAGAGGGAAAGAAAAGAACAGACACTATTCTCTTAGACCTTTGGGATAATCAAAATATTTGAACCATCCCGCCGGACTCCTCGTCTTTGTGTTGAATGCAGAATGCAACGCAAAGATCAGAAAAAAGAACTACCCTGATAAAATTGAGCCACACTCTCCTGAGAGAGACGTGATGCCAAAATACTCTTGTATTATTTATATCTTTCTAAAAGTATATATAGTTACATAACGGTCTGGAAAAATAGGAAAACACCACCCGGAAAAATCCCCGGGTCATCATACTGGTGAAAAACAGACTGCATTCTGCACTCTGCATTCACACAAATCATACATGGAAAAATGCGACAAAATGCATACATCAAAATAACCGATGAGGAAGGAAACATCCTCGACAGCATCGCAAAAAACCTCGGCTTCGTCAGCCGCACTGACCTCTTCCCCGCCTGTGCCCATCTCCTCATATACGGAGAGACCGCAGACGGCGAACCTTCCCCCGACCGCATCACTGAGCGGGAACTCCAAAACCTCCACGGACTAAACCAGAAGTTCCTCCTCCAGATGCAGACCTTCATACAGATCCTCGACGAGATCGCCCTCCCCGTCATCGCCATGCGGGGCATCGGAGTCGCCATAAACAATCTCGGACACGACTTCAAGATCCTCATGCTCGAACGCTGCGGCATGGTCCTCGAAGACGCGGACATCCGTGACTGGCTCAAGATCTACCAAAACACCCGCCGGGCGAAGATCATCGAATACCGGACAAAACAGTTCCAGAACATCATCACCCTGGAGGAAGACGAATGAAGCATACCACCAACAACAAAAATCACAACCACAACACCAGCCACACCGAAACCTACACCAACGACGACGTCTCCATCACCTGTATCGCCGCCGACAAACAAGGCCAAATGATCACCACCCTCTGGATGGTCCGGATTAAAAAAGCCAGCTCCACCTACCTCTACAGCCCTGCAGAGATCGGCGAAATCATCCACAAATATGGAGGCAAAGGTTTCAAACTGGCCGTCTTCCATGAGACGGTGGGCACGGTCGAGATCTGGGAGATACATATCCCGAAAAAGGTGATCCTATGACCCAGACCACTCGCAAGGCAAAGCCTTGCTCGGTTGAGGCCGCCTCTACGGGTCGGCCCGCAATCGCAAATCAACGACTTGGTCGCAAGTTTCCTTCGAAAACTTGCTTCGCTGAGGTTGGCCGCTTCGCGTCCAACCCGCCTCCACAAAGGCCGTCCGCCCCAGCTCCCTCCCCGGCATCCGGCTCCAGGACCTCCTTGTCATGACCAAGCTCACATCCCGGGACTGGACCATCGACCCTGCCAAAGGCGAGTTCATCTCAACCCGGACTGGAAAACCCATCCGGTTCTACACAAACGACGGCGGCTACCAGGTGGTCTCCGTCCGATTCCGGGGTCGCCGTGTCATGGTATTGCGGCACCGTGCCGTCTACATCGCCGGAGCCTACCGGACCTACAGTGATCTCCCGACCGACTTCGATCTCCAGGTCGACCACATAAATGGCGACCTCACCGACTGCCGGTTCGAAAACCTCCGGCTCATCACCGCACGGGAAAACAATCGTCCCCGGTCCAGGTATATGCTCCGGTTTTTCAGCAGTGACGAGGTCGCCGTGCTGCGGGAGAGGTATGCCGCGGGTGTTTCGGCGCAGGAAATGGCCGAGGAGTATGAGGTCACGTGGGGCACGGTCTGGCGGCTCGTGACCCGCCGCACCTACAAGGAGGTGCCGTGATGGAGGAGTCTACGCTCACCCCGGTCACTCTGGAGACGCTGCTCCTCGAGTGGTGGCCGGTCCCGGACGACGAATACGCCGCGGCGTACCGGTATCAGGAGTTTCTCTATTGTATGAAGGAACTCCGGCTGCTGTTCGAAGCCCGCCATAAGGAGCTGATCGCGGCGATCCGAAGCGAAGGACTCGCTTCAGCGGAGTTTCTCCACGAGATCCCGACAGACGATGTCGTGAATACGGATCTCCTGAAGGACGAACTGCCGGATGTGTATGACGATCTGGTGTTCATCCAGGCTTCGGATGCGAAGCGGTTCATCGGTCTGAAGTCCCTGTATGCGATCTCGGTCGAGACGGCGGGCCGCGACTGGGTGGCAAAGGTCGAGCGGGTGAATCTGCTGGATCTGAAGAAGGTGCTCCCGGCCGGGGAGGCGGCGAGGTATGTGAAGAAGGAGCCGCATGAGAGTCTCGCGAAAGTGGTGCGGGCAGTCGAATGATGTGGTACGAACGGGGTGAACCGCGAGATTCGCTCTTAGTGGATGCGGGTCGGATGCGAAGCAGACGACCTCAGCCGAGCAAACCGAAGGTTTTCGAGCAAGGTTCCTCCTTGCGACTGCGGACCAGTGCTGAAAAGGGGGTTCACCCCCGATGAAGCACTTGTACGATTTCCCCGAACTGCGGGATAAGGAAACGCTTCTTTGGATGCTGCGGAAAGGGATGACGCGGGAGAAGATCGCGGAGATCGTGGGGTGTCACGAGTCGGCTGTGCGTACCGCGGAGAAGCGGCATACGCTTCGTAAGCCCGTGATCATTATGTCTGAGGAGCTTCGGCGAAAGCTGGAACTCTAGGGCTTTATTTTTTTCATCAAAAAAGAACGTGTCATGTATTGAACGATGGCTATTATTGAAAACCGTCTATTTTTGATACATTTAAGTGATATTAAGTCTCATTTGTATGTATTATATTGTAGTACATTGTATACAATATTGTGATTACAGGGTGTACATGAAATGCTCATTCAGTTTAAGTTTAAAAATTTCAAATCCTTCAGAGATGACACGATATTGGATTTATCCGCAACTAAGGTTACGGAATATCCCCATCATGTCGTAACAATCGGAAAGGAGAAAATTCTCAAGACTGCCGCTATTTACGGAGCGAATGCTTCGGGAAAAACGAATGTGTATGATGCTTTGGGATATATGTCATATTATGTTGCGAGTTCCTTCAGTTTTGGCGGAGAGAAAGATACTGATAAATTGGAAGGTTACGAAAGAATTCGGCCGTTCCTTCTGGATACCGTCTCGAAAGATATGTCCTCTTTATTTGAGGTCTACTTTACACTTAGCAAATATGACGGGAAAATATACAATTACGGGTTCACTGTAGATGACAAAGGGGTTCAGGAGGAATGGCTCAACTACAGAGCCGAAACCGGACGCAAATACTTCCCGATACTGTATAGGGAAAGAGGGAGTGAAATAGAATTTGCCAAGATCCCCAAGGAGTATCGTGATAATCTGAAGGTATCGCTGCAGAATGAAACCTTGATCGTTTCTCTTGGCGCAAAACTCAAAGTCCCGATACTGGAAACCATATATTATTGGTTCGATGAACTGCTCTTCCTGAATTTCGGAGAACCGGGAGCTAATCTCTATCATTCCAGACAGATGCCACCCAGATTCGAAAATGACCCAGACGTCAGAAAAGAAGTTGCCGCATATCTCTCCACATTCGATCATGGTATCGTGGATTTCAATGTTGAAGAAGTTCCAAGTTCAGAAGCCAACACATCTCCAAAATATAGTATAGATGTTGTTCACCGGGTAAACGGATCCGGTGAAACAGTCAAGATCCCGATGGCACAGGAATCCGCAGGCACACAGAAGATGGTTGCTCTGTATCCTATTTTGCAGGCAGCTCTTGAATCCGGCGGGGTCTTGTTCGTTGATGAACTCAATGCACGTCTTCATCCTCTTCTTGTTCAGGATTTCATCATAACGTTCCTTGATGCAAAGACCAATCCGAACAATGCCCAGTTGATCTTCACGACGCATGATTCCTGGCAGCTCTCCAATGATCTTCTCAGGCGTGATGAGATATGGTTTGCGGCAAAAGACGAAACTGGTGCCTCAAGTTTGTATTCTCTTGTCGATTTCAAGGGAGAGAATGCTGCAAATATCCGTAAAGATGAAAATTACGGCAAGAATTATCTTCTGGGAAAATATGGGGCGATCCCGGAGTTGAAGAAGATCGATATTGTATCGGAGAAGCATGCCGAATACAAGTAGAAACGGGGGAAGACAGCAGAGATCGACGGGATGGATACCTGTCCAGTGTGAACACTATCTTGTTGTGACTGATGCAAAGGGAACGGAACAGCATTATCTCAACGGACTGAAAAAGAGTCTGCCGGCGGATCAGCAGAACAAATTATCTCTCAGAGTTTTTCAGACGAACAATCCGGCAGACTTCATTGCGGAGTGCAAAAGAATACAGAACCTTGAGCCTGGGTATGTGAATCATACCTGGATCGTTTTTGATTATGATGAAAGACCTCAGTTTGATACGATAATTAAGGACGCAAAGAAAGAAGGATTCTCGACTGGCTGGTCGAATCCGTGTATCGAGGTCTGGTTCTCTGCGTATTTCGGCGAGCTTTGCGGGGAGATGTCATCACAACGTTGTCAGGATATGTTTAAGGTCGTGTTTAAACAAAAAATCAAATGTACCTATACAAAAGAAAATAAAAAGATATACGAGTACCTCTCAAGGGAAGGGGATGAGGTGAAAGCAATTGAGCGTGCAGATTGGAAATATCATGAGCATAAGAGAAATGGGATAGATATTCCTTCGAAGATGTGTCCCGGAACGACAATATATCTTCTCATAAAAGAGATCAGAGACAAGTGCCTGATCTCTGAGTTGAATCAGATATTTGTTTTTCCCATAATTTTACCAAATATCCATCAGAATAACATACCCTCTGCCCCTATTTTGCGATATAAAATACCCCGTCCATAAGTATCTATTTACATAATTACTAAAACAAGCATATTAGTAATGTGGATCTGGTAATATGGCCAATGAAATCACTCTGAATGAAAAAACGGTCATGGATGTATTTACATCCGTTCCGCCTGAAGTCCTTAAGGAGATGGTGTCGGCTTTATTCGGGTTCAAACAAAAACTCGACACGATCTGCGGCAATAAATATATCACGAAAAATGAGTTGGCGTTTCGCAGCAAAGCAGAACTTACCGATAACGAATTGAAAGCGGCCTGGTTCCTGATCTGGTTAACACGTCGATATTTCTGCGTTCCCCTCCCGTACAAACCCCTCACTATCACCTACGTCGAGACATCGGCCATTTCCAGAGAACTCCATCGATGCGACCAGGATCTCAGCAAGCTCCTTTCCACGAACGAAAAAAACTCAAAGACACCCAGGAATATATTTTCGAGGCATTTGCCGACGAAGCCATCTTCTCCAGCAAACTTGAAGGAGCGGCAATCTCAGAAATCGTCGCAAAGGACATGATCCGGAAAAACATCTCTCCCAAGACAAAGGACGAGATAATGATCATGAACAATTACGAGGCGATGCAGTATATTCTCGATAAAAAAGACATTGATCTCACGCCCGAGTTCATCTGCGAGATCCAGCGGATCATAACCAGGGGAACGCTGGACACGGAAGAGCATTCCGGCATGTTTCGGACCACCGACGACGTTTACGTCAAAAAATCCGGGACCCACGACATCCTGCATTATCCCCCGAAAGCTCAGGAGCTTCCCTCCCTCATACAAGAATTGTGCAACTTCATCAATCTGGACAAACAGCAGGACATAGATGACGGTGAATACGTCCACCCGCTCATCGTCGGGATCGCTCTGCATTTTCTGATAGGCTATATCCACCCGTTCTACGACGGAAACGGCAGAACTGCCCGGACACTCTTTTACTGGTATGTCATGTCACGGGGATACGAACCTGTTCCGGTATATCCCGATCTCGAAAGTGATCAAACAGGCCTCGACAAAATACCGGGATGCCTATCTCGCGACGGAGGAGGGGGATCTGGATCTGACCTATTTCATCCTCTACAATATCGAGTGCATCAAAAAAGCCCGGAAGGCTTTGACCGAACACTTCGGCCAGGAGATGGACCGGTCGACTGCTGTTTTCAGAATGATCAGAGAGCTGAAAGATGTGAACCCGCGGCAGATCCGGATCATTTCCTATATGGAAGAGCATCCGGAGGAACTGTTCGGGATAAAAGAGATCGCAGATAGGTTTTCGATTGCGTATCAGACGGCAAGGACCGATCTGATTGAGCTTGAGACGCGAAAGTATCTCTGGATGAAAAAGAGTGGAAAGGCCTTTTTGTATTCGATCGATGAAGATCTGATGAAGAAGATCGATGCGATTCAACGGGGCTAAATCCCAATTACTCATCTATTACTAATATCTGTCAAATTAGTAATAGGACATGTACGTATATTGCACGTTCCTTAGATGAGCTGTTTTATAGTAAAGAGAGATGTGCCTGCCGGCAAACCGTCAATGCATCAGAATCCCTATTTAAACCTACCTTTTTTGTAAAAAATTAACAAAAACTTTACCGCTATCCACCCGCCCGACCCATATTTGTATAGAGATTGGACGGGGCCCCAACTGATCTCGGGAAAGAAAAAAACATTACAGCTGATTTCATTCAGACAGCAATCTCGAAGTCCGCAAAGTGGATCTTCACTGCAGAGTTTACGAACGCCGCCGCGTATGATGCGATCATCGCAGAAATTACGGGCGAAGACAATCCCCTCAGCCTTGCCGAAGTCGAACTTGGCAAGCAGACCTACAAGACGTATGTCGGCTACTTCGACCCGAACACCTCCGAGATGAACGGCAAGGTCCAGGTCACGGCCTACAACAGAGCTGAGTATTCTGCCGCGATCACCGCTCTCACCGACAGTGCGGATCTCAAGACCGCATTCGGGAACGGCGGTGCCGCAGAGACCTCCGAGATCGGTACGGAAGCAACCTGGAACGTCAGGATCTCCGCAAATCTCGGGACCGACACGTTCCAGATCAGTCTCAACCGGGATTCCATGACCGTTTCCGGCTATGCCGATGACGCTACAATCGCCGCGGTCGATGCCTGGGCAGACACGAAGCCTGCCCTGAACTGAGGGAGATAGGAGATAGGAGATGCAGATCTCCCGCCGGCTTAGGAAGTTCATTATGATCTTCCTCGGGTTTCTCATCATGCTCTTTGGGAAGCTCGTAGAGGGGGCGGGGACCTTTAGGTCCCTTAGCCAAGAAAAACTTTGATTTGCGAGCGGGTTGGACGCTGAAAACGGACAACCTTAGCTGAGGTGGACCGGTCCTATGGACCGGTCTTAACGGAGCAAATCTCTGATTTGCGACCAAGTTTTCGAAGGAAACTTGCGATCGCAGGCCCCCTCGGACCTGCTTTTTTCAACTACAGTTAATACTACCAGTTCGATTTTTTTCATCCCTGCAGACTGCGCTCATCATCACGAAAGTCACGGATCGATCACTCATTTTAGTATTACGAATTATAAAAAGTGTATTATTTATATTGTATAATAATTAATATCATAACACCAATTGGGGGATACCCCAATATTCCCGGTGGAAAATGACAATCAAACACAATCTCTTTCTCGAAAAACTCCTCAAAAACATCCTCCTATTCGTGGGGGCCATGTTCCTCCTCTCTATTATCGTCTTCGTCTTCTCCCGCCTTGCACCGGGCGACCCCCTTCAGGCATTCTACGGCGACGCAATAGAATCCATGACCACCTCTGAATTAGAAGCTGCACGGGTATACCTGGGGCTCGATGGTTCCATCTTCTCTCAATATATCGCCTGGATCACGAATGCATTATCCGGAGACTTTGGCATCTCTCTTCAATACAAGATACCTGCAATGGACGCAATCTCACCCCTGATCGGCAATACCCTCATCCTGGGTATAACCGCCTACCTTCTTGTATTCACTCTTGCCATACTCCTTGCCATTGCCTGCGCCCTCCACGAAGACACCCTCTTCGACCGGATCGTCTGCAAAATCGGTACGATAACCTACTTCATCCCTGCCTTCTGGCTGGGTCTTGTTCTTGTCCTCATATTCAGTGTCAACCTCGGCTGGTTCCCTTCGAGCGGTGCATATGATTACGGTATGTCAGGCAACATTCTCAACCGGATCTGGCATCTTATCCTTCCATTGACGGTCATGATCGTGACCCACATCTGGTATTACGCATACATGATCCGAAATAAACTCCTGGACGAAAACAGGAAAGACTATGTTCTTCTCGCCAAAGCGAAAGGTCTTACAAAACGTGCCATCGTATGGAAACACTCTCTGCGAAACGTTGCCCCGACCATCATCAATCTCATGGCGATCTCTGTTCCGCATGTACTTGGCGGGACCTACATCGCAGAAGCCGTCTTCAATTATCCGGGCATCGGAAATATGTCCGTCATAGCTGCAAAATGTCATGACTACAACCTTCTGATGTTATTGGTACTCATAACCGGGGCACTCGTCATCATAACCAGCATCGTTGCGTATATGATCAATGAAGTCATTGATCCCAGAATGAAAGATGCGGGAGGGTCAACATGGGAGAATTAGATCCCTCCCTGTTCGAGATCGTCGGTGCCGAGTATCGGACATGGGAACAACCCGAGCAAAAACCTTCGCTCCTCTTTAAACTCAAACAACTTCCCTGGATCCCGATCGTCATCCTTTCCGCAATCGTTCTCGGATGTATCTTTGCAAACTTTATCAGCAACCATGATCCCTCGATGTATTATCTCAACCATCTCAATGAAGCCCCGAGCAGCGAATTCTATTTCGGGACGGACTCTCTTGGTCGGGACCTCTACTCTCTCATCTGGTACGGCGGCCGGACCTCACTTCTTGTCGGTCTTCTTGGAACGGTCATGATTACGGTGCTCGACATCACGTACGGATGTATTAACGGTACTGCCGGAACATCCGGAGATATGATCATGCAGCGTTTCGTAGAACTTTTCCACAGCATCCCGACCATTCTTCTGGCGATACTTCTGATAGCCATCATGGGGACGCAAAATATCCTTACCCTCTCAGTCGTTATCGCAATAACCGGCTGGTTTGCTCTTGCGCGAATCGTCAGGAGTGAAGTCCGGCAGATACGTAACAACGAATACGTCCTCGCCGCAAAGTCGATGGGATCGAGTTTCGGGCATCTTGTCAGGGTCCATCTCATCCCGAATATCATTCCCGCGATCATGTTCGTCGTCGTATCCAGCATAAGTTCCTGTATCACCATGGAAGCTACCTTAAGTTTCCTTGGTCTCGGTCTGCCACTTGATATCCTCTCGTGGGGCAGTATGCTCTCACTTGCCAACAGGGCCCTCCTCCTCAATACCTGGTGGGTCATCGTCATTCCGGGACTGTTTCTGGTCGTGACACTCTCCTGTATTACGACGATCGCCAATTGTTTCCGGAAAGAAACAAACAAACGGCCTAACAGGTTATGATCTACTAAATATTACTTTTTTATAAAAATGTAATATTTATATCGTATATAATACATATTAGTATTATCTATGGCATATTAATTTTAAAATTCATGTGATTTAAAGGAGTCTGCGATGAAAGATCGGATGTGTGTATAGGAAAAATCACGAGTATTATCTCATCTTATGGAAAAATCAACTATGACCAAAAAACGAACTGCAGCTGTTTTTGCACTCTGTATTTGTGCAGTATTGCTCCTGACATTTTGTGCAGGATGTACGGACACTTCCGATTCGGGCAACACTGACATAAGTAATATGCTCGTGTATGCCGGAGAATCCGAGGATACGATCAACCCGCTTTTGAACAATCACGAAGAACTTCCCGATCTCATCTTTTCCGGACTGATGAAGTATGACGGGGACGGCACGCCTATCGTGGATTTAGCCGAGAGTTATACCTATGATCCGGACACGCTGGTCTATACCTTCGACCTCAGAAAAGGCGTGACCTAGCATGACGGCGAGCCGTTCACCGCTGAAGATGTTGTCTTTACGTACGACACTCTGGTAAATGATGACACTCTTTCTGCAAGCATTAAGAGTAATTATCAGGATATCGAAAGCGTGACCGCACTGGATGATTACACCGTCGTCGTAAAGATGAAGGACTCCAATGTGGCGATGCTTGGCTACTTCACGATCGGCATCATCCCGAAACATCTTCTGGAAGGAAAAGACATCAACACCGATTCGTTCAATCAGAATCCTGTTGGTACAGGAAGATACAAATTCGTTGAATGGGATACTGCCGGCGGTATGATCGTTCTTGAGAGAAACACGGAGTATTACGATAAGATCCCGAACATTGAGCGGATCATCTACAAGATCGTCTCGGTGGAGAGTACCAAGGCAACGATGCTCCTCACTGGCGAGGCAGATCTTGCCTGGCTGAATGCAAACTACGCAAAGGCGTTCAGAAACAATGATAACTTTAAGAACATCGATTTCAAGACTGCCGATTACCGCGGCATATCTATGGATATGGACACAGCGTTCTGGCAGAACAACAGTGATTCGATCGGTGTTCTCAACGATGCTATCGACAAGGATGCCATCGTCACGAGCGTGCTTGACGGTCGAGGATTCGCGGCATACAGTCCGATCCAGTGCAATGAATACGGAGGAAACATGGCGGCAGATATCTACTCCTACAATCTGACGAAGTTTGCCGAAGAGATGGCAAAACTCGGCTGGGTCAAAGGAAGCTACGGTATCTACGAGCGGAACGGTGAGAAGTTCCACTTAACGATCCAGACCCGTGAATATGAAGAAGAGTGTGTTGATATCGCAAACCTCTGTTCCCAGATGCTGAAAGAGGCAGGTGTCGATATGGGGGTCGTTCTTGTTACGAGATTCGACTGGACGCTTGGCTACAACGGTTTCCTCGCCGGATACGCAGCACAGTTCGATCCCGATATGATCTATTCGAACTATGTGACCGATGCATCCGGCAACACCATGTCATACTCCAACCCTCAAGTGGACACACTGCTTGAAGCCGGACGGCATGAAACCGATGACGCGAAACGTCACACGATCTATGGAGATTTTGAGGTCGTATACTCAGAGGATCCGGGTATTGTGCTTGTAGCATACCTTGACGGAAACTATGTGAGTATCGATGGATTATCAGGTCTTGAAACAACAAGAGTCCTCGGTCACCACGCAGTTGGTGTGATGTGGAATATTGAGAATTGGACACTCAACAAATAATTTTTTTTATGGATCCGCTTTTACAACTCGAAAACCTTTCGGTGAGTTTTACTACGCCGGAAGGGAAAGTCCAGGCAGTCAGAGACGTTAGTCTGGAACTAAACAAGGGTGAGATTCTTGCTATTGTTGGAGAATCCGGCTGCGGAAATACCGTGATGTGCCAGTCGGTGATGAAACTCCTGCCGAAAAATGCGATTATTGAATCTGGAAAGATCATCGCAGACGGTATAGATATCACGGATTTCAGCGAGAAAAAAATGCGAAAACTCCGGGGGACACTCTTATCAATGGTCTTCCAGGATCCGATGACGACGCTGAATCCGACTATGCCGATCGGAAAACAGATCACCGAGGCTATTTTTATGCACCGGAAGATGAGTAAGGAGAAGGCAAAACAGCGGGCAATCGCACTCTTAGACCTTATCGGGATCGATAATGCGGCTGAGAGATATTCCCTTCAGCCGCATTTCTTTTCAGGAGGTATGCGGCAGAGGTGTGTTCTTGTTATAGCTCTTGCCTCGGAACCGAAGATCCTTTTTTTCCGATGAACCGACAACTTCGCTCGATGTTACAGTCCAGGCGAAGATCCTGGATCTTCTGCTTGATATCCGGGACAAGACCGGGATATCTATCGTGTTCATCAGTCATGATCTTGGCGTGGTCGCACGTATCGCGGACCGTGTTGCGGTCATGTATGCAGGAAAGATCGTAGAGATCGGGACTGCCGAAGAGGTCTTTTATGATCCCCGTTATCCCTATACCGGGGGTCTGATGCAGGCACTTCCGTCTCTTGCAAAAGAGGGGCAGCCCCTCCGTCCTATTCCGGGTATGCCGCCGCTGATGGTGAATCCTCCTTCGGGAGATGCATTTGCAGTCCGGAACGAGTATGCAATGAAGATCGATTATGAAATGATGCCCCCGCTGATTGCGGTTTCGCCGACTCATTCTGCCGCCACGTGGCTTCTCGATGAACGGGCCCCGAAGGTCACGCCGCCGATCTCTCTCAAATCCGAGCGTGCCGCATGACTGACGGTCCGATTCTTGAAGTCCGCGATCTTACCCAGTATTTCCGGATAAACCGTCAGTTGACCATCAAAGCAGTTGACGGAATCAGTTTTTCTGTGAACGAGGGAGAGGTATTCGGCATTGTGGGTGAGACGGGATCAGGAAAATCCACGGTTTCCCGTACGTTAATGGGCATGAACCGGCTGACCAGCGGCGAGATCTTTTTCAAAGGGAATAAGATCTCCGATAAGGATGTGTTCTGGCAGAACAAATCGGATCTGCAGAAGAATATGCAGATCATTTTTCAGGATTCCGCAGCTGCCTTGAATCCCCATATGACTGTTGAACGGATCATTACCGAGCCTATGACTATCAATAAGGTCATGAAAAGTTCAGAGGAACTCGATGCCCGTATCAGCGAGACGCTGGAAAACGTCGAGCTTTCCGAGCATTACCGAACGAAATACCCGGGAGAGCTTTCAGGAGGGCAGCGGCAGCGGGTTGCGATCGCACGGGGTATTGCGATCCGGCCCGATCTTATCATTGCAGATGAACCGATCGCATCGCTCGATATATCTATTCAGGCACAGATCGTTACACTGTTCCAGCATCTGCAGAAGGAACATCAGTTCACGTTCATTTTCATTGCACACGATCTTTCTCTTATCCGGTTTATCTGTGATAGGACGGCAGTTATGCTGAAGGGAAAGATCGTGGAGATGGCAGAGACGAAAGAACTTTTTGAACATCCGCTTCATCCGTATACAAAGGCACTTCTCTCATCGATACCGGTGCCGGATCCGGATTATGAACGGAAAAAAAATCTCTTGAGTATGATACCTCCTCGTTTACCGGGGAAGGAGCATTTTCAGAGGTTTCGAAGGGACATTTCCTTTTGGATGTGTAATTGATCGTTATGGAAGAAAGTAAACTCAAAGCAGATATCGCGGAGAACTGGAATGCCGAGTCAATGTATTATGACTCCCATATTTCTCACGGTATCGGAACGGAAGAAGAGAAACTCCTCTGGATGGAGGCATTCAACGCAGTTTTACTAAAGAACGACAACCTTCGCATTCTTGATGTGGGGTGCGGGACGGGGGCCATGTGTCTTATTCTCTCAGGGATGGGGCACGAGGTGTCCGGTATCGATCTTTCGGAAGGGATGATGGAGGTCGGCCGCAGGAAAGCTGCGGAGCATGATCTTTCCATGACCTTTACCGAGGGAGATGCGGAGTACCCGCCGTTTTCGGATGATACGTTCGATGTGGTGGTCAACCGGCATCTTCTCTGGACCCTTCCCCATCCGGCGACGGCTCTTGAAAACTGGTTCCGTATCACAAAGCCGGGAGGTGTGGTGCTGGTGATCGACGGGGTCTGGGATGACGGGTCGTCGATCACGAAAGCTCGCAGGAAGCTGAGTGATATGCTCGCACACAGGCTTGAGGCGCATCCGCACGGAAAACGGAGTTACAGCGAGGAGGTCCGTGCCGCTCTGCCGCATAAGGGCGGTGTCTCTCCTGAGATAGTGCGGACGTATTTTGCAGAGACGGGTTTGGAAGAGGTTGCATGTCTGGAGCTGAAACAGATCACGGAGAATCAGTGCAGGCAGCTTCCGTGGTATCGGAAGATCATGAAAATGAGTTCTTATTATCTGATAGCAGGGAGAAAACCGATCTCTGTTGAAGAAGAGGAAGTGTAACATACATAAACTCCTCTTTTGAATTCCAGTTCCCATGGATTTATAGACCAGTACCTCCTTCATTTTATCATATGACACAGGATATGGAGACCATCCTTCGTGCAGAAGGCATCGAAACCGCTATCACCTGCAGCAAAGCACACATGATCGCTGAAAAATATCAGATACCCTTAACCGAGATCGGCAGCTGGTGTATAAAAAACAACATCAAGATCTCTCAGTGCATGCTCAGCTGTTTCAAATAATTTTCCGAATCTGCACAAGCTGCATACGGGTGGCTGCATCCAGCGACGTATTCTGGATCAGGTCGCTGCTCTCCGCATCCACATAATGTGACGGCATAAACACCGTTTTTTCCAGGATCTCATCCGTGATCCGCGCCGTTCCGTAGAGGATCTTTTCTTTGGTTTCGATCTCCACCGCGTCCCCCTCCGCGATCCCGAGTTCTTTTGCGTCCTCCGGGTGGATCTCGATCCAGTTTGCCGTCTGCGTATTGCTCCGTGTCATCTTCCCGGTATCCCAGTGGAAGATGCATCTCCCCATCGAAAACAGAAAAGGAAACTCAGGCGTCGTATTTTCGCAGGTCCGCGTCCACTCCGCAGGAATGAACCGGGCTTTTCCGTTTGCTGTGGCAAATTTTTCGGCATACAGCTGTTCACTTCCTGCTTCGCTGACAGGCCACTGCATACCTTCCGGCCGCCCGACTTCGTCGTACGTCATCCCCGCATAGATCGGGGTCATCTGCACGATCTCGGCAAAGATCTCCCTGTATGTTTTCCAGGAAAACTGCTCTGCATACCCCATCTTTTCTGCAAGAAGCGCGAGGATCTTCCAATCCTGCTTTCCCTCCCCCACACCGTCCTGAGCTTTCTGCAGCCGCTGGACCCGGCGTTCCGTATTCGTCTGGGTCCCGTCCCTTTCTGCAAAACAGACCGCCGGAAAAACAACATCGGCAAACTCGGTGGTTTCATTCAGAAAAATATCCTGAACGACCACGAACTCAAGATGGGAAAATGCTTCCCGGGACTCCGCCAGGTCGGTCCCGGAAAGCACGGGATTCTCGCCAAGAACATACATGGCTTTGATTTCGCCCGTGTTCTTCTGCAGACGATCCATAATCTCCGTACTGTCCAGTCCCCTGTTTGGTCCGGCGATCCCGTCTGCAAACTTCCATTCCCGGGAAAACGCCGCATGGACTTTTGGATCATCGACCCGCTGATATCCGGTAAAGTATTCGGGGAGGACCCCCATATCACAGGCCCCCTGGATGTTGTTCTGTCCCCGAAGGGGCGACATGCCGGCTCCTTTCTTTCCGATGTTTCCAGTCAGAAGCTGGAGATCTGCAATTGTCTGGATAACATCGTCACCCGCGCCAAACTTGGTGACGCCTGTAGAATAGATGATGGAACATCCTTTTGCCGAAGAGATCCATTCTGCGGCCAGGAGGATCGCCTCGGGAGCGACCCCCGTTGCCTTGGATACCTGGTCAAGATCGTATGCCGGCTGCATGATCCGGTCATAAAACGCCGCATACCCTTCGGTCCGTGCCGCGATGAACCTGGCATCTTCCCAGCCGTTTGTGCAGATCACCTGCATGATCCCGTTCAGGAGAGCGACATCCGAACCATGGTAAAACTGTATGGCCAGATCAGCGGTCGAGCCTGTGAATGTTTTTCGCGGGTCTGCGCAGATGTATTTTGCGCCGTTCTGCTGTGCCGTGATGATTGCACGTCCGATGAGGGGGAACTGACGGAACACGTTTGAACCGAGCACGAGGATACAGTCCGATCCGGCTATGTCCGCGATGCTGTTTGTCATCGCAGGATAGCCGAACGAGTCGATGAGCGGCTGGACGGTCGATGTGTGGGACAAGCGTTCGCAGTGGTCGATATTGTTGGTTTTTAAAACGCCGCGTGCGAACTTCATCATGACATAGTTGTCTTCGTTGGATACGCGTGGGGAGGAGAGGACACCGAGTTCCGAAGGAAGGTAGGTTTTCAGACGCTTCGCAGTATAGGCGAGAGCTTCTTCCCAGGAGACGGTTTCAAGGGTCCCGTTCTTTCTGATCATCGGTTTAGTAAGACGGTCCGGGGAATTGACGAATTCGGCGGCAGAGAGACCGCGGGCACAGAGTTTTCCCGCGTTTACCGGTGACCGGGGGTAGGCATTTACTCCCCGTACCTGTCCGTTGACTACGGCTAGCGAGAGGCTGCATCCTGTTCCGCAGTAGGGACAGATGGTTCTGACCAGACGAACATCCATGTTATTATGATAATATGTGCGGAGGATTGATATTATTCTTTATATGTCTGTACGAAATCGGAAACTAAATCTTTTCGTGTTAGTACAAAAAAGAAATAGATCGGCTGGGTGGAGTGTCCAACCCGGTCGCAAATCAAAGATTTGCTCCGCTGATGGCGAGCCTGCCGGCTCACCCCGCCCGGCAAAACGTAACTTTCATCAAAATAATAAACCCCAGCCATTCATTAATATACAACAATCACGTATTATTGGTATAATGAAAAAACTGGCAATTCTTTTCCTGATCCTTCTTGCGATCGTTTTTGCGAGCGGATGTACGAATACTGCAGACACCTCTGATCCTGTGATCGGCACATGGATCAGTAACAGCAATGAGGGGGATGTCTTCGTCCTCAATGCCGACGGAACCGGAACCGACACCTATGTCAGCGAAAACACCACGTTTGTCTACAATGTGACCTGGGTCTATGACGGGGATTCCTACCTGCTGGATTATCCGGATACGTGTACACTTTCCGCAGACGGAAAAACCCTGACGATGGATTACGGCACTGTCTTCAACGGCACTGGTCTTGTCGGTACCTGGACCACAGAGGAAACACAGATCATCTCTCCCGGCTTCACCGGAAAAGAGTATTACTACGTCTTCGACAACCACACAGGCATTTACTACCTGAAATGTACTGAGGATCCTAACTACTCAATGATGAACGGCTTCTCGTGGAAGCAGCAGAATGACGGATCATACGTGTTCTATAATTATTCCCTTGGCAGTATATTCGAGCTCTCGGAGAATGACACGGTCCAGACCTTCTTCGGCGACGGTCTGCATTATACCGGAAATGGTCTTGTCGGCACCTGGAACCGCACCGAACCCTATGTCCTGTCTGACGGAAGCATCATGTATGGCGAGCGTGTCATGAATGCCGACGGAACGGCGAAGCTTACCTGGTATTATCAGAATGGAACGGCGTCCAACGCGTATGACCAGTACTGGAAACAGATCGACGACTATTATGTCGTTATGACCCAAAGCCGCCTGCGTGGAGCACTTGATCTGAATGATGACGGGTCTATGACATTTTACTACCTGGATGCTCCGGGAATAGTTTACCATAAACAGTAAACTTACTTTTTCTCTGGCGGGCTGCCCCGCAGGGGCGGCCTCAGCCGAGCAAATCTTTGATTTGCGAGTGTGTATGTCGTGCCCTCCACTGTTCCCCGCCCGAAATTACCTGAGGGAGGATTATTGAGATTCAGACAGTGTCGAAATCTCACTGGATTTATCTTTTTCAGCTATTTCCTCTTTTATCCAATCAGGCTGAATATATTCTTCTATTATTACTGGCTCACCAAAACCTGAAAGATGCAATGCATATTCTCCTGAAGGAGTGATTTTATATCGAGTTCCACTTTCGGCAGGGTCATTTCGTTCCGCATAATTTTTCACAATGAGTTTTTTCATAATGGAACCATTTAGCTTCATTAATACTTTACTCTGAACTTTTCTGCGCTTGGTCTTTTCTTCATCACTCATAGTAATCGTGTCAACACCACGGAATACTGGCATTTCTTCAAAATTTGGGAATTTATTACAAAGAGTATCGGACAATTCCTTTGTAGTTGCCCATGGATATCTGGTTAAACTTTTTTCATAAAGTAATTCAAGAATTGCTATCTCAATTATTGTTGGCATTTCAAAACGGAAGTTAACAAATTCTTCCACGTCACATTTGTTAGCATTACAAATACTGACCCCATGTTTCATTCTCTTTGCTCTATTATCTGAAAAATCATCAGAGTGAACATAATATAATGAAATGTCATGAGTCATGCCTGCTATAGATGCAGCTACTGATGCAAAACGTCCGGAGGCGGACATATCCATAAATATTTTACTACTCTTTTCTTTTTCTAATATGATTATTTTGGACAATGTATTGATTAGCTTAGTTAGTTTGAAGGTGTCTGTATGTAATATTTTTACAGTTAAATCCATGTGAATTAAATCATCAACAACCAAATCAGTAAATTTCTCTTGATCCAATTTCATCTGATCCTTTTTATCATTTGCATCAGGAAATCCATTATAAACTACTAAATAAACAAGGTCTGCAGCTCGCTCACGAAATGGAAGAGTCGCCCTTTCGCGTTCATGTCCCAATGGTATTATGTGGACAGTTTTACTCAGGTCATTTTTCATATCTAATTTCATGATTTTTAGGGTAATGAAGTTTTGCTAAAATTTCAAAAATACTAATAATATTTTTTTGCTAATTTTGTTATGTTAGTAAAATCAAATATAATCTGCGTCAAAGATATATTTGGAATTAATTTCCTTGGAACCGACTCGTCATAGTCACACCTCAAACCAATATGAATAGTCCAAAATTTCCTCCATGGATAATTCTTTCCACATAATCAAAACTCCTTCAGACATGGAGGTAATTGAGGTGATAAATATGTTATGTGAACCAAGAGACACGGTCAATTATACACTCTATGACGGGTGTAGAATGGTCTACCATGGAATTACCAATGATCTTGAACGACGCTTAGATGAGCACGAAAGAGATGGGAAATTCTTCACAGGTTATTCCTACTCAGCATTGCGTACGCGGAGTTCTGCACTTCAACATGAAGCTGAAGATATAGGCCGTTATGTATGGAGCCAAGGCAGACTACCACAGTACAACAAACGATGACTTGAATGTTGAATAAACAAGGGTCCATCCCCTGGATCCTTAAAGGAGATTATATTGATCGAAAATATAACTACATTAGGAATAGCTGCAATTCCTGCAATTATTGCTGGTTTTGCATCATATTTTGTATCGAAGAAGAAAGCTGAAACTGAAATTTCCAAACTTCAGGTTCAAAATCAAAATGAGTTAGATAAGCTTATGCACAAGCATGCGGTTGACTTAGATTCATTGGAGACTGCCCACAAACTTGAACTTGAAAAAATGGATTGTGACCACAAATATCAGATGGAGATTATCGAATTAACACATCAAAACGAACTTCAACGTAAATCCAAAGAACTTGAGGATACGGCGAAATATCCGGCTATAAACAGCATAAAAAGTCAATTGCCTCCAAATTTGTTCGGCATCGTATTTGATTCTCCAGAAATAAAAGAAATGTTACAAACTAAAGTGATGGAGGGGGTTACGAAGAAACCATGTCCGGCATAATTGAAAACAAAAATTCAGTCATGTTATCATTTGGAACATTTGTCTGGTTAATATGTACCTTAATTGCATGAGGATCTCATGCTTTAGGGTATGATATTGAAATGGTAACTGGGTTTTTAAGTTGGTTTGTCTCCCTTTTTGGGATAGGGATATTTATTATAGCCAGTATTATCTGGGTTCTTAAACAGATATATTATTGAATTAAATGATTTGGGGTAAATTTTATTTGCCCCACATAAATTATATGATGTCATTAAATATCGCACGTTGCAACTTTTTTCAAATATTCTATTGCATAACTTTGCCTGTACTTCTCATCAAGAAATAATCCGTAATCTCTTTCGCTGAGAAGGTAGGAAAAAATATCCACTTAAACTCATTTCAAAATGTACCTGACGGAAGAACATCCGTCCCTGTCCCCCTTTTCGTGCATTTCGTGTGATGGGTGGTACCACCCAAATAATCCTGCTCAATCTGGATATTAAGATCTCGGAATGACCGCTCATATGAACCTCAAAAATACGATATCTCCACCGCGTCGGGCTCCACGCCGGAGTCGCCCCCCCGCCCCCCGAAATTGCATCAGAAAAATGTGACTCCTCTCTCTCCCTGAAAATACTAGGAACCTTATCCCGCGTTTGGTGTCCGTTCGATCTGGATACCGAATGCTTATCTCATGATCTCAGCCTCAACTATTTTCTCTCCAAAGTTATATCAGAAAGGTGTTATTTGTACACTAAAGTGATACAATAAATGTGTTGATTGTACACCAAAGTGGTATTAGAAAGGTGTAAATCTTGCACAAAGTTCATATAGACAAGGTGTGTAAATAATTATTGATGAAAAGGCTTCTCTATACTGATCTTGTAAAATGGAAGGATGATCCTGATCGTAAACCGCTCATAGTGAAGGGTGTTCGTCAATGCGGGAAAACATGGCTTCTCAATACGTTCAGTCAGAATCATTTTGAAGACGCGGCATATTTTAACTTTGAACGATCGAGTGAACTTAGCACAATATTTGAACAGAATCTCGATCCGCAGAGGATCATAGAGGAACTCGGTTTTCAACGTGGAAAAAAAATCGAACCAGGAATGACCCTTCTAATATTTGATGAGATCCAGGCATGTCCCAATGCAATCACCTCACTCAAATATTTTTGTGAAGAACTTCGAAAATTACATGTAGTGTGTGCCGGATCATTACTTGGAACAGCACTTGCTGCCTGCACGTCGTTTCCTGTCGGCAAAGTTAACCTCCTTACATTACGCCCATTATCATTCCCGGAGTTTCTGCTTGCCTCAGAGAATGCATACCTCTATGAAGAACTCAAAAAGAAGTCTATTGAAGATATACCAAAATCGGTTCTTCCAAAAATGGAAACCCTTTATCGTGAGTATTCGATAACAGGAGGTATGCCGGAGGTCGTGAATACCTGGCTCACAACTAGGGACATCTCAGAGGTCGAGCGTATTCTTGACGCTATTCTTGATATGTACCAGAAAGATTTTGCCAAACATGTTCCTAAATCTGAGTATCCGAAAGTAACACTCATCTGGGATTCAATACCTGGCCAACTTGCACAAGATAATAAGAAATTCATCTTTTCTCATGTCATGACAGGTGCTAGATCACGTGATCTGGAAGATGCATTACAATGGCTTGTCAATGCAGGTCAGGTCTATAAAGTTGAGATAGTAAGTGTTCCGGATTATCCCTTGTCAAAATTCGCAGATACTACCTATTTCAAATTATATTTCTGTGATGTGGGATTACTGAGACGTTTGAGTAATTTCCCTGCTGCCGCTTTAATGTCTGCAGATCCTCAGTTTGCATTCATGCGTGGTGCGCTGACAGAGAATTTTGTCCTGACTGAACTGATAGCAGCTAAATCGGTTACACCGTATTTCTGGAAATCCGGTAATAGGGCCGAAGTTGATTTTGTTTTTCAGGATGATATGCTGATGATCCCGATCGAAGCAAAATCATCAAAGAACACACAGGCCAAGAGTTTGAAAGAATATAGAAAAAGATACAAGCCAAAATACGCATTACGGGCAAGCCTTGAACAGCCCAGTGCTCATACGGATGCATGCGGTGTCGTTATGGATGTACCGCTTTATCTGCTCTGGAATATTGATAAATATCTTTTTTGGTGAAATGGACATGCCAAATATACGTTTTTTCCATATTCAGGATACACAAACGATTCGATGAGCGGTTGAATGGTTGACACATAGGACTGATGGTTCGGACCAGACGAACATCTCTGTTGATCATGTACGTATGTACGGATGATTAATAGTATTCTTTATACTTCGGAGAAAATCGGGCAGGCATTTTCCTGAGATTTTGATTAAAAATGAACAGCCCGAAGGCTCCAAATACTCTCTCAATAGATCCGTCCAAACTGCATTTTTGCTTTCTGCGTATATTCACGCACAAATGCAGTCTTACTTATGGTATATCCGTCCCGATCATGTTCATAACGTTTCCAAAGGGATAACTTCAATTTTTCATACTCTTTTGCAATCTCCGGATGTCCATTGAGATAATCCCTGAAGTATAATTCGTCATTGTCACCGTAATTTTTCAGATGTACATGAAACACCTTTTCAGAAAATCCATTCGGCTTATATCCCTTATTAAAATCGAGATGGGTTTCCTTCTGCGCCATACACGTATAGCCATTACGTAAAAGCAGATTTTTTATTTCATCAAATTCACTTGGGTCAGCCTCCACCAAAATATCAATGATCGGTTTCGCCCAGATGCCCTCTATTGAGGTACTGCCGATATGATGTATTTTCACGGTATCCGGCAGGATAAGCATGAGATGATCTTTTTCTTCCCGATACTGGTCCGCCCAGCAGACCTGGTGCTCTATCAACTGGATCGGAAACAGTTCCTATAATTCTTCCAGCGTCATCTCTGACATAGATTTACTCATAGAAGTGCTTCCTTTCAAATTTCTGTTTGTCTATCAGCATACTGCGTATTCAGGGAAAGCTCATTGAGGGCGTTAACGACTGTTGCTCCCTTTCGTTTGGTTTCGCAGCATTCCGCATTTATTCTCTGGTAAACACTCAAACTGATGCTTATGGTAGAGCAGATCAGCGGGGCTGTTTGCTATGAGGCAAATATAGCTATCCTCATGCGTGTTCTCTTCAAAGTAACTGTAGATAGCCGGCATGATCTGCTCTGCATACCCTCTCCGCTGATATTCCCTGTCTACCATAATATCACTCACAACGTACGTTATCCCGCCATCCCCGACAACCCTGCCGAATCCGATCAGTTTTTCTTTATCATACATTGATATGGTGAGAAGGGAATTCTTCAGAGCAATTCTGCTTCTCTCTATATCTTTATTATCCATCCCGGACCGCAGCCGAAGGCTTACATAATCTTCGGCAGCGGGGGCTTCATACATAAGCTGCATACTCATCTGTTATCTCCCATATATTCCTGATTTATGATAGCGATCATATTATAGATTATCGGGATGCATAAAGAAACGTATCCCGCCCACACCCGATCCATTCATAATTCCTCATGCCCAATATGTACCCGCGTGAGAGGGAGCACACGGCTGACGGTGGTCATTTCGAGACCGCTGAGGAAAGTCCTCCCACCGCTCAGGTACACAGCCGTACGCAAGTACGGGTGGCGAGAGTCACAGCTCTGGAACAGAAACGACACGTCCTCTTCTGAGCAATGAAACAGCAGTTGAAGCTGTTGAGCGTCGAGGTTGAGGGACCGATGGAACGGCGAATCTCTGTGGGTGCAAGTTGAAACAGGGTCGCTACGGGTTTCCTGACCCAATGATCCGGGTACAACGCTAAGCCGAATGCCGTAAAAACAGGAGGAGGCTTATCACTCCGACTCACGCATCTTCTTCTTTTGGTCCATTTCCGGCATCACTAAATAGCTTCGGCGCTGATTAAAGTTTGATGTAACATGGGTGGGAATTTTGAATGCACACAGTGCGGGCTCTGCTGTCTTGGTATCGGGGAGATCGTCACAATGGATAAACAGCTGTCCCAGTATGGGTTTGTGGTAAAAAACGAAGTCGTCCGGGAGATGCGCCAGGCACTCATCACCCCCGAATACCGGGAACTTTTTGACTCTGATCACTCCGTCCAGGAGGAAAACAGAGCGGCCTGTTTTTTCGTCAGAAGAAAGCCCGACGGCAAATACGTCTGCACCATTCATCCGTACCGTCTTTTTATCTGCAAAGATTATCACTGCTGTGCCGCCAGGATCTGGAAAGGCGGCGAAGAGGCAGCACGGGTGAAAGGCCGGGTCTCGCTCGTCTCAAAGGACGAGGAACTAAAAGAGATATGGCGGGAAAAAGTCCAGAAACATCCCGATCCGTCTCCTGAATATATCGAATCCGTGATGGGGGAACACGGATATTCTATTCTGTTCTATGACGGTGAATGAGATCCCCGTGACCGGCGGTTTCCTCATCTGCACCGACGGCAGACCGGTCGAACCCGAAAGATGCCGGATGTGCATGCATTCCCGCTACTTCGTGATCGACGGCAAACAGGAAAAATCGCCAGCTCTTGCCTTCTGCCAAGTAGAACGGGTCACAAAAGTGCCCGATATCTCCCGCTCAACGGCTGTCGGCTGTGCGGAAAAACGGAGAGACGGATTTCACAACGTCTCGAATATTTTCTCGTGAGGGGCTCAGACGCCGGCAGGCTTCACACTGGTGATCCGTTCGATCTCGGCACATTCCTTGTTCAGATCATCCATATAACAGCCGACCGACTCCTTGAATCCTGAGTACCCGTACACCGATTTCAGCGCGAGGGATAACGCCTGTTCGCCGTTCTCCTCAAAGATGCGTTTGAGGAAATAAATGATCATCTGGTCTCCTCCTGACCGTTTGAAGATCATACCGTGCCGCATGTGGATATACATCCCGAAAAAGACTTTGTTCGCCTCAGGCGTCTGCTCGATTATACCTGCAAGCTTTTCTGCAGCTTGATTCGGTGAGATCTCTTCCCGGTAGACAAGTATGGATACCAGATATATTTTTTCCAGATCATCCTCTTTCCACATGAAATTATCAGCAGCCATTACATGTATGTAGTGAGTGACCCCGGATATATCTTTTGACTCTCGATTCGAAATCCCTAAGTATTTCCCGGTGCGATGATTATTCAATGCAGACCCTGCTGTCCACCCCGTTCAAAGCTGTTCTCTTTGATATGGATAATACGCTCTTTGATTTTGTGGACGCAATGAAAAAGGGCTGCGTAGCGGCCACCGCTTCGGTCGGCGAAGGGACCGGCGATGAACTTCTGAGTTATTATGTCCGGTGGAAGTATCATTTCGAGGACCACACCAATCTTCAGGATTTCATGCTGGCCCACAACCGTTTCTCGGTCGAGAAATACTTCGAGGCGGTCGGCGCTTTTGATGAGGCAAAAATGAAGAGCCTTGTCTCCTATCCGGGAATCGAGGAGGTCCTGGGCGGCCTTAGATCCGCAGGATACCGGCTTGCGGTCGTGACGGACGCATTTTCCTATGCTGCCGAAGCGCGTCTCGATCAACTGGGACTCAGATCCTATTTTGATGTGATCGTCGGGTATGATACGACAGGCTACAAAAAACCGCATCATGCTCCGTTCGAGTGTGCGCTCGATCTTCTCGGACTCTCGCCGCACGAGGTGGCGTATGTCGGCGATTCGATCCGGCGCGACATCGAACCGGTACGGTCGCTTGGCATGACGGCCGTCTATGCAAAATACGGGGATCGGAACTTTTTTGACCATCCATCCCTTGCCTGCCCGCAAAAAGCGCTCGTTGCCGACACGCCGGCTGATATTCTCCGGCTGTTACGACCATAAATATAGTAATGCTTCATTACCAACATGATAAAAAGACATGATGCTTGATACCGGTTTTTTAGAACGTATCGCTCCATATATTGAACCCCTCACTGATGAGGGACGTGCCGAATATATTGCGGAAGGCGAGGAATCAATTAAGATCCGGGAGACAGAGGGACTTTCTCCCCGGGATTATTTACAGCTGGTCGAAAACATCGGGTTCTATCTTGGCAAGACCACGGGTGCGGGCTTCGATTCCCATTATCAGAAGATCCCGCTTACAAAGGACAAGACCATGCTCGTGATCCAGCTTCCGGGCGGAGGAAATCTGAACGTATTTCTGACGCCTGAGGGCAAAATGATCCTTGATACCGGATACGGCTGCTACTATAATGACTGCAAGCGGATGCTTAACGCAGTCGGTGCCGGGGATTTTTCCGATGTGAAGTTCGTGGTCTGCACGCACGGCGATGCGGATCACTGCGGAGCGTCCGGGTATTTCCCGGTCACGCCCGTGATGCATCCGGTGACGAAAGCACTTCTCGAAAGCGGAACGCGGGGCTATGCGTCGCCCAACGGCCGCGAGATCCTGGAGAAGTTCTATACGACGACGATCAACACCTATTCCCGCATGAATGTGCCGGAAACGGTCAGCTATTGTAAGACCGAGCCGGTCAGAAAACACGGACTCTTTTCCATAATCGACGAGTTCACGTTTGCAGATATGCGCTTTGAGGTGTGGGCAAGTCTCGGCGGCCATATCGCGGGTCAGATCTTTTTGTATGAACCGGACGAGGGGCTGCTTTTCACGAGCGACGCTCTGCTGAACTTTGCCACGCTGACAAAAGCCTGTGCGGATTACAGTTCGATCGCCGATTCGATGATTGGGTCAGTGAATGTGAACCGTGATATCGCACGAACCGAGCGGCGGGAACTCATGCGGATCACGAAGGAACTCGACGACGAACTGAAAAAATCCGGCAGACGTCTCCTGATTTGCTGCGGTCACGGGGCGGTGTCTATTTTGGATGAAAAAGGCATGCTCTCACCGTACAGTGAACCGCTCTACTACTCGGCAGGATCCTGCTGAGCATCTCTCCTTTTTCCATTTGATCTTTTTCCGGTCTTTTTCAGGATATTGTGCTGAGATCTTTCCGGTTTATGGGGTTCAGGCACGTTAACTGGGAAATGTAAAACATATTATACTATTGCGGCTTATTATTAGTAAGCGAGTCTAAACGACCCGCGAGATAGATGTCGGCAAGTTCGACTGCCTGCCGATCCAGGGATGCATTCAAGCGTTTCGATACCAACAGAGTTCACCACTTTGTTGGTCAGATCATAAATAGACACCATCCCCACACCAAAAAATCTTTTCATACAAGGATGAAACCAACCCGAGAACGTACCCCAGGCTTTCGCACGGCACAGCCTATATGGTTGTGCCCTTTTTGCGATTTTTAATCTGTTTTCTCAGCGAACAATACCATCATAGATGCGATGGCATCCCGGTCGCCGATAACTACTGCGGTATCTCCTTCATTCAGGATCGTATCTCCGTCCGGGGATACAACTGCATCCACTTTCCCTGCACACCGGACGGCAATGACCGAGACACCGTAATTCTTGCGAAGCTGGACATCGGAGATCCGCTTGCCTGCGATCTTTGCACCTTTCTCGACCCTGATCTGTTCGACCCGTGATTCGTTCTTGGACAGCGTCTCATTCGCCTGCTTTGCCCGCATCCTGACGATATCGAATCTCCCACCCTTCGAATTTAGTTTGAGATTTGAATTGATAGGCATCTCGATATATTTGTCATAGATCTCGTTTCTGGCCTGTTTCGCATACAGATCGAAGTCCTGTACCGGCACCTGCTGATTTGAAAGGATCCTATGGAAGATCTGGAGAGCCGCCTCCTTTTCATCAACGATCACTTCATCCGCTCCGAGACGATACAGCTCGGCGGTCTCGGCGATATATCGCGATCTGGTGATGATCCCGATCTTCGGATTCATTCTGCGTGCAGTAGTGACGATCGCCTTGGTCGTGTCCATCTGCGGGATCGAGACCACAATTGTCTGGGCTTTCTGGATCCCGGAAAACTCCAGGATGCCCTCCCTTGAAGCATCGCCGTAGATGATGTTCTCCCCGAGCTTTTTCTCGGTTGCCACCGTTTCCGGGTTGAGTTCGAGAATAAGATAGGGAATGTCCACTTTTTTCAGTGCCTTTGCCACGTAGTGACCGGTAAGTCCGTAGCCAACGATGATGACGTGCCCGCTCGGGAGTTCATCCTCCCCGCCGTCGACAGCTCCGCTATATCCGGCCCCCTCCGGAATCGGTGCCGGGAAGAACCGGTCGACGAACTTCGGCGCGATACCGATCATTGTCGGCGTCATGATCATGGTCATGATCGAGACCGCGAGAAATATCTGATACATATTATCGCTCAGAATACCGCTGGAATAACCGGTGGCTCCGAGAATAAAGGAGAACTCTCCTATCTGCGAGAGACCGAATGCCGAGAGAAATGCGACACTTGTTGCTATCCCTATCGCTTTGATGGAGACAAAGCTCACCACGATTTTTACCGCAATCAATGCTGCGGCAAGTATGAGGAGGAAAAACAGATGATGCGCGAGGAACGAAAGGTTCAGCAGCATGCCGATAGAGACAAAGAAGAAACTGGTCAAGAGATCCCTGATCGGCATGATCTGTCCGATGACCTCATGACTGTAATCAGATTCGGATATCGCGACACCAGCAAGGAACGCTCCGAGTGTGAGAGAAACACCGTTTAAGGACATCAGCCAGGCGATCCCAAGACAGATGGTCACGATCGAGATGATAAATAGTTCACTGCTCCGGGTAAGGGCGACCCTTTGCAGAAATTTCGGGACGAGATAGATGGCAGCGAGCAGGATGGCACCGAGCATTCCCATACCGATCAGAAAGTTCAGCACGGTTCCAAGAAGATCGGTGTCGGCAGGTCCTGCAAGGATCGGTGCAAGCATCATCATCGGAATGACCGCGAGATCCTGGAAAATAAGAATGCCAAGTGCGATCTTGCCGTTTTTGGTAGACATCTGTCCTTTTGTCTGATAGATATTCAATACGATGGCCGTTGACGATGCCGAGACCATCATTCCAAGGAACAATGAGGTGTTGGAGGGGAGTCCCGCCAGCTGGAGGGCAAGCCAGATGAGGGCTGTCGTGACGACCACTTGCAGACCGCCGCCGATCAGGACGACCTTCTTCATGGAAAGGAGATTTTTGAGCGAGATCTCAAGACCGATGGTGAACATCAGGAGAATGATACCGAGTTCTGCGAGGACGGAGACCTGCTCTTCGGTGATCAGATGAAGACCAAAGGGACCAACGATGATTCCTGTGATAAAATACCCGATAATGAACGGGATATGGATCTTTTTGCTGATAAATAACACGCCGACCGCGCACGCAAGCACGATCACCACTGCCATAAGCAGATCTGTTTGAGTAACCATATTCATGTCCTATTGTATCTATCAGAATAATACTCCGTACTCAGTAAAAAATATACCTGTATTAAAATCGAATATCCCGTTCTCTGGATGATCCCGGGAACTTTTGCGGTCATTTCGGATGCTGTACGGCGGTCTCCCGAGAGAAAATCTTTTAGCATCTGAAATAAGGATATGTACACCTTACTATGCCGGATACGTTTCTTACCACCTATCTCAATGACGCGATTGGGAATCTGATCAAAGATGTCCTGAAAAGCACGCTCTCGAATAAAAAGGAGACGGTGTTTCTTCTTTCCCAGATGCAACTGCAGCGGAAAAATGCGAAAAAACGGAGTGCCTATCCGAATATGCCGGCTTTTCTCATCGCGAGCATCACGTCGGCCTGCAATCTTCACTGTGCGGGCTGTTATGCGAGAGCGACGGTTATGTGCGGCGATGTTCCGGCAGGCAGAGAACTGCTGAGTGTTCCCGAGTGGGAGCATATTTTTGCTCAGGCAGAGGAGCTGGGGATCTCGTTTATTCTTCTCGCCGGAGGGGAACCCCTTCTTCGCCGTGATCTGATCGATGCGGCCGCCGGACACAAGTCGATCATCTTCCCGATATTTACGAACGGGACGCTGATCGATGCGGAGTATACGAAAGTTTTCGATAAAAACAGAAATATGGTGCCGGTCATCAGCATTGAAGGGGGCATGGATGAGACGGATTCCCGCCGCGGGTCGGGGACCTACGCCGCGATCCTTTTGTCGATGGATCGTCTCCGTGCTGAGAAGATCCTCTATGGAGCCTCGGTGACGATCACGGCGGCGAATCTTGCCGAAGTGACGTCGGCCAAGTTTCTGGATTTCCTGCGGGACCGGTCCTGCAGGCTCGTGTTCTATATCGAGTACACGGCTATAGATCACAGATCGAAGGGGCTTGAACTCACCCCGATCCTGCGTGAGGAGCTGGACCAGCGGCTGATCGAAATAAGAGCAGCGTATCCGGGGATCGTGTTCATTTCATTCCCCGGGGACGAGATGCATATGGGCGGGTGTCTTGCGGGCGACAGAGGATTTTTCCATATCAATCCGTATGGTTCCGCGGAGCCGTGCCCGTTTTCGCCGTATTCTGACCGGAATATTCGGAACGTTTCTCTGCTGGATGCGGTGAATTCGCCGTTTTTTGCGAGGCTGATCGATGCTGGTCTTGTGGGCGGGGAGCATGACGGCGGTTGTGCTCTGTTCGAGAACGGGGCGGAAGTCATCGCGCTCATCAATAAGGAGTGATCCGGTTACTGCAGGGTGCAGGAGGAGCAGCTTCCGTGCAGGTTCCGCT
The DNA here is from genome assembly GCA_963676575.1 of uncultured Methanocorpusculum sp. GTDB lineage: Archaea > Halobacteriota > Methanomicrobia > Methanomicrobiales > Methanocorpusculaceae > Methanocorpusculum. The sequence continues at coordinate 1,617,723 of OY781078.1, forward strand.
CGGTGAGCTTGCCGACCTGCAGTTCGAGGTCGCGGAGCCGTTCCATGAGGTCGGCATAGTCACGCTCGAGTTCTTCGAGGCGTTTTTCCATGTTTTCTGCTGATGTCATGTATAGGAGGTTGGTTGTTTCGGGTCTTATAGGTTGTTGGGTGGCGGGCTACCCCGTAGGGGCGGCCTTAGCTGAGGCGGATCGACGGCGCAGCCGGCGATCTTAGCCGAGCAAGGCTTTGATTTGCGACCAAGTCGATAGACTTGCGAGTTGGCGGGTTGGACGGGAATATTGGATCGTTAGAAAAAACATTGTGGTTTTCATCACATAATTCGTGAAAATAATGTGAAGTACATCACATAATTATGAGAGTGATCGGATGCAGTTCAGCAATGAGTATTTGCGTATTCTTCGAGCTTTTTCAGCCAGTTATTAAAATGAGGGCAGGCTTCTCGTATTTCCTCCAGTTCGATCTGCTCTGCAATTGGAATTCCGTGATAGATTTTCTGGTATTGATTCTCGTAAATTTCCTTAAGGTGAACGGATGGACCTTTATTTGTGTTGATTCTTTCCGGTTTGTCAAATTTATGGAGAACAGTTTTTAGTTTGCTCAATGTTGACGGTGTGGCGTTTTGGAGGTTTCTGTTTATGATATCAACGTTGGAGAAAAGAAGGGCTTCAAATTCGTGGAGTTGAATGTAGGGGATGAAGTCTGGAGAGAGTTCATGCAGATCTTCTTTGAGTTTTTGTTCGAGGAACAAAACTTTCTCTTCTGCATTTTTCCGGGATTCTGTGTCATATTTCCCTGGGAAATCAGAGGGCAGCTGATAGAGGTCTATCATCGTGGTGATGAGGCAGGATTCGCGACCTCGCAGTCTAAGAGTGTTTTTGCGGAATTGTGCGTAGTTGGAAAGCCCGCCTGAGTGGGTGGCATCAGTCTGGTTGGTTTGGACTTTGACGATGAAGCCAAGTGAGGTCAGATGGGGTTTGAGGACTCTGTTGACAAAGCGTTTTTCTGTGTCTCCTTCTACGTGGATTTTGAGGAGCATGATGATTACGGGTTGCCGCCCATGATATTTTTGCGCCAGATCTCACCGAGTGTGTAATCTTCCAGCCATTCTTCTAGGTCTTTTTTGTTCGGTCTGGTGATTTTTGTTTCGCCGTGTTCTTTTTCAGCGATGAGGAGGTCGTCAGGGGTGAAGCAGTTTACGAGCTGGACGGATTGTGTGGATATAAGCAGCTGGGAGCTGGCAGAGGCGAGGTTGATGAGTTCTGCAAGGATCTCGATCGCTTCCGGGTGGAGTCCGAGTTCGGGTTCGTCGATGATGATGAATTTCGGGGGGTTGGGCTGTAAGAGGAGGGTGGAGAGAGCAATGAATCTCAGAGTTCCATTAGAGAGGGCGGATAGTGGGAAATCGTAGTGTTCTGCATATCTGTCGTTCCAGAGGAGTCTGACGTTTTCTCCTGTTTTCTGGAAGATAAAGTCTTTGAAGTCAGGGAAGGCAAACCTGATAACAGTGATGATGCTTTCGTAGTTTTTGGGGTAGGTATTTTTGATTTCGTAGAGGAATGCTGCGAGGTTGTCTCCGTCCGGATGCAGGTATCTGGTCTGGTATATGTCAGAGACCCGTTTTAAGGGAGAAGTATTTCCCGTGTCCTGGAAGTGGTAGATGATGAAGTGGGTTTGGAATTGCTCGAGTTTTTCTTTCAAATCAGGAGTATTTTTGTTTTTAGCAACATTTCTGTGGATGATACTCGAATCGGGAATGAAAGCACGGAACTCTGGGTCGTTTCTGAGTATGACGTTGTCATCCTTTCCCGCGATCAGAATAAAACTATAATTATGTTGGTCTTCGATACAAATTCCTATAGCTACATTTTCTGTGATTTTAGTCCCGTAGTGGAAGTTTTTGTTTGCCCCGCCATTTTTTTCGATGTAATGTCGAAGGTGTTGGCATTCGTCAGATGCTGCCTCCAATAGCTCGAAGGCAGAAAGGAAACTGCTTTTCCCGGATCCGTTTGCACCTAAGAGTATGTTGATTTTTCCTAAGGTGACCTCGACGTCTTTGATGGATTTCCAGCCTTCGATGGATATTATATTGATTGGAAGAGGTTTCATTGTACGTTGTGTTTTTGTGCTGTAGGGTATTAAAGGTATTTTTGGATGGAAATAGACCTCTTACCTTCATTTACTCAAATATAATCCAAATCACTGAATATCGAATGGTGCAAGTATCATTATTTTGTGCATGTAGCCCAATCATCAATGAGGTTATTCTTCTTCATAGTTTCCACTGATCCTCATATTTTGGAAGTACAATTTGTAATTTTTTTCTTTCATATTTTGATTACGTTCACGTTCTTCTTTATGTACTGCCATAGCCAAAGTAAGAATTGCCTCTCTTGTTAGTTGAAGCATAGATAATATTCGATTATGTAATTCTTCTTCAGATATATATTCAACGAAGTGATTTACTTTCTCAGAATCATCTTTCTTTTCTGTTGGCGGGGATAGATAATCCTCTTGTATTACAACATAACGATGTTCCAGATAATTGCGTAAATTAATTAACCTTTCTGCATCTGGGTTGGTAGACTTTACTTTAGGATCATAGAAATCTTTGCTAATCCAGTATAATGCATTTAAATCTTCATTATTAGATATCGTGAGTAATTTCTTGTTATTTGATGGTGAATATGACCATATTGTTTTAAAATAAATCTTATTATATTTAATATTAAGGTTATAATAAATGTTGAGAAAATAAGCTATCCTATCGAACAATGAATATAATAAACGAAAAGCTGTTTTCATTTTCTCAAGGCGGATTGAATACTTTCCACCAATTTCAGCACAAAACATTTCTGTATTTTTCTCAGAGAAGTGTGGGGATTTATTTTTCTTTAATGATTCATAATACAAATAGCTGGCAAATATGTATTCCTGTTTTATTTGATTAAAAATGCCCTGATATATTGGATATTCCCTTATAAGTTGAGTAATTCCTGGAATTTTAATGGCATCATTTGCAAAATAGTATGAGGTAAGATAGAGGTCATTAAGCGGATTAAGAAACAGTCTGTTTTCCAATACCCACGTTCGATATTTTAACTCTTTTCCATCATATGTACATTT